>CAVVZB010000001.1:0-1315869 GCA_963752695.1 Bryobacterales bacterium
TCAATTCCAGCGAAGACCAATACAGATGGCCAAACCACGTAGTACTGCTCTTCGATTGACAGGGACCAGAAATGCGCGGTGAAGGGCGTAATTGCGTCAATATAGTTGCGGTAAAACAAGAGACATGCAACAACCTCCCTTGCTCCGACAGTTACCAGACCAAACGCTCCAAGCGTGGATACGGTCACAAGATAGACCAAGGCGGCGGGAAGGATACGGAATGCGCGGTGTTTATAAAAAAGCGAAAGGGGCTGAGGTTGCTCGACGAGTCGCCTGGTGATCAGGAAGCCACTAATGCAAAAGAATACCTCGACCCCCATGAGCCCCGCTCGATGAATATGCGTTTCGATTCCCGAATAGTGGATAAGGCGTGCGAGCTTTGCCGTCCCTAGTCCCAGCCACTCATAAGTATGGGCAAACAGCACTAAGGAGATGGCGATAAAGCGCCAGCCATCCAGGGTCGGGATATACGTTATCCGCGACCGCTGGGTCACTTTTTCCTGCATGTTCTGGCCCAAGTTATTTGCAGAGGTTAAACGACGATATGGCTTTAGGCCGAATTGCGCGAGAAGCTGTCGCAAACGCGACATCACTAACCTGGCACCAAATAGACGAGCAAGCTAGTCACCGCACAGCAAGCCATGCCGGAGACGAGTCCAGGCCCTACAAAAATCCCATCCATTTAGGGACGACAGCTCCGGTGTAGTAACAGGCTCCCCCCAATATCAGATGTAAGCCCAGCGGAGCCACTGAAGTGAACCCCTGGATTGAGACAGCGAGTTAAGGGGGTAGTTGCCGTTCGCTGAAAAATCATTGCACGGCAGGGTTGATGTTGTCCACTCTGGAATCACCTGAGCGGAGGATAGAGCAACGCAGGGATGCGACTCGAGCGTCGACTCAGCAGCTGGAATGGACGGGGCGGCGTCAGCCGCTCCGAGCCTCACCATCCATTCCGGCCCAACTGCGTTAAATCCTGGGGTCGCAGGGGCGAAGCCCCCGTTATGTCCGGTTTTAAAGAAACTTCCGTTCATCCGTTCGCGCCTCTTTCGAATTCGGCTGGTGGAACATATCCCAACGCCGAATGTAGGCGCTTTTGGTTGTAGACGAGCTCCAGAAATTCACCGAGGCTGGACCGCGCATCGTGAAAGTCAGCGTATTCGTTCCGGTAAACCTCTTCACTTTTCAGGGTCTTCATGAATGACTCGCAGGCCGCATTGTCGTAGGGATTTCCCTTGCGACTCATACTGATCGTGACGCCGCGCTGCTTCAAAATCTCGGTGTAGTCCCGCGCGGCATATTGCACCCCGCGATCGGAGTGGTGCACCAAGCCGGGCGAAGGTTGCCGCTGAACCAGTGCCATCCGCAAGGCCGCGACCGCCAGGTCCGGCTTCCAACGATCGTCCCAATGACCAGCCGATTACCCGTCGCGAGAACGCATCCAGCACCACAGCAAGATAGATGAACTCGTGGCGCAATCGAATATAGGTGAGGTCGGCAACCCACAATTGATTGATCTCCGTGGGCTGCATCGCTCGCGCCAGGTTCGGATATATCGGAAGATGGTGGCGCGAGTCTGTCGTAACTGTGAAAGCGCGTCGACGTACACATAGCAGATTGTCTTCGCCCATCATCCGTAGCACGCGCTTATGATTCACTGCGAAACCTCGACGACGAAGCTCAAGGGCGATTCTTCGATAGCCGTAACTGGGCCATTCCAAAGCCACTTTCTGCATCTGGTCACGCAGTTCCATCTCCACCGGCTCGGTCCGTCGAGGCACACGCCAGCGATAAAAACCAGCTCTGCTCAGGCCGGTCATCTGACAAAGAGCGTTCACGGCTTTCCCTTTCGAGGCTTGCTGCTGGACTTCTTCAAACAGACATCCCCGCCACTGACGACGGCTGGCGGGTGATGATCCTTGAAATGCTGCAAGGCCTTTTTTAAAAAGTCGTTCTCCATGATGAGCTGGCCGATCTTGCGCTCCAGCTCGGCCACCCGGCGCCCATCATCGAGAGCAGCGGAACCGCTGATCGCACTACGGCCGATTCCAGGAAAAGCCGACTCCCCTTTGGCACGCCAGTCGCCACGCCAACGCTCCAGCAGCTTGGGACTCAGTTGATACTTCCGCGCTATTTCACCGGCGGTTGAACCTGCGTCCAGTGCGCGCATCGCCGTGATCTTCAGATCGCGGCTGTAGACAGCTCGGGGCAAATCCATTCCTCACTCCATTCAATGTATTTGTTCCCTTAACTCGCTGTCTCACTTTTGGGGTTCTCTCCACACCGATATACACCCCCGCCACCCGTTTCTTCAACCGTCCGTTCTCATCTTCCAGGTGCTTCAACCGGATTGCCTCGCTCCCATGCCGCCGTACTTGGCTTCCAGGAATACACCGTGTACGTGCTCACGCCGATCTCGCGTGCGACCTCGATGGCCTTACGGCCTGCTTCCAACGGATTCACCACCGACAGAATCTGCTCTTGGCTGTGTTTCCCTCGTGACGTCTCTTCTCCCTTCCTTCGTCCGAATTAGTATCCCACTTCGGGCGAAAAAGCGGGTTCACGTCAACTCGATCTTATGAAAGATCTGAATTATCGACCAAGAATAATCCACCACTCGGGCCGCGAAGAAGCCCCTGTACTCGTGTTCATACAGTATTTGGTCGGGATGACTTATGAGCAGCGAGGAAGGATTTATGAGTTCCAAGAACTCAATCCAGAACCGAATCGTTCAACGATGTCTGCTCATTTGTTTAGAATGTAAGTAGTTAAGAATCGGCAGCTTCCGAGAAATACGGAATTGTGCTTTACAAGCAGGGGGTCTGGGGTTCGAATCCCTAACCGCCCCGGTGACGTGAGTCCCTCTTTCCTTTCCCGTTCACATCCCTTCCCTTCTCCGTAACCCACTCATTCTAAAACTTCCACCCACCCGGCGCGCCCTCAACCGAACTACCCATCTTGCTAGCCTCGAATCGGGATGAAGAAGAAAGAGTTAGCACGCGATTTGGCACGCGAGACGGGAGTCACCCGCGCTGAAGCCGCCGACCAGGTGGATCGTTTGGTCAACGATGTTCTGCAAAAACTGCGCGATGGGCAGCCGGCCGTTTTGCCGGGTCTCGGCCGCCTGCGGCGCGATGCCGAAGGGAATATTCAATTCGTCAAGGAACAGTCTTGAATCCACCGCAACCCACCTGCTCCGATTCCATTCTCCGTCTGGTTCAGGATGCGCTTAAACGCGGCGCTCGCGTCGATATCGACGGTCTCGGCTCCTTCGTGCCGGATCAGCACGGCAGCTTCGATTTCGTTGGCCATGCGCTTCCCACCGTATTCATTACTTACGTTCACGAAGACGCGGCTTTCGCGGAAGCGCTTTACGAGGCGCTAACCATCGCCGGCTTCGATCCCTGGATGGATCGCCGAAAACTCATGCCCGGTCAGAATTGGGCCCGCGCCATCGAAGACGCCATCAGCGTTTCAGAATTTGTGGTCGCTTGCTTCAGCACGCGCTCGGTTAAGAAAAAAGGTGGGTTCCAGGCCGAAATCCGCTACGCGCTGGATTGCGCCCAACACATTCCCCTCGATCAGGTGTATCTGATTCCAGTTCGCCTCGATAACTGCCAGATTCCCGAGCGCATCACACGCGAAGTTCAATATGTCGACCTGTTTCCGAACTGGAATGCCGGGTTCGAAAAGATTCTGCGCATCCTGCGCCGCGAGGCGCGTCTGCCCCGAGGCAACTCCTAAGCTAGGGTAGACGCTGCAAACGTTTCTTGATTTCGCTAGCTTCCTTAGGCTCCGACGTCAGGCTGAGCGCCTGTTGGAATGCCTCTCTTGCCAGTTTCGGCTCATCCTGTTTTTCTTCCGCTTCCCCTAACTTGCGGAACGCCTCAGCAGACTGATTGTTCCATCGCGTCGCTTCCAGATACCGCGCCGCCGCAGCCTTGAACTTTCCCTTTTTCCAATAGAAGTCGCCGGTTCGGATTTCCTTGGTTGCCTGAATCGGATTGAAAGCGTAATCTTTGGGCGCCAGCGTTTCGTCTTCTTCCGGCGGGCTTTGATCAGCGGCGGCACCGGTCGCTGGAGGCGCGTTCTTTAGCTTTGGCTGAACGGCCGCATCGCCGTTTTGCATTAGCCCGGCAGCTAGCAGCAGCAGCGGCAGTGACATAATTAAAGTATATTGCCCGCCGCAGTTCCCCCTGAACAAGTACTTCGGGAAAAAGCCTCGCAGTTGCCTCTCGGCCCTGGTGTGTACCTCTACAAAGATGCCAGCGGGAAAGTCATTTACGTCGGCAAAGCCAAGAGCCTGCGCAATCGCGTTCGCAGCTACTTTTCCGTTGACCGGCTTCAGGATGTCAAGACCGGCACCCTCATTTCAGAAGCCCGTGATGTCGACTACATCCTGCTCGACAACGAGAAAGAGGCGCTTGCTCTCGAAAACAACCTCATCAAGCAGTACAAGCCCCGCTTCAACGTGCTGCTGCGGGACGACAAGACCTACCCGTACATCAAGCTCACGAATGAGAAGCATCCTCGCGTCTATGTCACCCGCCGGCTGATCAAAGACGGAAGCACCTATTTCGGCCCGTATTTCCCGGGCAATCTGGCTTACCGCCTGGTCCACTTCATTCACCGGTATTTCAAGATTCCGTCCTGCAAGGTCGATCTCGATCGCTACCACCCGAAGCCGTGCCTGGAATATCACATTCATCGCTGCCTGGGGCCGTGTGTCGAGAATCTGACAACGGAGGAAGCCTATGCCCGCGCCGTTCGCGATACGCGCATGTTTCTGGAATTCCGTACCGCCGATCTCGCGAGGGAATTGGAGCAGCGCAGGAACGCCGCAGCCGAAGACATGCGTTTCGAGGAAGCCGCGTCCTGGCGCGATCTGCTTTCCACGGTCGAGGAGATGGATCAGCGCCAGAAAATGGCCGCCGCATCCGGGGACGATGCCGATATCTTTGCCGCGTACGCGGAGCCGCCTCTGGTAGCGGTCAATCTCTTCCACTTGCGTAACGGCCAGATCGTCGATCGCCGCGAGTTCTATTGGGAGGACCAGGCCGAGTTCGACGAGCCGTCGTTTTTCTCGAGCCTACTGCTTCAGATTTATCTCGATCAGCAATATATTCCCGGCATCATTCACGTCCCGGTGGATTTTGAGGACCGCGCCGTGATGGAAGAACTACTGAGCGAAAAACGCGGAAGGAAAGTGGAGATTGTGACCCCACAGCGCGGCCAGAAAAAGGCGATGCTCGATCTGGCGCGCACCAACGCCCGCCATTGTTTCGACTCGCGTTTCCGTGTTCGCAAACCCGCCGCCGCCGTCATCTTCGAAACGCTGCGGGACACGCTCGGACTTCCTGACCCGCCACGCCGCATCGAATGCTTCGATATCTCTCACATCCAGGGCACGAACAAAGTCGCCAGCATGGTGGTTTGGGAAGAGGGCAAGATGAAGAAGGCCGACTATCGCAAATTCATCATCCGAACAGTGGAAGGCAATGACGATTTCGCAAGCATGTTCGAGGTTGTCACCCGCCGCTACGGACGCATCCAGGCCGAGGGCGGAGCGATGCCCGGTCTGATTCTAATCGATGGCGGCTTAGGGCAACTTCATGCCGCGGCGGATGCACTCGAACGTCTCGGAATCATCAATCAGCCCCTGGCTTCCATCGCCAAGCGCGAGGAGATCATCTATGTGCTCGGCCAGGAGAACGCCCCAATTGTGCTCGACCGGTTCTCTCCCATCTTGCACCTGATCCAATCCATCCGCGACGAAGCGCATCGCTTCGCGGTCACGTTCCATCGCACCCGGCGGAATGCCGCCGCTCTCACCAGTGAACTCGACCGGATTCCCATGGTCGGCGAGAAGACCGTGCGCAAACTGCTGAAGCACTTCGGAAGCTCCACGTTGGTGCGACAGGCGGATGAAGAGGCCTTGGCCAGCCTGGTGGGACGGGCGGTTGCCCGGCGCGTTCGCTCGTTTTACGATCAGGAGGAAGCCTCTTCCGATCTGGTCCAGATCAAGAGTTGATGGATATGGCATCGAACCGTGAGTCCGGCGAGCGACGGCTGCTCATTGAGCGAACCGCGCTGCTCGAAGCTACCGCCGATGGCATTTACGCCATCGACGCGGCCGGCGATTGCACTTTCATCAATCAAGCCGCAGCGGCCATGCTGGGTTTTGATCCGGACGAGTGCATCGGCCAAGACATGCATCGACTGATGCATCATCACCGCCCCGACGGCAGTCCGTTCCCCGCCGCTGAGTGCCCCATCTATCTCACCGTTCTCACGGGCAAGGGAGCGTGGGTCGATAACGAAATCGCCTGGCGTAAAGATGGCACGCCGATCTCGGTCGAATACGCCACGCAGCCCGTTGTCATTGAAGGCCGCGTGGAAGGCGTCGTAGTCAACATGCGCGACATTTCCGAGCGTAAGCGCGTCCAGCAGCGCCTGGAAGTTCAGTATGCCGTCAGCCAAGTGCTTGCGACGGCTAGCAATCTAAGCCAAGCCGAAATGAACGTAGCCGGGCAACAGCTTTTGGAGAGGATCGGCACGAGCCTCGGGTGGGTGCACGGAACGCTGTGGATCCTTGACGAAGCTCAGCAGCGCCTGCGCTGTCGCGAAATCTGGCAGGCGCCCGGGTTTCATGACGAAGGCTTCGAACAAGCCTCGCGCGACCTCGCGGTGGTCTGCGGCGAGGGTCTTCCAGGACAGGTTTGGGAAACCGGCACGCCACTCTCGCTTCCGGATATCGCGGCGTTGGATTACCCGCGTTCGGCTGCCGCCCGGAAAGCAGACCTCCACGGCGCGTTCGCCTTCCCGATCGCCACCGCCCATCAGTTCTTTGGTGTGATCGAGTTCTTCACCCAGCTATCTACGTCGGCCGATCCGGAGCTCCTGCGAAGCACCTCCGCGCTTGGCCAGCAGATTGGCCAGTTCGTGAAACGGAGGCGTGCCGAAGCTGAACTCCGCGCCAGCGAGGCCCGCCACCGCGCGGTGCTTGAGACCGCGCTCGATTGCATCGTTGGTATGGACCACGAAGGCCGCATCGTGGAATGGAATGCCGCCGCGGAAAGGACCATCGGACATGCACGCGCTTCTGTCCTCGGTAAACCGATGGCTGAAATCCTGATCCCACCTAGCTTGCGTGAAGCCCACACCCGCGGGATGGCGCACTACCTCGCCACCGGTCATGGTCCCATCCTCGGGCAGCGGATCGAGATTGTGTGCATGCGGGCCAGCGGCGAGGAGTTCCCGATCGAGCTTGCCGTGACCCGTATTCCCAGCGACGGGCCGCCCTTATTTACCGCGTACATCCGTGACATCACAGAACGTAAACTTGCCGGCCAGGAATTGCAGATAGCCAAGGAAACCGCCGAGGCTGCCAACCGCGCCAAGAGTGACTTTCTCGCCAGCATGAGTCATGAGCTGCGCACTCCGCTCAACGCGATCATCGGCTATAGCGAAATGCTGCAGGAGGAAGCCGAAGGGCTTGGCGCTGCTTCCATGGGTAGCGATCTTCGCAAGGTTCATTCAGCCGGACGGCACTTGCTGGGGCTCATCAACGACTTGCTGGATCTCAGCAAGATCGAGGCCGGCAAAATGGAACTGTACCTTGAGACCTTCGCACTGGACGATCTGATCCGCGAAGTGGCGGGCACAGTCCGGCTACTGGTTGAAAAGAACGGCAACACTCTGGAGGTCGAACTCGCTCCAAGTCTGGGCCTCATCTACGCGGATCTCAGCAAGGTGCGTCAAAGTCTGCTGAACCTGCTCTCTAACGCGGCCAAATTCACCGAGCGCGGATCAATTGTGCTCCAGAGCTTGCGAGCTGAAACCGGCGATGATGTTCTGCTTCGTGTGGTTGACAACGGCATCGGGATTTCGCCCGCGCAACTCGGCCAGCTTTTTCAATCCTTCCGGCAAGCCGATTCGGGGACTAGCCGTCAGTTCGGCGGTACCGGTCTCGGTCTTGTACTCACGCGCCGCTTCTGCGAGATGATGGGCGGCGAGGTAACTGTCGATAGCGAAGTCGGAGCCGGATCGACATTCACTATTCGTCTTCCCCGGCGCGTTTCACCCGATGGCGCGGCTGGACACTCGTCGCCTGTATTGGAGCTTAAACGCAAAGGTACCGTGCTGATCATCGACGACGATCCAGTCTCGAGCGATCTAATGCAACGGCTTCTGACTCGCGAAGGTTTCCACGCCGAGCGGGCCGCCAGCGGTGAAGAAGGGCTGCGACTGGCGCGCGCGATCCGGCCTACCGCAATAACGCTCGACGTCATCATGCCGAAAATGGATGGCTGGGCCGTACTTACAGCGCTCAAAGCCGATCCGGAGCTCTGCGAAATCCCGGTGATCATGCTGACGATGATCGATAACCGTAACCTCGGCTATGCGCTGGGCGCGTCGGACTATCTAATTAAGCCCGTCGACCGTGAGCGGCTTTCGGCAGTTCTCAATCGCTACCGGTGTGAGGTTCCGCCGTGCACGGCGCTTGTCATCGACGACGATAGCGATGCGCGGGAGATTCTGACACAGATGTTACGCCGCGAGCATTGGCACGTAGCCGAAGCTACCAACGGACGGCAAGCGCTTGCGCGATTGGACGAGATTCAACCAGAGCTAATCATTCTCGATCTGATGATGCCGGAAATGGACGGCTTCGAGTTTGCACATGCGGTATCCCGGCATCCGAGGTGGTCGCGGGTTCCCATTCTGGTACTGACCGCCAAGGATGTAACTCCGGAAGATCGTGCCCGCCTGAACGGCTCGGTGGAGCGCGTGTTACAGAAGGGCGCTTATAACTTAGATGAAATGCTCGAAGAGATCCGCCGCGTGGTAGAGTCGTGCGCCTTGCGGCGGGAAAACCCGGTGTAAGTAGCCCCGCCGCAAATCAGTTACTTAGTTGTGTTTAGATCCAGTTCTATCCCTTGCGCAGTACAGAATGCCAGGTCCTGTTCTGCGGGTTGCGAGCCGGAACGGAAGCGCCCTCCGACCATGCACGACGGATTCGACCCTGCGCCGAAGATCTCGGGGATCTGGAAAGTCCCGTTGCCGTTACCGCGAACGATGGTGACCACCGAGTCAGTGTTATCGAGGACGGCGAAATCCAAGGCTTGGCTACCGTCGAAGTGGCCCGCCAATATCACGCCTGAAGTTCCCGTGAGTACCGGAATTGTCACCCCCGTCGCGAAGGACCCATTTCCTTGTCCAAGCAGAATCGTAGCTGTTGTCGAGCCTGGATAGAAGTAATTGGGATTGGATGTGAAAACGATATCGGGAATGCCGTCATGGTTGAAGTCACCGGCTGTTAGGGAGAGTAACCCGGGAGCGTAGCCCTGATAAGACGGAAAGTTCAACGATCCGTCACCATTGCCGGGAAAGACGGTGACATACCCCTGGCAGCCGGTAGCTACATCGAGCTTCCCGTCATTGTTGAAGTCCGCCACGGCGACTGCCCCGCCACCATAGCAGTAGTATGGGACACTCGACGGCGCCTGGAACGTTCCATCGCCATTTCCAAGATTTACGGAAGGCGCGTTTGTAATCAGATCTAACTTGCCGTCACCGTTTACGTCAGCGGCTATGGCGGAACTCGGGTAACCGCTGCCTGTCGAGAAGCTAGAGGGAACGAACAAAAAGGACCCGTCTCCATTCCCTAGCAGCGTTTCGCCGCTTACGCTATTAAGGATTACCAGGTCCTCACGCCCGTCGTTATTGAAATCAGCAGCCACGAGCGGGCCGCTGTAATACGGAAGGTTGGGAAGTGGTGTAAACAGGTTTTTATTGTTCCCGTTATTTAAAAGTATTGAGAGTCCGGTGCCCTGATTGACTGCGGCGAGATCTGGCTTCCCGTCACCGTTGAAATCGCCCGTCACCAGGTAAGCCGCGGACTGGACTGAGGTGACCAGTTCGCCGTCCATGAGTCCTCCATGGCCATTGTTAAACAGTAACGAAGCGACAGACCCCTGGCCATTGGCGCTGACTACGACATCGGGATAAGTATCCGAGTTGAAATTCCCAGCCCCCACGTAAATCGAATTTAGTGGAACAGGATAAGCGTTGGAAGGCCCGAACACCCCTTTGCCTACGTTCAAGAACGTAAGAAGCGAGTTTGAAAGATAGCTGGAGGTGACCAATAGCAGGTCGGGTAGTCCGTCCCCTTGCAGATCAGCTGAAACGATGCTCAAACCCGAACCGTACTGACTCGGGACCCCGTAGCTGTTGGATGCGGCGAATGTGCCGTCGCCATTCCCAAGGGCTACCAGAATTGAGGACGGTGTATAAGCACCGATCGCCGCGATATCCACTTTGCCATCTTTGTTGAGATCCGAGAGTGTAAACCGCGACTGGATACCACCTAAGCTTGGCTGGAACAAAGGAGCGTAGAAACCTCCGTGCCCGTCTCCCAATAACACCGTGAGAGCAGTCCCAAAGCAACACGACCCGCCGGAAGTCACAATGTCCGGCTTCTTGTCATTGTTTATGTCTGCGGACTGCACGAAAATGCTCGAAGTGGTGTTCGCAAGGACGGGGGTCTGGAAGTGTCCGCCACCGGAGCTGAGAAGTACAACAGTCCCCGCGGCGCTCGGAATGATCAGATCCGACATGCGATCCCTATTTAGATCCGCAACAGCTATGTTCTGAGCTTGAGAAGTATCTTCGGCAATCTGGATCGGTGTTACGGAGAAGCCCTGAAACTCTTGCAGAAGAATGTAGACGGCCCGTGAGGAACTGGACAGCACGGCTATATCCACCAACCCGTCTCCGTTGAAATCACCTGTCGCGATCGCCGTCGGGTAAAATCCGGGCCCGAGATCGATTGCCGGCCCTTGGGTAAACGTTCCACTACCGCTGCCTAACTGGATGCTGACCTGGTAAAGATTCGTTACTGGAGACAAATCCGCGGCAATGATGTCCGTGTGTCCATCTTTGTTGATGTCAGCCAGAGTAATGATGGCGTTGGTAAGCTCGATTGCTTGTCGAGCTGCGAAAGTAACGGGAGCCCCGGGTAAAGGGTTGGCAAACTGGATCGCGAGTAGCGAACCCAAGATGATTGTCTGAAACGGGCGCATATTCTCCTGGAAGCCTGCAATCGTACTAGATAGAGCCGCCAGAGAATCATACACCAACCTGGTGCATTTGCGTACAAGTATTTACTAATTTAAACCGGCGCTGGTTACCGCTCCAGCATTCTCAAGCTTCGGCGCAGCTTTCGGTAGTTCCCGCCGCGGCAGTATTTGCGGCCGGTTGGCCGCTTGATAGACCACGCTTGCGACTACTGCGGCAGCCTGCATGAGATCCGGCCCTTGCAAATGATCGTAGGTGTCGATGTCGGAATGGTGCGTTAGTGTTCCGTAATCGAGATGATCCTGCACGAATTGAAATCCCGGCAATCCAACTGCTGCGAACGAGAGATGGTCAGTACCGCCGGTGTTCCGGATAGTAATTGTAGAGACACCTTGATCCCGGAATGGTGCGAGCCATTGCTCGAAGACTGGACGCATCGCGTCGTCACCCTGTAAGTACACGCCGCGAATCTTGCCGGTACCATTATCCAAATTGAAATACCCGGACAACTTACCGTGAGCCTCAGTAAGCTTCATGGTGTCCGGATCGCCGAAGTGTTCCTTTACGTAAGCTTTCGATCCTAGAAGCCCCTGCTCTTCCCCGCTCCAGAGCGCGATGCGTACGGTGCGATCGAGCTTCAGATTGAGTGTCTTCAGGATGCGCATGGCTTCCATCATCACGGCGCAGCCCGCTCCATTGTCAGTAGCGCCCGTACCCGTGTGCCACGAATCGAAGTGCGCGCCGATCATAATCACCTCATCTTTCTTAGCGCCCCCGGGAATCTCTCCTATAAGGTTCTGCCCGTCCACATTGTCCTTGGAAGCTTCGGCCTGAAGACTAACCCGCACATTCACGGGGACCTTCTTGTCCAGCAGCCGGACCATACGGTTGTACTGCTCCTGAGTCACCACGAACGTTGGCGGCGCCATGGCATTTTTCGCATCATAGGAGCCAGCAGCCTCGGCGAACAAGAGGCTGTCATGCGCGCGCGGATCACTGTTGAGTATGGCGACAACGCCTTCATCCTTGAAGAATTTTGCGCGGCGGGCATTCATGGCCTGACGCTTTTTGAAGAGATCTTCGGCGAGAGAGGTAGGCAGGCTGTTCATGTACCGCGCCAACTCAGCGGGATCGTCCGGGAAATTGAGGTTCTTGACATCCACGGCCGCCTTGGAAGCAGGCTCCGGGGCAACGCTTAACTCGCTCAATTCCGCGTCAGTGTCGCGAGCGAACAGCGCGCGAGATGCAGGGGCAACCGGGCGCACGGGAGAAAGCAGAATGATCTTTCCCTTTAGCTTGCCTTTCCACGTCGCCATGAATTTGTCGAGCTCAGCTTCAGCCTTTACCGGATCGACTACACGCCGTCCGGTTCCATATGGAGTTAGCAAGATCTGACCCGTCTGGTGGCCATGGGTGTTCTCCGACCAGGCGAGCGGCGCAGCCACTAGCAGGGAATACCGCGGTTCGAGCATCTCCACCGAGTATTGCTTCAAGCTCCAACCTCGGCCGAACGATCCCCATTTCTCCAGCCGGGCGTTGCTGATCCCGTAGCTTTGCAGGCGCTTTACCGCCCAGTCCGCCGCCTCCTGAAACTCTGGAGACGCGGTTAGCCGCGGGCCGTACTGGTCGGTGAGATACCAGAGCGTATCCATCACCTGGGAGTTTTCGAATGCCTCGGTTTTGATACGGCCAATCACGCTTAGGTCGCCGCGATCACCCTGATCCTGTGCGGGCGCCGGCGCAACCAACGGCGTCAGAACAAGCATTCCGAGAAGCAAATAGCGCATCCCGAGATTATAGACCTAGCCTATGCGGCCTTGATGAGCCGTTTTCGTAAGAGGTCCAAGGCCATCTGCCCGGCAAAATGGCGGATCCGCTCGCGATCGCCTGCGAATTGCCGATTGACAGTAGTCACACCTGCCGGATCGGCGAGGGAGACATAGATCATACCGAGGGGCGCTTGGGGGCCATCTGTACCCGGCCCCGCGTTACCTGTGATTGAAAGCGCATGAGTAGCGCCCGTGCGATTGCGCGCGCCAATCGCCATGGCCTCCGCAGACTCCTGACTGACTGGGCCGTACTTATCGAGTAACTCGGCTGAAACACCGAGCAACGACGTTTTCAGCTTGCGTGAGTAAGTGACAAAACCGCCGAGAAAGTAATCCGAAGAGCCGGCAACCGTGGTGATGCGGTCAGCCAATAGCCCACCAGTGGCGCTTTCCGCGACCGCGAGACACAGATTCTGCTTCTTGAGTAACTGGCCAACGGTAACCTCCAGCGGGTCGCCATTACGTGAGTAGATGCGGTCTCCGAGCAACAACTCAATCTGGCCGCCGACTTCAGCCAGTAATTGGAGTGCCTCGGACTGCGTCTCACAGCGGGCGCGCAGATGGATCTGTATGTCGCTGTTGTGCGCCAACACCGTGGTTACCGGATTCGCATAGCGGGTGTAAACGGGAGCAATCGTCTGATCCAAATCGCTCTCGCCCATTCCCGCCACACGCAACACGAGCGTTTCGATTACCAGCTTCGGAACGCGGCGCTCCATCCGGGATAGGCACTGCTTCTGAAACATGGCTTTCAACTCATGCGGCGGCCCCGGCAGCAGGACGATGGAGCAATGGCGCACATCGACCCATTGACCCGGCGCGGTGCCGCGATCGTTCGGCAACACCTCGGCGCCTTCGATCACAAACGCCTGCCGCTTGTTGATTTCGGGCATGGCGCGGCTGAGGAACTGGCGAAAGCGCTGTTCGATGCCGTCACTAATCGACTGCTGAAAGACTAATCGGCGGTCGACGGCAAGGGCGACCGCATCACGTGTGACGTCGTCCTCGGTGGGGCCGAGGCCACCGGAAATGAGTACGAACTCCGAACGCGCCGAAGCCCGCCGGATAATCTCAGCTAGCCGCTCCCGATCGTCGCCGACGACATACTTAGTGATAACTTCAACACCCAACTGATTAAGTTCCTGAGTCAGAAAGAGCGAGTTCGTGTCTACACGTTGCGGGGTGAGAAGCTCAGAACCGACCGCGATGATTTCCGCGTTCATGGCGCAACCCTAGCGCATGAAGCGCAGCCCGCGTACACCCACGTCCACCCGGTGTAGGGCGTTGGTAGTGGCTATGCACATGGCGCGCGACGGGGTGAACTGCAGTCCGACAATCCCCGGCCCGGAGACGAAGAGGTCGGCGGAACGATCCGGCTTGATGCGCACCACACCCTTGCGCCCGGCATGCGAGGCAGCGACATACAGATTGCCGTATTCATCGAAGTCCATGCCTTGAGGACGCCCTAACCCCCGAAAGAATGTATCCACTTCGCCGTCGTGGGTGATGCGGTAAACCGCGTCATAGCTCGACGTTGTAGGCCCGGTGACATAGAGGTAGCGATCCGGACCGAACGCGAGGTGATATGCGGAGATGGAAGGCTCAAGCGTGGCAAACACGAAAATCTGCCCCTCGGGACTGATCTTGAATATTGTGCCGCTGCGATCGCCGACATAGAGGTTGTCTTCGGGATCGAACGCAAGACCGGTAGCCACGCCCATGCCTTCAACGAAAATGGTCATGTTACCGTTCGGGGTGACGCGGTAAATGACGCCATCGAAACGGCTAGATATATAGAGCAGACCATCGCGATCGAACGCCATGGCCGTTGCATTCATCAGATCGCTCACGAATGGCTTCGTGTTGAAGTGCAGATCGGTTTTGAATACCGACTGCGGCACTTTCTGGCCGCGAGACCCGCTAAAGGTGCTGTACAGGTTACCGAACACGTCGACAGCTGGACTGGTGACCGGATGCAGGTTTTCGGCGATCATCACGCCGATGTCGCAGGTGTACACCTGGCTCGCCTGTTGTGCGTTCTTGACCACCAATTGGCCGGCTGAGGCGCCTTCGGGAACTTTCACGATCACTAGGGAATCGGAACCGATCACGATCTGCGCGCTTACGTCGCCAATGGTCACCGAGGGGCGTTCCCCTAACGAAAAGCTTTTGCCTCGGATCTGTAGTTCCCCGCCCGTGATGGCGGCGGGGGGAGTAATTTCCGAAATCTCCGGCCGGTGGCCGGCTGCGCTCTTGCGGATTCCCATGTCAGTAGAGATTTAACCTTCCTAATAGAAATAAGACCACTGCGGCGTAAACTCCGGCGAGCGCATCGTCAGCGACAATTCCCAGCCCGCCATGCAGGCCTTCCAATCGCCGGATTGGAAAGGGCTTGGTCATGTCAAAAAGCCGGAATAGAACGAATCCCGCCACCCAGCTTTTCCAATTTAGATGAGTTGCGCCGCCGAAGGTGATGCATTGTCCGACAACTTCGTCGATTACGATGACCTGCGGGTCCTTCTTCCGCATTTCGCGCGCAGTCACATCGCCGGCCCATACGGCAGGCGCGAATAGGATGAGGCCTGCAGAAGCAACCACCAAGCCGTTGACAGGAATAAACCGAGAGATCGCCAGCGCGGGAACCAACGCTCCCAACGACCCGGCGGTTCCAGGAGCGTAGGGCACCAGCCCGCAGCCGAACCAAGTAGCCAGTGCGCGCGCAACCTCCCGCTTAGACATCACCCCTCATCGTCGGACGCATCCGGCGAATCGCGCAGGTTTTCCGAAGTGCTCAACGGGCTGGAGATCACATACTTCTCCATCGCCCAATTGCCGAGGTCGACGGTACGACAGCGTTCGCTGCAAAACGGGTAATCCTCACCCGATCGCTCGACCGGTTTCTTGCAGATAGGACAAATCATCGGGCGGGAATCTGACCGGGGATGATGAACGAAGCCGGCTGAATACTGAACAGTCCTGTCGGTGGCGAATCCGGGCGGGCATGTTCGCGCGGATCAGAGGCGAGCAACGTGCCAACCAGATCGTAATCATGCGCTTCGGTGATGCGCAGCATGCGGATCTGGCCCGCGCGCGGTTCATCACCTTCAAAATCGTTAATCAGCGTGACGCCATCGATTTCCGGCGCTTGCGACGGCATGCGGCCCTGCCACAAAAGATCGGTCTCGCTCGATAGTCCCTCGACAAGAATGGGAACCTCGCGCCCTACCGTGCGGCGATTCCGCGCAGCCGAGATCTTGCGCTGCAAGCCCATAAGAACGCGCTTGCGATTGTAAATTGTGCGTCCATCGACTTTGTTATCGAGTTCGTAGCTGCGGCTGCTGTCCTCGTCGGAATAGGAGAACACTCCGAGACGATCGAATTGGGCAGCCTTCACGAACTGGCACAGCTCTTCGAACTCGCTTTGCGTCTCGCCGGGAAAACCTACGATGAAGCTTGTACGGATAGCGACGCCAGGAATGGTTTGACGTATCCGTTCCAGCAGCTTTAAGAAGATGTTGCCATTCGCCCCACGCCGCATGCGCTTGAGCACGTTACCGCTAGCGTGTTGGAGAGGGATATCGATGTACTTCACCAAAGCCGTGTGCCGCGCGATGGTATCGAGCAGCGTCTGTGTAACGCGATTGGGATACGCGTAGAGAAATCGGACCCATTTCTCCTGCTCGGTTTCAATTTCGGCAAGCCGCCCCAGCAAGTGCGCTAACCCATCTTTCAGACCGAAATCTTCGCCATAGCAGGTAGTATCCTGGCCGATCAAATTGATCTCGCGAACGCCTTGCCCGAACAGGCGCGTGGCCTCCGCGACTACGGATTCCAAGCGGCGGCTACGGAATTTGCCGCGATACTGCGGAATCACACAAAAGCTGCAAGGATGATCGCAGCCCTCGGCGATCTTGATGTAGGCAAAGTGGCGGGGAGTGGCGAAAACGCGCGGCGTAAGATCGTGATAAAGGTAGGGCTCGAGTGCCTGCGCCTGCGGCTCGATGCCCTCGCACACAGCCACAATTTTATCGATCTCGTTGGTGCCGATAACAGCGTCAACTTCCGGTATATCCTTCTGGATATCAGCGCGATAGCGTTCAACCAGGCATCCGGCCACGATCAATCGTTGGGCCCGGCCGACCTTCTTGTATTCCGCCATTTCCAAAATCGTGTCGACCGATTCTTTCTTGGCGGGGTCGATGAAGCTGCAGGTATTGACGACGAGCACATCGGCCTGATCAGGATGGGTGGTCAGTTCGTGGCCGCTGGCGGCAAGTTGACCCATCATCACTTCGCTGTCCACGAGATTCTTCGGACAGCCCAAACTTACAAAACCGACTTTCAACGTATCTTCCTGTGATTGGAGCTTAGATTTAGGATAGCATCGGGCCGGGGCTGGCAGAACCCAGCCCTTACCTCTACAATAAGCAGGAGGTTTTCATGCCTGCGCGTCTCATCAAATGCGTTGCACTCTGCGCCAGCTTTGTGGGGGTTAGCGCTTTCGCGGCTCCGCCACTGATCCACCAGGACTTTGAAGCGAGCGAAAGCGGCTGGACGGCGTTCGGTCCGGAGACAGCTCATGTCCATGTCACTCACGATGCCACGACGGTGAAGAACGGCAAAGGAGCCTTGGAACTGGATTATGTGGCGTCTGCCTCCACGCCTGCGGCCGCCGCTCTCCCGGTGAAGCAGTCTTTGCAAAGTATGCAGTCGCTGGGACTTTGGCTGAGGGCCGAATCGGCAACCGCTGCCGCGATCACACTCAGCGAGAAGCAGGGCGGCCGATACATTAGCGTCTTTTGGCTGCAGCCGCAGATTTGGCAGCGCGTGGAATTGTCGCCTGACGACTTCTACCTGGCTCAGAATGCGAACGATCCCAAGGACCCTGACGGCAAGTTGGATCTCGATCAGATTGAAGCGATCAGCATTATTGATCTTAGCCAGATACTCAACTCTTCCATCGGACAAAAAAACGACCATATCGCAGCGGTAACTCACACTGGCCCGCAGAAACTGTATCTCGATGACTTTGAGGTAAGTGCGGATCGCCCAGCCTGGTATCATGCGCGCACCACTTATCACATCGATAGCTTCGATCATCCGCAACTCAACTGGTTTACCTTCGGCGGTCCGGATTTGACTCTGGATACATCGCGGACCGTGATCCCAGGCAATGCCATGAAGGCTAGCTACCACCAGATGGAGAGTACGTTCGTGCTGATGGCACACACGCTTCCACGGCAGGATTTCTCAGGGGCTACTCACTTAGCGTTCGACATCGCGTCCGAATCCGATGCCCACATCATGTTCGTGCTGGAAAATCAAACACCTCCGAACGCCCGCTATCACGTTGACGTGGAAGTGAAGGGAGGCGGGAAGGCAGATCACCGCGAAGTGGCTTTATCGGCGTTCGTTCCGGACGAAGCGGCGCAGGCAGATGGAAAGCTGAATCTCAGTGAACTGAAGACAATCATGTTTTTGGATATCACGGGCGCGTACACCGAACAAGAGGCTCCCAACACTGTTTGGATCGGGAACATCAACATGGCGAAGGTCACGTCTGCTGCCAAGCAACTGAAGTAACGTGGCCTACGTAGCGCCGCCAACATATCGCTGAATGTTTTGACCGTCCACGGCGGCGAGCATCTTGGCCACACTCCGCCCATTCACCGGATCGCGAAACCCGGGTTCCAAATCCGCCAGTGGTTGCAGCACGAATCTACGCTCGGCGTAACGGGGATGCGGAACCTTCAAGCGTGAGTTAGAGATCACCTGATCGCCATAGAAAAGCAGATCGATGTCGATGGTTCGAGGACCGTTTCTGATCGCGCGCTGCCGCTTTAACCGCGCCTCAACCGCTTCGCAACACTCCAGGACTTCGAGCGGCGCAAGCGAAGTTTCGGCGGCCGCGACCAGGTTGAGAAACCAGTCCTGTTCCAGGTAACCTTGGGGCGCGGTTTCGTAAATCGGCGACACGCGTTCGATCTTCAGGTCCGAGGTCTGTAGCAATTCGAGAGCGCGGCGCAAGTTACTTTCGCGATCACCCAGGTTGGAACCCAGACCAAGCCAAACACGCATCAGAACAGCGGCGGCTGATGATTGCCGCGATGATGCTTGTCGATACCGAAGTAGTCGAAAGCGCGATCAGTGCCCATCCGCCCTCGTGGCGTGCGATTGATAAAGCCGAGCTGGATGAGGTATGGCTCGTAGACTTCTTCGATCGTCTCCGGTTCTTCACCGATAGAAGCGCCGATAGTGTTTACACCCACCGGGCCGCCGCGATACTTCTCCAGCACGGTCCGCATGATTTTTCGATCGATCTCATCGAGGCCGAAACGATCGACCTCAAGCAGGTCAAGAGCAACTTCGGCAACTGCGCGCGTGATGTGACCGCCCGCGCGAACCTGTGCGTAATCGCGAACGCGCCTCAGTAGCCGGTTCCCGATACGAGGCGTGCCCCGGCTTCGACGCGCGATCTCCTCCGCGCCCGCATCATCGATGTCCACCGCCAGCAGACGCGCGGAGCGCTCAACAATGGTCTTGAGTTCGGCCACGTCGTAGGGATTCAAACGCAGCACCAAGCCGAAGCGACCGCGCATCGGCGCGCTTACCAATCCTTGGCGGGTGGTGGCCCCAATCGCCGTGAACCGCGGCAGCGGAATGGAATGCGTGCGCGCGCCGGGACCGCTGCCGATCAGGATGTCCAAGTGAAAGTCTTCGAGCGCCGAGTACAACATCTCTTCGATGTCCGGCAGCAGCCGATGAATCTCGTCGATGAAGAAGACCTGCTTCGGCTGCAGCGTGCTGAGGATTCCCGAAAGGTCCAGCTTCTTTTGAAGAACCGGCCCGGAAGTCTGCTGAAAGGTGACCTCCAATTCTTCGGCAATGATCGCGCCTAGAGTCGTCTTCCCCAGCCCGGGGGGCCCGTACAACAGAACGTGATCCATCGCTTCACCGCGGTGGCGGGCGGCTTCAATCGCAATCGCGAGGTTCTCTTTCAGCTTGGCCTGACCGGTGAAGTCCTGTAGACGGCGCGGGCGCAGGCTAGCCTCAAATTGCGCGTCATCCGGATTCGGCGAGGCCGAGGTTAGCTTCCGATCATTCATTCCAAGAACTCAATTATCGAACGTACTCGAGCGCTCGCCGGAACAGTGTCTCGAAGCCGTCCGTTGGCCCCGCCGTTACCCGCGCCTTACGCGCCGCGGCTTCCGCCATGGGCCGGGCGCATCCCAGATTGAGCAGCGCCGAAAGAACATCGCGATCCACATCGGACAACGCGGGTTCATCGGCCGGAACGCCCGGAGACGTCACCGGCGCGAGCAGCTTGTCTTTCAACTCCAGAATCATGCGTTCGGCGGTCTTCTTCCCGACCCCGGGAATGCGCACCAGCCTTTCCACTTCACTGTTGCGAATGGCTCGGATTAAATCTGGCGCCGCTAATCCGGAAAGGATCGTGATGGCAAGCTTCGGGCCGATGCCGCTGACGCCGATCAGCTTTTCGAACACTTGCTTTTCTTCGAAGCTGGCAAAACCGAACAGCGCGATCGCATCCTCACGGACGTGCGTATGGATGCGTAGCAACGCTTCCTCGCCGGCGTTCGGAAGCAGTGAAAAAGTGGAAACGGGAATGGTGACTTCATACCCCACGCCGGCCACGTCGACAACGACCTGGTTGGGGCTTTTCTCGGCAAGACGGCCGCGCAGCAGGGCTATCATCTAATGCATCATGGCACGCAGACGCTTTTTTGTGGACGCCATTCAGGAAGGCGTGGCGAAGCTCACGGGCGAGGATGCGGCACATCTAACGCGCGTTCTGCGCGTGGAAGCCGGCCAACGGTTCGAGATTTCCGATAATCACAAAGCCTGGCTGGCCGAAGTCATTGAAGCGCGGAAGTCCGTGGTCGAGTTTCGCGTGATCGAGCCGCTTCCGGACGCACCGGACACAATTCCGATACATCTCTTCGCGGCGCTATTTAAGTTCGACCGCCTGGAGTGGATGATCGAGAAAGCGACGGAGTTGGGCGTGGACCGCATCGTCCCGGTCGAAACTGAACGGAGCGAGCGCGGTCTGTTCGATGCCGCGCAGAAGCGGGTGGAGCGATGGCGGAAAATCGCGCGCGAGGCCAGTCAGCAATCCCGGCGCACGCGCATGCCAGTGATTGACACCGCCATCCGTTTTCGTCAGTTGAAGGGCGAGGGCAGCCGCTACTTGCTGGATGAGCTTCCAGGGACACCGAAGCTGCCCGCGCCTGATCGAGCTTCGCGGGCAGTCTCGCTGCTGGTCGGCCCTGAAGGTGGCTGGACGCCGGAGGAACGCGCCGCCGCCATCGAGGCGGGCTGGACACCTGGCTCTCTGGGGCCGGATATCTTGCGCGCGGAGACGGCGGCCATCGCTGGTATCGCGATCCTGAAACACGCCCTCTCATAAACTGGGAGACTGATGAACGCTGTCGTCGCGTATTTACTGGGTCTCATCACATTCCTCCCCACTCTGGTGATCCAAATCCTGATTGCTCGCGAGGCAAGCCATCGTTGGCCACGGCTGCGCAATTTGTTCTACGGTCTAGGAGCAGTCCCCCTGGTTCTTTGGGTTATCGGATTTCCGGCATTCGGTGGCGGCATTCACGGACCTAACTGGCTGCAGTTTGCCGTTGGGTTCTGGCTCTATGCGGCTGTGCCTGCTTATCTCATCTACCAACTTGTGGCCTGGATGATGCGAGCTCTATGGCGCACGCCCGGTCGCGCTCAGCCCGGCGCTGCTTCGGCCGGTATGGGACGCCGCGACGTCATTCGCACAGGCGCGCTAGCGACAGCAGCGGTTCCGGTTGCCGTAGCGCTGTACGGAACATTCATCGAGCGAACCGCGTTCGGCGTGCAGGAGGTGGAAGTGCCCATGCCGAATCTGCCTCCTGGTCTCGAAGGCTTCCGCATCCTACAGCTGAGCGACGTTCATCGAAGCGCGTTTCTCAGTCAGAGGCTGCTGAGCCGGGTCGTGGATGCCGCGCGCGAACTGAAGAGTGACCTCATCGTTCACACGGGCGACTTCATTTCGACTAAGGGCGACCCCATCGACGATTGTCTGAAGGAACTGGCCCGCCTGCATGGCTCCGGGCAATCGTTCGGCTGCATGGGTAACCATGAGGTGTACGCCGAAGCGATGGATTACCTGCCCGATCAGGCCGAGAAGCTGGGAATTCAGATTCTACAATCGCGCGCGAAGCTCATTCGCTGGAACGGCGCGCAGATCAATCTGATTGGCGTAGATTACCAAAGCTTTTCTGAACGCGCGCACTATCTTGAAGACGCCGAGTCGCTGGTGGTCCCCGGCGCGTTCAACATCCTGCTCTCGCATAATCCCGATGTGTTTCCGAAGGCGGCCAAAATAGGCTGTGACTTGACGATGTCGGGACATACGCACGGGGGCCAGGTGCGTACCGAAATCCTGCATCACGACGTGGACCTGGCGCGAGTCTACACGCCTTACGTCGCGGGTCTGTATCGATCAGGCGATCGGGCCTGCTACGTGACTCGCGGTATCGGTTCGATTGGGATGCCGACCCGCATTGGCGCACCACCCGAGATCACACTTCTACGCCTGACGCGAGCTTGAACCCTTTGAAATACTTGATCGTTAGCGATATTCACGGCAACTGGGAAGCTCTGACCGCCGTGCTTGAAGATGCAGGCGGGCAATACGAAACCATTCTGTGCTGTGGCGATCTGGTGGGGTACGGGGCCGATCCGAATCGCGTCACGGAATGGGCTCGTCAGAGTGGCGCCCTGGTGATCCGCGGCAATCACGATCGTGCGTGCGCTTCATTGACCGGAGTTGAATGGTTCAACCCGTGGGCTCAGGCTGCGACACGGTGGACCAACGCGGTCCTTAGCCCTGAGAATCGAACCTGGCTCGAAACCCTGCCATCCGGCCCCCGGAGCGTGGAAGACTTTCAAATCGTGCACGGGTCTCCAGCGAACGAAGACGAGTATGTGCTGACTCTTGGGGACGCGGCTGAAGTATTTGCCCATGCGCAGGCGGCGCTCATCTTCTTCGGTCACACGCACGTGCAATGCGCCTTCGAGCATTCCCGGATGCGGACCTGGCGGTTGACCGAAACAGAACCGCGCGGCCCGATTCACGTTGAGGAAACATCGGCATACTTGATCAATCCTGGCTCCGTTGGCCAACCCCGCGATGGCGATTGGCGGGCAGCTTACGCTCTCTTCGACAGTTCGTCGCGCCTGATCACGTTGCACCGGGTGGCCTACGATGTCGCGACAGCGCAGCAAAAGATTATTGACGCGAACCTCCCGCCAGTTCTAGCCGAGCGCCTCAGTTCTGGCCATTGATGGGCCTGCCTGAATTGTCGCGCGGTTACAGCTTGCTACTCGAACGGTGGGTCGGCTACCCTCGCAAGAGTGATTCGCGTCTGGCGTAAGTTTTCTCTTTTCCCCGCGACCCGGGATTCGGCCAAGCGAGTGTTCGGACCAGCTGACCTGGCGGTTGGTTTGGGAACGCTCGCGTTGCTCTATGTGGTGGCGCGCGTCGGAGCGGAAAGCCTGGTCCGATTCAGCCCTCCGGACATGCTGCCCACAGTCAGTCTGGATCCGATCAACCTGCCTAACTATGCAGCACGATCCACGCTGCGCATGTTTCTGGCTCTGATCTTCTCTACCCTCTTCACTTTTGTGTACGGGTATGCCGCCGCGCGCAGCCGCCGCGCCGAACGCGTGCTGGTGCCATTGCTCGACATCTTGCAGTCGGTTCCGGTATTAGGTTTCCTTTCAATTACAGTAACGGCTTTCATTGCCCTATTCCGCGGGAGTCTGCTTGGTCTGGAAGCGGCATCCATCTTCGCCATCTTCACTGGCCAGGCGTGGAATATGACGTTCTCGTTCTACCAATCCCTGCGGACGATCCCACGTGAGTTGGATGAG
Organism: Bryobacterales bacterium; assembly: GCA_963752695.1. GTDB lineage: Bacteria > Acidobacteriota > Terriglobia > Bryobacterales > Bryobacteraceae > Bog-113. Next base: position 23,841 of record CAVVZB010000001.1, read on the forward strand.
ATGGCCTCTCTCTACCGGCTTTCGCTATGGGAACGCTTCACGCGCCTGGAGTTGCCATCGTCGGTGATCGGGCTGGTCTGGAACGGAATGATGAGCTTCGGAGGCGGCTGGTTCTTCTTGGCGGCCAGCGAAGCGATCAGCGTTCTCAATCACAGTTACACGCTTCCGGGAATCGGATCGTACGTGGCGGCTGCTACGGCGGCGCGGGACTTTCGCGCACTCGGCTGGGCGATTCTGACGATGATCATTCTCATTCTGGCCATCGACCAATTCTTCTGGCGTCCACTGGTCACGCTGGCGGACATGTACAAGCTCGAACTCTCAGCCGGCGAAACACTGCACTTCTGGGTGGTCGATCTGTGGCGTGCCGCGAAGCTGCCCCACTACACCGGCGTGCTGTTCGGCCCGGCATGGCGCGCCATCGATGGTTGGATGAGCCGCGCAACGCAGGTCTCGACTGCGGCAGGGGAAGCGGCAGTGGAAAAGAGCGATCGCCTTTATGACGGTATTCTCCTCCTGATCTCCGCGTTCTTGCTCTATCTTGGCGTGCGGTTCGTGCTCTCCGAGGTGGGCCTTCGCGAGGTCGGATCTGCGGCGTTACTGGGCCTTTTCACTGCAATCCGCGTGTTCTTCCTGCTGGTCGCGAGCACCCTCATCTGGACCCCAATTGGCGTCGCGATCGGATTCAATCCGCGGCTCTCTCGCATTTCGCAGCCGATCGTGCAGTTATTGGCGTCGTTCCCCGCAAACTTCGTTTTTCCGTTTGCCACTCTCGGCTTCATCAAAGCCGGAATCAATTTGAACTATGGCTGCGTTCTCCTGATGGCCTTGGGCGCGCAATGGTATCTACTCTTTAACGTGATCGGCGGCGCGCAAAGCATTCCGAACGATCTGCGGGAGATGGGACGAAGTATCGGGCTGCGGAAAAGCAATGCCTGGCGTTATCTGATCGGACCGGGCATATTCGGGTCCTGGGTAACGGGCGCGATCACGGCGTCGGGCGGCGCGTGGAATGCGAGCATCGTCTCCGAACTCGTCTCGTGGGGCAATACGACATTGGTCGCTCGCGGCTTAGGATCTTACATCGCCGAAGCCACCGGCAAGGGCGATTGGCCGCGCATCGTGCTTGGCGTGGGATTAATGAGCGTGTTCGTAGTGGGAGTTAACCAGATTCTCTGGCGCCCGTTATACCGACTCTCGGAGACTAGGTTCCGGCTCGGGTAATCTCGACTCGATGCTGATCGCCTAGCCTTTTTCCCGAGCTTGCGCTTCATACCCGTGACGCACATCTACGCCTTTGACCAGGAAGATCACTTCCTCGGCAATGTTGGTGGCGTGGTCGGAGATGCGCTCCAGGCTTCGAGCATTGAACATCAAGTTTAAGGCGCGCGGGATCACCTCGGTATCGCGCTGCATGCATCCGATCAGCTGATCGCCAATCTTGGTCCGCAGACGGTCCACTGAATCATCGGAGGCCATGATGTTTCGCGCCAATTCCTCATCCTGCTTGACAAAGGAATCGAGAACGCTCAGCACCATGTGCTCGACGATGGAGGCGAGTTCCTGGATGTCGGCGTACGACACGCCTTCGACGCGCGGCAAATGCATGGTGGCCAATGAGCGCTCGGTAATGTTAGCGGCCAGGTCACCCATGCGTTCCAGTTCTGTGTTGATCTTGATGGCCACCACGATCAGGCGCATATCGCGCGCCACCGGTTGTTGAGTAGCAATCAAACGCGTGGCGAAGTCATCGATCTGAATCTCCATCTGGTCGAGACGCGATTCATCGCGTAACACCTGGTGGGCGAGATCTTCGCTACGCTCGGTGAGCGCCAGAATGCTGCGATGCACGGATGAAGCAACCAAGCCGCCCATCTCGAGCAATTGGTTCTTGAGCTCGTCCAGCTCGGCATCGAAGTGCCGAAGGACGGGTTGGTCGGTCGTCATAAAAGTTCTGTTCTACCCGAAGCGGCCAGTGATGTAGTCTTCGGTTTCTTTCTTGGCGGGGTTCTTAAAGATAGTGTCCGTGTTGTCGAACTCGATTAACTTGCCGAGCAGGAAAAAGCCGGTACGGTTGGCCACGCGCGCGGCCTGCTGCATGTTATGGGTCACGATGACGATCGTGGTTTGGTTCTTGATGGAAAAGATCAGCTCCTCGATCTTGGCGGTGGCAATCGGATCCAGGGCGGAACAAGGTTCGTCCATCAATAAGACTTCGGGTTCCACGGCCATTGCGCGGGCGATGCAGAGCCGCTGCTGCTGTCCACCCGAAATCGCATAAGCCGACTTATTTAACTTATCCTTGACTTCATCCCACAGGGCGGCCCGCCGGAGCGCCTTCTCCACCAGATCGTCCATTTTGCCCTTCATGCCATTGATGCGCGGGCCATAGGCAATATTGTCGTAAATGGACTTAGGAAAAGGATTGGGCCGCTGGAATACCATGCCGACGTTGCGGCGAAGCGCGGTAACATCCACGTCGAAGATACTCTTGTTATCGAGGAGTATCTCGCCTTCGACGCGAGTGTTCTTGATTGTCTCGTTAATCCGGTTGAGGGTACGAAGGAAGGTACTCTTGCCGCAGCCCGATGGGCCGATGAGAGCAGTTACCGCGTTCTTTTCAACCGTCAGGGAAATGCCATGCAGCGCCTGGAATGCACCGTAAAAGAAGTTTAGATTACGCGCTTCAATCTTAGCTGGACTGTTCCCTGGCTGGTTGGGCCCCATGGACCGAGCGGGCGCTTGTTGTAATGTCATTCTGGATTCAGAGGCACCGGCCATTTCCTTATTATCCTTTTTGAGCGGAAATACCGCGGGAAAGAATCGCGCGCGCCGCTATGTTACTTAGAAGAACCAATGTGAGAAGTACCAGTCCCGCTGCCCAAGCCTGCCGATGCCAGTCCTCGTAGGGTGAAATCGCATAGTTATAAATCATCACCGGCAGCGAGGATGTAGGCTCATTGAAACCGTGATTCCAGAACTGGTTGCCGAACGCCGTGAAGATCAGCGGCGCCGTTTCCCCCGCGATGCGGGCCACGCCAAGGATGACACCGGTCAGAATGCCGCTTAGAGAAGCCGGTACTACGACAGTGATAATGGTCCGCCACTTACCCGCGCCCAGGGACAATGCACCTTCACGCAGGCTTACAGGCACGCTTTGCAGAAACTGTTCTGTATTGCGCACTATAACGGGAATTAGCATAATTGCTAGCGCAACCGATCCAGCCCACGTGGAGAACTTCTTCAAGGGCACCACGATGACGGCAAAAGCAAAGATTCCCACGACAATCGACGGAACGCCGTTCAACAAGTCGGCAAGATAGCGAATGATGAACGGGAAGGTCGAGCCGCCGAACTCCGAAAGGTAGATACCGGCCATAACTCCGATCGGCACCCCGATGATCGAAGCGAGTAACACCAGCTCGAAACTCCCTAGGATGGCATTTGCCATCCCGCCGCCCGTTTCTCCAGGCGATTTCGGAAGCTGCGTGAAGAAGGCCCAATTCAAAGACTTGCCGCCATTCCAGATCAGGTAGCCCAAAATCAGGAAGAGTGTCGCCACCGTGAGGAAGGTACACACGGCCGTTAACGACAACATGAACTTGTTGACGAAGTTGCGCCAAGTAAGCCGCTGCATTCTACGCCGATCCTTTCCGGCTCGTGGCGAGGATCAGCAGACGCGCAGCACCGTTAATAACGATGGTAAGCAGGAATAAGACTAGTCCTAAGTAGACCAGCGATTCGCGGAAGATATCACTGCTGGCCTCGGCAAACTCGTTTGCGATCACCGAAGCAATTGTATATCCCGCCGAAAACAAAGAGAGGCTGATCTTCGGAGAGTTCCCAATCACCATGGTCACGGCCATCGTTTCGCCCAGCGCGCGCGCCAGGCCAAGGAAGATAGAACCGAGGATTCCCAGTCGCGCGAAAGGAACAACGGCATGCCAGGTAGCCTCCCAGCGCGTTGCTCCCAGCGCCAGTGACGCTTCCCGCTGGTCGATCGGCACGTCCAAAAGGGCTTCACGCGACACCGAGATGATGAATGGGAAAGTCATGATAGCGAGCGTGCAGCCGGCCGCCAAATAATCGAAGCCGTAGATTGTCCCGCTGAACATCGGCAGGAATCCGAATGCGCGGCGCAGGGAGGGTTCCACGAAATCCCGCAGTAGCGGAACCAGTGTAAAGATCGCCAGGAGGCCGTAAATCACACTAGGAACCGCCGCCAATAACTCAACCAGAAACGTCAGTCCGCTGGAGACTCTGGGTGACGCTAACTCGGAAAGGAATATGGCAGCCCCAACACCTAGGGGCACCGAAATGATCAAAGCCACCGCTGACGTCAGCAGCGTCCCGTAGATAAATGGGAGCGCCCCATATATGTTCTTGGCATGGTCCCATGCCTGCGATGAGAAGAATCCGAGGCCGAACGCATTTCGCGCGAGAGCGGACTCTCTCCAAAGCACCCAAACCAGAAGCACCGCGATCAGCAAAACGACCGACGCGAAAAGGAGGGTAATCAGATGGGCAATCTGATCGCCCCCACGAAGCCGCGATCGGAACGAAGAGCGTGTTCCTGGTGCGAGCGTTGGGACCAAGGTAGAACCGGCCATACTTACTTAATAGAAGCGATCTGTTTTTCTTCCTGCGCTACAACCGAGGGCGGCAGCTTGGCATAGCCAAGACTCTCATTATAGGTCTGGCCTTTGGTGAGCATCCAGTGAAGGAGATCGACGATGGCAGTGCGCTTGGAAGCGTCCGAAACCTGACTCGGAACCAGCAGCCACGTGAATGTCGAGATCGGATAAGCCGCGGCGCCCTGGGCGTTCGTGATCGATACACGGAAGTCGGCGGGCATCGATTTCGCCGCTCCAGCTGCAGCCGCCGTAACACTCGCCAGGTCCGCTTTTACAAACTTACCAGAAGCATTCTTGACCGAACCATATCCCATTTTGTTCTGGATCGCGTAGATTAATTCCACGTAGCCGATTGAGTTTGGAGTCTGTTTGACCAATCCGGCAACCCCTTCATTGCCTTTCTGAGCCAAGCCAAGCGGCCAGTTCACCGACGTATCGGCACCGACTTTGCTTTTCCACTCCGGGCTGACTTTCGAAAGGTAGTCGGTGAACACAAAGCTCGTGCCGCTTCCGTCCGACCGGTGCACGACAACGATGTCGGCATCTGGAAGCTTCACTCCCGGATTGGCACTCTTCAGTGCCGGGTCATCCCACTTCTTGATGTTGCCTAGGAATATCCCAGCCAGCGCTTCGCCAGAGAAATTCAAGTCTTTGTTAAGTCCAGCGAGGTTGTAGGTCGGAACCACGGCGCCCAATACGGTCGGGAAGTGCAGCGGCTTCACCTTCATCTTGGCCGCTTGCTCGTCGCTCAACGGCTTATCCGAAGCCCCAAAATCGACAGTTCCCTTCTCCAGCATGCTAATGCCGCCACCGGAACCGATGGACTGGTAGTTGATCTCGACCCCTTTGACGTTCTTGAACTCGCTGAACCACTTCGAATAGATCGGGTACGGGAAGGTGGCTCCTGCCGCGGCAATGCGCGTTTGCGCGTAAACCGTATGACCGGAGAATCCGGCGAGCAGCGTAAGTCCTATCAGAGCTAGGGATTTCATCGTTAATTGTTTTCCTCTCTCAGCCTTACATTTGAAAGTTACAGATTGGTTACGAGCGCTTTAAGCCAGCATGAAACAAACTTCTAGAGCCGGAAACGCCCGTCCTTTCCAATAGACAAGCGCTTACCTCGCCATTCCAGATCGGAACCCCAGAAGCCCGCAATCCAAACAGCGAAAGCCGCAAGGTCCTGAACGGGCACCAGGTACCAGTAATCGCGAGTGAGCGGGTCGCGCAGGACGTCTTGCGAAGTGGCCCTCGCCACCCACGCGCGTAACAGAATAGCTGGGCCCGCCATAATCCAACCCTGCGGAAACACTGCGAGAAAAAAGCAGAGCAGCGGCACCGGATTGGTGAAGACTTGCCCTAGGTAGCCCCATGGCCGGGACCGGCGCGTGCTTCGGGCCCATCGCAAACGGTGTTTGAAGTTCGTGTCGAAGTCCTGGTTGCCGAGCCGGTGCTCGACAATAAATCGCGAGAGGACAACTTTCCCGCCATGCTTGGCGACGCGATTTCCTAGAACGAAGTCTTCGGCCAGGAAATCTCTAAGTGTGTCGAATCCGCCGACCTTCTCCAAAGTTTCGCGACGGATCGCGAGCGTGGGACCGAGCGCGAAGTCCATTCCTCCCAACAGGCGAGCCACCAGAACTTGGCCCAGAAACTCCGTGTTCAATCCGATCGCTTCCGACGCGCTCCAGATCGACAGGCCGGCGCTTGCTCGATACGGGCACGTCACCAGAGACACACCGGGTTGCTCCATCTCCGCCGCTACTACCCGCAGTAAATCCGTTCCCACGCGCACGTCGCTATCGGCCATGAGCAGGATCTGATAGCGGGCTTCGGCCAGCATCGCCGCCAGACTGTGAACTTTCCGATTGGGAGTCGGCGACTCGCCACTGACTACAAGACGAGAATGCGTCTTGGGGTACAGGGCCATTACTTCGCGCGCCACAAACACGGCCGGATCATCGGCGCGCTCTACCGCGAACAACACCTCGTATTCGGGATAGTCCTGCTCGAAAAAACTGCAAAGGCTCTCCCGCAGCCCATCCTCGGCGCCTGCCAAGGGTTTCATTACTGTTATAAAGGGCATGGATGGAGATGGCTCGGCGCGCTGCCGCAAGTACCCCCGGACTGCCCGGATCACGAGTACGCAATAGACGAGCGAGCCTGCTAACAGCGCTCCGGAGAGAACGGTCAGCGCCAAGCGAACCGGACCCAACGCCGCAAAGATAAAACTGAAAACCGGCGTCATGAAGAACATTATCGTAGGCACCGCGGGTCACATCGACCATGGGAAAACCGCGCTGGTCCAGGCGCTTACCGGCATCAACGCAGACCGCCTGGCCGAAGAACAACGGCGCGGCATCACAATCGACCTCGGCTTCGCCCACCTCCAATTAACCCCGGAAATCCGTCTCGGCTTTGTGGATGTTCCAGGTCATGAACGCTTCGTTCGGAACATGCTCGCCGGTGTTGGCGGAATCGATCTGGTGTTACTCGTGGTGGCCGCGGATCATTCCATCCAGCCGCAGACCCGGGAACATTTCGATATCTGCCGCATGCTCGGGATCTGTTACGGAATGGTCGTGCTGACGAAGACGGATCTAGTTGATGCCGACCTTTTAGAGCTGGTGCAGCTGGAGGTAGAGGAGTTCGTGGCCGGTTCCTTTTTACAGGGCGCGCCGATCCTTCCGGTTAGTTCGCGCACTGGCGCGGGGATTCCAGAACTCCGCTCGGCTTTGCAGAAGGCCGCTGGTCAAGTCACGTCACGCAATCGCAGCGGTCCGGCGCGGCTGCCCGTGGATCGCTCGTTCACGATGCGCGGTTTTGGAACCGTCGCTACCGGCACGCTCCTCTCGGGGACCATCGCGCGGGAGCAAACCCTCGAGTTGCTGCCGCCCCAACGCCAGCTTCGCGTGCGGGGACTACAAGCTTACGGAAGGCCCGCCAGTCAGGTCGAAGCCGGTACGCGCGCGGCCATCAACCTGGCCGACATCCAGCCCAGCGCCCTGCAACGCGGAATGGTGCTTGCGGAAGAGGGCCGGTTCGAAGCGGCGACGCTGGTGGATTGCTCGGTGGAACTGCTTGCGTCCGCGCGCCGGTTGAAGAATCGCTCGCCCGTGCACTTCCATGCCGGTGCTAGCCAGATCGAGGCGCGGCTACGGCTGTTTGGACGGGAGTTCCTGGACCCGGGCCAACGCGCGTTCGCCCGGCTACACCTTCGCGAACCGGCTGTCTTAGCTCCCGGGGACCGCTTTATCGTCCGCCAATTTTCTCCGGTGACCACGATTGGCGGCGGCATGATCATCGATACGCGTCCCCCGCGAGAACGGCGGATTGCGAAGATTGACTCTCGTCTGCAAATCCTATCCGGCCAAGACGAGACGGCCAAGGCCGCGCTGCTGATCGAAGAAAGCGGAGCGGGAATGCGGGACGAGGACTTGGGACGGCGTCTGGCCATCTACCCCGCCGAAGCACTCGCCCTTGCGCGAAAAGCAAAGGCTATCGTTATTGAGCCGGGCAATTGGGTTGTCCATCGCCCGTGGCTAGAAGCTCAGCGTGCGCGCCTCTCGCAAGCCATACGGGATCGTCATCAACAAGCCCCGCTGGCTAGCGGTATTACCCGGCATGACCTGAAAGCGCAATTGCTTCCGGATGCTCCAGTGGCAATGTTCGACCACGCTCTTGCCGGCATGCCGGAGTTTGTCTGTGAGGGTGAGAATGTCCGCCATCGGACCCACCAGGTGAGCCTCAGCGCGGACGAGCAGAGTGCGCGCGCCACCATCGCCGCCGCCTTCGAGTTAGCTGGCCTCGCGGTACCCGCAGTCTCTGAAGTTTTGGCCGCATCCGGCATGGACGCCAAGCGGAGTCAGACGTTACTGCACATGCTCATTAAAGAAAAGGTTCTGATTCGCGTGACCGGCGAACTCGTCTTTCATCACGCGGCTATTGCCACACTGAAAGCAAAGCTGAACGCCCACAAGCCGGAACCGTTTACTGTCTCAACTTTCAAAGACTGGACCGGGATTTCCCGTAAATATGCGGTCCCTTTGCTCGAGTTCCTGGATCGCGAACACGTTACGGTACGACGCGGCGACCAGCGAGTGATCTTATAAATCTGGTAGCGCTAAGGGGATTCGAACCCCTATTTAAGCCTTGAGAGGGCTTCGTCCTAACCCTTAGACGATAGCGCCGCATCCGTCAGTTTAGCATCTGACGGGGTTGCCCTATTACGCCAGACAACTTCCGCTACCGGTGTGACCGTTGATCTTTTCCAACCGATGCCGCAGCTCGATGCGCGCTCGCAACAGGCGGCTTTTCGCGGCCGCGATGGAAATACCTAAACGGTCAGCCACCTCTGCCATGGGAAGTTCATTCACGTCCCGCAAGAGGAACACACTGCGCAGCAGCGGCGGAATGCGCCGGATTTCCTGTTTCAACAACGCTCCCAGCTCTTTCGTGCCGAGTTGATCTTCCGGCGAATCTCCCCGATCCACCAGTTCCAGCGTTCCCCGTTCCTCGCCGATCAACGTGTCGTCCAGGTAAAGGAAATTGGCCCGCCGTACCTGCCGCAGCCGCATCAGACACTGATTGACCACGATACGCGTCATCCATGTGGAGAATTTCGCGTCCTGTTGAAACTGCCCGATGTGCTGATACGCCTTCCAGTACGCGTTCTGCACCTCGTCTTCCGCTTCCTGCCAGTCGCGCAGGATCGATACCGCCAGCTTGAATGACGACGAATAGTTGCGCCTGGTCAGCTCGGAAAAAGCCGCCTGATCGCCCTGCTGCGCACAGCGTACCAGCTCGTCATCTGGTACCTGCGTTACCTCGGATGAATACTTTTGCATCGCTCGTCTCGACACACCGTCCTAAAGATGTGCACCTTGAGGATAGCCCCAAAATCACCCCCGAATTGACCGACGCTAAAAAGAGTTTTAGCCCAGGTTCAAATACGGCATCGGGTTTAACTGGTGCTAACATCAGTTTCAGCGACATGGAAAAGGGGGAAGAAACCATACAGCGGATGCTTTCTTCTTATGACCTAGCAAAGAAGCTTCGTCAGCTCCGGTTAAAGAAGAAAATCGCGCTTGTCGATTTGGGAAAACATACCGGACTTTCAGCCTCCATGCTTTCACAATTGGAGACCGGCAAGATGGTTCCCACGCTTCCCACCCTGGCCCGGATCGCCATGGTGTTCGACGTAGGCCTAGATCATTTCTTCGACGACCGCCGCCGCCGAAAGCTGTTCACGATTGTCCGCGCCGAGGACCGGCTTCGCTTTCCCGACCGCGCCGACTCGCCGCGCCCCTCTTACTTTTTTGAGTGCCTCGCGTTTTCCGCCCAAGGCAAATGGCTGCAAGCGTATTTGGCGGAATTTCCGCGCCGAGAATCCTCTGAGGTCCACGACCATTTCCACGAGGGTTCCGAGCTGATTTTTATCCTCGAAGGCCAAGTTGCCGTCCGCTATCAGGAAGAAGACCACCTTTTGCGCGAGGGTGATAGCGTTTATTTCGATTCCTCCGAGCCTCACAGTTATCGCGGCGTCGCGAAAACCGGCGGCAAAGCAATCGTGATCACCGTCCCCATGCGCCAGTGACGCTGCCATACTGAAGGCGAAGTGCGTCGAGTAGTACTGCTTTCTCTCCTTTTCGGTTTCACGCGGCTTCTCTCTGCAGGCCCATGGATTTCGATCAAGACTGGCCCGTTCCAGGTCTTTTCAGATGGCGGACCGAAAGAGACCCGCGAACGCGCCGCGGAATTGGAGCAGTTTCGCTTCGCGCTCGGCCAACTTCTCGGGCTCGGCGAAATGCACATCGACCCTCCGCTACATGTTTTTGTCACCGGCGGCTTGGCCGCCCATCCGGAGGCCACCGTCACACGCACCGGCGCTCTGGCAATCACACAAAGTTTTGGTCCACTGACCCTGGAAACTCGCCAGCAAGTCGCCCGAATCCTACTCGATCAGAACGCCGGCCGCATGCCCCCCGAGTTGGAACGCGGGCTGATCGCTTTTCTTTCCACCACCGAAGTTCATGGAGCGAAGGTTACCTGGGGCGCCCCGCCGCCCGCCAGTCTGCGCACGCCGGAGTGGGCCTTGGTGGACTGGCTGATCACGAATCCGGATACCTACGGCAACGTCCGGGTGCTGCTGGCCAATCTCGAAAAGAACGTGGAAGAACGCGTCGCTTACGCCAACGCTTTGCACCAGACTCGGACTCAGGTGGAAGCCGAGGTAGCGGCTTACCTGCGAGCCGGTCAGTTCCGCACCATCGACGCGCCCAGCCGTCCGCTCAGCCCGGAGCGCGATCTGGCAGTCCGCACAATGGCCCCCGAAGATGTGGCGCTCCAGCTTGCCGATTTCCTCGACGCTCAGTCCGAGCAACGCTATCGTGAACTTCTCGCCACCGGCAAGCATAAGACCGAAGCCGAGGAAGGTCTTGCTTTGTTGGCGTTACAGCGTCACGACGTCACTTCCGCTTCGGAACTGCTTCGGCAGGCCATTCAAGACGGAAGCAAGAACGCGGCCGCCATGGTGGAGTATGCGCGCCTGGAACCCGACCGGGCGAAGTCGCAAGCCGCTCTGCAAGCCGCCGTTTCCACTGATCCCAATTCCGCCGAGGCGCATTTCTTGCTCGGCCAACAAGCGAGCGACCCCGCCCAGCAGATCCAGCAATGGACACTAGCTGCCAAACTTGCCCCGCGCAAGCAGGAATATTGGGCGGCCTTAGCTCAGGTCCTGGTGAGCCAGAAACAATGGGTGGCGGCGTCGCAGGCTTGGCATAGCGCGGAGCAGGCTGCCGTAATGCCTGCCGACCGTGAAAAGTTCGAAGCCGCCCGAATTGCCATCGAAGGGCAGCGGCTCGACGCCGAAGAAGCCGAAAAGCGCGCCCAAAAAGACGCCGAGGAACGCGAGATCCGCCGCCTGAAGGCCGCCGCCCGCGCCGAACTGCGCGCCGCCGAAGCAAAAGTCGGTACAAACAGCTCCCCTTCCGACGCCGCCAACGCCGTTCCGTGGGACCAGCTGGATGGCTCCCAATCGCAACATATCGACGGGCAACTGATTCGCGTGGACTGCTCGGGCCCCGTCAGGCGCGTAGTTGTCCGCACCTCGGAAGCCAAGCTCGTGAGCGTCAATGCCCGTCAGGAGCACAGCGCCGTTCCCCTTACATGCGGCGTCCGCAAGCCCATGCCCGTGTCGATCGCCTACACTCCGAAATCGGGTTCCAGGACCGGCGTGGCCGGGGACGCGGTCTCGATTGCTCCCCGCTAATTTACAAGGTTTTCGGACGGGACATGCGTGCCGCGAGTGCACCGCCCGCCATGTACAGAAGGCTCGAGAACACAAAGAAGAAAATCCAAACGATCAGCACCATCACCGCCAGGAAACGCCCGTCGTTCATCATCTTCAGCGCTTCTAACTGCGCCGGGCTGGTAGCTTGCTGCCGCGCGGTGTCCCGGAGGCCGTCGAACACGGCCGAACCTTCGCGCGCCAAATTCAAGCTCATGAAAACAGTAAACAGCAGCGCATTAAGGATGGCCGTGATCCAGCCAAGCTTGGCGCCTGCGCCCGCCGTCAGAACCTGTCCCGATCGCTTCTGATACAGCGACGCGGTAGCGAACCCGCCCAGGATGGGAGCGATCAGTTGCAGAACCGGAACCACTTCGAGGATGCTGGCCACGCTTGCAACCAGCAGCGAAGTCCGTAGCGCGAGCGGATTGTTGAACGATACCGATTGCCGCGCGGCTACGGCATCGGGGGCCACCGGCGCGACTGCAACCGGCGCTGGCTCCGGCGCAATCTCGACAAATTCATCGCGCTGCGGTTTTCCGCAACGGTGGCAAAATCGGGCGTCCTCGGGGAGGGTCGCGCCGCAGGAACAGACAAGTGGCATGGGTGGGCGGCTGCGCTTGCCTCTTCAGTTTGCCGCAGGCGGACCGGCGGAAGCAACCGCGATACGGGTGTGTCCGTCCGTTTGTTTCACCGAAACCGACTTCATGCCCTCATCTTCGTGCGTCTCAATCTGATACTCGTCGTTCAACCACTTCATTTTCCAAGAAGGGAACTTCTGGCGATAGAAATCGCGCACCTTCTCCGCGGAATCGCCGGTATAGTAAACCGCCCCAGCCACCGTATAGTCTTTGTGGAGATCGCCCATGTCGAACTGGAACTGCGCTCCGCCTCTATCTTTGGAACGCGTGGCGCCCGGATAAACCGGAATCCCGACATGCTCGGGGTCAAGCTGATCGTTCTCGTGCACCTTGAAATTGCCAAACGGAGTATCCACCTTCACCGTCTTCTGACCCTCGGCGCCGGTCTCCTGCACGTGCACGTTCCTGGCAACCCCGCGCAAAACGAAAACCAGAAGCACCACCGAGGCCACCCCGATGATCACGATTCCAAGAATGACTTTGAGGAAAGTATTCATAATCCGTCCTGTCGCATGATACGCCATGCTGGCCGGATTGTTCCGTGAAAGAGCGGGGTTTCCACCGATGCCCCCCACTGTTCGCGATGCTAAAATTAAAGTTTCCCAGCCGTTTCTCCCGATGGATTTCCTCACAGGTCTGAACCCCCAGCAGCGTGAAGCCGTTGCTTCCACCGAAGGTCCGCTGCTGATCCTGGCTGGCGCCGGGAGCGGGAAGACCCGCGTCATTACGCATCGCATCGCGCACCTGGTAACGGCCCGGCATGTCCCGCCATCAGCCATCCTGGCGGTCACGTTCACCAATAAGGCCGCTGCCGAGATGCGCTCACGCGTGGAGTCGTTAATCGCCGACGCGGGCACCCACGGCTCGCCCAATCTTTCGACTTTCCATTCCTTCTGCGTGCGCGTTTTGAGGAAAGATGGAGACGCTCTGGCCCAGATTCGCCCAGGGTTTACGCGCCGCTTCTCCATCTACGACGATGAGGATCAGCTGGCGCTCATCAAGGCCGCTTATAAGAAGCTCGGCATCGATGAGAAGGCTATGCCGTACCGGTCGGTCATGTCGGTGATCGGCCAATCCAAGAACTCCCGCAAGACCGCGCAGGAGATCTTCGACGAAGCCAAAGATCCGAAGATGACGCGCGTCGCCGCGGTCTACGAAGAGTACGAGAAAGGCCTGCGCACCTGCAACGCGCTCGATTTCGACGATCTGCTGCTTGAGACCGTACGCCTGCTGGAACACGACGTTCCTACCCGCGAGTCATATAACCGGCGCATCGGCTATCTGATGATCGACGAGTATCAGGACACCAATCGGACCCAGTATCAGCTCATGCGGCTGCTCACGCGCGAGCATGACAACGTCTGCGTGGTTGGCGACGAGGACCAGTCCATCTACAGCTGGCGCGGCGCGGATATCCGCAACATTCTCGATTTCGAGCACGACTACCCGAACGCGAAGACGATCCGGCTGGAACAGAATTACCGGTCCACCAAGAACATTCTTGAAGCCGCGTCGGCGGTGGTGGCGAATAACAAGGAACGCAAAGGCAAGTGGCTGTGGACGGACTCCGATCCCGGCGAATCCATCGGCCTGTTCGTGGGCCATGACGCGGAAAACGAAGCACTCTTCATTGCCGACACTATCGAGCGTCTACTGGGCCAGCACCCGGACTGGCGCGTCGCCGTGCTCTACCGGACCAACTTCCAGTCCCGGCAGATTGAAGAAGCTTTGCGCCGCTATGGACGGCAGTACCTGGTCGTCGGCGGGTTCAGCTTCTATCAACGCGCCGAGGTCAAGGACATCGTTGCGTATTTGAAGCTGGTGGTTTCGCGCACCGATCGGGTCAGCTTGCTGCGGATCATTAATACACCCGCGCGTGGAATCGGCAAGAGCACGGTCGATCAGATCGACGTATTCGCGAGCGAGCAGGGCTTGAGCTTGTGGGACGCGCTGCTCCGCATGCTCGATGAGAAGACTTTCGGAACGCGCGCGCATGCGGCCCTGGCGGCGTTTCGCGATGTGATCGAGGAGTTGGGGGATGCCGTCGAAAAGCTCCCGCTCAACGAAGCGCTCAAGTTCATTGAAGAGCGCACGGGGTATCGGCGCATGTTGGAGCAGGAGAACACGCCGGAATCGGAAGCTCGCCGCGAGAACCTGGACGAAATCGCGAACGCGGCCGCCGAGGCTTGGGAGCGCGGCGAGACTGCGGCGGATTTCCTCGACCACGCCGCGCTGGTCGCTCAGGCCGATCAGGTGGATGAGCAAGCCCAAGTGATGCTGCTGACGTTGCATAACGCTAAAGGCCTGGAGTTTCCCGTCGTGTTTCTGGCGGGCGTGGAAGAAGGGCTGTTCCCGCATAGCCGGTCCTTGCTTTCCGAAGCGGCCATGGAGGAAGAGCGCCGGCTTTGCTATGTCGGCATGACGCGCGCCGAAAAGCGGCTCTATGTCACTTGGGCCAAGTACCGGCGGCGCTTCGGGGGCGGCGATCAGGAGCGCTGCATCCCATCGCGGTTCCTCAAAGAGATTCCACCGAACCTAATCGTCAACGTGGGTCCCGAAGAAGGCGACGATATCCCGCAAATCGATCTGACAGCGGAGCGCCACGACGTGCGGCAAGGCGCGCGGCGCAATGCGTTCACGGGCAAGACGTATAACTCGATGGAGAACATCTCGCAGTTCTTCTCCGAACGCGGGCTGAAGCTGCCGGTTACCACTCCGGTGACTCCGCCGGCTCAGATCCCCGCAACTCCGCGCGTTCCCCCGCAAGCGGCACGATCCTCCAACACCGATGCGCCACCCTGGGTGACGTCGCCGCCTTCTGCACCGTCATCGCCCGCTGCGTCGCCGCGTCCGGTAGCGCCGCAGTTTCCACCGCGTGCGCCGGTATCGACACCGCTTGCCAAGCCCTCGGTTTCCCGCACTCCCGCGCGAACAGGTACAGTAGTAGAGCACCCCAAATACGGAGTGGGAACCGTGGTGCGTCGTGAAGGCGACGGCGACGATGCCAAAGTCACCGTCATGTTCCCCCGCTTCGGACTCAAGAAGTTAATAGAAAAATACGCAGGGATGAAAAAGAAATAATGGCGAACACGAAGAACGTTGCAGACAAGTCCGAGCGCAAGACACTCAAGCGCACCGCCCGTAAGAAGGCCGCTCCGAAGGCCAAACGGGCTTCGGGCGTGGCGCGCGGCTCCATGAAGAAAAAGGTCAATCGCATGGCGCAAGGTACTCGGAAACGCTAGTCGGCAAACGGTAGCAGCCCGCCCGGTCACCGTGCGTTAAACTCCGGTGAATGTCGCGACTGCTGCGCACCAAGAGTATTGACGCACTCATAGCCGCTTCCGAAGAGCCTGGCCACCGGCTGCAAAAGACACTCGGGCCCTGGAGCCTCACCGCCCTTGGTATCGGCGCGGTGATCGGCTCTGGTATTTTCACGCTCACCGGGACCGCCGCGGCCGGGCACGTTTCGAAGATCGAGTCGATCTTCCATGCGACCATTCTCGACCTCTTGCTGAATGGGACGCATGGCGTTTCGATGCTGGGCCGTCCCGGAGCAGGTCCGGCCATTTCGCTCTCCTTCGTTCTGGTCGCGATTGCTTGTCTGTTTGCCGGCCTCTGCTATGCCGAACTCGCTTCCATGATTCCGATCGCGGGGAGCGCGTACACTTACGCCTACGCCATCCTGGGTGAGATCTTCGCCTGGATCATCGGCTGGGATCTGATCCTTGAATACGCCGTGTCCAACATGTCGGTGGCCGTGGGCTTCTCCGCGTATTTGCAGGACCTGGGAGATAACCTGTTCGGCGTGCATCTGCCACCCGCGCTGGCTTACCCGGCGTTTGCTGCGCCCGGACAACCGAGCGGCGTCTTCAACATCCCCGCGCTGTTGATTACTATGGCCGTCACGTGGGTATTGGTTCGCGGCGTAAAGGAAGGCGCGCAGACTAATGCCGTCATGGTCGGGGTCAAGATTCTGGCGATCCTGATCTTTTGCTTCGGCGCGGCCCACGCGATTCGCGTCGAGAATTGGAAGCCGTTCGCACCCAATGGATTCTCGGGCGTGCTGACCGGCGCGTCCATCGTCTTCTTCACTTACATCGGGTTCGATTCGGTCTCCACGGCGGCCGAGGAATGTAAGAATCCCCAACGCGATCTTCCGTTCGGCATCATCGCGACGCTCGTAGTCTGCACCATTCTCTATGGTTCGGTGGCCCTGGTGTTGACCGGCATCGCCAAGTATCAAACGCTCAATACCGATTCGCCCGTGGCGGACGCTTTACGCGCGCTGGGCTATAACCGGCTACGTTTGGTGGTGACTTTTGGCGCGCTGATCGGCATGATATCGTCATTGCTTGTCTATCAATACGGGCAGGCGCGCGTGTGGTTCGCCATGTCCCGCGATCGCCTGCTGCCAGGGATCTTCAGCCGTGTCCACCCCAAGTACCGCACGCCGCATATCAGTACCTGGATCGCGGGTTTGGTGGTCGGGTTTCCGGCCGGGCTGTGGGACATTGACACCTTTGCCGAGCTTTCGAATATTGGAACTTTATTCGCGTTCATTGTCGTATCTGCTGGGGTGATTGTTCTGCGCAAGAAACAACCCGACCGTCCTCGCAGCTTCCGTGTTCCGCTGGTGCCGCTGGTGCCTCTGCTGGCCATTGCCTGCTGCCTGTTGTTGATGATTGGACTGCCTTTGATGACTTGGATCCGCTTTATTGTTTGGCTGCTGATCGGGCTCCTGGTTTATTTGCTGTTTGGAAGCAAGAACAGTGCGCTCGAAGCGTCCAGTCCCTCCGCTCATGCCTGAGAACTACGCTATCTACGTCCGCGATTTGCATAAGTCGTATGAGGCTTTCGAAGCCGTAAAAGGCATTGACTTCGAAGTGCGTCAAGGCGAAGTGTTCGGGCTGCTGGGGCCTAATGGCGCCGGGAAAACGACGACGGTGGAGATCCTTGAAGGTCTGCGGCCACGCACGTCTGGCGAGGTTCGGGTGCTGGACTTCGACCCCGACCGGCAAAAGCAGGAGCTGAAACAGCGCATCGGCGTTTGCCTGCAAGCCACCAATCTTCCGGACAAGATCACCGTCCAGGAAGCGCTCCAATTATTCGCCGCATTCTATAACCAGACCGTCAGCGGAACCGGCCTTCTGAAGCGGCTCCAACTTTGGGAAAAGAAGGACGCCGCTTATCAGACGCTATCGGGCGGGCAGAAACAGAGGCTCGCGATCGCGCTAGCGCTGATCAATGACCCGCAACTAATTTTTCTGGATGAGCCGACGTCGGGGCTGGACCCGCAGGTCCGGCTCGAAATTCGCGACCTTTTGCTGGAATTGAAGGCCGAGAAGAAGACGATCCTGATGACCACCCACTACATCGAAGAAGCTGAGAAGCTTTGCGATCGGGTAGCCATTGTGGACACCGGCAAGATCGTGGCGATGGGGACACCGCGCGAACTGCAGGAGAAGAGCGCGGCGCAATCGGCTATCGAGATCGCCTTGACTAAGCCATGGATGGATGGCTCGCTGCCGGAATGGCCGGACGCCATCCGTAGCGCACTTAGCGAGGACCGGAAAAGGATCGCCGTCAATTCGGCGCGACCGGCGCGGACACTGGTCGAGATGATCAAGTGGATCGACGCACAAGGGCTGGAGCTTGATGACGTCCGGTTGAACCGGCCCACGCTGGAAGACGTGTTTATCGAGTTAACCGGAAAGAAGCTGCGGGAGTAACATGCGCGCGTACCTGGCATTAGTCAAGATCGATTTCAAACTGGCTTTGCGGAATAAGTCGGTTCTCTTCTTTAATTACTTCTTCCCGCTGTTCTTCTTCTTTATGTTCGGACAGCTGTTTCATGCGTCGCAAGGGACGGTTGTCCTTCAGGTAGTCACCATGGTGACCGCTATCGGGATCATGGGGAACGGCCTGATGGGAGCGGGAATTCGCGCGGTACAGGAGCGGGAGTCGAATGTGTTGCGCCGCTACAAGGTGACGCCGATTACGCCGGTTCCCCTGCTGGTGGCTTCGATGACTACCGGGCTTCTGCTCTATCTGCCCACCGTGATCGTAACACTGCTCCTAGCCAAAACGATGTATGGGATGGTGATGCCGGGCAGTTTGCTCAGCTTCTTCGCCTTTGTTTGCGTGGCGAGCGTGGCGTTCCGGTCTATCGGCTTGATCGCGGCCGCGGTGGTTAACTCGTCTCAGGAGAGCATGATCATCATTCAGCCGCTCTATTTCGCGATGTTGTTTCTGAGCGGCGCAACCATTCCAATAACTATTTTCCCTTACTGGCTGCAATTGGTGACTCAGTTTATTCCGGCCACTTACATGATGACCGGCGTGGCCGGCATTTTCCAGAGGGGTGAATCGCTTTGGCAGAATTGGGAGTCGGTTCTAGCCCTCCTAGTTACTACGTTTGTAGGGCTTTTCATCTCCACCAAGTTATTCCGCTGGGAGAAGGAAGAGAAGCTCAAAGCGTCAGCGAAGCTATGGGTGCTGGTGGTGCTGCTCCCGTTCTTCTTACTGGGTAGTTACCAGGCTTGGAGCAAGCAGGATCTAAGAAAGGCCAAGATCCTTTCGCGCGATCTGGAGCGCGGCGAAACGTTTCTCATCAAGAACACGCGAATCTTTGTGGGCGACGGGAGAGTGATCGAATCCGGCGCGGTGCTCGTGAAGGCGGGTAAGATCGAGACTGTTTTCGAGACTCCTTCACCGGACGAGAAGGCCCTGCACGCTCAAGCGGTGGATGGCGCTGGAAAGACGGTGTTGCCGGGGCTGATCGACGTCCACGTACATCTGGGTTCGACCGGCGGCTTCTATGACGATCCGAGCAAACTGGACTATCGCAAGATGGGCGAGCACGAGTTGGAAGCTTACCTTTATAGCGGGGTTACGGCGGTGCGTAGCGCGGGCGATCAGTTGGATGAGGCTCTGCGCTATCGGGAACTGTTTGGGAGCGGCGAGAAGTTGGGTACCGAGCTGTTTCTCTGCGGCCCTTTGTTCACGGCCCCGAACGGGCATGGGACCGAGTACGCGTCTTACGTACCGGAGAGCTATCGCACCCAGTTCAATGCGCAGTTCCTGCGCCTGCCCAAGTCTCAAAGCGAGGCGCGCAGCATGGTGGACGCGCTGGCGCAGCAGCATGTGAACGCGATTAAAGGCATTCTGGACGCGGGCGAGGACGTACATCGCTTCGAGCGCATGAATCTCGATATTCTGCGGGCCGTGGTTGCTGAAGCCCATGCCCGTCACTTGCCCGCTTCCATTCATACGGGCCATGCACTCGATGTTGCCGACGCAATCGCGATGGGTGCGGATTCGATCGAGCATGGGTCGTACGTGGACCGGATCTCGGACGAATCTCTGGCGCAAATGGAATCGAAACACATCGCGTTCGATCCGACCCTCAGCGTGGTGGAGGGTTTCCGCGATATGGCGGCGGGGAACACGGACTTATTAAAGCGCGCGCTGGTGCAGCAGGCCGCGCCGCACGATCTGCTTGTTGGGACCGAGCATGCGGCGACATCGGCAAAGATGGCCGGTCTGCGGGAGAGTATCGGCAAGTATCCGATGTCGTTGAAGCAAGGCAACGAGAATCTTCTGAATGCCTGGCATGCGGGCGTGATGCTGGTGACTGGGACCGATGCTGGAAACTTCCTGGTGATACACGGGCCGACCGTCCAGCATGAGATCGAGTTGTGGGTGGCCGCGGGAATTCCGCCTACGGTGGCTCTGCAAGCGGCGACGGCTAACGCCGCCAAGTTGCTGCGCGCGTCAGACCGCATCGGGACCATCGTTAAAGGCAAAGACGCCACGCTGCTGATGGTGGATGGCAATCCGCTGCAGGACGTGAAAGCGCTTTCGGCGATCTCCGGCGTTTGGATCAAGGGCGAACACGTAAGCCGCTCGTCAGTGCTCCACCAAGAGAGCGAATGAGGCTTTTGTTGGCGATGCTGCTTCCGCTGGCAGCGTGGACCGCGGAGCTTCGCATCGACCACGTGACTGTGGCGGGGCAGAGTTTGCCAGCGATGCGGGCCGGCCTGGAAAAAGCGGGGCTGAAGCTGGAGAATGGGGCAATTGCCAGTTTTCCGGACGGCTCTTACATCGAGCTGATCGCGGGACCAACCGAGGGAGCGTGCGCCTGGACGGTACGTCCGCGCGATTTCGACACCGAGATGGCGCGCTTGCAAGCAACGGGGCTGAAGCTGGAACGCGCGGCGGGAAACGAGACGCGACCGGACGGAACGGTCCTTCAATGGGAGACGGCCAGCGCGGGTGATGCTTTCTTCCCGATTCTTATTCGCGATGCGACCCCGCGAGACAAGCGAGCCTTTCCGAGTGGCAAGGCTTCGAATCGCGATCCGGCGGGAGTGCTGCGGGTGGTGATTGCGGTCCACAAGATCGCCGATGCCTTCGATCGTTTCCACGCCGCGTATCCGGAAACGGGTAAGCCGCTGAAGCAGGTGGACGCGCGCTTTGGAGCGCAGATCGCCTGGGTTCCCGATTCGCCGGTGATCTTCGCCGAGCCGCTCGGGCCGGACTCGTGGGTGGCGGCGCGGATCGAGAAGTTTGGAGAGGGTCCATGCGCATTCGTGTTGAGTTCGAAGAAGGGTGTCAAAGCCGAGGCGGCCCAGGCGACTCGCTGGTTCGGAAGAGACCTGCGATGGCTGGATACGGGGCAAATGGATTGGCGCCTGGGTGTGGAACTACAGTGAGGCGTTCAGCTTCAACCCACTAGGTAGGCTCTCGCCGAAGATGCGGCCCATGGCGCGCTCGTCCTGGCCTTCCTCGCCCTCAAGGATGGCAATGTGACGTTCGTTCGTCAAACGGCTGCGGATGGCGTTGGAGATTGCGGGTGAGACGTCGCGGACCGGGTCGCCGGTATGCCGCGCGATGGAGGCCAGAGCTTCTTCGGCTCCGGGCACTTTGAGGAGCGCTTCAATCCAACGGGTGGCGGTGGTGGCGGGCAGGACCTGATTCGCCGGGCCGTAGAACAGGCGGCGGGCGCCGAGACGGGCCAAGCACCAGAAGTCATTGCTATTGAAGGTAGCGGCCTTAGCGTTGCGGAGGATCGCATCGCCCAGATCGGTGCGGGTTCCGGCGGGAAGCAGTTCCAGACTAGACGCGGTGCGCCACATCTCGCGCAGCAGGCTCGCGTTAACACGTTTCTTCTGACCGGTGCGGGGCAGCAGGATCGGCGCAACACGTTGGAAGATATCTACCTGCTGGTTGCGATTCATGCCACCGGCCACGCGGCCCCAGAAGATCCACCAATCGATCTCATTCTGGGCCTGGTTGCCGAACGTCAAGCCAGCGGCGTAGATGCGGCGGGTCTGCTCAACGCGGTATTCATCGCCGGTGTAACCGAACCCGGGGCGCAAGCAGAAGCCGCCGAGATTCAGCCAGCGGGCTTCAAAAGCAGCGCTCTTCTTGCGGCCTTCGGCATGAGCGAGAAAGGCATCCGCCAACTCGCGGGATGCACTCACCGGCCAAGAATTGCGGCCAATGGCAAGCAACTGCTCAAGCCGCGCAGGCAGCTCTTCGGGAGGGACGGAGCTGGCGGAACTGGAGAAGACCTGACTGACTAAAGCCACAGCTTGCTGAAGCGCTTGCTCGCTGACAACCACGGCCGGCTTGGATGCAGCCGCGGAGCCGCGAGCGCCGGCTTTCCGAAGGTCGAATTGCAGCCGCCAGCGATGCTCGCTGATCTTCGATTCCGCCCACGTTTCGAGCGTACCGACTTCGGTCAAACGTGCGCCCAGCTTCACCGGAACGTCGCGCTCGCCTTGCTTGCCGAAACGAAGCACGGCCTCGAGCGGGGCATGCCGATGGAACTCCGTCTCCAGAGGGACAAGTTGACCGGCGGCGTCGTCTGAGCGAGTCAAGGAGCTGAAAAGAGCGAACTGGACGGGGCGGTTGGCGACGATGTGGAGGTCGTCGCGATCGACCTCGAGCGTTGAGCCTTCTTCGGTGCCGCGGGGAACCAGACAAACGGCGGTTTCACTGCCAATGCCGATGAAATAAGCGCGGGGAAGACCGCCGCGCACCACGACGCCCGAACCGGTCGCGCGGACATAGGAATAGTAGGCGGCTCCACGGGCTACGGCCAAATCGAGGTCGCGATTATCGAAGATCTCCGGACGCTTTCCGTACCACTGCTCGACAGCGTCGGCGACACGGGTGCGGCAGACCTCGGGGATGAAGAAGCCGCCATTGAACAGGATTGCGTCGGGAACCTGACCGGCGGATTCGAGGAACGCTCCCAGATGTTTCGTGATGGCAGGATCGGTTTCATATGGGAGCCCGAGTTCCCGGAACAAACTGCGCTTTTCTTCTTGCGGCAACGTGCCGCGCGGCGTGAGAGGCAGGAAGCCATCGAGTGTGAGCTCCAGGGCTTCTTCGCGGAGGATTTCGGTTTTCAGGGATTTGCCAACCAGCGACGATCCAGCGCCTAACACCGTGATCTCCACACTGGGCAGTTTGGGGTCGGCGAGCAGCCGCTCCTTCGCCGCCGAGCATTGCCTGCGCAAACCGCTTCGCTGCCGGAGGGAGAGCGATGTGCCGAGTTTATTTTCGACCAGCCAGCCGAGCGTCAGATCGAGATTATCGCCGCCAAGAAGCAGGTGCTTCCCTACAGCGGTACGTGTGAACTCGATGCGATCATTCTCACGGGAAACACGAATCAGGCTGAAATCACTGGTGCCGCCGCCGACATCGCAGACCAGAACAGTCTGGCCATCGAAGAGGCGCTTGCGGGACTGAGTCAGATTACCGGCGATCCAGGAATAGAACGCCGCGGCGGGTTCTTCGAGCAGCGTCAATTGCGGCAGGCCGGCTTCACGGGCGGCTTCCACGGTCAGCTCGCGCGCTTCTTCGTCGAAAGACGCGGGCACGGTCAGAACAATGTTCTGCGTGGTGAAGGCGGGATGCCCGGCGCGTTCCCATTCTTCGCGGAACTTGGCCAGATAGCGCGTGGACGCTTCGACGGGGGATAAGATGCGGCCGGCTTCCTGCGAATCCCACGGGAGGATCTTCGCGGTCCGATCGACTTGGCTGTTGGAAAGCCAGCTCTTGGCAGAGTGAACGACTTTGGTGGGAAGCAAAGCGCCCTGATCGCGCGCATAGACGCCGACGGGCTGGCCTTCATCGAGGTAAAGAAACGAAGGCAGCGTACGCCGGGCTTCGATGCGCTGCGGGGCGACCAACTGCGGGACGTCGAACACATGAATGGGAGGAAAGGCGGCGTCTTCGGCTTGTTCCGGGTCCACCCAAGCGAGCGCGGAGTTCGTGGTACCGAGGTCGATGCCTATATTCATAGAGGCTAGATTTAAGTGAAGACCGGGGACTTCTCGCGGACGTTGAATTCGAGCTTCCAGCGGCGGCCGTCGGAGGCGGCGCACCAGAGCTGCAACTGTCCGAGTTCGGTGATGACGGTTTCAAAGCTCACCGGGACGATCCCACCGTGCTCGTCTTCGAAATCGACCTGCATGCCGGGCATTTCTTCGAGATCGCCGGCGAGATCTTCGATGACGTCACCAGGAGCGTCGGTCTTGCGCGTGGCAGATGAGTAGAAGCGGAACTCGGCAGGCTCGCCGACTACCAGTCCGAAAGGCCGGCCGGGGATGAGTTGCGAGCTGCCTTCCTCCATGCCGAACTGCGCCACGGTGAGCGCGATGGAAGGGACCGGCATACCGGGCACTGCGGGCGTGGCGCTTTCGACGCCGACGTAGTAGGAACGCGAGACGCCGCTGCGAATGCGGACACCCTTACCGCGCCGGGCGGCTCCGTAGTAAGCGGCGCCGCGAGCAACTGCATGCATCAGGTCTTCGCCACTGAGCGTGGTAACAGGCGCGCTCATCCACTGCTCCAGGACGAGCTTGAGCCGGTCGCGCACGAAGGGAGCGTGCAGGACGCCGCCGTTAAACAGGACGTGCGTGGGACGAGCGAAACCGGAAGGCACGGCATGGGCCAGGAAGCGCGCCAGATGACGGGTGACGGCGGGATCAGACGCATAAGGAAGGCCCAGTTCGACCAGACCGCCGCGCCGCCGTTGAGGCATGTCATCGGGACCGGTGATGGGGAAGAAGCCTTCGAGTGCCTGTTCGATATCGGCGCGCCGCAACTCGGCCTGGATGGAACCGCCAATGAGCTTACTGCCGCGGCCGAGAATGGTCACCGGGAAGGACTCAGCGGTGGACCCGGGTTCGAGAAGCTTTTCCTTGCCAGCGCGGCAGCTGGTCCAGAGCGCCTGCAACTGCGCGTTGTCGATGCGGGCGCCGGATTGGGTGACGCGCGCGGCTACCAGATGAGCGAGCGCGAGATCGACATTGTCGCCGCCGAGAAGAATATGTTCACCGACGGCGATGCGTTCGAGAGCGAGTTCCCCGCCCTGATTGTGGACGGCGATCAGCGAAAAGTCGGTGGTGCCGCCGCCGATATCGATCACCAGAATGAGGTCGCCGGCTTGCACCATTTCGCGCCATTGCGGGTGAGCGTCGAGCCAGGCGTAGAACGCGGCCTGCGGTTCTTCGAGAAGAGTGACGTTTTCGAGTCCCGCTTGCGCGGCGGCTTGCAGCGTCAACTCGCGGGCGAACTCATCGAAGGACGCGGGCACGGTGACCAGAACGTCCTGCTGGCCGATCGGAGCATCGGGGTGGGCGTGGTTCCAGGCGCTTGCCAAGTGGCGGAGGTAGGCGGCGGAAGCATCGATGGCGGAGAGCTTGGGGACGCCTTCGGGAGCTTGCCAGGGAAGATTGGCGGCGGTGCGATCCGCGCCGGGGTTACTGAGCCAACTTTTGGCCGAAGATACCAAACGGCCGGGGTTTTCACTGCCGCGACGCTGGGCGAAACGGCCGACCACGAACTCGGGCCGCCCGTCCCACGGGAGGGAAAGCGAAGCCTCGCTGAACTCGTTGGCGCCGGGAATATAGAGGAACGACGGAAGCAAGCGTTCCTCGCGCTCTTCGCCCGGCGCGGCCAATTGCGGAATCGGCAATAGCCGGGCACCCGCCTCGGCGTCCGCGGCGTAGGCGAGCGCTGAGTTGGTGGTGCCGAGGTCAATGCCGATGATGTGCATGCGCGGGGCCTAGTTACTCGACTTCCAACTCCGCCGGGGCCAGCACTTTCAAATTCTGTCCGGCGGGGACGGCGGGGAATTCGACTTTCGTGACTTGCCAGCCGCGATGGCGTAACACTCCGCCTGCGGGCGGGGCGGCTGGAACGTTTCCGATAAATTTGACGCGAGTCTGGTCCTTTGTAGGGGCCGGGGTGAAGGAGCCTTCGACGCCATCGATGACCGGGGCGAACTGGAAGTAGCGATCGAAAGCTTCCTTTACCTGGGTGTGGACGCCGCGGGCCGCGCCGCCGACCTGTTCATCGGAGTAGGCGGCGATGTCTTCGAGGAAGAAATCCAGCAAGCGGGCATCGCGCTGTAAAATTCCTAAAAGTTGCAAAGCGCCGTCGGTAGCGTTCACTTTCGGAGCTGGCGGAGCAGCCGGTGGCCGTGGTGGAGCAACGGGCTTGGTAACTAATCCTAGCTCGGCGGTCAAATCCGCGGGAAGGGTTCCGGAAAAAAGCAAATCAAAAAAGGCGCGAAAAGCCAGCGTAATACGGTTCAAACAGAAGACTCCAAAACTTTTAGGATAACGTGAACGGTTATTCGACCACCGTGAGTTTGCGAAGACGATCGAATTGCTTGCGGGCCTGCGCGGACCAAGGGCTGGAGCTATCGAGCTTCAGGTAAGCTTTCCAATGCTTCAAGGCGCGGAGGTTATCGCTGTTACGCTCGGCGATGAGAGCCAGATTGAAGTGCGCGTCGGCGTAGTCCGGGTTCAAGGCGAGCGCATTCTCGTAATGGCCCCGCGCGATTTCGGTTTTGCCCATTTCGTCGAAGACGTTGCCCATGTTGAAGTGCGCCAGAGGATAGCGGGGATCGGCTTTGATGGCGCGCTCGTAGTAGCTGACGGCTTCGCGCAGCTTGCGCGCGCGGAAGGCGATGGTGCCCAGGTTGACCAGCGCGCCGGCGGCGTTGGGATTGATTTCGACGGCTTTGCGATAGGCTTCGCGGGCTTGATCGCCAGGAGCGCCGGTTTCTTCGAGGGCCAGACCGCGCTGAAACCACTCTTCGGCCTCCTGTTCGGCGTTGGGTTGCGATTCCGCTTTGACGGTCATGGTGCGGACGGCGGGGATTTCGGAAGCGTCGAAATCGAACAGCAACTGGCCGGAGATCGCTTCCATGCGCTGACCGGCGATGAGTACGGCGATAGTCTTGCCATCGGAGACGATCCGCAATTCGTTCAGCGGCTGAGCGATGCCGGTGAGCTTCTGCTTCAGCGATTCGAGCGCTAGACCAATTTGACGCGGAGCGATTCTACTTTCGCTTAGCTTTTGCAGCACGCGCAGGGCGATCAAGTCGCGGAAGGTAAAGGAATCGCCAGCGGCGATCAGGCCTTGGCGCTCCCAACTCTTCAGCAGTTTTTCGGAGACATTCAGCATGCGGCGAACGTCGCGCCGCGAATAGTCACCAGCGGCTTGCGTAGCGGGCTCCGGAGTTGGCGCATTGGCAAGCACGCCGAAAGTTTAGCAAGGCGGTGGCTACTTTCGCGGGGGGACGGACTAAAATACCGGGATGAATCGTGAAGCGGCAGCCCGATATCTGGCGGTGATGGCGGGGGGCGCGCTCGGATCGGTGGTGCGCTACTCGATCAACATTGCGATCGCGGGCCGTTATCCGGGCCGGTTTCCGCTGGCGACGTTTCTGATCAATGTTAGCGGATCGTTCCTCATCGGGCTGGCTTATACGGTGCTGCCGGACCGGGGATCGACTGTGATCCGGCCGCTGCTGATCACGGGCGTACTTGGCGGGTACACGACATTTTCGGCATTCGAGTGGGAGACCTATCAAGCGGCACGGATGATGGCTCTAATGTACGTGACTGCGAGCGTGGGTTTAGGTTTGGCGGCCTGCTGGTGCGGCGCTGGGATGGGGAGGTTATGGACGCGATGACATTGAAGAATTTTCCGGCAATTCTGTTGCTGGCCTCGTCGGCTTTCGCGCAGGGCGGAACGCATTTGGAGGGGACGTGGCTCGGTTCGCTGGAAGTAGGGCCCGGTACGAAACTCCGGCTGGCATTCCATGTGGCGAAAGCCGCGGGGGGCGAACTTGGGGGCACGCTGGATAGCATCGACCAAGGTTCGATGGGAATGCAGCTGCAGGCCGTCAAGATAACTGGCATGGCAGTGACGATGGAGCTGCAAACGCCGCCGGCGAGTTATAGCGGAACGATGAATACCGCAGGGACGGAGATCGCAGGGGAGTGGCATCAAAGTGGAATGAGTCTGGCGCTGAACCTGAAGAAGGTGGACGCGTCGCCGGTGTTGGATCGGCCTCAGGAGCCGAAGGAACCGTTGCCGTATCGCGCCGAAGATGTGACATTTCCGAGCAAGGCGGCCGGGGTACAACTTGCGGGGACTCTGACGTATCCGGAGACGGGCGGACCCTTTCCGGCGGTTCTGCTGATCACCGGTTCGGGAGCGCAGGACCGGGACGAAACGCTGCTGGGACATAAGCCGTTCCGCGTGATTGCGGACGCTCTGACGCGCCAAGGTATCGCGGTGCTGCGGGTGGACGACCGAGGGACGGCGAAATCGAGCGGGAACTTCAAGACGGCGACGACGGCGGACTTCGTGGAAGATGCGGCGGGCTCGGTGGAGTTCCTGAAGACACGCAAGGAAGTGGACGCGCGGCGGATCGGGCTGATCGGACATAGCGAGGGAGCGGTGATTGCGCCTTTGCTGGCGAACCGGTCGGCGGACGTGGCGTTTATCGTGATGATGGCGGGGACGGGCGTACGCGGAAGCGATGTGTTGCGAGAGCAGACGGCAGCGATCCTGCGAAGTTCGGGCGCGCCGGGGGAGGCGATCGCGACCAACACCAGTATTCAGAAAACGCTGATGGCGCTGTCCGATCCGAAGCTGGATGCGGCGCAGTTGGAAGCGCGCAAGAAAGAAGCCGAGACACTGATGATGGCGCAGGTTCCGGAGAGTCAGCGCGCGCAGGCAAAGGCGTTCATTCACGGGCAGGTGGAAGAGGCGGTTAGCCCGTGGATGCGGTACTTCGTGAACTACGATCCGGCCCCGGCGCTACGGGCGTTGAAGAAGCCGGTGCTGGTGCTGAACGGCGCGCTGGACCAGCAGGTACTGCCGGAGCAGAATCTGCCGGCGATCGTACAAGCGCTGGAGCAGGGTCGCAATCCGGATTACACGGTGGTGAAGTTTCCGGGCTTGAATCATCTGTTTCAGACAGCGAAAACGGGCGGGCCTAGCGAGTACGCGCAGATCACGGAAACGATTGCGCCCGTGGTGCTCGAGACGATCGCGGTGTGGATTCAAAAGCATGACGTGCGATAGAATGCGCGCGTGACCAGAAGAGATTTCCTGCCCGTGGCTGCCGGGCTATCGGCAACCTTGGCCTTCGCGGATACTGCGCCGGCGCCCGATCCAAAGCCGCCAGCCGCATTCCTTTTGAAACCGAAACACGGCCGAATCAAGCAATCGGTTTGCGGAAGCGTGTTCGGGAAAGGGATGCAGTTCGAAGAGCAGTGCCGGATAGCGGCAGAGCTCGGGTTCCAGGGATTCGATCTGCAGAGCCCGGAGCGCTGGCCGATCCTGAAGCAGTATGGCCTGGTTTCATCCATGACGACCGGCGGAGGTGGACAGCTGAACAACGCGCTGAACCACAAGGAGAACCACGCGGCGATCGAGAAAGCGATGCGCGCGACGATCGATCAGTGCGCGGCCGGAGGATCGCCCAACCTGATTACTTTCTCAGGGAACCGGCGCGGCATTAGCAGCGAAGAGGGAATGGATAACTGCGTGGAGTTCCTCAATCGGGTGAAGGCGCAGGCCGAAGACAAAAACGTCAACATCTGTATGGAGCTTCTTAACAGCCGCGTGGATCACAAGGACTATCAGAGCGATCACGTCGACTGGGGAGTAGAGGTTTGCAAGCGGGTGAATTCGCCGCGGGTGAAACTTCTATTCGACATATATCATATGCAGATCATGGACGGGGACATCGCGCGGCGCATCCGGGACAACTTTCAGTGGATGGGGCATTTTCATACGGGCGGAGTTCCAGGACGGCATGAGATCGACAACGCCTCGCAGGAGTTGAACTACCACTTCGTGGCCGAGGCGATTGCGGATCTGGGGTTCCAAGGGTTCATCGCGCACGAGTACTCGCCCGTGCGCGATCCGATTACCTCGTTGAAAGAGGCGATCGAGATATTTACGGTGTGAGTTAACCCAGCCAACTAGGGTTCTTGGCGGTGGAATCAAAGTGCGAGGACGTCTTGAAGAGTTCGTACTTGCCTTCGAAGGCGGCTGTTTTCGTTTTGGCGACCAGAGCTGAAATCTGCTGCGGGGCAAGCGGTTTGAATGACTTGACCGCGTTGAGGCCTTGCTCCAGGTATTCGAGTTTGTCGCAGCCGTTGATGACGACCGAGGTCGGCAGACTCATGGCGTAGTGGAGGCATTCGGTGGGCGAGAGCGTGTTGCTTTCCAGGATCAACTTCCCGCCGAAAGGCTTCATGGTCTGGACGGCGATGCCTTGCGCGAGAGCGACGGGCATGACTTGATGCGAGAAGCTGCGGAAGTGATAATCCATCACGTTCGAAGGGTGCAGGACAGCGTCGAAGTGGAAGCCGTGCTGTTTGGCGACTTCTAGCATGCGCAAATGAACGGCGGGATCCTTGTGACCGGTAAAGCCGATGAAGCGTAATTTGCCGGCTTTCTTCGCATCCATGAAAGCTTCGAGCGCGCCGCCGGGAGCGAAGATGCGGTCGGGGTCTTCCATGCGAATGACTTCGTGGAACTGAAGAAGATCGACGTGATCGGTCTGAAGGCGCTTGAGGGATTCCTCAATCTGCTTGGCGGCTTCCTTCTTGGTGCGGCCATCGATCTTCGTCATGAGGAAGACTTTCTGCCGGTAGCCGTCTTTCAAGGCTTTACCCATTTTGGTTTCGGCCTCGCCGTTCCCGTTGTTGTAATCCCAGGAATTGTCCATGAAGTTGACGCCGCGATCGACGGCGGTCCGGACGATTTTGATGGCGAGGTCATCGGAGGAAGTCTGCCCGATGTGGGAGCCGCCGAGGCCGAGGAGCGAAACGCGCTCGCCGGTTTTGCCAAAGGAGCGGTAGATCATATCGCCCTTGCGAGTCTCTTCCGGCATGGGGCCGAATCCCTGGGGGGAAACATCTTGGCCCGAAGCCGTTTGTACAACACCGATGGCGGCCGCGCCAGCGAGGGCGGCTCCTAGAAAACTACGACGTCCTGAACCCGTTTCATGCTGCTCACTCATGGTTGAAATGCGGGCAACTGGGTACCCACAATCCGGGAAGAGTGTTTTCGATCAACCGAAATGGGCCGGGTACGCATCAGAATATGTGAAGCTATTCTCTTGTGCCTCGATATGGCATAGGATCGAATTGATCAATTCATGAGCACGCTAGCGACTCCCGCCCCGTTCAACCGCGCCTACCGGTTTTATCAAACAACTGTAGGCAAAAAGGCCATCATGGCGGTAACCGGCCTGATTCTGTTTGGCTTCGTGATCGGCCATCTTGCCGGAAACCTGCAGGTGTTCGAGGGCCGCGCGAAGATGGACGCCTACGGAGTCTTCCTGCGGTCGCTTCCGGCAGGTTTGTACTTCGCGCGGACGGTAATTTTCATCGCAGTGGTGCTGCACATCGTGACGACGGTGCAGCTGGCGCGGTTGAAGCAAGGCGCGCGGGGCCCGGTGGCCTACGTAAAGAAAAACAACGCGGCGGCGAGCTACGCGTCGCGGACCATGTATTGGAGCGGGCCGATTGTGGCGGCGTTCATCGTGTACCACCTGGCGCAGTTCACCTACCGGGTGACGGATACGCGGTTCATCGAGGGGCACATCTACGACAATCTGGTGATCACGTTTCAGCAGTGGTGGATTTCCGCGCTGTATATTGTCGCGATGGTGCTGTTGGGTTTTCATTTGAGTCACGGGTTCTGGAGCATGTTTCAGTCATTGGGAATCGCCTCGCCGGCGTATTCGACTTATCTGAAGCGGCTGGCGCAGGGGCTGGCTATCGTGATCACGCTCGGGTTCATATCGATTCCGATCGGCGTTCTGGCCGGCGTAATTCATTTATAGAAAGGATCATCATGGTTCTCGATTCCAGAATTCCGTCCGGACCGGTGGAAGAAGCGTGGGACAAGGCGCGCTTCGACCTGAAGCTGGTGAACCCGGCGAACAAGCGCAAGTACAGCATTATCGTGGTGGGTTCGGGGCTGGCGGGCGGGTCGGCTGCGGCGTCGCTGGGGGAACTGGGCTACAACGTTAAGTGCTTCTGCTTTCAGGACAGTCCGCGGCGGGCGCATTCGATTGCGGCGCAGGGTGGGATCAACGCCGCGAAGAACTATCAGAACGATGGAGACAGCATTTACCGGTTGTTCTACGACACGGTAAAAGGCGGCGACTTCCGGGCGCGCGAAGGGAACGTGTACCGGCTGGCACAGATGAGCGTTCATATCATCGACCAGTGTGTGGCGCAGGGCGTGCCGTTTGCGCGCGAGTACGGCGGGATGCTGGCGAACCGGTCGTTCGGGGGGGCGCAGGTATCGAGGACGTTTTACGCGCGAGGGCAGACCGGGCAGCAGCTGCTGTTGGGGGCGTATCAGGCGCTGGAGCGGCAGGTCAACGCGGGCAGCGTGACCATGTTCCCGCGCACCGAGATGCTGGACCTGATCGTGGTGGACGGCAAGGCGCGCGGGATTGTGACGCGGAACCTGGTAACGGGAGCGCTGGAATCGCATATCGCGGACGCCGTGATTCTGGCGACGGGCGGATACGGGAACGTCTACTATCTTTCGACCAACGCTAAGGGGTCGAACACGACGGCGATCTGGCGGGCACATAAGCGCGGGGCGCTGTTTGCAAATCCATGCTTCACGCAGATCCACCCGACGTGCATTCCGGTTTCGGGCGATTACCAAAGTAAGCTGACGCTGATGAGCGAATCGCTGCGGAACGATGGCCGGATCTGGGTGCCGAAGCAGGCGGGCGACAAGCGGTCGCCGGATCAGATTCCCGAGAGCGAGCGCGACTACTATCTGGAGCGGCGGTACCCGAGTTTCGGTAATTTGGTGCCGCGAGATGTGGCGTCGCGCAACGCGAAGACGGTTTGCGATGACGGGCGTGGCGTGGGGGAAACCGGGCTGGGAGTGTATCTGGACTTCACCAGTTCGATCCAGCGACTGGGGCGCGAAACGATTGAGGAGCGCTACGGCAATCTGTTCGAGATGTACGACCGCATCACGGGCGAGAACCCGTACCAGGTGCCGATGCGGATCTACCCGGCAATCCATTACACGATGGGCGGGCTGTGGGTGGACTACCACCTGATGAGTACGATTCCCGGGTTGTTCGTGCTGGGTGAAGCGAACTTCTCGGATCATGGAGCGAACCGGCTGGGGGCAAGCGCGCTGATGCAAGGTTTGTCCGACGGCTACTTCGTGATTCCGTACACGATTGGCGATTACCTGGCGACGAACAAGTTGGAGAAGGTGGATGCGAGCCGGCCGGAAGTGCTGGAAGCTGAGCATAACGTGACGGCCATTTCGAACCGTTTGCTGGCGGTGAAAGGCAAGCGTACGGTGTCGAATTTCCATCGGGAGCTGGGAAAGATTGTCTGGGATTACTGCGGGATGTCGCGGACCGCGGGGGGCCTGGAGGTGGCGATCGGCAAGATCCGTGAACTGCGCGAGGAGTTCTGGCGCAACGTGAACGTTCCGGGGTCGGGCGAGGACTTCAATCAGCAGTTGGAAGGCGCGGGGCGCGTGGCGGATTTTATGGAGCTGGCGGAGTTGATGTGTATCGACGCGCTGGATCGGAACGAGAGCTGTGGGGGGCATTTCCGCGAGGAGTATCAGACCGAAGACGGGGAAGCGTTGCGGGATGACGACCATTACTCGTACGTAGCGGCGTGGGGTTGGAACGGGCCGGACGCGCCGCCGACCTTGACCAAGGAACATCTGGAATTTCACTATGTCCATCCGAGCCAACGCAGTTACAAATAGAAGGGACTGGCGATGAATCTGACTTTGCACGTATGGCGGCAGAAGAACGCGTCGACCAAGGGCAAGATGGTGCGGTATGAAGCGCCGGATGTGAGCCCGGATATGTCGTTCCTGGAGATGTTGGATGTGGTCAACGAAGGCTTGATCGCGGGCAATGACGAGCCGATCGCGTTCGAGCATGACTGCCGGGAAGGGATTTGCGGCAGTTGCGGATTCATGATTAACGGCGTGGCGCACGGGCCGGAGCGCGGCACAACCGTGTGCCAGTTGCATATGCGGCATTTCAAGGACGGCGATACGTTGTTCCTGGAGCCGTGGCGGGCAAAGGCGTTTCCGGTTTTGAAAGATCTGGCGGTGGACAGGCGGGCGTTCGACCGGATCATCGCGTCGGGCGGGTATGTGTCGGTGGGGACGGGCAACGCTCCGGACGGAAATGCGATTCCGATTCCGAAGCGATCGGCGGACAAGTCGATGGACGCGGCGGCATGCATCGGGTGCGGGGCTTGCGTGGCCGCGTGTCCGAACGCGTCTGCGGCACTGTTTACCGGGGCGAAGGTGACGCATCTGAATGTTCTTCCGCAAGGCGAGCCGGAGCGGTATTCGCGGGCGAAGAGCATGGTGAACCAGATGACGGCGGAAGGGTTCGGGCAGTGCACCAATATCGGGCTGTGCGAGGCGGTGTGCCCGAAGGAGATCAAGATCGAGGTGATCTCGCAAACCAACCGGAGTTATCTGCTGGGGAAGATGATGAACCCGGAAAAATTCAGGGACGATGTGCCGGCGGAGCTGCCGATGGAAGGTGGGCGGCGGTAAAGGCAGAGGTATTGCGCGGCCAGGGCCTGAGGGCGGGGTTTCGAGCGTACGACGGGCCATTATCGCTAGCGAATCGCCTCCTGGCGATCGGCTTTTGACCCGGACGCGGGCTGTGGAGACAGTTCGGAGAGACTTGCGGACGGTCCGGCTGGGCTGGATTGTGCAGGATTGTGCACTTTCGGCGTCGGTGCGGGGTTCATGGAGATTTTGAGAATGGCGAGCGCGGCGCGAAGCCGAGCGCCGGCTGGGTGATTCGCGTTGACCATAATTAACCGGATGGTTTCGATGGCAGTCTGCGCGAGTGCGCAGAGTTGCTCGCGCCAGTAGTTCGCCTGTTCCTGCAGCATTTCAAACCACGCCATGCGGAAAACGGAAGACGAGCGACGCCAGTTGTAGATGGTGTTGCGGTGGACGCCCGCAGTTTCAGCGGCAGCGCTTACCGAGCTGCCGGAGCCGACGAGCATTAGGACCATGTGCTGGATGGGACTGAGTACTTCGGGATTTGGAAACATGCTTGTATACCTCAACCCCAGTGTGGGCGCGGGGACCAAGATATTTAGAGGTCCGCTGAGGTAACTAACAGGATTCAGGAAGTTTGGAGAGTTACGAAGAACTGTGACTGGAGGGACTGCCGCAAAGCGAACTCTGCGGCAGCCCGGTGGAAAGGTTTACACTTTAGCGGTGCTGAGACTGGGTTTCTTCGTCTGGCGAACGCCGGTCTTTCTGGCTGAAGCGTCCTGGTCGTCGAGAACGGCTTGTTGCAGAATCGGCGCGGAGATCATCGTGAGCAGATGATCGGCGGCTTCTTCTTCGCCCAGGGTATGAGTGAGCAGGTGGCTGACATCGATGGCGCCAACCAGACGAGCCAGGCTGCGCACATTGCCGTATCCGGCGATCTCATAATGCTCGACGCGCTGCGCCGAGGCGACCAGGGCGATATCGGCAATTAGAGGATCTTTTTCGGCACCCTCCTGGATAGTTTCCTGGCCTTCTTCAATGATGCCCAGCATCGCCCGGCAAGGCTTGGGTTCAGCTTTGGCGCCGAGCAGTTCGAAGGCTTGCTTTAACCGGTCGATATGATTTTCGGTCTGAAAGAGGTGCTTTTCGAACGCCTCCTTCAGCTTGGGGTGATGGGCGGCCTGGGCCATTTTGGGCAAGGCTCCGAGAAGTTGCCCTTCGGCGTGTAACAGATCCTGTAACTGTTCGACGAGTAGTTCTTTAAGCTGCGACATTTAGCGATGTCCTTTTCCTTTGCTATTACCGTTACCGCTACTGCTGGAGACTACTTCGGCCGCACGTTCGCCGGTTAGCTCGGAAACCGTGGGCTGAAATGCCGGGTTGTCCACTTTGACCCAATCGCCACCGGTATTCCAGGGGCCATTAGCATCGGACTCGCCGCGATCGCCAACGCCGGTGGAGTCGTTGAAGAATTGATCGACCAAGCCAGGGGTAGGCGGAATGCGACCGATAGAGAAGGCCGGTTTGCCCATGCTTTCGAGGGCGGCGGTGAAGGCCTTCATGTGAGTGATTTCACGGGTCATCAGGAACTGTAGAGCATCGAGCGAACCCTGATCGTCGGTGAAATTCATGAGGCGCTCGTAGACGATTTTTGCGCGGGCTTCGGCGGCGATGTTGCTGCGAAGGTCAACGTCGAGTTCGCCGGAAATTTTCAAGTAGTCGGCGGTCCAAGCGTTGCCCATGGAATTGAACAGGTTGACGCCGCCACCGCCGGCAATGGCGATGAGTGGGTCGGCGTGGGCGGCATGACGGTCCGACTTAGTGGGTTTCAGATGCATGCGAGCCAAGGTTCCGACGACTTCCAAATGGCTAAGCTCTTCGGTACCGATGTCCATCAGGAGATCCTTACGTTCGGGATCGTCGCAATTAAGACCTTGGATTGAGTACTGCATGGCAGCGGCAAGCTCCCCGTTGGCACCGCCGAATTGTTCGAGCAGCATGTTGCCGAAGTGGGGGTCCGGAGTGCCGATATGCACGGTATACATTAGCTTCTTAATGTGGTGATACATGTCACCTGAAGCTTACTACGGATATGGGCTAAGTCATTGGATTGGATGTGGGTTAGAGAACGTTACAGATAGAAACGGAGGGGGTGGGGATGGGCCCGTGTCCGCCCGGGCACGTGATATCTAAGTCCTGATAAGAAGGTAAAGTGGTGCGGAGTATTACACTATTGCGATGATGGCCGCCGCACTTGCCGTTATCGTGGCTGAGCTATCGGGGTAACAGGCATTCTTATTCCGATTCTTTGCAGGGGGTCTCCACTCGAGCGCTTCACCTCCCTTGCCGGCGGCTCTTCGCCAAATGGGGCACAAGGTCAGCCTTATGGTGCTGAACAGTGCGGGCACTTGAATGTCATGTAGAACTTTATCAACCATTCCCGAGTGAGCGTTGTCGCGGCGGCTAACACAACTATGTTCCCGCTCTCCCAGGAAGCAAAACAGTGACTGGCGTGTAGCGTTTTAACACGTCCGCGTTGAAGGTCTGAATAGAGGTCAGGCCTTGGTGAAGAGGGTTTCGATACGGGCGGTTAGCCGGCCGCTCGCGGCTATGGGCCGGGTGCAGACGTTCCAAAATTCAGCAATATTCTGCGGTGTCAGAGCGCACTTGCTATTCGGATCCGGTTGCGATAATGTACAACCTGATGGTTGTACGTCGGAGGGAGAGCGAGGAGTCGATCAACCAGCTTTTCCGTGCATTGGCGGATGGGACACGCCGGGATATTTTGGCGCGATCGTCGCGGGAACCGGCGTCGGTATCGGCCTTGGCTTCGCGATACGAGATGAGTTTTGCGGCGGTCCAGAAGCACGTGGCGGTGCTGGCGCGGGCGGGTCTAGTCGACAAGAGCGCCAGTGGCCGGGAGCAATTGGTGTCGGCGAATCGGGCGCGGCTTCGGCGGGCGAGCGAGTTACTCGATTCACTGGAAGCGATTTGGCGTCAGCGCATTGCGCAGTTAGATGAAGTACTTCTCACGAAAGGAAAGTAAGGGTAACTATGCCACTAACATCGGTCACGAAAGATGCCGAGGCGCTCACACTCACAGTAGTGGGCGACTATTCGGCGACACAGCAAAGGTTGTGGGAGGCATTTGCCGACCCACGTCAGCTAGAGCGATTCTGGGGACCGCCGTTTGCGCCCTCCACCTTCACGCACCACGAATTCCGAGCCGGAGGCCGCGCGGAGTACTTCCTCTCGCTACCGGACGGAGGGCGTTGGAGCGGTGCGTGGAAGTTCACGGCGGTGGACCCGATCCGGTCATTCGAGGCGCTGGATGGCGACGGCAACGCGGCGGACGAAAGCATGCCGGCGGGAATGTCGTTCCGGTTTGAGACAACGCCGGCGGGCTCGCGCCTGACGATCGTGACGCGATTCTCAAGCGTGGAAGCAATGGAGCAAACGATTCCGGGGATGGAAGTAGCGTTGCGGGCGGGCATGCCGCAACTGGACGCGTTGCTTGAAGAACGGCTGGTAGGCGCTTAGGTAGGGTGACCGACGATGAAGAGTACAACGACCTATTTGCATTTTGACGGCAACTGCCGTGCGGCGATGGCCTTCTACCGCGAGTGTTTTGGCGGCGAACTGGAGGTAATGGCGTATCCGGATGCGTCGGGCAAGCCGAGCAGCCAGGCGGATGCCCTGATACAGCACAGCGTAATCACCCAGAGCGGCCAGGCAGTGATCATGGCGTCGGATTACCCGCCGAACGCAGGCAATCCGATACAGGGCACCAACTTTTCAGTGTTTATCGACTGCAGTTCGAATAGCGAAGTGGAGCGTTTGTTCACGATGCTCTCGGGAGGTGGGAAAGTTACAGTGCCTCCAAGCGATATGCCGTTTGGCAGGTTCGCCATGTGTGAAGACGCGTTCGGAATCTCGTGGATTTTGAACAGCGCAGGTGGCGCGGCGGTGTAGTACCAGTCAAGCGGAACCAAGCGGGACGAAAGCTTAGGTTAGAAGCTCGTCCAACTGCTCGAACTGCTCACCAGACCAACTTATACTCCCAGAGTCCATTGCATCATCGAGGTCTTTCTTTGAGGGGTAGAGTTCGTGTACAACGACGAACGTCTCGCCGCTCCTCTCTTCGAAGGTCACGGTGGTGACGGGCCCATTGTCATTACCTTCGTCGTTCGTCCACACGAGGCGGGAGCCCGGAGCCACTTCGATGTACCTGCCAAAGAATGGCATGGGATGCTCTGAAGAAGGGTGACTGAACACGAAACGGTAAGTGCCCTCCGTACGAACGTCGGCTTCGCAGGAGAGGAAGGACGCTCCAAATGACTTCGGCACCCACCAACGCTTGAGCAGCTCAGGTTTGGTCCAGGCATCGAAGACAACCCGCCCCGGACCGTTGAAGGTTCGAGTCACGACAAGCTCACGCTCGGACTTCCGTTGCACTGTGGTGGCGTACTTTGTGCTGATAATTTCACTACCGTTTTTTTCGTGCATCTGTTTTCTCCTTTTGTTTTAGTTCCTTGACGAGCTTGTCCAGTTCATCGAAGCGAGCGGTCCAAAGCTGGCGGTAGCTCTCGATCCATGCCGCCTCTTGCTCTAGTCCACGCAGGCCGAGTTTGCAGGTCCGGACGCGCCCGACCTTCTTTGTGGTGACGAGCCCGACCTGCTCCAAGACGCTGACGTGCTTCTTCATGCCCGTTAGGGTCATGTGAAAACTCTCGGCTAGGTCCGTGATCGAGGCGTCCGCGCGTCCGAGCTGTTCCAGAACACCGCGCCGGGTGGCGTCGGAAAGCGCGGCGAACGAGGAATCAAGAACCGTTTCCACATACTGAACCATGTGGTTCAGTATACAACACCGTTTTGTGACACGCAAGAGGGCTGAGCGCGTTCGCGTTTACAAAAATCCGTTACTTTGGTTGCACCTAAGAAGGTGCCGAAGCAGGAGCGACCCCATGCTTGATATCACGAACGACATCCAGTCGCTGATTCCCCGCCCGCGCCAACGCGACGAGGGAATCCGGCAGGGCCTGGAGGAAGCAAAGCAAGGTAGGCGCGGCCAGCAAGAGAGGTTTTCGCAGATTTCGAAGCCCAGCATGGCTTACCGCGTTAATATCACCGCACGCGCGGAGCGCGATCTAGAGCTCCTGTTCGGTCATTTAAACGCCGAGGGTTCCGACGCGGCACTGGAATGGTATCGAGGATCCATGGAGGCGATCCTTCGCCTCGAAGAGCAGCCGAATCGATGCCCGGCGAAGGCCGATATGCCGCGTCGTAGAGAAGCGAAGCAAGTTGAAGTGCTGAAGGTTTAGGTTGAAACGAAAGCCGTCCGGGTTGCAGAGAAACGGCATGAGTAAGTTCCAAGTTGGATTCGGCGTGGCTGCGGCGGGGGCTGGAGGCGGCGTTCTCTTCTGGCTCCTGAGTGTTTTCTCAAACACGATTGTGTTCGGTTCTTTTCCGGTAATTGGGAGAATCCTGAGTTGCGCGGCGTTGGGCTCGGGAGCAGCTTTAGCTGGTGTGTTTTTCCTTACCGACTCGGACGTGGCGAACGCGCGGACATATGTATTCGCGATGTTATGCGGAATGGTTTGGCAGCCAATATTGGCGTCTTCGGCGCGGATGGTTGCGAACAACGCAGCCGGTACAAGTGCAGCCCAGACACAAAGTGAGGCGCGGACACTTGCCGCATCGGTACCAAGCGCATCGCGAAATCAGGTTCATAAACAAATCGAGTCGACCGCTTCGGAGGTGAACAAGAGCGTTGGCCTACTAACGGGACGACCGGATGCGCACGCGCGCGATCAGCTGATTCAAGCGGCGCAGGAAGGGATTCGGTCCGTGGCGGCTGCATCTTCGAAGGACCCTGAAGCGGGAGTCGAGGCGCTGACGGGAATCGCAGATTCGGCATTGAAGGTCAGACAGCCCGAAGTGGCGGCGGCGGCAATCGCTTCACTCGCGAGAATTGGGGATCAGGAGAAAGATCGAGAGACAAAGAATTCGATCAATCGCTCGTTCGAGCGATTGGCGGAAGAAACGGAACGGTCGCAACTACCCGATCAGGGAGCGATTGCGGAGACGCTGCGGAGTTACCAATCGAGGCTAGCGATGCGTAATGAAGCGGGCAGGTAGCGGGTGGGGTCAGATGCCGCGGCGATTGCCCCAGAGGTCGACATGCAGGCGGGGGCTGAAGCGGTAGCCGGACTGTTTACAAAGCTCGGCGACCCATTGGCCGCGCTGGCGGAGGTCATCGGGGTGGATGCCTTCGGGCATGAGGATGACGTGTCGGGGGTCGGCGTCGAGGGTTGCAACGAGAGCGCGGACTTCGTCCAGATCGCCGGGGTTGGCTATGACGAATTTGAGTTGGTAGGGGTAGGCGCGGATTAATTTGGCAAGGATATCGGACTGGAGGCGGAGCCGCTCGTGCTGGAGGCGGAAGTGGCCATCGGGGGTGGAGTTGCCGAGTTTTGGGCTGATCGACATGAGGTCGCAGGCGACAGGTTGCCAGACCGTGCCGGCCGTCTCGATGGTGACGTGCAGGCCGAGAGCGCGGAGTTGGGTGGTGAGGTCAACAATGCCGGGAGCGATCATGGGCTCGCCACCGGTGACGACGGCGTAGGGTGCCCGGAAAGCGGCGACTTGGGCGAGGATCTCCGAGAGGGACAAGTCGAGGCCTTCGGGGCTCCACGACGCGTACGGCGTATCGCACCACGAGCAGCGCAGGTTGCAGCCGCTCGTCCGGATAAAGACGGAGGGAGCGCCGATGAGGGAGCCTTCGCCCTGAACGGAGTAGAAAATCTCGGCGATTTTCATCCGGCGAGGTAGATGGGATCGGACAGGCCGGCTTCGGCAAAGCCTTTGGCGCGCAGCTGGCAGGAGTCGCAAGCCCCGCAGGGTTGGCCAGAGGGGGACGGGTCATAGCAGCTGTGCGTAAGCGCGAAATCGAGGTGCAGCGAGGCCGCGAGGGTGACAATTTGCGCTTTCGACAATTGCAGCAGAGGCGCGTGGATTTGCAGGCGCGTTATGCCTTCGACACCGGCTTTAGTGGCGAGGTTGGCCATGTGGGCGAAGGCTTCGAGGAACTCCGGGCGGCAATCGGGATAGCCGGAATAGTCGAGGGCGTTGACCCCGATGAATAGATCGGCGGCACCAACCACTTCGGCATAGGCGAGCGCGAACGAGAGAAAGATGGTGTTGCGGGCGGGGACGTAGGTGATCGGGATGGCGTGGGCCATGTCGGTGGCGGAGCGGTTTTTGGGGACGGCGATGTCGGCGGTGAGGGCGGAGTTTCCGAACATGCGGAGGTCGAGCTTGGCGACGCGATGCTCGGTCACGCCGAGCGCAGCAGCGACACGGGCGGCGGCTTGGATTTCGATGGCGTGGCGCTGACCGTAGTCGAACGAGAGCGCGTATAAATCGTAGCCGTCCCGCTTGGCGATGGCGAGACAGGTGGAGGAATCGAGGCCGCCGCTCAGCAGGCAAATCGCTTTCATGTGTGTTTAAGCCAAGTATAGCGGCGGGGTGCGTCAGAGCGGTCCGGCTGGTTTGTGCCGTAGCGGACGGACAGGGTGGGATTGGGCGCGACGGCTTGCGGGGCGAGGCCATCTACTAGGGTCTAGTGCAGACCAAAGTGAATCCCTGGCTGATCGCGGTATCGGTGATGCTGGCGACGTTCATGGAAGTGATCGACACGTCGATCGCAAGCGTGGCGCTGCCACATATTGCCGGGAGTTTATCGGCGACCACGGACGAAGCCACCTGGGTGCTGACGAGCTACCTGGTAGCGAACGCGATCATCTTGCCGGCAAGTGGCTGGTTCTCATTGAAGTTCGGGCGCAAGCGGTTTTTGATCACATGCATTGTGATCTTCACCATCTCGTCGTTTCTGTGCGGGGCGGCGACGAGTCTAGGCATGATTCTGGTGGCGCGAGCGGTCCAGGGAGCGGGCGGCGGAGCGTTGCAGCCGCTGTCGCAGGCGATTCTGCTGGAGAGCTTTCCGCCGGAGAAGCGCGGGTCCGCGATGGCTGTGTTTGGATTGGGCGTGGTGGTTGCGCCAGTGTTGGGGCCGACGCTAGGCGGCTATCTGACCGATCAATACTCGTGGCGGTGGGCGTTCTACGTAAACATTCCGGTCGGAATTTTGGCGATTGGGATGTTGTGGCGTTTCGTGTCCGATCCGCCGTATATTAAGGATGCCAAGCCGGGGAGAATTGACGCAATCGGGTTGGGGCTGCTTTCGATCTGGCTGGCGGCGTTGCAGATCATTCTGGATAAGGGGCAGGAAGACGATTGGTTCGGGGCGACGTGGATCCGGTGGGCGGCGGTGTTGCTGGTGGCCTCGCTAGCGGCGTTT
Organism: Bryobacterales bacterium; assembly: GCA_963752695.1. Lineage (GTDB taxonomy): Bacteria > Acidobacteriota > Terriglobia > Bryobacterales > Bryobacteraceae > Bog-113. The sequence goes on from CAVVZB010000001.1 coordinate 66,642, forward strand.
TTGATCCGGGAACTCACGGCGGCCAAGCCGCTGGTGGATTTGAAAGTGTTGAAAAACCGAAACTTCACCTTGGGCTGCATCCTGATTGGGATGTTTGGCGGGGTGATTTACGGGATTGTGACGCTTCTGCCGCTGTTTTATCAGACGCTGCTGGGTTATAGCGCGAGCGCGGCGGGATGGGCGGTGAGTCCGCGAGGGATTGGCGCCGTGTGCATTATGCCTGTGATTGCAGTTCTAACGAGCCGGATCGACACGCGCTGGCTGATCTTCACGGGTTTTGTGGTATTTGGGCTGACTAGTGTCTGGATGGCGACGATCACGCTGGACATCTCGCCCTCCTCGATGTTGTGGCCGGTGATCATTAGCGGGGCAGCGTCGGGGATGGTGTTCGTGCCGCTTTCGACGACGGCGATGGGAACGTTGCCGAACGAGCAAATCGGGAACGCGAGCGGGCTGTTCAACCTGATGCGGAATGTGGGCGGCGGGATTGGGATCTCGGTGGTGAACACGTTGGTGTCGCGTCATGAGCAGATCCATCGCGCGTACCTGGTCCGCGATTTAGCACCGGAAAGCTTGAAGTATCAACAAACGTTGCAGGCGTATCGGGGAGTGGCGTCGACGCACTTCGGTTCGTTGTTGACCAACCAGCGGGCGTACGCGCTGCTGCAGAATACGGTAGACCAACAGGCGACGTTGATGGCTTATGTGGACGATTTTCGATACCTGGCGCTGGCGTGCGGATTCTGCGCTCTTTTCGTTTTCTTGTTGAAGAAGGTGCGGAGGAGTTCGGGGCCGTCGCTGGCGCACTAAAATGGCTGTGGCCGGATGAAGATAGACGCAGAAAGCGCGGAACTGGTGCAGATTTTGGACGCGCTCTGGCAGGAAGCGGAGCGGCGCAGCGGGGCATGGCTGGTGTGCCAGGCGGGTTGCACGCAATGCTGTTACGGGCCGTTTGCGATCAGCGCGTGGGATGCGAAGCGGTTGCGGGACGGACTGGCGGCGTTGGAGCGAGACGAACCGGCGCGGGCGGCACGCGTTCGGGAGCGGTCAGGGCGGGCGGTGGATCAGCTAAGCGCGACGTTTCCGGGCGATGCGGAGACCGGAATCTCATCGAAGACGGTGGAGGCAGAAGCGCGCTTCCAGGAGTTCGCCAACGAGATGGCTTGTCCGGCGCTCGATTTGGGGACGGGCACCTGCGATTTGTATGCGTGGCGTCCGGTGACTTGCCGGACCTTCGGGCCGCCGCTGCAACTGGGGCCCGAGGCAATTGCCGTTTGTGAACTGTGTTATTCGGACGCCACCGACGAGCAGATTGCGGCTTGTGCGGTGGCGGTGGATGTGGAGTCGAAGGAGTCGCGCCTGATCGAGGAATGCGAGCAGGAGCGCGGCTACGGTGGCGAGACAATTGTGGCTTTTTGCCTGGGCTTGGCTTAGCGCAAGGGGACGCAGATATCGGTTAGCAGGTCTGGTGGCGCGGTGTCCATGGGCGTGTTTAAGTATTCTTCGAAGGCAGGGGCATCGGCGGGGACTTCGCCGGACTGCGGAAGCCATTGTCCGTAGAGCCATTGGTAGACGGGGTAGAGTTCGGCGTAAGGTCCTTGGTGACGGACGACGGCATACCTGCCGCCGGGGATTACGGTGCGCTCGACGGGCGGTTCAGGGGCGAGATCGATGGGGAGAATGACGCCAGCCCGCGAGCGGAGTTGATCTTCGGGCACGACGGAGGGATCGTCATAAAAGATGCCCACCATGCGAGCCGCCTGGGACCTGGCGCCGTGGGCGGCGATCCAACCGGAGAGTTGATCGAAGGCGCGGCTGATGGTCATATAAGAGCCGGTGTGAGCAATGGTGAGGGCGTGAGCCGGTGGGAATTCTCGAATGGTGACGGTGTACATAGCGTGTGTAGGTTCCTTTAGTTCCAGAGAATGGGTGGACGGGATGCCGCGCGTCCGGTAAGCGCCCGGAGTAATGCCGAAGGCCGATCGAAACACGCGGGAGAACGATTGGGTGCTGTGAAAACCGCACGTGCGGGCGATTTCACGAAGGCCCTTGTTGGAGCGGACGAGGTCGCCGGCGGCACGGTGGAGACGCAGGCGGCGGACGGTGGCGGCGACGGTTTCGCCGAGCATGCCGTGATAAATCCGATGCCAGTGGTAGGGGGATAAGCAGGCGACCTCGGCAAGCCGATTCAGATCGAGATCATTATCGAGATGATCGTGGATGAAATCGAGAACGCGGTTGAGGCGAGCCTGATAATCCGCCCAGCGGGATGTTTGGGAATCGGCCACAAAGGAAGGATAAGCGGGTGGGAGAGAACAAATCTTGCGGAAGTTTGCAAGGGGCTGAGCAGGTTACGCTAAAGAGGCGGTAGATGTCCCTTCCATTGGCAGCACGGAAACCCGAAATTATGAGCCCGGCCGGTTACTGGCCACAACTGCGCGCGGCGATCGAGGCGGGCGCGGACGCGGTTTATTTCGGACTGAAACACTTCTCGGCGCGGGCCAAGGTGGGGTTCGATTTAAGCGAGCTTCCGGAGGTGATGCGGACGCTTCATCAGCGCGGAGTACGGGGATTTGTCACATTCAACACGCTGATCTTCGAGCACGAGATGCGGGAAGCGGCGAAGACAATCGGAGCGATCGCCGAAGCGGGAGCGGACGCGCTGATTGTGCAGGATCTAGGGATCACGCGGCTGGCGCACGAGATCGCGCCGGATCTGGAACTGCATGCCAGCACGCAGATGAGCATCACGAGCGCGGAAGGGGTGGAGTTCGCGCGCAATCTTGGCGTGTCGAGGGTAACGCTAGCGCGGGAGCTGTCGCTAAAAGAGATACGCGCGATTCGGGAGCGCACCGATTGCGAGCTGGAGATGTTCGTACACGGCGCGCTGTGCGTGGCGTATTCGGGACAATGCTTTTCGTCGGAAGCGTGGGGCGGGCGCAGCGCCAACCGGGGGCAGTGCGCACAGGCGTGCCGGTTGCCGTACGAGATTTTGGTGGATGGCGTGGAAGTTCCGCTGGGGGATGCGCGGTACCTGTTATCGCCAGGGGATCTTTATGCGCTGGAACAGGTTCCCGAGATGGTGGCCCTGGGGATTGCGGCGCTGAAGATCGAAGGCCGTTATAAAGACGCCGAGTACGTGGCGTTGACCACGCAGGCGTATCGCAAAGCGGTGGACGAGGCATGGGCCGGGCGGGCGTACACGGTGACGGCAGCGGAGAAGTTGCGGCTGGAACAGGTGTACTCGCGCGGGCTTGGACCGCATTTTGTGACCGGGACCAATCATCAGACCGTGGTGGATGGGCGTGCGCCGCGGCATCGGGGTGTCTGGATGGGCCGGGTGCGGGCGGTGGAACGGGACCGGGTGGAGTTGGAGCCCTCGGAAGTGCAAGCGCTCGCTCCGCTCAAGCCGGGTGATGGGGTGGTTTTCGACGCGGCCGATTGGCGTAGCCCTGGCGAGGTGGAAGAAGGCGGGCGGGTGTATGAGGTGGCCGAGCGTCGGGACGGCAGCATCGGGGTGTGGTTCGGGAATGGCGCCGTTCGATTCGACCGCATCCGGCCGGGAGACCTCCTGTGGAGGACGGATTCGCCGGAGACAGCCCGGGAGGCGCGGCCATATACGGCGGCGGTGTCGCCAGTAGCAAGGCAGCGGGTGCGCGTGGTCGTAGTTGCGCGGGCGGGCGAGTTACTGGAGACACGTTGGGGGCTGGAACGCGATCCGGCGGTGAGCGTGTGTGTGCGGTCTGCAGAACCGCTGGTCAGCGCGCAAAATCGGGAGCTGTCGGAAGACTTGCTGCGGTCGCAATTGGGCCGGCTGGGAAACAGCGGGTACGAGTTGGGGGATTTGGAGCTGGAGAGTAGCGGATCCCCATTTGTGCCGGCATCGATTCTGAACCAGATTCGGCGGGAAGCGGTGGAACGCCTCCAGGCCTTGCAAGGTGCGCCGCGGCGGATCCAAGTGCGGGAACCAAGATGGGAAGTGGCTCAGGTTGAGGTTTCGGGCGAGCGGGCGCTGGCTAGTGCGCTACACCTTTTGGTGCGAACGCCGGAGCAGATGGAAGCGGCGATTGCATTGCGGCCGGCGAGCATTACGCTGGATTACTTAGATCTGTATGGGCTGCGGCCATCCGTACAGCGGGTAAAGGATAGCGGGATCGAGGCCCGGGTGGCGAGTCCGCGGGTGCTGAAGCCGGGAGAAGCGCGGATTCTGGATTTTCTGGCGGGTCTGGATTGCACTCTGCTGGTTCGTGGGAGCGGGATGCTACAGGGGCTGGCGGGGCGCGGACGTTCACCGATTGGCGATTTCAGCCTGAACGCGGCAAATTCGGCGAGCGCGCGGTTGTTGCTGAACCAGGGCCTAGCGCGGGTGACGCCAACACACGACTTGAATGCGGAGCAGATTGCGGAGCTGGCGCGGGCAATTGGCGGGGAGCGGGTGGAAGTGGTGGCTTATCAGCACCTGCCGGTTTTCCATACGGAGCACTGCGTCTTTTGCCGGTTCCTATCGGAGGGGACGAGCTACTTGGATTGCGGTCGGCCCTGCGAATCGCATCGTGTAGCGCTGCAAGATTCAGGCGGAAGAGCGCATCCGGTGATGGCGGACGTGGGTTGCCGAAACACAGTGTTCGGGGCCGAGGCGCAGGAAGCGTCCGGGCATCTGGAGCTGTGGAGGGACGTGGGGATCCGGCATTTCCGGCTGGAGTTTGCGCACGAATCTGGCGCGCAAGTGCGGGAAGTCGGCGAGGCATTTTCGCGGACGCTGGCGGGCATTTGGACGCCCGAACGGCTGCTACACGCGCTAAGAACTGCGGCGCCGGCGGGAATTACCGAAGGCAGCTTATTCGTGCCAAACGGTTATGCGGTGTTGCCGATTTTGCAGTAATATGTTTGAATTATGTCCGGGATGAGGTATGGGAAACAGCGATTTGGCTGAATCCGTACTTCCGGGTTTGGTGGCATCGAGGCGGGTAAGTGTCCCGAATTCCTGGATTTGCTTTTATTTGACGCACAGCGGGTTCCGGGACTATTCTTAGATAGTGGGCGTACGGCGATTAGCTGAACGCGCCCGCGTTTCGCTGCATCACGTTGGAAGTGGCCGCGATTGCGCGGCGTGGCTCGGTGTTTAGCTGGGCGCTTCGTACGTGATCCGGTCAGTGTCCATAGGAAATTGTACGGATCGATTTGAACAGAAGAGAGGCAGACTACCTGGTGCACACTGAACGAGCCGGTCGTCAAGAAAACCCGAAGGAGTCTGCTTTGAGACAGATCCCCACATCCAAGGGCTGGCAGTACATGGACTGGCACATCATCAATCATAAAGATTACATAGACGGGCCTTTCGACAGCTTCGAAGCGGCACTCGCCGAAGCGTGCGCGTTGGGCAATGAGACTCGTCCCGAGCCTCGCGTGAAGCGGCGTTCGGATCAATTCTTCGTTTATCGCGCACCGTACGATCGCGAGGAGAAGTGGCGGCCGGAGTTTTGGATCTGCACGAAGGATGGGGCTCTGCGGCTAGGAGTTCCAGACGAGCTATTCGATCAGCCATTACTGGAAATGACTGTGGGCGGCTCAGCGGATTCGATGCGGCTCACACGAGCGAACGGCGCTGGCGGCGATTAAGCAACAAACAGACAATCACTTACCCGGCTTTGCGGCCTTAACCCGCGACCTGCGTTTATCTACGTGGGTCGCGGTGCTGTGTCTGGGCTTCGGATTGGTGCCGGTGCACGCGGCCGACGTTGACATTCCCGGCCAATACGCGGCTACGTCGAAGAAGCTGATCGACGCGGCGTTAGCGGACACGCACAGTCTGGACCGGTTGGAGTATTTGTGCGACCGGATCGGAAACCGCGTGAGCGGATCGGCATCGCTCGAAGCGGCAATTGCGTGGGCGGCGGGCGAGATGAAAAGCGTCGGGCTGCAGAACGTGCACACACAGGCCGTGAAGGTGCCGCACTGGGTGCGCGGGGACGAGTCGCTTGCACAGCTGACGCCTCTGAAACGCAAGCTTCCGATTTTAGGACTCGGCAATAGCGTAGGCACTTCGCCTGATGGGATTACGGCGGACGTGGTTGCGGTGACTAACTTCGAAGAACTAGCGGCACTGAAGCCGGAGCAAGTGCGGGGCAAGATCGTGCTTTTCGACGCGCCCTATCGGGGATATGGACAGACGGTTAGTTACCGGGTGGAGGGACCTTCGCGCGCGGCGGCTCTAGGTGCGGCGGCGGTCCTGGTGCGTTCGGTAACACCGCTTAATGTGCGTGTTCCGCATACCGGAACATTGGTATACGACGAGAAAGTTCCGAAGATTCCAGCTGCGGCGGTGACCGTAGAGGACGCGGAGTCAATCCACCGGTTGATTGCGCGCGGCTCCACGGTGCGGGTGCAACTGCGGATGGCGGCACATTTCGAGGCGGAAGCGGACTCGGCCAACGTAATCGGAGAGATTACAGGGCGCGAGCGGCCGGACGAAGTGGTCGTGCTTGGTGGTCACATCGATTCCTGGGATGTGGGACAGGGAGCGCAGGACGACGGCTCCGGCATCATGGCTTCTCTCGAGGCGGTGGCGTTGATTCAGAAACTGGGACTGCAGCCGCGGCGGACGATCCGGCTGGTGTTCTGGGTGAATGAAGAGAATGGCGGGGCGGGTGGCCGAGCGTATCGCGCGATGATCGGGCCGGATGTGGCGAAGCACGTGGCGGCGATTGAAATGGATGGCGGAGCGGAAAAGCCGCTCGGATTTGGCGCGTCGCTTGGGCGGGGCACGCTGCCTGGCAGCAAGACCGCGGCGGGCGAGCCGATGAGCGGAAAAGCCTTGGAGCGGCTGCAGGCGATAGGGAATCTGCTGACGCCGATTGGGGCGAACCAGATTACGCGAAATGGCGGCGGCTCGGACATCGAGCCACTGATGGAAGCGGGAGTTCCGGGCTTAGGGGAAATGAGCTCAGGAGCGCATTACTTCGACTGGCATCACACGGAAGCAGACACGTTTGACAAGATTAATCCGCAGGATTTTCGCGAGAGCGTGGCGAGCATGGCGGTGATGACGTACGTGCTGGCAGATATGCCGGAGCGGCTGTCGGAGATGAAGTAGTGGGCGTTCGCAATTGTTAGCTGACATCAGGCTGTGAACTACATCTTTGGCGTGTTCAGCCCGAATTGTTCTAGGCTTGCCGTGATTTGCTAGGGGAGGTTTACAGCGCTAAATGACTCCCTCCCGCAGTTGTTTCTTCAAATACTCACAAGATCTTACTGCAAGCGCCATGATGGTGAGGGTTGGGTTCTGGCATCCGGGGGCATTGAAGCATGCTCCGTCCATGACAAACAAGTTTTTCACGTCGTGCGTTTGCAGGTAGGAATTTAGCACGCTCTTCTTCGGGTCGCTTCCCATGCGGGCGGTTCCGACATCGTGATTGGCGTCGCCGGGTAGATGGACTTCCGAGCGGATCTTGATATTTTTCATGCCTGCCGCTTCCAACATCTCGGCGGCTTGTTCGCCTGCGTCCTTGACGAGGTTGCGTTCGTTATCGGTCCAGGCAACGTTCATGCGAAGGACGGGAATGCCCCAGGCATCGCGACGCTCGGGATCGAGTTCGACGAAGTTTTCAAAACGTGGAAGCGGTTCGCCATAGGCATTGAGGTTGAACGTTTCGATGGGCTCGCGGGCAGCTTGTTTATACGCTTCGCCCATGCCAGGAGTGCCAGCCTGGAAGCCAACGCCGCTGCCGCCCTGGTAGCCGTAACCGCGGAGAAATCCCTTGGTTTGCGGCTCGCCGGGGAGATTCCGGAAACGGATGATGTAGATGCCATTGGGCCGGTGCGGTCCATCGAGAGCGAGCTTAGCAGTGGGATTCGGGATCACGCCTTCAGCGCCGCCACCCTTGAGACTATCGGTATAGTAATGGCCGAGAACTCCGCTCGAATTGGCTAAGCCAGTGGCGTATTGCGGAGTTTTGGAGTTGAGCAAGATGCGGGTGGATTCCAGGGCCGAGGCAGCTAGCACGACCACGCGCGCGCGGAGTTCGACGTGGCGTCCGGTTTGCCGGTCGATGTAAACGACTCCAGTAGCCTGGTTGCCGGAACCCAAGGAGACCTGGTAGGCAGCGGCGTTGGTGATGATGTCGCACTTGCCGGTGGCGAGCGCGTCTTTGACGGTGGTGAAGGCGGAGTTGAAGTAAGAATGGGTGACGCAACCGCGTTCGCAAGGTCCGCAGTAATGGCAGGCGGCGCGCCCGTTTTGGGCTTTGGTCAGGTTGGCGGTGCGACCGATGGTGAGCGTGCGGCCGAACTTCTCCTTCACAATTGCGCGCAGGTGTGTTTCGCGGCAGGACAGACCCATGGGTGGGAGGAACTGACCGTCCGGTAAGACGCTGTTGCCTTCGGTCGAACCGGAGACACCGATGTAGCGTTCCACCTTGTCGTAGAAGGGCGCGACGTCCTGGTAGCTGATGGGCCAATCTTCGCCGAAGCCATCGTGGGAGGCGGCCTTGAAGTTCAGATCGCTCAAGCGGTACGATTGCCTGCCCCAGACGTTGGTGCGTCCGCCGACAATCCGCATTCGGCCGAAGTAGTTATAGGCTTTGTTGGCGGCAGTGGTGTAGGGCTCGTCGTGATCGTTGGCGAACCATTGGTAGTTGTACTCGGTACAGGCGTAGCACTGGCCCTGGATGGGGCGCGTTTCACGGATGACGCCGGCGACGGGCTCACGAAACCGGATGTTTCGATATTTCAGATCGAAGGGGCGCAGGTGCTCGGTGTAGTCGCTGTCTTTCAACGCGCGCCCGCAATCCAAGATGGCGACGCGCAGGCCACTCTCGGAGAGCTCTTTTGCGGCCCAACCGCCGGACGCGCCGGAGCCTACCACAATTACGTCGTACCTGATGGTCGCCATAGGTTCACAATCAGTCTATGACTTCTTGCTCGAGTCTGGACCGGCGCGCGTGGATGCGCCAGATTTTGCAGGTGGCGGGCGGCGCGGCAGTGGCCTCTCGGATGATGGGCGCGGATCGGTGGACACCGCAAGTATTGACTTCCGCAGAGAACGAGGCGCTGGTCGCAATCAGCGAGCGAATTATTCCGGGCAGCGCGGCGGCGATGTGCAACCGGACGATCGACCTTGTGCTGACCAAGGAAGAGCCACGGATGCACGCGCAACTGGCGGAAGCTCTGGCTGTTTTTGCAGCCGATTCTGATGGGGCGATACTTACTGCGGCATCGTTGCCGGGCGCGGCGCATCACGAGCAATTCGGCATTGTAAAGGAGTGGGTTGCGGACGCTTATTGGTCGTCAGAAGCAGGGTTACGGGAACTAGGTTGGACCGGGAAGATGGCGTGGGCAAGGGATCCGGGGTGCGAAACCAGCTCGAACGGCTAAGCATCAGTAACTTATAATGACGATGAGGATCCCCGTGTCGCTTCGTACATATCTGCGTTTTTTTGCGCACTTGCAAATGCTGCCCGTGTTGGAGAGCGGGGAAGAAACGCTGGTTGGCGGCCAGGCGGTAATGGAAGGTGTGATGATGCGCGCTCCTCATAGTTATTGCGTTGCGGTGCGGCGGCCCGATGGCGAGATCGCGGTGGAAGAAAAGCCGATTGCGCGCATGTCGGAGCAGTATCAGATCTTCAAGCTGCCAATTTTCCGCGGGCTCGGGACGCTGGGTCAAGCGATGGCGCTGGGGATTCGCGCGCTGAAATTCTCGGCCAACGTGGCGCTTGAAGGAGAGCAGGCGGTAGCCGCGGCGAAACCGGTGTCCTCGAAGGCATTGGGGATGAGCTTGGTGTTTTCGCTGCTGTTCTTCATTTTCCTTTACAAATTCATTCCGCTATCCGCGGCGACTTATCTGGCGGGACATTACGCGGCGCTGCGGGGGCGCTTCGCTTTTAATCTGGTTGACGGACTGATCCGGATCGGGATCTTTATTGCGTTCCTGACCTTTGTCTCGCGCGCAAAGGACATCAAACGCGTTTTCGAATACCATGGCGCGGAACATAAAGTAGTGTTCAACTTCGAATCTGGCGAGCCGGTGACCGTATCGAACGCTCAGCGCTTCACGACTTGGCATCCGCGCTGCGGGACCAGTTTTCTGCTGGTGGTGATGGTGATCTCCATGCTGGTGTACATGCTGATTCCGTTCGATGGGTTTGCGGCGAAACTAATGGCGCGCATCGTGCTGCTTCCCTTTATTACTGGCATTAGCTATGAACTTATTCGATTCGCGGCCAAGCGGCAAGGGACGGCCATGGCGCTGCTGACTGCGCCGGGATTGTGGCTGCAGCGAGTTACGACCAAGCCGCCATCGGACGGGCAGACCGAAGTCGCCATTTATGCGCTGGAACGGGCAATGGCGCTCGAAGCTTCTCAGGATGGCGAACTGGTAATCGCGTAAGTAGTCAGGAAAGAGTGGGCAGGCAGTGCAATTCACTGAACGGCTAGACCAAACCGAGAAGCGCTTTGAGGAACTGAGCGCGCAGCTTGCCGACCCGATCGTGATCAACGACGGGGATCAATATCGCAAAGCAGCGAAACTGCATAGCGATCTTTCCGAGATCGTCAGCAAGTATCGCGAGTGGAAACAAGCGCATGGGGAGTTGCAACAAGCGCTTGGCATGGCCCTGGACAGCGACCCGGAAATGCGGGAGATGGCGCAGGACGAGATTACGCGGCTGCAGCCGGTGGTCATGGAAATCGAGGAGCAGTTGAAGGTTTTGCTTCTTCCGAAAGATCCCCTGGACGATAAAGACGTCGTGCTGGAAATCCGGGCGGGCACGGGAGGCGACGAGGCGACCCTGTTCGCGGCCGAGATCTTCCGCATGTATACGCGGTTTGCGGAAACGCAGCACTGGCGCGTGGAAGTGACCTCGATGAGCGAGAGTGCGGTCGGCGGTTTGAAGGAAGTGCTGGCCTTGGTGAGTGGAGACCGCGTGTATTCGAAGATGAAGTTCGAAAGCGGCGTGCACCGAGTTCAGCGGGTTCCGGCGACCGAAACACAGGGGCGGGTGCATACCTCGGCAATCACTGTGGCGGTTCTGCCGGAAGCCGATGAAGTAGAAGTGAAGGTGGAAGACAAGGACATCCGCATCGACACGTTCTGTTCGAGCGGTCCCGGCGGACAATCGGTAAACACAACTTACTCTGCAGTGCGGATCACCCACCTGCCGACAGGATTAATTGTGTCCTGCCAGGATGAGAAATCGCAGATCAAGAATCGCGCCAAGGCAATGCGGGTATTGCGGTCGCGACTGTACGAGTTGGAGTTGGAAAAGCAACAGGCGGCGCTGGGTGCGGAACGCCGCAGCCAGGTAGGCACGGGCGACCGGAGCGAGAAGATCCGCACTTATAACTTCCCGCAAAATCGTGTGACCGACCACCGGATCGGGCTCACGATTCATCAGCTCGATCTGTTTATGCAGGGGCGGATCGAGAGCACGCTGGAAGCGTTAAACACGCACTATCAAACTGAGAAGATGAAAAAAGAGGGCGCCGCGGCTTAACGGTTGACCGATGACGCTCGCCACGGCGCTGCGGCAAGGGATTCAGCTGCTGGAACGCGGAGGCATCGGTGTCCCGCGTTTGACGGCGGAAGTACTGCTGGCTCACGCGCTGCGGCGGGAACGCACGTATCTTTACGCGCATCCCGAGCATGAACTCCTCGAGGTGGAGTGGATCCACTACGGGCGCTATCTTCACGAGAGGCTCAATCGCAAACCGACGCAGTACATCACAAAGGTGCAGGAATTTTATGGGCGCGCGTTCGAGGTGTCACGGGACGTTCTGATTCCACGGCCGGAAACCGAGCATGTGGTTGAGGCGTGCTTGCCGCTAGCGCGCGCTGCTCGGAACGTTGTCGATGTTGGAACGGGGTCGGGGGCGATCGCAATCACGCTAGCGATGGAAACCGGGCGGCTGGTAATCGGTGTGGATCTATCGCCGTCGGCGCTTGCGATTGCAGCGCGTAATGCACAGCGCCTGGGGGCGAGCGTGGCTTTCGCCTGCGCCGATTCACTTTCGAGCTTCGCGCCGGCGAGTATCGGGCTGATTGTTTCTAACCCGCCTTACGTGGCCCTAGTGGATCGCGATGGACTAGCGCCCGAGGTCCGCGACTGGGAGCCCGCGATGGCGCTATTTGCCGGCCCGAATGGACTGGATTTCTATCGTGCTCTGATTCCCCAGGCGGGCTTAATTCTTGAGACGGGCGGCAGCCTGGTGGTGGAACTGGGAGCGGGGCAAAGTGAGTCAGTAGCGCGTCTGCTGGGCGCGGAGTGGGAGACCCCCACGATGGTGCCGGATCTGGCGGGAATTGACCGGGTTCTGGCCGTTCGAAAAAAGCTCTGAAATTCCGGAACCTTTTGCACGCGCGAACGCCATTATTCACAGAAGCGGATGGAGACGGCGAACGCGTCACGAGCTACCCCCGAGATCGATGATGTGGAACGTCTCCGTCGCGCTCGTTCCGGCGATGCGGAATCGTTTGCGGTTCTGTATCGCCGGAGAGCGGACGCGGTTTATCGATTCGCGTTGCATATGAGCGGCGATGTATCGGTAGCGGAGGAGGTTCTGCAAGAAACGTTTCTGGCGCTGATTCGCGAGGGTGGCGGGTATGATCCGGCGCGGGGCACGTTGGCCGCGTATGTCTACGGAATTGCGCGGAACCGGGTGCGCAAACACATTGCGATTGGCCGGGAGTTTGTGGAGCAAGAGGAAGACGTGGCCGGGGCTGATGACATTCTTGCCGACATGACCAGGCGCGAGACGGTGGAGAGCGTGCGGCAAGCGGTGCTGGCGTTGCCCGGTGTGTATCGCGAAGCAGTGGTGCTTTGCGAGTTGCAGGAGCTGAGTTACGAAGACGCGGCGGAGGTGATCGGGTGCCCGGTGGGAACAGTGCGTTCACGGTTGCACCGCGGGCGCGGCCTTCTGTTGACAAAGCTACAGGGATTGAAACGGAGCGGGATTCTGCAATGAACTGCGAAGAGATTCGAGAGCAACTGGTGGAGACGGCGCGCATGCGGGAACTGTCGTCGGATCTGCGAAAGATTGTTTTTGGTCATACGGCGGAGTGCGCGGACTGCCGAAAGCGGCTGGAAGCGGAGCAAGGGCTGACGCGTGGACTGGCCGTGCTTTCCGAATCGATGGCGACGGCTCCGGCGAGGCTGGAATTCGCGATCTCACGCGAGTTGCGGGTGATACCGATGCGGCGGCGTCCGAATGGGCTCCGTATGTACGCGGGCGCGGCGGCAGCGGTTGCGGCGGCTATCGGGCTGGTTGCATTGTTCGTGGGTGAACGCAGCCCCGGACCCCGTCCAGTTCCGGTTACGATGGCGCCGGTGATCGCGCATCGGCAACCACGTTCGGTCGAGCCGCAATTTGAGGACGCCGGAAAGCGCGTGCGGGCGGCGGCTGTAGCTGCCCCGGCAATTGCGCGGGCGGGTAAGCCGAAGGGCGGGGCGGAGTGGGCGAATTTTGTGCAGCTTCCAAATGCCGCGGAACTCAGTCCGGATGAACCAGCGGAGATGGTTCGGGTGGAGATGCCAGCGGAAGGACTACGCAGTTTGGGGCTGGCGCTCAATAGCCAGAACTTCGATAGCCAGAACTATGAGGACCGCGTCGAGGCCGATGTTCTGGTGGGGCCGGACGGCACTCCGCGGGCAATCCGCATCGCGAACTAGATCGATCTCAGGGGAAAAAGGGAGAAGACGAATGAAGAGCATTTATTTAGCGGGATTTGTGGGTTCTATGATTGCGTCGGTCAGTATGGCGCAGGCACAGGGGCCGCACGGTGGACCTGGTTTTGGCCACGGCGAGATGCGGATTATGGGATTGGAGGGAGGCAAGCCGGGCGTGGTTGTGACCGGGGCGCCGTTCTCGGGAAAGGAGGTGACGACAGAGACGCAGACGTTGGCGGACGGAACGCATATCACGCGCACGAATACGGCGCAGTTGTACAGGGATTCGCAAGGCCGGACGCGGATTGAACGAACGTTCTCGGGGATGGGCCCATGGGCTGGCGGCACGCCGAAAACGACCATCGAGATCGTTGACCCGGTGGCGAGCGTAATTTATCTGTTGGACCCCGCGACTAGCACGGCAACAAAGATGCCGATGCCCGCCGCGCCGAGCGCCGCGATGTTAGCTAAACACGAAGCGGAACGGCAGGCCATGCAGTCATCGGAAGGGGCGACCACGACAAGCCTGGGCACGCAGTCGATTCAGGGGGTATCGTGCACGGGCACCCAGACCACGACCACGATTGCGGCTGGAACTATCGGCAATGACCGCCCGATCGTGGTGACGACACAGCGCTGGACTTCGCCGGACCTGCAGCTGACCTTGCAAAGTAAACGGATCGACCCACGCATGGGGGAGATGGACTTTGAGTTCCAGAACATCTCGCGCGCCGAGCCGGACGCGTCGCTGTTCCAACCGCCAGCTAGCTACACACTAACGACTAAGCCGGCGATGAAACATGCGGCCGAGGCTGGATTCCACCATCCGGGCGCGGCGGCGGCGAACTGAGTCGAAGCTGTCGGTTGACTAGCGATCGCGGTGATGGCGGCGGGCCCTGGATTTTGAGAGGACTTGCGCGGCCCGCGATCGCAGGCACAAGGGATTTTGAAAAGACTAAGCGATTATGGCGAGCAAATCGCTACCGTGATCATCCTGACCGCATCATAAACATCCAGCCGCAACAAGTCCTTGTCTCCCGTCACGAGGTAGTCGGAATCTGAGGAAACCGCGCACTCGACGACGCGATTATCGTCGGGATCGTCTTTCACGACATCGAGGGTCACTCGGGCCTAACGTGCCGAGCTATCGTGCCCATTTCCGCCCCGGCATCTTCTATGTTTTCCTTTAGCCAATTGAAACGGACCGTTGCGCTTCCCATAGCACGGCTCCATGACTGAAGTTGAGATCCGATTAGATGTACAACGCTGTTGACCTACGTTCTTAGTAAGTTGTACACCATCTTTCGAACCAGCGATCGCGGAGCTAGTCGCAGGCCTTGTACTCCGAGCCGATTAGCCAACCCGGCGATGGCGACAGGCTTCCCTCTAAGCATCGCCGTGTAGCCGATTTTGGCGACTTTATCGGCAGGCATCACGGACTTAAACAACTTCGTACCGTCCATCCGGGCGCGTCCCTGGAATTGGGTGCCAGTAGCTCCGGGACATAGGACAGTAACGGTGACACCAGTTCCCCGAACTTCTTGGGCCAGGGCTTCGCTGAAATGCAGCACGAAGCTCTTGGTAGCAAAGTAGACCGCCATTAGTGGGCCTGGCTGGAAGGCGGCGGTTGAGGCGATATTCAAAATCCGGCCGCTTCCGCCCCGCAGCATTGCGGGCAAGACGCGATGGGTCAATTCGACCAGCGTGGTGGCATTGACCTGAATCATGCCGAGTTCAGTGTCGAGTTCGTTTTCAGCGAATTTGCCGAGCAGGCCAAAGCCCGCGTTGTTGATGAGGACGTCCGGGATGACGCCGCCAAGCCGGTCGATGACGCGCTCGGGACTACGAGGATCGGAAAGATCCTCAGCAATCACGGTGGTAGCGGGGCTGCCAGCTTGGCGCAGTTCGGCCGCGACCTCTGTGAGCTTAGCCTCGTTACGCGCAACGAGAAAGAGTTCATACCCGTCTTTCGCCAGCAGGCGGCAGAGCTCATAACCAATCCCGGTGGAAGCGCCTGTTACCAAAGCCGTTTTTGCCATAGCAGGTACAATAATAATTCGGACGTTCCATTGCGCCGCATCGCCCTTCTTGTTTTCCTCGGGTCTTTCCCATCCGCTTTAGCCATTGCCGGTATATCCGCGGAGCAGCGCCGAGCCGATCTGGAATCGTTCGATCGGGTGTGGAGTACGGTGCGGGAGAAGCATTGGGATCCAGGCTTGGGGGGCGTCGATTGGGATGCAATTCGCGCCGAACTGCGACCCAAGATCGAGCACGCCGAGAGCGAGCCGGAAGTGCGCGCGGTACTTGCCGACATGCTGTCGCGGCTACATTTGACGCATTACGGCGTGATCCCCGCGGCCGTGTATCGCGATGTGGAGAACGTCAAGGGGAAAGGGTCCACTCCGGACGAAATCGCTGGCGTTTCCCCTGATGCGGATCAGCCGGAACCTGGAGTGGCTGGGATCGATACCCGCGTAGTGAATGGGGAAGCGCTGGTGGTGAGCGTGGATGCCGATAGCTCGGCTTATCGTCACGGCGTGCGCGCGGGTTGGGTGATTCAGCGGATCGACGATGAGGATTTGGCTCAGATTCTGCGGCGCGTGAAGGCGAGCTATGAACATTCCACGATGCAGTCGCTAATGCTGGCGCGCGCGGTTTCGGCGCGGCTGGACGGCCCACGGGACAACGCGGTGGACGTCGACTTTCGCGATGGGCGAAATCGGAATGTGACCCTGACGTTAGAGCGGATGGCGCCGCGCGGGAAAGCCGAGAAGTTCGGCTTTATGCCGGAATCCTGGCTTAGCATTCAGACACGTCAAGTGGGTAACGGCATTCGGTACATTGCCTTCAACTATTTCCTCGACCCGGCGCTGCTCACGGCGGCGTTTCAGCAATCGATCGAAAAATGCGCGCCGTGTGACGGAATTGTGGTGGATCTACGGGGCAATCCTGGCGGTATTGGCATTCTAGCAATGGGGCTGGCCGGGTACTTCATTGACACCCCCAACCGCAAGCTAGGGACGCTCTATATGCGAAATCTGCCGATGAACTTCGTGGTGAATCCGCGAGCGCCCGGGTTTCGAGGGAAGCTGGCGATTTTGATCGATGGGCTTTCGGCATCGACATCCGAAATCTTTGCGGGTGGGATGCAGGACCTCAAGCGAGCACGCATTTTCGGATCGCCTTCCGCGGGCGCGGCGCTGCCTTCGCAGTTCGAACGGCTGCCGAATGGCGATGGATTTCAATACGCAATGGCCACTTACAAATCGGAAAGTGGAACCACGCTGGAAGGCACCGGAGTAAAGCCTGATGTCGCGATTGAGCTCACTCGCTCAGCGCTGTTGTCGGGTCACGATCCCGCGCTTGACGCAGCGGTGGAGTGGCTCCAAAACGGAGCTGCGAAAGGCATTATTTCTAAATGAAACGCATAACGATCGGAAACCTGGCTCGGGTCGCGCTTCTAAGCGCGGCTTTGTTCGGTGAGGCCACGTTCCGCCAGACGAATTTGTTCGGTCAAACGCCAGCAGATCTCCCGAGCGCAGCGGCGGTGCTGCAGCATTACGTGGATGCTACCGGGGGAAAGGCGGCTTACGACACTTTGAAATCCGAACTGTCTTCGGGCACTTTTTCCGTTGCTTCCACCGGGATCGGCGGGACGGTGAAGGAGTATGCCGCTGCTCCCGCGCGAGCCTACGCAGTGATGGAGATTCCCGGTGTTGGGAAGCTGGAAGGCGGGACGGACGGCAAGATCGCCTGGGAGAATTCGGCCTTGCTGGGGGCTCGTTTGCTGACTGGGGACGAAGCGGCGGCGGCTCTGCGGAAGGCGTCGGTGGATGTCGCGACGAACTGGCGGAAATACTACAAGGCGATGGAAGTGACCGGCACGGAAGTCATCGACGGGAAGACTTGCTATCGAATGACGAAGACGCCGTTATCAGGCGCTGTGGAGACCGACTATTACGACAAAGAGTCGGGCCTTCTGGTGAAGAGCACTGCCACGGAGCAGACGCCAATGGGGCCGGTGCCATCGGAAACCAGTCTCAGCGATTACCGGAAGCAGGGGAATCTACTGTTGCCGTTTCACATCCAGCAGAAGATGGCTGGACAGCAGTTCGATATCAAGCTGGAAAAGATCGATCTAAACGTGGACATTCCGGACAGCCGCTTCGATCCGCCGTCTGAGATCAAGGCGCTTCAGAAGTAGCGTGGCGATGCCGGTCGAGCCCTGCCGCGAGCTCCGCGCGTTCACGGCGCGGGTGGATTGCCATTATATTGTGCAAACGCCCGCGGAGGCTGATCCCAGATTCACGGTTTTCGCTTTGCACGGTTACGGGATGGACGCAGCAACGATGTTGCGTCTGACAACGATGTGGTTCCCCGAAAGCCGGATCGTGTCACTGCAGGCGCCACACCCGTTCTACCGCGACGTGATCGCGCGCGATGTGGGGTATTCGTGGGCGACGCAGGCACACTCCGAGGAGAGCGTCCGGCTGCATCATGAAATGCTGCTGCACGTGATGCAAGCCGAAGAGACGATGACGGACCGGCGGTTGTTGGTCGGGTTTTCGCAACCCGTGGGGCTGAACTACCGGTTCGCGGCGACCCACCCAGCGGAGGTTCGCGGAGTGATCGGCGTTTGTGGCGGCATGCCGGGGAATTGGGAGGCTGGCGCGTATTTGCCGGTGCAGGCCGCTTTATTCCACATAGCCCGAGCCGACGACGAAGTGTATCGCGCGACCGTCACGGCGGGTTATCAGCAGCGACTGAAGCTACGCGCTGGGGACGTGGAGTTCTTGAGCCTGCCGGGTGGACACCGGTTCCCTTCCCTTGCGAGGCCGGCGGTGGGGAATTGGGTAGACCGGAAGTTCGGATCGGTTTCAGCTTTGGAAAGCGCGTAGACGGTTGCTGCGCGCGGGATGTCTAAGCTTGCGCAAGGCTGCGGATTCAATCTGGCGGACACGCTCCCGAGAGACGTTCAGAGTCTGGCCCACTTCCTCCAAGGTACGTTCGCCATCGTCTTCCAGCCCGAAGCGCATACGAAGAATGGTTTCTTCCCGCTTGCTGAGCAGCTTGAGCGCGGCCGCGGTCTCGCGGCGCAACTCGGTGATGGTAACCGCATCGCCAGGGACGGCATTTCCGGTCCCGGTAAGGAAATCGCCGATGGTTCCCTTCCCTGTCTCACCAACTGGCGTGGCCAAAGAGATGGGTTCCTGGGAAGCGCTTAGTATCTGGCGCACTTTCCAAATGGGCACACCCATTTTGCTGGCGAGTTGCTCACAGCTTGGCTCCTCTGGCGACTCCGCGGAAAGCTCGCGGGAAGCGCACTTGAGGCGGTACATGGACTCGATCATGTGTACTGGCACGCGAATCGTGCGTCCGTGATCGGCGACGGCGCGACTGATTACCTGCCGAATCCACCAGGTCGCGTACGTCGAGAACTTGAGGTTGCGCCGGTGATCGAACCTTTCCACTGCGCGCATCAGGCCAATATTGCCTTCCTGGATCAGATCCAGGAAAGAGAGCCCACGCTGCGTATACCGTTTGGCGATACTGATGACCAGCCGCAAGTTGGATTCGATGAGTTCCTTGCGTGCTGCATCGGCCACGCGGTGGGCGGCTTGAACGCGGTTGAGCGTATCTCGCAATTTGGTTTCAGAGCCAGACGGGGTAGTGGACGCGCGCCAGCGGCCGATCTCGATGATGTTTGTTGGAGAGCCGGTGGCGGCTAGGACCTTTTGCAAGTTTCGGAAGACGGAGGGCTGAAGCGGGCAGGCTCGAATCAGCCGGGAGATGGAAACGGTCAGGCGCGCGGCTTGCCATTGGAGATGTCTGGTCGGCTCGGGCTTCACGGAGCGAGGAGTTGCGGCTAGCTTCCGGCGAAGGTCGGCCAGCTTGCTCTGGAGTTCCTCGATAGCCGCGCAAGTAGCCGCGAACTGGGCTTGCAACAAGGCGATCATATTGGCGTCCAGCGGAATACCGGAGTATTGGAACAGGTCCCGCGCGGCAATCAAGTCTCCGGCCACGTCTTCGGCCGCGCCGGTCTGAAGTTTAAGAACATGAGCGACGACAGCGGGCCAGCGCGTGAGATACCGGAGAGCAGTGCGCTCGGCTCGCTCGATGCACTGGGCAAGTAGTTGTTCCCGCTCCCGAGTAAGCAGAGGAATTTTCCCCATTTGGCGCAGGTACGCCCGCACGGGATCATCTCCTGAGTGGTTGAATTCCGGGCTGTGAAGTTCGTACTGCGCCAAGCCGTATTGTTGTTCGACCGATTGCGTTTCCATAGGTGGCCTCACTTGTCTAAGGCGAGAAGCACCGGCACAATAGGTCATAAATACTAGGCGCGGTTATTCAATTTTTGTAACTCGGCGGAAAGCCGTAAGGCCTCGGTCAGGTTTCCGGCGCGCTCGGCTTCGCGAACACGAACTTTTAAAGACGAACGCTCCATCACGCGCTCCTCTTCGACCATAGCCTCCAAGCAGGCTAGGGCTTCGTCGAACGAAGGTGCGCAGGCGTCGGCTTCATTGTTGAGCAGGGCGCCCGCTAGCAAATCCTGGTCGGCTTCCTGCAAACGCGAATGCAAGGTGGCGTAGTTGAGCGGCTGAGCGGCGTCGTGAAGAGCAAGCAGCGCCTCATAGATCCTTCCGATGGTGCCGGATCGAAGGGAAGGAAGCTCGCGCAGGTAGCCGAACAGTTCGGGCTGATGATCCGGCTCGGCAAGGAGGACGGAGATCAGAATCCGATCGCGATGCGGCATTACCGGGCGCGCGGGAAGCACGCTGGACTGATTCTTCTGGGCAGCCATCTTGCGGAAACTTTCGAGGACCAGACCTTGATCGATTCCGAGATAGCCCGCGACATCGTTAACGACTGCGGCGCGCTCCAGCTTGTCGCTCAAGTTCTGAATCGCGGGCACCAGAATTTGAAATGCGGCGTACCGGCCCTCCGCGCTCCGCATATCGTGGCGCGAGCGGGCGCGGTCGGCGAGCCAATGAAAGTAGCTTCCGGCTTGAGCAACCTTCTGCTGGTAGGCTTCAGCCCCTTGTTGACGGCAATATTCGTCGGGGTCCAGATTGCCCTCCAGGGTCAAGATCCGGACGCGAAGACCTTCGGCCAGGAGCATCTGAATACTGCGCTCGGCGGCGTTCTCACCGGCAGCGTCGGCGTCGAAATTTACGACCACGGTGGCGGAATGGCGGCGCAAGACTTGCACCTGTTGGCTCGTGAGGGCAGTCCCACAACTGGCAATCACCTCGCGAACGCCTGCGGTGAAAGCACCGATCGCGTCCATGTAACCTTCCACCAGCACGATTCTGTCGGCGGCTCGAATGCCGTCTTTGGCGCGATGAAGATTGTAAAGAACGTGGCTCTTTTTGTAGATCTTGGTTTCCGGCGAGTTCACGTATTTGGCCTTCTCATCGGCTGCAAGCGCGCGACCGCCGAAAGCGATGGTCTTGCCGGACTCGTTGTGGATGGGAAACATCAGGCGGTTCCGGAAGCGATCGAAGAACCCGCCCGTCTCGCGTTTAGCGACTAGGCCGGACTCTTCCATCTCGAGCGGGCTAAATCCTTCCCGCTCCAGCAATTTGGTCATGCGGCCGGACGAAGGCGCATAACCGATGCTAAATCGCTCAGCCGATTCCGGGGCCACTCCGCGCTTCTGCAGGTATTCGCGAGCCGGCGCTCCACCGGGCCCGGCGAGCTGGCTGCGAAACTCCGCCTCGGCGAGCTCATGCATGCGATAAATCGCGCCACGGAGTTTGGCGTCATCGTCGGTGTAGCCCTCGCGCTTCGGAATCGGGATGCCGTTACGTTCGGCGAGCAGCTTCAGTGATTCGAAGAAGCTGAGGCTATCGTGCTTCATCAGAAAGGCGAAAACGTCGCCGGATTCGCCGCATCCGAAGCACTTAAAAAACTGGTGCCGCGGGTTCACCGAGAACGAAGGAGTTTTCTCGCCATGGAAAGGGCACAGGCCGGTGTAGCGCGTTCCCGTCTTGCGCAGGCGGACGTACTCGCCGATCACGTTGACAATGTCGACGGAGGATTTGACCTGCTCAGCAAAGTCCATTCAGGTCTCTCGGTGGAAGTCCCATTATCGCCTTGCTACATTCGCGGTATGCAGCCCAAATCTTTTGTGAGCGACGATCTCACGGCATACGTCGACAGCGTTTCTCTTCGCGAGCCGCCGCTCTTGGCGAAGCTTCGCGAGGAGACCAGCAAGCACCCCGAAGCTGAGATGCAAATCACCGCGCAGCAAGGGCAGCTGCTACAGCTACTGGTGAAGGCAACGGGAGCGCTGCGCACCCTTGAAGTGGGAGTGTTTACGGGATATAGTTCCTTGGCGGTGGCCTTGGCGTTGCCCGAAGCGGGACGCATTACGGCGCTCGATGTCAGTGAGGAGTACACGAGCGTGGCGCGCGCTTATTGGAAACAAGCTTGCGTGGACCACAAGATCGACCTGCGGATTGCGCCGGCAGTAGAGACGCTGGACCAGTTGATCGCCGGAGGTTTATCCGGACAGTACGACTTTGCATTCATCGATGCGGACAAGCCATCGTATCCGGCTTACTTCGAGCGATGCCTCACGCTTATTCGGACCGGAGGTCTGCTCGCGATCGACAATACCTTACAGCGCGGAAGAGTGGTCCTTGCGGAGAATCAGGAGCCGAATACGATTGCGATGCGCAGGTTCAATCTCGAGCTGTATCGCGACAAGCGGGTAGCGCTCACGCTATTGCCGATTGCCGACGGGCTCACTCTGGCCGTAAAGCTTTGAAGTTTTGGGCCGGAAAACGGGCCAACAGGTAGCAGCTAGTTAGCTCCGATGCGCCTTCGTCTCCAGGACGCGTTCGCCGCCCCTACCCATTTTATCGATCTCATTGAAGTACACGCGCCGCTCCTGATCCATGGCCAGATTGGCAAGGATGACGCCGGTAGAGTCGGCCAGCCCGACTTCAAGGTCTGCTTTCGGGCGCTGGCCGTCCCGGCAATTCTGAAAGAAGCTTTCTAGTTCGACATCGACGGGATTTCGCGGTTCTTCGGGGGTCGCGATGCCTTTGGTGTAGAGCCAGCGGCGCCCGAATTTCAGTTCGCGATCGACGAAGCCATCATTGGCCCCGACCTCATCGCGATACATCATGATCGGGAAGCCCTTCTGCGCTCCGGCTGCGACCATGGTTGCACCAGCCTGCCATTTCTTTTCCCCGGTACCGGCTTTCGTGACATGCGGCTGGGCGGGCTCTCGGAACCAGACAGCCAGGGCCGGATGCTTGTCGTCGCCCACGGTGATCTCGACACTGCCCTCGGTACCCATGATGATCTCGCCGAACTCGGTGCGGCTGGAATTGAACTGCGACAGATGGGAATTCGTGCTGATGTAAGTGCCGATAAACTTCTGCGCCTTCGGGTACTTGAAGATCAGCTGGATGTTGTCGTTGATGTCACGCCCATCGAACATGTAGTCATGGCCGCCAACGCCAATCACGTATTCGGGCGAGGAACCAAACATCCAGTCGGCCACATCCATCTGGTGGGACGCCAGTTCCGCCGCCATGCCTCCGGAATAGTCACGATACAGCCGCCAGTTGGCCATCTTCTGCTTGGCGGGATCGGGATTGGGTTTCATCTTCCACCCCGGGTTGCGATGCCACTGCGCTTGGATGTGGGTCACGTCTCCGAGTACGCCCTTATCGATCATTTCCTTCAGCGTCTGATAGAAGACGCTGTAGCGGCGCTGCAAACCCACTTGGAGGACCTGCTTGGAACGCTCATTGGCGAGAGCTCGCAAAGCGTGAACCTCTTCGGGCTTAAAAACCAAGCTTTTTTCGCAGAAGGTGTGTTTTCCTGAAAGGAGGCTATCGCGCGTGATTGGGAAATGAGCGAACAAGGGAGTCGCGATGAGTACGGCGTCGATGTCTTTGCGGCTGAGCAGCTCGCGGTAATCGTGAAACTTCTGAGGGTTGGTCCCGATGGTGTCGTACCCATGCTGCAGGTTGTCCGGGTTAATATCGCAGACAGCGACGCAGTGCCCGTTGTCGATGCTCTTCAGGTGTTGAAGCAGGTAGGCGCCCCGGCTGCCGGTGCCGATGATCCCGTAGGAGACCCGGTCATTGGCCGCTTGTAGTCTGGTACTTGCTAGAGCGGCGGTTGCCGCTCCCGCCAGTTTGGCTGCCTGACGGCGCGTGATGGATAGATCGGCCATAGTTCCTTTTCGTGGGGGAGAGTTACCGAGATTTTATTTGGTTCCGCCGTCCGATGCAAATGGGGTCCGCCAGCCGTGAGTTCAGGGAGTTGGCTGCCGCCCGCTAACAAAAGCTGCAGATCCGTCGATTGTGCCTTACAGTGATTCCGTCCACATCCATGCGCAAAGTCTGTGCCCGCACTCATACGGGGAACGTACGCGAAAACAACGAAGATTTTCTCTTCATCGATCCGCAGCTTGGCTTGTATGTTCTGGCTGACGGGATGGGCGGGGCTCGTGGAGGAGAGTGGGCTTCCAAATTGGCCGTGGAGACAGTGGTGCAATCTTGCCGAACGGCTCAAGCGCTGGATGCCTCGGTGTTGCTGGAAGCGTGCGAACAAGCCAACCGGCGGGTTCTGGCCGATTCGCGGGCGAATCCTAAGCTCGAAGGAATGGGCACGACGCTGGTAGCAGTCGCGGACCTGGGGGATAGCTTCGCTATCGCGAGCGTGGGGGACAGCCGGGCCTATATTTGCGATAAAGAGGGCTTGCGCGCGATCACTCAAGACCAGACGTGGGTGGCCGAGGTTGGTCGACCCCTGGGGCTCGACGAGGAAGCGCTGAGACGCCATCCGCTCAGGAATGTGCTGACAATGGCGCTGGGTGTGGGCGAGAACGTCGATATCAAGTACTACAAAGTAGCGTCGGAGCCAGGAGCGATCATTCTGCTATCCAGCGATGGTTTGCATGGAGTGGTTTCCGCGGCCCAGATAGAGACAATCTTGCGAGAGAACAGTCTGAACCCGGACACTCCCGAGGAGAAGTGTTCCCAATTGATCGAAGCCGCCCGCGCGTCAGGTGGACCGGACAACATCACGGCAATCGTCATCTACATTTCCTGATTGGTTTTGTGCTGGCGCTTGGGTGTGTGCCAGCAGCGGTTGCCCAATCCGGGCTTTTGGAAGCTCACATCGTGGAAGGCGATGGGCAAGTGAACGGGCCAGGTAACCGGCTAACGCGCCCATTAGTGGTTGAAGTCACTGACGAGACGGGTTCGCGCGTTTCCGATGCGATTGTCAGCTTCAACGTTCCGGAAGACGGCGTTACCGGAACCTTTCGCAACGGCTTGCGCACGGAGATCCTGCGAACCGGCTCGGACGGCCGGGCAGAGCTGCGAAGTTTGTGGATGGGCGGCCTTGCCGGGCAGTTCCAGGTGCGTCTCACGGTAGCAAAAGGCGCGGCACGGGCCGGCATTGTCTCGACACAGTTCATCATGCCCAGCTCGCATCGCCGGCCGGAGTTACTCCATATCGGCTCGTGGCGCCCCCGTGGACGCGTGCTGGAAATCGGCGCGGTGGTTCTGGCAGTGGCGGTGGCGGGGTACGCCAAAAATGGCGGGTTCGCTCTCGGGGGGACCAAGGCCTCGTTACCACCCGTAATCGGAGCGCCCAGCATCACGATAGGAAAACCCTAATGCGATTGATTCGTTTGGTGGTCGCGAGCCTCTCGATGGTGCTCTCTTTACCGGCCCAACTGGCTACTCAACCGGTTGCGGGGATCGTGTTGAATCCGGAGGGCGGGATGGTGTGTGTCCGCGGGGTGCTGCAGACGCTGCTACCCGGCGTTCCGGTGGAGCTACCGGCCAACGCAGCGGGGCCAATCGTCTCGGCCAGCTTCGGGGCAAATGGTGGGGCAGTCAAGACCAACTCGCAGCTACTGATCCTAGATAGCCAAAACCAAGTGCAGGCGCAAACCGGCGTGCCTACAGGCGCGGCACTCTTCGGATACGGACCTGACGGATCAATCTCGTGGGTGTACTACGCGAGCGCAACGCGAATGGAAGCGCTCGATGGCTCGTTCCGGTTGAGTACAGCGCAGCTGGGCGATGAAGTGGTTGCACTGGGAGTCCTTCAGGGCAACTCGGCTGGCATTCTGACAAGAACCGGATCGCAGTTATGGGCGGAAACCGTGGACGTGACTAGCGGGGCCATTCGCTCGCAGACTCCGCTTCCTGGCAGTTCGCCCGCCATCTATTTTCAAGGCGATTGGCTGGTTAGTCAGCCGCCGGGGCTACTTTGGGGCACTCGTCAGATTCCAGTTCCAACCGAGGTGACGAGCCTCCAGGCCGCCAGTCAGAATTCGGTTGCAATCGACGGCGGCGCGTGGCTGCTGAATGGCGCCTGGAAAATCCTGGAGATTCCGGGGATCCAGCGGCCCCACGATTTCCAGCGCTTGAAACCGGTTGGGAGCCCAAGATGATCCGGCTGATCTTGCTTGGATGCCTGACGGCATTTCTTTGTGCCGGGCAAGTGGTAGTCCGCAATCATGCAACGGGTGTAGTTCTGGCGTCGCCAACGCTTTTGCCCGACGTCGGCGTGGATGATGTCGAGACCATCGTTCTGGATGTGGTGAATACCGGAGCGAGCAGCGTCACGATACAAAGCGCCGCTACGACCGGATTATATTTCTCGCTGTGCTGCGAGACTGGCTTCGTCCTCCAGGCCGGAGGATCCCATAGCCTCACATTGACGTTTGCCCCGCTGCAGACCGGATATTTTTCGGGAGCGCTGCAGATCGATGGGTTGGCGATCTTTCTTTTCGGGCGCGGATTGGCAACCCCGACGCTGTTTGTACAAAGCGGGCCGGGCGCGGCGCAGGCGCATAGCGGTACACCTTTGATCCTGACCGAGAGCGTTCCGTATTCCGGCCAGTTTGCATGCTTGCTGGAGAACAATTCCGCGACACCAGTGATCGTCAATGCACTGACGAGTTCCGGCGATTGGACACTGACCGGCATTCCGCCCCTTCCGTTGACTCTGCAACCTGGGCAGCAGGCCGCATTCACGCTTCTCGGTTCGACTGCTTCCTCAGGAACGTTGGCCGGAGTCATACACGTTGATCAGCAGAGCTACGCAATCGACGCCCACCCACCGACGCCCGGTATCCATATTCATCTCTCCAGTGGGAGTTTGCAAAGCGATCAGCAGGCGTCGCTTTCGATCGACTTCGATAGTGCGCCGGCAGAGGCACTGGCGGGAACGGTGACCCTGACGTTTGAGAGCGCGGGGTCGATCCAAATCGCCGACCCAGCCATCATTTTTACAGGAAGCAGCGGAACTTCAGCATCATTCAGCAGCGCCACTGGACAGCTCAATGCGAACTTCGCCGGCCAGCCCTCAGTGACGTTCCAGACCGGGACGACGGCGGGGACGCTCCATGTTCAGGCGACTTGGGGGTACTCACAGGACCAGGTCGATATCCCGCTAGGTCCGCTGCCGGTAGCGGTGGAGTCGATCACGGCAACCCGCAGTTCCAAATCGATCGCAGTGACGGTTACCGGTTATGACAACACCCGGACGGCGGGCCGATTCAGCTTTTCCTTCTTTGACTCATCGGGCGCTTTTATCGGATCACCGGTGGTGGCCGACGTCACCAAGATGTTTTCCGACTACTTCTACCAAAGCGCAGCCGAAACAGGCGGGGTGTTCAAAGTGACGGCACAATTCCCAGTTACGGGAGGAACCGGAAGTATCAGAGGCGTCCAAGTCGATTTGATGAACACCGCAGGCGACACTCAAACCGCGGTTACTCCGCTGCACTGACGACTAGGTGGCGGGCTGACGCAGCCAGTCTTTGATGGCGTCGCGATACAGCATGATTCCTTTACGGGAGTACCGCAGATAGCCTTGCCGCCGGAAGTGATTCATGTAGTGGGTCACGATTTCGCGCGAGGTCCCTACATACTGAGACAACAACTCATGGGTGAACGGGATCATCTGAACCGATCCGTCTTCCGACAAATTGCCGAGGCGCTCGGAGAACCGGATAAGTGTGCGCGCGAGACGGCGGGCGATATTATCAACCGAGAAGCTCTCAATCCGCAGCCCGAAATCCATACTGCGCTGCACCAGCAATTGCATTAACGCAATTGCAAGCTTTGGCCGCTTCATGAGGATATCCTCAATATCGTTGGTGGTCCACGTCATAACCTTGACGTTTTCGAGCGCGACCGAAATCTCCGAACGCCGGGAAAGGCTAAGGAACGCCGACTCGCCAAAAAACTCATCCGGCTGATAAATGTCGACAACAACCTGACGGCCGTCTTCCGCCAACCGGCAGACTTTCACTTTACCGGCTATCACAAGATAAAGGTTGTTAGAAGGTTGATCCTGGTTGTAGATGGTCTGACCCTTCTTGAATGCCAGAATGGTGGAGCACGGTAAATGTGCGAGTGGGTCTTCCAAATCTCTTTGGGGGACGGACACGGGAATCGAGGGTGAGGCAGTTGCCATCAGTTTTCTCCGAATAGTATTAACCCTAACATCTTATGGAGTTAGGGGCTGTCACTCTAAACCGCAACTTTCTCGAAAGTTGCGAATAGCGTAGTAAATCGTACTAAAACTCGGTGCTATTCGCCACATTGTCTTGTTCAAGTGCCTGGGGTAAGGTGAAGGTTTGAAAAACCGAAGGCTCCGAGCTGGCTCTGTACCGTTTCGAAAGCAGATGATGTTGTATCTGGTTGCAATTTGTTGCGGCGCAGCGGCAATCGCTGATTTTCGTCCCCCAGCTGCAGAAATCAGAGCACTTCGCGGACCGAACGGCGCTTCGATCCTGCCAGGGGGTCGAGCGATCCAGCCAGTGGGCCAACAATTGCCGACTGGCCCCGGGCCGTTTGGAATGGCGGTGAGCGACTCCGGAAAGTTGATAGTGACGGCGAACCTAGGCCCGCAACGGTCGTCGCTGACGGTACTACGACGGGATCGGACGGACTGGACGCTACAAAATTTCCTGGGCGCGCGCGCATCGGGCGAGGATTCCGAACGGAGCGCTTTGTCATCGGGAGTGGCTCTGCCCAATGCAAAACAGGTTTGGATATCGGGCGGAAATGCGGGGTCGGTGCGGCTGGTTGACCTGGAGTCCGGGGAAACGCGGAAAGTCCTGAATCTCAATAGCGGGTCAACCCACAATAGCTTTTCCGGAGACCTCGCGTTCGACAGAGCAAGAAATCTTTTGTACGTGCTGGATCAGGCTCACTTTCGCATAGTTGTGTTCGACACCAAGCGATTTGTTGAACTTGCCTCCGCACCCACCGGGTACCTTCCCTATTCGATCAGCTTGTCCGAAGACGGTCAGCGGGCTTGGGTGACCAATATCGGATTGTTTAGGTATCACGTACTTCCTGGGGCGGACAAGAACGCCCGGCAGACCGGGATACCGTTCCCGGCTTATGGATTTCCATCCGAGGAGGCGCGTCGCGGAACTGAGGTGAAGAATGGGAACGGGCAACCGGTGGCCGTACCTGCGCTCGGTGATCCGAACGTGCGCGAGTCAAACTCTCTCTGCGCGATCGATGTCTCGCATCCGGAGAAGCCGCGAGTGTTGGGGTTCGTCCCGACGGGCGTTCCTTACGGGCCGAATAGCGCGGGCGGTAGCAGCCCTTCCGGAGTGCTGGCCGCCGCCCATGCAGTCTTCGTATCGAACGCTCACGACGACTCCATCGACGTGTTCGATCCCGATACCCTGGCCCTGAGCTACACCGTGGCGCTGAGAATTCCCGGGCTGGAAACACTTCGGGGGGTGCTCCCGCTTGGCCTGGCGTTCGATGCGCAACGGAATTGGCTGCTGGTGGCCGAAGCCGGGATCAACGCGGTTGGCGTGGTGGATCTGCGCGAACGCAAGCTGATTGGACACATTCCGGTTGGCTGGTTTCCCGTGACGGTGGCGGTGCGCGCAGGCACCCTATTTGTTTCCAACGTCAAAGGGCGCGGCACGGGGCCAAGCACGGTGGTTTACCAAGCCGATGCCGCCGAGTTCGGGAGCCTCTTCCGCCGCGGCAGTGTGACCGAAACCGCGCTCCCCGATGCGGCGACCCTGGCCAAGCAAACGCGATTAGTCCTCGCTGCGAATGGCTTTCTCCCGGTTCGCGACCATCCGTTTCCGGCGGTTCCGATCAAGCATGTAGTGATAATCGTCAAGGAAAACCGGACGTTCGACGAGGTGTTTGGCGATATGACGGTACCCGGCAACAAGGTAGATGGTGACCCCCAACTGGCGCGGTTCGGTACCCATGGATACGCGGAAGGGAAGAAGAAAACCTTCAGCCTGCAAAATGTCAACGTCACTCCGAACCACCATGCGCTGGCGACGCAGTTTGCGTTCTCCGATAACTTCTATGCGGATTCGGATGTGAGCGTGGACGGCCACCACTGGCTGGTTGGCGCTTACCCGGATGCGTGGACGGAGAGCTCCCTGCTGAGTTCCTACGCCGGCCAAAAGTCGTTCACTCTGGATGAAACCGCGCCCGGGCGGCTCCTCTTCGCGGAAAGCAATTCTTCTGTACACCCCGAAGAGCAGCAGCAAGCGGGCAGCCTATGGCAACATCTGGAAGCTCACCACATCACGTTTCGAAATTTCGGGGAAGGGTTCGAACTGGCCGGCAACGAAGAAGGCCCTGGCGAGAAACCCACCGGTGCGCGGCTGTTCACCAACATGCCCATTCCGGACGCTCTGTTTCGAAACACTTCGCGCGATTATCCCAGTTTCAACATGAACATTCCGGATCAGTACCGGGCCGGGCAGTTCATTGCGGAAATCGATCGGCTTTACGGCAAGACGGGAGATCCACTCCCGTCGCTTCTGTTTCTGCATCTGCCGAATGACCACACTGCCGAACCACGCGCGAAGGATGGCTATCCGTACGAAGCGTCTTATGTAGCGGATAACGATGTAGCTTTGGGAAAGATCGTCGAGTACTTATCGCAATCACCCTGGTGGAAAGAGATGGCCATCTTTATCACCGAGGACGACGCGCAAAGCGGGAAAGACCATGTAGATGCGCATCGCACCGTGTTCCTAGGGGTGGGACCCTATTTCAAGAAGCACCATGTGTCACACGTGAACGCCAGTTTCCCGGCCATGCTGAAGACTGTCTTTCACCTGTTAGGCGCGCCACCACTCAATCTGTTCGATGCCGCCGGCACCGACCTAAGCGATCTGTTTACCACCGAGCCAGACTTTAGCTCGTACACCGCGGTCGATACAGATCGCCGATTGTTCGATCCAGCCGCTGCGCGCGAGCCACTGGACCCGAAGCCTTCGATTCGCATGGACCGCCAATAGCACCTGGCGTGTCACCGCGGTTTGGCTTCGATCACGAACGTGTCCTTGACTTCCACGGCGAGGGTCTCGGCCTCAGGGTTGACGACCCGGTACATTACGCCACGCAGCGTGCGCCCATCGAGTGTCAACTTGACGTAATGGTAATTCGGAAATAGGACACTTCGATACTGGTCTTCCGGGGTGCGCTCGACAAAGTACGGATGTGCGCCGCCTCCGCCAGACACCAGGTACGTCACACCCTCGTAAGTGGCGCGTTCGTAATTGTGAATGTGTCCCGCACTCACCAGAAATTGCGCGTGGGACTGCTGCGCGGCGTGGGACAAGTAATCGCGAAGTGCAATTTCATTCGGGCGCGGATTGTGGCTCACTTCCAAATGCTTTTGGAAATCGGCTACGGGCGGATGATGCATGGTGATGAGTACGAAGTCGACTGAGTCGGGAAGCCCACTCACCTGCCCGTCCAGCCAGCTCGTTTGCGGACTGCCGGGCAGTAGTGACGTGTCGCTATCTAGAGCGATGACATAGATACGCTTCCCTAATGCCACCGAGTACCATCTGCGGCCGCGCATTTCCGGGAACGCCGTCCACCAGTTCTCGAGACACTCTTCGGTGTTGCCATGGAACTCGTGGTTCCCGAGAGCGGGATAGACACGCAGTTTTGCCGCGCGCCACGGCTGTGTCTCTTCCCGGTAAACGGCATAGTCGTTCTTGACGTTTCCGGCAAGAGGAACATCTCCGTTGAGGACCACTGCATCCGGCTTCTCTACACCGATCCGACTTACAAGCCATTGACGAACACGCGGGTCGGTGGCGTCCGTATTCGACGGGTCAGTGAACCGCTGGTCTCCGTAAGTGATCAGCGAGACAGGCTTATTCAGCTGTTTTTCAGTAACTACGAAAGTAGGGCCTGACTGACTTAGCAGCGGATCTGAGGGGCTTTGACTCCAGAGTCGCCCGCAGACCACGAGAACGATAGAGCTTAAAACCAGAGTTAATTTAGGGGCATAGAATGGATGCCTGGTCACTGATAGTTTACTCCCGTGAGTAGAGTATAAGTGATTCACGGAGAACTCATCCCTGAATCAAGCAGTCTAATGCCTCCTTCATCGAACTGTTACCGAATATTCATTTTCTTCTGCGACTCTCGTTAGTAAGTCCTTTCAGTCTCGTCAGTCAGCCCGCCAACGCCCCCGGGGTGACCGGCAGCACTGCTACTCAATCGGAGGTTTTTTCGTTGCATTCTTTACGACTCACGCTCACAGTCACCATTCTGCTCTGCGGGACACCTGGTTCAATTCTCTTCGGGCAAGCTTCAACCGGAGCAATCGCTGGACGCGTCACTGACGAGCGCGGCGGTGTTTTACAGGGCGCGCAGATTGCCGTACAGCCCGGAGGCATCGCCAGCCGATCGAACAATCAGGGTCAGTTCTCCATCAGGGATATGGCACCGGGAACCTATACCGTCGTCGTGAGTTTTGTCGGGTTTTCCGAATCGAGCAAGAGCGTAGTGGTCGCTCCCGATCAGACCGTAAACGCGGATGTGACTATGAACGTCGCATCCCAAAACGAGCAGATTGTGGTGACTGCGGAGCGCGTCCACGGGGAAGCGGAAGCGATCAATCGCGAACGCACCGCGGAAAACATCCTGCAGGTTTTGCCCGCCGAAGTGATCACCAGTCTGCCGAACGCGAATATTGCGGATGCGCTGGGACGCTTGCCGAGTGTGACGTTGGAGCGCGACGAAGGCGAAGGCAAGTATGTTCAGATTCGCGGCACCGAGCCGCGCTACAGCAATGTAACCATCGACGGCGTGAATGTGCCTTCGCCAGAATCAGGCGTTCGCCAAATTAAGCTCGACACGATTCCTTCCGATCTGGTGGAGTCGGTCGAAATCAGCAAGACCTTAACGGCTAACCAGGATGGCGATGCGATTGGCGGGTCGGTAAACCTGCGGACGAAAACGGCGGGTGAATCCCCCACGCTCTCCCTGTTTGGACTTGGTGGGTACACGCCGATTCTGAACGGCCGGGGCGTGGACCAGTTCGGTGGGACTATTGGCAAGCGGTTCGGAAGAGACAAGCGCTGGGGCGTGCTCTTCGGCGGAGCCTATGACTGGAACGGGCGCGGCATCGACGATTTGGAACCCGCCCCCACTACCGTCCAGTGCGATCCGGGTAACTGCGGGAGCAACGTAAGCGCAACCGCCCCTTACTTCGGCACTTACAACACCGAGGACTTGCGTGAGTATCGCTATTATCGAACCCGCTACGGTTTTGCCGGGAGCAGCGATTATAAGTTCAGCGACAACTCGAACATCTACGTACATGGACTCTACTCGCACTTCGATAACTTCGGCGATCGCTGGGTCTATACTCCGTCCATCAATAGCTTCACGACGTCACCATTACAAGGTGGACCCGATGGCAATATGACCAGCAGTAGTCAAATACGCCGCCCGGTTGACGTGGTTGGCAGTTTGGTGGTCGGCGGGCGGCACGACTTCCGCGGTTCTTCCTTTGTTTGGGAGGTGTCGGCGTCACGAGCGTCCCAGGAGGATCTCGGCTACTCCTCAGCCGCGTTCGGGGCCAACGATCCGGCGTCGCCGATCAACAACGTCCAGTTCGGCGTAGATCGTAGCGACCCTTACCGCCCGAAGTTGCTAGCGCAGAACGGCGTCAATATCTACGACCCCGCACAGTACCAGTTCCAGAATATCGATATTAACCGCAGTTATAGTCCGCAGCTCAACCTGCAAGCCGCCGCATCCTTCTCTCACAACTACATGGCCGGCGGGCACTTTGGAACCTTTGAACTTGGCGGCAAGGTTCGCAACGCTCACAAGTTCGATGAGAATCGCGATGCCTACTACAACGTCGCGGATGGTGTATCGCTGCCTATGAGCAACTTTTTGGGGACATTCTCTAATCCCAACTATTACGACAAGAGTTACACCCTGGGTCCGCTTGTGGACTACAGCAAAGTGACGACCTTTTTCAATCAGAATCCGTCCGACTTCGCCCTCGATGCGAACACTACGCACCAGCAAAACGATCCAAACAACTTCAACCTGTTAGAGCGTATCTCGGCGGGATATCTGATGAATGCAATCAACTTTGGGAAGTTCCGGCTCTACACGGGACTGCGCGTGGAAGGGACGTCTGAAAACGTAACCGGCAACACGGTGATCGTAGATGAGAACAATAACTATGTTTCCACCAACCCTTTGCATAAGAGCGGAGGCTATGTGAACGTGCTGGGGAGCGCGGAGTTGAAGTATGCGATCACGACGGACTCCGCCGTTCGTGTAGCCTTTGGCCAGGGTATCGCAAGACCGAATTTCGGCGATCTAGCCCCATATCTCTCTTATAACGGCGCAAATCAAAGGGTAGATGTTGGCAATCCCAACTTGAGGGCCACTAGCGCTAACAACTACGACGTGCTTTATGAACACTATTTGAACCCGCTAGGCGCGATTCAAGTCGGTTTCTTCTACAAAGACATCGGATCGCCGATCTATTTTGTCCAGACGCCAGTTCTTACAGGGGTATTTGAAGGCTACACTCAAACTCAGCCGATCAATGGTTCCAGTGCTTCGCTTTATGGTTTCGAAGCTTCGTTCGAGCAGAGACTTGCTTATTTGCCGGGCGCATTAGCTGGGTTGGGGATCTCCGCGAATTACAGCTACACCACGTCGACGGCAAATGGCGTCCCCGGGCGGTCCGATCATCCAGCGTTACAGAGACAGGCTCCGCATACCTGGAACATCAGCCCGACGTATGATCGGGGTCGCGTGTCTTTCCGGCTTGGATTGTCTTATAACGCGGCCAATATCTTCTCGTATGCTTACAGCGATGGCGCGCCGCTCGGCAAAACTGGGCCGAATGGCGACACGTACCTGTACGCGCATCTGCAGGCGGACGCGCAAGTCAGTATCCGTCTGTTCAAAGGCTTTTCCACTTATGTCTATGGTCTGAATATGAACAACGAGGTATTCGGATTCTATAACGGAAGCACGCAGTGGCCAATCCAGCGAGAGTATTATCAACCCACGATCGCAGCCGGACTCCGTTGGTCACCCAAACCGGAGTGAAGACTAGGTCTGGGAGGATGTAGCGCTACTGGCCGGGTAGCGTTCGACGACGACTTCTTCTTTCTTGAGAACAATGGTGCGGGGACTACGTTCCTCGCGCCGTTTCTTAACTAGCCGAATCTCTTCCCGCAGCCTCAATCTCTTTACTAGTACAACCTCTTCTTCATAGACGGGGATGATGATCACATCCCCCTCGGTACGCGGGCCGGAAGTCTGTTCCACCACGCGGTCGAGAGGAACTCGCTCGACTTCGTAGCTCTCAAACGCGGTCGTTTCCTCGAAGGTCGTTGGGTATTCGACGACTCTTTTGGTGACGCGCACGCGGCCAGTCTCGGTCTCACTCTTGCCGACGACAAGCTGCTCCTGGACAAGAGGAATGACCACATCTCCATCCTGCTGGACATTTTCCCGCGGTTCCGCCTGAGGCTGGGGGATATCATCGGGACCGCGCGGATCAACGGTCAGATCCAAGTAGTAACTTCCGTCGCGCTGTAAGTGAAGGTTCTGACTGGGCACAACCGCCTTCCGCCCACTTTCAAATACTACGGTTTTTTCCGGCGCATCGTCTAATAAACGGGAAGCAGTCACCACGTTACCGCGCACTCCGTTCTTAGATATGAGGGGAACAGCGAAAAGTTCTGGCATCTACTTATCCGGAAGAGGGCGAGACTCGCATGGAGACTCGCCCAACTCCTGCTTCACTACCGGCGAGTGTTGGCGCGATCCCACCCGTACTTCACGGCATTTCCAAATTTGTCCCAAGTACTGTTTGGATTCTCGCGTGAGTAGTCGGACTGCACCGAGCTCTCCACATCATTCCACGATTTGCCCTTGTAGCGCGGGTCATTTGCAAGTGCGTATCCGTAGCCATACGCGGGCTCGTATGCGTCGTAGCTCGCGCCTTGCGTCGAATAGCGGGTGTCGTAGTCTTTGCGGAAGTCCTGCTCGGTTTCTGGTGAGAGGCGTTCTACTTGGACGTCCGTGCGGCGTACAGTATCGCTGATCGTTTGCGTTCGATCTGAAGACTCACGGCCAACGACGACTTCTTCCACCACGCGTGAAGTCTTGCCGACTACCGCCTCTTCCGAGGTCTCGATCACCTCAACCACTTCGTCTTTCAGGTTGAAGTCGGCCTCAGTCGCTGCGCGGTCAACGGGGCGACGCTCCACGCGGGCGCGCTCTTCGTGCAAGCTGACGCTTTCGTTTACAGGCTGTTCCGTTATACGGGAATATACACGCACGCCGCCTCTCTGCACGGCACGCTTACCGACCTGAATCTCTTCCTGCACTACCGGGATCACACGATCCCCCGTTTGTGCGCCAGCTGTGCCGCTTGCGGAACGCATTGTGTCGCCCTGTCGGGAGTTTTCGGTTCCGCGGAAGGACTCGACCTGTTGGTCAAAGTCAACCGGGCTGTAACGATTCAAAATCGTTGTAGCAGCTTCCACCTTCGCTCGTGGCACCGTTGCCGTAACAACGGCGCTTCCACGGCTAACAGCCTCGGCATAGTGGCCGGAATCTTCGCTCGTCTCGTCATCGTCGGAACCGAAAAGATTGTGAAAGAAACCGGCGATGCCGCCTTCGTGGTGAGAGGAAGATTGCGAAGAGCTGCCGGCCGCAAAGGTTCGATTTCCGTCGTTAGAGGTGAGTCGGACGTCTTCGCGAGAAAAGCCGTTCTCTAGAAGTTCGTTCTCGGCCTGCTGAGCAGTTGCATAGTCGTTGAACACCGCGACCAGTGTTGTTTTATCGTTCGTCATGAGTGCTTACCTCGAGCCCAGAGGGTGCACCCGGCTAGCCAACTTTGGCGCGGATTCATGAGCCATGTGTGAGCAACATGACTTCGGCAAAAGTGGCCCGCAGAAGTGACGGGCGCTACTTCTGTGTTGCATTTTGAAGATAGTTCTAACCGCGAATCCGCTAAAATAGTTACTTGATCTCCGTAAGTAGTGTTTCCATGCGCTACGGCGCAAAAATCCTGTTTGAAAACGTTAGTACCGCGTTTATCGCTGGCCGCCGCTATGGCTTGACAGGGCCAAACGGCGCGGGCAAGTCTACATTTCTTAAAATCATCACGGGCGATATCGACGCGCAGAAGGGCAACGTCGTTCGCCCGCGTAAATTCGGTGTGTTGCGTCAGGACCAGTTTGCTTTCGATGCGTACCGCGTGGTCGACACGGTCATCATGGGCAACAAGCCGCTCTGGGAAGCCCTGGAAGAGCGGGACAAGCTTTACGAAAAGCCGGACCTGACCGATGAAGACGGAATCCGGCTTGGTGAACTCGAGGGCATCGTTGGAGAAGAGGATGGGTATACCGCCGAAAGCGATGCGGCGATCCTGCTGCAAGGCTTAGGGATTGCCGACGAGCTGCACGAGCGTAAGATGAGCGAAATCCAGGGCGGCGAGAAAGTGCGCGTATTGCTCGCCCAGGCTCTTTTTGGCCAGCCACAGGCTTTACTGCTGGATGAGCCGACCAACTATCTGGATTTGGATTCCATCCACTGGCTCGAAGAGTTCCTAAATCGCTACGAAGGCACTCTGGTGGTGATCTCGCACGATCGGCACTTCCTCAATAATGTCTGCACCCATATCGCCGACATCGACTACCAGACCATCATCACTTACACCGGTGGTTATGACGACATGGTGCTCGCCAAGACTCAGGTGAGATCGCGCGTGGAATCCGAGAACGCGCAACGCGAAAAGAAGATTGCTCAGTTAAGCGAGTTCATTCAGCGATTCTCGGCGGGTACGCGATCCAGTCAAGTGACTTCGCGCAAGAAGGAGGTCGAGCGGCTCCAGACCACTGACCTGGCGCGGTCGAATATCCAGCGTCCGTTCATCAAGTTTGAAATGAAGCGTCCTTCGGGGAAGCACATTTTGGAGGCGAGCGGGGTCGCCAAGGCGTACGGCGACAACAAGGTGATCAAGAATTTCCACGCTGCTGTAATCCGTGGAGAGAAGATCGCTCTGATGGGCCGCAATGGCGTCGGTAAGACTACGCTGATCAACGCGCTGTTGCAGACGGCCAACATTCTCCCGGATAACCGGATTCCTGCCGATGCCATCGATTCCGGCAAGGTTGTGTGGGGTCATGAGAACGCCGTGGGCTACTTCTCCCAGGACCATACCTCGGCAATCCAGAAGGGCCTGACCATCTTCGACTGGCTGCAGCAGTTCGACCCGCAAGCCACCAATGAGCAGTTACGCGGATTGATGGGACAGATGCTGTTCAAGGGTGAAGAGGGCACCAAGATGACCGAAGTGCTTTCGGGAGGCGAGGCCGCGCGCATCCTGTTCTGCCAGCTCATGTTGATGAAGCCGAATGTACTGGTGTTTGACGAACCCACCAATCACCTGGATCTGGAAGCAATCAACGCGTTAAATATCGCCCTGCAGCGTTACGAAGGCACCGTGTTCCTGGTGACGCATGACGAAGATCTAATTGACGAAGTAGCCACCCGTATCTGGCGATTCGATGGCGACAAGATCGAAGATTACAAGGGCACGTACGCGGAAATGCAGCAGCAGGTGGTCAGCAGCTAGACCCAATCACATCGTTCTTGTGACCTTGTTCAGCGTGCGTGGCTTGTCCGGGTCCAACCCTTTCTGGCTGGCCAGGCACGCGGCAAACAGCTGCGCCGGGATGATGTAAGGGATCGGAGTGAAGGCCTCCGCGATGCGAGCCGGAATGCAGATCAACCGCGCTCCCAAACCGCACGCCTCGGGGTTCTTGCGATCGGTGATTACCACCATCTCGGCATTCAGCGCTTTCAGTTGAGCAATCATCCCCTTCATGCCTTCCCAGGTCACTCCGGAAGGTGCGAACAGGAATGCCGGGAAGCCATGCTCCACCATGGCGATGGGACCGTGCTGGAAATCGGCGGAGGAGAAGCGCTCCGCGATCACATAGCAGGTCTCCATCAACTTAAGCGCGAATTCAAATGCGTTGGAATAGTTAAGGCCGCGACCCATCACCACTGCGTGATCCATGAACCGGTAGCGCTCCGATAGCGCGGCCATTTCGGGTTCCATGGCAACTGCCAGCCGCACGGTGTCGGGAATTGCTTCCAAATCCGAAAGCCGGATCTTCCCGCCCAGCGCATAAGCGATCAGGTACATCATCATGAGCTGGCCGGTATACGTCTTGGTTGCGGCCACGCTCTTCTCTTTGCCCGCGCGCACCAGGAAGACATGCTCGGCAAGTCCAGCTAAAGTGCTGCGGGACTCATTGGTAACACCGATGGTGATGGCGTTCTGCTTCTTGGCCTGCTCTAGGACAACGTTGGTATCGGTCGACTCGCCAGACTGCGAGAGTGCGATCACCATGGTTTCGCGATAGTCAATCTTGGCCTGATAAAGCGTCGAAATACTGGGAGCTGCCAGCGAGACCGGAATGCCCGTCGTGATCTCGATCAGATAGCGCGCAAACTGGGCCGCATTGTCGGAGGTGCCGCGCGCAGCGAGCACGATGAGACGCGGTTTGCGACGGCTCACGAGATCGCGAAATTTCTCAATGCGGCGGAGTTCACCATGGAGCGTGCGCTCCAGCGTTTCCGGCTGCTGCCGGATTTCTTCGAGCATTCGTGACATCAGAAATTACGATACTGCATTGGTGTGGGGGCCGGACTCGCGGGCGGGGCACAGGCCCCGGTAGAACTCGCACCGGCGGCAATGCGGGCCAACTACAAGCGGGAACTGGATGGATTGCTGCGCGTGCATGAATTGTCGCGCAACAGTAGCCACGGTGTCTCGCGCGGACTCGATCGGAACAGGGACCACAACATCCGGCCGCAGGAAGTGCAACCAGGCGCGCTGTGGGGGCTTGCCGCTGGCTTTCTCCAGAGCCAACGCATACACCTGAAGCTGCAGCGCGTGATCGCGGGCGCGGTCGATGGCCTGCTCCGGCGTAACGCTGTCGGTCTTGTAATCGACGAGTGTGATGCCTTGCGCATCCTCGAACCATAAATCGATGGTGCCGCGTACGATCAGCGGGTCGAGGGCGAATACGAAATCCCATTCCATCTCGCGCCGCGCGTTCCGGAACGCCTTCTTTCCAAGGGCGCTTTGCTCAAAAACGCGAGCCAGACGCATGGCTTCAAGATCGGGCGATTCGACCGGTAGTCCCGCAAGCAGTTGATGCACCTGACTGCCGATGTCGCTGGCGCGGACGGATGTAGCTGGCACGTTGTTTGTGACATTGGAGCGTAGCCCAAGACCACTCCATCCAAGAAAACCGGACAGGTAGTACTTACGGGGACAACTGGCAAACGTTGCAAGAGCCGTGGCCGTCGTGTTGGAGTCGAACTGGCCGGTGGGCAGCGGCTTGGCAAGCACCTCGGACTCGGCAACCCCACGTGCGTGAAATGTTGTGAGAGAAGGTGGGGGCAGCTCCGCAGTGTGGATGCAGCGGACATCGAAAGACCTCTGATTGGGAGCGGTATAGGTCTTGCTTTCGGGTTCGATGCTGAGCGTATTCGAAGATAGCCCGAGCGCTGCGTTCACCGTCTTCGCCCAATTGGCTGGGCCCTTCTTGTCTTGGGTCCAGGTAAGAATCAGATGTTCCTGCGCGCGCGTCATGGCCACATAGAGCAGGCGATTGGCTTCGCGCTCCTCGGTGATCTTGAGCTTGTCTTTATTCAGTGTGTGGACGAAGCCGGAGGATGGCTCCTGGCCGGCGGCAAGGCTCCATTTGACGCCCAGGCCATGCTCAGGAGTGAAGTTGAGAACAGACTGCCGGCTCCCATCGACGCCCTTGTCCATGGCAGCCAAAATGACAACCGGGAACTCCAATCCCTTGGCCGCGTGCGCAGTCATGATCTGCACCGCGTCTCGCGTTTCATCGATGGGCGCCTCCGTCTCGCGCGGGTCAGCTTTGCGCATTGCGTCGACGTGGGTCAGGAACTCGACGAGAGTCATATCGCAATACGCACGAGCGATCGCCAGGAACTTTTCAATGTTCGTTCCGCGCGCGGTTTGAGCGTCCCAGACCACACCCATTTCATCGAGAGCGCGAAGCAGCAAGCGGTCCAAAGAGATGTATGGGACAGCGGCACGCCAGCGCGACCACGCGGAAGTGAAGCGGCGCATGCGTTGCAGATCTTCGGGACTCAATTGCAGTGCTTCGAACTGAATCAGCCCGTCCCCGAAATTCCGATTGGGGTTCTTAAGACGCAGCAGACCTTCATCGGAGATGCCCGCAAGATCC
Source organism: Bryobacterales bacterium (assembly GCA_963752695.1). GTDB lineage: Bacteria > Acidobacteriota > Terriglobia > Bryobacterales > Bryobacteraceae > Bog-113. The sequence continues at coordinate 107,892 of CAVVZB010000001.1, forward strand.
GAACGTAGAACGACCAACGTGCTGGCTTCGTCTCGTGGATTGTGAATCATCCGAAGCAGATGAAGCAGGTCCCGCGCTTCGCGTGTTTCGAGAAATCCACTGCGGCGGTTTAGATTGTAATCGATGCCGGCCCGCTCGAACGCTTCTGTAAAAGCTGCGAGGACTCCGGTGTTCCGGACCAAAACGGCGAAGTCGCTGAAGAGCGCCGGGCGGCTCTGTTCACCGATGCGCAGCGTACGATGAAGCTCCAGAATGCGGTGCGTCACCCAAGCTGCTTCGAGCGCATAATCGTCTTCCTCTTCGTTGCGCTCAAACACTAGCACCTCGATGCAGGAATCGTGGCGGGGCGGAAGCGTGCGCGCTGGAATCAGATCGCGTTCCGCGATGCCGGGCGCGTCCTTCAGAATAAGCTTCGTGGCGAGCAGCACCGGTTCCCGGCTGCGCCAATTTTCGATGAGCTCGGCGGAATGCCCGCTAGTGTTCAGAACACTGCTGCGATAGTCTTCGAATACCTGCGGGCTGGCATGGCGGAAGCTGTAGATGGATTGGTTCAGATCACCCACCGCGTAGAAGCGGCCGGGCGCGCGAACCAGATTCACTAGACGTGCCTGCTGGGCGCTCGTGTCCTGAAATTCGTCGATCATCACCAACCGGAACTGCTGGTTAACATGCGCGCGAATCGCGCTATTCTCTTCGAGAAGACGCACGGAGAAAAACTCAAGGTCGTTGAAGTCGAGAGCCGCGCGAGCGGTCTTGCGGGAACGATAGAGGTCATCGAATCGTTCGATGATCCGGATAAGCAGTTCCTTACTTGGCTGGTGAGCCTGGTCGAGAAGGTAAGAAACAATATCCTCCGCTTCCTCACGCGCCTGCTCGATTTGCCCCTTCGCCGGGGTTTTGACTTGCAGATTGAAGGCACTCTTAAACTTCTGGAGGAGGGCAAGTTGATCGTGCGGGGTGCGGGCACCGAGCGCTCGTTCCAACCATTCGCGGGCTCGATCGCGCGCGTTACTTTGCGCCGGCGTCATGACCCCGGCAAAACCCGCGATGTACTGCCTGGCGGCTGCGATGACTCCTTCAAAGGAGCTGGGGTTGGCCGGGGCAGGCATACGGAGCTCGTCCGGCCGCATTCCAGCGGCGCGTAACGCGTCATAGATGCCGGGGAGTTGCGCCTCCAAATCGGCGCCGCCAGTTACTGACATGAGTGTGTGGATGGCAGCCGGGTCTTCCATTACCACTTCGTCCAGCGCGTCGCGCAAACACCGCGCCTGTTCGAGTACGGCCAATTGTTCATCGAGGATGGTGAACTCCGGATCGATACCGGCCACGGTTGCGTTTTCCTTAAGTAAGCGGCTGCAGAAACCGTGGATCGTGGAAACGTAAGCGCGTTCCAGTTTCCGCAGAAGCTCAGGACTCTGGGCGAACTCTCTGGCCAGCCGGTCGCGCATGTTAGCCGCGGCCTTCTCGGTGAAAGTGATTGCAAGAATCTCCGAAGGTTCGACGCCCTGCGCGACCAACTGTCGATAGCGTTCCACGAGGACGGTGGTCTTGCCGGAACCGGGTCCGGCCACGATACAGGCATCTTCGCCAAGCCGGCCGGTGTCGATGGCCTGCAATTGTTCTGACGTGAAGTCCAAAGGCTTAGATCCCGGCTCCGGAAACGCTGGAGGATTGTTCCACGCGGCACGCATCCCGGGACGCGCAATACCGGCAAGGGTCGGAGTTGAGAGGCCGTGGATGCACCACGCCGCGGCGGAACTCGGATACAGCGCGGGTCACCCGATCGACCGCCTGGCCCGCCCACTCCGCTGACATGGGCTGTAGTTTCAGCTCGTGGATCGAGCCCCAACCGTAGTAGCTCACTTTATCTTTCAAGCTCACGTAAACCATGGCGGAAACCGGTTTTCCAAAAGCGCGATGGAGGGCAAGCGCGTAGAGGGGACCTTGCAGCAGCGACTCGTCATCGACTTTTCCCTTCGTCTTGGCGGCTGGGCTGAACTTGTAATCAACGACCACCCAACGTCCACCGGGTAGCTGGTCGATGCGATCCAGCTTGCCCGTCACGCTAAGGGTTTCGCCGATTTGGAATTCAAACTTCTTTTCGGTTTCGGACGAAAGCGGCGTTGGGTATTTGCGGTCGGCGATGAAACGTTCCAGACAGAGCAAGAGTGCGAGGCGCAAGCGCTCCGTCCGGTATCCGGGCAACACATGCTTTTCATCACACAGGCGCTCGAAACTGCGGTTGAATAACGGCGCCAGTTCGGGACGCTCGGCAAACCAGTTATTGAGAACATCGTGGACGATGTTGCCCTGCAGGAGAAAGCTCAGGCGATCTTCCGGACGCAGAGGCATTTCGGAAACGCGGAGCGCGCGCCGGGCGAAGAATTGGAAGGGGCACTGGAGCAAACTCTCAAGATTCGTGACGCTGAGTTTCTGATGCTCGGTGAGGATGGCAAGAAGATCAGCCGACCGAATCGAGACCGGCGAACGCCATTGCGCGATGTGCGCGGGCAGCGCCGGGCGCACGGCCCGAGCGAGCGAATCGGGCTCGCGTCCATTGAGGAAAATGGACTGAAGGGTGCGTTTACCACGCACGTCAAGGCGCGGACACGAGAGCACGAGATGGCCGCGCGCTGAAGCTCGCACAGCGTTGAAAAGCCCAATTTCCTCGTCATCTTTCGCTGCCACGGTACGGGCATGAATGCCGAAGCGCTCCAAGTCGTTGAGAGCGGCGTCTGAGAGAAACGGGTCGCGCGCGTTTTGGGCTGGGAACTCCTTCTCGACCAGGCCACATACAAAAGCGATGGAGAAATCCCACTGACGCGCTTCGTGGGCGCTTACGATCTGGACAGCATTGCTCGAGCGATTTCGCAAGCCTACGCTATTGAGCCCCATCAGCGTTTTCGCCACACGCCAAAACGTGATCAGATCAACCGGCTTGGCATCGCTCTCCCACCACGCGGCAGCCAAAGCTATGGTGTCCTGAAAGGCGTTCATCGCCGCGGCTTGGGACCGCAATTGCTCGACGTCTACTGGCGCGAGGTCGTCCTCCAAATAACCGGGCCATAGGAGAGCCGACAGCCGGTCAAACTGCGCGGCCCAGCCGTCCGGTGTGTTCCTTGATGTGAGCCAAGAATTCAAAGCTTTCAGTTGCTTGAACACCCGGCGGAGGCTGCGGTTGTCCGTTCGCTGCTCCAGGGTCTCGAGACCATTCCCTGGCATTACTTCTTTCACTTCGATCTCCAGTACGTCCAGAGCGCGAGAGGCGCCGGCGATCGGGATTAGACGAAGCAATCCGAGAAGTTGCTCATGATCCCAACCGCTCAGCAGAGCTTCGATGACTCCAGAGAAAAACCGGCCCACGGCATGGTTGCCGAGTAGTTCGCTCGAATAGGAATGCGCGGGGATGCCGAAACGCTCGAAAGTGGCGCGCAACAGCGGCTGATACTTGGCGGGTTGCCGCAGGATGACGCCCATTTCGGAAAAGGGTGTCTCCGCGCCCGCGGCTTGCAGGATACGGCGAGCCATCTCTTCGCACTCCCGCTCCGCCGTTTCCGCAATAAAGAAGTGTTCCTCAGCGCTGCGACGGCCGGGAAGAGTCTCTTCCTGAAAACCACGCTCGATCAATTTCAACCGGAGCTGGCTCGCGACGCCTTCAGTGGGCAGCGTCAGCGTAAGATCGACGCGAGCACCGAGCGCGCAAACCAGATCGATCTCCGGACGAGCGAGTTGGACGAAGCCATCCAGCCAAATGCGCTCAGGGAGTTTGGCAGTATTCAGCAAGTTGGCGATTGTGCATAATTGTGCACCTCGCGTAACTTGATTCCGAAGGCGCATCAAGCGCTCGACTTCTTCCCAAACAGCGACGATGGCGTCCTGGAAAGGCGCTAAGTCAGATCGAACCCGTGCCAAGTGGCGCGGCGAACAGCCGGCCGCGTCAAGATCGGAAATCGTTGTTGCCAGCCGGGAGTGAATGCCGGCGAGATCGCGGACCTTCTCCCATTCCGGGCGGTTCAAGCGTGTAACGGCGTGTTCCACCATGAGGTGGAAGTGGCCGGGGGAAACGACGCTGATCTGCGGAGCAAGCTGTTTGGCGAACTCGGCGAGTGTGGAGACGTAGCTCGAACGAAAGACCAAGCCCGAGCGAGCAAGCTCATTGCGGAGATGTTCCGAGAGCGTCGCGGTCGGGACGATCAGGCGCAGATTGGGTTTGTTGCGCGCGAGTGCTTCCCGAAACTCGCCGAGCACGCGGGCGGTTTTCCCTGAGCCGGCCGGACCGGTGAGCAGCCGCATGTTAGTGGACAGGCACGGGACCGCCAGCGGGCTTCTGGCCGCTGTCCACCCACGCGCGGAGTTCGGAAAATCCGGTTGCGATCTCAGGCGGCTGAATGGCGCAGTGCCCATTGTGCGGAACAAATTGCTGCACGAACAAATCGGCGGTGCCGGCTTCGGCGGTGCGATCGGCATACGAATTCGGCACCGTGGGCTTCACCAGCGTGTCGTAGGTTGTATGGATGGCGAGCATCGGATGTTCCAGCCTTCCAGTCGGCGTGTAATAGGCGCGCAGATAAGCCACGGCGCGGGAATCTGCCGGGAAGCGCTGAATCGCGGTGTTGAGAGCGTTGTCGTCGCCTGTATTCCAGAAGATGGTATTGCGGTCGTCGAAGGGATTGCCACCAGCTCGCTGGTACAACTCTTTCAACAGATAAGTCCAGAATGTAGCTTGGCCGGCAATGTCCTCAGCGCCTTTCAGACCGCTATAACGCTCAATAGCGGCGAGGGCTTTCGGACGAGCGTTCAGTTGCTTGACAACCTCGGCGGTAAGGGCGGGGTTGGGCCGGTAATCCGCGGGAATGGCGTGCGGCTCGGGAAGAACGCCCGGCAGGAAATAGGTGAAAACGACTTGATCGTCCAGGACGTGGTGTAAGGCTTCGAGCGCTGGCTGTAAGGGTCCGCAAAGTGGCAAGCCAGCCGTGAAATCAGCTGGGTACCGTTCCATCAACATCATGGTGAGAAACCCGCCCATGGAATGCCCGGTAACGAACACCTGTTTCGGAACCCCGTATTTTCCGGCAAAGTAGCGTTTGAGCGAGAGCGTATCGACTTCTGCCTGCTGGATGGCCCAGCCACCTGTGGCGTATCCCGATTGAGCGAAGGCAAACCCGGCATCCAGGAATACATTTTCGACCGGGTCCGGCTGGCCCTCTTTGAAGCGCTCGGGAAACGGCGAGTAGCCATGGCAATAGACCACCAGGCTCCCGTTCCAGGAGGCAGGCACATCGATGCGAAAGGCGGCGCCGTTCAGTTCACCGATCTCGGTCTTCGCGGCGGCATTCACAAGCAGGCTGAAGGCAAAAAAGGCGATGCAGGTTTTGATCATGGATTCGGAGTGGCCTTTATGAGTTTACGAGAGAGATGATGAAATTGCTGCGGTTCGGCGCACGTGAGCAGCCTCGTGCTTAACAACATTCGATCAATTGCCGGATTATTTTGTCGTATTCAAGATCACTTCGACCCGGCCGCTGCCATCGGGAATGACGCGTTATCTACTAACCCGAGATAAAAGTGCCCCCCGCCTTCCCGGTGAACATGCAAACCCCGCTCTCCCCGAGGGTGGCCGCATCTACAATCCCGTCGGCGTTGAAGTCACCGACTGCGATCCACGTCGCGTTCCGATCAGCGCCAGTCTGATAGTACGTTGCTGCTTGGAATGTTCCGTCACCATTGCCAAAGCTGACAACCAAGCCGGAGGGTCCACTGCCCGTTAAACCTCCCGCAAGAAGAAGATCAACCTTGGCGTCCCCGTTTAAAGCCACCGGAACCGGATCGAACGCAAAGTCAATGACGTGAGACAAAGGACCGCTGGCGCAAACCAACAGGCGAACCAATCCCCTATAACGCCCGATGCACGTTTTTACCATAGGTCGGCCCTATGAGTTTACGAGAAAGGTGCTGAAAGTACGGCGAACGACCACTCCGAACAGCATACCCGCTGTTCCCGCAGTCAGCAAAATCAGAGCCAAGCCGCCGTAAGAGAGAACCGTTCGCGGCAGATAAGGATTGCTGACCAGGCGCACCCATTGGGGGAACCAATTGATGACCAGGATGCCTGCCGCGGAAAGGAATGGCCAATACCAGCCGCCACGCGGAACAACCGCGCCGAGGAGCATATTGAACACGAACATCACTCCCAAGGTCATGACGACCTCCGAGGTTTCCAGGTCCAGGACTCCGAGACAAAGCCCTCCACCGACAGCGATCGCAGTGGCTGCGGCATTGATGACAAGTTGCGGAATTTTTAGCATGACCAGCTGAACTAGCCTCTTGCTAATTGTACGTACTCGAACCGCGAGGGAGCTAGTCCACGGGTTCGGATTTGGTCCATGCACTCGGCTGACGATTGTCCCAGCGCGGCGATCAGGCGCAGCGGAAGCGTGTCCGGAGTATAGAGTTCAAGAGCTATCCACCATCCCGAGTAGTGCTTGCCTTCGGGAAGGGTGAGCCGTTCCGGAGATTCGCCAAGCAACTCAAGCGGGGTTCTCACCGGAGGGGACACGAACCCTCTTAGAATTTGTTCAACTCCTGGATCAAGGCATGGATGCCGTGCTTTCGATAGAGATCTGTAAGGCGCTGTTCTTCCGGGGAAGGCGCGAGCGATTGGATCGCGCTGGAAGTCTCGGGTTCCCGTTTGGGGACCCAGACCTTACCGTCTAGAAACTCGACTTGGCTCACGATGCCCACCATCTTCTCAATAGCAAGGGGCGTCGAAGAGTGAGGCTTGGAGAACCGCAGCGAGGTGTCTTCGAGAACCTGTCCGCGGTGGCCCGGCGCCAGATAGATATCGGCATCGGAGCCAGGCACCGAACCGGCCAAATACTCGCGGCCCCCGTGATCTTTGACCAGCCAGGCGATCTCGACGTAACGGACCGGCTTGCCCGACCGGTTCTCGATTTCGATGCGCGGGGAGCGTAACTCTTCTCCCGCGATCTCGGCCCAGCCTTCGACAGCTTTAACGGGGGCGTCCGGAATGTTCAAAAAGGCAAATTGAGCAATCCGGCCAGGAGTGCTGGTGAGGGTGCGCCCACGGTTCAGCCGAACATCCAGCCGCTGCTCGTCCTGCCGCGCAATGCTACTCAGCACCTCCCGTTGCAGCGCGTCCTGCCCGCGCGCCGCCAAAACCTGTTTGAAGTAAGTGCGATCGCGCCGCGCCTCCACTTCCCAAAACGTCATGGTGCGTTTGGAATTCAGATGGTTGGGCCCGTAGAAATTCAGATCGTCAAACAGGACGCCATCGAGATTCACTTGGATCAGCGGCCCCGAAGCGGGGAACGGCCGGACAAGACGCACATCGACGTGCATGGGAAAGCTCTCGCCAGGTCCGACATTTACCAGCCGTGCAACCGAGGCCCGCCCGAACGCGGAAGACTCCTGCGCGACGACGAGCATCGTCACACCTCGCACCCGGCGTTGGGCGGAATTGCGCAACCGCACGTCCATGTGGAGATCGAGCGTAACCGCGCCGCCACGCACTGTAGCGCGAGACTCATTGAAATCCATCCCAAGGAACGAAACCGGGGAGTCCGTGGGGAGGTTGAATTTGACCGAAGTGCTGGGATCGAGCGTTTGCTCTTGCGCACGACCGGGATTCGGGGCAAGCCCCAAAATTCCTAGCAATACCGCGTAGCAGAGCGCGCGCTTATTCCGCATCGGCGTAGACCGCGTTTACCGTCACTCCGGTATCGTCCGTGTAGCGGGAATGCATGTCGCCGCGTGTGTTCACGGTCTGGATCACATCGATCCCGGGCGGTGCGGAAACCGATAACATGCGGCCGGCACTATGCACGGCAATGCCATTCGAACTGGCCTCGAGCGTTCGGACGCTGGTGTCTTCCGAGGTGTGGCCAGTGGCGCGCTGGGGAGGAACGGACTTCTGAAGACCGGCAACGAGGGTAACTAGCGCTAACCCGGCAAGAGCGAACGCGAGGCGCGGACGCGGAACCCGGCGCTGAAGAACGGAGACGCACTCACCGGCCTCCAGACCGAGATGGATATTCGCGGTCATGTCAGCCGCCAACCGGTTCCACGCGGCCTCATTCAATTCGGATGGAAGCTCAACGAGGCTGCCTGCCACTGCGTCCTGCATACCGACAAAATCACTGCTTAAGCGGGCACAGTCTTCGCAAATCCGTAAATGCCGTTCCACACGCCAGCTAGCCCAGAACGGAAGGTCTCCGCGGGAGTGCAAGGCGAGTTGAGGAAGCGGGATGTGCGCGGTCATCGCTTGGTCCTCACGAAATAGCGCCGAAATTTGATTCGTCCATTGGCGATGTGGGACCGCACGGTGGCTTTGGAGCAGGAGAGCTGCCGCGCTACTTCATCCGGGGGAAGATCTTCGACGTCACGCAACACCAAGGCAGCGCGTTCGCGAGGGCTCAAAGTCTCCAGGCCTTTCTGCAGGTAATCCTGATGCTCACTCCGAAGCAGAATGTCTTCGGGGCTTTCGGCATGACGCTCCGGCGCGTGTTCCATCTCGCAAAAGGAGACGCGTCCACGGCGGCGCAGAAAATCGAGCGCCGTGTTGGTGGCAATACGGGATAGCCAGTGAGCGGCCTTTTGATCGTCCTTGAGTTGGTCCTGACGGGAAAGCGCTTTGATAAACACTTCTTGCGTCAGATCCTGCGCGTCGGCGACATTTCCCACCATGCGGTAGATCTGGAGAAAGATCCGGCGCAGGTTCTCGGACACAAATTTGTTCTGTGCGTCTTGCGAGAGCAGCGGACTATCGAGCAGATCGGCCATGGTCGCCTTTACTGGCGCGCTTACAATCATTGGTTCGCTCGTAAAAGGTTGACGGCCGAACCAGCGGAAACGTGCACCGCATCTCCGCTACTCTTAACAATATATGAGACCGGTGGCGGTGGTGGGTGCGGGAAAGACCGCGTTTGGCGCATTTGGCAACTGCACGCTGCGATCACTGGCAGTGGAAGCGGGCCAAAAATGCCTTAAAAACGCGGGCGCGGAGCCGGGTGACGTGCAAGCGTTTTACTTGGGGAACTTCGCGGGGCCTTCCTTCACTGGGCAGAACCATCTGGCGCCGTATATTTCGACCGCACTCGGGATGCACGGGATTCCGGCCACACGTTTTGAAGCGGCGTGCGCGTCGAGCGGATCGGCGTTTTTCCATGCCGTGGCGGCTGTCGGGGCTGGTTTGTACGACGTGGTGATGGTGTTGGGGGTGGAGAAGATGACCTCGCAACCGACTGCGATGGTGACGACGATTCTCTCGGCCGCAGGCGACTGTTCCGGAGAGATCGCGGCAGGTTCGACCTTCCCTTCCCTATTCGGCATGATCGCGCGGCGGCACATGCACCAGTTTGGGACCACCAAGGAGCATCTAGCGGCAGTAGCGGTGAAAAATCATGCGAATGGAGCGCTGAATCCGGACGCCCACATGCGGAAGGTGATCACCCTGGACCAAGCGATGAACGCGCGTCCAATCGCGGAACCGCTCGGCCTTTACGACTGCTCTTTGATCAGCGACGGGGCGGCGGCGGTGTTAGTGACGACTCTGGAGCGCGCGGCCTCATTCGCTGGACTCCCTGCGCGGGTCTTAGCCGTGGAGCAGGCATCCGACTATGTGGCTCTCGACCAAAAGGACGATATCACCACGTTTCCAGCGGTTCGGGCGGCGGCCGGAAGAGCGTATGCAAAGGCTGGCTTGAGCGCGCGAGAGATCGAGTTTGCCGAGATTCACGACTGCTTTACCATCGCCGAGATTATCGCCACCGAAGACCTGGGGTTCATTGGACGCGGGCAAGGGGGGCCGTGGGCGCTGGCGGGCGGCACCCGACGCGACGGGGAGAAGCCGGTGAACGCGAGCGGCGGCCTGAAAAGTAAGGGGCATCCGGTGGGGGCGACGGGGGTGGGGCAGATTGTCGACGTGGTACAGCAGCTGCGGGGCGAAGCGGGTGAACGGCAGCTGGCGCGGCATTCGGTGGGGCTGGCGCAGAATTTGGGGGGTTCGGGCGGCACGTGTGTGGTGAGCATTTTGGGAGCGGCATGACGCGAACGGGAATCGTATACACGGAGACGGTGGTCTATGCGCCGCCCGCAGCGTTCGCCGATGAAGCCCCGTATCAAGTGGCCATTATTGGGCTGACGGAAGGCGGGAAGGTGACGGCCCGCGTTCTGGGCGGGCGAGTCGTGATCGGAGATGCGGTGATGGAAGCGGAACCGCTGCATGGCGCGCCGGCGTTCCGTAAGGTGGACGCGCCGTGAGACTTGCGGCCAGGATGGATCGCATTCTGGTGGAGTCCGCGTTCGACGTCCTGCAGCGGGCGCGGGCTCTGGAAGCGCGCGGGCGAAGCATCATACATCTAGAAATCGGCGAGCCCGACTTCGCCACGCCAGCGCACATCGTGGAGGCTGGTAAGCAAGCGTTGGACGAAGGGTGGACGCATTACGGGCCGACGACGGGGCTGCCGGAATTGCGAGAAGCGATTGCCGCTCACGTTACGCGGAGCCACGGGATTGAAGCCAACGCTCGACACGTGGCCGTCGTCCCCGGGGGCAAGCCCATGCTCTTTTTCCCGATGCTGGCGCTGCTGGAAGCAGGGGATGAGGTGATTTACCCCAACCCGGGCTTTCCCATCTACGAATCCATGATTGGTTTTCTGGGCGCCACGCCCGTGCCGCTTCCGCTGATTGAAGAACGTGGATTTGCCATCGACCTCGACCGGTTACGCGACAGCCTGACATCACGGACGCGGATGCTGATACTGAATTCGCCCCAGAATCCCACCGGAGGCGTGATCCCGGAACCGGACATTCGGGCAATTGCGGAGATGGTTCGGGATCGCGATCTGATGGTGCTGTCGGACGAGATTTACGCCCGCATCATCTACGACGGGCGTCACCCGTTTTCCATCGCGAGCGTGCCGGGAATGCAGGAGAAGACGATTATCCTGGACGGTTTTTCCAAGACTTATGCGATGACCGGCTGGCGGCTGGGATACGGCGTGATGCCGGAATGGCTGGTGGACGCGGTGAGCAAACTAATGGTAAATTCAACGTCTTGTACGGCCAGCTTCACACAGCGGGCGGGTATTGCGGCACTTGGCGGGACGCAGGCGCCGATAGAGGCGATGGTCGCCCAATTTGAAGAGCGCCGGGACCAATTCTGCGCCGGGCTGAATTCGATCCCGGGCTTCCGGTGTGCACGGCCGGGCGGAGCTTTCTACGCCTTCCCGAATATTCAAGGAACGGGAAAGACTTCCCGGGAGCTGGCGGATTTTCTGTTGGAAGAGGCTGGCGTAGCGGGGTTGGACGGCGCGGCGTTCGGCGTATATGGGGAAGGTTATCTAAGGTTCAGCTACGCCAATTCATTGGAGAATTTGATGGAGGCGGTGGAGCGGATCAAGAAGGCTTTAGCGTAACGATGGTGGCTCCCCAACCGCCTGCTTCTGCGGGAGCGTCGCTGAAACTCATCACGTCCGAGTCGACCGAAAGAATCTTGCGCACGCTTTCCCGCTGAACGCCGCTACCGCGCCCGTGGATGATGCGGAGAGCTTTGAAGCCGCGCGATTTCACTTCTTCCAGCCAAGCTAGGACGACGTCTTTACTGTCGCGGGGGGCAACGGTGTGCAGGTCGAGAGTGTCGGTGATCGGAATGCGGAACGGCTGATCGAAATCGTCACCGGAAGTGTTTGACACTAGTGGGAGATAAATACGCCCGAATCGCAGGCGAGGCGAATCGGGCAGGTAGAGATAGGCGGGTTGCTGAAAAAGATACTTGTCAGGCGTGTTGAGCCTTGTGCTGACTCATCATCTGCTCGATCTGATCTTTCAAATGAAGCTTCAACTTTTTTAAACGCTGCTCTTCCACTTCCTCATCCTCCGAGAGGAAGGGCTTGGCTTCCAGATCCGCGACCAACCGTTTGTAAACGCAATGCTGGTCTACCAGATCGCGGAACTCATGATTGGTCTGCATGAGATGGTTCTTGATATCGTCCTGTGCGGCCTGTTCCATGTTGAGGCATGTCTCCTAGAGTGGAGTTGCCCGCGACTGCCCGGAAATGCCAACGAAAAGGCAGCCGATGGGTAGCTTCACTTCACGCGTTTTGAAGTGGCGGCGCGCTTTCGTTCGCCGTCTAGGAACGACAGTATCATGAATGAAACTTAAGAACAATAGCCTCTTCGGGGGGCTCGGAATAGTATCCAGGACGTCTACCAATTTCGGTAAACCCTTCCGATCGATAGAGTTGGAGAGCAGGCATGTTAGAAGGGCGGACTTCTAGAAACATGCTTCCAGGGTTCTGTTCTTTCAGAGTTCTCAACAAAAGCCGGGCGAGCCCATTTCTGCAAAACGAACCCATTGTCTCTAGCTGGAGGATCTCTAGTTCATCCTCGGCAAGCGTCCGCCAGGCGAGGTAGGCTACTGGGCACTGATCGACGAGAGCGACCAGAAACCGGTTCGACTGGAACGGAACCGCCGATGGAAAGCGGTGAATGACAGCGCTGTCTCCGGACTGCAGGGGGAGAATCGCGGCATCCACCTAAGAGAAGATGTCCTTGACCTTCTCGAACAGTCCCTTGTGATGGGGATGGTTTTCGACGGGCAATGTCTCACGGAGTTCTTCCAGCAGGCGGCGCTGTTCCCGCGACAGCTTGGTAGGCGTCTTGACGTCCACGTGCACGACGATATCGCCACGGGAGGCGCTGTTCACGCCGGCCACGCCCTTGTGGCGAATTCGCAGTTGCACACCGTTCTGAGTTCCCTCCGGGATGCGGAGGGTATGTGGTTCGCCGTCTCCTAAGGCGGGTATCTCGAGCTCGGTACCAAGCGCAGCTTGGGCGAAGTTGACGGGCACGACGCAATGCAGATCGTTTTCATGCCGCTCAAAAAAGGGATGATCGGCGACTTTGAGGAAAACGTAGAGATCGCCGGGCGGGCCGCCGTTGGAGCCGGGCGTACCTTCCCCGCGGAGGCAAAGCCGGTTTCCATCGGCCACGCCGGCTGGGATGTTGACTTTCAGCTTGCGGTTGACGGCTTTGGTTCCTTCGCCACGGCATTCTTTGCAAGGATTTCGGACGATTTGCCCGGCCCCGCCACACTGGGTGCAAGTGCGGCGAACGGCGAAGAAGCCCTGTTGCGTGGTTTGTTCGCCGCGTCCCTGGCAGGCTGGGCATGTGATGGCGCTACTTCCCGGTTCCGCGCCTTTGCCGTCGCAGCGGCTGCACAATTCGCGTCCGGCCACCTGGATATCCGCAGTCATCCCAAAGGCCGCTTCTTCAAAGCTGACTTCGAGGTCGTAACGCACGTCATCGCCACGCTGTGCGCGGGAGCGGCGGCGTCCGCCACCGGCGCCGGAGCCAAACAAATCGCCGAAGCCGAATTGGTTCAGAAGGTCGCTGAGATCGAAATCGTTGGGGTTGGGTCCACCGCCGACTCCGGAGACACCTTGATGACCGAAGCGATCATAGGCCGCTCGTTTTTGACCGTCGCTGAGGACGGAGTAGGCTTCGGCTGCCTCCTTAAACTTGTCTTCAGCGGCGCGATCACCGGGGTTACGATCCGGGTGGTATTGGAGCGCTAATTTCCGGTAAGCCGTTTTTATGGAGCCATCGTCGGAATCCCGGGTGACACCGAGGACCTCATAATAGTCGCGTTTGGTCACAGGCATGGTTTTCTGTACGGGTTAGGCATGGACCGCTACACGGACCATCGAAGGCCGAAGCAGCTTACCTTTAAAGAAATATCCTCTTTGGAATTCCCCAAGGATGGAATTGTCGTCCGCATCAGCGGTCTGCACCTTTTCCACTGCCTGGTGAATGTGCGGATCGAACTGTTTATTGGCGGTCTCGATCGGCTCTAATCCGAGCTTCCTAAGAGTGTCCGTCATACGGGTGTAGATCATTTCCACGCCCTTGGCATAGTCTTTGCTACCGGAATCGGCGGAAAGCGCGCGTTCGAAATCATCAACGATCGGGAGAATCTCACGGATGAACTCGGTTCCCGCATACTGAGCGAACTCGGAGCGCTCCCGCTCGGTCCGGCGGCGGAAGTTATCGAATTCCGCCTGACGGCGCTGGAGCAGGTCTTGCAGTTCAGCGTTCTTCTCAGTCAAAGCCGCAAGTTGCGGGGCTATTTCGTCGCCAGGAGCACGATCAGCGGAGGATTTCAGATCCTCGCCAGGAAGTTCAGAGACATTAGGTTCAGGCATACGGAGCGTTTTGAAGACCTTTTTGGAAACTTCTTGCAGAGACTTTGTGCAGCAATTTCGGGGTTCGGTTCGATTGCCGGTTAGGTGGCCTGCGCGCGTTCGAATGCGCGGCCAATTTCGATCACGGCCGACATGACACGACCGTAGTTCATGCGTAATGGTCCAAGTACCGCGACCCGCGTGGTTAAGCCGCCAGGTAACTGGACCGTCATTCCGATCAAAGCTAGTTCTTTCATTGACGGATGCGCTTCCGCAAGTCCGATCTGAACGCCGAGCCCGGGTGAGCCATCGAGGAAGCGATCGAGGATTTCAGCCACGCGCTTCTTCTCTTCGAGAGTGCGAAAGAGGTCGCGCATTCTCTCTCGTGTGAGATGTAGATCGAGGCCAACGAGATTCGATGTGCCTTCCATGTGAATGTCCGGCAGGCGATCGCTTGCAAGAAAGTCCTTGCGGGCCAAGACGGTAAGGTGGCCGAGGATGGCGTCGCAAGCGGCGCGCTCCTCTTCAATCCTGCGCTGGATTTCCCGGCGGGCATCACCGAGGTGCCAGCCTGCGAAATTCCAGTTGATGTAGTTTCGTAAGGACGTCAGATCATCGGAGGAGAGCTGCTGATCCAACGTGAGGACTCTATTGCTGGCGCCCCCGTCTTTAGTCACGACGACAATCAGCACGCGGCGCTCAGACAGCCCGATCAGTTCGATATGTTCCAGCTCCTGATCCCCGGCTTGAATCGCGGCAGCAATTCCGACGGCCTGCGAAATCTCGGTAAGGACGCGGCAGCTATGCTCAACGCGCCCTCGAAGCGAGCCGATCCCGCTGAATTGCGAAAGAAGCCGCCGGGAGTCGGAAGCGGGCATAGGTTTGGCGACTAACGAAGTCACGTACGCGCGGAAAGCCTTCTCTGTGGGAACGCGGCCGGCCGAGGTGTGGGGCTGAGACAGAAAGCCTTCGTCCTCCAGGTCAGCCATGAGATTGCGGATAGTTGCCGGACTATTCGCCCCAGCCGCGCCCCTGCCATCGAGCGCATGCGAGATAGTTCGCGAGCCCTGCGGTTCTCCGGTTTCGATATACGCCCGGACGATCGAAAACAGAATTTCTTGAGCTTTAGCGGTCACTTTCGCGAGACTTACATTAAGAGCGTTACAGCCCTACTGTTCATTGTAATGCGAACCACGACCGATCACAACCCGGCTAGCGATCGATTCCCACGTGGCTCGATTGATACACTGATCGTTTCTTCCAGGGGGTAAAGCGTCATTGGTGTGGGGCATTCTTCGCATTTACAGCTACATCTTCGAGACAATTCTTTGTGCAATGGGTCTGCTGCTGGCGGGCTTTTCCCTCGCGAGCCGGCATGTCGACGTGCAGGTGGGGTGGTTGCCCGGGACGCTGGCTACATCGCCGCCTTGGATTGGCCTGTTGGCAATTGTGGGGTTCATAACGGTGGTGCTCGCGGCCACGCGCATATCGCGGCTTCCATTTTTTCTGTTCGCTGGGGCGGCGCTCTACATTCTAATGCGGGGTCTGTTTGTGAACTCGCAATACACGTTCTCTGGCGCGGGAGATGCGAGGAATGCAGTGATTCTGGTTTGCGGGGCGCTGGTGGCTTTCGTCGGCGCGATTCCAATAGGGACGAACAGAAGGCTACGCAGGTACTAAATGAAAAAGCCCCACGTTCCTCAGGAACGCGGGGCCTTAGAGACCGAGCCGTGCGGACTACGGCGCCGGGCTGAGGAAAACGCTGGAGGTATTGTCGCTCTGGCTAGCAAGTACGCCGGCAGTTACGCCGACTCCGGCCAGAATCAGGACACCCGCGATAACCACACCTGCGCGCGACGGACCATCACTGGTCATCATTCCCGCCGTACGCTTGGCTGGACCCTGATCAGTCACGTTGGTGACCGTGATCACCTGCGAGGCGCCAGCCGGCGGGGTTCCACCAGAGGCCGGAGTTCCGGTCACGCTCACGGTGTGCTTCACATACTTTTCGATTCCGCCGCCAGTCAACTGGACGGTGACGTTGGAGGTCGTGTCGGTGAGCATATAGACATCGCCCATCTTCCGAACAACGCCAGTCATCGTCGCCGGGGCCATTGCACCCGAGTCTTGCGGGGTAAAGGCCAACGCACGACCGGGCATTAAGTTGGCAACCTGAACACCAGTCGAGGTCGATACCGTCACGGGCGCGCCGAGCGCTGCCACTTCGACCGTCTTGCCATGGATGGAGACGCGGGCGGAATCGCCAGCAATCCGAAGGCTGTTTGCGTCGACATTCATATGACCAAACGTCTCACCGAGACCTTTCTGGAGAACGATATGGTCGCTGTAGACCTTTGCCGTGGAATCGGCATTCAGGCGCGCGATTTTCCCGTCCTTCATCTGGAGGCGCGATGAAGCCGCGCCGGTCTCAACCGTATTGCCGTCAAACAGCGTTGCATTTCCCGGAACCACCGAATTATCGACGGTGACGCTGCCGTTAGAAATCGCGACACCAATAGCCGGCGTTGCCGCTGTCATCAGACCAGCGTTCAAAACGTACGCCGAGGCTAACAACGACTGCGCGAAAAGTTTATTCATCAACATCCTCCCAAAGCAAGCAAAAGTTTAAGTAACAGACCGCCAACGACACCACTACGCAACGATTATCAGGGAGTAACCCCGGGGCAGTCAAGCCCTGAAATCGGATGGGTAACTTCACTGTGGGTCAAAAGCCACGTTGAAGGTGTTCGGGCAACCTGTAGCATGAAATCCAGACGAGCGCGATGAAAGCCATATTGCTGGATTTAGGAAACGTTATCGTTCCTTTCGATTTCTCGATTGTGTACAAGCGCCTGCACGATTATTGCGGTCTGGAACCGGAAGTTTTGAGGCAGCAGATTCATCAGACCGGGCTGATACCGCTGTTCGAGACGGGTGGCATCGAGCCGCGAGAATTCGTACGCGGATTGAGCGACGCAGTTGGATTAGAAATCGATTACCAGCAGTTTTGCGATATTTGGAACTCTATTTTTTCGCGCGAGACATTGATTCCGGATAGCCTTCTGAAAGACTTACATGTAAGACACCGGCTGATCCTGGTCTCAAATACGAACGCTATACACTTCGAAATGATCCGGGCGACTTATCCGATCATGAAGCACTTCGATGGGTGGATTTTGTCGTATGAGGTTGGCGCGATGAAGCCGGCGCTGGCGATCTTTGAGGCTGCGGTTCGGGCTGCGGGATGCGGGCCTACCGAGTGCTTTTTCGCTGACGATATAGAGGCGTACGTGGCGGCGGCTGGCGCAATGGGCATCAAGGCTTCCGTTTTCCATGGTTATGAACGGCTGCAAAATGACTTACTCCGCGCAGGTATTCGGTGGTAAGCCGCCGCAATTCTTATCGGTCCGATAAGAACAAACGATAGCGCGGGATCGGAGTAACATGAGATCGGAGGCAATAAATGCCTGAGTTACTAGCGGCTGAAGGCCTGACGACCTCACGATCTCCGTTTATTGAAGAAGCCAGACAACGGGGTTCTCTATTCATTCACCAGCCGTATGAGCGATATACGGAAGAGAATCACCGGGCTTGGTCGCGTCTATATGGACGGATGTTGCCTCGTTGGCGCGCTTTTGCCAACAAGCATTTCCTGGCGGGAATCGACAATCTGGCCCTGCCAGGCGATCGGGTCCCTCGACTGGAGGATGTAAATCGCTTTTTAGAGCCGCTTACCGGGTTCCAAGCCCGAGCAGTGAGTGGATATATCCCCGCATTCCTATTTTTCGATTGCCTCCGCGCACGGACATTCCCGACCACAATAACGATTCGGGATGCGCAGAAGTTGGACTATTTGCCGGAACCGGACGTGTTCCACGATGTTGCGGGGCATGTGCCGATGCACACCGACGTGGCTTTTGCCGAAGCGCTGGTGAAGTTTGGGGAGTGCGCGCACACCGCAGTGGAACTCACGGCAGGAATCACGGACGCGCATTTGCGCGGGCAGCGGCTCACCAGCATCATCAAGGCCATGGCACGCTTCTTCTGGTTTACGGTGGAGTTCGGGCTGATGCGTGGCGGGGATGGCCTCAAGGTTTACGGGAGCGGCCTGCTGAGTTCGTTTGGCGAGATCGAGCATTCTCTCCATTCCCCAGAGGTGCAGCGGTATCCGATTCAGCTGGAGTGGGCCATCAACCAGGGGTTCGCGATCGATCATTATCAGCCGCTGTTATTCATCGTGGATTCATTCGATCACCTATTCCAACTTGTGGACATGTTGGAAAAATGGATGCGCGCCGGGCGGCTCGATAACGTGGCGCCGGGCGAACCGGAAGTGAACGAAGCGGATCTGCTGAGCTTCATTCAGGCGGGCAAACGATAAGAAAAGTTCCAGTTAGCTCGATTCGTAATCGCTGGCACCCTCGTTAAAGAAAGATCCTCATCCGTTGCACGGCCGACCGCGTAGGACTAGTCGTTGTAGCGATTAGATCCAGTTCGAAGGAGTGACGGAATGACAGATCAAGAGAACACATCCGGTGCAGGACTCGCGCGCCGCGCCTTTTTGAAGACGAGCCGGCTTGCAGGTCTTGGCGCAGCAGCCGCTCTGTTTGGTGGAGCGAGTAAAGTACTAGCGCAGAACACAGCGACTCGCCCGATCGATAGCGCCAGCCAAATTTTCACAGCCGCGCTGATCGCGGAGGATTTGGCTACAACCTTCTATTACAACGCGCTGACGGGGCCAGTAATCATGGCGCCCGCGCTTGCGGGGCCTGGAGGGACAGCCACTAATCCCAATCCGAACATCAGCAACCCCGGAAACATCAACTATCTCCAAGCGGCGCTTTATCAGGAGATTCAGCACGCGAACTTACTCCGCACCTTGCTTGGAATTACTTCCCCCGCGAGCGATCCTTACCAGACTTTCTACTTTCCATCGGGTTCGTTCGACACAATCACCTCGTTTATTACCTTGCTGGAAGCTCTAGAGAGTGCCTTTATTGGGGCTTACACGATCGCGGTATTCGAGTTCAGTCAGTTGGCCGCTTTCGCCACGCATGCTTACGACGTGAACGGGAATGCGGGACCGTATACTCCTGACCAGCTCGAGTACTTCGCCGAGGTGGCGGCTTCGATCCTCGGTGTTGAAGCAGAACATCGCGCACTTGGAAGAGTGATCGGAAACAAGAACCCGGCCAACAACCTCAACTATGAGTCAACCGATGGATTGACGTCGGTGTATAACGGATCGAACTCAGCGGTGGTCGCGCTGACTCCGTTCATTACTTCCACCACTGGACCGGCGGCTTCGTTTGCCGCGGCACTGGCGGGCGCACCTGCTGTACAAATTATGACCACGGGTAATCCGCCGGCCCAGATGTAGAAGGTTGACGCCTCTGCGCAGGCGCTTGCAGCTGGCCACCTGCGCAGAGTGCCGGCCGGACTTTTAGGTCTTACAAGCAGTCGTAAAGCTGTTCTTAAAAGTAAGCCAGCCGTTAACGGAGAACGACGGCTGATAAGTAAACCAGGGAGCGAACACCAAATCCTGCGGGTGCCAGACCATTCCATTTAACTGAACATCGAAGATCACGCTGCTCAAGGGATCACCAACTTCGAGGATGCCGCAAGGGGTCGAGTTATTTACGACTGGGTCATCCACCCACTCGGCAACCTCATGGGCCAACGTGCTGATGTCAGCGTCGATCACCTGGGTGTAAGGCTCGAGGTACGAAACGTAAGTGTAGGTATTGCCTTTCCCTGGGCTGCTTCGCCACACATCGTGGAAGCCGTAGGCTCCGCCGGGGAACACATTGTAGTCCAGAAAGATAGTGAACGATTGCGAGGTGATTTGCGGGAACCTCGAAAAAATGTCGGGAGTGATGACCTTGTCTAGAAATGCGTTGTTGACGGTGGCTCGTTTGGTACCCGGGACAGGGCCCGGCATCGTACTGCCGGCACTAGCTGGGACGTTGTAAGACTGCAAGGGCAGGACGGTTGGAACGCCGAGCAGAACGTGGTAGTTCGGCGATTGCGTAGATACGCTCGACCAGAAGTTCGCCCGTTGGAACGCATCGATGTACTGCGTGGACCCCACGTCGATCGAACCTTCGGTCCAACTGACAGGCTGGAAAATGGGTGACATTTCCACGGCCTGGGTGGCGGATTCGTGCAGCCCAATCATCGGTGCCGTGGCATCGAAGACCGTACCATCGGAGAACGTCAGCTTCAAAGGCACGATAAAGACGGGAACCGTGGTTGTGACCGAGCCCTTTGCGGGATCGGTGCCCACCATCAAATACGAATAGCTCTTCCCTTTATATTGATACGCACCTTTCCAAAGAGGAACTTCCTTGATGGCAGCGGCCATGTCTTCGGTCAGGGGGACACGAGGGCGAATTGCGTCGCGAGGAATAACCCGGGTAGCAACATTTTCGGCTTGCGCGTATAAGCAACCGCAGGCGACTACGGGCAACAATAGCTTAAATAAATTTCCGTTATGAGACATGAAAACCTCGGTTAACTGACGGCTGATGGAGCGGATTTTGTTAGCTTAAGCGGAGCCGGTGCGAAATTGCAACTGTAATCAGCTGGCGGCAGCGCGAGTTACAATATGGCCGTAGCAAAGATTAGCAAATACCGTCTATTCTCCGTTAACCGAACCAGCACCCGCGGCATCTACCTAACAGATCAATGACGTTCTTAATTCGTGTGGACTCCGTGGCTGCGGCCGCGCTGCTGTTGTGGTTATCGCTCGCGCCACGCGCCGGAGCGCAAATGACCCAAGCGCAGCTAACTCAGGCGCAGCAAGCGGCGGGCGATCCGAATATCGAGGCCCCTGCACATCCGGCAGCGCCGAATCAGCCTGGGACTGTGGCAACTCCACTTTCCGGACCGGCGCAAGACAACCGGATTTTTGGCGTGCTGCCCAATTACCGCACGGCCGATAGCACGCGGCAGTTCGTCCCGCTGACAACTCATCAGAAGTTCCACATTGCGGTAAAAGATTCTTTCGATTGGCCTGGGTTCATCGTGGCCGCGGCCTTTTCCGGTATCTACCAGCTGGAAGATTCGCATCCTTCCTTCGGACAAGGTCTAAAGGGCTACGCCGAGCGGTACGGGACCGCATACACCGATCAGGTGGTTGGGAACATGATGACGGAGGCGATCCTGCCCACCTTGCTGCATGAGGATCCACGATACTATCGGCGTGTAAATGGGCCTCCAGTGCACCGGGTTCTCTATGCTCTCTCGCGAGTCCTAGTCACACGTACCGACTCGGGGGGCTCGCGGTTCAACTTTTCAGAGGTGCTGGGCAATGGAATTAGCGCTTCGGTAGCCAATGCCTATTACCCGGATGAGCGCGGCCTGAGCGACACCATTTCACGCATGACTACGGCCATTGGAACGGACGCGATCTCGGATGTACTGAAAGAGTTTTGGCCTGATATCAAGCGTCATTTCTTTAGCAAGCACGCACCGGTGGATTAGTGCTGGATGTTGAGCCGCAACCCCGTTCTGCTGATCCACGGGATTGACGACACCACGCGTTTGTTCGGCCGGATGCTCCGGTTGCTCGAAGAGAACGGTTGGGAGGCGCACAGCTTCGATTTAATCCCGAACGACGGGACCGCAGGGATCGAAAAGCTCGCCGAACAGCTTGCCGGTTTCGTGCTGAAGCAGTGGCCGGCGGGACAGCCATTCGACATGTTGGGATTTAGCGTGGGCGGCCTAGGGGCCCGCTACTATGTGCAGCGCTTGGACCGGACGCACCGGGTGAAGCGGTTGGTCACGATTTCGTCGCCCCATGCGGGAACCTGGGTCGCGTGGCTTCGCCAAAACGAAGGTGTAAGGCAGATGCGTCCCTGCAACCCGCTGCTTCGAAGCTTAAATGACCACGTCGAATGGTTGCAGCGGGTGAAGGTAACTTCGTTTTGGACGGCTTTCGACCTGATGATTTTACCGGCTACCAGTTCGGTCTTGGCAGGCGCGCGGTCCGTTCGATGGGGAGTAGCCGCACACCCGCTGATGATGCGGGACAAGAATGTCTTGGCTGCAGTGATGCGGGCGTTAGAAGAAGGAGACTGATCTAAGGTTGTCCGGTCTTGTGGGCCAACCGGCTGCAGGCTTGGTCGGCGCCTTCGATATCGACCTTACCCTGTTCGATGTAACTGACTTTGCCGTCTTTGTCGATGACAAAGGTCACGCGGTTATCCATGCCTTTACCAGCCATGAGCACACCGTAGTCTTGGGAAACTTTGCGTTCGGCGAAGTCGCTCAACAAGGGGAACGCCAGGCTCAGTTTGGTAGCAAACTCTTTCTGAGATGGAGTGTTGTCTGTACTAACTCCGAATACTTGCGTATCGTTAGCTTCGAACTTCGCGGCGCCGAACTGATAGGCTTGCATTTCTTTCGTGCATCCTCCGGTGAACGCGGCGGGGAAGAACGCGAGCACGACGTTTTTCTTTCCTCGGAAATCGGACAACTTGACAGGCGTTCCTTGGGTTGAGGGGAGCGTGAAATCGGGTGCGGTTTCGCCGACTTTCAATTTGTTGTAAGCGGGCGGGGGCGTTTGAGCAAGAGTGGATACGGCGAGAGCTACCAACAAAGCGGCTGTTTTCATGAGCGATCCTTTTACGGCAAGTTTACCTGAGTGGGAGGGTTGTCAAGGGATAATTACCGCCCCATTTGCATTTCCCCTTTTGTTCGCCTATGCTCAAAACATGGCCCTCACGAGACGGCAAAAAGAGGTCGTGGATTTCATTGCGGCATTCGTCGACGACAACGGTTACAGTCCGAGTTATGACGAGATTGCACAAGCGCTGAAGTTAGCCTCCCTCGCAACGGTGCACAAACATATCTCAGCGCTACAGGCCAAGAATTATCTAAAGCGGACACATAATCAAAGCCGGTCCGTCGATCTGGCGCCGGTCTATCTTGTGGAGCGGCAGCGCGCGCGGAAGGAACAATCGCTCGAAGTTCCCTTGCTTGGGCGCATCGCCGCCGGCGCTCCGGTCGAGTCAGTATCGGAACGGGCGACGCTTAGCTTCGCGGATTTCCTTGGCCACTCCGACACCTATGCGCTCGAAGTCCGTGGGGACTCCATGATCGACGACCACATCTGCGATGGGGACATGATTTTGGTGGAGCGCACGGCCGAAGCGAGGGACGGCGATATCGTGGTGGCCCTGGTAGGTGGTTCCGAAACAACCTTAAAACGCTTATATCGCGAGACCAACGGAATGTTGCGCCTGCAGCCGGCTAATTCAATGATGAAACCGATTCATGTGCGTGCCGCGGAAGTGGAAATTCAGGGCCGCCTGCTGGCAGTGTTGCGCAAATATTAGCTGGCCACTTCTGCCGCCGCTATTTCGCGCGAAGCGTCTGTTCGGCGCGGAGCCAGTCGTCGGCCTCGGACCCATTCTGGCCGTTCCGATCCATGTAATAGCAGAAAGCGAGCTTGGCGATTTGTTCGCGCGTGGGCTCTGCGACGGGTTTCGGCTGCGGGACTGCCGCCGCGTCAGAAATCACATCAATTTCAGGAACCGCGACCGCCGGTTTGGGAAGCTCGGTATGGGTGATCGCGCTCACGAACCCTTCGACTGCCGCCACTACCCCGCTGGCTTGCGCTTTGATGTGTTTCTTGGTGCGAGAAACCGGAGCTTTCTTCGGCGCAGCGCCACCGGCCATAGTAGGTTCATTTGCAAGCTGATTTTTCACGGCTTTTTTAGCCATTTTGGTAATTCTCCCTTTCAGATCGAATGCTGTGATGTCCATTTTATCGCGACATAGTACTGCTTTCTCCAAAAAGGTTTTGATGCAACCTATAATGTCACACTGTAATTTGACAGGACTTATTCCAAGCGATCCGAACGTGGCCTTGCTGCTGTTGGCGTTCGGCATGATCGCGATTTATGTTGAGTGCCTAGCGCCTGGTCTGATCTTTCCTGGCGTGATTGGGAGCGCGCTAGCGGTGATCGGCCTGGCTGGGTTGGGAACTCAGCCGCTGAACTCAATCGGTGTCACGCTTGGAGTCTCCGCTATTGCGTTGTTTGCGCTCGAAATCAAATTCGCTCCGCATGGGGCCCTGGGTCTGGCGGGAGCTGTCGCCCTGGTATTTGGCGCCGTCATGCTAGTGGATCGTTCGGCGACGGAGCAACGCATTTCGCTAGCGACGGCAGTTGGCATTGCAATTCCGCTAAGTGTGATTACGGCCTTTCTGGCAACGATCGGCGGGCTTGCGCGGCGGAACAAAGTGGTCACCGGGGCGGAAGGGATGCTCGGCGAGACAGCGGTCGCGCTTGACGACATCGCTCTGGAAGGCCGCGTTCTGGTTCGTGGAGAGAATTGGCAAGCCTACGCCGATCGGGCGATTGCCCGTGGCGCGAGCGTGCGAGTTCGCGGGATTCGCAATTTGCTGTTGCATGTGGAACCGCTTGATGCTTCGGAAAAGGAAGGTGAACGGCGATGATTCTGTTGTTTGCGTTTGCAGTGATCGTATTTGTTCTGTATCTGTTGTCGTCGATCAAGATTTTGGCTGAGTATGAACGCGCGGTTATTTTCCGGTTGGGACGGTTGCTCGATCAGCCCAAGGGGCCGGGTGTCATCTTCGTTTTCGCGCCGCTGGATCGAATGGAGCGGGTGTCGCTGCGCATTGAGCCTTTTGAGGTTCCTCCGCAGGACGTCGTATCGCGAGACAACGTCACGGTGAAGGTGAATGCGGTGATCTACTTCCGCGTGGTGGAGCCACGGCTGGCCATTGTGGAGGTGAATAATTTCCGCTACGCCACGTCGCAATTGGCGCAGACCACGCTTCGCAGCGTGCTGGGCGAAGTCGAACTGGATGAGCTTTTGAGTAAGCGGGAGAAACTGAATAATCGATTGCAGGAGATCCTGGACCAGCACACGTCGTCATGGGGAGTGAAGGTTACCATGGTGGAAGTCAAGCAGGTTGACCTTCCCGAGCAGATGATCCGGGCATTGGCGAAGCAGGCGGAAGCCGAGCGGGAGCGCCGCGCAAAAGTGATTCACGCCGAGGGTGAGTATTCAGCATCGGAGAAGTTAGGGATGGCTGCACAAGTATTGCAGCGTGAGCCGGCAGCTCTGCAATTGAGGTACTTGCAAACGCTGGTGGAGATTGGCGCGGAGAAAAATTCGACAATCATTTTCCCGTTTCCGCTGGACATGTTGACGGCGTTGAAAGGCGCGTTGGAGCAGATCGCAGTGCGTGACACGGGAGTGGCAAGGTAGCGGATGGCGATAGATAACGAAGAACAGAAAGAGATTTTGCTTGGCAACAAACAGCTACTTAGCGTTTTCTTTATTGTGGTCGTGTTGCTGGGCGTGGCATTCACCATCGGGTACCTGATCGGAAAGAACACGGCGACGGTGCGGACGGCAGATAACTCGCACACGGCAGCTGGACAAGCGGATGCCGCACAGGGGAACTCCCCATCGCCAGTTTCGACGGGATTGGCCGAGCCTCCGCCTGTGAACCCTGGGGAGACCTCCGTGTCTGAGGCACCTGAGCGCCGGACAGCTCCGCCCGCCGATTCCGCTACTCATCCAGCTAAGCCTTACGATAAGCCGGCCGCCCCCGTCCCAACAGAACAGCCCAATCCTGCTGGCGGTTCCTATCTGCAGGTGGCGGCGCTGAAGCGTCAAGATGCCGATAACATTGCGCGGGTCTTGCGGAGCCGTGGATATCCAACTGTGCTTGGCGAGAGTTCGAAAGAGGGGTTGTTCCGCGTTTTAGTGGGGCCTTTCAAGAATATGGGGGATCTGTCGGAATCCAAGCAGAAGCTGCGCGCGTCCGGAATGGAATCGATTATTGCGCGATGACCGAAGCACTTCTGCAGATCCAGCCACCAGCTCAGCGTTTGCCCGAATGGGCGCGGAAGAGCGCCACGCATTTCGAATCGCTGCATGATCTCAAGCGGGGATTGCGCGAAAAGAATTTGCATACCGTTTGCGAGTCGGCTCGCTGCCCGAATATCCACGAGTGTTTCCATCGTGGCGCGGCAACCTTCATGATCATGGGGAATCTGTGCACGCGGGGGTGCGGGTTCTGTTCGGTGCCGAAGGGAAACCCGCGCAAAGTCGATATGACGCTCGACATCGGTGAGCCGTTGAATGTGGCGCGCATGGCCGCGGAGATGCGGCTTCAATATGTTGTGATTACGAGCGTGAATCGCGACGATCTTGAAGATGGCGGATCGCGGCACTTCGCCGAGACCGTGCGCGAGGTTCGTAAGGTGTTGCCCATAGCGCGGGTGGAAGTCTTAACTCCCGACTTTTGCGGCAATCAGGATGCGATCGCGCGCGTGCTGGACGCTGGACCGCATGTCTTCAATCACAATATGGAGACCGTGCCGCGGCTCTATCGGAAAGTGCGTCCACAGGCCGATTACCGGCAGTCGCTTGACGTACTTCAGTTCGCGCGCGCTTACAGTCCGGAAGTCCTGACGAAATCAGGATTCATGGTGGGGTTGGGGGAAACGGAGCCGGAAGTTCACCAGTTGCTGCGCGACTTGCACGCCGCCGGTGCGGATGTAGCCACCATCGGGCAGTATCTTCGACCCACGCGCCGGAATCTGCAAGTGGCGCGTTATGTGACTCCGGCGGAGTTCGACCAATACCGTGACTTCGGCGAGCAGATCGGATTCCGGAAAGTGTTCAGCGGCCCGCTGGTGCGCTCGTCCTACATGGCGGATCTGGTAAGCGAACAGGCGCGGACGGTCTCCGAAGCCGTCGCGTGAACTGGGCACTTGCATCGCTTTCGGCAGTACTGTTAACGGTAGTCTTCCCTGGGTACGACCTGGTTTGGTTCGCGCCGGTCGCGCTTGCGCCACTCATGATCGCGGCTTCGCGTGAGCAGCGGACCTGGCATCGGTTTGCGCTCGGATACTGGTGCGGGCTGATCTACTGGTTCGGGACCTGTAACTGGATTCGTTGGACTATCGAAACGCATGGCGGCATGAGCGGCATGACGGCTGGATTCGTGTTTGCGCTATTCTGCCTGGCGAAGTCCCTGCAGGCCGGTGCGTTTGCAGTGCTTGCGGGTTGGACGATGCGGTCGCGATTGGCTGTGCCTGCGACGGCGGCTTTGTGGGTGGCGGTCGAGTACACGCACGCGCCTCTCGGATTTGCGTGGCTGCAATTGGGTAACGCCGTAATCGACATGGAGTTGCCGATGCGCTTGGCGCCACTAGCCGGTGTTTGGGGTGTGTCTTTTGTTCTGGCGCTTGCGAGCGCGGAAATTGCCAATTTATTCACCAAGCGGCGGGGCGTCCCAGGGTTCGCGGTTCTTGCCTGGGCTTTGCTTTTTGTGTTGCCTCGGGCACCAGGTGAAACGCCCACGACAGAGCGCGCTGGAGTGGTGCAGCCTAACATCGACGAGGAAGCAACGTGGACGCCGCAATCGTTCGCGACGCTTCTGCGGCGGATGCGCGAGTTGTCGGCTCTCTCTTTGCAACCGGGCCAGCAACTGGTTTGGCCAGAGGCCCCCGCGCCCTTTTACGATAACGATCCGTCGTTCATGAGCTATCTGCAGCAGATTGCGCGCGATCGAAAGGTGTATTTGTTGGCGGGTCTGGTGGCGCATTCTCCGGAGGGCGCGAACCTGAATTCGG
Source organism: Bryobacterales bacterium (assembly GCA_963752695.1). Taxonomy (GTDB): domain Bacteria; phylum Acidobacteriota; class Terriglobia; order Bryobacterales; family Bryobacteraceae; genus Bog-113. The sequence continues at coordinate 135,718 of CAVVZB010000001.1, forward strand.
CGCTTACCATCGCTCCGGATGGAGAGACGGTAACGCGCTACGACAAGATCAATCTGGTTCCGTTCGGGGAGTTCGTTCCTTGGCCGCTGGGGCCGATTGCGTTTCAGATCTCGAATGAGGCCGGTGGATTTCAGCCGGGTACGCGGCAGGTGGTGACGATGGCCGGGAAGCACGCGCAAGCAACGTTCATCTGTTATGAATCGGTGTTCCCGAATTTCATCCGAAGGTTCGTTAAGAGCGGCGCGCAGGTGTTGTTCAACCCATCGAACGATGGCTGGTTCGGTAAGACCGCGGCGCGGTATCAACACTTGGAGATCGTGCGCATGCGGGCGGCCGAGAATCGCCGCTGGATTTTGCGGGCCACCAATGATGGGATCACGGCGGCAATCGATCCGGCGGGGCGAGTGAGACAAAAGCTCCCGCTCTATCAGGAAGCCGCGGCGGTGATGGGTTTCAACTATGAAAGCCAGCTCACGATTTATACGAGATTCGGGGACTGGTTTTTGCTGGTGTGCGTGGCCCTGGCTGGCGCGGGCATTCACAGCGGAACGTCGACGTGGGTGAGAATCTCTTCCAGAATGCGGTCCCCGGCTTCCGCACGGCGGGAACCGAGCGCGCTGCGGGGTTGAACAACTACGCGATGCCCGAATACCGGCACGACTAAGCGTTTCACATCATCCGGGACAACATAAGAGCGGCCATGCAGCAGAGCGCGTGCTTGCGCGGCGCGAAACAAGGCCTGCGAGCCACGAGGGCTGACGCCCAGGATCAGGGCTTCATGGGTTCGGGTGCGGTCTACGATAGTGAGCAGATAATCGAGAATCGATTCATCGCAGCGAACCTGTTGAACTTCCTGTTGGAGCGCGACGATTTCGGCGCCGGTGCAAACCTTGTGGACGGAATTCTGCGCGTTGGGAAAGCGAATGATGTCGCGTTCGGCGGCGGTGTCCGGGTAACCGATGCGCAAACGAAATAGGAAACGGTCCAACTGCGATTCGGGCAGCGGATAAGCGCCGTGATGCTCGGAGGGATTCTGCGTGGCAACCACGAAGAATGGTGCAGGCAATGGGAGCGACTTTCCATCAATGGTGACCTGGCCTTCGTTCATGCACTCAAGCAATGCCGATTGCGTTTTGGGCGTGGTGCGGTTAATCTCGTCGGCAAGCAGGATGTTGGTGAAAACGGGGCCCGGCTTGAATTCGAAAGCTTCGGTGTGTGCGTTGTAGATGGTGACGCCGAGAACGTCGCTGGGAAGCAGGTCGCTCGTAAACTGGATGCGATGAAATTGGCAATCGATTGCGCGGGCGATGGCGTGGGCCAGCGTGGTTTTACCAACGCCCGGCACATCTTCGATCAGCAGGTGCCCGCCAGCAAGGAGGCACACAATGGAGAGGCGGATGACATCGGGTTTACCGCGGACCGCCGAGCCCAAGGCCGTCTCAAGAGCAACGACAACGGGCGGCGCGCTCAACAGGGTCTCCCGCTGCATCAGATTTCAGGATACGACGGAACGCGCCGGAGTTGGCCTCTGCAACCTCTACCAGACGCGGCAGGCTTGCTTGGAAACCATGGGATCGGTGGCCTTGCAGCTGAACGCCGATTGGAACTCGGAGAGGTTCTGCACGGTCCCGTTCACGCGGAATTGACCAGGTGAGTGAGGATCGGTGATCGCGCGGGCGCGGGAGCTTTCATCCGTGGCGTTTTCACACCAGACTTGCGCGAAGCCGAGAAAAAAGAGCTGCTCCTGGGTATAGCCGTCGAGCTTGGGAAGAATCTTGCCGGCGAGGTGATCCATCAGCGCCATGTATGCGAGATGAATACCGCCGTTGTCAGCCGCGTTCTCGCCGAGAGTTAGTTTCCCGTTTAGACTCACGCCATCCACTGGGCTGAAGCCTCCATATTCTGACACGACGCATTCGGCCCGCTGGGTGAAGTTCTTGGCGTCCTCCGGCGTCCACCAATCGCGCAGGTTGCCGGCCCCGTCATAGCGGCGGCCCTGATCGTCGAAGCCATGAGTCAACTCGTGGCCCACGACCACGCCAATGGCGCCATAGTTCACTGCGTCATCCGCCTTGGCATTGTAGAACGGCGGTTGCAAGATGCCCGCGGGAAAATTGATATTGTTCTGCGCCGGACTGTAGTACGCGTTCACGGTGGGCGGCGTCATGCCCCACTCATTTTTATCGACGGGCTTGCCGATCTTATTCAAGTTGCGATGCAGTTCGAATTGATAGGCGCGCTCGCGGTCGCCCAGATAGTCGTCGCGAGTAATAACCACCGAAGAGTAATCGCGCCACTTCTCGGGGTAGCCGATCTTATTGGCGACTTCGGTCAACTTGGCAAGGGCTTCTTTCTTGGTGGCATCCGTCATCCACGCTGCCGTGTTGACGTCTTGCTCCATCGACTTTTCAATCTCATGCACCATCTGCAGCGCGCGAGCCTTGGATGGACCGCTGAAGGCGACTTCGACAAATTTCTGGCCCAGCGCTTCGCCCAGGCCGCCATCCACGGCGGCTTCGCACCGCTTCCAACGCGGCTGCAACTGCTTGACTCCAATCAGAGTTTTCTCGTAGAAGTCGAAATTCTCACTGACGAAGGCGGCGGTTAGGGCAGGGGCGGCCGCGTGAAGGATGTGCCAGTCGAGGTAGGTTTGAAAATCGGCGATGCTGGTATTCGCGATTACGTCGGCCAGCCCCTTTAAGAAGTCGGGTTGGGACACGTTAATCTTATCGACCGGCGGAGTCTTGAAATCGGCGATGTAGGTCTTCCAATCGAAATCGGGAGTGAGGCTGGGCAGGTTGCCCACGGTCATCGGGTGAAAAGTGTTGTCTGGATTCCGCATCGCCACGCGATCCATCGACATTTTGGCCAGCGTTGTTTCCAGATTCAGCACTACGGCGGCGCGCGCGGCGGAATCCCACGTAGCGTTCGTGGCCTTGGCAAGCAGATCGAACATGTTGGCGATGTGTTGCTGATACTGCTTGCGGATTTGGACGGAACGCGCATCGGTTTTGAGGTAGTAATCACGATCAGGCAGGCCCAGGCCGCCCTGGTAGAAACCGGCAATGTTGACGCTGGCGTGCTTCGGGTCGGGTTGCGCGCTGAAACGGACGATACCCGGGACTCCACTGTTCTGCAATTCCACCAGTACACGCGCGAGTTGCTCTTTGCTTGCGAGAGCGGCCACTGCGGCAAGCTGCGATTGAATGGGTTGCACGCCTTTGCGCTCAATCTCGGCTTCGTTCATGCAGGCGGCATAAAAATCGCCGATTTTCTGGTCGATCGCGGTGCGATTTGGAGATGGCTGCGCGGCTTTTTCAAGAATGTCGCGGGCGATTTTCTGGTTGCGGTCGTTTAACTCGTTGAAGCGACCCCATCGCGCCTGATCGGAAGGGATCGGGTGCCGGTTTCGCCAAGATCCGCAAGCATATTGATAGAAATTCGTGCAAGGACTTACCGAGGTGTCCATGGAATCGAGTTCAATGCCGGACTTCGAAGGCGCCTGGGCAAGCAGAGCAAGAGAAGCGAAAATCGCTGCGAGAACGAGACGTGGAAGCATTTGGGATTATTATGACGAATCCCGGTGCACCTTTCTACTTCTTGGGCCTAGTCAGTTTGTATGCTTCGCGGACTGCCTGCAACTGCTTGGCGTGACTTTCGGCGTGGTTCGCGTAGAGTTCGACAATCTGAAGCAATGTCATGGGCCCGCGCTGCGAGTGCGTGCCAACCCGTGCGAATGCATCAGGCGGCAGGTCTTTGAGCAGTTCGTAATTGTCAGCGCGAATCCGGCGAAAATGATCGAGCGAACTGGCGGGCTTCCGCGTACTGTAATCGAGCTTTGCAGCCCAAGCGGCTTCATCGTAGTTCTGCAACGCCGGATTGTCTTCCGCAATCACGCTGCGGAGGCGATAGGCGCCGACCATTTCAGAATCGGCCAGATGGCGGGCAATCTGACGAATACTCCACTTTCCCGGGGCTGAGATGAAATCCACCTCTTCGCCGAATACGCCGGTCATCATCACCGCGATCACTTCGGGAGCGCGTCGAAACCGCTCCAGCAGATTAGCGTGGTCACTCATCAAAAGTTCCTCACTCGTAGCGATCGTGCGTTTCCAAAGGCTAGGCTCTTGGCTCTTTAAGCACGGTACGAAGCACCAGTATACGGCGATGCGCGCAGCACGGAACTCCTGGAGATTTAGAATGAGACAATCCATGCCGCGTCACTCGGCTCACGCCCTTCTTTCCTTTTGGTCTGTTCTGAGCGCGGGCGTTCTGCTCGCGCAACATCCGCCTGAGCACGCGGCGCGCTACTCGTCCCGAGGCACCAGGGGTGCAATCGCGGCTGGAAGCGACTACGCCACAGAAGCCGGCATGCGAATTTACTACCAGGGCGGGAACGCCGTGGATGCAGGTGTAGCGGCCATGTTCACGGCGGCGGTCACCGAGTTCTCTCACTTTGGATTCGGTGGCGAGGCTCCTATTCTGATCCGGACCGCTGACGGCAAAGTGCACGCGATTGCTGGCGTGGGGACGATGCCGAAGCTAGCCTCGGCGGAACTCTTCCGCACGCGGCCTCTCAAGCTCGGCGATATTCTCGAAGTCCCCGATAAGACTGGCTTGCGCGGGATGGTGCCGGTCGCCGGTCTGATGCCGGCTTTAGTCCCTGGGATGGTGGACGCCGCACTGGTCGCGTTGCGCGAATATGGGACCAAGTCCTTCGGTCAGGAGATTGAAGTTGCCGTCGAGATGGCCGATGGTGAGCCTATCGATGAGTTGCGGTCCCGGACCTTGGAGAATTGCAAGCCGTTTTTCGATCTCTGGCCGAGTTCCAAGAAGCACTGGCTGCCCGACGGGCGAGTTCCGCGTCCCGGTGAGATATTTCGCCAGCCGGACTTGGCGCGAACGTTGCGCGCCATGGCCGAAGCCGAGAAAAAATCACTCGCGTCCGGGACAAGCCGCGTCAAAGCCATCGATGCCGTTCGCGATTATTTCTACCGGGGAGACGTCGCGCATAAAATCGACGCGTTCAGCCGCGAATTCGGCGGCTTGCTGCGCTATGAGGACATGGCTGCATTCCGCTTGACGCCGGAGGACGCCATTTCCACGCGTTACAAAGGCTACGAGGTTTACAAGCCAGGTTTCTGGAGCCAAGGTCCGTCCATGATCGAGGCCCTCAACATTCTGAATGGCTTCGATTTGGCGGCGATGAAGCTGAACTCGGCCGAGTACATCAACACTGTCGCAGAAGCTTTGAAACTGGCCTACGCCGACCGCGACACCTATTACGGCGACCCGAAGTTCAGCCACTTAAATACTGCTACCCTGTTATCCCAACAGTACGCGGACCAACGCCGGAAACTGATTGCGCACGACGCGTCTTTAGAGTTTCGTCCGGGCGAGCTTGGCGGGAAAATCGGAGTGCATCCATCGAAAGAGAAGATGACTCGGGGCAACATCGATGACCGGCTCATGGCCAAGGACACCACGTGCATCGACACATTCGATAAGAGCGGCATTATGTTCTCCTCGACGCCTTCCGGGGCGTGGCTGCCCTCGGTGATCGCGGGGGACACTGGGATTCCGCTCACGGAGCGGGCGCAGAGTTTCCTGCTGGTGCCGGGGCACCCGAATGAACTTGCAGCGGGAAAACGGCCTCGCGTGACGTTGAGTCCGACGCTCGTGACCAAAGCAGGGAAGCCGTTTCTCGCGCTCTCCACACCAGGCGGTGACAATCAGGATCAAGCTCTGGTGCAGATGTTCCTGGATGTGGTCGAGTTCCACATGGGCACGGAGCCGGCGGTGGAAGCGCCGAGGTTCCAGACTCGCCATCTGGTCTCAAGCTTTGATAATCACGCGATGAATCCCGGCAATCTGGTTCTCGATGAGCGTATTCCCGCGGCCGTGGTGCAGGAGCTGGCAGCACGCAAACATCTGGTAGAAACAACCTCGCGATGGAATAGCGGCGCGGCGCCGGTGATGATTCGGCTGACCCCGGGAGATGTTCTCGAAGCGGCTGCCGATCCTTACGGTTATCGCTCCGCCCTGGCCTGGTAAGTGGATTCGCTTTTCGACGAATGCGAGGGTTTCGATCGCGATGGTCTCACCGCGCGTTTGGAATCGTTGACCCGCCGCAACATCTTTATCGGCGGAAGCTCGTGGAAGTACGAAGGCTGGATCGGTCAGATTTATACGAGGTCCCGTTATGAAACGCGCGGGCGATTCTCGAAAAAGCGGTTCGAAGACACTTGCTTGAGCGAGTACGCGAGCGTGTTCCCCACAGTCTGTGGAGATTTTGCGTTCTACCAGTTTCCCTCCGCCGAGTTTTGGGCGAAATTGTTCGCCCAAGTGCCGGATGGGTTCCAATTCGCCTTCAAGGTGCCCGAACAGATTACGTGCCGTATCTTTCCGTCGCATCCCCGTTATGGCGTTCAGGGCGGCGGAGAAAACCCGTCGTTCCTGGACGCCGATCTGTTTCGTGAAGCTTTCCTGGGCGCGTTAGATCCGTATCGCAACAAAACGGGATTGCTCATTTTCGAGTTCGGTGCATTTTCGCCGCGCGCGTTTGCGCGCCCGGCCGAGTTCCTGGACCGGCTCGATCCGTTCTTGTCTAAACTGCCCAGCGGTTTTCGATACAGCGTCGAGATTCGGAATCCCGAGTTTCTTGTCGCCGACTATTTCGCATGCTTGCGCCAATACAACGTGGCCCACGTGTATAACGCATGGACGAAGATGCCCCACTTGCAAGAGCAGCTAGTAATTCCAGATTCGATGACGGCCGATTTCCTGGTGACGCGCGCGCTTCTCCGCCAAGGCCGCCCGTATGAAGACGCCGTGAAGAAGTTCTCTCCCTATGCGGAAGTGCTGGAGGTGGATCCGCTGGCACGCCAAGGTCTACGCGAGATCCTGCATATTGCGCGGGAACAGGGCAGGACAACTTTCATCTACATCAACAACCGGCTAGAGGGAAACGCGCCCGGCACAATGGTGTCGATCTTGGATGATTAAACGCTGGATGGGAGCACGTTGCGGTATTGCATCAGGAGCGCGTAAACGATCCAGAAGCTGTAGGCCGTAATCAGTACGCAAACCACGGCGAGACCTTGCCAGAACCGTTCAGCCACGCGGCCGGAGTGCACCGGGGTGCCCGCGACATAGGCCACAGCGAATCCACCGGCAAGGCCGCCTAAGTGCGCGTAGTTATCAGTGCGAAAGATACCTACCATGCCGATGACGATCACATAGAGAGCCCACGTCAGATACGAAGAGCGAATTCTACGGCCCACCTCCGTGCGATTGAGCACGCCGAAGGCGATCATGGCGCCGATTAGACCACATATGCCAGCCGAAGCTCCCACCGAGGGATTGCTACTCAGATAAGTACTCGCCAGGAAGCCCGCACACGTGCCCACAAAATAGACGACCAGGAAGCGCGCCGTGCCGAAGGTTCGCTCCACCTCAACTCCCAGATCATTGAGGACCCACATGTTCATCCCGATGTGAAACAAGTTGACGTGCAAAAATCCCGCCGTGATGAGGCGCCACCACTCGTGTCCGCGTAGAATAGCGTTGTCATTCTTGTTACCAAGCTGGAACAGTTCCGAGCCGGCGCTGCCCCCATACATGCTCGCGATATACACGCCAATATTGAGCAGCAAGAGGAGCGAAGTTGTGAATCGTGCCGCAGGGATCAAGCCGCCAAGCAAAGCACCGGGATTGCGGGTGTCGATTGCCCGATCAGCTACCCGCTCATTGCAATAAGGACAGACCCGATCGCTGGTGGTGATGAAGGCCCGGCAATTGGGGCACATGCGGCGCTTATCCACTTGTTTAGGCCACCCGCCCTGACCGGGATTTGGCGATCTTGGCGTGCTCGCGAACGAAACGCGACCGATCTTTGTGCCGGATGAGTAACAGGCCAGCCACGCTCGCTCCGAGCGCGAGCTTCAAGAGTTCCAGGCCGGAGTAGATGCCATGCAGACGCCAGAACAGCGCGGGATCAGCTCCGGGCGTATTCGGATAATCAAGCAGCCGCCCTAAGCGCGTGATCTGCCCAGTGAGCACAAAGCGGTCCACGCCCACGATGCACAGCATCAGCACGGTCAGCAGCATGGCGATTCGGGGCGCGTCGCCGTGGCCGAAGACAAACACCATCAGCAGCAACACGCCGAGGGCAAGTTGCGCATATTCCCACTGCTCGAACAGATACCGATTCACTTCAGCCGCTTGAGCGCGAAGAAATGTGCGGGCCTCCGCGCGGCCCCCAACATCACGAATCTTCTCGGCAGCCAAGGGTCCAGGCGCGGCTAAGAAGCGGTCGACCGATCGGAAATTATGGATGGCAGCAAAGTCCATAAAGATGCTGGCGGCGAGCCATGCGCCAATCAGAAGCGACGCCAGTCGACGGGAATGCATGCAGGTGTTCTCTTAGTATCGCAGCCGCCTCTAGACCCGCTCCGTTACTCCTGGCGTCACCTGGATGCGAAAATCCTTCTTGCCGAGATACTGGTGCCGCGCCTCAAAGCGGATCGTACCCGACGCCTGCTTCGTCTTGATCCAGACCGCGCCCGCCCCGCCAACCAACCCGTAGGGATTCTCGCCAATGATTTCCCCCGGCCCGTCGATTGACAGCACCAACGAGCCACTGGCGAATTGCTGTGTGTTGCCAAACTTATCCGCAACCCGGAACACCACGCGCGTGACATCGATTCCGTCGCCCACCAGTTCCACATCATCGGGCTCTAGCAGCAACTGAGCATCGATGCTCCTGCCCGAGAACGAACGGGAGATCATCTTCTTTCCGCGGATGTAGCCGTCGATCCGAAGATCTCCCCAGGGGTGTTCCCACAGATCGTCCAACTTTAAGATGAACGGCGGATACTTCAGATGGCCGTAGGTAGCGCGATCCGGGTCTGCTTCCAGAATCAGGTTATCGGCGACGTAGACTTTCAGGTGATCGCAATTGGAGCAGACGGGCACAATACCCGGGCCGCCCGCGCCGGAGTGATCGCCCGCAGACCAGTCAAACGCCGGAACCAGAACCACTTCTTTGGTAGGGTCGCACTGCGACTTGTAGAATCCCGCCGCCGCCTTAGGAATGCGGAAGATGTCGAACACGCCGTGGTAGCAGATGTGGTCGCCGGAACCGAATTCGTCATGAGTATTGTAGTCGAAGGCGCACCACCCGAGACCACCCGCATACTGGTCATTGGATGCAAGCTGGTTATGTACCCGCGCATGCCGCATAGCGTGTTCGGCGACGCGCTCAACCTGGTCGTATCGCTTGGTGGAAAACGTATGGCCGACGAACTCCGTGTTCACAAAAGCCGGATGATTGGGTGGCTTCATCGGCCAGCCGAAATCGTTGAACGTGAAGACATCTTCCAGGAATTCTGAGGTGTAGTTATCCGTGGTACGCACGCCACCGGTGGGTCGTGAGGGATCGAGCTCATGAGCGAGTTTATTGGTGCGAACGTAGAAATCGTGGTTATCCCGCGACTCGTTAATGCGGACAAGCCAAGTGATGATGGATGGATGATTCCAGTCGCGCTGGATCATCTCGCCCACGTTGCGGACGGCGATATCCTGCCAGGCATTCTCACCGATGTGCTGCCATCCCGGAATCTCTTCCATGACCAAAAGACCGAGTTCATCGCAGGCATCCAAGAAATGCCGCGACTGCGGATAATGCGACGTGCGCACCACATTCGTGTGAATGCCCTTCAAGATCTGAACATCACGGCGCTGGGCCCGGGCAGGCATTGCGCCACCCACGTACGGAAAGGTCTGATGCCGATCCAAACCCATCAGCTTGATGTGTTCACCGTTCAGGTGAAAACCCTGCGCGGTGAACTTTGCCTCGCGAAAGCCCGTGCGCGTGCGATATTCATCGGAGCCCATTCGCACCACGACGTCGTAAAGCTTGGGGCGGTCGAGAGACCACAACTGAATGTCGCCCAGGTTGGTCAGCGTAATGGTTCCCGGCCCGGGCCCCGAACCACTTGCAAGGACGCGCGAGCCATCGCGAAGCTCGGCAGTGACGGGACCCGCACCGGCTGTGCGGACATGCACCTTCAACGTCCGCCCCGCGGTCATCACGTCGGCCGGCTCCGCAAAGACATTCTCGATAAAGGCCTGCGGCACCACGCGGAGCGCTACTTGCCGGTAGATGCCGCCGAACGTTAAGTAGTCAATCAGCGCGCCGAAAGGAGGGATGTCTTTGCGTTCCGAAGAATCGAGTTCAACGGCGACCACGTTGTCGGCGTCCCACTTCACATGGTTCGTCAGCTCGAAAGAAAACGGAGTGTACCCACCTCGATATTCTTCAAACCGATGACCGTTGAACGTGACCGTGGACGCCGTCATCGCGCCTTCGAAGTCGATGAATACCCGATGCCCTCTCAGCTCCGCGGGTAAGCGGAAATGACGCCGGTAAATGGAGGTGTATTGATATTGTGCCTCATCGAAGCTATGCCATGGCAGGACGACATTGGTATGCGGCAACGTGACGCGCTCAAAGCGGCTGTCGTCGAAATTCGGATTGCTGGCTCCCGCAACCGTTCTTCCTCCGAACAGCCAGGTGTGATCGAGCGGAAACACCTGCCGGCCGGCTGCGTCTGAATCCGCCGCACGTGTTACCTGATTGAGAAGGGTTAAGCCCGCAAGGCTACCACCGATGAAGTCCCGCCTGTTCATACATGGGAACTGTATCAAACGCTTTACGGGTGGCCCCTTATTTCTTCTTGCCCTGGCTCGCTACCGCGTCCATCGCCGCCTTTACTTTCTCGGCATCGCCAAGATAGTAGTTTCTGATAGGCTTCAGGTCCTCATCCAATTCGTAAACAAGCGGCATCCCGGTCGGTACATTCAGGTTGAGGATGGTGTCTTCGGACATTCCCTCCAAGTACTTGATCAAGGCTCGCAAGCTGTTGCCGTGCGCCGCGATGATCACCTTCTTGCCATCGCGTACATCCGGCGCGATCGTCTGCTCCCAGTACGGCAGGAATCTCTGCACGGTATCTTTCAAACACTCGGTCAGCGGGAGTTCGTCCGCAGACAGATTTCGATAGCGCGGATCGTGTCCCGGATACCGCTCATCGGCCACTTCGAGCGGCGGCGGGGGAACGTCATAACTCCGCCTCCATATCTTCACCTGCTCCTCGCCGAACTTCGCCGCCGTTTCGGACTTATTCAGCCCTTGCAGCGCCCCGTAATGCCGTTCATTCAATCGCCACGATCGATTGACCTGAACCCATAGGAGGTCCATCTCATCCATTGCGATCCACAGAGTACGGATTGCACGCTTCAATACGGACGTGTACGCGACATCGAAGGTGAATCCCTCTTGCTTGAGCACGCGTCCGGCATCCCGGGCTTGTTCACGCCCTTCCGCCGATAAGTCCACATCGGTCCAGCCGGTGAAACGATTCTCTTTATTCCAGTCGCTTTCCCCGTGCCTGAGCAATACTAGTTTCCGCATGTCGTCTAACGAGCATAACGCGGGCAGAACCGCTCGGCTGCTCTACGCCTAGGAGGCGTCCAGCGAGACGGGAGCCGCAAGAGACTCGCGAACTTTTTCCAGAAACCTCTCCGGTGTGAAAGGCTTTCTAAGTAAATGGAAATCCTCTCCGCTGATCCCCTCGTCCAACTGGCCAGACATGACAAGAACACGCACGTTGGGACGCTCGCGGCGCAGCCGTTCCCGTAAATCGAAGCCATCTAGCCGCGGCATCATCACGTCGGTGATCAGCAAATCGATCACTCCCTTGGTTCGTCTTGCCACGGTAAGCGCGGACTCTCCCTCTTCCGCCGTCAGCACTTCATAGCCCTCACTCCGCAAAACCTCAACGAGCATCGTCCTCAACGCGTCATCGTCATCGGCCAAGAGTATACGAGCTTTTTTGGGAAATGTAGGCCTGGTTTGCATCAACCGATTTCACTCACGCTTCTTTTAGTGGAATCCCCAGGGTCTTCATTTTCCGATACAAATTACTCCGCTCCAAACCCAGTAACTCAGCGGTCCGGCTGACGTTCCCGCCGGTCTCTTCCAGCTTCTTAAGAATGTAATCCCGCTCAGCTGTCTCTCTTACTTCATGCAGGCTGGCGAAGCCTTCCATGGACTTTGAATTCGGGGCACGTTTCGAAGTGGGCAGTGGAATGTGGCGGGCATCCACGCGTGATTGCGGATTCAGAATGACAATCCGTTCAATCAGGTTCCGCAATTCTCTTACATTCCCCGGCCAATGGTAATCCTGTAAAACCTGGTAAGCTGCGGGACTTAAATCCTTAGCTTTTCGCCCGTACGCGCGCGTAAATTCGCGCAAAAAGAAATCGGCAAGTAGCGGAACATCCTCCGCGCGATCGCGCAGCGGGGGCACATGAAAGGGAATCACATTCAACCGGTAAAAAAGGTCTTCTCGAAAATTACCGCGTTCAATCTCGCCTTCCAGATTCTTATTGGTGGCCGCGATTACGCGAACGTCGACTTGAACCGTTTCATGCGCGCCTACCGGTTCGAAGCGTTGTTCTTCCAAAGCGCGCAGAACCTTAGCCTGCGTGCGGAGACTCATGTCTCCCACCTCGTCCAGAAAGATGGTCCCGCTATCGGCCTTCTGGAATTTTCCCGACTTGGCTTCGCGCGCGCCGTTGAAACTGCCCTTCACGTGACCGAACAGTTCGCTCTCGATGAGATCCTCGGGAATAGCGGCGCAATTGACCTCGATCATGGCCTGCGATGCCCGCGGGCTTAGTGCGTGGATGGCGTGGGCGACCAGCTCTTTACCCGTCCCGCTCTCGCCATAGATCAGCACGCGCCCATTGGTCGCCGCCATCAGATGCATTTGTTGGCGTAGCGCGCGCATGGGGACGCTATCGCCGATGATCCGATATTTGGAGGTTTCATCCGCGCGCAGGCGCGTGTTCTCCAGCTCCAGTCGCCGGTTCTCGATGGCGTTCTTGGTGACGATCGCTATTTTCTGGATCGTGAGCGGCTTTTCAAGAAAGTCGAATGCGCCGAGCTTGGTGGCGCGAACCGCCGTGTCAATCGAACCATGACCGGAAATCATCACCACCACCGGACGGTCCTCGAAAGGTATTTCCTGGATGCGCGCGAGCGTTTCCATCCCATCCATCCCGGGCAGCCACACGTCGAGATACAGCATGGTGAATGCCCGCTTGGCGAGCATCTCCAGGCAAGCTTCTCCACTCGACACGCAGGTGATTTCGTACCCGTCGTCCTGCAGCACTCCGCCCAGGGATTGCCGGATTGCCGCTTCATCGTCCACGATCAAAATGCACGGCCTCATGCAGGGACGGCGTCCTCCGCGGGATTTTGTACGGCTACCGGCATCTCAACCGTGAAGCGCGCGCCTGCTGGCTGATTGTCTTCAACGCGAATCTGTGCCTGGTGTTCAGTCAAGATGTGACTGACAATCGCCAAGCCGAGCCCGGTTCCCCGCCCTTTCGTCGAGAAATAAGGGAGGAACAACTTCTCGCGCTGGTCGCCGGTGATTCCACACCCAGTATCGGCCACGATCAGTTCCACCATTCCGCTCACTCCCGTTTGGGTGCCCACGTAAAGATGCTTCACCAGGGAATCCTGCATCGCTTCAGCGGCGTTATCCACCAGGTTCACGACCACGCGTTTAAACTGCTCCGGGTCCATATAGGCGCTGGGGAGATTGGGCGCGAGATCGACTTGGATCGTGATGGAATCCAGGCGACCGGCAAACACGTTCAGTGCACTCTCGACGGCATGGTTGAAGTCCGCTGGTCCGAGTTGAGCCGCCGGGAATCGCGAGAACTGCGAAAATTCGTCAACCAGCGTCTTGACCGACTGCACTTCGCTGAGGATGGTGTCCGTGCATTCCTGGACGATGCGCGCCACTTCCGGCGGGAGCAGCGCTCGGCTGAGTTGACGCGATATTCGGCCGGCCGATAACGCGATGGGCGTCAAGGGATTCTTGATCTCGTGGGCCACGCGGCGCGCTACTTCACTCCACGCCGAAGCTTTTTGCGCGCGCAATAAATCGGTCGTGTCTTCGAGGACAATCACGAAACCCGAAGTCAGTTTGTTTTCGAGCGCAGAAACGGTGATCGAAAGGCTCTGCTGTTTCCCGTTGCGATGTTCGAATTGTTCGGTGGCAACGCCGGTGCGCCGCGCGCGATTCATCAGGTAACGAATTTCCGACGATTCCTCGCGCGAGAACAGGTCTTCGATGCGTTGCGCGCGGTCGACAAGGTCCTTCGACAAAATGCGCTGCAGAGGTTGATTCACGCGCTGAATCCAGCCGTCCGCGGTTACCGAGATCACGCCCGTCGGAATGCTCTCGAGGATGGCCTCGGTGAAGCGCCGGCGTGCTTCCAGTTCGCGGCTATTGGCCTCCAGTTCCTGCGTCATCTGATTGAAGCCGCGCACCAGACTAGCCAGTTCGTCCATGGCGCGGACGCGCACCCGGTGTTGCAAGTCGCCCTTACTCACGCGTTGCGCTGCGTCGATGAGAGCGGCAATCGGAAGGCTGATTTGCTTGGCGAGGAATAACGCCATCCAAGTGGCCACGAAAAGAATGAACAGCGCGATCAGGGACAGCGTTAACAGCGAAGTTTGGCGAATGTATTTCTGCTGCTGAGATAGTGCCGCGTATTCCTTGTTGTAGTTGTCGATCGCCCGCTGCTTAGCCGCCACATCCAATGGCATCTGGGAGGCGATCTCCACGGCCCCGACCTCTTTACCACCAATGTTTACAGGCGCGCGGGCCACGGCGACCTCGGGCCGATCTTTCTTCGGCATGCGCCCGGAGCGCAGAATCGGCTCCTGCGTTCCCGGGGGTATGAGCGCGGCTGCAGCCACATTCTGATCGACACAAAAACGCGTGAGGTAGTCGGGCGACGCCTGCCCCCCGCCCAGCAGCAAGCGCGTCTCCGGCATGGACGCCAGGAGCATTGCCTGGGCCTGCACTTTATCGCGCATTTCCCGCTTTAATGCGTCGTTGATCTCGGTCCAGATCACGCGCTGCTCTTCCACCGGCTTGGTGAACCACTTCGCCAGATTGCGGTTCATCACCTCGAAGGAGTAAAGCACCATGAAAAAGACGGGCATGAAGCTGAGCGCCAGTGCTCCCGCAACCAATTTCGTCTTTAGCCGCGAGCCCTCGCGATGGCTGCCATGCTCCACCCAGAGCTTGACGAAGGTGCGCACCAGGATGAATCCCAGCGTCACCATGAGCACGAAAATCAGAGTGGAAACAGCCCAGAAGATCAGCGTCTGGCCCGGCCCCGTTGGCGCTGGACCGATGGTGAACGATCCTTGCCAGACCACCAGCGCAACCAGAACGATCAACACCAGCGTTCCGAAGCTGTAGAGAAGGCGCCTGCGCATAAAGTGGCCTAGCCTTGATTGTAGGGCGAACACTTACCGCGAAATTTCAGATTCAAATCGCTGCAACCATTTTTCTCAGGCGGATGGCGCAGAGGCGGCTCGCTTCCATCTTGTCATTCCCGGGACCTTGCCAGTGAGTTTCCAGGTTGATGTCACCCTGATAGCCGCCAAACGCGAGCGCCCGAATTTGCTCCGGCCAATCGACGCTCCCATCGCCCAATTCCATCCATTGACCCTCGCGCCAATCCTTGGCGTGCACGTGCGCGATCCGCTCCACCGGAAGCAACGAAAAGCCATTCGAAAGCGGTGACTCGCCAGCGACATAAGCGTTTGCCGGGTCCCAAACGATCTGGATGTTCGGATGATCCAGAGCCGCCAGAACGCGAGCAGAATCGCGCGCCGTACTGACGTTGCAGGCATGCTCATTTTCAAGGCCGATGATTAGACCATGTTCGGCGGCTTGCACGGCGAGTGCCCGCAAGGCCGGAATGATTCGCTCGAACACGGCATCGGGGTCCACGGTTCGCCAATAAGAAAACACGCGGACGAGCTTCGCGTCTGCGCGCTTAGCTATGGCAAAGGCACGCTCGGCGAGCCGCTCCTGATCGTCAAAGGAATGCCGGGACGCGAACACATCCTGCTGAAAGCGAGGATCCACCGGAGGGGCGTCCGGCAGCTCACATTTTAAGAGCGGTGAAGCAATGCAGTCCACCACCAGATGTTGCTTCTCAAAAATCATCAGCGCGCGATCCAATTCGGCGTCCTCAAGATCGAGAATGTTGCGCCCCCACAGCACGCGCAGTTCAGCTGTTTCCAGCCCGCACGCGCGCATCGCCGCAGCCGCGATTTCGGGGTCGGGTGAAAACTCGTCAGTGATTGCGCCCAGCCTCATCGCATCCGCTCCAACTTGCGATAAAGCGTCTTTCGTTCAATGCCCAGGATCTGAGCGGCGCGGCTCTTATTCCCACCAGTTGCGGCAAGGACCCGCCGAATCTGATCCGCCTCGGTATCGGCGAGCGACTCGGTGGCCTGTTCTCGCGGCTCCATCTCCCGGATCCCCTCGTGAATGGCTTCGCTATCGATCCGGTCTCCAGCCGTAAGAATCGCCAGGCGCTCCATCAGATGCTGCAGTTGACGGATATTGCCTGGCCACAGCTGTTCCTGCATCGTCTTCACGCCGGAATCAGTCAGCTTGACGTCGCGGCCGTACTTGGAGTTGTAGCGCTGTAAGAAGTAGCGCGCCAGTAAGGGAACATCACCACGCCGCTCGCGCAATGGCGGGACATGGATGCGCACCACGTTCAACCGGAACCACAAATCCTCGCGAAGCTTTCCTTCCTCCACCATCTTCTGCATGTCGCGATTGGTTGCCGCTAAAACGCGCACATCCACCGGCCTTGCTCGTGACGCGCCGACGGGACGCACTTCGCGCTCCTGCAGAAACCGGAGCAGCTTCAATTGGAAGTTCAAGTCGATGTCACCGATTTCGTCCAGCAACACGGTTCCGCGATTTGCCGATTCGAATACGCCGGCACGGTCCCGGTCTGCCCCAGTAAACGCGCCGCGCATCGCACCGAACAGTTCACTTTCCAGTAGAGACGGAGCAATGCCGCCGCAGTCGACGGGGACAAACGGCATTTGCGCACGCAAGCTGAAGCGATGGATCATGCGGGCGACCATTTCCTTGCCGGTTCCGGTCTCCCCCTCAATCAGAACCGTGACATCGGTCGGAGCTACGCGCGACACGGTCTTATAAATCTCAACCATGCTGGGCGAAGTGCCGATCAGATCCGTATCGGGAAGTTGTTCATCGTCGAAATCCTGATCCGAACCGTCCCGAACCGCTTCGGCCCGCTTCACCGTTTCCAGAATGGAATCCAGTTCAAACGGCTTGGCGATATAGTCGAACACCCCGCCACGCGTGGCCGCCATTACTGTTTCCATGGTGCCGCGCGCGGTCATCAGGATCACCGAGCAATCCGGATTTCTCCGGCGAGCCGCATCCAGAACGTCCAGCCCCGTCCGATCGTCGATATAGATGTCGGAGATTACGATGGGGTACTCGC
Source organism: Bryobacterales bacterium (assembly GCA_963752695.1). Taxonomy (GTDB): domain Bacteria; phylum Acidobacteriota; class Terriglobia; order Bryobacterales; family Bryobacteraceae; genus Bog-113. The sequence continues at coordinate 153,157 of CAVVZB010000001.1, forward strand.
CCGTATTCAGCCGCACCAGAGCTTCGCGGGTACTGGAGACCGCATCCACCGCATACCCTTCCAGTTCCAGAAAGGTTGTGATGGTGTTGCGAACGCTCGCATCGTCTTCGACCACTAATAACCGCGACATTTACTTTCTAATGTTACGGCGTGGCCAGCGGCAATACTAGAGTGAATGTCGATCCCTTGCCCGGTGTTGACTCCACAAGAATGCGTCCGCCATGCTCTTTAACGATCTGATCCACAATCGATAGCCCGATACCGGAACCTGTTTCGCCCGACGATTCAGCTCGCGGCGTGCGATAGAACCGGTCAAAGACCCGCAGGACTTCGTGCTTCTCCATTCCGATTCCCTGATCCGCAATCTGTAGCCGCATCTGCTTGGAATCGAAAGACCCCGCAACCGTGATCCTGGTTTCCGGCGGTGAATACTTAATCGCGTTCGTCAACAGGTTGTAGACCGCGTATTCCATCAGCTCATGATCACCAGTTACGACGGCGGCGGGAAGGTTCTCCACCTCGATTGCGATGTCTTTGTGCGTCGCAAGGGGACGCACTCGCTCCACGCACGTTGCGACCAGATCCATGGCGGGAAAGCGCTCCCGCTTCAGTTCTATTCGGCCACCCGCAAGCCGTTCCACACTCAGGAAGGTCTCAATCATACTGGCCAAACGCTTGGATTCGGTATTGATGGTTCCCGCGATTTGCTTTCGCTTCTCGTCCGGCATCGCATAGCGCGTAATGAGTTCACTGGAACCTTGGATCGCGGTCAGCGGCGTTCGCATCTCATGCGTCACAAACTGAACTAGCTTCTGATAATGGACCTCCGAAGCCTCGGCTCGAACCATCCGCCGCCGTGTTAGCAGATGGCGCCAGCTCGCCGAGAATACTACCGCCAACCACGCGCAAAGGACTCCAGGCGTGTAAGGAAACACTTTGCCTCTGGTGAAAGCAAGATACGGGACAAGGTGAGCGAGCATTAGAAGCATGAGCGCAAGCGCGTAGGCAAGCCGCCCGTTCGCAAAGGCGAAAATCAGTCCCGCCAGCAGCACGAGCGCGGCGCCCCAGAGCACGATCACAGAATCGGGAACGTCCGTCAAGAACAATCGTTGCGCGATCGTCTCGTATACGTTGGCGTTGATCTCCACCCCAATGTCCACGCCGTACGGAGTAATCCACCGGTCTCGCTGGGCCGTCTGGGCTGTGACTCCGGCAAACACTACTTTGCCAGCGAAGTTCGTGATCAGTCGCGGATCGCGTCGCAGTTGCGCAACCGAATAGGCTGGAATGCCACGGGTCGGAGGCAAGTAGCGGATGCGCATCACGCGATCGTCCCGGGAGCGGGAAGGAATCACCACGCCCGCCACTTCCAACCAGTCCGATGACTCGCTGATTGCGGCGTGTCTGCTGGCCCGGAAAGCTTCCAGGCCCAGCGCCCAGCGCCGGTCATGCCCGCCAACCTTCTCCAAAGGAACCTCGCGGTTGATGGCGTCGTAACGATCGAGCGCAGCGTGGACTTGTCCGACTCCAACTGCCAGCGCTCGGAATCTAGGAATCGGATCGTCCCAGCGTCCTCCGGGAAGTAAATCGGTGGAAAGAACCAGGCTCGCGGTGTTGCGAAAAGCCGTCTCGAGGAGTGCGTCGTCCGGCCCTGGATCAGCCAGAATGATGTCGACCGCCACCGCTCGAGGCTGCGCGGGCGCGATCAGTGTTAGCCCTTGCGCGAGAGCTCTGCGAACGCCGCCGATACCGCCCACGTCGCGCATGGTTTCCTCGTCGATGCCCAGGATCGCCGATCCCAAAGGCCATGGCGGCGGCGTGTGGAGGCGGAAGAAGAAGTCGTAGCAATAGTGGTCGATCTCGCGCGCCGGTGGCGTCCAACTCACGACAAGCCCGGCCGCTAGAGTCGCGGCGAGCAGACCCGCATAGATCCAGCGCTGCCGCCATTGTGTGTTCACGTCCGCTGCTCCTCATTAACGCATAGCTCCGGCTTGCTAGAATCGCCTACAAGGAGAGTTGATCAATGTCCAAGGGAATGGATCGCAAGAAGGAAACCAAGAAGCCTAAGAAGACGAAGGCGAAGTAGCCGCTTTCCGCCAGTCATACCAAGGGAACCGATCATGCGCACAGAGTGGATTTCTAGCAGGCAGAACGACCCCAATCGCACGCAAATGCACTACGCCCGGGCGGGCCAGATCACGGGCGAGATGGAACATGTTGCCAAGCGCGAGAAGGTGTCCGCCGAGTTCATCCGCTCCGAAGTCGCTCGCGGGCGCATGGTCATCCCCGCCAACATCCAGCATCACGGCCTGGAGCCGATGTGTATTGGCGTGGGCTCTAACTGCAAGATCAACGCGAACATCGGTAATTCGGCAACCGCGTCCAATATCGAAGAAGAGCTTGCGAAGCTCGACTACTGCGTGAAGTACGGCGCCGACACCGTCATGGACCTCTCCACCGGTGGCGACATCCCCCGCATTCGCAAGTCGATCATCGCGAATTCGCCGGTTCCTATCGGGACCGTTCCCATTTATGAAGCTCTCACGCGTGTTCGCCGGATCGAAGATCTTACGGCACGCTTGATGCTCGACGTCATCGAGGAACAAGCCGAACAGGGCGTGGATTACATGACCATTCATGCCGGCGTGCTTGTCCAGTACGTGCCACTTGCATCCAAGCGGATAACGGGTATTGTGAGCCGCGGGGGAGCGATCCTTGCCGAGTGGATGGTGAAGAACCACAAGCAAAATCTACTCTACGAATGCTTCGAGGATATCTGTAAGATCTTCCAAAAATACGATGTGACGTTCTCCCTCGGGGACGGACTTCGGCCCGGTTGCATTGCAGATGCGAGTGACGCGGCCCAATTTGCCGAATTGAAGACTCTCGGGGAACTGACGAAGAAGGCTTGGGAATACGACGTCCAGGTTATGGTGGAAGGCCCGGGTCATATCCCGCTCGACCAGATCCAGATGCAAGTGGACAAAGAAAAGGAGCTGTGCCACGAAGCGCCGTTCTACACATTGGGGCCACTTGTTACGGACATTGCTCCCGGTTACGATCACATCACTTCAGCCATCGGAGCGGCTCTGATCGGTTGGCACGGCGCTGCAATGCTCTGCTACGTAACGCCGAAAGAACATCTGGGTTTACCGAATCGCGAGGACGTGAAACAGGGCATCATTGCCTACAAGATTGCCGCGCATGCAGCGGACTTGGCGCGGCATCGCCCGGGCGCTCGCGACCGTGATGACGCCCTCTCGCGCGCGCGATACAACTTTGACTGGAACGAGCAATTTGCCTTGTCGCTGGACCCGGAAACTGCGCGTTCCATGCACGATGAAACATTGCCCGAGGAAGGTTTCAAGGAAGCGGCATTCTGTTCCATGTGTGGACCGAAGTTCTGCTCCATGAATCACTCCTCTAAGGTCCAGGACTTCACCGCAGAGCAAGCTGCCTCTGTCGTAAGCGGCACACGCGAAGCGGAAATCGTACAGATCTCGGCCCGCTAGACGGCCCTGATCACCCGCAACTCGCCGGGTCGCGCGGAGACTCCGGCATATTGAACCTGAACGGCATAGACACCATGAGCCGTGTCCGGTGCCAAGTCGGCATTGATCTGGCGTGCGCCAACCGCATCTAGCGCGCTCACGTAAGTGACTTTCAGACGCGTTCCGTCCAGGGTCACCGCGGTGTTTGCCACGTCACAGTTTTCGCCGAGGCCACGCACCCACAGGCTTACGGGAGTGGAATCACGGCCGCTGATCTGGACTTGGTTGCGCGCCCACGTTCGGCCGTCGCAGATCACGTCAATTTCAATGTGTTCCGCGTGACTGGGAATATCTACGGCGATGCGCAACGGCTCGCTCCATGCTGTTCCATCGATCGAAATTTGGACGTCATGCCAGCCCGCCTTGAGCCCCGGCGGCAGACGCGAATTCGCTGACCATAGCCCGCCGGAAACCGCACTCACGTACATCGCAGGCACGCCAAACGAGCCCACCTGCAGCCGCACCCGGTTCCGATCCAATGCCGCGCCATCGTACTCGAACCACCAAGTCAGGTACTCTTCCCGGGTTGCCCGAAAGTTGATGCCCGTCCTGAATAGTGTTTGTCACGGACCGCAGCTTGGTCTGCGCTCCGGCGGCCGGCTCAGCCGTTTCCCACTTCCGGTAACACGCCAGCGCGCAGCGGTTATTGGCTGTCTCTAACATTTCGACCCGCGCAAAGCCCGCGGCCCGGCACATCGCGATCAGACATCCGACAGTGGGACCGCACCAGTTGTCGAGCTGGCCGCCGAGTTCGTCAGCTTCATAAAACTCGAGTACAGGGATCTCCTCGCGGTGCTCGCGCCAGTCCGCCGCGTCAGTCACATAGGATTCCACGATGGCTACTTCCAGCGTCAGCCCGCAAACAATTTCCAGCGCTAAAAGCGGATACTTTGTGTGGTAAAGCACGCCCAGGAAAAAGACGTAGTCGAACTTTCCCAGTCCCATCTGCGGGATTTCGAATAAGTCGCATTCGATGTACTTCGCTTTCGATCCTGACTTGCGGTGCGCGATGTGGAAGTTCTCCACCTTTACCATGTCGAGGGCAGTCACCTCGGCGCCATGCCGCTCGGCCTCGAAGCTGAACCATCCATCCCACGCGCCAATGTCCAGCAGGCGCTTGCCGGTTAGATCGTGGGGAATGGGAAAGAGCGAGTAGCGATGTTGGGACACCTCGACCGGCAGCACGCCCGGGAATTCGGTCCCGTCCTCGAACCGAAAGGCGTGATACCAGCCGAGCCGCTGCAGATCCTCGCGGGCGGCGTTCTGCTTGCGCAATCGCCGGAGTTCTTCGGCATCCATACGCAGCCAAGTTTAGCAATCGTAGACTGAATTCATGGCCGACGATTCCGTGATTGCAGCAATGCGGTCCGACTGGGACCAGCGCGCGGGAGAAGACGCGAATTACTACGTGGCGTTTGGCCGGCGCAACCAGTCCGAACAGGAGTTCTTCGCCAGCGCGGCGGACCAGGTCCGGCTCTTCGAAACCGAGATGAAACGACGTCCGCCGGAGTTCTGGAAACACTCCGCCGCTCTCGAAATCGGATGCGGTCCGGGCCGGCTGCTGCATCCGCTCAGCCGCCATTTCCGAACCCTTCACGGTGTCGACATTTCAGCTGCCATGCTTCAACGCGCCGCGGCCAATCTATCAGGCATCGGCAATGTGACCTTGCATCATGCGGCCGATTCCACGCTTTCCAGCTTCCCCGCCGAGAGTATCGCCTTCGTCTATTCGTATGCCGTGTTTCAGCATATCCCTAGCGAGCAGATCGTTCTGGGATATCTCGCCGAAGCAGTCCGCGTACTGACCCCCGGAGGTCTGTTTGTGTTTCAGATAAACGGCCTTCCGGATCGCGGTCATGTCCCTTCCACATGGGAAGGCTGCAGCATCTCAGCCGAGACACTTGCGGGCTTTGCCAGAGCGAGTGGGCTGTTGCTGCTTGCCCTTACGGACAAAGACACACAATACATGTGGGTGACTCTCCAGAAGCCGTTTCCGTCATCGGCGCGGCCTCCTTTGCCCACGCGCATCTTCCAGGTGACGAACGCCTATACAGGTGAACCTGTGGTGCCCGCGAGTGGCCGATTCGGCGCGGCCTCCGTGTGGATGACCGACTTACCGGATAAAGCCGACTTGCTTACTCTGGGAGCTCTTGTCGATGGCGCGCCCGCATACTGCTGCTATGTCAGTCCGCCGAACAATGGCCGCCGCTTTCTGGATATCCTGATGCCACCCTCAATGCGCACTGGCCTTCTCCCCATCGAACTTCTCTGGCAAGGCCTGCGATTATGTGAGCCCGCTATGATCCGCTGCGTTCCACCCGGGCCGAAGATCCCCAGCGTGGCCTATGTTGCCGACGGAATCAATCTACTCTCTGCGGATCGCATCGTGAGCGGCTGCGTCAAGATGGTGATGGACGAAGTGGCCGACCCGGCAAGCCTGCGGATTGGTTTCGACGGCGTGGACCTGGCTTACGACTGGTTCTGTATCAACCCCTTGCACGAGCGCTACGAGTTTAACTTCCGCATTCCGCCCTCGGCCGCGGCCGGTAAGAACGTCATTCGCCTCCAAGTTGGAGGTAAGCAGTTCGCGCCCATTCCTATCGAAATCGCCGACCCATCATAATCAAGGTTTCACCCGGAGAAACAATTGCGTCTATCTGCCATCGCCGCTGTATTCATCCTGTCTGCCTGCACGCTATCTGCGCAAGTTCCCGCGCCGACACAGGTCCAAGAGAACGTGACCGTGACGCCACCCAACACTGGCGGTTACACGCCACTGCCGCCCAACGCCGCGCCACCTGCCACGGAAAAGGCTTCAGTAACTCATCATACGGCTCGCATTGCCGGTCAGACTATTGCTTACACGGCGACGGCGGGAACACTGCTCTTGCGCCGGGATGACGACAAGCCGCGAGCCAGTGTCTTCTATATCGCTTACACCCGCGACGGAGTCACTGACAAGGGCAAGCGTCCCGTCACTTATACCTTCAACGGCGGACCGGGATCTTCATCCGTATGGCTTCATATGGGAGCGATCGGTCCCAAGCGCGTTGTACTGAAGGACGATGGAGGCCTGCCACCCGCGCCGTTCCAAATGGCCGACAACGAAAACTCTATCCTCGACCTTACCGACCTCGTTTTTATCGATCCGATATCGACCGGCTTCAGCCGCCCCGCACCCGGCGAAGATCCCAAACAATTCCATGGGGTAGAAGGCGACCTTCAATCCGTGGGTGACTTCATTCGCCTCTGGACCACGCGCAACGGACGCTGGAGTTCCCCCAAGTTTCTTGCCGGTGAAAGTTATGGCACTACTCGGGCCGCCGGGCTTTCGCGCTACCTGCTGACTACTTACGGGATGTATTTGAACGGTATAACTTTGATCTCCTCCATTCTTAACTTTGGAACCGCCGAGTTCGACCGCGGCAACGATCTACCTTTTATCACTTTCCTCCCGACTTACACCGCCGTCGCCTGGTACCACAAGAAACTAAGTCCGGAGCTTCAAGCGGATCGGGAAAAAGCAGTTACCGACGCCCGCCATTTCGCTCAAAATGACTATGCCCTCGCGCTGATGCAAGGGGACAAGCTTCCGGTTCAAGAACGGACGCGCATCGCCCAGCAACTGGCGCATCTAACGGGACTGAGCCCGGAGTACGTGGAGCGCACCAACCTTCGAATAGATATTGAACGGTTCGCAAAAGAACTACTACGAAGCGAACGTCTCACCGTTGGCCGGTACGACGGACGGATCACCGGGCACGATTACGACGCGGCTGGCGAGACTCCCGAGTATGACCCAAGCTACTCGGTTGTTTACGGACCCGTTTCCGGCGCTTTTAACGATTACATCCGCACAGAGCTAAAGGTCGAAAACGACCTTCCTTACGAAATTCTAACCGGTAAAGTACGCCCCTGGAACTACGCGCCTTACGAAAACCGGTACATCAATATGGCCGAACCGCTGCGAGAAGCGATCACTCAGAACCCGAACTTAAAAGTAATGGTCTGCAACGGCTACTACGACATGGCCACGCCATTCTTCGCGACCGAGTACACTTTCGATCACATCGGGCTGGACCCTAGACTTGCTCAAAATGTCTCGATGACTTACTACGACGCGGGGCACATGTTCTATACGAATAAAGCATCCGCCGCCCAATTGCGGATCAATCTTGCTAAGTTCTACGCCAGCGCTATGTAATTAAACGAAGGCGATTGTCTTGATCCCGGAAATCTCGAAAGGTTTCCGGCAGCGCACGTTCTTGCACGCAACCTTATCATCCACCAGAAGCATGTAGCTCTGCGACTTAGCGAACTTGGCCCGGTCCCGTTCATCGCCACCCGGTGGCAGCCGATCCTTCTTCTTCCTCAGCAGCCATTTTAGATCGTACGTTTCCACGCTCCGGCAGTAAGGACAATTCAAACTTGCCGGCTTGGTGGTTGGCGACTCGATGTAATAGTCCCGCTCCTGCATGCGCTTACTTCCGATCGCTCATCGGAATCCACTTCATCCCGTCTGGGTTGCCTTTGTATTCCGCGCGGGGCCGAATCAACCGGTTGTTCTTATATTGCTCCAGCACATGGGCGGTCCATCCGGACATGCGGCTGACGGCAAAGATAGGCGTGAAGAGATCGATTGGAATGCCCAGGGAGTAGTAAGTGCTCGCGGAGTAGAAATCGACATTCGGATTCAGTTTCTTCTCCGACTTGATGGTTTCCTCCACCCGCTGCGACATCAAGTACAACTTCTCCTGGCCGGTTCGCTTTCCCAGTTCTTCCGACAACACCCGCAGGTGCGTCGCGCGCGGATCTTCGGTGCGATACACGCGATGCCCAAAGCCCGGAATCTTCACCTTGTTCCGCAGCATTTCCTGTACGCGTTTTACCGCGGTCTCCGGAGTGCCTACCTGAAGGAGCATCCGGATGACATCTTCGTTGGCTCCTCCATGAAGCGGACCTTTCAGTGCTCCGATCGCGGAGGTGATGGCGGAGTGAATATCGGATAGCGTCGCCGCCGTAACGCGCGCCGCAAAGGTGGAGGCGTTTAACTCGTGATCGGCATGCAAGATCAACGCGACGTCGAACGCCCGCTCCATAACTTCGTCCGGCTTCTTGCCCGTTAGAAGATACAAGAAGTTAGCTGCAAAGCCCAAGCTGGGATCGTTATCGAGGAGCTCACGCCCGTTTCTTAGCCGGTCAAAGGCCGAAACCAAGGTAGCGGTCTGCGCCACTAACCGCATGGCTTTGGCCGCATTTGCCTCGGGTGTCATTTCGCGGGCTTGAGTATCGTAGAGACTCAGCATGGAGACGGCCGTCCGGAGCACATCCATCGGGGAAGCTTTCGAGTTCGAACGCAAGAACTCGATCATCTCGGGAGCTACAGTTCCATTCGAAGAGAGGCTGCGTTTTAGCCCGGAAAGCTCAGCGGCGTTGGGAAGAGTTCCGTGCCATAGAAGGTAGACGACTTCCTCAAACGTGGCTTTCTGAGCCAGCAGATGAATGTTGTATCCGCGGTAGCTGAGAATTCCTTCGTAACCATCGATGAAACAAATTTCGGATTCCCCGGCAACAATTCCTTCAAGGCCCGCGCCGGATGTGGTGGAAGTGGCACTCATTTGTTCCCTCAGTGTATTAGACGCGAATCAGTAAAAGATACGGCGCATGCGTCCCAAAGTGCGATGTGCCATAATCGCCCACGCTGATTTTCCCGGGCAGGTTGGAAGTGGTGAGAAACTTAACAAGTCGCTGTCTTTGCCGACATAGAGCTTCTGCTGAGGACCCGTCCCTCCGGCTAGGCTGATAATCACGCCGGTCCCGCAGCTTTCGCTATCGGTAACGTGAACCCCGGAGCCACCCGCAGCAGGGCTTTTTGGGCCCCAATCCTCCATAAACTTCTCGTTCGAGTATTCCTTGCACGGAGTTGCGGCGGAACATCCCCAAGCCGCGTAGGCGCTGGTGTAATCCCCCGCGCGCAATTGACCGAGAAATCGGTTGGCGACCCGGACTTGATGGAAAGTATGGAGAAGGTAAAGCGCCAAGGCACCGAGGATGATTACAGTCAGCGCCAGGAAAATGGCATTTCGGATTAAATGCTCCTTACGCTCCTCACCCGCCCCGTATTGCTCCAGATACCCGGACATTTTTCACTCCCGCGCCATTCTACTACTTGGAGGGATGGGCAGCGTTGTAAGCGGTAATGGCGTCGGCAGTGATGTCGAGAGCGCCCTTGTAATAGAGCGTTGTTCCCGCGTCCACGACGACGTCGAAACCCTTCTGTTCCGCAAGCTTTTTCACGACGGCCTGCATATTCGCCTGAGCTTTGCCGAGAATGTCATTCCGGTCGCGATCCACATCCGCTTGCAAGTCATCCGAGATGCGCTGTAGTTCGCGTTGCCGGCGCTGCCCCTGAGCTTGCAGATCGGTTTCCTGCGTCTGGCTTAACTTGCCCTGCCCATTCTGCAATTGAGTCTGAATGTCCTGGAGCTGCTTCTGCAGACGCTGACCCTCTTCCTGGCGGGGCTTATACTTAGCCTCCAACTCAGCGGACGCCTTTTTGATCTCGGCGGACTCCAAAATCGCGCGGCGCATGTCTACGATGCCGACCTTGGCCTGTCCAAACGCAGAGCTTACACAGCCTGCCAGGACGAGCGATAACAGGCCGATGCGGCCGACCGTGGTGGAAAACATTGTTCGTAATACTCCTATTCTCTTCTCTTCAATGAGATTATCATGCGCTTCGGGCGCGGCACAGGGGCTAATCGGGCTCGATGACCGCGAGGATTTCGTCTTCGCGGAAAATGAGGTACTCTTCGCCGGAGACTTTGATTTCGGAACCGGAGTACTTGCCGAAGAGAATGCGGTCGCCGGGATGCACTTCGGGCGTGATTCTGGACCCTTTCTCGTCGCGCTTGCCCGAGCCCACCGCAACCACCTCGCCTTGTTGCGGCTTCTCTTTGGCGCTGTCCGGAATAATTATGCTTCCCTGCCGGTGTTCGGTCTCTTCCAATCGCTTAATGACGACGCGATCATGTAGCGGACGGATATCCATAACTTAATTGTCGCTGAAGATCTCGGCCAATGCGCGACCGTCGGCACCCGCCGGCATCTCGATATTCAAAATTGTTGACAGCGTCGGCGCGATATCTGTGATCGATATGTTTGCGTTGTACCTCCCAGGTTTGATTCCGGCTCCCATGAAGATCACCGGAACGTGCGTATCGTAATTAAAAGGCGTGCCGTGGGTGGTCCCGCCGGAAGAAAACATCCAGTAAGGGTCTAACAAAACGAACAGGTCACCGCTCCGGCGCGGGAAGTAATCGTTGGTCATCGCCTGGCCGATCCGGTCCGAAGTGATCCCGGTTGCGAGCTGCTCTCGGGTGAATACACGGAAGACATACGGCCTCAAACTCAAGGCCTCCGCAGCCACGCGGTCGACTTCGGCCCGGTCGAGATTCTTCTCCCGGATCAGGTTCTGATTGAGATAAATCACATATTCGACGGGCTTATCGATCAGCCACTCGCCAGCACCGAAACGTTCCACCAAGGCGTCCTGCACAACCCGCGTCAGTTGACCGGGACTCATCCGGTTGCCCGGCAACTTGCGTTCAAAATTCTTTTCAGGCAGCGGGGCCACGCCGTGATCGGCCGAAAGCACAACCAGAACGTCGTTCGCTCCCATGTGCCGGGCGTCCAGGAAGTGGAACAGGCGATCGAGCAGCTTGTCTGTCCGAATTGCCATGTCCTTGACCGCAGGATCGTCCGGCCCAAAGCGATGTCCGACATAGTCATTCGCCGAGAAACTAATCGTGATCATGTCTGTCACGCCCCGAGCACCCAGCTTCTCGCCATCGATGGCGGCCTCGGCGAAGGCTTCAATCAGCTCATTCCCCCACGGACTTGCGGGAATGGCCCGGTATAGGTTGACGCCAGTCCCGAACGTGGTTCCCATCCACTCTTTCCCGGCGTACTGATTTGCCGGAGCGTCCCGGTTGAAGTCCGCGGCCCACTTGGGGAACGTTGCGCCATAGAAGCTGCTGGTGACAAAGACGCCGCTCTCATCGAACCAGTAAGCGCCGGTGGCCATGTGCCCGGCTGGAAGAATGGCGCTGCGCGGTTTCAAGGAAACGCCGATCACCTTCGAAGAGGGGTTGGCAATGCGCAGTTCGTCGCCCACGGTGTCCACCAGCAACCGGTTGGGAGAAGCTGGACTGGCGTCGTTGCAATCCTTGCCCGCACGCGGGGCTTCCTGACTCGCTTGGGGAGTGTTGGCGCGGCCAATGGTTTCGAACGCGTCATCGCACACGCTGGTGACCAAGCGCTGCTCTTCGCGCGAGTACCAGCTGTTGCCAACAATCCCGCTTGACGAAGGACGCGCCCCCGTCATGATGATACTGTGTCCAACGGCTGTGACCGTGGGGAATTGATCGTAACGCGCGTTCGTGAACACGGCTCCGTTGCGCAGGAGAGTCGCCAGGCCACCGGTGTAATCGGCGCGAAATCGCGTGAGGTAATCGTACCGGAATTGATCCACCACGATGGTGACTACCAATTTCGGCCGGCGGACTTCCGCGCCACTCAGCGACATCGACAGAAGAAGCGAACTCAAGAGCCCGGCGGTGAACAGACGACGCATTGCCCTTCAGCGTAACAAGTCGAAGCGGCTGCGGCAGGCCTAAACAGTAACGGGTTATCCTGTTTTATGAAAAGCTGTGGAAAGCAGTGGATATCTGAACGCGTTGTTTCTCCCGGCGTGATTCGAAACGAGTTGAATGCCAGCAGGCTTCCACAGTTTAATTCGACGTTTTCCGCAGCCATGTCGCCCGCAGCGCTGCTAAGTTAACAGAGCCGTCTATGTCCTCCCCGTCCCTTGCGCTCGAGAAAGGCCTGCCGTCGAATGTCGACGCCGAACGCCTGGTTCTCGGTTCCATTCTCCTCGACGACTCGGTGTTTATTGACGTCGCCGGCCAACTCAAGCCGGAAGATTTCTGCCTGGAGAAGCATCGCCGGATTTACCGGCGCATGAACGAGCTTTTCGGACGTGGGGAGCACATCGACCGGATCACACTCGCCAACGAACTCATGAAGTTCAACGAGCTCGAGTCGGTGGACGGACTCACCTATCTGGTCTCGCTGGATGACGGGCTGCCCCGCCTGCCGAACATTTCCGGTTACATCAAGATTATCCGGGACAAGTCGGTACTTCGGCGGATTGTGGAAGCCGCGAACATGCTGATGACCCGGGCTTTGATGGCCGAGGAAGATCCTCAGCATATCCTGGCAGGGGCCGAGGAAACGCTACTAAAGCTGGGTGAGTCGCAACTCGGCACGGGCCTGCTGAACCCCAGAGAGGTGATCGAGAATTATCAAGGCGGCATCAATGCCTTCCTTGATCCAAGCAAACGAATCAAGGGCGTTAGTACTGGCTTCACCAAGTTCGACGAAATGACCGGCGGGCTGCACGCAGGCGAACTGATCATTCTGGCCGCGCGCCCGTCGATGGGGAAGACCGCCCTGGCCCTGAACATTGCCCACCATGTAGCTTGCAAGCTGGGCCTGCCGACGGCCATCTTCTCGCTCGAAATGTCGAACGATTCATTGCTCACGCGCATGCTCTGCGCTTCCTCCTATGTGGACAGTCATAAATTCCGGTCCGGGTACCTGAACGAATCCGAGCGGCAGAAGCTTCGCCAGGGGGCAAACCACTTGGTGGAATCGCCTCTATATATTGATGACACGGCCGGTGCCAATTTGATGGACATGCACGCCAAGTTACGGCGCTTACAACAGCAGAGCGGACAGAAGATGGGGCTCGTGATCGTGGACTACCTGCAGCTGATGAGCGGGCGCGGGCGGTTCGAGAATCGGAACCAGGAAGTCAGCGCGCTCTCCCGCGGGATGAAGCTACTTGCCAAGGAACTGAACTGCCCCATGTTAGTGCTCTCACAGCTGAGCCGCGCACCGGAGACTCGCCAGGGCGATCATCGTCCGCAGCTCAGCGATCTGCGCGAATCGGGAAGCATCGAGCAGGACGCCGATCTTGTCGGCTTCATCTTTCGCGAAGAGGTCTACAAGCGTGACCGCGAAGATCTGCGCGGGCTTGCTGAGTTGATCATTGCCAAGCAGCGCAACGGCCCTATCGGAAAGATCGATCTGGTGTATCTACACGCGATGACGAAATTCGAAAATCGCGCCGAGGATCTTAGTGGTGGCGAATCCGTACAGTAGGACGCGTAGTTTACATATAAGCGGGAATCTGAATTCCCAGGATACGCAGCACGATCTCTAACTGCGCGCGGAAGAACTCATTCATCCATAGTAAAAAGACCTTGCGCTCGCGGTCCGGCTCGCTCAAGATCGGATACTGGTGATAGAAGTTATTGAAGGCCTGCGCCAGTTGAAACGCATATCGCGAAACGTGGGCCGGCTCGCCCGCACCGATGGCCCGCTCGACGATGGCGTCCGCCTTGGATGAAGCGACCAGCACCTGCCAGAAGTCCTCACTGGCGAGTTGACGTTCTAAGGCCTCGCGAGTCAACTCGGACTGGAAATCGGGAACCGTCTCGCCGCGCTCAACAAGCTTGCGAAGGATGTTGCGCGCGCGCACGGCGGCGTACTGGACATAGGGTCCAGTTTCGCCTTCGAAGCTCAAAGCTTCTTGAAAGTCGAATGCGATGACTGTATTGCGGGTGAACTTCAGCAGGAAGAAGCGGAGCGCTCCAATGGCGATCTCGCGGGCGACGCGCAACTTCGATTCTTCGGATTCCTCGGCGTGCCGGGAGGTCACTTCGGCCATGGCGGTCTCGATCAACTTATCCATTAAGTCGTCGGCCTTGACGCCTTGGCCCTTGCGTCCCGCGACTTCGATGTAAGGCCGGCGTTGATCCTCTTCGGATAGAGTGATCCCCAGATCGGCGCAGCAACGCGGCGATAGCGCGACCATCTCATATGAGAAGTGAATCGATTGCGCGGCTTGTTCATTAGCGCCCAGCGCTTTCAGACCGGCAACGACGACATCCTGTAAATAGGATTGCCGGGAATCGATCACATTGTAGACGCGGGTTGCGCGTCCGAACTCCGGCGAGGGAACAGCTGGATCGATCGCGGTGGAGACCCAGAGCTCATGACCACCGGGGTATGTCATCAAGGGCCGGTAGTAGAAATCTTTTCCTAACAGCCCGAACTTCCAGAGTTGATAGGCGATATCCTTCCCTACATAAGTCACGGTGCCGTTGGAGCGCACGATGACTTTCCCATCTTCGGCTTCCGCATCGGTAGAGAAGGCGGACGCAGGCATAACATAGCAGCCCGCGTTTTTGCCTTCGGTCTCAAGGTAGACTGCGCCTGTTTTCTTCAGCAGGTCGAACGCATAGGCCCAGAACTTCAGGTAAAGAATCTCGCTCTCACGTGGGAGCACATCGTACTCGACGCCGAGCCGAAGCATGGTCCTCAAGTGGCACTGGACGACGGTGTCGGCGACTAAGTGGCCCATTTGAGCCAAGTCGCCGGAATCGGATTCGATGGCGTGGAGAGTCTCCGCGCGCCAGGCCAGCGCCTCGGGATGCTCCTTATAATACTGGCTAGTCCTGGCATATAAGTCCCAACAAAGATAGTCGAAGCGGGTCGTCTCGATCAAATCTTCTACTTCGGCCGGGCTCTTCTTCTCAAGGTAATGGAAACCGACCACGACATCGGCGACCTGTACGCCGGTGTTATCGATGTAGTTCTGCACCTCGACGCGCCGCCCGTTGGCTCGCATCATGCGCACGAACGTGTCGCCCAAAACCGCATTGCGAAGGTGCCCGATGTGAGCCGCTTTATTGGGATTGATGTTGGTGTGCTCGACGATGATTTTGCCGGCGATGGGCGAAGCGCCGCGCGTCGTGCCGCGGAGTAAGCTCTCCGCGTAGAACCCGCGATCCAACCGGACGTTGATGTATCCGTTGCCGGCGATCTCGAAGGCTTGTACACCGGCGACGGGGTCCAAGGCTTCTACAATCTGCTGAGCAATCGTCTTGGGCGGCTGCCGCAGTTCTTTAGCGAGCTGAAATGCGGCCGGGATGGCAAGCTCTCCGAAGCTCGATTGCTTCGGCTGCTCAACGTTGATCTGGCGGTCGATACCGAAGCGAATGGAAATAGCCGACGCGAACGCCAGCTGTAGGGACTTCTCGATTTCCTGAAACATCGGCTCTGACTAGGCCGCGGCACCGGCCGCAAGCTGCCGCAACACGAACGGAAGGATGCCGCCGTTTCGGAAGTACTCGGCTTCCTGGGGCGTGTCCACGCGGACGAGTGCATCGAACTCTTTACAAGCGCCGTCCTTGCCGATCGCTATTACACGTGCACGGGGTTTGCCCGATAGCGCTGCGCTCACGCCCAAGATGGAAAACGTTTCTTTACCGGTCAATTTAAGAATCTGCGCGGTATCGCCGGGCAGGTATTGCAACGGAAGAACACCCATGCCGACGAGATTGGTTCGATGAATACGCTCAAAGCTTTCCGCGATGACGGCCTTCACTCCGAGTAAGTTAACTCCCTTGGCGGCCCAATCCCGCGAGGAACCCGAGCCGTACTCCTTACCGGCCAGGATCATGAGCGGTACGCCTTCGCCCTGATACTTCATGGAGGCATCGTAGATAAACATCTGTTCGCCATCGGGTAGGTGAAGGGTATAACCGCCTTCGGTTCCAGGGGCCAACTGATTCTTCAGCCGGATGTTAGCCAAGGTGCCGCGCACCATTACCTCGTGGTTACCACGCCGCGCTCCGTAACTATTGAAATCGGCAGGCCGGACACCTTGGCCGATCAGATACTTACCCGCCGGACTATCAGCTGGGATGTTGCCCGCAGGGGAGATGTGATCGGTGGTCACCGAATCGCCAAGCATCGCAAGCACGCGCATTCCGGTCAAGTCCGCGATCTCGGCTTTGGGATCCAACATGTTTTCGAAATAAGGCGGTTTCTTGATGTAAGTCGAACTCTGATCCCACACGAAAGTCTCGCCCGTGGGAACGTCCATGTTGGCCCAGTTGGCGTCGCCCTGAAAGGCTTCTTCGTAACTAGTGCGGAACATCTCGGCGTTCACGGTTTTGGCGATGGCTTCCTGGATCTCCGCGGTGCTTGGCCAGATATCCCGCAGGTACACGGGCTTGCCGTCGGAGCCAGTGCCGAGCGGGTCGGTTTGCAGATCACAATCGACGCGCCCGGTCAAAGCATAGGCAACAACCAGAGGCGGCGAGGCCAAATAATTGGCTTTGACCAAGGCGTTGATGCGCCCTTCGAAGTTGCGATTTCCGCTGAGCACGGCGGCGGCAATCAGCGATCCTCCTTGAATAGCCGAAGCGACCGGCTCAGGAAGCGGCCCGGAGTTGCCGATGCAAGTCGTGCAGCCATAGCCCACGAGATTGAAGTGCAGCGCCTCCAGATAGGGCATGAGACCGGCTTCGGTCAAGTAGTCAAAGACCACTTTCGATCCGGGCGCGAGACTTGTCTTCACCCACGGCTTCGTTTTCAAGCCACGCTCTACGGCGTTTCTGGCAAGCAGCCCGGCCGCAATCATGACCGAGGGATTCGAGGTGTTGGTGCAGCTAGTAATGGCCGCGATGACGACGGCGCCGCTATCGAGCGTGCCTTCATATTCATCCATCGCCAGCGGAGCTTTCTTCTTCAGCGAGTCTTTGAAGGCCGCTTGGAAATTGGCTTTGACCTCGCCGAGATTAACTCGATCCTGAGGACGTTTGGGACCGGCCATGGATGGGACCACGGTCGCCAGGTCCAGTTCGATCACATCAGAAAAGAGTGGATCGCGCAGAGTGTCGGTTCGGAACAGGCCTTGTTCTTTTGAGTAGATTTCGATCAGATCGATCAGATCCGGCGGGCGATTACTGGCGCGCAGATAGTTCAATGTTTCCGCGTCGACGGGAAAGAATCCGATGGTGGCGCCATACTCGGGCGCCATGTTGGCGACGGTAGCGCGGTCGGCAAGACTGAGCGCGCTTAAACCCTGGCCGTAGAATTCCACAAACTTGCCAACCACGCCTTTCTTGCGGAGCATTTGCGTGATAGTCAAGACCAGGTCGGTTGCGGTGCAGCCCTCGGTTAGGCGTCCAAAGAGCTTAAACCCGACAACTGGCGGCAGAAGCATGGAGATAGGTTGGCCCAACATGCACGCTTCGGCTTCGATCCCGCCAACGCCCCATCCAACGACACCCAGGCCGTTGATCATGGTGGTGTGCGAATCGGTGCCGACAACGGTATCGGGGTAAACGGAGACACCTGCGGGAGTGGTGTTGCGGAATACGACAGGCGCCAGAAACTCCAGGTTGACCTGATGCACGATGCCGGTATCGGGAGGCACCACGCGAAAGTTTCGGAACGAGGTTTGTCCCCAGCGCAGGAGTAAGTAGCGCTCGCGATTGCGCTGGAATTCCAGTAGCGCGTTGATGGAGAACGAATCCTTACTGCCGAACGAATCTACCTGGACGGAGTGATCGATGACCAGATCGGCGGGCAGGAGCGGATTGGCTAATCCGGGATCGGCGCCCATGGCCGCAAGAGCATCGCGCATAGCCGCAAGATCGACAACGGCCGGCACGCCTGTAAAGTCTTGCAGGAGTACGCGGGCGGGCATGAAGCTAATCTCTCGGGGATCGGGTCCGCCAACACCACGAGCGACATAGTCGACATCATCCGGACCGACCTTCCGGCCGTCCTCGTGCCGAAGAAGGTTCTCCAACATGATCTTGGTGGAAAACGGCAGCCGCGAGACATTGGCGACACCTTTTTCTTCCAAAGTCGTGAGGCGGTGGTAGTGATAATTTACTCCGCCGGCCTGCAAAACAGACGCGGTTCCGAACGAATTTGAACTGTTCATGGCCTGTAATCAGTGTAGCGAACAGGCGAAGCAGGTAAGTTAAGTTTGCAGGCTCAAACCATTAGGAATCAACGGGCTGACATGCAGATGGAGGTGGGAATCAGGCTCCGCCGGGGGTTCGCTGCTCTTTGAGATAGTTCTGCACCACCCGCCGGACGTATTGACGCGTCTCGGCATATGGGGGGACACCCTTATATTTGTCGACAGCGCCGGGGCCGGCATTGTAAGCGGCGAGAGCCCGAATCACCTGATCGTCATTCTTGGCGTAGCGCAGGAGCAATTCGGTCAGGTACTTGGTTCCCGCCTCGATGTTCTGCAAGGGATCGCGCGGATTAGCGCCTAACTGCCGGGCGGTGGCGGGCATTAGTTGCATCAGCCCGATGGCGCCTTTTGGCGAAACCGCGTCGGGATGGAACCCCGATTCCTGCCGGATGACACTTTCCACAAGGGCCACAAGTTCCAGCGGAAGCTTCTGCTTGGCGACAGTTGCGCGGATCATTTCCTGGGTGGTGAGTGCGGAATTGGGCACGCTTGTGCACGTTTTGGGTGCTTCACAAGAGTTTTGACGAAACAAACCCAACTGGACGGAAGTGGCTGGGGCAGGCTGCGTATATTCTTCTACTTTCACTTCGGCAATCAAGGCAGCCGGCAATTCAGTGACTCCACCCGCGCCGTCATACACCTTGATTACATTGCCTTGCGATAGCTCGTGCCGGTCGGCATGAAGCTCGAAGCCGCTGGTAAGTACGATGCGCTCGCCGGCCTGCAGCCCGGAAGCCAAGGCGACCAACGCTCCTGTAAGCTTAAGAATTCGCCGCATGGATACTCTATCGACTCTGACGCACCTGGAGTGTACTCTGTGCAGCACGAAATTCTCTCCCGCTATACCCCAAAGCCTCTGCACCTGCGGTGGGCTCCTTTTTGCCCGTTATGACCTAAAACGCGCCCGCGAGACCTGGGAACGGCAGACACTTGTAACCGCAACCCGCTCGATCTGGCGCTATGCGCCGATGCTACCGGTGCGCGATACACAGTTTATTATCTCACTCGGAGAGGGATTTACCCCGCTCCTTGCCGCGCCGCGGACGCAAAAGCGTCTAGGTTTGTCACGCCTCTTACTGAAAGACGAGAGTCTCAACCCGACGGGCTCAATCAAAGCGAGGGGGCTGTCCTGTGCAATCTCAATGTGCAGACAGTTGGGAGTCAAACGGGTGGCGGCTTCGTCGGCGGGAAACGTGGCAAGCGCCACGGCAGCGTATGCGGCAGCGGCTGGAATTGAAGCTTTCCTCTTTATGCCGCAGGACGTTCCGCAATCGAACTTCATTGAGTGCCAGGCTTATGGAGCTCACGTGACCCTGGTAGCGGGCCTGATTAGTGACTGCTCCCGAGTGCTCACGGAGCGGAAAGGGCAAGAGGATTGGTTTGAACTAAGTACGTTGAAAGAACCTTATCGCGTGGAAGGCAACAAAACGGCGGGGTATGAGCTTGCCGAACAGCTAGGCTGGAAGCTTCCCGACGTTATTCTTTATCCGGCCGGGGGCGGGGTTGGCCTTATCGGGATCTGGAAGGCATTCAGCGAGATGGAGCAGTTAGGTTGGATTGGGCCAGAACGGCCTAAGATGATCGCGGTCGAAGCTGCCGGACGTCAGCCAATTGTACGCGCGTTCGAGCAAGACCCGGAGCACAGCGGAACAACAATCACAGTCAGTGACCGAGAGCGGATCGACGCTGGAATTCAAGTTGCATCCGAGGATGGACTCTTCCTGGCGCCGGAAGGCGCGGCGTGCGTCAAGGCGCTCGAGAAACTCGTACAGTCCGGGTTCGTTGAGCCGGCCGAACAAGTAGTCATCTACAACACGGGTTCCGGGTTGAAATATCTAGAAGCTTATTCCACCCGTTTCCCGCGCAGTAGTTCGAGCGATGCCGATAAGCTCGGCGGCTTGATCACACCGCGCTAAGTTGCCCGGAGAGTCTACTCAGGCAAATGGGCCTAGGAAGACTTCTTGGCTGCGGCCCAGCGTTTGCGTTGCGCTTCCGCCATACGGGCGCGCGCTTCCGGGCTGATTGCCCGCTTTCCTTTCTTGCCGCGCTTGGGGCTAGATGACGCACCGGCCGAAGAGCCTTGCTCGCCCTTGGAAGCCGCCCATCTCTTTCGCTGCGCATCGGCGATTCGTTTTCTTGCTTCCGGACTCATGCTGCGCTTCTTAGTGGAGGAGGAGCGGCTCGGTTCCGGCGCGGGAGCAGCTTCCTTGGCAGGAGCGGGTTTGCTTCTACCTTGGAGCAATTGCTCGATTTGCTTCATCTGCTCGTCGATCTTCGACTTTTCGTGCTCCAGACCGCGAAGTGCGGCCTCGAGTATCTCCCGGCTTAACTCTGAAGTGTTGGTCACAGATACATAGTAAGTCATTTGAAAAGACAAATGGCGGCATAACGATCCGGCACGGACGAAAACCGTGAGTTTCTATCTGATCTAAGGAGTCAGGCAAGGCAAGCAACCTGAAGATTCGCCGTTTTCGGGAGACTGTTGCTACTTAGCCTGGGCCAGAGTGGTCTTGAGCCACTCCACCATCTCGGCCTTCCAGTGCTGCATCCCGGGATCTTTCCAACTGCTCATACCGTGACCGCCGCCCTCGATGGTGATTAGTTGGCACTTGGCCTGGACCTTGCTCATTGCGGCGCACATATTGACGGATTGGTCGTAGAGCACCTGATCGTCCTTTGTACCGTGAAGGCAGAGAAATGGCGGCATTCCCTGGTGCACGGCGTTGATTGGACCTATGGCGCGCAACTTAGCCAGGCCCTCGGCGTCTAGAGACGCAGCCCCGAAAAAGTGGATGCCGCCCCCGTTAGCCGCATGCCGATTCACAGTAGCCATGTCAAAGCGCTCGGGATGATCGCGGCGGGCTTCCGCGAGACTGGCATAGTCGACAGGCCCGTAGAAATCGACGACAGCGGCTATATGTGTCTCGGGAGTTTCATGGGTTCCGGCATAGTTGACCAGGAAGCCACCGGCAGACTCGCCGATCAATGCGATGCGGCCGGTGTCAAGGTGATACTTTGCCGCATTCGCCTTTACCCAGACGATGGCGCTATTGAGATCCTCGATTGCCTGCGGAAACTGGAACTCCGGGGCCAAGCGGTAATCGACACTGAACCAGGCGAACCCGGCCTGCGTGAGCACGTCAAATAAGGGGCGCACGTTGGTATCTCGATGACCTCCGTCGAAACCGCCGCCGTGCACCAGGATAGCTGCCGGAAAGGGGCCCGGGCCATCGGGAATTCGTAAGTCGAGAAGGAGCGCCTTACCGTTGGGGTGGGAGAACTCTACTGCCGACTCTTCCCTGGAGGCAGCGCTTGTTGAGACCAAGGCAAACATTAGAAAAAGCGCGATGATTCGCATAGGGACGGATTTTATCAGGATTACCGGCGGAGTATGATCGCAGCATCAGTAAGAATGGGCGGAAGGGTCAGCACCACTAACCCGTTGGTTGCGCGCATTTGCAAGGGTTGGTCCATTAGACGACCCGCAGTTGTGTCCCAAGCGGTTGCGGAGATAGCTTCCGCGCTCGCCCCTTGCCAAGGTATCTGAACTTCCACGGGCAGCGGTTTGGCTTGCCTGTCCAAGATGCCGCGTCGCACGGGCCCTTTACGCAAGATCCACAAGATGGCCTGCCCGCTGTCTCCGCAGCCGAAAACTACGAAGTGCGGGGGACTCAAGATCTGTATCTCCTCATTCCAGTTACGGCGCGCAAACCGAGCCCAATCGACAAGAGACAAGAAGCCAGCCAGAGAGTGTTGCGCTTCCCGCATTCCGGGCGTGAGTGAGTGGGGCTTTCGGTTGGGCCATCGCATGCCGCCGCCCGCGCCGCCCGACGCTAAGTGCGCCCACTGCATGTGACGAAAGTATTCGTCATCGAACTCC
Organism: Bryobacterales bacterium; assembly: GCA_963752695.1. GTDB lineage: Bacteria > Acidobacteriota > Terriglobia > Bryobacterales > Bryobacteraceae > Bog-113. The sequence goes on from CAVVZB010000001.1 coordinate 175,502, forward strand.
GCCGGAAGCGTGCGGTGATGATCTTTGAAGGTGTGAATGGGCCCGTGCTCGCTATCGAAAAAGGGACGGCTCACGGGGGCTTGAGCAAGTGCTTCTCTTACTAGACGTCCGGTACTGATGGCGGGCTCTACTGTATTGCGCGGTGCGTCTATCGTGCCCTCTTCATAGAAGTGCGTTGTGGCAAAGTCCAGACCAGGATGCTGATAGATCACTTCCTGAAGCCGCGGGCGTTGTTGCGCTAAGGGCAGAAATGTGGAGACGGTAGTCAGGTGCGCGCGTCCAAAAAGCCGGAGCTCGGTCTGGCGAAGATGCGCAGTGATATCGGTGACATACGCGGCGGCGTTCTCAATCGAATCGAGGCCGTAAGCGGGGTGTAACTCATTCCATAAGTCCCAGGCAAAGATGGCGCCGGAGTGTCCCCAGCGCGCTGTTACAAAATCCAGCCTGGCCTTGGCGCAGGCGCGGGTTGGTTCGTCGAGAAAGAAGCGTTCGCGTTGGGTACACGGGCCGCCATTGGCTGCGTTGTAAGGGTGCTTGTTCCACCGACGCCACATCCAGAATGTGTCGAACGGAGTTAGCAGAACGCGTAAGTTGAATTCGCGGCAAAGCTCAAAGATGTCGTCCCAGAGCTTCACCATGGCGGGCTGAAATCGCCCTACGGGCCGCTCAAAGTAACGATGATCGTGATGGCAGTATTCAAGCATCAGCCGTAATACAGTGACTCCGGAGCGCGCTAGGAGAGCGAAGTATTCACGGGTTGGGGCGGGATCACGGCGGCGGAAAAGCGCGCTGAACTCAGGCCACTCTAAAGCGTCGTTTTGGCCAATAGGAGTCCAGGACGCGCCATCATCCAGGCAGAAGTATGGTGAGCCTTTGCAGACATTCACCCAAGGCTGAGTCATGCAGGCGGTGCCGGAGCGTTCCGCTCTAGCCGCGGAGATCGCAATCGGTAAGTTCTTCGAATCGCGAGCCGGGACGAATGACAGTCTGGTTGCGCTCCGGGCCGGTGGACACACATCCGATCTCGATACCCGTGGCTTCTTCGAGGAAATCGAGATACGCGGCAGCGGCTTCAGGGAGTTCCCGCCAGTCGGAGATGCGGCTGGTGTCGGTTTGCCATCCGGGCATTAGTTCATAGACAGGTTCCACGGCAGCCATCTCACGGGGGGTCGCGGGCATTTCGTCCAGTAACGCGCCTTTCAACTGATAGCCGGTGCAGACTGGGATGTGAGCCAGGTCATCAAGCACGTCCAACTTAGTGATTACCAGTGAATCGAAGCTATTGATGGTGGCGGTGTAGCGCAAGAGTGGGACATCGAACCAGCCGCACCGCCGCGGACGCCCGGTGACGGAACCGAACTCGTTGCCGCGTTTCCGGATGGCGTCGCCTTCGCCATCGACTGCCTCGGTCGGAAACGGGCCGTTACCCACGCGGGTGATGTAGGCCTTTGCAACGCCCAGAATGCCGTCGATCAACGTGGGCGCGACACCGGTGCCCGTGCAGGCGCCGCCGGCGGAAGCGCTGGACGAGGTGACGAAGGGATAGGTGCCATGGTCGATATCGAGCATGGTCGCCTGAGCGCCTTCGAAGAGGACGCGTTTGCCGGACTGAATGCTTCGATTGATGAGCGAGGCGGTGTCGCAGACCAAGGGCCGGATGCGTTCGCCCAGCTCCTGGTAAAGGGTGCGGACTTCCGCGGCATCGTAGTCCGGCTCGATACCAAAAGCGCGAAGTACGACCTCCTGCTCGCGTGTCAGCCGGTCGAAGGTTTCCGGAAATTGTTCGCGATCCAGCAGATCGGCAATGCGAATCCCACGGCGGGCCGCTTTGTCTTCATAGCAAGGGCCGATGCCGCGAGACGTGGTGCCGAGGAAGATGCGCTGCTCAGTGGCACGCTGTGCGGGCACGAGCACATGGGCGCGATTGCTGATTCGGAGTTGGGTGAAGACGTCGATCCCGGCTTCGAGCAACTGATCGATCTCGGCCAGGAGCGCGACCGGGTCGATCACCAGACCATTGCCGATGACGGCTAATTTGCCGGGGCGCAGAATGCCGCTAGGAATCAGCTTGAGGACGAATTTTCGATCGCCAATCTGGATAGTGTGCCCGGCGTTATGTCCGCCCTGGAAGCGAGCGATAATGTCGAAGCGATCGGCCAGTAAATCGACGAGCTTGCCTTTTCCTTCGTCGCCCCATTGCGACCCCAGTATGATTAGATTGCTCATCGCAAACCCTTGATTGTAGCGCATTTGGCTGTGTTACTCTGGCGTTGATGCAGATCTCGGATGTCTTCGTCCAACTCGGCGAAGACGCCTTCAGCCAGCTACTCAAGAGTATTTCGATGGGTAAGCTTAAGACGTTTCAGCTTTATGAACGGCTGAAGACTAGAACGCACCTGACAAAGCTGAGCAGTGAACATTTGCGGAAGGCGTCCCCGCGTTTGATGAGCCGGCTGCGAAGTCATGACGAGGAACTAGGGACCGACCTGAGCCAGTGCATCCTGATCTCTCATTTCGACCTGATTGTGAGCGTGCTCAATTTTCTTGGCATTCCGCATGAAGAAGGGTTCTTTGTGAAAGATCTCGATCCAGCGCCTTACCTCACCGAAGGCTGGCAGGACCGCGTCTTTAAAGAATTCAATGGCAAGTTCCCTGATGCGCTGCTGCTTTTCTATATCAATCACCTGGCGATCGAACTGACGCAGCAAGAAGTTCTGTACGCGCCCGCGGCCTAGGCCGGAAACAGCATGGAGCCGGATCTCGAACAAATCGGCGAGCGTTATCTCCGCGCCACGACCGAGGCTGCGACGGCCGAAGATCTGGAAGCCATTCGCGTACAGGTTCTGGGACGTAAGGGACAACTGGCCGAGATCAGCAAGCAGATGGGTAAGCTGGAGCCATCTGAGCGGGCGCGCGTCGGCAAGCTACTGAACCAAATTAAGGATTCGATTTCGGATGCCCTGACTGCGCGGCAGAATGTGTTCGAGACGGCGGTGGCGAAGGCGCGATTGGATGCGGAATGGCTCGACCTTTCGCTACCCGCCACCGGCGTTCAACCCGGCAGTCTGCATCCGCTGACGCAGATCCAACAAGAGATTGAAGACTTGTTTCGGTCCTTGGGCTTCGCTGTCTTGGACGGACCCGAGGTTGAAGACGAATACCATAACTTCGACGCGCTAAATATTCCGGCGGACCACCCGGCCCGCGACATGCAGGATACGTTCTGGCTGGACGGCCGGCATCTTCTGCGCACCCACACGTCACCGGTGCAAGTCCGCGGCATGGAACGGCTGCCTCTGCCATTGCGGATGATTGCCCCGGGGCGCGTGTTTCGGAACGAGAGCGTGGACGCGTCTCACGAGCACACTTTTTATCAAGTGGAAGGGATGATGATTGACCGGAATATCTCGGTGGCCAATCTCATTTACTTCATGCAGACGCTGCTTACGGCCGTGTTTCACCGGGAGGTGACGGTTCGCCTGCGGCCCGGATTCTTTCCTTTCGTTGAGCCTGGGTTTGAACTGGACATTCGCTGTTTGATCTGCGGTGGCGAGGGCTGCGCGGTATGTAAGCATTCCGGCTGGGTGGAGCTACTGCCCTGTGGTTTGGTGAATCCGAATGTGTTGCGAACCAGTGGGATTGACCCTGACGAATGGAATGGATTTGCTTTCGGCCTGGGTCTAACCCGGCTGGTGATGATGCGCTATGGCATCGACGATATCCGGCTTCTGCAATCGGGCGATCTTCGCTTCCTGAGTCAGTTCTGACATGAAGTTCTCTTATCAGTGGATCCGGGAACTTGTCCCCGGTCTACACACACCGGCCCGCGAACTGGAACGGCTAATCACCGTGCACACGGCGGAATGCGACGGAATTCATCCTATTGCGCAATTGCTGAAGGGCGCTCGTCACGCGGTCCTCGTATCCGTCGATCCGATTCCGGACGTCAAGAGCGTACGAGCCACCGTGGATATCGGAGGTCCCGCGCGTCTCACTGTAGTGTGCGGCGCGCCGAATTGTCGCGTGGGACTACGCACGATCTGGGTACCGGCGGGCCTGAAAGTTCTTCATGGCATCGAAAGCGAAGGCATGCTTGCCAGTCCGGCGGAGCTTGGCATAGGGCGCTTCGCGGAAGGCATCATCGAACTGGACGCGGCAGGCCTGGACCTGCAACCGGACGACGTAATCGAGATCGACAATAAGTCGCTTACGCATCGGCCTGATCTTTGGGGGCATTTGGGGATGGCGCGTGAGGTTGCCGCGATTAGCAAGCAACGCCTCCACGATCCAGTGGACCTTGGGCTGCTTCCCGCGGGGTCGGATTCGTTCGACGTTCGCATTGACGATTACGGCCTGTGCCCGCGATTCAGCGCGATCGCTTTCGAAAACGTGAGGGTGGGTCCTTCACCGTGGTGGCTGCAATACCGGCTGATCTCCGCCGGGCTGAATCCGATCAACAACATCGTCGACATCACCAACTACGTCATGGCGGAGCTTGCCCAACCAATGCATGCCTTTGACCGGGACCGGCTGCGTGGGGACCGGTTGATCGTGCGCCGGGCACATGAGGGTGAAGAGCTGGCTGCCCTGAATCAGGAAACGTACAAGCTCACGCCGGCGACTTGCGTGGTGGCGGATGCGGCTGGCGCGGTTTCGGTGGCGGGCATCATCGGCGGAATGGAAAGCGCGATCGGATCAAACTCGACGCGCGTGGTGTTTGAGAGCGCGAATTGGAACGCCTCCAATATCCGGAAGACATCGTCAGCTCTGAAGCTCCGGACCGATGCGTCGATGCGCTTCGAGAAAGCGCAGGATCCGGTGAATACCGTGCGGGCGCTGGCTCGCGCGATTGCGCTGATGTCGCAGATTTGTCCAGAGGCGCGTCTAGCGGGGCGGCTTACGGACGATTACCGCACGCTGCCGAATGCGACGTCCATTCGACTGAATTTGGACGTGCTGGATCGGAAGCTCGGGGTGAGTGTTCCGCCGCGGGATGTCGAGGAGATACTGACTCGTCTGGATTTCGCGGTCTCCCCGGAAGCGGAGCGAATTTGGCGGGTAGGGGTGCCGTCGTGGCGGGCGACCAAGGATGTTAGCGTGGCCGACGATCTGGTTGAAGAAGTTGGCCGCATGATCGGTTATGACACGATTGCGCCGACGGCTCCCGCTGCTGCTTGCACGGTTCCGCCGGACAATCCGAATAGGACGTGGCATCGGCAAATTCGGAGTTTGCTCACGGCTCGCGGGTACACGGAGGTGTACAACTACTCGTTCTTAAGCGATGCGCAAGCGGATCGATTCCAGCTTCCGGCCACCGATCTGGTGCGCGTGATCAATCCAATCGCTTCGGACCAGAACCTGTTGCGATCGTCGCTGATTCCCGGCATTTTCGCCAACCTGGAACTGAATGCGAAGCACTACCCGGCGTTTCGACTATTTGAAATCGGGCGAGAGATTCATAATCGCGGCGCTGAATTGCCGCGCGAAGTCACTCATCTGGTTGCGGCTGTTTACCTCTCGGACAGCACCGGGCTTTTCGAACTGAAGGGCGTGGCGGAGTCGCTCGCGCCCGGCTCTCACGTTACGCAGACCGAAGACACGCTGGCATTTGAACATCCGGCGCGCACGGCGAATGTCTATCTTGGCGAGCATCTCATCGGCAGGCTTTTCGAAGCTTATCCCTCGCTGATTGGAAGCGGGCGCGCGGCGGTGCTCGATCTAAATCTCGATCGCGTGGGTGAACTCAACTCGGCGACTCGCGCGTATATGCCGATCCGGCGCTTTCCTTCGAGTGCGTTCGATCTGTCTTTTGCCGTGCCGCTTAGGGAACCGAACGGAAACGTTCAGGCGCAGATCCGGGAGTTTGCCGGTGGCCTGTTAGAGAGTGTGGCTTATTTGAGCGAGTACGTGGGTCCGCAAGTGCCTGCGGGCATGAAGAACATCTCCTATCGGCTCACAGTTGGCGCGCCCGACCGCACGCTGTCCGCGGAAGAGATCGGATTTGTCCGTGCGCGGGTGATTGCCGGAATGCACGATCGCGGCTTCGAGATGCGAACATGAATCGCCGCAGTTTTCTCCGTCTGGCCGCTGGGTCCGGCGCCGCAAGCGCTCTTTGGGCTCTACCTCCCATCAAGATCAAGCGCATCCGCTATTACTTCAACCCGAATGGCCGTCCCATCTTCAACCAGAGCGCCAATGTGGTTACGATAGAGACCGACGCGGGCATTACCGGTATTGGCGAAGGTGGCGCACGCGACACGGTGGAACAGTGCGGGGGGATGCTGATCGGCGAGGACGCCTTGCGCATCGATCATCTGTGGCAGATGATGGAACGCGGGTTCTTCTACCCGGCGGGCCGCGAGAAGCTGGATGCCTTGGGAGCGCTCGACCTTGCGCTGTGGGACATCAAGGGCAAGGCGCTCGGCGTTCCGGTTTATCAACTTTTGGGCGGGCTGGCGCGCAACCATATCGAGTGTTATTCGACCAGCTTCCCCAGCCATGGATCGCTGCAGGAAACAGCGCGCGCTTGCATGGAAGCTGGATTTCGAGCTTATCGCTACGCCGTTGCGGACGCTCCGGAAGGCGCTCCGTTCGACTCTCACCAGATGGTGCGCAAGTCCGCAGCCGATTGCAGACAGATCCGCGATGGCGTGGGGCCGAATGGCGATTGGGCCATCGATTACCATACACGGCTGGATATGCCGGACGCTATCAGGCTGAGCAAATTGATCGAAGACCTGGAGCCTTATTTCTGTGAGGATCTGGTGCGATCGGAAAACCCGCAGATCTATCGCGTGCTCCGGCAGCAGGTGAAGGTCCCGATCGCGGTCGGCGAACAGTTCGGATACAAGTGGGACACGAACGAACTAATCGAGAACCACCTGATCGACTACACGCGCACAACTGTCCCCAACGTGGGCGGCATTACCGAGTACATGAAAATCGCGGCGTTATGTGAGACGCATTCCGTAGGGCTGATTCCGCATTTCACCGGACCGATATCGGAAGCGGCCTTGGTGCATGCCTGTGGCGTTTTTCCTGGCCCCGTGTTGATGGAAATGCTGAGCGATGGGGTGCGGCGGAATCAGCCTCATCTTCCCGAGTGTTACGATTTCCGGAACGGCAAAATGATTCCGAATCAACGTCCCGGTCTTGGCGTCACGCTCGATCCCAAGCCGCTTCAAATGCAATTAGAAGTTACCAAGCGCTTTCGGCTCACCCCGATTTATGAGCGGCCTGACGGTTCCATCACCAACTGGTGACGCTCATGCTGCGCGTGGTGGCGGGGGTAATCGAACGCGACGGATTGATTCTTATTGGCCAGCGTCCGCCCGGCAAGTCGCACGCGCTTGAATGGGAATTTCCGGGCGGCAAGATCGAATCGGGTGAGTCTCCGCGGGCGGCATTGGCGCGCGAACTTCGCGAAGAGCTTGCGATTGAGGCGTGGATTGGCCGTGAAATGACCCGCTACCGGTTCAATTATCGGGCACGCACACCACTAGAACTGATGTTCTTCGCAGTCGATCATTTCACTGGAGAGCCGCTGAATCGCGCCTTTGCGGAGATCCGGTGGGTGCCAAGAAATCAGCTTTCCCAATACTCATTTCTGGAAGGCGATCACGCCTTTATCAGGACGTTGAATACCGACTAGCGCTGGGTGGGCGTGAGACTGAACGCCATGTTGCGATCCTGGTTCAGCTTCTTGGTAAAGTCCAGGTCGATTAGGCTGACGTCCGCCTGGTTATGCGTGTTCTGGGTGGTCACGTAGTGCAAGGTGTGGTCTTCGACCCAATAAGCCAGCGCGGAGTAGACCGAGTGATCTTTGAACGCGATCAGGTAGCTACGCGGCTCAGGCGATGGGGGCGTTGAAGCGGGTTGAGATGGCTGAGAGTAGACCTGAACGCCGGAGTCATCTTCAGGCTGACCCGCCGGTTGCGGCGCCGAGAAATATTGGTTGATGACGACAGGTGGAGGGGGAGGTGCTGCTGGGGCTGCGGGAGCAGAGAGGTACTGGTCCGTGTAGCCCGGATAATAGTCGCCGGAGAAGCCCCCGACATAAACCGGATAAGCTGCGATCCCGTACCCGTAGCCATTTCCATTATGTCGCCCATAGCCTCCACGGCCATATCCGGAACCGGGAGGAACGGGGAGCGGACGTCCGAACGGAGGAACAATCGGCGCACGACCGACGCTGCCGACGGGCGCGGGGCCTCCTGCGTGCCCGCCGCCAGTGCCGTATCCCGCGCGGGCCTGACCGTACATCGCCACAGTCGCGCAGAACGACGAAACGAGGAACCCGATAAGGAAGGTGCGCTTCATTGGCTTAGCCTCCGCCGCATTCAGAGTATCACGCGGGTTGGGAATCCGACCCGGGAACTAGTGCGGGTTGGTGATCCCGGACGAAGGCCGAGGACCCGGAGTGGATAACGGACGCGTACGCGAGTTGTTCGGCGCCATCGTCAAAGGCGACTGCGTGGGCGTGATGTTGGCCGCACCGGAGTCGTAGGCCGCAATGACGTCGCGGGTGATGTCAATCGTATTAGACGCCCACAGTACGGGAGTCTGCTGGCTGCTGACATCCAGAACCAGGACTAATCCTTTTTCCGCGGCGTACTTATTGATGATCGCCATCATCTTGCCACCCAGGTCGTTCATGAGCTTCTGGTTTTCGGCTTCCAGGTCAGCATTCGCGTCATCGGTATCGCGGTTCAACGCCTTAGTTGAGACATCGATATCGCGGGCGAGTTTCGCTTGAGCGTCCTGTGAGAGGGTGCTTTGACCCTTCCGCAGCGTATCTTCGTTCTTTGCAATTTCGGCTCGTTTGGAATCCAGCTTGGCCTTTACCGGGTTGAACTTCGATTGTAAGTCGGCGAGCGCTTTCTGCCCGTCTTTGGTCTGGAAGATGGCGCTTTGGATTTCAATGACAGCGACTTTGCCTGCGGTTGCCGGCGTAGCCGCCGTACTTGCTGCGGGCGCCGCCGTTTGCCCTAGGGCGGTGAAACTGATGGCTAGCGCCAAGCACGCCGCGCCCATTGCGGGGCGGGTAAATGGATTACTTCTCACGTTCAAACTCCTTGGTGGGTAACTCTAATACTAACATCCTGCGTTTGACGGCAGACGTTCTTAACTAGAACGTGCGTCCGATAGTGAACTTGAAAATTCCCCGCCGCTCGAAAAACGGAAAGGCTCTTCCATAGCTGTTGATGTAATTCTGGTAAGTCACATCGTTCGGAAAGAACGAGCGATCGCCAACCAGCGGCGGTTGCAGGTACTCACGGACGTTCAGAGGATTTAGCGCATAGTAAACACGGAACGGAGCGTTAACCACGGGTAGCATAACCTGCAGTTCCAGCCCGGTCGACATACGCGGTTTCTGCGTACCCGGCGCCAGCAACACACGATTGTTGAACGAAGCTTGCGGGAACAGACCGTTTAACTGATCGACACGCGCCTGATCCACGCGCAATTGACTCGGCAAGACAACCTTGTCAAGACCGACGTCCATAAAGGGCGCCAAAGTGACGGGTCCAAGAATCGGGATTCGGTATTCGAAGTTACCCACCAGTTGGGTGTCACCACCGGGCGTAATCAGTTGGTAGTACGGGGCGGACATAGTAACCGCGGTTGTAGTGGGTACTCCGTTTACCAATGAATTCACAGTGCGGGGAGTTCCATTCGCGTTGTATACGGGCACACTGGACGCCATGTTGGGAATGAACCCTACTGGCGTGATCCCGTAAAAGTCGAAGCCACGGATGTCCTGTTCTCCACCGATAAAAGCCCTGGAAAATGGCGGCGCGACTTTTCCGCCGTAACCGCTAATGAAAGAGGTGAGCGTGTGCATGGCCAACACGTTCCGGTGACCGCCTAACAGTCGCGGGGCCACGTGATAATACTGGAAATCGATGGAAGGCCGGATCGTGTTCACGTTGCCTCCCAGGAAGCTACCCGCGAATTCCGTCGAGATGTAGAGACTACGTCCGCGAGTGGGAGTTAGCGGATGGTTCTTAGAGTTGAACTGATATGACGGCACGATACGGCTGGTCCGGATACCTTTTAACGAACTCGGCCCGGCGACGCTCTCGAAACTTAGATACTGGAAGTAGTTCGTCGCGCCAGCAGTTTGCGGAACGATATCGGAAATATCGAAGCCGTAAGTCATCGAGAAACGCGCGAAACTTCGCTTGATGGGATAGCTGATCGATAGAGAAGCTCCCTTCGAGTTTTGAACGTAATTGAGCAGGTTGTTACTGCCCAGCGAGTTGTAGAACGGAATCAGATTCTGTCCGCTCAGGATGGATGCCTGCCGGCCTTGATCGAAGTTGTACCGGCGGAAATAGACGTTAATGCCCGCCTGCATCCGCGTGTCCAGGAAGTAAGGTTCGGTGAACCCCAGGTTGACGCTCCGCAGGGTGGTCCCCAACTGCGCTTCGAGTGATAGCGTTTCGCCCTGGCCCAGGAAGTTATTGGTGGAGTAATTAGCCCCCACGAAAGTGCCGGAGATTCCCGACACGCCACCATTCAGGCCAATCGAGTTCTTGCCCTTTTCTTTCAACTTGAGCGCGATATCGACCGTGTTGGAATTAGGATTCCGCTTGATGTCGTAGGACTCGTTCTCTTTCAAAGCATCGAAGTAACCCAACTGGTTCAGGCGCAGGATGCTCGCATCCCAGAGGCGGCCGCTGTAGATATCGCCCTCGTCCAGAAGCAGCTCGCGCCGGATAACTTTGTCGCGGGTGGTTGTATTACCGACGAAATCGATGCGTCTCACGAAGAATTGCTTTCCTTCATCCACGTTCAATGTAAGGTCGATCGTGTCGGTTCCCTTTGGACCTGGATCGATGGCCGGTTCGGGGACGAAATCAATATACCCGAAGTCGGCATAAAGCTTCTTCATGTTCTCGATGCCCTTGCGGAGTTTCGCGGTCGAGAATACATCCCCCGGCTGCATTTGAAACAGCTGCCGCGACAGAACATCGGGAGTGCGGAATAGCTTCACGCCCACGTAATTGATCTTGTCCAGAGTCTGCTGCTTGCCTTCTTCGATAGTCAGGTTGAGATCGGCCTTCTTGCCGGGTTTAGAACCAAGGAAAAAGTTATTCAGCCGACGTCCGGAGCCGGCGACATCACGCAGCACCACTTCACCGTTAACCACTTTGGCAAACCAATAACCCTTATCGGTGTAAGCCTGACGAATGCGCTCCTGATCTTCGGCGAACTTAGTGGCGTCGAACGTCTTGGAGAACAGGTTTTCCAGGAAGATCGAATACGGGATTCCAATCGGCTTCAGGTTCTTCATGGCCCGGACGACTTCTAACTTACTGAAGACTTCATTGCCGGTGGGCGTAATTTCACCGACCTTCACCTTGGGACCTTCGTCGACCTTGAAGATGACTTCGAGAGAGTTCGGCGGAATGCGATGCAATTCCGGAGTCACTGTCGCGAACTGATGGCCGCGTTCCGACAGATACTCCTTCAACACGACCGCGGCGTGTTGGATTTTAGCCGGATCGTACTGGGACTCGACGGTAAGCCCGACTTTCCGTTCCTTGAACCGGTCGAGGATTTCGGATGTCGAAACGGATTTGTTGCCTTCGTAGTTGAGTGTTCGAATTACCGGCCGCTCGGTGACCACGAAACGGAGCACCACGCCGCCATGCTCGCCGTTCTCGGATTCCAGACGGATGTCGTCGAACCGGTTGGTATTCCACAGCGCGAGGAAATCGCGGTGCAGCGCTTCCTCGTTATAGGGATCACCGGGCCGGGTGTAGATGAGAGCGCGCAAAGTGTCGGCGGGCACGCGGCGAGCGCCGCGGAATTCTACCCGCTCCACGAGTCCAGCCTGGTTTGTATTTTGGGTGACCGCGGGCTTGGCTGTTTCGGGCGGGGGCGCCTGGGTTTCCGGAACCACCTCGAAAGGATTGTTCTGGGGCGCTTGCGGGGGCCGCTGCTGAGGATTCGGGGCAGGCGCCGGATTTGCCGTTGGTGTCTGTTGCGAGGCTGGCGGCGGTGGCGCCGGGGTTTGAGCCGACAGCGTCATACCGCCACCAACTCCGAAACCCTGTGCACACACAAGCAGGCCGGTCAGGCGCAACCGCCTGAAACAAATCATTAAAACGAAATCCTTTCCACGCTGCGTCCCTTCAAGAACGTAACCGGTGACAACCACGTTCCCTTACCATCAAGCCCGAAGGGACTTCGATTGAACCACCAGTTTAGCCGATAGTGTCAGGCGTAACAATTGTGCGCGTTATCCACAGTGGTGAGGACAGGGATACATCAGGCAAGCGAGAGTCCGCCGTCACACACCATAACGGCGCCAGTGATATAGGAGGCAGCGTCCGAGGCAAGGAAAAGGCAAAGCCCGGCGATATCGTCTTTGGTCGCCATGCGGCCTAGCGCAATACGCGAGAGCACTGCCTCGCGCATTGCCGGATCGGGAGCCAGACGACGCATTCCCTCGGTGTCATCCACCGCGCCGGGAACCACCGAGTTCACTCGGATGCCATCGGGTCCCCATTCCAGGGCGAGCGTACGCGTGAGCATATCGACGCCGGCTTTGGCCGCACACACGTGGGCTTGCATGGGCATAGCCCGAAACGCCTGGCCTGCGGAGATATTGATTATACTTGCGCCGGGTTTGCGCAAATGCTCGTGGGCGGCGCGGCAGGAGTGGAACGTGCCCAAAAGGTCGATATCCATCACGGCTTTGAATCCGTTGGAAGACATTCCTAACACCGGCGCCGGAAAGTTACCTGCGGCGCCACAGATCAGGATGTCGATTTCGCCCGAGACATCACGCGCGGAACGCATTGCGGCGGAGACGGCTTCGAAATTTCGCACGTCGGCGGGGTAGCCTCGGGCCGAAGGTCCCAGCACCGACAAAGCCTGGTTCAATCGTTCCTGCGAGCGGCCAAGAATGGATGCGCGACACCCGCTTTCAATAAAGGTTTGCGCGATTTGAAGACAGATTCCGCTGCTGCCGCCAGTAACAAAAACATGACGACCGGTAAGCAAACCGGCTTGAAACACATGACCCATCGGTCACATGATCGTATCAGTGCGGAGAGGGCTAATTTAGATGATTACGACTGGACGAAACGCGACGCGTTAGCGAGTGAGGACGATAACGGTCCAGCATTGGTCGCTAGCGGCAGTCGTTGTGTCGAGCCAACCGTAATGACTGCGCTTTTCCAGTTCTTTCGCAACCGGATCGGAAAATGTAACTCCCCCGTGCGTGTCACCGACCACCGTACCTGCTGGTAGCGACCGCGCTTCTGAGATACTCCGAACGCGAGTGACTACAGCGGAAACATCGACCTGCATGCGAGCACTGCTACCCGACATTTGCATATCCTATTGTGTGGCTAGGTCTCGAAAATTCTAAAGAACGTTTAACTCATAACTGTAATAAATTCTACAATACCGTCGATTTAACATGTCAGATTCCGATTTGCAGCAGCTTCGTGACAGAATTCGCGCCCTGGAGTCCGAGAACAGCGCGTTGAAAGACAAGCTGGATTTAATTTATTCCATCGTGGCCCCCGAAGATGACGAGGTGCAGTCCGACGAGGATGACCCGGACGACCTGGTGCAAATTCGCGGCGTTAATTAAGGGTTTCGGCCGCCTGCTTTACGGCGATAGTTCCACGCTAGTACCGACACGCTGGCGGCCAAAAGAGCGGCCACGACGATCCAGCGGTCGACCGTTGGCCCCACTCGCGCCCATTGCTCGCCGGCAAACAGGCCGATCGATACGAACAGGAAGGCCCAACAAATGGCCCCACTGTAGGCAGACAGGGCAAAGGCGCGGAACGGCATGCGCGAGACCCCGGCAAATACAGCCGTGACATGCCGCACCCCGGCGATGTAGTAGCCCAGGAAAATCGCCCAGCGGCCAAAGCGGAGGAACCAGCGCTCGGCCTGGATGATGTGCCTTTGCGCGTAATCGTGAACGCCGGGCCAGTGCCGCTCGGTCCACCCGTAGCCATAGAAACCGACGGCGTACGAAACCGAAATCCCGCAGATGCTCCCCGCAGTGGCCGCCAATGCCGCCGGCAGAAAATGCAGTTGGCCGCGGTGCACGAAGATGCCGCTAGCCACGAGGATCGCTTCGTCCGGGATTAGCGGCCCCACCACACCCAACAGGAGCAGCCCGAAGATTGCCCAATACCCGTAGTGGATCAGGAAATCGTTAACGTGACTCATAGGAGCCGGCGATTTCTTCTCGAATCCCAGCCAGCGCCCGGGCAGGCTCGGCAGCGCGCGTCACTTGGCGTCCGATCACCAGGTAGTCGGCTCCGTCAGCAAGAGCTTCGGCCGGGGTCGCGATTCTTTTCTGGTCACCTGCGGCCATTCCTCGAGACCGTACCCCCGGGGTCACGAGCAGGAGCTTCGGCCCGACTTGTTTCCGAATCCGCGCGGTTTCCCTGGGCGAGAGGATAATGCCGTCCACGCCCAATTCCGCCGCCTGCCGCGCGCGGCGTTCGACCAATTCGCTGACTCCGCGGTCATACCCATCTTCCTGCAGGTCGCGGTCGTCCATGCTGGTCAATACGGTTACTGCCAGCAGCCTTAGAGGTGAGTCGCCGCGACCTGCGACCGCTGCCCGCATCACCGCCACACTACCGTGGACAGTCAGAAACGTTGCGCCGGATTGCGCGACGACGGCAGTTGCCCGCCGGACCGTCTCGCCGATATCGTGAAGTTTCAGGTCGAGAAACACCTGTTTGCCGGTCGCGCACAGCTCCTGCACGATTTCCATTCCGGCGCCGGTAAACAGCTCCAGCCCGACTTTGAAAAAGGTGGCTTGCGTTCCCAAGGCGCTGACCAGAGCGCGCGCTTCCGCGGCAGACTCGAAGTCGAGTGCGAGAATCAGCGGGTCCGGCCTCATTCCGACCGCTCCCGAATTCGCAAGGGTTTAGCTCCACGCGGGGTCACGCGCCCGATCCGGTAGGCCGTTGGATACTCTTTCAAGAGCCCTTCGGCGTCCGCTTCCGGTAGGGCGATCAGGAGACCGCCGGAGGTTTGCGGGTCGAATAGCAGGTCGTCGATGTCCTGAGGAATCGCATCGGCATACTCGATACAGGACGCGGCGAAATCGCGATTGTTCCGCAAACCTCCGGGCAGCGCGCCCATACGCGCGTAATCGAGCGCGCCGGGCAGGAACTGCAACGATTCGGCATCGATCTCCAGCGTTGCGCCGCTTGCCATCGCCATTTCCCGAGAGTGTCCGGCCAGACCGAACCCGGTGACATCCGTGCAGGCGTGGACATCGAACTTCAGCATGGACTGGCAAGCCTGGCGATTCAACTGCAGCATGGATGCTATCGCGCCTTCCACGTGCTCCGCGCGAGCCATGCCGCGCTTCAACGCGGTTGTAATCACGCCGGTTCCCAGGCGCTTGGTGAACACCAGAACATCACCGGGCCGCGCGCCACCATTGGTTTTCACCCGGTCCGGATCAATCACTCCGGTAACCGCGTAGCCGAATTTGAGTTCCGGATCGTTGACACTGTGGCCGCCCAGGATAGCCGCGGACGCTTCGAGCATCTTCGCCGCGCCACCCTGTACAACCGCGGCGACGACATCCATGTCTCCGTCCGCAGGGCACGCCAGCACGGAAAGCGCGGAAACCGGACGTCCTCCCATGGCGTAGACGTCGCTCAGCGCATTGGCCGCCGCGATAGCGCCGAACGTGAACGGATCATCCACCATTGGCGTGAAGAAATCGACCGTCTGCACGATCGCCAGTTCCGGAGTGAGGCGATAGACACCCGCATCGTCATTGGACTCGAAGCCCACGAGAACACTAGGATCGGCAACCTTGGGGATGGTTTTCAGCACCCGCTCCAGTAGGCCGGGCGCGAGCTTGGAGGCGCATCCTCCGCCTCGGGTCGACGCGGTTAGCTTTACCTGGCCGTCCGTGTTTATGGGCATCCGCTTACAATCATAGGATGCGCCGCGCCCTGGTTCCTTGTGGTCTGCTGCTTACCGCTCTCATGATGTGGTTGGGCGCGAAAACTCCCTACGCCGATCCGCGGCTCACCAACTGTTACCGCCGCGCTCAACAGAATGGCTGGACGTTCGTGCATCTGGAAGGCACGCCCACGCAAATCGGTTATCAGCATGGCGTGCTGCTTGCCCCGGAGATCGAAGACGGCTTCAAGGTCCAGCAACTGGAGTTGACCCACGATTCGAAAGACTGGAACTTCTACCGGCAGGCGGCAAAGAACGTTTTGTGGCCTCGCATCGAACAGCAGTATCGCGAGGAATTACAGGGCATTGCTGATGGCTTAAACGCGCGCGGCATTAAGCACGATATCTGGGATATTGTCGCCCTCAACGCCGCTGAAGAATGGTCTTACTATGTCAAGTGGTACGACGCGCAACACGGAAAAGGGACAGCTAAGCCCGCGGCTCCGGATCATTGCAGCGCGTTCGTCGCCACCGGCTCATACACCAAGGATGGCCGTCCGGTGATCGCTCACAATAACTGGACCAACTACCTTGATGGCGAACGTTGGACCATCATCTTCGACGTGGTTCCGAAGCAGGGCCACCGCTTCCTGATGGATGGTTATCCCGGGATGATCCATAGCGCCGACGATTTCGGCGTTAACGATGCCGGCATTGCTATTACCGAGACCACCATCGGCGACTTCTCCGGATGGGATTCGACCGGCGTGCCGGAATTCATTCGTGCTCGCCGCGCCATGCAATACGCAACATCCATCGATGCGTTCGCCGCCACCATGAAAGACGGAAACAACGGCGGTTATGCCAACGATTGGCTGATCGTCGACGTGAAAAATAATGAGATCGCGCACCTTGAGCTGGGCTTGAAGACTGTGACTCTGGAACGCACCAAGGACGGCTACTTTGTTGGCGCGAATTTCCCGAAGAATCCGAAACTCGCCAAAGAGGAAACCACGTTCGATCCCGCCAACCAGGGTTCGAGTGGCAACGCTCGGCATGCCCGCTGGGAACAGTTAATGGCAGAGTATAAGGGCCGGATCGATGTCGACGCCGCTCAGAAGTTTCTGGCCGATCGCTACGACGCTTTCGATAAGAAGACGCAGTCGAGCGAGCGCACGCTCGACGGCGAAATCGACCGGTCGCCGCGCGGCATGGAAGAGTGGCAGAAACCCTGGGCGCCCGCCGGGGCCGTGCAAAATAAAGTTGCTGACGCGGCGATGATCGAGCACCTCTCGCTAACCGCGCATGCCGGGCACGCCAATGGAGACGATTTCTTGGCAGCCCCGCTGCTTCAGGCGCATCCCGAGTTCGCCTGGCAAAAGCCTTACCTGCGTGACATGAAGGCCCAGCCGTGGACCACGTTCGAAGCTCTTCGGCTTCCGGCGGGTTCAGGTGTACCGGGTTCTGCCAATGCAGTTCCGAGTAACGCCAAGTAAGGGTGCCTAACGAGTTCTGCGACGTCAGTCTTCCCGTCCCTCTGGATCAGACGTTCACGTACTCTCTGCCGTTAACACTGCGGCATCGCGCGCAGGTGGGCTCGCGCCTGCTTGTGCCTTTCGGATCTCGGAAGCTGATTGGCGTCATCCTCGCTCTAAACGCGGAGCAACCTGACCATCCGGCGCGCGAGGCTTTCCGGCTCATTGACGAACAGCCGGTACTGGACGCGCCTCTGATTGCGCTTGGACGCTGGATCTCGGGTTACTACTGCTGCCCGCTTGGCGATGTGTTCCGCTCCATGCTGCCTTTGGCGGCGGAGGTTCGCGCTGGCAAAGTTTACTCGCTCACTGACTCCGGCCGGGACGCGGCCCGGCAACTGCTCCTTGGCGCCGATGTCGCCGCTGGCTCAGCCGGTGATTCGGGCGATATTGCCGCGCAGATTTTAGCCTTGCTGGAGCGGCGCTCGCTCTCGGCGTCGTACCTGAAAACGAAATTTCCTACCGGCGTCAACACCGTCCGCACGCTGGAGAAAAAAGGTTTCATTGCCGCTGACGAGGTGCGAACCGACCGCGATCCCTTGCGCGCGCCCGCCGAGCATCTCCGAGTAGAATCGCTTCCCAACAGCGATCCACCCAAGCTGCCCAAAGCCGAGCGCGAGTTGCTCGCTTTCCTGCATTTGCATCCCGGGTCGCACAACCTGGCGCAATTGGACGCGACCGTTTCCCACGCCAGCCAGGCCGCTCGCGCACTGGCGCGCAAGGGGCTGCTGACCATTGCACGCGAGCCTTTGAGCGTTCTCAGCCCCGGCGCGGAATTGCGTCCGCAGCACACGCTGAATGAAGCGCAGCAATCCGCAGTGGACGCGATTCGCACCGCCATCGAAGCGCATGCCTTTCATTGCTTTCTGGTTCACGGCGTGACCGGTTCCGGGAAGACCGAGGTCTATCTATCGGCGATCGATTTCGCAATCGCCGCCGGCCGCAGCGCCTTGTTACTCGTTCCGGAAATCGCACTCACTCCGGCTGTGGCCGGACAATTCTTCGCGCGTTTCGGCGAGCGCGTCGCGATTCTGCATAGCGCTTTCAGCGATGCCGAACGCGCCGAGCAGTGGCGCCGCATCAGCGCAGGAAAGGCCACTGTGGTGGTCGGAACGCGGTCGGGTGTTTTCGCTCCAGTCCGCAATCTGGGCCTCATCATCATCGACGAAGAACACGACTCGAGCTATAAACAGGAAGAGAATCCGCGCTACAACGGGCGCGATACGGCCATTGTACGCGCACAGCACGCCAACGCCTGCGTGGTTCTCGGTTCCGCGACGCCCAGCCTAGAGAGCCGCCACAACACCGAACGCGGGAAGTATACACTGCTCTCGCTTCCCGATCGGATACAGAAACGACCCATGCCACGCGTGGACCTGATCGACATGCGCCAGGAGTTCCTGGAGACCAGGAAGCAGAATACTTTCTCGCGCGCCCTGTTGGATGCCGTAACCGAGCGGCTGAAGAGCGGCGAACAGACCATCATCCTGCTGAATCGCCGTGGCTACTCCAGTTTTGTGGCGTGCCGGGCCTGCGGCTACCGGATTGAATGCGTGAACTGCTCGATCACTCTGACCTTTCACCGCCGCGACCGCCGCCTGCTTTGTCACATGTGCAACTACGCCTGCAAGGTGCCCGGGACGTGTCCGCAATGCGAAAGCGAACATATCTACTTTCTGGGTACCGGTTCCGAACGCGTCGAAGACGAGTTGCACACGCTGTTCCCCGAAGCGCGGATCGCCCGCCTGGATCGCGACACGGTCAGTGGTAAACGGCACTATGAGCAGATCCTGCAAGGCTTTCGGGAAAAGAGCTTCGACCTGCTGGTCGGCACCCAGATGATCGCGAAGGGGCACGACATCCCCAATGTCACGCTGGTGGGCGTAGTGTCCGCGGATGTCGGGTTGGGGATGCCCGATTTTCGCGCTGCCGAGCGTACGTTTCAGCTGCTGACGCAAGTCGCCGGGCGCGCTGGACGGGGCGATCTGCCGGGTATCGTGCTGGTCCAGACCATCAACCCCGACCATTACGCCGTCCGCATGGCGGCTTCCCACGATTACGAGAGCTTCTACGAGAAGGAATTGCAGTTTCGCAAGCTCATGCACTATCCGCCATTTACCGCCATGGCGAACCTGCTAGTACGCGCGGCCAAGCAGGAGGACGCGTTGCGCATGGCTACCGAACTGGATCGACATCTGAAACCCGCGCCAGAAAACATCCGGATTTTGGGCCCCGCCGAGGCGCCCGTGCTGCGAATTAAAGCCGAGTTTCGGTATCAGTTTCTTATCAAAGCGATGAGCCGCAAAGCCCTGAACTCGCTTTTACATACCACCCGGGCGTTTGCTCTTGCTCAGAAGTGGGGCGCAACCGCGCTGGTAATCGACGTCGATCCCCTGACGCTGACCTGAAATTTCTCCTATTGCGACGCACTTTGTCATGGCTTTGTAACGTCGCAGTTTGTACCATTTGTTAATCAGGGTTAGTCCATTATGAATAAAGTCGCCATCATTACAGCCATTGCGTGCCTGGGCGCGGTAAGTGCATTTGCCCAGTCGGTCGCCGGATTAGGCGCCATCACGGGAATCGTTAAAGACGCTAGCGGAGCCAGTGTTCCCGGCGCGGCAGTCGTCGTCGCCAATGAAGCCAAGGGCATTCGGCGTTCGCTCGAAACCAATGGAGACGGAATTTTCAACGCCCCGGCGCTGGTTCCCGCATCCGGCTACACCGTCACAGTTAACAAAGCGGGTTTTGCGCCGTATGAGCAGAACGAAGTTACCGTCCTGGTAGGTCAGGATGTTGATCTGCAGTTGACGATCGGCGTCGGCACCGCAACCACGCAGGTCACGGTTGAATCCCAAGCGCCTGTTGTCGAAGACACCAAGAGCGACGTGTCGCAGGTAGTGAACAGCCGCCAGATCTTGGACCTGCCGATCAATGGGCGGCGCGTCGATAGCTTCGTCTTACTGACTCCAGCCGTGGTTCCGGATGGGACATTCGGACTGGTGAGCTTTCGCGGCATTGCAGGTGGCAACAACTTCCTGACAGACGGCAACGACACCACGGATCAGTTCTATAACGAGAATGCGGGACGTACCCGGATCGCGAGCCAAATCTCGCAAGACGCGGTGCAGGAGTTCCAGGTCATATCGGACAACTACTCCGCCGAGTATGGGCGGGCCGATGGCGGCATCATCAACACGGTGACGCGATCCGGCACCAACGACATACATGGGACCGCATTCTGGTTTTTCCGCGATGCTGGATTTAATGCCCGCGATCGCTACGCCAATTTCAACCCACCCGAGCATCGGGACCAGGTTGGCGGTGTTGTCGGCGGCGCCATCATCAAGAACAAGTTGTTCTACTTCCTGGATTACGAGAAGACCCTGCGCGACTTCCCCCTGATTGCGTCACTTACAAGTGCGCCATTGTTCAATCCCGCCGGTCAGTTTCAAAACACGCAGCCCAACGGGTCTGCCACGTGCGCCGCACCCGCGACGCCAGCCCAGTGCGCCACGGCAATTAGCTTCATCACCACCCGTAACTTCGGCACGGTTCCGAGAACCGTTAATCAAGACCTTGGCTTTGCCAAGATCGATTTCCGTCCCACCGAAAAACACACCTTTAGCTTCAGCGGCAATTATCTGGATTGGGTCTCGCCCAACGGCATCCAGACGCAAGCCGTGTTGAATAACGGGAACGGCATCGCGAACAACGCCGATTCCACGGTTCGCACCCGCTACGGGCGCGCCGACTGGACCTACGTCGTCACGCCGACCATCATCATGGAAGCGCGTTTCGGCTACTTCAAAGATCGCCTGTACGACGCCGCCAGTCCGGACTTCCTTGCTCCACAGCTCGGCCTTGCAGGTCTGAGCGTTGCTGGAAATAGCAATCTCGGCTACGCCACCAGTTACCCGCGTCTGAATCCGAGTGAGCAGCGCTTCCAGGGTGCCGATAACATCAGCATTTCCGCTGGCGCCCACACCATTAAGCTAGGCATCGATATTGCCGCCACGGAAGACTATCAACATCAGCTTTCCAATCAATATGGAAGCTATAGCTATTCGAGCTTCACTAACTACGCGCTCGATTTCAGTGGCAATACTACCGGAGCTAAGAACTATGCTTCGTACTCGCAAGCCTTCGGCAACCCGACCGTCGACACCAACATCACCGACTACGGCGCGTACCTGCAGGATCAATGGCGTGTCTCTTCACGCTTGCTGTTGAACTTCGGCGTTCGTTACGACTTCGCCGATGTGCAGCAGCCGTCGATATATAACCACGATTACCCGGCGACTGCCGTCATTCACACTCCCAGCTTCGACTTCGCTCCCCGCCTGGGCATCGCTTACAACCTCAACGGCGGCAAGACGGTTCTGCGTGCGGGCTACGGGATGTTCTATGCGCGCTTCCAGACCGGGCTGATCAATACGCTGTTTTTGAGTAACAACATCTACCAGGAGTCGATTACTTTAACCGCTCCGTCAGACATCGCGGCACTCGGGCCCGTGTATCCCAATTTTCTGCCAAGCACCACGCGAACACCGCCTCCGGGAACCACGGACATTACCTTCGCGGACAAGAATTTGAAGAACCCCTACACTGGGCAGTGGAACGCGGCAATCGATCAGGAAATCACTCCGAGCCTCGCGCTCACCGTCAGCTATCTAGGAAGCACGGGGATCGATCTTTACAGCGTACGCGATCTCAACGTGGGCTCCCAGAGCTCGCAAACGGCTACTTATCAGATTCTGGATTCCGGCAAGAACGTGGTGGGGACTTACACAACTCCGGTGTACTTGCTGGCGAACCGCGTGGACCCGCGCTACCGCCGCGTCAACCAGGTGGAAAACGGCGGCAAGAGCTATTACGATGGTCTCGCCGTACAGCTCAATAAACGATATGCGAAAGGCTTCCAGGCCGGGGTGGCTTATACCTGGGCGCACGCGATCGACTTCAATCAGGGCGGCGCGAGCAATGCCATCTTCTTCAGCAATGGGCCAACCAGCTATACCAACGGCGACTATCGCGGTGAGAAAGGCTCATCCGCTTTGGACGTGCGCCATCGCGCCGTGATTAACTTTGTCTGGCAACCGGTTTTCGCGCATACTTCGGGCTGGGCTGGAAGATGGCTGGCCAACGGATGGGAAGTCTCGCAAATCACCACCTTGCAATCCTCGCCTCCCGCGCAAGCCACGGTCAGCGTGAGTGGCTTCGCTTTCCCGGGCGCTGCTTTCCAGGGGTCACTGAATGGCTTGGGGTCGGTCAATCGCGTTCCATTCGAGCCGATCAATGGGCTCAACGTGGACCAGATTTATCGCGTCGACGCCCGAATCTCCAAAGCCGTGCCACTGAGCGAACGGGTGCGTTTGTACCTGATGTTCGAGGGATTTAACATCTTCAACACGCCTTACAACACCAGCATCAATACGACGCAGTACCTGTTGAATAGCAAAGCGGGCACGCTGTCGCCGCTATCCAGCTTCGGCTACGGAAACGCGTCGCAAGCGTTCCCTGACGGCACAAACGCCCGCCGCGCCCAGCTGGCCTTACGGCTCACGTTCTAAGAATCTAACGCCTCGCTTGCCCGCTCTTGAGCAGCCGGCCAGCCGCGCGGCTCAAGGGTTTTTGTCTGTTACCCTGAAATTTCTTGCTTCGTTACACTACTCCTCACGGCGTCGTGGTCGAACGGAAGCTCTCGCGAGCCAATTACGCCCGCGGCCTTTCGTTTCTACTGCGGGATCTGGACCGCCATCGCGGCATTTATCTTTCCTCCGGTTATGAGTACCCGGGGCGCTACTCTCGCTGGGATATCGGCTCGACGCGGCCACCCCTCGAGATCGTCGCGCGCGACCGCGACGTCGCATTCCGTCCGTTGAACGAGCGCGGGAACGCGATCCTGCGCATGTTCGATGTATTCCTGCGCGATCACCCGCACTGGTTCGAATTCGGCTACTCCGGCGATCAATTAAAGGGCGTTCTCATGCCCATGCCGGCTCTATTCCCAGAAGAGGAACGCTCGAAACAGCCGTCGGTGTTTTCCATCTTGCGGGCCATCACCGACGAGTTCCGCAATCCGCATGATAGCCGCCTGGCGCTGATCGGACTCTTCGGTTACGACCTGCTGTTTCAGTTCGAGCCAATCGAGAAGAAGCTGCCGCGCGATGGGCAAAACGACCTCCATCTCTTTCTTTGCGACGACATCTATTTCGCCGACCGTAAGCGGGAGCAAATCGATCGCTATCGCTACGAATTCACGCTCGGCGATTGGACCACGAAGGGCTTGCCACGTTCCGCGGCCAGGGTGAACGCGCGGCCATCGACAAGGGCGATTTCCTCCTCTCCCAGCGCCGGAATCATATCGAGCGACCATACACCGGAAGAGTACATCGCCAACGTCGAGACTGTGCGCGAAGGCATGCGCCAGGGCGATTTCTACGAGGTGGTGCTCCGCCAGAGCTTCCGAACCCCGTATACCGGGAAGGCCAGCGAGCTGTTCGTCAAAATGCAACAGGCCAGCCCTAGCCCGTATGAGTTCCTGGTACAGCTGGGTGACGAGCAACTGATCGGAGCTTCTCCGGAGATGTTTATCCGAAGTGAAGGTCCGCGCATTGAAACGTGCCCCATTTCCGGTACGGCCCGCCGCACGGGAGACCCGTTACGCGACGCGGAAGCGATCCGGGCCTTGCTCAATTCCGCCAAGGAAGAGTCGGAACTCACGATGTGTACCGACGTCGATCGCAACGATAAATCCCGCGTGTGCGACCCCGGTTCGGTGAAGGTGATCGGGCGGCGGTTGATCGAATCGTATGCAGGCCTGTTCCACACGGTGGATCATGTGGAGGGTCTCCTGGAGCCGGGCTTCGATTCGCTCGATGCCTTCCTCAGCCACATGTGGGCCGTTACCTTGATCGGTGCGCCCAAAAAGGCGGCGGCCCTCGCTATTGAATCTCTCGAAAAGACTGCGCGCGGATGGTACGGCGGGGCGGTCGGGGCGCTCATGCTCAACGGCGATATCAACACGGGAATCCTGATCCGCACCACGTATCTGCGCAATGGAATCGCGACTTATCCGGCTGGCGCCACGCTGCTTTACGATTCCGATCCGGCCAGCGAGGAACGCGAAACGCGGTTAAAAGCTACAGGGTTCTTCCGCATTCTTGGGAAAACCGCGCCCGCCGATGAGGTCCGTCATTGCAGTATGCCAGGCACAGGCCTGAAGCTTCTGCTGGTGGATCACAACGATTGCTTCATTCATACCTTGGCCAACTATGCGCGCCAGACGGGCGCCGAGGTCGTTACCTACCGTTCCGGGTTCCCGCTCGAGTTGCTCGATGAACTTGCCCCGGATCTGCTGCTGATCTCCCCAGGTCCCGGACGCCCACGGGATTTCGGTGTTCCGGACTTGGTGTTGGAGGCCGTGCGGCGCAGCTTGCCCATTTTTGGGGTCTGCCTGGGTTTGCAGGGAATCGTGGAGGCGTTCGGCGGCGTGCTCGGTGTGCTCGACTATCCGGTTCACGGAAAGCCCTCCCGCATTCGCCATCGGGGAACTGGAATTTTCGAAGGCTTGCCAGAAGAATTTATGGTCGGTCGCTATCACTCGCTCTATGCTCTTCCAGAGCGCATGCCTCATGATCTTGAAGTAACGGCGGAGTCGGAAGACGGAGTGATTATGGGAGTGCGCCACCGGGACTTGCCCGTGGAAGCTGTCCAATTCCATCCGGAATCAATTCTGAGCTCAACCGGCGACGTTGGTCTGCAGCTTATGCGAAATGCCATCCAGCGGCTGCCCGTCAAGAGCCGGACGTCGGCTGGCTGAATTCGCGCACTTGGTTGTCAAAATCCACCGGCTACAAGGATGTTGCTCCCTGTAGCCGGATGGAGGGCCGCAAAGTTTAACGACCGAAGTGCCGCCAGCCCCCGCCATAGACGCCCACTCCGACCCCCACCACTACTCGGGGATAACGCCGGTGACCGTAATAGGCGCTAGGGTAAGCGTAGTAATCGTACGGATAATACCCGTAGGGATCGTAACCATAGCCGTCATAATACCCCCCGTAATAACCAGGGTAGAAACCTAGGCCAAACCCAAAGCCTCCGTAGCCCCAACCCCCGCGGTAATAGCCGCCGTAGCCGCCTCGATAATAGCCTCCGCGATATCCGCCGTACCCGTAGCCTCCGCGGTAGCCGCCAAAGCCTTCACGCCCATAACCACCACCGTAACTGCCGTGAGAATACCCGCCACCGCTAAAACCGTGGCCACCATAGGACGTTGAATGTCCGCCGCCGCTGGAACCCGAATGTCCACCACCGCCGCGTTGAGCAAAGCAGGTGGAGGCTATAGCTAAGAACAAAAACACAATCAGCTTGCGCATAAATAACTTCCTGTTCCTTCGCACAGGCAAGTTGATGACCAATGGAATTGATCGATTTGTCACTCCTTTAGCGCGCAATCGAGCTACAAACGCAGTAGCATGGTTATTCCCATGTGGAAGCTGCCGGTTGCGACCTACGCAACCTATTTAACTATTGCCTGCCTAGCGACTTCTGCGGCCGAGCCCCCGGCCCTTAAGACGGTCCTGCTATGGCCCGAAGGCGCGCCCGGAGCGCAAGGCACCGCCGACGCCGATCAGCCGAAGTTCACCATCTACCCGGCCCCTGCACCGAATGGTACGTCCGTTTTGGTGCTACCCGGTGGTGGATATCAAGCTCTGGCGATGGATCACGAAGGCGCTCAGGTTGCACGTTGGTTGAACGGGTACGGCGTGACTGCGTTCGTCCTGCAGTACCGGCTTGGTCCAAAGTATCACCATCCTATCGAACTGAACGACGCGCTGCGCGCGATGAAGTTGATCCGCGCCCATGCGCTCGATTACGGCATCGACCCGGAACGCCTCGGAATTTGGGGGTTTTCGGCGGGAGGCCACCTAGCCTCCACCGTGTCCACGCACTCCGAACGAGGCTCGGTTACAGCGCGTGACCCGATCGACCGCTTTTCCAGCCGCCCCGATTTCGCCATCCTCGCCTACCCAGTGATCTCGTTCGGCGCTTTTGCCCACCAGGGGTCGCTTCACAATTTGCTCGGGCCAAATCCCGATCCGGCACTCGTTGAAGATCTATCCAATGAAAAACGGGTCAGCCAGCAAACGCCGCCTACCTTCCTGTTCCACACGGCGGACGACCCCGTGGTCCCGGTGCAGAACAGCCTGCTCTATTTCGGAGCTCTTCGCGCGGCCGGCATTCCCGCGGAACTGCATGTCTTCGAACATGGTCCGCATGGCGTCGGGCTGGCGTTTTACGATCCGATCCTGTCGAAATGGCCGGATATGCTCGCGGTTTGGTTGCGGTCTCACGGATGGCTCACAAGAAAGGAGCGTTAAGTGTCAAGTCACCAGCTTGCCCGCTACGTTTGGAAAAACCGGGTAGTCCTGATTTTCGCGCCGACATCAGAGGATGCAAGGCTGATCCGGCAGCAATCGATCTTCGAAAAACACAAAACGGAAATGGCCGAGCGGGAAATCCTCGTTCTGCCGATCGTCGGCGGGGATGGAATGCGGTTGCGAAACCAGTTCCGAATTGGTGAACCGGTATTTACCGTAATCCTGATCGGAAAAGACGGCAACGAGAAACACCGGTGGGCCGATATCGCTCCCCTCGATCAAATCCTTCATATTATTGACCGGATGCCAATGCGCAAGGTCGAAGTGCGGACGCGCCAGGCAGTCACTCGACCGTCACAGTAACGGTATGCTGGCCGCGCGGCAGCAGGAGCAGGAAGCCGCCCTTGGTTTGTTCCGCCGTTGTGCAGAATTGTGCACCATCTACATCCACGCGTGTTGAATTTCGGTCGAGTAGCGCAATCGCCCGGGTCGAACTGCGGTAGGTGATCAGCGTCTTGTGTCCGGAACTCTCCACGCCCTCTAGCGTTCCGTTGAAATCGAGCACGCGCACGGGAGCAGGCGTCGCGCCCGGCTGCACGGAATGCGTTCCGGCGGGCATCCACAAGACGGCGTCGTTGAGCGCCGCCCAAGGTTTGCCGTCCACCAGCGCGGGCCCATGCCAGGGAATCCCCACCCCATACGGCGCGTCAATGAGAGTCTTCGCTCCGATTTTTTCAAACCGGTTAACTACCGCCGCAGCTGACGGCAGCAGCGCCATATCGGGCCGCAAGATCGAATTCTCGAAGTAGAGAGTCACCCGCGGAAACGCCGCGGCCGCCAAATGGACCAGTTGAAAAAGTTCCGTGCCGGTCTGCTGCTTGGTCGGGTAAACGTCTTGATACCGGTCCACCACATTGATATCGATCGCCAGCCGGTCCGGCCGGGGGTTAATCGGCTGATAGCGCTTGGCGATTTCCGGGTAGCGCTGCGGACCCAGGTTCCATACGGTGGCGGGGTCTTCAATCAGAAACGTGAAGTCCCTCGATTGCAGCATGGGCAAAACCCGCCCCGCATCGGCCCCGATTGCATCTTTCATGCCGGCATCGAAGCGATCGTCAACGTGCGTGAGAACGATGTCGAGATCGGGCTTGGTGGAGCGGCATTTTTCGACTTCCGTTAGCCACTCGTTCTGCATCCGGTTCGCCAGGTCGGCGCGGAAGTCGAGAAATGTCCGAAGCGATTGCGCGTCCTTGCGATCGGCGTAGATGTCCATTGGATCCCAGCCGTTTTGACTGCGGAACATGGCCCGCACGTCGGCGTTCATCGGCGTAAAGCGCGCGGGATTGGAGGCGCCTTCCAACGACTCGAAATACAGTTCGGCCATGTTGACGCCATCCCAATCGAAGCGCTGGACCAGATCCTGAACACCGGCGCTCACGGCGCCGAAGCAGTCGCGATTGGTCAGGTTCATCAGCTTCCGCCAGTCCAGCTGCGCGTCCTGCCCGACAGCCGTTTTCTCACGCCAGTCAGGATGCTCCGCCCAGAATCGCTCACTGACATGCGGCAGTTCGATCCAGGCGTAAACGGTGATGGCGCGCTTGTGGCACGCGGCGATCAGCGTTTTAAGATAGGCATCCCGCTCGGCGTCCGGCTCGTAGAAATGCCAGGCGGCCACATGGATGGCGGCGATACCGGATTTCCGCCAGCGCGCGGCCAAGTAATCCATATCCACGTGCGACCGGTAGGCGGAATCGAAGAAAGCCCACAGGCGGCCGGATTGGAACGGCGGTTCCATGCCGAGGTCGGTGAGCGATTGCAGCAGGTAAGGGAAGCGCTCATAGCCGGATTTACCTGGATCGGCCGCCACCCAGAGGATCGCGCCCGGACCGCGCCGCACGCCGGCCACCATAGGGGCGCTGGTCCATCTTTCGGTGGCAAAAACCTCGGCGTCGGCCGGAATATCGTACCGGTGCACTTCCAAGGCGTGTTCGAAGATGATGGGCAAACCGGGGCGGTGCACGTCCTGCAAACTGGCGACGCGAACCGTTTCTTTGCCGGGGCGGAACCCGAAGCTGGCGGCCAGCGGCGATTCGCCTTCGAGGACTAGGATGCAGCCGCTGGCGAGTTTCACGCTCCAGTTCGGTGACGCGGGAGCTCCAGGCCTGCCGACGAAAAGCTGGGCGTCGACCGCGGGCGAACGCCGGTATCCGATTGACGACAAGATGTCCGGCCATGCGCCCGGTTCCGTGCCGATGATCGAGAATCCGGCCGCCTGCGCCGGATGCGGCGCGATGCACAGAAGCAGCCCCGGGAGGGCCAGTATTCCGGCGTCGGCGAGCAAACGCAACCCTCGTAAAATGAATTTCATCCATCCGTGACGGGTGGCTTCTGCTTGCATGGGCGGACGTACCTCGCAATACTAGTGGCGTGCGGGTGAAAGCCCTCGCAGATTTGTTGATTTCTTCAGCTAAACGTCGTGGCGGCGCTGATACTCTACGCCAATGACCCAGCAATTCGCCCTCTTGTTATCCCTTACCCTTCTCTCGGGTCTCGCCCAGGGAAGTGAGAAACCGGTCCGATTTCAAGACCTGCCGGCAAATGTCCAGCGTACGGCGACGCAGCAGAGTGAAGGACTTACCGTTCGCGGCTACGCCAAGGAAGTCGAAAACGGGAAAACCTTTTATGAGATCCAAACGGGCGCTGTTGGAAAGTCGAAGGATATTCTCCTCGATGACAAGGGAATAGTCGTGGAAGTCGAGCAGGCTCTAAGTACGTCGGAAGTTCCACCCGCAGTGAGTGCCGGTTTGCAAAAACTTGCCGGGAGCGCGAAGGTGACGGCCGTGGAGTCGGTCACCAAAGGCGGGCTGGTCTCTTATGAGGCCGTGGCGTCCGGTCATGGAAAAAAGCGCGAGATCGCTGTCGACGCGAATGGGGCGGCCCGCAAACCTTAGACGGGTCTTAACGCTGTTCTGTGTCTAAAACTTTACACCTGCGAGTCTCAGGCCGAAGCAG
The DNA here is from genome assembly GCA_963752695.1 of Bryobacterales bacterium. Classification (GTDB taxonomy): domain Bacteria; phylum Acidobacteriota; class Terriglobia; order Bryobacterales; family Bryobacteraceae; genus Bog-113. Next base: position 205,353 of record CAVVZB010000001.1, read on the forward strand.
GCGTTCACCAAGCAGCGCCAAATACGCGATACCGGCTCTCGCCATAGTGCCGCCGGGTACCTAGGCTATTAGGGCGGTGTTTAGGTTCATCTCGGCCACTCGCTCGAACGATAGGCCGCGCTCGCGGATATTTCGGTCGTTCTTCTCGGGGTCGAAGATGAAGGCCACGCAGAATCGTGTTAGTACAGAAAATAGCAGATTCAAACGGATGATTGTAGTGACGAAAATTCGTCCTGTCTCGCTTTTCCTACGGCAGGCTGGCTCCCGCACAATTACCGGCTGCGGTAATGGTGCGAGTGAATTGTTCTGGCTCCTGTCTGCAAGCCAGAGGCTCAGAGTCAAGAGCCAGTGTCACAGACAGAGCCAAAATCTTCACCTCCCGTTCATGGACATTCGCCGCCACGCCCGCTAGGATAAGAAACTTATGCAATTTTTCAGATTCCTTTTATGCGGATGTGTTTCCGCGCTCGGGCTCGGTGTTTCGAACGCGCAGACTGGACCGCCTCCGATCCCCAACATTCAATCCGTAACCGCCATGGGCATCGTCAAGCAGAATCCTCTGGTGCAGGGCCGGGACGGCACTTACAGCGCGCTGATCAATGGTAAATCCGTGTGGGCGTTCAATGACACGGCGCTTACCCAGAACAATGCCTCCGGGAATAACTTCTTCAGCAATTCCATGTCGTGGGCAACCAACCTCGACGCGTCACAAGGCATCACATTGAATGGCGATTACGTGGACGCTCTGGGCGACCCCACTCAATTTTTCCCCTTCCTGCCCTGGGAAACCGCCTACAACGCCGCGCACAATTCCAAGAGCTGCACGGCAACTCCCTGCGGCGCTGAGTTCGCGATCTGGCCGGGGCCGCTGGTTCCCGACGTCGCGCGCAATCGCGTCTTCATCTTCTACGACGAAATCTGGCGCTCCCCCACCATCAGTGGCTGGATCAATATCGGCGAAGGCGTCGCCATCTGGCAGAACGGTAAGATCACACGTCCGGTAGTCAGTCCGGGAACACCGTATCCGACCCTGATGTTTCAAGGCACGCAGGTCGGCTTCAGTTCCGGTTGGGTAATCTCTGGCGACACGCTTTATATGTACGGGAATCTCGGCGGATTCCTCATTGAAAACACGCAGGTGGCGAAGGTTCCACTGGCAAACGTGACTACGCCGAGCGCGTGGACCTACTACGCGGGCAATAACACGTGGAGCGCCAGTGCAGCCGACGCGGTGACGGTTTTTAATGGCGGCGCGGCGGGTTCGTCCATCTTCTACGACACCTATCTGGGAATGTATGTGGCCATTTACAGCGGCGTCTTCAATAGCAATCTCTATTACAACGTCGCGTACCAGCCGTGGGGACCATGGTCGGCGCAAACCCAGTTCTACACGGGCCTGCCGGGCTACCAGAACAACGCCGACTACGCAGCTCTGGCCCATCCGGAATTCGCCTCAGGAAACGGGCAAACCGAGTACGTGACCTATGTCCAGGACACCGGCTTTCTCGCCCAGCAGTTGCAATTGCTTCAGGTCGTATTTAATCCGCCGGCACCGAATGTTGCCGAACCCGTCTCGAAGTAGGCCGGCTTATCGCGCCGCCTGATAAACTCCGGGTTCCATGCAATCGCTGGTAATTGACGAGCCCTATCGGTTTCACTTTGAAGATCGCCCGGAGCCGGTTCCGCCACCAGGCCATGCGCTGCTGCAAGTGCGCTCGGTCGGGCTGTGCGGAACCGATCTCAGTACGTATCGCGGCAAGAATCCGCTGGTCAGCTATCCGCGCGTGCCGGGGCATGAAATCGCCGCAACCATTGTGGATCTCAATGGACCGGCGCCCACCGAACTTCAAATAGGCGGGAACGTCGCCGTTTCGCCATATACCAACTGCGGCCAATGCGCGTCCTGCCTGCGGGGTCGCTCGAACGCATGCCAGTTCAATCAAACCTTCGGCGTGCAGCGGGATGGCGCGCTTACCGATTTCATTACCGTGCCATACTCCCGGCTGATTGTCGCCGACGGCCTTCCCATTCACCACCTCAGCATTGTGGAGCCCTTGACCGTGGGCTTCCACGCCGTAAGCCGCGGCCGCGTTACGAAGGCCGACACAGTCGCCGTGTTTGGATGCGGCGGGGTTGGTCTCGGAGCGGTAGCTGGGGCAGCGTTTCGCGATGCCAACGTGATCGCGATCGACGTGGACGACGCCAAGCTGCATCTGGCCCGTCAGTCAGGTGCCGCGCATACGATCAACACCGCTCGCGAGCCTCTTCACGAGCGTCTGCTCGAACTCACTTCCGGCCTAGGACCGGATGTCATTATCGAAGCCATCGGCCTGCCGGAGACATTCCGCGCGGCCATCGATGAAGTCGCTTGGACGGGCCGCGTGGTCTACATCGGATATGCCAAGGAACCGGTCAGCTATGAAACGCGCTGGTTTGTGCAGAAGGAGCTGGATATTCTGGGCACGCGCAACGCCCAACCGGAGGATTTCGCCGCCGTAATTCGCATGCTTGCAACCGGCCGTTTTCCCGTGGATGCCGCCATCTCCCATACCGTTCCGTTCCGTGCGGCTGGCCAAGCGTTCGAGCAATGGAGCGCGAACCCGAGCGCCTTTCAGAAAATAAGGGTCGAGGTGAATGCCTAAATGAGTTCGCACCGGTTCAGTTTAGAAGGCCGCAACGCCGTGGTTGTGGGCGCCACCTCAGGCATCGGAAAATCCATTGCGCTCGCGTTGGCGGAGGCAGGCGCAAACGTGATTCCAACGGGTCGGCGCGCCGATCTCTGCGAACAAGTTTCTGGTTCTATCGAAAGGCAGGGCCGCAAGTCACTGGTCCATCCAGTCGATGTTTCGGACCGCGCCAGTATCGTCAGCTTACGTGATGCGGCGGTGGCCGCCTTTGGACAGATCCATATCCTGGTCAACTGCGCGGGCCGCACCAAACGCACGCCGACTTTGCAGGTTACAGATGAGGAATGGAACGCCATCTTCGACACGAATGTTACCGGTGCGCTACGCTGCTGCCAAATCTTTGGCGCGCACATGATCGAGCGCGGATATGGCCGCATCATCAATATCGCGTCGCTATCGACATTCGTCGCGCTTTATGAAGTGGCCGCTTATTCGGCCAGTAAGGCGGCCATCGCTTCACTCACTAAGTCGCTCGCCATCGAATGGGCGCGTCACGGGATTTGCGTGAACGCTATCGCTCCCGGCGTGGTCCGGACCGAACTCAACCAGAAGTTACTGGACGAGACTCCACGCGGGCAGGAGTTCTTGATGCGTACCCCGCAAGCGCGTTTCGGAACCACTGACGAGATTGCCGCGGCCGCTGTGTTCCTGGCGTTGGATGCTTCAAGCTTTGTGAACGGGGTGGTATTGCCGGTGGATGGCGGGTTTCTAGCGAGCGGGGTAAATCAGTAAAGCTGGGCCCGGACCGGAGTGATCCAGGCCCCTGTAACAGGTTGTTAGTCTCTCGGCGCGTTTAACATTTCCTTGACAGCGTTCACAGCATCTTCCTGCTGCCACGCGCTGTTGGGATTCAGGCCCTTAGCAACGAAGTAAGTCCGCATAAAGTCATAGATGTCGACCTTCCCGGTGTTGACAGATCCTTCATTTACGGGAGTACCGTGCTCGTGAGTATCGCCGGAAACGCCGAGCTTTGGTCCCAGCGTCTCAAGCAAACCGCTCATCGGGCGGCCCGGAACAATTCCATTTCCGTTGAAGTCGACAAAGGGATCTGCATTGAACACTGCAATCTCCTGGTTAAGCGTAAGCTCTGGAATCGTGAGACTGTACGCCGTGTTGGTCGTCCTGATAAACGCGTTGGCAAAGATCGCGTAACCAGTGTCGGACGGGTGAATACCGTCCAGGCTAAATGCACCGCCATTATAGTGATTCGTGATGGTCACGCCCTCGATGGTGATGGGCTTAGTCACATAAGAATCGGTGATCGAAAAAGCATCTACCACGGGGAAGCCATTAGCCGCGGCGGCGGCGCTGATTACCTGGTTATATTGCTGGATCTGATTCTGAATGCGCGAGATCTGCGAAGCGCTCAAGACGTACGCGGGGTTGGTCAGAATAGAGGGTGTCGCCATACCCATCTTGATCAGGACTACGGCGCCGAACGTCGTATAAGAACCGGCCGGTAGATTGTAGTTCTGGCCGAGAAACTTAGTCACGTCGTCATTGTTGAACAGGAAGCCTACCTTCGTAAGATCCGCTATGTTTGCCACCACAACCTTCGATCCGGTAGCTTTCAGCCGGGACATCAAAGCTTGATAGTCCGCGGTAAAGCTGGTGATCGGCGTAATGTTCTTCGGAGCGTTCAGATGCGTGAAGTCCAGAACGTAATTGATCAGATCGTCATTGCCTACCCAGCAAAACAATATGCCCGGCTTTACTTGCTCAACCACTTGAATCTGGGTCATCCCGGTGTAGGGCTGCAGTACCAGATCCACTTCGTGTTTAATTTTTGCGCTTGCCGCAGTGTTCAAAACGTCATGAACGGTAGCGCCAGACACGGCGACATCTTCGGGATGCAGAGCTGCGTCGGTGCGCGTTCGGCCGTTAGTAAGGCCGACGAATCCGAACTTGCCGCTAGTGATTAGCGGAAGGTTTAATGGAACCTTCGCTTGCGTCGCAACATAATTTACATACGACTGCTGCTGACTGAGCGTGAACGCGTTTGCCGACTGGTCGCCTTCGCCGAGGCTGTCGCCAATGCCCATGATATGGGCGCCTTGTGCGAAGATCGGCGCCGCCGAAAGTACGCACGTGAGAAGAATACGGGTGCTACGAATCAAAAGAAAAGCTCCTTGAATAAGTCGAAATACAATTGAAAGTTGTACCCGAATTATACCTGTGATAGACCTCTTGTGGGGCCGTCCTACAGTTCTTGGCAAAACTCTTCGGTACTAGTAAGCCCTTGATCTTAATTTATGAAGAGGAGGCAAACCGGCTCAGACACAGCAATATTCCGATGCGCGTCTGCTAGTTGGCCCGTCTGACCGTCAATAGCAAACACCGCAACGTTGCCGGAAGTCTGATTCGCCGCCAGCAGCCAACGGCCCGCCGGATCGATAGCGAAGTTCCGCGGGCCCTTACCGCCGGAAGGGATATTCTGGACCAATTTCAGGGAACCGTCAGCGCTCACGTGAAAGACGGCAATGCTGTCGTGCCCGCGATTCGACGTGTAAATCGTTTTCCCTCCCTTGTCCATCGCTATCTCCGCCGCCGTGTTCTCGCCATGAAAGTCGGCCGGAAGCGCCGGCGTAGTATCCAGCTTTCGCATCGACCCCTGTTGCGCATCCCAGGCAAACCGGGTGACGGTTGATTGGATCTCATTGAGCACGTAAACATAACGCCCTTGCGGATCGATCACCAAATGCCGTGGACCCGCGCCCGGATTTGCCTGGCCCGGCGGCAGCGGATCGACTTGCGCCGTTTCGGGATGAACGCGATAAATCAGCGTGCGGTCAGTCCCCAAATCGTTCACCAGAAGGAAGCGGTTATTCGCCGTGAATGTTGCCGAGTGCGCGTGTGGAGCTTCTTGCCGTTCGGCATTTGGCCCCTTCCCGGTGAATCGGATTAAGCTCGCCCGGTTCCCCAAGCTGCCGTCCGTGCGTACTGGGAACGTAGCCAGATTTCCACCACCATAATCGGCCACCACGAGCATGCGCCCGGTTCGATCCAAAGCCAGATGGCACGGCCCGCCGCCGGTCTCGGCCTGATTGATCAGCATCAGATCGCCCGCTCCGGGCAGCACCTGAAATGCGCTGACTTTCTGGCTCCCTTCATTCACCGCGTAGACGAAAGGCTTCCCCGAGCTTGCGATCAGGAACGACGGATCAGCAGCCGTGGCCGCCAGCACCGGCACGGCGAGCTCACCGGACGCCGGGTCGAACTCCGCGCGATAAATTCCCTTGCTTCCATGGGCCGTATAGGTCCCGATGTACACGCGATCGGCTGCCGGCAGGATCGCGGCCCACGCCAGCCCGAGCCACAAGAGTCTGAATTTCACAGCACCCATCATATGCCGCGCTCAGCAGGTTCACTCGATCATGCGAGACTGACGATGGAACGGTCTTCGCGGCAATGCGGCTTACGCTCGATCTTACGCCGACATTGCTCCGTAGCGCGGGCGTCAAGAATCATCTCTATTACTGGGCTCGCGCTCTCGCCGAATCACGCGGCCACAACGAGATCGAGTACTTTCCGTTTCTGAACCGCATGGATCCACTGCATCACGATCAGGGCCGGGAAAGCGGGATTCCCGATTGGCGCCTGGTCCTGATCGCTGCCTTGAATCACCCTGCCACGAATCCGATTGCTCGCCGGATGTTGCCACGCTTCTCCCTCTTTCATGGATCTCCGCAGTCCCACATTCCCCCACGCACGCACCGGCTCACCTCGCATATTCACGACCTCACTTGCTGGCGCATGCCAGAGTTTCATAGCCGCGCCAACAATGCCGCCGCTTACCGGATGGCCGAATCCGTCTGGAAGCGCGCCGACGGCCTGATCGCCGTTTCCGAAAGCGCGCTGCGCGACGCCGTGGAACTGCTCGGGCTAGACGAAAAACGCATCAAGGTCATTCCCCACGGCGTTCCAGAAGAATATTTCACGGCCCTGCCCGACCAGCGCAAGCGCCCTTACGTGCTCACCGTCGGGACCATTGAGCCGCGGAAGAATATCGACCGTCTCTTGGATGCTTGGGCCGCCTTGCCCAAAGACGCGAGGGCTGCGTTCGATCTGGTGATCGCCGGACCAACCGGGTGGATGTCCACAGCCACCATGACCCGTTTGAAAAGCGGCATTCCCGGAGTGGAGTTTCGGGGCTACGTGGCGGAATCGGACTTGCCCGCGCTTACCGCCGGCGCCACCGCGCTCGCCTACCCCTCGCTGTACGAAGGCTTCGGATTCCCTCTAGCGCAAGCCATGGCCTGTGGAGTTCCAAGCCTCACATCAGACATCTCCAGCATGCCGGAAGTCGCGGCCGGAAGCGCCCTGTTAGTAGAACCGCGCTCCGTCTCCTCCATCACCCAGGCTCTGTTCCGCTTGCTTACGGAGCCGTCATTGCGGGCGGACTTAGGCGCGCGCGGCAAGGCCTACGCGACCGTACATTACCGCTGGCCCCAAGTTGCCCGTCAATCCTGGGATTTCTTCGAACGCGTAGCGTCGTAAGCGGTCTGTTCGAATAAACCGGTCAGCGACAGCGCCGAACGTTCCCACCCGAAGGCGCGCGCCCGCTGCATTCCCGCAGCACGCAACGTCTCCCGGCTTTCCGAGTCCACCGCAAGCGCCTCCAACGCTTCAGCAATCTCCACCATATCCGCAGGATCGAAGAAGCGAACAAAGCCCTCGGCAAACTCCATCAAAGACGGCAGCCGCGAACAAGCAACGGGAACGCCGGCCGCCATCGCCTCCAACACCGGAATTCCGAAACCTTCGAATTTGGATGGATACACGAACCCCGCTGCGTTCGCAAATAGATCGTAAATTTCCGACCGTGGCAGCCATCCCGGAATCGTTACGGCGTCTTCCAAACCTAGCTCTTTCCGTCTTGCCTCGATCGCTGCCGTTTCAAAGCCCTTCAGCCCCGCCAGACACAGTTTCCAGCCTGGAAAAGTTACCCGGAAACGCGCGAACGCCGTAAGTAGACCATCTAGGTTCTTATGCGGGTGCAAGGTGGAAACGCTGAGCAGCAGCTTCGCGGAGGGAGGGTTCCGTAGGCGCCGTTCCGCAATGCGCGCAAACTCCGGCTCCACTCCATGCGGAACAACAGCAATGCGGCTTTCGGGAATCTTGTAAAACTCCATCAGATCCGCTTTTACTGCACGCGAAAGAACAACAATGCGGTTGGAACGCGCCGCCGATAGCGGAAGCATCAATCGCCAGAAAGGCAGATCCAAAGGCCTGAAGTACTCCGGGTGCCGCTTGTATTGCAAGTCATGGAAGACGGTGACCATGGGTCCCGGATAGGCAAGTGGCGCCGTGAAGCCCCCATTGAACAGCACATCCAAGTGCAAGCGCAGGCAGGCCATTACCAGCCCGGTCTGTTCATAAAGCAGGCGCGTCGGACGCGAGCGGCCGCTAACTGGCTGCGGGCAATCGTGAAAGTTCTCCGCGATCGGCGTCAGATCGTAACCCGTATCGCGATTCCGGAGCACGAAATACTGGTTCACCCGATCGGTCTGCGCCAGCGCGCTGAGCACGTTCCGCAGATAGATTTCCGTGCCGCCCACGGCGCCTGGAATCAGATACAGCGCGTTCACGCCGATCCGAATCAAAATTGGCGCTCGTGCTTTTGCGCCCGGTCCAGCCCGCGTAGCGCCAGGTCGTTGGTGGGGTCCACGCTCAACACATGCCGGAACTGTGCGGCCGCTGTATCGAAGCGCGAGAACGCCAGATCCAGAATGCCAGTGTACGTGTAAGACAGCAAGTACGAGGGGTCCGTCTTACCGCCCTGCGCCAATGACCGGTACGCGTCATCGAACTGCCTCTGCTTCATTTGGATCATCGCTAGGTGCGCCCACGCCTCCGCCGACGGCTTGATTGCGAGCGCCTTGCGATACCCCGCCATGGCTGCGTCTTCCTGGTTCACGCAATCGTAAGCACTTGCCAGGTTGTATGTGTTCCTATAGTCGGAGGGATCCAGCTTTTCCGCCCTCTGAAAATACGGTATGGCTTCGCCGCAGCGCCCGCGCAAGGCATATGCATCCGCCAGACCCATCAAGGCGCGCGTGTTGTTCGGATCTTTCGAAACCGCATCCTCCCACAGCGCTTCCATCCCCGTCCATTTCTGATTTCGATTAAATGTCAGAACGGCAAGCACCACACAAACGCCGGTGAGCACGGCGTACAATCGGTTTCGCTTCCACTCGATCCGCAAAGCCGCTTCGCATGCCATCAGCGCCAGCCCGATAAACGGAAGATACAAACGCCGCTCCGCCAGCGGATCTTTGATTGGCAGAATCGAACTGGTGGGCGCCAGCAGCAATAGGAACGTCAGAAACCCGTAGCTTGCGATCGGATACCGCTTTCGGAAATACACGGCCGCCGCAATCGCTCCAAGCAGCGCGATTCCATAAAACACCGACCCATACTCAAGCAGGTGGTGCGAAACGGGGAAGTTGTAATCGACGCTCTGCCCATACGGGAGCAGGAATAGCCGAAGGTAGACAAAGATCGCGCGGAACTCGGTCAGCAGGTAGTCGTACCACGTCAAGCCCCTCATACCGAACCCAAGATTGGAGCCCGCCACAATGTACGTCGAGAAGTAGTACAGGCCACCCGCGCCCGCGATTGCAACCGGAACGTAGAGCTTCCAGTTATTCCTCACTCCAGCCCACGAGAAGCCGGGATTGAAGAAGTAATCAGTCAGCAGAAGCACCGCCGGAAGCATCGCCGTGTGCTCCTTGCAACTCATGGCGCACACGTAAAGCACGAGGACGAACGCGCTGGTTTTGAAATCGATCGCCACCTTCTTGCGATAAAGAAACAGATTGAACGCGCCAAGGAAGAACAGCACGCTGAGGTTTTCCGATCGGCTGGCGACATAGCTCACGGCTTCGGTCTGCACCGGGTGAAGTAAAAAGAGCGCGGCTCCAAAAGCGGCCAGGCCGGTCCGCTTTCCCACGTCCGTTCCCGCCCATTCCAGAAGCCGCCGGATCGCAAAAAAGATGAGAACGGCGCAGCCCGCGTGCAGAACAACGTTGAATGCATGATACGGCCCGGGATCTAATCCCGATAGCTGGAAATTGGCATAGAACGTAGCCATCAGCAGCGGACGCACACCTATCCACGCGCGCAACGGAAGAGCGGCCGCGTTCGTAAAAAACATCGGCAGGCCACGATCGTCGAAGACAAAATCGCCGCCAAGGGCTGGGGCATACGCAAGAAACGCCGCCACCAACGCTCCGCCGAAAAGGAGCAGTGCCCAGAGCCATCCGGATCGAGGCTTCGGCGCCACCACTACCGGCGCGGGCTGACTCCTAGAGCTCCTGACTACCTTCACCATGGTCCCGCAAATGATGCAGTTGAAACTCGAGAATCGCGATGCGCTGCACCAGAGCCACCGTGTCATCCCGCAGTTGCGAAAGCAAAATGGAAGCCCAGAAAAACAGCAGCAGAAACACCACGAACACGCCTACGAGCAGCACCACCGGAGGCTGTTCGATGTGCAGCATCGCCGCGCCCGCTCGCAGCAGCCACTCCGACCGCGACAGCCCGAAAAGTGCCGCCGCCGCTACCAACCAGCCGACCGAGTACTCGGCCCGAATCCGCGCCCGCCGCACAGAGAAGAGCACCAGCAAAAACAAGAGAACGCTGATCGCGCTAGTGAAGACAAGCAGGCGGGACATCAGGGCTTTTCAGAATGACGGCTTTCCGGTGTACGCACGCTACGAGCATCATACTTCAGCACGTTCACCACGATCCCCAGCATCACGTGGATGATGTAGTACACCGACTTTGCGGGTGTTATCGATGACCGGCCCGTAGTGCGCGGTAGCACCCGGCACGGAACTTCTTCGAAACGGAACCGCCGCCGCTGCAACACCACCAACGCTTCGATTTCCGGATACTCCAGCGGGAACGTCCGGCTGAATACCTGCAGCGCCGTGCGGTTCACTCCCACGAATCCCGAGGTCGGATCGTGCACCGGCTTGCCCAGCACCAGCCCCAGCATCCAGCGAAAAAATACGATTCCCAATCCGCGCATGGGCGACGTATACCGCCCATTCTGTTCGATGAACCGCGAGCCGATTACCATGTGGGCCCCGGATCGCACCAAAGTCTCATAGATCAGCGGAATGTCCCGCGCATCGTGCTGCCCATCACCATCCACACGCACCACGTAATCGAACCCCAGTTCAAAGGCAAGCTTGTAGCCGGTTTGCACGCATCCGCCCAGGCCCAGGTGGCGCGGCAGGCTCACCACTTCGGCCCCGGCTTTCTTGGCGCGGAGCACGGTCGCGTCCGTCGAATAATCGTCAATCACCAGCACCGGCACACCCGGCATCTCCTGATGAATCGAACGCACTACCCCTTCGATGGCGCCTTCTTCGTTCAGCGCGGGCACGATGATCAGCAGCGAGTTCGGCTTGCGCTGTTCTCTCACTGGCCCGCAATCTTCCGGCCGGAAATGGAATGCTTCTTCAAGAGCCCCGTAAATTCCCCCGGCGTCATACGCGCGGTCTTCCGGATCGCCCGCCGCTTCCTCCGCAGTTCCCCGAAATGCGTAATCACGAGCCAGTGCGCGCGAAACACCATGCCCGCCAACTCCAGTCCGCCACCGCTTTCACTTCGGAACTGCGCGGCGGCGCCCCGGTTCTGCAGCATGTAAACCAGATGCCAGAAGTACCGCGTTGCCGTTTGCCACGGCAGCGCCCACAGCATCGACGCCGGAAAATTCTTCACTGCCACCCAAAGCCGGTTGCGCTCCACATACCACGCTTTCAAAGCGGAAGCCGCGCCCGAGGATTGCGAGTAGTGGTGCTCCACTTCCGCATCCGGCACATACGCGCAAGCCCATCCCATCCGGCGCGCGCGCAGCCCCAAATCAGTGTCTTCGCAATAAAGGAAGAAGTTTTCATCGAACAAGCCAATCTCATCCAACATTTCCCGCCGGTAAAGTGCGGCGGACGCACTCGGCATCAGGACGTCAGCCGCGTCTCCGAACATCTCCGCCGGTTGTCCGTGTCCCGCGTTGCTTGCTAGACCCATCCCCGCCGATCAGCATCCCCGCCGAATCCAGAAGGCAAGTCCCTTTCAGCCGCACCCGCGAGGCGCACATGCCCACCCCTGCATCGCTCTCCATGGCTCGCCGCAACGCTCCCAGCCACTGTGGCGACGATTCCACGTCATCGTTCAGAGTGGCTAGATAACGCGCCTGCGACAGCGCCCATGCCCGATTCATCGCCGCCGCGAATCCCACGTTCCGCGCACTCCGATCCACCCGCACGCCCGTCCGGCCCGCCAACTGGCTTTCGATCGCGCCCGTCCCGCTGTTATCCACCACGATCACTTCGAAATCCCGGTCCGTCTGCCGATCGAGCGCATCCAGACACGCATCGAGCAGGGGTCCACCCTTCAACGATGCGATCGCAACCACGGTAGCCGGCAACTCCTTATGTTAGTGCGTGGGGCGGTCTTGCGGCGGCAACACGGCTCCGAACTCTTCGCCCGCGCGTTGAATGTACTGGTCGCGCAGCGCCGCCAGCCGCTCATGATCCGGCGCGGCTACAATCAACCCGACGTGATGTTTCTCGTCCATGCGCCACACCACCTCCGGCGCGTCGTAACCGGATGTGTCCGGGCGTTCCTGCCGCGACAGTGACACGATCAGGGCCGCGTAATCGGATCTCACTTCGGGCAAACGATACGGCGTCTCCGTCGTGGACGCTTCGACGCGGGCCCATTCCGCCCACAGATTCAAGCCCGAAGCCGCCTCTACCAGGTCGCCAATGTGCGCCCCGCCCACGCGCGCCGCCGTCTCCAGGAAGAAGATCTCGCCCGTCGCATGGCTGACGATGAACTCGGTGTGGCTCACGCCGCGCCAATGCCCCATCGCCTTCAACACTTGCGCGTTCAAACTCGTCAGTTCCTGTTCCAGATCGCCCCCGCGCGGCAGTATCGAGGTCGTGAAGACTCCGCCTCCGTGCGACACATCCATCGGTGGCCGGCCATACGCGCTCGCCACGCGGAAGATCACTTCGCCATCCCAAACCACCGAGTCCACATGGCACACGTTGCCGGGCACGTACTGCTCCAAAAGATAGAACGACTGGCGGTCGCCCAGCGCCTCCAACACCGCCCAGAGTTCTTCCGCGGCCGCGATCTTCTTAATGCCGATCGCACCCGCCATGAACCGGGGCTTCAGCACCCAGGGCCCCGGTACCCGCTTCGTAAACACGTCTAAATCCGCATGATTCACCACCGCCGAAAACGCCGGGACTCGAATGCCTGCTGCCGCCGCCGCATGCCGCATGTACAGCTTGTCTCGAAAACGCCGCGCCGTGGTCTCATCCATGCCCGCCAGACAAAGATGCGCACGAATCGCCGCCGCAATTTCCTGATCGAATTCATCCAGCGCCACCAGACGGTCGATCCGATGATTACGCGCCAGATAGCTGATCGAGTTTAATGTATCTTCCCGATCCCAGACCTGCTGCTCATCCGGCATGTAGAAGATCTCGTCGATGCTTTCAAGGGGCCACCGCGCCTCATCTTTCAAGCTCAGCGACGTCACCAGCAGCACGCGGCACCCCTGCCGTCTAGCCTCCTGAAGAAAAGCGTGGCCCTTCTCGTAACTGGCAAAGCACAGAATCGTAAATGGCTGCCCGGCGCTCATGAGTTTTCATATTGAAACACATGTGGCGCACAAAAGCGTGTCGCGGGCAATTAACAGCTCTTCTTTCGTCGGAATCACCCAGACTGGAATGCGCGAAGAGTCCGTGCTGATTCGCGCCTCAACGCCCTGCGCGGCGTTGTTTTGCTCGCCATCCACCGTCACACCCATCCAACTCAGACCGTCCCCCACCTGCTGCCGGATCGCGCTCGCATTCTCTCCGATGCCACCCGTGAACACGATTCCGTCCGCGCCCCCAAGAATCGTGAGGTAAGCCCCGATGTTCTTGACGATCCGGTAGCAAAACACATCCACCGCGTCCCGTGCGCGCGCGTCCCCCTGATCCCGCAGGTTTAGGACGTCCCGCATGTCGCTCGTCCCGCCAGTAATTCCCGCCAGACCAGCCCGATGATTCAACATCTCTCCCACGCCCTCGATTCCCTTCGGGTCGCGCCCCGCCAGAAACAGGACCGCCGCCGGATCCATCTCACCCGGTCGCGTACCCATCAATAGCCCATCCATCGGCGTGAATCCCATCGTGGTATCCACCGACTTGCCGCCGTCTATCGCACACAGCGAGCAGCCGTTCCCTAAATGGCCCACAATCATCTTCATATCTTCGATTGGCTTGTTCAGCATCCGCGCAAAGCGGGCCGACACATACCGGTAAGACGTTCCATGAAACCCGTACTTACGCACCTTATCCCGCTCGTAGAGTTCATAGGGAATGCCATACAGGTACGCGCGCCGAGGTAAGGTCTGATGAAACGCAGTGTCGAATACCGCCACTTGCTTCGCCTTCGGCAGCAACTTGCGGCTGGCGTAGTAGCCCTGCAGGTTATGCGGATTATGTAGTGGCGCAAGCGCGGACAGGTTCTCAATCTGCTTCAGCGTCGCGTCGTCAATCTCAACCGACTCCTGAAACAAATCCCCGCCGTGCACGAACCGATGCCCCGCCGCTTCAATCTGTTGCGGATCGGCCGCGCTCGCCAGCGATTCGAACGCGATCGTAATCGCTTGCTCGGCATCCTTCACCGGCTCGGTCTTTTGCTGTTTGCCGCTGCCCGTGATCTGCCAGCTGACTTTCGCGTCCTCTGACCCGATTCGCTCCACCTGCCCGCGTCCCACCACCCGGTCGCTGTCATCGTCCATCTGCGCCCGGCTCGTTTCGATGAGCTGAAACTTCAACGAGGAACTGCCGCAGTTCAGGACCAGTACCAGCATCTTAGTGCGGCCACTTCCAATTCTTCACTTCCGGCAAGTCGTCCCCAAACTCCCGCGTGTATTGCTGGTGCTCGATCAGCTTCATACGGAAATGCTCGCGCGCGTGGGCCGCCATATCGCGAACGCGCGGAACCCGGTCCAACACTTCCATCGCGATATGGAACCGGTCGATTTCGTTCAGCACGCACATATCGAACGGAGTGGTCGTGGTCCCTTCCTCTTTATAGCCCCGCACGTGCAACAGCTGATTCGCGCGCCGGTACGTCAGCCTGTGGATCAGCCAAGGGTAGCCGTGAAAGTTGAATACAATCGGCTTGTCACAAGTGAAAAGAGAATCGTAATCTTTATCCGGCATCCCGTGCGGATGTTCGCTCGGCGGCTGCAAGGTCATCAAGTCGACCACGTTCACAAAGCGAATCTTCAAATCCGGAACGTTGGTGCGCAGCAAGTCCACCGCGGCCAGCGCTTCCATGGTCGGCACGTCTCCACAGCAGGCCACTACCGCGTCCGGCTCCAGCCCGGCGTCGTTGCTGGCCCACTCCCAAATGCCCGCGCCCGCCGTACAGTGCTTCACCGCCGCGTCCATGTCCAGATACTGCAATTCCGGCTGCTTGCCCGCCACAATCACGTTCACGTAGTTGCGGCTGCGCAGACAGTGATCGGTCACGCTCAACAGGCAATTGGCGTCCGGCGGCAGATAGACGCGAACCACTCCCGCCTTCTTATTCATCACGTGATCGATAAAGCCCGGATCCTGGTGACTGAACCCGTTGTGATCCTGCCGCCAGACATGCGAACTCAATAGATAGTTCAACGACGCGATTGGCCGCCGCCACGGAATGTTATTGCATACCTTGAGCCACTTGGCATGCTGATTGAACATCGAATCGATGATGTGGATGAACGCCTCATAGCAGTTAAACAGCCCATGCCGGCCGGTCAGCAGATAGCCCTCCAGCCAGCCCTGACAGAGATGTTCGCTTAACACTTCCATCACCCGGCCCGTCGGGGATTCGTGCTCGTCGTTCACGTCCACCCGCTCCATCGTCATCCGGTCGGTCGCATCGAATACCGCCGTAAGCCGGTTTGATGCCGTCTCGTCCGGCCCCATCAAACGGAATGTTTCGGGGTTCATCGTGATCACATCCCGTAAATACTTTCCGAGCTCCCGCGTCGATTCGCCCGTCGTTTCCCCTGGCCTTGCCACCCTCACCGCATACTCCCGGAAGTCCGGCAGCCGCAGCCCTCTCAGTAGAATGCCCCCATTTGCGTGCGGGTTTGCACCCATCCTCCGATGCCCCACCGGTGCCAGTTCCGCGTACTCGGCCAGGAATTTCCCCTGCTCGTCAAACAATTCTTCCGGCTTGTAACTCCGCAGCCATTCTTCCAACACCTTCAAATGCTCGGGATTGGTTTTCGGATCGTCAATCGGCACCTGGTGGGAATGGAACGTGCCCTCCATGGGCTTCCCATCCACCATCTTGGGCCCCGTCCACCCTTTCGGAGACCGCAAAATAATCATTGGCCATTGCGGACGATAATGATTCTTCTGCTCCCGCGCCTTGCTCTGTATGGTGCGGATCTCCCCCACGATCTGATCCAGCGTCACCGCCATCTTCTGATGCATCAGCTCCGGCTCATGCCCCTCGACAAAATACGGCTGATATCCGTAGCCATGGAAAAGATCCACCAGTTCGGAATCCTCCATGCGGCCAAGCACCGTCGGCCCCGCGATCTTATAGCCGTTTAAGTGCAGAATCGGCAGCACCGCCCCATCTCGCTCGGGATTGAGAAACTTATTCGAATGCCAGCTAGCCGCCAGCGCCCCCGTCTCCGCTTCTCCGTCGCCAATCACGCAAGCTGCAATCAGGTCCGGATTATCGAAAGCCGCCCCATACGCATGCACCAACGAGTAACCAAGTTCCCCGCCTTCGTTGATGGACCCAGGCGTCTCCGGCGCGTCATGGCTAGGAACACCCCCCGGAAAACTAAACTGCTTGCAGAGCCGCCGCACTCCGGTTTGATCCTGCGAAATACTGGGATACAGTTCGGAGTAGGTGCCCTCCAGATAAGTGTTCGCCACCATCCCCGGCCCCCCATGACCCGGACCGCACACGTAAATCATGTTCAAATCGAAGTTCTTGATGATGCGGTTCAAATGAACATAAATAAAGTTCAGACCCGGCGTCGTGCCAAAATGCCCCAGCAGCCGCGGCTTGATATTCTGCACCGTCAGCGGTTCGCGCAACAACGCATTATTCAGGAGATAGATCTGCGCGACCGAAAGATAGTTGGCCGCCGACCAGTAGGCTTGCATCTTCCGGAGCAGTTCCGGATCGAGAGGATTACCGTGTGCCGAAGCTATTTCGTTCATGAGTTAGTCACATTTCCCGCGCGTCAATGATGTCAAACGGTCCTGCGCAATCATGGCATGGAATCCGCCGCGGACGTATTCCGATTCTGTTATGGATGTCTCTTCTCCTCTCCGGTTGCAATCATTACGCGGACTTTACCTTGCCTCCGCTCACCACCCGCACCGAGCCAACTCTCTCTCTTGAGCTGGCCTCGCAGCCCGTGTTGAACCGCACCACCGAACATGACATTCTCAATCCGTCGGTCGTCTTCCAAGCCGGCCAGTATTGGAATTACTATTCTGAATTCGATGGCCTTGCCTGGCACACCGCCCTCGCCACCTCCGCTGACGGCCACTCGTGGACCCGCCGCCAGCGCATCCTTTCTCCCGACCCGCATACCTGGGAAGGCGCCTACGTCGCCGCAAACGGTAGCGTGCTCTTCGATCGCGGAACCTGGTGGTATTGGTATCAGTCAGGCCCTCGCAGTCTCCCGCAAATCGGCCTCGCCACCTCCACAGATGGATTCCGCTGGACCCGCCAGCCCGCCCCCGTTCTTTCCCCGGGACCCCGCGGCAGTTGGGACGAACGCGGCGTTGCCGACCCGTATGTTCTGAAGCTTCAAGGCGTTTTCTACGTCTACTATTTGGGGCAGAATCGCGCCCACCAGCAGCAGATCGGATTGGCGCGATCCGGCGACGGCGTGCATTGGACCAAGTTGCGGTCCAGTCCCGTGCTCGCGATGCCCTTGCCTGGCAGTAAGCGGGCCGATGAGAACGGTCTGGGCGAACCCGCTGTCTGGCAAGCCGAAGGATGGTATTGGATGCTTTATACAGGACGCGACGCCAACGAACACCGCGCTTTACTCGCCGCGCGCTCGGCCGACGGCGTACACTGGACCGCCTTAAACACCTTTCGCGGCAACGCCCTTTGGGATCGCGTCGTCGTTTGCGATCCCACTGTCCTCAACGAGAACGGACACATCCGGCTCTGGTTCGGCGGCGGCGATCAGGCCCGCCCCGATGAAAATCTCAACGGCCAGATCGGCGAAGGTTCCGTGCATCTGACCCTGGGCAATACCCCGGTGCGCGTCCCATGAAGATCGGCATCACTTGTTACCCCACCTACGGCGGCAGTGGCATCGTCGCCACTGAACTCGGCCTCGAATTGGCGGCCCGCGGCCATGAGATCCACTTCATCTCCTACGCCAACCCGATTCGTCTCGACCCCGGCACTCCGCGCATCTTCTACCACGAGGTCGAAGTCGCCACTTATCCACTCTTCCAATACCCGCCGTACACGCTCGCGCTCGCCTCCCGCATGGCCGAGGTCGCCGAGCGCTATCATCTCGATCTCTTACACGTTCATTACGCCATCCCGCATTCCATCGCTGCCCTGCTCGCCAAGCAAATGCTCGCTCCCGTGCGCCGCGTGCCCTTCATCACCACCCTGCACGGCACCGACATCACACTAGTCGGCATCGATCGTAGTTACTTCCCCATTACTAAGTTCTCGATCGAGCAGTCCGATGGCGTAACTTCCATCAGTCAAGACCTGCGCAAGCAGACCGCCGAGGTCTTCGGCATAAAGAACGAAATTCAGGTCATCAACAACTTTGTCAACACATCCATTTACCGTCCCGACCCCGCGAAGACCGGCGCTGACCACTATGCGCCCGCTGGTGAGAAGCTGTTACTCCACCTGTCTAACTTCCGCCCCGTGAAACGCGTGCTCGATTGCATTCGCATCCTCGCCGCCGTCACTCGCCAAACCCGCGCCCACCTCCTCATGGCCGGCGATGGACCCGATCGTGGTCCCGCCGAGCGGCTTGCTCACGACCTAGGTGTATCCAGCCATGTCACCTTCCTCGGAAAGCAGGATCATGTCGAGAACCTGATCCGCCTCGCGCACGTCGTTCTCATGCCGAGCGAAATGGAATCGTTCGGTTTGGCCGCTCTGGAAGGCATGGCTTGCGGCGTCCCTCCCGTATCCACGCGTGTTGGCGGTATCCCGGAACTCATCACCAATGGCGAAGATGGATTCATGGAAGCCGTGGGTGACGTCGACGCGCAAGCCCATCGAGTCGTCGAACTGCTTACCAACGATTCACTGCATCGCCGCATGTCCGAGCGCGCCCGCCGGACTGCCGTCGAACGCTTCTCCACCGAAAGCATCATCCCGCAATATGAAGAAGCTTATCGCCGGGTACTCAGTGCGGCCTAGTCACGGGCGTCACCCGTATCTCAAACAGCTGCGGCCATAACTTCCCGGTAACGAACAGCCGTTTCTTTCCACTGTCGTATGCAATGCCGTTCAGAACCGCCCCCGATTCTCTGCGATACATCGGCCCCAGCAAACCCGTGCAATTGATCCAGCCCACCACTGCGCCCGTCGACGGCGCAATCCGCGCAATCCGATCCGTCTGCCAGATGTTGGCGTAAATCTGACCTTCCACGTACTCCAATTCGTTTAATTGATCGATCGCTTGACTCCCGTCATGTACATGAATTCGGCGCTTTTCCTTGAAGGTTCTCGGATCTAATACGCGTATGTCCGCGGTGCCGTCACTTAGATACAATTCCTGTCCATTATTGGTCAGGCCCCAGCCTTCGCCCGGATAGCTGAACTTGCGTTGCAGATGAAAATCATTCAGCCCGTAAACGAAGCCGACCTGCGATTGCCAAGTCAGTTGTAGCACTTGATTATTGAAGATCGTGATCCCTTCCCCGAAAAACTCCTGGTCCAGATCGATGCGCTGGAGGACCTTACCCGTTTCCAGATTCTCCTTCCGCAAGGTCGAGCGTCCGTTCAATCCCGTGCCTTCGAACAGGAAGCCGTCATGAAACTCCAAACCTTGCGTAAAGGCCTCCGCGTCATGTGGATATGCATGCACCACTTGAAACGTATACTCCCGAGCGCGCGTTGGCTCTGAAGCCGGACGGCCCGGACCCAGTGTCACCACCGCCACGAGTAATGCAACCCATCGCAAAGTCAATACGAGATTCCTCAACTTGATGATCGCGCAGGAGAAACGTCGGGAATATCGCTGGAATAATAGAATCTGCCAAGGAGCACTATGCAGCTCGACGGGACTCTTCAACTACCGGACTCAGCTCGGGACGAGTTCCGCAACTGCAGATTCCGCCGAGCTGGTAGCGCGCGCGCCTGATCATCGACCGCCCGGAACCCTTCCGATTCGATCAGCGGCTACAAGCGCGATTTCTCGGCCTGCGGTAAGTAAGTACCTACCCAACGTTTCGAATTCGGACTTGCCTAAAAGAAGCACATTTTGCATGATCTGGGAATCGCCCCCTTCATCCCCTCGTCACAACACCCCAAAATTTCCTAACCTCTTCCCATCCGGCCACTTAACCCACTCCCGGCCCGCCGGTCCTTGGCGCGCGGACACACACTGGGATTGAGGAGCACCATATGTACGCAGATCCCGATGTACTCAGCCCAGTCCAGCAGATCGTTTTGAACCTGATGACCGCCGGCAGCAACGTCACCGCTGCGGCCGAAGCCGCCGGTGTCCACCGTAACACCATTTACAACTGGCGCCGGGCATGCCCCGCCTTCCGCACTGCCTGGTTTGAAATTTTAGAGGAGCAAGCCCTCTTCTGGCGCGACGAGTTCTCCGCTCTGGCCCAACTCGCCGTCGAAACGGTACGTTCCATCATGGCCAACGCCAGCCATAACCCAGCTCCCCGGCTGCGCGCCGCGTTGGCTGTGCTGAAGAACGTCCTCAGCGTCCCGCCTGCCGCAAAAGTGCACAATTCTGCACAAGCCAGCACAGCGGAACCGGCTGCCAACCCCGCAGTTTCGCCGTCTAATCGAACGCGCTCGCCACTAACTCCGCCTGCTCGGCGTCGTGCAGCTTCTTCGAACCAGTTGCCGGACTCGAATTCTCCTCGCGTCCCACATAACGCAGCGTCCGGTCACCCAGAAGCGGACTAAAACACTCCTCGATGTAGCGCCAGGCGCCCATATTATGCGGCTCTTCCTGCGCCCAGACAATGTCCATGGCATTCGGATACCGGCTAAGCGCGGCGTGTACCTGCTCGGCGGCGCACGGATACAACTGCTCCATCCGGAAAATCGCGATATCTTCGGGCTTCATCGCGTCGAACTTGGCCAGCAGATCGTAATAAACCTTGCCCGTGCAGAAAATCAGCCGCCGTACGCGCGCTGCATCCGCACCCGCCGGACCCGCCAGCACTTCCTGGAATTTGCCCTGCGTCAGATCCTCGAATGTCGAAATCGCCTTCGGGTGCCGCAACAAGCTCTTCGGCGTGAAAATGATCAGCGGCTTCCGCTTCCCACGGCGATCCGCGCCTTCGCGCATCTGACGCCGCAACAAGTGGAAGTACTGGGCGGGCGTTGTGCAATCGCACACCTGGATGTTGTCGCGCGCGCACAAAATCAGAAATCGCTCCATGCGCGCGCTCGAATGCTCCGGCCCCTGTCCTTCCTGGCCGTGCGGCAGCAGCATCACCAGCCCCGTGCTTTGCTTCCACTTCTCCTCGGCCGTGGTTATGAACTGATCGATCATGATCTGCGCCCCGTTGCCGAAGTCGCCAAACTGCGCTTCCCAAAGTGTCAGCGTCAACGGGTCCGCCACGCTATAGCCGAACTCGAATCCCAGAACTGCGTACTCGCTCAGGCTGCTATCGAACACATCGAACACTGCCTGCTTTGCCGACAGGTGCTGCAGCGGAATGTACTTCTGGCCAGTCTCGAAATCGTAGAACGCCAGATGCCGTTGCGAGAACGTGCCGCGGCCGGAGTCTTGTCCACTCAGTCGCACGGGCGTGCCTTCCGCCACCAGGCTGCCGAATGCCAGCGCCTCGGCAAACGCCCAATCCACGGGGCCGCCCCGGCTCAGAGCTTCCAACCGCTTATCCACAAACTGCTTCAGTTTGGGATGAACCGTGAACGTCTCGGGAAAGCGCGTGATCCCTTCCACCACTTCGGCCAGCAGACTCATCGGCACCGCAGTCTTGGGAGTCTCCGTCCAAGCCACGTTCTGATCGTTGCCGAACTCCTCTTCCAATTCAGGAGCCGGCGCTTTGCCCTTGGCCGAGTCGAACTGCGCCGACAGTCGATCAGCCTGCTCTTTCCGAAGCAACTCCACTTCGCCCTTAGCCAGCACCTTTTCTCTCACCAGCCGGTTTCCGTACAGCACCGCCACCGATGGCTGCTCTTTAATCTTGCGATACAGGATCGGCTGCGTATACCCCGGATCGTCACCCTCGTTGTGACCGTGCCGCCGATAGCAGACCATGTCGATCACGACGTCTTTCTTGAACTGCTGGCGGAACCGGAACGCCAGCCGCGCCACCCGCGTCGCAGCTTCCGGATCATCGCTGTTGACGTGGAATATCGGAGCCTGCACCATGCGCGCCACGTCGGTCGAGTATGTGGTCGACCGCGCGCCCGATGGCATCGTCGTGAACCCGATCTGGTTGTTAATGATCAGATGGACCGTGCCCCCGGTCGCGTAGCCCTCAAGCTGCGACAGGTTCAGCGTCTCCGCGACCACGCCTTGGCCCGCGAATGCCGCGTCGCCATGAATCAGCAGCGGGATTACACGCGCGCGTTCCTTGTCCCCCAAGCGGTCCTGCTTCGGACGGACAATCCCCTCCACCACCGGATCAACAGCCTCCAGATGGCTGGGATTCGGCGCCACCGAGACCGTCAGCACCGCGCCCGAACGCGTCTCCCGCACGTTGGTCGCGCCCAGGTGATATTTGACGTCCCCAGACCCTTGAATGCTGTCCGGATCGGAAAAGCCCTCGAACTCCGAAAAGATTTCCGGAACCGGCTTACCCACGCATGTCGCCAGCACCGTCAAGCGGCCACGATGCGCCATCCCCATCACGATCTCCGACGCGTTATCCCGCCCGGCCAGATCCAGAATCTCTTCCAGAATCGGCACCGCCGTTTCCGCGCCTTCCAGCGAGAATCGCTTCTGCCCGACGAACCGCGCGTGCAGAAAATGTTCGAACTCTTCGGCCCGCAGCAGGTCATGAAGTACCTGCTTCTTCTCGACCGCAGTCAAGCTACCGGAGTTCCCGGTCGGCTCCATCTGGTGTTGCAGCCAGCTCTTCTCATCGGCCGACATGATGTGCATGTACTCGCAGCCGATCTTGCCGCAATAGGTCTGCCGCAGTTGGTCCAGAATCTCGCGCAACGTTCCATGACGCGGCGGCTCGGTGGAGCTTTCCATGCCGAGCGTTCCCATATAGAATGAACGGTCCAGATCCCAGACCGTAAGCCCGTAGTTCAGTGGATCGAGCTCCGGATGATACCCCTCGCCGTTGGTTACCGCTTCCCCTCCCAGCGGATCCAGATCCGCCAGCAAGTGGCCGCGCACCCGGTAGGCGTGAATCAATTGCATGACCGCCGCTTGCTTGGCCATGTCACCCACGGGAACCATCCCGCCCGCGCCCGATGATGGCTTATCTGATTCCCACTTCACCGCCGGGTACGGCACCCGCAGGTCGGCGAAGATGTCGTCGTAAAACGATTCTTCCCCGTTCAGCAGCGCTTCGAGCTTACCCAGGAATGAGCCCGATTCCGCGCCTTGAATGATGCGGTGGTCATAGGTGCAAGTGACGCTCATCACCTTGCTCACGCCCAGTTGCGCCAGGCTGTCGGGCGACAAACCCTTCACGCCCGCCGGAAAATCCATCGCTCCGGTGGCGATAATGGCGCCTTGGCCCACCATCAACCGCGGCACGGAAGACACTGTCCCCACCGTGCCCGGATTGGTCAATGAGATCGTGGTGCCCGCGAAATCGGCCGTCGTTAACTTGCCGTTACGTCCGCGGCTCACCAGATCGTCGAACGCTTTGAGATAGTCGGGGAACGCCAGCCGGTCCGCGCCCTTGATGTTCGGAACTACCAGGCTGCGGCTTCCGCTCTTCGACGCGACGTCGATCGCCAGGCCAAGGTTCACCTGCGAGCGAACGATGCGAAACGGCTGCCCGTCGTTTTCGGTATACGCGGCGTTGATCGCCGGAACCATCCCGGCGGCCTTCACGATGGCCCAGCCGATCAGGTGCGTGAACGAGATTTTGCTCTTGCCGAGAAGCGCCCGATGATGATTGAGCAATCGCCGGTTTTCATCGATGACTTTGACCGGGAGAATGCGCTGTGAGGTCGCTAGTGGAACCGAGAGGCTCGCCACCATGTTGGCGGCAATCAGCGCGGCGGCTCCGCGCAGCGGAACTAGTTCATCACCCGCGCCTGCCGCTACGACTGGAGAGGGAGTGCTCGCGTGAGTCCCCGCGCCGTTCCGTGCTTCGGAACTCGAATTCGGACTCTTACCGCCATTCTTTGAAGCGCTGTCGTCGAGGAGCGCCTTCCAACTTTCGTCGACGGAGTTGCGGTCATTGTGATACTGCCCGCGCAACTCGTCTTCGAACCAGCTATTGACGCCTAGCTGGTTTTCAGATGCGGAATCCATTGTGAGGTAAATCTGCCTTCTTTCCCTTTAATGGTATCGCGGTTGGAAGGGACCTCACGATGAGCCGCCGACAGATCGGACGATGCTACCGGTAAGTAACGTAGCCGAGATTATTGTATTCGCTGCCAAGGTCCCGCAGCGTGGCTTTGAGACTATGCGCGTGCACCGCTTGGAGCAACGTCCCGACTTCCAGATGATAGTCGAGTACCTTGCGATAACCCGTCGTCCCGAATGGCGCGGCCCCGAAGTTCGCGCGGCTAAGGTTTGCGCGGGTTACATTGGCAGGGTTCACATTGGAGAAAGCCGTCTGCCTTCCAGCATTCGCCAGCACCACCGGCTGAATCGGCGGCAGTTTGGCGTGTACGCCCGCTCCCAGCGATTGCATTCCATGAATTTGCAACTGATGCGAAACCAGCTTCGTCACTCCCGAATTCGGCTGAGTCACCGCCCCCCCGCTCGCCACGGTTACAAGCACTTCGGTCCCGCTGTAGGTCACCACATAGTGCTCCGACCCGTTGATCTTGGTGCCGGTCACAGTGCTGAAAGTCCCCAGCAGATTGGTAGCGTTCAGAATGTCGAACGTCGATCCGACCGTCGGCACGAAGCCGTTGATTGACTTGAGGTTTAGAGTCCCGCTGAGAACCGCCGAGCCCGTCACGTTCAATTGATCGAACTTCGTCCCAGGAGCGCTCCCGCCAATAGAAATGTTGAGCGCCCCAGCCGCAGCCTGCGTATAAGCGCCGGTGATTCCCAGCTTGCCGGTGGCCGTGATCGAATCCCCCGGCGTGACGGTTCCACTGGACTTCACAGCATCGGCCACCGTGCCCTGACCGAATAGCGAGCCGCCCTGCAGAGTCACTGTGGGTATCCCGGCTGAACTCGGTGACGATGTCAGCGTGCCGTCCACGACGGTGGTTCCCGCCGTCTGCGTATAGTTGGTCGCCAGCGTCAGATTGCCGCCGTTACCCACTGTGAAGGTGCTGCCAGTACTTATACTGATCAAGCCCGCGTTGCTGAATGATCCGGCACTGGTGGTCAGGTTCTGACTCGTTAGAGTAAACTTGCCGGCCGAGGCGTTGGTAGTGAAGTTAGCGAGCGCATTCGCGTTGCTTTGGTTCACGATCTGCCCCGATGGCCCCATCAGGTTGATCGAAGCCGCGTTGGTCACGATGTTGGCTCCCACGAACTCGAGGGTTCCTGCCGTCGCGTACTTCCCGCCGGTCAACGTAGTTCCCGAGAAGTTACTGAATGGACCGGTGATGTTCAACAGGCTTCCCGCCGCGGTCTGCAGCGTTCCCGAATTGGTAAAGCCTGCGCTAGCGTTAATCACCAGCGAGTTCGGCTGATTGGCTAGGATTAAGCCATTGTTAGCAAGTCCCATGAACCCGCTGCCGATATTGCCCGAGCCCTGAATCGTACTCGAATTAGACAATAGTTCCGTGCCCGTACTCGCACCCTCGATGTAGTTGTTGGTGTTATTCGAAAGCGTGAGGGTTCCGGCGCCGCTCAAGTTCACGTTGCCGATGATCTTGAGAATGGTCAAGTTCCCACCGGAGTTCACAAGGATAGAACCAGTGTTCACGATGTTCCCCTCCAAAAACCCCACCGTGTTGTTGGAAATCTGCATCGCGCTTGCGTTGGTCAGGTTGTTCAGTGTTCCGAGCAGCGTCACGCTCCCGGCGTTCACACCCGTTCCTAAAGAATTAATCGTGCCGCCAGTTACAACCGCGCCGTTGTTGACAATCACCGATCCTCCCGCGGCCGTACCCGCGCCAGCCAGCGCCGTGATCGTTCCACCGTTATTAGTAATGTTATTGCGTAAATCCAAGGTCCCGCCGCTGCTGGCTTCGAATGTCCCTGTGTTCACGGCGCCGCTTCCGGCCGCCTGAATCACCAGACTTTTACCCGTCCCAGACGTGGCGTCCACGACTCCCTGATTGGTGAATCCAATCGTATTGTTTCCAATGTTTCCAGAGCCGGAGATGGTATTGTTCTGGTTGAGGAGAGTGCTTCCCGCCGATCCAAAGATGTAATTGTTTTGGTTGTCGGAGAGAGTCACTTTCCCGCCGCCGCTCAACGTGACCGCGCCGCTTGCCAGTAGTTCGGTGACGTTTCCTCCCGAATTCACCTGGATTGTACCGGTATTGTTGATCGATCCAATCAGAGTGAGCGTGTTGTTATTCGGTACTTGGATCGTGCCCGAATTTGTCAGCCCGCTGAGCGTACCGCCGAACGAGGTAAAGGTTCCCGGCCCGCTAAGTGTGCCGCCGGTCACCACCGAGCTTGCGTCGAATTGAACCGTGGAGCCGGTCGCTGAAGCTGAGATGGTGCCGCCGGTGTTGTTGGTTGCGTTAGCGAATTCCAGAGTCGCCGTACCGGTCGCGGCCATCGTGCCTGTATTGATTGCGCCCCCGGTCCCCGGATCGATGATGAGGTGATTGCCGGCCACCGACGTTGCCAGGATGCTTCCCTGATTGTTCAGCGTCAGCGCGCCGTCGCCCACATTGCCCGCGCCCTGAATCGTAATGGTGTTGATCAGCTGTTCTTTCCCGGTAGTGGCCCCCAGAATGAAGTTCTGGGCGTTATCTGAGAGCACCACCTTGCCGGTTCCATTTAACGTCACCGTATTCCCGGCGATCTTTAGCTTTGTCGCGTTTCCCTTGGACAGCAGAGAGATCGATCCGTTGTCGACAATAGTCCCTTCCAGAACCGTTGTCTGATTGTTAGGCACTTGCAGCTTACCGGACAGCGTGAGCGCGTCCAGCGTGGACCCCGCCGAGGAAATCACGCCGCTGCCGACGGTGCTTAGAACGCCGCCCTTGATAGTGGCGCCTTTCAGTTCCACCGCGCCGCCCGCCAAGGCTTCGATTGTGCCGTTGGTGGCTCCACTGAAATTAGTCAGTGCCGAATCGATCTCCAACGTGCCACCGCTGCTTGCTTCCATCAGGCCCGCGTTCACGATTCCGGCGGTGCCCGAATTGAGGAACAGATGATTGGAATGCGCCGATGTCGCGTTCACCGTCGCGTCGTTAGTAAATGCCATCACGCCGTTGCCGATATTGCCCGCCCCGGAAATGGTGTTGTTCAGGTTCACGAGTGACGAACCCGCCGCTCCGGAAAGAAAATTGGCCTGGTTATCCGTCAGGAGTACGCTCCCGTTTCCGGTCAGGGTAACCGCCCCGCTGGCAATCATCTGGGTGTTGTTGCCGATGGAGTTCAACTGAATAGATCCGGTGTTGGTGATCGTGCCCCCCAATGTCAGAATCGTGTTGTTCGGAACCTGGATAGTTCCCGCCGTGGTCAGCGTGTTAAACGTGGCGTTCGGCGTGGTGATTGTTCCCGCGTTTACGCCGGTGCCGAGCGCTTGAACGGTACCGCCCGTGATCGTGGACCCGTTGAAGATGACGGTTCCGCCGGAAGCCGATCCGGTTCCGGCCAGCGCACTGATTGTCCCGCCCGCGTTGTTGACTGCATTCTGTATATTGAGCGTGCCGCCGCTGCTGGCTTCGAACATGCCCGTATTGACAGTACCGGCCGCGCCCGTTTGGATCGTCAGTTGATTGCCGAAGCCGGAAGTAGCGTTCACGACACCATGATTGGTGAACGCCATTGCGTTATTCCCAATGTTGCCGGAGCCGGATATCGTGTTGTTCTGATTAGTCAATGAATCCGTTGTGGTGCCCAATAGGTAGTTCGAGTTGTTATCCGACAGAACTACAGTTCCGCCGCCAGTCAGCGTCACCGCCCCGCTCGCCTGTAGAAAAGTCACGTTGCCGATCGAGTTCAGTTGAATGGTCCCGGTGTTAGCCATGGTCCCGGTCAACGTCGCGGAGTTGTTATTGGGAACCTGTAAAGTACCCGTATTTGTGACGCCGTTGAGCGTGCTGCCGAAAGACTGGATCGTGCCGGTTCCAATGGTGCTGAGCGTTCCGCCTGTCACGGTGGAGCCGGTCAGAAGAACGGTGGAGGCGGTCCCCGCCAAAACAGTGGCTCCGCCATTTGTCACTGAGTTGAAGATGTTTAAGACGCCGCCAGCGGTTGCCTCCAACGTCCCGGTATTGGTTGTGCCGCCATTCGGATTGATCGTTAATTGGTTGGATACGTTAGCGTCGATCACCCCGGAATTCACCAAGGTAAGCTGGCCGTTGCCGATATTGCCGGCCCCTTGAATGGTCTGTTGATTGACTAGCGTATTGCTGCCGGCAGTTCCATAGATGTAGTTCGCGTTCGAATTGGATAGCGTTACGGTCCCGCTCCCGCTGAGAGTGACGGAGGGAGCCCCAATCAGCAACGCTGTAATATTCCCGATCGAATTAAGCTGAATGGAACCGGTATTCTTGATGTTCCCGGCGAGCGTCGTGGTGGAATTGTTCGGAAGCTGGAAGGTGCCAGTGTTCGTAATCCCGCCGATCGTGCTGTTGAGCGACTGAATTGCGCCGCCCCCACTAGTGTTCAACGTCCCGCCAGTCACTGTGGCGTTATTCACAGATAGGATGGACCCCGTTCCGCTTGCCAACAGAGTTCCGCCGGCATTGGTGACCGTACCCGAGAGGTTAAGAAGGGCGCCCGCAGTCGCCTCCAACGTTCCTGTGTTGGTGGTGCCTCCACTCGGATTTATCGTCAGGACCGTGGCCAGATTGGCATTGATGATCCCGGAGTTGACCAGCACTAAGCTGCCGTTGCCGATGACTCCGGCCCCTTGTATCGTGCTTTGGTTAGTGAACGTGTTGGTTGCTGCCGCGCCGAATATGTAGTTCGCGCTGCTGTTACCGAGCGATAGCGTCCCCGTTCCGGTCAGCGTCACGTTCGCGCTCCCGATCACCAGTGCAGTGGTGTTGCCAGCCGAGTTCAGTTGCAATTGGCCGGCGTTGGCTATGCTGGTGCCGTTGATCGTCAGTGACTGGTTATTATTGATGCCGAGCGTGTCTCCGGCGCTGATCGAAAGGTTATTCAAGCCGGCGGTGGTATCCAGCGACACAGTTGACGCCACGGGGTTGCCCCCATCGATGAACGCATTGAAGTTCCCGTTGGGAACGCCATTGGTCCACATCGAACTATTGCTGAAATTTCCGGTCCCACCGGTCCACGTCGTGTTCGTCGGGTTAGCGGCGCCGAGTAACCGGACTGGCCGGTTCAGCAAGTTGGAATATGAATTCGGTCGCAGCGGACCAGGGCGGGATTGCGCCAGGGCAGAGGGCACAGCCCCAGCGGCTAGCGCAAGCAGAAACAAAGATGCCGCGGTTTGCAGGTGGCGGGATAAGTTCGAGGGCACGGTACTCCTATGCTGCGGAAAGTTCTAAGTTAATCTTTCAGCCGATTAAGTATATGTCCGTACCCGTTTCAAAACAATCTTTTTCAGGGAACTTTCCCTCGATTCTGCAATTAATTAGCTACCCCGAAGTACTACGATCGTCATGTCGTCGTGCTGCTTGGCCCCGTTTGCGAACGCATCCGCCGCGCTGAGAATGCGCGATACCGTTTCCACCGCCGGCAAATTCGACTGCGCGCAAGCACGAATCACCTCCGTCAGGCACTCCTCGCCCCACTCCTCGTCCCGGGCGTTCATGGACTCGCTGATGCCGTCCGTGAAAAGGACAAGGTAATCGCCCGGATTCAGCTGCACGGCGGCTTGCTCGTACCCCGATGCCGGCAAAAGTCCAACCACGGTGCCGGTAGCCTCCAGGGTAGATACGTCCCAGTCTGTCCCATTCGGCCGAAAGAGAATCGGTGGATTGTGGCCCGCGTTGACGTAATCGACCTTCCGGGTGGCAGGATCGAACTGGCCATAGAAAAAGGTGGCGTACCGGTTATTGCTGGAGGTCTCGAACACGCGGCTATTCAAATTGGTGATCATCTGCGCCAGGTCGTCCCCACCTCGCGAAGCCTCCCCGCGCAGGCTGGCTTGGAGGCTGGCCATCAGGAGCGCCGCCGATATACCCTTACCCGCCACATCACCCAAGGCGAAGCCCAGCCGGCTCTCCGGCAGCGCAAGAAAGTCGTAATAGTCGCCACCGACCCCGAGGGCGGTGCGGCACATGCCGAAGTAATCGAGCCCGGCAACTGGCGGGAAGTTCTGCGGGAATAGCCGCTCCTGCACCTCGCGCGCAATCTCCACCTCGCGAGCCAGGCGCTCCCGTTGCGCCATTTCGGAGGCGATCGCCGTCGTCAGCTGCGCGTTCTCAAGCGCCAGTCCGGTCTGCGAGGCCACCGACGACAGGATGCGCAAATCGGACTGTGTGTAGGGCTCTTCGGAGCGCTTTTGCCCGACCGCGATGAAGCCGAGCAGCTTATCGCGCGTGGTGAGCGGCAGCAGCAATTCCGCCCCGAGATCGGCCAGCTTTAAGCGCTGTTGATCGTCTAGGCCGGGAGTCCGGTAAAGCCAGGAGCTTTCGTCCTCGAAATACACTTTGGCGGGTTCCGTCGAACGCCGCAGATAACCGATGACGGCGCTCCCGTTCGGGAACCCGATCGCGGGCAGCGCCCCGAAGCCATCGGCATGACAGGTCTGGAATTCGCCGTTCCGTTCCAGCAGCACCGCGATTCGGGAAAGATGGAGGGCGTCGCTGATCCGCCCGCAAACCGTCTCCATCAGCGGTTGGGTTTCGCGAATGGCGCGCACTTGTTCGGAAAGCTCACTGAGCACCGTTTCGGCGTTGTACGCATCCCGGAAGAAGCGCCTGTCGATCCAAAGTCCCATTCGCTTAAGCCCGGCGTTGGCCTTGATCGCCGCCCCCACGGCCACCACGCAAAGCACCACCGCCACGACGCGGTTGCTATGGGACTGCTCCACGATCAGGTAGCCCACTCCCAATGTGATGCCGACCAGAACCAACCGCAGGAATTCGATACCTCTGCGGGCGAAAGCGTACTGCAGCCCTTGCCGGATCGCCACCCGGACGTCCATCGCCCGGTCGACCACAATCACGTAGGCCAGGGTGAGCGGAAACAGCAGAAGCAAGAGAAGTGCGGGAATAGAAATCCACTCCGGAAATGAGTCGATCGTACGCGAGCCCGTGAGCAAAATGGAGAGAATCAGGATCGGCATGAGGCTGACAAACACCCCCGCGAACAGTAACCGGAGACGGCGGCGATTATCCGGGCTAGTGCCTCTGCCGAAGGTCTTGGCGGCTAGCAGCCAGAAACCGGCAGCAATCAGGCCGAAAAGGAAGACAGCTTCCGGCGCGCGCCAGACCCCGACCGTCGCACTATACGGACCGAAGCGGCGCAGGTCTTCGCTAACCCCCACCGAGGCTATCGTGTTGGTGATGACAATCACCGCGTAAGCAGCCATTAGAATCCACTTGATCCAGGGCAGCTTGCGATCCCAAGCGGGCCGCGCCGGGAAGTAGTATCCGAACAGAAACATGGATACGGGAAATAGCGCGCCCGCGACGCGGTGATAAATCTCCGCGGGAATGCGCATCCAGGTGCCCCACTCGGATAGCTCCGATTCCACCAACTGCGAGAAAGTAATTAGGAGGAGCAGAAGCACCCAGGCAAGCGCATCGCGAGGCCGGGCCGCAGCCACATAAAACCCCAGAAGCAGAGAGCACCAGGGCAACGCGATCCCGAGCATCACGGCTAGCGCGATTTGTGAGGCGTCCGCCAGGGCGGGGGCTACCAAGCGAATGCGCACCTGCATGGGACGACCGTTACGCGTTCCGTCCGCCACCAGCGTCTCGCCCGGCTTCATGTTGTTGATAATCCGGACAATCTTGTTCGCGCTGACGAGCTCCTGGCCATTGAGGAACGTTACCTGATCCCCCATCTGCAGACCCGCGTCGATGGCCTCCTTCTGCCGGGTATACACGCTCGCCGGATACCCCCGCATGAAGAACGGAGCCCGCGGCGACGGGGCGTAATGGATTAAGCCCTGCATTTCGTCGTAAGTGGACCGCGCCTGATAGGTGAACGCCACGATCCCGATTAGCGTTAGCAACACGTACTGCCACCGGGTGGGCGGCCGCGAAATGGCCGGTCTCACAATTGGTAAATCCGCCTGAATTGAAGGAGACAAACTTGTAACAGCTTAGTTCAGCTTGCTCGCCGGCCAATTCGGGCGAGGCAACCTCATAGGAATCAATCGCAGGATTTATGCGAGAATTCTGGGTTTGGTCCACTAACGTGTATATGCCGAGAACCGAGTTGCTACCACCCGGTCACCAGTTTCTCCGCCGCGCAACGGCGCGCATACACCATCGATTGGACCGAACCTCCATCCTTGCCGAACTCGTGCGTCCCGGACTGACACTGGACCGTTACCGGACAGCGATGGATAGTCTACACGGCGCATATCACGCAATCGACCAGTGGTTGCTTGCGGCCGAAGACGTGTGCCCGCGCGAAATTGCCGGCTACTTCCCACGCTGCCCGGCGCTAGCGAGCGATCTTGGCGTGCTTGGAGTTGACGTTTTCCCTAGGGCCTCGGCGTCCGACATTTCGAATTTGCCGGTGCGCGCCTCGGCCGCAAGTTATCTCGGCATCCGGTATGTGGTTGAAGGTGCGAGCTTTGGAAGCCGCTTCATTTGTCGCAGCTTGCGGGATGTTTTTGGGGATGATCTGCATAGTTTCGGTTCTTTTTGGATTGCGAGTCTTTCCCAAACCAGTTGCTGGCACGGAGTCTTGCAAAGCTTAGGGCATCTCGAGTCGCGAAGTGCATTGGCAGAGGCGGCGTTATCGGCCCGAGTTGCATTCCGGCACATGGACGCGCGTCTGACCCCAGTATTCGGTAGAACGCTATGAGCACGATCTTCTCCGGGTCGAGCGACTGCAAGACGGCGGCGCTCCACAACATGCGCACCGTCCAGGGCACCGGTGTTCTAATCGCCGTGAACGCGGAAACCCAGGTCATCGAGTACTGCTCGGCTAATTTCAGCGAATTGCTGGGTCTAGCGCCTGCCGGCCTGCTCGGGAAGACCGGTGCGGAGTGCTGGGGCGATCAATGGCCCGCACTCGCAGGCTGCGCCCAGCGCGAAGGCGCTTTGCAGTTTCGCGACATGCCGGGTCCGGTGCCTCTCAGTGTGACCGGTCATCGCCGGGGCGCCCACCACATTCTCGAATGGGAGCCCGGTCATTCGCCCGAGCGGCATTGGTGGGACCACTCCTCGCGAACCCGCTTCCTGGAAGCCTTAACTAAAGTGCATACGGTGGAGCAATGCCGCGAGTTCCTGGTCCGCTGGGTGGCCGAGCGATCCGGATACGACCGCGTCCTGATGTACCGATTTCTCCCGGAATGGCACGGCGAAGTGGTGCATGAGCAGTGCCGCCCCGGAGTGGAAGGTTATTTGGGTCTGCGCTTTCCGGCTTCCGATATCCCACCGAATGCCCGCCAGTTATTTACCTTAAATTGGCAGCGCGCGATCGTGGACGTCGATTCCGAGCCGTCCCCGGTATTGCAACTGAGCGAGGATTCCCAAGCGCTCGATCTGACCTATTCCACGCTCCGCTCGGCTCATCCGGCGCACATCCAATACCTGAAGAATATGGGCGTTGCAGCTTCCCTGACGCTCTCCCTGGTGATCCGCGGGAAGCTTTGGGGTCTCATTGCCTGCCATCACCTGTCGCCCCGCGCGCTGCCCATTGCCGACCGCCTCGCATTTGAGGAAATGGCCCGGATTGTAGCCCTGCACCTAAGCAATCTGCTTGGCTTGATTGAGCAAGAGACTCGGGCGCACGTCCGCGGGCAGTTATCGACGGTGCGCGGGGCCATGACGGCGGCCATCGACGACGCCCGGCTCGCGCTTTCCCACAACTTAGGCGCCATTCGCCAGACGTTTGGAGCCGGCGGCGGCTGGCTCCACTACGAAGGCGAGGATTTCTTTTGCGGCATGACGCCCGATCCGCTGTCGCTTGCTCCCTTGCGCGATTTCCTGGAACGCTACCCGCGCGACGAGGTTTCGTTTTATAACGTAGTACCCGAACCGCTCCTGCCTTACCGCGCCTTAGCCGCGCACGCCAGCGGGTTACTGTTCATCCCTCTCAGCGGCACCGACTTCCTTGCGTTAATGCGCCCGGAAGTGATCGATACAGTGAATTGGGCCGGCAGGCCGGATTTCGCACAGGAATATAAGCCCACCGCGACCCAACAACTGACCCCGCGCAATTCCTTCGCGGTTTGGTCGCAGCGCGTCCGCAATACGGCGCAACCCTGGACCGATTGCGAGATCGAGCATGCAGCCACGCTGCGGGGCGAAATCCAGTCGTTCATCGGCACGGCCCGCCTGGAGCAGATCGCGCTGCACGATTCCCTCACCGGCTTGGCCAATCGTCTGTTGTTTGAACGGCGCCTTCAGCAGGAAGTCCGAACCGCCATGACCCGCGGCACATCGTTTGCGGTCCATATGATCGACCTGGATCGCTTCAAGAACGTCAACGACACGCTGGGCCATGCGGCGGGCGATGAATTACTCTGCCAGGTAGCCGCGCGCCTGAAAGAGCAGTTTCGCAAGGGAGATACGATTGCGCGTTTGGGTGGCGATGAGTTTGCCATCCTCCAGGCCGAATTGGATGACAGGGCCGTCGCTTTTTCCTTGGCGCAACGGGTGGTGCAAACGCTCTCCGAGCCCTTCCAGATCAGCGGACAAACCGTGAGTATCGGGGCCAGTATCGGTATTTCGATGTGCCCGCTGGATACGGTGGATGAGGACGAACTGCTCGAGTGCGCCGACGCCGCGCTTTACCAGGTGAAACGCTCGGGAAGAAATGCGGTCTCGCTCTACGTTCCCGACATGCGATCTACGCAGGTCCGCGGCACCGATGGCGAGGTGCTGCTACACGCCCTGAATGACAACCAGTTCCGGCTGGTGTATCAGCCCGTGGTGGATGCACGCACGGGAGCGTTGCGCGGGCTGGAAGCGTTCCTGCGCTGGCACCAGCCAGATGGCGTCGTCTTGTCCGCTGGCGAGTTCATGCCCGCGGTGGAGCAGAAGCGGCTGGCCCCGGCGTTTTCCGAATGGGTCATGGATCAGGTGTTCCGGCAATACCAGCAGTGGCTTCGCCAGGGTTTGGCGACGGTGCCGCTAACCGTCAATGTGGGCGTTTCGGAGTTCACCAGCCAGGACCTTCTCAGTCAGATCGAACGTCTTTCCAACCGCTATGAGACCGGCACGCATTGGCTAAGGCTGGATGTTAAAGAGCAGGCGCTGGTCACCGATATCGCGCATGCCATCCGGAAGCTCGGACGTCTGCGCGAAATCGGCGTTGGCGCGAATCTCGATAACTTCGGGCGCGGTTTTGTCCCTCTTGGCTACCTGACCCAACTGCCGTTCCGCGGCGTTAAGTTGGACGGGACGCTTTTATCGCATAAGAGCGATCGGCAATACTTCCAGGCGCTGTTCAATATTGTTCAGACGATCGCCCAGGTGTCGAGCGCACAGTTAACGGTGACCCGGGTGGAAACGCCCGAGTTCCGCGATACTCTGGCCTCGCTTCGGATCGATTACTTGCAGGGCTACGCGATTGCGCGCCCCGCTGATGCCGCCCAGGCTGCCGATTGGCTGCTCCACCCCGATACACCACTGATCTCGCGCGCGGCCTGAGCCGCTTTGCGCTTTGGGGCCCGCTGTGAAAGACTATTCGGACATGAGCCCCAAAGTGGCGATTTCCGATTCCGCTCAAGCGGCCCAGGCTTCCGGCTCGTTGCTTCCCGCAGGCAGGCTGCTGCCGTTTGTGCTGGTGACGGCGCTGTTCTTTCTCTGGGGAATCCCGAACAATCTGAACGACGTACTGATCCGTCAGTTCATGAAGTCATTTGAGATTACGCGCTTCCAGGCCGGGCTGGTGCAATCGGCGTTCTACCTCGGCTACCTGATGCTCTCACTGCCGGCGGCTCTGATTATGCGCCGCTTCGGATACAAGAGCGGCCTGGTAATTGGCTTGCTTCTCTACGGCGCGGGCGCGTTTCTTTTCTGGCCGGCGGCGCATGCGCAGAGTTACTCGTTTTTCCTGATCGCGCTATTTGTCATCGCAAGCGGCTTGGCGTTCCTTGAGACCGGGGCGAGCCCCTTCATCGCGCAAATTGGCGCTCCGGCCACCACGGAACGAAGGCTGAATTTCTCCCAGGCATTCAATCCGCTCGGGGCGATCTCGGGAGTCCTGATCGGAACCACGTTTATCTTTTCCGGGCGGGAGCTAGCGCCTTCGGAAGTCGAATCGTTGAAAGCGGCAGGCACTTACTCGGCACTGTTGCAGCAGGAGACGTTGCGGGTTATCACACCCTACTTGATTCTGGGCTGCGTGGTTGTGTTGTGGGCCATTCTAATCCTTGCCGTGAAGTTTCCTCTAGTGGGCGAGGAGCCCGACGAGTCGGCTTCCTCGGGCCGCGGGAACGCTTGGGACCTTCTCAAGTATCCGCACTTTCTGCAATCGATCGCCGCTCAGTTTTTCTATGTCGGCGCACAGGTTGGGACATGGAGCTTCTTTATCCAGTACGTGCAGGACTACACCCACCAACCGGAGAAGATCGCCGGTTACTTCTTATCTGGTACTCTGGCGGCGTTCGCAGTGGGCCGCTTTAGCGCCACTTACTTCATGAAGTTTGTCGATCCAGGCCGCCTCATGGGGTTCTATAGTCTGGCGAATATCGTTCTAGTGGCGATTGGAGTCCTGTTCCCGGGTTGGCTTGGATTGTGGGCTATCTTCCTCACCAGCTTCTTCATGTCCCTGATGTTCCCGACGATCTTCGCGTTAGGATTGCGCGGACTTGGCGCGAATACAAAAGTAGGCGGGTCGCTGATCGTCATGGCGATCATTGGTGGCGCCGTCTTCACCCCGGTGATGGGTCTGGTTTTCGAATATACCCGCAGTATGGCAATCGCCATGGGCGTGCCCTTGCTCTGCTACATCTTCATCGCGTATTTTGCGTTTGTTGGGTCGCGCATTCGCACGATAGGTCTCGAATCCAATGGCTAACCAAGAAGTGAGACGATACGGACAAATCCTGAGGGTCCGTCCGGAGCACGAGGCGGAGTACATCCGGTACCACGAGGCTGTTTGGCCCGGGGTGTTGCAGCAAATCGCCGCTTCCAACATCCGCAATTACTCCATCTTCCTGTGGGAGCATACCCTGTTTGCGTACTTTGAATACACCGGGGATGATTTCGCCGCGGATATGGCCAAGATGGCCGCCGATCCTAAGACGCAGGAATGGTGGGCCATCATGGAGCCGATGCAGGAGCCGTTCCCCGATCGAAGACCCGGCGAGTGGTGGTCCCGCATGGAGGAAGTCTTCCACGTCGATTAGGCCGGCAACCTAAAGCAAACCACGTTTTGTGCCGATGAGACGATTTGCAACGCGGTTCTCACACTAGAAAGTTCTGGATCAGTCTCATATCCGCCGTCTGGCCTGCGCTCATACTGACGGGCTACATTGCGATGGCCAATTACGAGGGGAAACCCGGGGCCGGTGCAGCGCCTCTCAACGCCTGGCCGGCCGCTGCCTTCGTGCCGCGTTTTGGTGGCGTGCCCTCGCTGGTTCTGTTTGCCCACCCGCAATGTCCTTGCACGCGGGCCAGCCTTGAGCAATTGCAAAAAATCTCCACCGCTGCCGGACCAGGATTGAAAACCTATGTGTTCGTGCTCAAGCCGCAGGGTTATCCCTCAGCCTGGACTCGGTCAGCATTGTGGGCGAGCGCTGCCGCCATTCCCGGGACTACAGTTTTACCCGATCCGGGGGGCACGGTAGCGGAAGCTTTTGGGGCTAAGACTTCCGGTCAGACGTTTTTGTTCGATCGCGCCGGGCGTCTCGTTTTTTCTGGTGGCATCACGGTATCGCGCGGACGTGCGGGCGAAGACGCGTGGCAGTAAGGCAATCATCGATTTTCTAGTTGAAGGAAAGCAGCCGGCGACGCATTCCCGCGTGTTCGGGTGCTCTCTGCTTAATCCCGGGCTGGCGCGCATTCAGCCATGACTAAAACGGACGCAGAGCTTAAGATCGCGATCCTTAACCGCTCGAATGAACTCCTGGAAGAACAGGTGTTTGAAGAGCGTGTCACGGTAAGCCGCACGTTCGTCTGGCTACTAGGAATCCAGTGGATTGCGGTTCTAATCGCGACCGTGTATTGGACTCCACGGACGTGGGCCGGAGTTTCGAGTAGCATCCACCCGCACGTCTGGATGGCGTTGATCCTCGGAGGCCTGTTCACCGGTCTTCCGCTGTTCCTGGCGCGGACCGACCCAGGGTCTTTACTAACCCGCCACATGGTAGCTATTGGACAAATGCTGATGGGCAGCTTGTTGATCCATACTTCCGGCGGCCGCATCGAGAATCACTTTCACGTTTTTGGCTCGCTGGCGTTTCTGGCGCTCTATCGGGATGCCCGTGTAATTGCGACCGCCACGTTCGTGGTCGTTTTCGATCATTTCTTCCGCGGCATGTGGTTTCCGCAATCCATCTATGGCGTGGTCATTCCGCAACTCTGGCGATCGCTGGAACATGGACTATGGGTGGTGATCGAGGATGTGGTGCTTCTGGTTTCGTGCCAACAGTCGCTGGCCCAATTGCGACAGCTCGGAATCAGACGCGCCGAATTGGAACTAACCAACGATGTGATAGCGGCCCAGGTCCGTGAGGGCACAAGTCAATTACGTCAAAGCCAAAAAGCGCTAACCGCGAGTGAAAAGGATTACCGGAATCTTTTTGCCGATTCTCCGGTTGGAATGTACCGCTGTGCCTCGGACGGCCGTGTGCTGCTTGCCAACTCGCGGCTGCTCGCGATGACCGGTTACGACTCGATCGACGATCTGCGGACGGAGGGCTTCCGTCCGCCGGAAATTGAGCAGTTCACCACAAATCTTCGGAATGCCTCAAGCCATGCGGAGCTCGTGGAATTCAAGGGACTCTGGCGCCGGAAGGACACGACCGAATTGCGGGTTTCCGGAACAGCGCGTGCGAGTCTCGACACCGCCGGGCAGCCCCGCTACATTGACGTTACGGTGGAAGACATCACCGCCCGGAGCCGCGCCGAGGATCTGGAGCGGGACCGCGCCGTCGTTCTGGAGCGGATCGGTCAAAACCGCCCGCTCTCCGAGATCCTGGACCAGATTCAGACCCTATTGGAGAATCAAGTTGCCGGCTCGCGATGCTCCATTTCGATCGGGCCGGAGCTTAGCTCTGCTTCGGACGCCTGGGTAATCTCGCTTGGCTGCGGTGCTGGCGCTCCGATTGGAAATCTGGCTTGGTATGCGCTGCATCCTCGCCCTCCGGAAGTCTTAGAATCCCGTGCGATTCAGGAGGCGGCCCGGCTGGCCGTGATGGCCTTGGATCATGACGGGCTTTACAGGAAGTTAACGCATCAGGCGTCCTACGACGCGGTGACCGATCTTCCCAACCGCATCTATTTTGAAAGCTTGCTGGACCAGACCATCGCCGAAGCCAAGACCAAGCAGGAATCCTTCGCGGTACTGTGGATCGAACTCGACCGCTTCAAGCAAATTAACGACACGTTGGGGTACCGGGCGGGCGATTTGCTTCTCGGGGAGATCGCTCGCAAGGTACAAGACACTCTGCAGCCGGAAGACATCATCGCGCGTATGAGTAGCGACGAGTTTGCGGTGGTGGTCCGTAATGCCACGTCGCAGGCAAGTCCCCGACAAGCCGCGGACCGGATCCAGGATGTGTTTGCAAAAACGCTCTTTCTGGAACCGCATCACGTCTCGATTTCGGCCAGCTTGGGTATAGCCGTTTTCCCTTGGGACGGGGAGACCGCCCGCGAGCTCCTGACGCACGCGGATATCGCGATGTGCCGCGCTAAGAAAGAGGGCGGAAACCGAACTGTACTTTTCGCCCCGGAGATGGGCGCCGGCATGGCCCGCCGCAAGAGTATCGAGATCCACATGACGACGGCGCTTCGGAATCAGGAATTCGAATTGTATTTCCAGCCCCAGGTGAGCTTACCCGCAACCGATTGCCGCGTCATCGCCGGCGTTGAGGCCCTTCTGCGCTGGACCAATCCGGTGCTGGGCAGTGTGTCTCCTGCTGAATTCATTCCGGTGGCTGAGGAAACCGGAACCATTCTCGCCATTGGAGATTGGGTACTCGCGCAGGCTTGCCGTCAAAGCGTCGCCTGGGCCGCCGCCGGATTGCGTATACGTATGGGAGTGAATGTATCCGCACTCCAGTTTGCCCGCCCGGATTTCGTGCCGAAGCTCGAAGCCACTCTGGCCGCAACAGGCGTTGACCCGGCGCTTCTCGAAGTGGAGTTGACCGAAACTTCGCTCATGCAAAATCTCGCCGACACGGATTCGAAAGTGCGGCGCCTGCGCGCACTCGGCATTAGCGTGGCGATCGACGATTTCGGTACCGGCTATTGTTCCCTCAGCTATCTGCACGGCCTTTCGGCGAACACCTTGAAAGTCGATCAGTCCTTCGTGCGCGGAATCTCGCCGGAGTCTCAGGGCCCGGCGGCCATCTTGCAGGCCATTGTAGAAATGGCGCGGTGCCTGAATCTGACCGTGATTGCCGAAGGTGTGGAGACCGAATACCAATTCTCAGTTCTCGAAAAGACCGGCTGCGATATGGTCCAGGGCTATCTCCTGTCCAAGCCGCTCCCGGCGGCCGCGATGGAGAAACTGCTTGCCGCCAACGAGAGCAGCCGCGCCATCTATCGCCTGTCCCGCTCACTTGGCAAGAGCACGGTGGCTAGTGAGGCAGCTGACTGGTTGGAACGCGCAGGCATATAATAGCCACAACCTTTCAACGAGTGAGACCCATGCCGGATAACCCCGTAGACCGCCGTGATTTCCTGAAAACCGCCGCTGGAGTTGGAGCCACCCTCGGCGCCGCTCGCAGCCTGTTCGCCGCCAAGGGACCAAGCAAAGCTTCCAGCCGCAACATCGGCGCTAACGACCGCATCAATGTCGCCGTGGTCGGTGTCGGCGGACGCGGGTCCTACCTGGCCGGAAAATTCGCCAAATACGGCGAAGAGAATCCCAACTCCTGCCAGATCGTCGCCGTTTGCGACGTTTACGAAAAGCGCAAGCGCATCGCGGCCGAAAAGCACAATGTGAAGGGCTACCTCGATTACCGGGAAGTGCTGGCGCTCCCTGATGTCGACGCGGTTGTCGTTGCTACTCCCGATCATTGGCACGCCAAGATCGCGCTCGCCGCCATGGACGCCGGTAAGGACGTCTACTGCGAAAAGCCCATGACCCATACGATTGCGGAAGCGCTGCAACTCTCCCGCACCGTAAAAGAGACCAAGCGCGTGCTTCAAGTGGGGTCACAGACCACTTCCGCCGATCAATGGCATCAGGCCAAGAAGGCCATTGCCGATGGCCGCATCGGACAGATGCTCGAAAGCCAGGGTTCTTACCATCGCAACTCGGTTGAGGGCGAGTGGAACTGGCCGATCGACCCGGGAGCCAGCCCGGACGGCAAGGGCGATAATTACATCGACTGGAAAACCTGGCTTGGGCCCGCGCCCAAACGCCCCTGGGACGCTGACCGCTATTTCCGCTTCCGCAAGTATTGGGACTACTCCGGAGGTATCGCCACCGACCTGTTCTTCCACGTCGTGGCGCCGCTGAACATCTGCTGGCCCGAACCGCAGTTCCCGTCCCGCGTGATGGCCAGCGGCGGAATTTATGTCTTCAAAGACGAACGGGAAGTGCCGGATTCGTTCTTCCTGCTTGCCGATTATCCGAAAGGCCACACGCTTACCCTTGGTTCGTCCATGGCTAACTCACGCCACATCCCGGGCCTGATTCGCGGCCACATGGGATCGATCGTGATGGTCGAGCATGGCGAATTCGAGCGCCCCACCGATCACATCAGCGTCTTCCCCGAAAAGAACGTCATCGATGACGCTTATAAAGCCAAGTTCGGCGATGCGGAAACCGACATCCCCGTGCAGCAGACCGACATGATGGCCACCCACATCGGCAACTTCCTTTCCTGCATCCGTTCACGCGAAAAACCGACCCTCGATGTCGATACCGCGCTGCATGCGCAGGTCACCATCTCCATGGCCGTCCAGTCCTACCGCGAAGGCCGCGTCCTTTACTGGGATGAGAAGGCTATGGCCGTTCTTCCCCACCCGCCGAAAGCTTAGGTTCTGCTGTATACTGAGTATCCATTTCGATTGTTCGCTGGTGTTCGATTTTCTGATTGCAATCA
This sequence comes from Bryobacterales bacterium, assembly GCA_963752695.1. Classification (GTDB taxonomy): domain Bacteria; phylum Acidobacteriota; class Terriglobia; order Bryobacterales; family Bryobacteraceae; genus Bog-113. Next base: position 247,861 of record CAVVZB010000001.1, read on the forward strand.
CGCGGGGCTGCACGGCTTGAAAGCCGATGTGGCCCCGTGGTTTTTAGAAGGTCGAAGGCGACGCTGCGATCTTTCGAATGGTCCTGAAAGACGATAAAGGAAGCTAACGATGAGAGAAAAAGGCACAGTCAAGTGGTTTAACGCCGCCAAGGGTTTCGGTTTCATCCAGAGAGAGAGCGGAGAAGACGTTTTCGTTCATTTTTCCGCCATACAGTCCGAGGGCTATCGCAGCCTCGATGAAGGTTCCAACGTCGAGTTCGAAGTCCTGAATGGCCCGAAAGGGTTGCAGGCCGCGAACGTGACCGCCGGCTAGCCGCGCATCTTTGAGAGACCGGGCGGGACGCCATGTCGCAAATCTCCCCGCCCGGTCTGTCAAACTGTAAGCAAGGATGAATGATTGAGTAAAGAAGACAGCATCGAAGTAACCGGCACCGTCCTCGAAAAATTCCCCAGCGGTCTCTTTAGCGTCCAACTGGAACAGAACCGAGTTGTATTAGCTCATCTGGCAGGCCGTTTACGCCGCAATCGCATCCGCGTGCTGGCCGGAGACCGGGTCACCCTTGAGCTCTCCCCCTACGATCTCACCAAGGGCCGGATCACGTTCCGCCATCGCTGATCCGCAGCGCAAGTTCTACCCTGTTCCATGTTGAAAGCGCTTTTCGTGTTCGGAACCCGGCCGGAAGCGGTAAAGCTTTGCCCGGTAATCCTGCACTTTCGCAGCCGCCCGGAAGAGTTCCAGGTGCACGTGTGCATCACGGCGCAGCATCGCTCCATGCTCGATCAAGTGCTGGATGCGTTCCAGGTCAAGCCTGATTTCGATCTCGACCTGATGCTCCCGGGCCAGACTTTGGCCGGACTAACCGGCCGTATGATGAGCGCGCTCGAGGGCGTTCTGGAGAGCGTCAACCCGGACGTCGTGATCGTGCAGGGCGACACCACCACCACATTGTGCGGAGCGCTCGCAGCCTTCTACCGCCGCATTCCAGTGGCGCACGTGGAAGCCGGTCTGCGCACCGGCGACATGACACAGCCGTTTCCAGAAGAGATGAACCGCGTGGTCACCACCCGGCTGGCAGCGATTCATCTGGCCGCCACCCGACAAGCCGCCGATCACCTGCTGGCGGAATCGGTTGCTCCCGAACAAATCTTCATCACGGGGCAGAGCGGCATTGACGCCGTCCTGTTCGTTCGCGATCGCCTGCTCGACGGCACCCTGCGTGGCTCGGCTTGGGATCAACTCGACCCCGGCAAGAAACTGGTCGTTGTCACCGCGCACCGCCGCGAGAGCTTCGGCGCGGCCTTTGAGAGTCTCTGCCTGGGAATCGCCCGGATTGCGGGGCGCGACGATGTTCAGATCGTCTATCCGGTCCACCGCAATCCCAACGTGACCGACCCGGCGCAACGTATCCTGGGCGCTCTGAAAAATGTTTTCCTGGTCGAGCCGCTCGATTACGTGTCCTTCGTCGACCTGATGCGCCGCGCGGATCTGCTGATCACCGATTCCGGCGGAGTGCAGGAGGAAGGACCCTCTTTGGGAAAGCCGATACTCGTCATGCGGGACAAGACCGAGCGCCCGGAAGCGGTCGCAGCCGGAACCGTGAAGTTGGTGGGCACCGACGGTGATCGTATCGCTCGCGAAGCCAACATGCTGCTCGATGACGAGCAGACTCGCCTCCGCATGTCGCGCGTTCACAACCCTTACGGCGATGGTCACGCCAGCCGCCGCATCGCCGATGCAATCCAAACAATATCAATCAGTTAACGTTCGAAGACAGCTGTCCTGAATAGGCCATAGGTACTATTTAATTCTAATAGCGATTTTGGTACCGGTGGCTATAATGAGCGCAGAATGGTGGACCGAAATGCGAAACCAACGTCGGCAACGCCGCGTTCCCGAAAAAAGCCAGACGATGCTGTCGAAAATTTGACAGCGGTGCTGGCTCAGAAAGTTGTCGGCCAGCCGGCAGCGACCAAAGTCATTGTTCCGTATATTCAGATGTTTCAGGCTGGCTTATCGCCCGAAGGGCGTCCAGTCGGAATCTTCCTCTTGCTCGGTCCCACCGGGACGGGTAAAACCAAAACTGTCGAAGCCTTGGCCGAGATTCTGCATGGAAGCGCCAAAAACGTTCTCAAAGTAGATTGCGGCGAGTTTCAGATGGAGCACGAGGTTGCGAAACTGATTGGCGCGCCCCCTGGATACCTCGGACATCGCGAGACGCAGCCGGTACTTTCCCAGCAGAAAATTACCTCGGTCACCAGCGATAAGTGCGCGCTGTCACTTGTCCTTTTCGATGAAATCGAAAAAGCGGCGCCGTCCATGACCCGCCTACTGCTCGGAGTTCTCGACAAAGGGCTTCTCCGATTGGGAGATAATTCGGTCGTTAGTTTTGAGAAATGCCTGGTCTTTTTGACGAGTAATCTGGGCGCGCGCGAAATGATGAAGGAAATTCGCCCGGATTTCGGCTTCCAGGCCGGCGCGAATATGACGCGCTCGGATCTAACTTCTAAATTACAGAGCATTGCCTTGGCCGCTGTCCGGCGGAAATTCTCACCCGAGTTCGTCAATCGCGTGGATTGCGTTATCACTTATCAACCGCTCACGGTGGAGTCGCTTGCTTCCATCGTCGACCACCAGATTCAAGACCTGCAAAACCATGTGAACACGCGTTTGGGCAACCGCTGCTTCAATATCGAAGTACCTTTTGAGACCAGGCAGTGGTTGATCGAGAAAGGGACCAGTTCGGAATACGGCGCCCGCGAGCTCAATCGCACCATTCATCGGAATCTAACCCAGCCGCTGGCCACCATGGTCGCGATGGGGCAGATTGAGCCTTCGAGCCGCGTACGCGTTGACGTCAATGACGACCGTGAGTCGCTCGTGTTGCGCATTACGGGCGCTAACGAGATCGCGGCGCCCTCGCATCCGACAGTGCTGCTAGTGGATGACAATCGGGACCTGCTGCACTTCCTGGAAAGGCTGATGGCGGAGGCTGGCTGGAAGTTGCTCACAGCCGAGAGCGCTAGTGAGGCGCGGCGCATTGTGATCGAACAGAAGCCGAACGCCGCACTGCTGGACTACATGCTTCCCGATGGCAACGGCGTCGAGTTGGGAGTGCAACTGCGTCAGTCCGCGTCGCGCATTCAAGTGATCATGATGACCGGGAGTATTCTGCCGCCTGAAGAAGAGGCGACCTGCGAGGAGTACGATTTTCCGGTGCTTCGAAAACCGTTCCTAGCATCCGACGTCATGAACCAGATTCGAGGGCGATTGGCCGGCGTGGCCACGGCCCGTTGAGGGGACGTGAATCAGCGTAAGTCTCACAAAATACGGCGGCGAGTTGCCCGTGCGGTCGGAACTGTGGTACCTTCTTTGTTTCCAGTAAGGTTTCCTTTTTCACCTCCTGAAAAACATGGATAAGACGCTCCACGACCTAGGCCGAATACTGTTAAACGCAGTCCCGACTTTTCTGATCGTGGTCTTTCTCATTCTGTATCTGCGGGCGACTTTTTTTGGCCCGCTTGCGAAGGTTCTGAAGCGCCGGTACGATGAAACCGAAGGCGCCCGCAAAGCCGCCGAGGAAAGTCTGCGGCAGGCCGAGTTGCGGGTTGCCGAGTACGAAGAGAAGCTACGCGCGGCCCGTGGCGAACTTTACGCGGAACAGGAACGCGCTTACCGCGATCTCGAGAAAGGTCACGCTCAGAGTCTTGAGTCTGCGCGCCTCGAAGCCGATGCCCAGATACGTCGCGCCCACGCGGAATTACAAGCTGAAGTCGACGCCGCCCGCGCGGCTCTCGAATCCCAAACCGGAGAGTTGGCCGATCGCATCGTCTCTCGCGTTCTGGCAGGGCGCGCTGCATGAAATTGCTTCGTGCAGCCATCCTGATTGGCGGGCTTTCCGCTATTTCCTCCTTGCATGCGCAGGAACCGGCTAAGCCTGAGGCCACATCAGAGCAGGCCGCGCCGGAGAAAGATCTTACCGGTTGGCAATGGGCTAATTTTCTCGTGCTGGCAGCGGGGATTGGCTATCTCGCGGTCAAGATGGGTTCGCCCTACTTCCGCCAGCAATCGAAACAGATTACTCGGGGCCTAGAAGAAGCTCGTCAGCAGCGCATTCAGGCCGAAATTCGCTCGCAAGAAGTTACCCGGAAACTCGATAACCTCGGCTCTGATATCGATAGCCTTCGCCAGAACGTTCTGCAGGAACAAGCTTTCCAGTCTGAGCGCATGCAGGAACGCGCCGAATTGGAATTACAACGGGTTCACTCGAACGCTGCCCAGCAGACGGAAATCGCTGGCAAGCAGGCGCGCATTGAGCTGCAACGTTATGCCTCCAAGCTGGCTGTCGAGCTTGCCGAGCAGCGCGTGCGCGCCCGCATGACGCCCGATGTTCAGCGCGCCCTTGCTAGCCAATTCGTCGAAAGCCTTCGCGCATCATGACAGACACCGGAATCTGCTCCCGCTACGCGCAAGCCTTTGTCGACGCGCTTTTGGGACCCAACTCTGGCGTTGACCCGCACGCCGCTTTGACAGGACTGAACGACTTTGCCGCAACCGTGCGAAACTCGCGCGATCTGGAATTGGTGCTGCTCTCGCCTTCGGTTTCTACCCAGCGGAAACGTGCCGTCATCGGTCGCATCGCCGATGCGATGCCACTTGACCGCCTGGTTCGGAATTTCCTTTTCGTCTTGAGCGATCACCGCCGGCTTCCTTTGCTGCAGGAAGTCGCCGAAATTGCCGCCGTTGTATTGGATGGGCGTCAGGGCGTCTTGCGAGCAAATATCTCGTCCGCGGAACCGCTTTCCGAGCACGAGCGCATGCAGCTGGCCGAGGCCTTGGGCGCGCTTACCGGCAAACAGATTCGCATCGATACGGCGCTGGATCCATCGTTGATCGGCGGCATCGTCGCCCGGGTGGGTTCTACGGTTTATGACGGTTCCGTCCGGGGGCGGCTGCAAGCGATTGGCGAGCGCCTCGCCGCCGAAGGACGATAAAATCAGCAATTCGCGGCTCGGCAGCCCGGGGGTGGGTGGCACGGGCCGGCGGCCGAAATTGGAAACGAAATTATGGCTCACTTAGGGGCAGACGAAATCACGAAGTTCCTCCGCGAGGAGATTGAAAATTACGGCACCGCCGTCAGCGTTGCCGAAGTCGGCACGGTGATGAGCCTGGGCGACGGAATTGCGCGTATCCATGGCTTGGAAAAGGTGATGTCCGGGGAGATGATCGAGTTCCCGCACGGCGTCCGCGGGCTGGCCATGAACCTGGAAGAAGATCAGGTCGGCGCTGTATTGCTGGGCGAGTATAACGAAATCCGCGAAGGCGATGACGTTAAGCGGACCGGTCAGATCATGTCCGTTCCCGTGGGCGATGCGCTGATCGGCCGTGTCGTGGATGCGCTCGGACGCCCCATCGATGGCAAGGGTCCCATCAACACCACGCAGACCAGCCCCATCGAACGCACCGCGCCCGGCGTTATCGACCGGCAGTCGGTCAAGCAGCCCATGCAAACCGGCATCAAGGCCATTGACGCCATGATTCCCATTGGGCGCGGGCAACGCGAACTCATCATCGGCGACCGCCAGACCGGCAAGACGGCCATCGCCATTGACGCCATCATCAATCAAAAGGGCGGCGACATGATCTGCATTTATGTCGCGATCGGTCAGAAGCGCTCTACCGTCGCTCAGGTTGTTAAAACGTTGGAAGAGAACGGGGCGATGGAGTATTCAATCGTCGTCTCGGCGAGCGCTTCCGATCCGACACCCATGCAATATCTCGCGCCGTATTCCGGTTGTGCAATGGGTGAGTTCTTCCGCGACTCCAAGCGTCACGCGCTTATCGTCTACGACGATCTTTCCAAGCATGCGGCGTCCTACCGCGAGATTTCCTTGCTTCTTCGCCGTCCACCTGGGCGCGAAGCGTATCCTGGCGACGTCTTCTTCCTGCATAGCCGCCTGCTCGAGCGCGCATCCAAGCTTTCCGACGAATTGGGTGGCGGTTCGCTTACCGCGCTGCCGTTCATCGAAACGCAAGCCGGTGATGTCTCGGCTTACATCCCGACCAACGTGATCTCGATTACCGATGGTCAGATTTATCTCGAGTCGGATCTGTTCAACTCGAATGTGCGTCCCGCGATCAACGTCGGCATTTCCGTTAGCCGCGTCGGTGGCGCCGCGCAAATCAAGGCCATGAAGTCTGTGGCCGGAACGCTGCGGTTGGACATGGCCCAGTACCGCTCGCTGCAAGCTTTCGCTCAATTCGGTTCCGACCTCGACAAGGCTTCGCAGGCGCAGCTGAATCGCGGCCAGCGGATGGTGGAAGTGCTGAAGCAGAAGCAGTTTTCGCCGGTTCCCGTGGAAAAGCAGATCGCCATCATCTTCGCTGGCGGGCAGGGTTTTCTCGATGACCTGAAGGTGGAACAGGTACGGCCCTTCGAGGAAGAACTTTATAAGTTTCTCGATGGTTCCAAACCAGGCGTTCTCCAGATGATCCGCGAAAAGAAGGCTCTGGACGACACCGTGAAGGGTGATCTTACGGCGGCGCTCAAAGAATTCAAGGAGCGGTTTGTCGCCGATCAGAAAGCGCACAACAACGCGCCGGCGCATGCCTAGCCTTCCATGCCGAGTTTAATCGACATCCGGCGGCGAATCCGCTCGGTCAAGAATACACAGCAGATCACGCGCGCGCTGAAGATGGTTTCAGCCGCCAAGCTCCGCCGTGCTCAGGAACGCGTGGTGGCCGGGCGGCCCTACGCGCAATCGATTCGGGAGTTACTCGAGAACGTAGCTTCCGCCGCGGCTGGTGATCCCGATCTGGCCGGCAGCCCACTGCTCGCTCAACGGGAAGAAAAACGCATCCAGTTGATCCTGATCACCAGCGATACCGGGCGCGCGGGTGCTTTCAACTCTAACCTCACGCGTAGCGCGGACCGCTTCTTTGCCGATAAGGGCGGTGAGCAACAGGAAATTCTGGCCGTTGGCAAGAAGGGACGCGATTATTACCGCCGTGCGCAGCGCACCCTGGCAGCCGAGTACATCGGCGTACTGAACAAGCCCGATTACAGTACCGCCGCCGAGATTGCCAAAGAGACGATCCGCCGCTTTCGTGATCAGGAAATCGACGCCGTGTATCTGATTTACAACGAGTTCAAGAGCGTCATTTCTCAGAAAGTTTTTACCACTCGTGTTCTTCCGGTTGAGTTGCCCGAGCAAAGCAATCCGTTGGATTACATCTTCGAGCAACCTCCGTTGCAACTGCTGGAGCGCCTGCTTCCGCGCTATGTGGAAGTGATGATCTTCCGCGGCATGCTCGAAACCGCCGCCGCCGAACACGCTGCTCGCATGACCGCGATGGAAGCCGCAACCACGAACGCCGGCAAAGTTATTGACACCCTGACGTTGAATATGAATCGTGCGCGTCAGGCGGCAATCACTAAGGAAATTATCGAAGTCGTGAGCGGCGCGTCGGCTCAGGAGTAAAAGGAATTTTATGGCAACAACGACAGCAACAGAAGTAGTCGGGAAAGTGGTTCAGGTATCGGGACCGGCCGTGGACTGCCAGTTCCCCGAAGGGCAGATTCCGGAACTCCATTTCGCCATCCGAATCACCAGCGAGGGCTTCGATGTTCCCGAGCCTATCAATATCATTTGCGAAACGCAGCAGCACCTGGGTGAAGGCCGCATCCGCACCATCGCGTTACAGGTTACCGAAGGTTTGGTGCGTGGGATGAAAGCCATTAGCTTAGGCGCGCCCGTCATGGTGCCGGTGGGCCGCGAGACGCTTGGACGCATTCTGAATGTGATCGGTGAACCGGTCGACAAGCTCGGCCCGGTTAACGCCAAGGTCCATCATCCGATCCATCGTCAGGCCCCTGCTTTCGAAGAACAGTCGACGCGCCTGGAAATGTTCGAGACGGGCATCAAAGTCATCGACTTACTGGAGCCTTATTTGCGCGGCGGCAAGATTGGCCTGTTCGGCGGCGCTGGTGTTGGCAAAACCGTCATCATCCAGGAGTTGATCAACAATATCGCCCTGAAACATGGAGGCGTGTCCGTGTTTGCGGGAGTGGGCGAGCGCACCCGCGAAGGCAACGATCTCTGGCATGAAATGATCGAAGCCGGCACTGTGGTGGTTGGCGATTCGAACAAGAGTAAAGTTGCCCTCGTCTATGGCCAGATGACTGAACCGCCCGGAGCGCGGCTGCGAGTCGGATTGACAGGATTAACCGTCGCCGAATACTTCCGCGATGAGGAAGGTCAGGATGTGCTGCTCTTCATCGACAATATCTTCCGGTTCACGCAAGCCGGATCTGAAGTGTCCGCGCTCTTGGGCCGCATGCCGAGCGCCGTCGGATATCAGCCGAACCTGGCTAGCGAAATGGGTGAGTTGCAAGAGCGCATCACCTCCACCAAGAAGGGTTCCATCACGTCGGTGCAGGCTATCTACGTGCCAGCCGACGATTATACCGATCCCGCTCCCGCCACCGCCTTCGCCCATCTGGACGCAACAACGCAACTTTCGCGCGCGATCTCGGAAATGGGAATCTATCCCGCCGTTGATCCGCTGACTTCCACCTCGCGCATCCTGGATGCCCGCATTCTTGGTGACGAGCATTACGATGTGGCGCAGTCGGTCAAGGGCGTGCTCCAGCGCTATAAAGATCTGCAGGACATCATCGCCATTCTGGGTATCGACGAGTTGTCGGAAGACGACAAGCTGACCGTTGCGCGAGCCCGTAAGATCCAGCGCTTCCTGTCGCAGCCATTCCATGTGGCTGAACAATTTACCGGCATCCCGGGCAAGTATGTCAAGCTGGCCGATTCGGTCCGCAGCTTCAAGGAGATCGTAGACGGCAAGCACGACGATATCCCGGAGCAGGCGTTCTACATGCAAGGCACCATTGAAGACGTGCTAGCCAAGAACGAACAGATGAAGGGCAAGTAGGATGAGCGACTTCGCTCTCACCGTAGCTACCCCGGAACGGATGTTGGTTGACGAGCGCGCGACCGAGGCCACCATTCCTGCGCGTGAAGGCGTAATTGGGGTGCTACCGGGGCATGCGCCGCTGCTTTCCGAGTTAACCAGCGGTCCCCTGACCTGGAACAGTGGCGGCCGGACCAAGACCATCGTGGTGATGGGTGGGTTCGTCGAAGTGCTTGGCGATCGCGTGCGCGTGCTTGCCGACGCCGCGCGGCGCAAAGACGAGATCGATGCCAGCGCCGCCAAACAGCGTCTTGAGCAAGCGCGACAGGCGCTCGCTAAACCCAGCTTTGAGAACCCAACACCCGCCGATTGGGACGCGCTTCTCGAAGAGGTGAAGAAGGCGCAAGCCGAAGTCGATACCGCCGCTGCTAAGTAGTCTCTTTTTCAGCTAGACGCCGTTCCCAAATGGTTGCGGTCCGTTCGACGGCGATGGCAATCGTGAGATGATCACGGGCGAACGCGGCGGCTTTAATTCCCAGGTCGCGGCGGGTTTCCTGTTCACGGATTAGCTTGGCCAGCTTGGCGGCTAGGTCATCGGCGTTTCGCGATTCAAACAAAAGTCCCCGTTCCTGTTCTCCAATCAACTCCGGCGTTCCGCCCACGCGCGAGCCGACCACGCAGCAGCCGCACGCCATGGCTTCCAGTAAAGAGTTGGAAAACGCCTCGGAGTACGATGGCAGCACGAAGATGTCGATGGCCCGCATCCAGGTCGCGACCTTGGCGGTCGCCGGCACAAACACGCATGCCTCGGAGATACCCAGGTCCGCCGCATTCTTCTGCAAGCCGGCCAATTCGACGCCGCTGCCGACGAAAAGGAGCTTCATCCCCGTCTGCAGATGCTGGACCTTGGAAAACGCCTCCTGCAATAAAGGGAGCGCCTTCTCGGAACGTAGCGCGCATACCGATCCGATGACAAGGGATGCGCCGGCGATCTCTTGCGGCCTCTCGGATTCCCCCGGATAGAACACCGCCGTATCGACGCCGTTATAGCAGAGATCCACCCGAGCGGCGGGAACATGTTCGTCCTCGATCATGTACTTTCGGATGGCTTCGCAATTGACTAGTACCGCGTCCGCATACCGGTCGGTCAGTCGTAGCAGGCGTTGCGTCATGGGATCAAGAATGGACCGGTAACTCAGTTGGCTCGTGAGCATCACCGGTACCCGCGCCGCGCGCGCAACCGGCAGCGTGAAAATGCCGCTCGCGTCATAAGAATGCAAGATTCGGATGCGATGTTTCCGAAGAAAACGATAGAGCAGTCCAGCGGATCGCAAGGCGCTTCGCGAGGCAAGCGAACCAACAGGCATCTCGAGGATGGGAATCCCAGCCTGGCGCAGTTCCTCGTAGCGCATGCCCTTGGCCGAGTACGTCGCAACATAGGGCGTGAAGCGCGCTCGGTCCACTCCCATCGCGATCTTCGCAACGTCACGTTCGATGCCGCCCTGATCGAGTTCGCGCGTGGTGAGAAGGACCGGTACGGGCTTCATCGGATGGGCCTGGCCGGATTGCCGACCGCGACTACGCGGGCCGCGATGTCCTTAACGACGACCGCTCCGGCGCCTACAGTGGCTCCGTCCCCCACGTCAGCCATCACGATCGCGGAAGCGCCGATCCAACATCGTGTGCCAATGTCCACCAGCGCGTGCGTCGACCCGCTCAATTGGCCGTCAGAATCGCGTTCGTGCTGATGGCGGCCGCTCGTTATTTCGACGTGCGAAGCGATTTGCGTCCACGCGCCGATACGGCATCGCCCGATGACACAGTAGCTCCCAATTGACACGAACTCCTCCACCACCGCATCGGGAAGAACAAAGAAAGTCCCGAACGCAATGTTGACGTCCTGCGAACATTGGCGCAGCGTCAAGCGATAGAATGCCGCGCGCATGAGATTGCCCGGTGCGCCTGGCAAGGAGGCATAGCTATGCGCAAAGAACGTGTACACGCCGGGTAGGCGGCCGAACCCGCAAATCGCCGCCGATGGCCATGCAAAAGCCAGTGCGACACCCTGGAGCGATCGCTTGAGAAGTAACCGCGGAGTCACGGACGCGCTACCTCTTCGAAGATCGTCCGCAGTTCGCGGAAGTACATTTCCGGCGTGTGTTGTCCGAGCGCCAGGCGGGCATTCCGGGTTAGCTCTTCCCGTAGGCTGGGGCTGTTTAATAGTTGCGCGATCGCTTGCGCCATCGGCTCCGGGCGGCGCGACGGCACCAGCAGAGCGCTGACCCGATCAGTCACAATCTCCGGGATCCCTCCTTCGCATGTCGCCACAATTGGCACGCCCGCATCCATGGCTTCCAGCAGAACGTTGGGAGACCCTTCGCTGTGCGAGGGAAGCACGAAGAGATCGGCGTTTCCATAGTAGGGCCGTACATCGGCCCGGTGACCCGCAAAGATGATTTGATCGGCGATTCCCAACTGAGCGGCAAGCGCCTGCAGACGCGGCAGCTCGGGGCCGTGGCCAACCATGACCAGACGCAACGGATCAGGCCTGATGGGGCAGAGCAACGCCATAGCCCGGATCAGGTCCGCATGCCCCTTTTCGCGCGAGAGCCGGCCCACGCTCAGGAGCACCCGAGCACCAGCGCCGGTGATTCCCAAGCTGTCGCGCAGTGCGCTCGCAGCATCGGCAGAAGCTGGCGCATTTGCTCGTATGGGGTTGTGCTGCACGCGAATACGATCTGCCCGGACACCGCGCGTTTCCAGGTCTCGCGCGAACTTATGACACACCGTGATCACTCGTTCCGCCCCCCGATGCGACCATCGGTCGAGTTCATTGTAAGCGCGGGTCTTAAAATCGGTGGTGGTGTAGCCGTGGTGTGAGGCCACCCAGTGCGCGCGCTTATGCAGGCCCGCGGCTCGCACCAGGAAATGGGACTTCACGGCATGGGTCCAAACGATATCGGGTTTCACGCGGTCCAGCAAGGCGCGCATCCGCGGGATTACTCCCGAGTCCAGAGCGCCGCGCTCACAGACGATTTCTATCGGGATTCCTTCCGCTTCGATCTCGCGCGTGAACGCATTCTCGGATTCGCCACGAAGGAAAGTCGCAATCGTAATCTCCATGCGGTTCTGGTCTTGCGCGCGCCGCATGGTTTCTCTGGTGAGTTCTACGATAACTTTGGCTGGACCCGTAATGGAATGCGCTTCCAGGAAGGCGAGCACGCGAATGGGGCTGGGACTCACAAGGGCATCAATAGAGAACAATTAGTGTACCGAAATCGGGCCGGTTCCAGGCTTGCGCGACACTGAAGAGCAAACGTTCGCGATGGCGCCAACGCAGTCACAATCCGGGTTCAAGTGGTTCCCTCTCGCACTCACTCTCGCGACGTTCCTTTCACGCGTTGCTTTCCTTTCCTCGCCCTATTATGTAGACGGGCCGAACCATGTGAGAGCAATCCAGAACGGCCTGTTATTCATTCAGCCACCCGGGTACTTTCTCTTCGCTTTTAGTGCGTGGGTGCTCTCTCAAGTCTCCCATTTATCGGCGGCGCATGCGGTGGCCGCGATGAACGTGGCGTTCTCAACAGCCGGGGTATGGGCTTTCCAGAAGATAACGGCGGAGTTGTTTCCCGGAGCGACCGGCCGGCTTCTGGCCTGTTGCTATGCGGCTTCGAACGTCGTCTGGTTCGCAGCGGAGATTCACTCAACATACGCTTCCATGACGTTTTTCGGACCCCTGCTGTTCTATGTCCTACTGGTCCGGCGACGGCTGATCTGGGGATGGTTGATTTTCGCGCTGCTGACGGGGTTCCGCCCTTCCGATGGCGTGTTTCTGCTTCCTCTGATGTTCTATGTGTCCGCCAAGAGGCCATGGCGAGAGCGCTTAACCGGGTTGGCTGGAGCTAGCATCGTTTGCGCGCTCTGGTATATCCCCACTGTCCTGCATTTCGGAGGCTTGCTGGCCCCGCTCTCCGCGGCTACGCGCCAAGTCGGCCAGCTACCCTCAGGCCTCCTGGTTCACGGCTTCACGGCCAAGGGCTTGAATAACTTGCTGCATTTTCTACTGGGAGCAGTGAATGCCTGGAATATCCTGGGACCCTTTGTTGTCTGGGGTCTGCTCTTTCGGCATCCCTACCGGCGGGTTGCCGCGCTGTGGATAATCCCGGCCTCTTTGTTCTTCGCGTTGTACTTTGTTTCCGACAGCATGTATCTCGCCTTTCTGGTTGCACCGGGCTTGATTCTGGCGGGATTCGGCCTGCAATGTCTGAATAGTCACCGCCTCAGGAGTTGGGTCGCCCTGGCATCTCTGATCTGGGCCAGCGTTCACATGCTTATCCTGCGGCCCATTCCGGCGCGCAATTTACCCGAGGCAGTGCTCGATTCTTATAGCCTGGAATATACGGCTTGGGGGCTCGAGCACCAATACGCCAAGCGTTTGGCGAACACTGTCGAGGAACTAAACAAGCATTGACCGAATCGAACGCAACTTCTCGAAAAGATCGGAATCCAAGCAAGCATATGAAGACCATCGAAGAGATCGAGCAAATCAAGCGCGCTCCCGCGGAAACGGGCGTGGAGACGCTCATTTTGAAACGCTGGAGCCCGCGCGCTTTTGCCGATCGCGCCTTGGATCCAGATGATTTGCGCAAGCTCTTCGAAGCCGCTCGCTGGGCGGCTTCGTCGTATAACGAACAGCCCTGGCGGTTTCTGGTGGGCATCAAGGGCGACGAGGCTTATGAGAAGATCTTCGCCTCCCTTATCAGCTTCAATCAGGGGTGGGCCAAATCCGCGCCCGTGCTGGTGCTTTCCGCCGCCAAGAAAACGTTCACTGGAAACGGGAGCGCAAACGCGTACGGGCTTCACGATACAGGAGCGGCGACCGCGAACCTGATGCTGCAGGCGATTGCGCTCGGGATCCACACGCACAGCATGGCGGGGTTCGATGCCGATGCCGTGCGCGCGGCCTTTGCCATTCCGGACGACTTCGAGGTCGGCGCCGTCACCGCGATCGGCTATCTTGGCGACTCCGCTACCTTGCCCGATCAACAGCGGCAGATGGAAGAGTCCGCGCGCTCTAGAAAACCGCTGACTGAATTCGTGTTCAAAGCCTGGGATCAGTCCGCGGGAATCTAGTTTATGGACGGGGCTTAGCGCCGGTCTGATGGGCATCGATGACCGCCTTTACCGTTCCGGCCAACGACGCCGCAGTGTAAGGCTTTTGAATAAACCCAGCGATACCCTGGCTGGTGAAGCGCCGAATTACCTCCACTTCGTTGTAACCACTGCATACGATTACCGGAACATCGGAGCGGATCTCGCGGAGATTCCCGAGCGTCTCTTCGCCCCCCATTACGGGCATCGTCATATCGAGAATGACTAGTTGAACGGCGTGGGCTTGGGATTTGAAGACCTCGATCGCTTCACGCCCGTTATTGGCCACCAGCACCTTGTACCCCTGGCGTTCCAAGCTCGCCCGCGCAATCCGCCGGACGATTTCTTCATCGTCAACCAGCAGAACAGTGCCTTGACCGGCCTGTAGCCGCCCTGCTTCGGCGGGCTTCTTCACGGCTGCATGTCCCCCAGCCATGGCCGGGAGAAAGACTCGGAACGTGGTGCCCACGCCCACGGTACTGGAAACGCGCAGAGCTCCCTTATGTCCGCGCACGATACCGGAAACAGCGGCCAGTCCCAATCCGCGGCCGGTGAATTTCGTGGTAAAGAATGGATCGAAAATCTTCGATTTTGTTTCTTCGTCCATCCCGCAGCCCGTGTCCTGTACTTCCAGGCACACGTAACGGCCAGGGCCGATCTCGTGAGCCGGGAGCCTGTGGGCGATGAAGGTCTCGTCGATATCAGCGGCGTATGTCATTATGGTGACCCTTCCGGGTTGCCCCGACATGGCCTCTGCACCGTTGATCGCCAGGTTCATGATCAATTGCTGCATCTGGCCCTGATCGGCTTCCACGCTTGGAAGATTCTCATCGAGTTTCAGTTCCACGGTGACGGCCTTATCGATCATCGGAAGTATGAGCCGTAAGATTTCCCGCACCTGGACAGACAAGTCGAGGGCGCGCACCTCGAATCGCCCTTTCCCGGAATAGGCCAACATCTGCCGGGTAAGATCAGCGGCGCGTTGAGAAGAGGCGACGATATCTTCAGCCAGTTCGCGATCCTGGGGATTCGGTAATTCGGCCAGCAGACTGGCATTGCCCAGGATGCCGGTGAGCAGATTGTTGAAGTCATGCGCGATTCCACCGGCCATGACGCCAAGGCTCTCCAGCTTGGCGGTTTGGCGCAGTTCTTCCTCGGCCCGCATTCGCTCGGTGATGTCTCTCGATACGCACAGGAGCTTGCACACGCGTCTATCCTCATCGAATATCGGCGTGAGGGAGACTTCCCAGACCTTGTCTTGGCCGAAGCCTAAGCGGGCCGTTTCCTCGAAAGTGATCGCTTGCCCCTCGCGGGCCTGTTCCATATGTCGAGCAACTCTCGACCGTTCGTCACCCTCCCAGCTGTCCAGCCAATTTCCTTGCGGAACGCCACCATCGCTGACTCCGAGCAACTGGAGTCCCGCCGTGTTGACCAGCAAGACTTGCCCGTCACAGTCGAGGACCTCGACGCAGTCGGGGCTGTTTTGAATGACGCTCCGCGCGAGTTCTTCACTCGCTCTTAGAGCTTTCTCAGCTCGTTTCTTGTCGTCGATGTCTGTGTTGGTTCCGAACCACCGCAGCACTTCTCCACGAGCGTTGGCGATTGGCCGGGATTGCGTCAAGAACCAGCGAAATGTCCCGTCTTTGCCTCGCAAGGGAAACTCCATCTCGAAAGGAGCCCCCGATGCGATACACTCACGCCAACGTTGCAGAACCACGGGGAGGATCTCCGGATCGTGAAAGCTTTCCCAGCGCCAGCCCTCGGTTTCCTCGAACTGGGCGCCCGTGTACTCGAACCAACGCTCGTTGTACCAGAAGATGTATCCATCGTCATTGGCCATCCAAGCCATCTGGGGCATGGAATTGGCCAGCGCGCGAAGCCGTGACTCACTTTCCCGCACGGCTTCTTCGGCTTGGCGCCGCTCCGTGATGTCGAGCGTAACGCCGACCAGTCGCAAGGGCGATCCATCATCGGAGTAGACTGGCCGTCCAGCGGCCCAAACCCACCGAGTGTGTCCCTCTCCGGCATTGATTCGGTACTCGCACTGGTAAACCGTCTTGTTTTCGATTGCTCGCGCCACCAATCGCGTTACAGAGTCACGATCATCGGGATGAATGATCGAAATCGAGTCGCGGTAGGTAAACGGAGCTTCCGAAGCGATCCCGAAATTGCGGCGGAATAGCGGCGAAATTTCAAGCTCTTGCTCGGGAATTCTTAGTTCCCAAGCGCCCAGGTGAGCGGAATCCAAGGCAAACCTTAATTTGGCTTCACTCTCCCTGAGTTGCGCCATCAGAGCGTTCTGACGTTCCCACTCTCCGCGGATTTGATATTGGTGGCGGCGGGCGCGCAGTGCGGTCTTGATTGCGCTCACCAGCGTTGCGGTGCGGACCGGGCGCTCAATGAGCGTCACGTTGCCCAGTGGCGCGAGCAAATTGAGCCGATAGGCGCTAGCACCAGTTGCTTCACCACCGCCGGTCATAACCAGTACGGGAAAATCCGACCAGCCAGGCTGCTCATCGAGCGCTTTCGCCAGCATAGGAATATTACGCTTGTTCAGCGCTTCATCGGCGATCAATGCAACGCCCGCGCCGGAGCGGTAAGACTCGACAAGCCACTCCACATCCGGACATCGGTGCGCATCGATCCCGCCGCCCTTGAGCACGTGTTCCAATAACTCGGCGTCGCGGCCGAACGGCGCAACGATCAGAACCTTTTCAGAGTGTGGCGTGTTAGTCTCCGGCCGTTGTCCCGGTCCCGCTAGCGTCTTCAAGTTCCGCGCGGGTTCCCGCGAACGTAGGCACGCCGGTAAGTACGCCACGGAATCCGGCCAGAGCTTCGCCGACGACAATCTGATTATTCACGAAACTCAACTCCCGGATAAAGTCTTCGTGGTCGCCCCCGCGCATTTTCACTACTGAAACCGCTTTTCGAACCTTTCCGCCTGCCTCGAAATAGCGGAAGAGCATCACGTTGTCCGCAAGATAGCTCACGTCTATAGGTGACTGCATTTGCGGGCCCATCAGTCCAGACTGCGCCAGAGTGAGCAGACAGGTTACACCTTTTTGTGTGAGGTAACTCAAGAGCTCATGCAGCTGCACGACGAGATGATTCTCACCCGGCATGGCGTTGAGAAAGCCATTGAGACTGTCGATGATTGCGATCTCAAGATTTTTCTCTTCTACACGCCGCCGGATACCGTGCATGAACTGACCAGGCGATTGTTCGGCTGGGTCGATCTGCTCGATGTGCAGACTTCCCGCGCGATAGAGCGCGCTCGCTCCTAATCCTAACCGGTCCGCCCGGTAAAGAACCGAGGCTACGGATTCATCGAAACTGTAAATAGCCACACCAGCCCCGTTGCGGGCCGCTTCCGCAGCGTAGGCGGAGGAGATCGACGATTTACCCGCTCCAGCCGGACCCATCAACAGAGTGCTAGTTCCTCGCCGGATCCCACCGCCCCATAACCGATCGAGATGAGGAATTCCGCTAGCAATCACGCCAGGCTGAATTTCCTCGCGATGATCAGCGGCGACGAGCCGCGGAAAAATCTCAATCCCGCCCGTTCGAATAGCGTAATCGTGGTGACCTTCGCGGAATTGCGAGCTACGCAATTTAGTCACCTGGATGCGCCGGCGAATGGAACCGATTTCGCGCTGCATCCTCTCCATGCGAATCACACCGTGGGCGAGACTTTGCAATTCCATCGTCCCCGCTTCGGTGGTTCGGTCATCCAACAGAAGCACAGTGCAATCACGATTCGTGAAATAGTGCTTCAACGATAGGATCTGACGCCGATAGCGCAGCGCATCCCGGGAAAGCAGCCGGATTTCCGATAGCGAGTCCAGAACCACGCGCTGCGGACGAAGCCGGTCCAACTCGCTCATCAGGCGCTCCATGGTGTCCTGAAGTTCGATTTCCGATGGGTGAAACGCGGAATACTGATCTTCGGGACGCAACAAATCTTCGCGCGCCGTGTATTCCAGGAGTTTCACCTTATCCAGCGACCAGTTATGAGATTGCGCTACGCCTTCCAACTCGCGTTGTGACTCGGAAAGCGTCACGTACATCACAGCCTCGCCTTGGGCAACACCATCGAGCAGGAACTGCAAACCCAGCGTGGTTTTCCCAGTTCCCGGTTCGCCTTCGAGCAGAAAGAGGTGGCCGCGCGGAAGACCGCCGTTGAGGATGTGGTCAAGTTCAGGTATGCCGGTCCCGCAGCGGAGCTCCGGAATCGGGGTGATTGGATTGGAGGTGTTCGTCAACCAGGTTTCTCCCACCTCACCCTTCCCCGCAACTTTAGGTCCGTCCATAATAGGCTATTAGAATTAGAATAAGAGGACGTCGATATGACGCTTTCTCCAATTTTCGCAATGTTCGCCAGCAGCTGGAGCCGCGCGCTCACCTTCGACGATACGTTCGCCGGCATTCACCAACTGGCGTGGTTCGACTGGGCGCTCCTGATCCCGTATTTTTCTATCCTGGCGCTTCTCTCCGTCTATGGATTGCACCGCTACGAGACCATACGCACCTATTTCCGTCATCGCAAGAGCCAGGTTCATATAGCCAAGCACCGTTTCGAGACACTTCCTCGCGTCACCATTCAGCTGCCCCTTTATAACGAGCGCTATGTGGTGGAGCGGCTGATCGAAGAAGTTACAAAGATGGATTATCCGAGGGAGTCGCTGCAGATTCAGGTGTTGGATGATTCCACGGATGAGACGCATCCGTTTGCCGAAGCTCTGGTCAATCGCTATCGCGCGCTTGGGTTCCCTATCCAGTACCATCATCGGACGAACCGGCACGGGTTCAAAGCAGGCGCATTGCAGGAGGGTCTGGAGACCGCGACGGGCGAATTTATCGCCATTTTCGACGCGGATTTTGTGCCGCCTCAGGATTTCCTGCTGCGCACCATCCACCACTTTGTGGACCCTCAAGTCGGAGTGGTGCAGACTCGCTGGAGCTATCTCAATCGCAGTTACAATTTCCTGACGGAAGTGGAAGCCATGATGCTGGATGGCCATTTCATCCTGGAACATGGAGCAAGGTCGCGAGCGGGACTATTTTTCAATTTCAATGGTACCGCGGGCATTATGCGCAGGACCATGATCGACGACGCGGGTGGATGGCAGCACGATACGCTGACCGAGGACTCCGATCTTAGTTATCGGGCCCAATTGAAAGGCTGGCGATTTGTGTACATGCCGGGTCTCGATTGCCCGTCGGAACTGCCGGTTGAGATGCATGGCTTCCAGGTGCAGCAATCGCGCTGGGCCAAGGGACTGACGCAGGTTGCTTTCAAACTTGTCGGCAAGATCTGGAAATCGGAGATCCCGCTACGCACCAAGATCGAGGCCATTCTGCACCTGACACCCAACATCACTTATCCGCTGATGATAGTGGTTTCGGCGTTGATGCTGCCGGTGATGATCGTGCGTTTCTACATGGGCGTTTGGCAGATGATGCTGATCGACTTCCCGCTAATATTTGCGTCCTTCTGGTCGATCTCGGCGTTCTACGTGATCGCGTACCGCGAGGTGCACCCGAAGACTTGGGGACGTGCATTGTTGCTGCTCCCGATGCTGATGGCCGTGGGTATCGGTTTGACGTTGATCAATACTCGCGCGGTTCTGGAGGCACTATTCGGAGTGGAGACGAGCTTCGTGCGCACTCCGAAGTTCGCCATCGAAGGCACGGCCCCGGCGCGCCGCACCGAAGAGAAGAAATATCGCCGCCGCAGTGGGTGGCTCCCGTGGGCCGAGCTTGCCTTAGGTACTTACTTTGTCCTGATGGTGATTTTCGCTTTCAGCACTTACAACTTCCTGGCGATCCCGTTTCTGTCGCTATTCGTGGCGGGTTATTACTGGGCCGGTATCAGCACCTTATATAACGAACATCAAGACCGTTTGCGCTGGATGCGGCAACGCCGCTTAGAGCTTCAGGCTTCCCGGTAAATGGATCTGGCCATCGACGCATCGGAGGTTCGCGCGGCGGCAACGCGCATACGGCCGTTGATCCACCGCACTCCGGTGATGACTTCCACCAGTCTCAATCGCCGTGCGGGCGCTAAGGTGATCTTGAAGTGTGAAAATCTGCAGCGCGGCGGTTCCTTCAAAATCCGCGGCGCGGCGAATCGGATTCTTATGCTGCCGGATGCCGATTTGCCCCGGGGCGTGGTGGCTTTCTCCTCCGGCAATCACGCGCAAGCGACAGCTATGGTTGCGAAGCATCGTGGCATTCCCGCCACGATCGTGATGCCCACCGATGCCCCTGCCGCGAAAGTGGAGGCCACACGCGCACAGGGCGCCCGCATCGTCACCTACGACCGGTTCCGCGAAGATCGCGAGCAGGTTGCTCGCGCCGTGATGCAAGAAACGGGCGCGACTCTGGTGCCGCCGTTCGACGACCCGCTCATCATGGCGGGACAAGGGACGACGGCGCTGGAACTTATGGAAGAGGCCCCGCCGCTGGATGCACTGCTGGTTTGCGTGGGGGGCGGCGGTCTCATCTCCGGTTGCGCGACTATCGCGAAAAGTCTGCAGCCCGGAATCCGCGTTTTTGGCGTAGAGCCGGAGCGCGCCAGCGATGTCTACCAATCCATGGAAGCGGGACAGCGGATCACCATCGAAGCGCCGGATACGATTGCGGACGGACTGCGTACGCTCGCGCCGGGGAAGCTGACGTTCCCGATCATTCAGCAGTCGGTCGAACGTATTTTATTGGTGAGTGAAGATGAAATCCGAGACGCGATGCGGTTCTTGCTGTTGCGGATGAAACTGCTGGTGGAACCGAGCGGAGCAGTGGGAGTAGCGGCTTTATTGGGCGGCAAGCTTCCGCCGGAGATTCAGACCGTGGGGGTCGTAATTTCCGGCGGCAATGTGGATCTTGACTTTCTAAGAACGCTTTAGCGCTTGGCCGCTGTCGCTGGGATGCGATTGGCGAGCGTCTTCTTTCCGGCGACAGCGATGGCGATTAGACCGAATCCAAGTAACAAAACCGAGGAGGGTTCCGGGGTCGGCACGATGAACTCCTGGACCTGCCCCTCGCCGGAATAAGCCGCCTGCGTGTTAGTCAGGATATTGAATTTGGCGGGGTTGATGCTGATGTAGTTCTTTTCCGCGGCATAGAGCCACTGATTCGAACTTGGCGTTGGCGGCTTCACGCCCGTGTTGTGGGAGTTGGGGTTGAACAAGTCCCAAAGCGTATCCTGGATGTCGCCGTTGGCGGAGTAGCCGGAAGTTCCGGGCGCGGAGAACTGCGTGGTCAACCAGGCGGCCATCTCATAAAGTTGCGCTCCGCTGTAAGTGGCTGTTGCCGTCGGAGACGTGCTCAGTGTGTTCGATATGCCGGAGTACCGCGTATTGGCGAGGTTAGTCGAACCGAGATTCGTGAGATTGGCAGTCCATTGTTGACCATTGCTCACTTGGTTTGCAAAGTCATCGCAGTAAATCGTTGTACTTACTCCATTGACCGTTGCCGTATACGGACTAATGTAATAACCTGAGGCATCCGTTTGACCGTTCGCGCCGGTAAACTGGACGCTGAGTGTGTCGGCAGACAGCTGGTGGCACACTGCAATGGAAGCGATAAAGAGCGTAGAAGCAAGTCTATTCATGGCGGCTAATTGTTTCCTTGAACTTATTGGAGTGCCGCTGTAACAGAGCGGCTGTCTAAGTCCAAGTTACAGCCCGAAAGGGTTGGTAGCAATAGGTTGGGAGCGTTTGCCACTCATGTCTGTACTGCAAACTTTTGGACTATGCGAAAGCGTGTTTCAAGGCCGAATAACGAATGCTTAATCGATATAAATGCGTTCTACGCGAGGCTTAATTCCGCATAAAACGTTATAGGAGATCGTGCCGGCAACGCGTGCGATCTCCTGCGCGTTTTGCGAGACATCGCCTTCCTGGCCAATCAGCGTCACATCGTCGCCCGGGTGCAAGAGTGGCGAGTCGGTGATGTCGATAGTAGTCAAATCCATGGACACAGTCCCAAGAATGGGTGCGAACTTTCCGCCCGCAATGACTCGGCCGCGATTGGAGAGGCGGTGCGGGATGCCGTCCGCATAGCCTGCTCCCAGAATCGCGAGGCGGGTTGGACGATGTGTACGGGCCGTGCCGCCATAACCCACCAGGCTATCTGCGGGAATGTCCTTGACCATGACGATCTTGACCTTCCAACTCAGCGCGGGGTGAACCTCGATCGCTTGTAGAGGCGCGATGCCGCGTGCTGGAGACACATAGCCGTAGAGGGCGTGACCAGGCCGTACGATGGCGCGCCAGGCATCGGGGCGCGCATACGCGATGGCGTTGGTACTGGAAAGATGCAGATAGTCCGGCCGTACTCCCAGGTGGAACAATTCCTGCGTTAGCCGTTCGAAAGTCGCGATCTGATCGCTGGTCTGCGCGGTCAGGAAATCGCTTGCCGAAGCAAAGTGCGTGAGAATTCCTTCGCAACGGCTGGAGCGCAAAGCCCGGATGGCTTGAGCAATTTCACCGGGTTCTTCGCGCGTCCCCAGGCGCGCCATCCCGGTATCCAGCTTGAGATGAAAGTTTAGAACTTTTCCGGCGCCCTGGGCGGCTTCATCGAAGCTGCGGATATCGCGTATGGAGTGTGCGACTGGAGTCAGATCGAACGCAGCCGCCAGCGCCCAGTCCCGATCCAAGAGCCCTGCCATCACCAGGATGCGCGCATCGCAGCCCGCGTCTCTCAATGCCACACCCTCGGAAACCGTGCTGACGGCGAGCCATCGCGCGCCACACCGGGCAAGGATGCGAGATACCTCAATCATGCCGTGGCCGTAAGCGTCCGCCTTAACCACGCCCATGACCTGGACCTCGGGTCCGACGGCGCGTTGAATCGCCGCGAAATTGGCAGCGATGCGGCTGCGCGAAATTTCGACGTAGCAGCGGGCCGGACTGGTCACGATTTTGAGGGGTGCAGTTCTTCGAACAGCCGTTCGTACTGGGTCGTCACCGCTTCCCAATCATAACGCTCGCGAACCCGTTGCCGCGCGCGCTCGCGATATCCGGCACGCTCCGCCTGTGGCAGATCGAGCGCCAGTCGCATGGCCCGCAACAGGCCCGGAAAGTCGTCGAAGGGGATTCCGCAGTTTCCACAAACCTCGGCGTTTTCCGGAGTGTTGCGATAGATGACGAGCGCGCCGCGGCCCATCTGTTCAATCAGGGCGGGATGTGTTCCCCCAACCTCGGTGGCCTGGATATAAGCGAAACAATGCGACCCAAGCTCGCGATACTCGATGCCATAGACCGCGCCTGGCATCACGATGCGAGAGTTGGTGGTGGCGCGCACGGCTCGAATATATTCCTGGGCATGCGGTGCGTCGCCGATCAAGGCGAGTTTCATGCCGGTATTGAGCTGTTCGAATGTCTCGCGCACCCCGAGCGGATGATTCTCGGGCTCAAAGCGGCTCACGTACAAGAAGTAACGTTGGGGTTCAAGCCCAAGGCGATCGCAAGCGGCATGCGTGTGCTCAGAACGCGTGTCCGCGCCGTAAGCGATGAATGTGGACTGCTTGCCGTAGCGCTCCAGATAATAATCCTGGATCACCTGAGCGTCGGCGACTACGCGGTTCGGGAGCACCGTAGCCAGATATTCGGAGCCGAGATACCAGAGCTTGGCAAACCGATTCCATTTGCGGCGCTTGCGTTCGATCCCATCTACGTTCAAGGCCACTGGGATGCCACGTAGCCTCGGAAGTATCGTTAAAACCGCGTTCGCGGCGTTGCAGTAGAGCGCCACATCACAACGCTGGCCCATGAGCCAGATCGTAGAGACGCAAGTATGAGCGAGCGTGTCCAGGTACTTGTGGCGAAGGGTCGGCAGCCATCTCAGATGGACCCCCCGATATTCCGTCGCGCTCCAGCGTTGGCGGCAGTAGACCGTTACGTCGTGCCCTCGAGCAGCCAGACGGACGGACAGTTCCTCCGCGAACGTCTCAAAACCACCGTAGTTAGCGGGAATGCCGCGGGTGCCCAGAACAGCGATCCGCACTACCGGCGGGCCGCGGGCGAGCGTGTAGTCGACGGGGCAAACTTCTTTGGCGCTGGTTTGGCAACAGGCTGAAAGTTGAACCAGCTCGCCATGTAATCGTCATCCACGCGTTGGCGTTGCATGATGATCTGCCGTTTGGCGACAATGCGATTCCAATTGCGCGCCACAAACCAGAAGCCCTTGAGCGAGCTCTGTTCGCGCACCAGGCAGCAACTCAGAACCACAAGGTCACGCGCGGTGATGGAGAACCAGTGCTTCCGATATACATCCCAGGTGATGTTCTTGATGCGCAATAGGAAGCGATTCTTCACCGAGTGCATGTTGATTTCGGCGGGCAACGCTCGCCGGTTCCCGGGCAACACTTTTCTCACGTGATAGCCACGTGCGTAAGGCGCGTACAGGCAGCGCCAGCCCATCAATTGCGCACGCCAGGCGACGTCAGCATCCTCGCGGTAGACGAAGAAGTCGTTATCGAAGAACTCCCCGTCGATGGCGATGTCGTCGATCATTTTTCGACGATAGAGCGCGGCGGCGGCGGTCGCTCCGAAAACGTACTCATATTGCCGGTAATGCCCGTTATCCACCTGCAGGCTTCCCCGGTCCAGGTGGCGCAGGTTCGGCGTGAAGTAGATTCCGGTGGAATCGACGACGGGTTTCTCCGGGAAGTCAAACCCGTCTGACATGGTCAGCAGCTTGCCGCAAACCGTGCCGACGCGGGGATCTAGCCCGCCAGCGTGAACCAGTGCTTCAATAAAGTCGGGAAGCAGGAGGACGTCGGGATTCAGCGTAAGAATCCATTCGCCGTTTGACAAGGCGATCGCCTGATTCTGCGCCGCGGCGAAGCCAATATTTTCGTCGTTGTAGATGATCCGGACGCGGTCTTCAAAGGGCTCCAGAATGTCGACCGTGCCGTCCTGGGAGCAGTTATCAATCACGATCACTTCGCGCATCAGATAGCGCTGATCGAGAACGGACTCCAAGCAGCGTTTGATAAAACGTCCGCTGTTATAAGTGACAATCGTTACGGAAACCAGTCCGTTAACGGGCATGCATTCGAACCTGACCAGCTCGTTTCACGTTTTCAGGCTTCCATTCCCTATCAATCATGGTACTCATGCGAGCCGCTCGCCGGGTTTCAGCGACACGGGTCCACATGGAGCGAAACGCGAGTGCAATGACAACGCCAAAACTTCGCATCGCCTGCACACTGCCCGCAGCCTGCCAACAGGCTGCGCAAAACGGAGCCCGTTGCGACTCCCAAGCATGTAACCAGTCTGCCCCCCGGCGTAAAGTGCAAGATCGAGTAGCGCAGTAAACTACGATACCAATACTCGGTTCGGGTACCGGAACGGATATGAGCTATTGAGTGCGCCCCGTGGTGGACGGCGGTAGCGGCGGGCTCGTAAAAGATCTGGAATCCGGCGTTGCTCATTCGTTTACAGAAATCGACATCTTCGAACCAAAGCGGGTAGAACCCTTCGTCCATACCGCCGATTTGCTCCCAGGCCCTGCGGCTAAAAAGCAGGAACGCACCGGCAGGCTGCTCCACCTGCGCCGGTTGGTCCAAACGTTTATCCAAGCAACGGTAATACCAATTCACCGGATTTCCAGGCCAAAGCCGGTTGATCAGCAAAGACTCGAAAATAAAGACTAGCGGGGTGGGAAAGCGGCGGATATTGAACCCGGTTTGCGGGCTGCCATCAAGGGAAATCAACCGGCCCGCGACGGCTCCAATTTCCCGGTTTGCACAACGGGCTACCATCGCGTCGATCCCAGTATTCAATTTCGCATCAGGGTTTAGAAGCAGCACGAAGGGCGCGGTTGTGGCTCGTACCCCTTGGTTTACCGCGGCAGCGAAGCCGCGATTTTCGCGATTGGCAATGACGCGAAATCCCAGGCCCTCGGCGATCGCGACTGTCGCATCGGAAGAAGCGTTGTCGATCACTATCACCTCGGCGCCGGTTTGACGGGTCGACTCCAGGCACGACCCGATAAAAGCGCCGGAGTTATAGGTGACGACGACGATTGCCGCTGGACAATGGGTCATTCCGACCCACCGCCGGTCAAATAAAAGTACAAGCGCCAATAGAGATCGCGCACGGCTCCGCGCTGCATCCGGTAAATCTCGTTCTCGGAGTTCCGGATAATCTCCTCTAATCCATCGAGCCCGGGAACCGGCTCAACCAGCAGGCGGCGCGCGTCCTGTTTGCCACATAGCCAGGCCCCGAACTGCCCATGGCGGAACGCGACCAATCCCCACAGGATCTGGCCCACCAGGATGTTCCATCGCCACCGGCGGCGCAGGCCAGGGGGAAACAGCCGCCGGACAAGCAGGCTCTGATTGCGCGCGAGCAGATAAGTCGTTCGGTGGCTCCAAACGCCGCCGGAAGCGCTGCCGTGGTGATGGCAGACTGCAGCCGGTTCATAAACCCCCGCGAGTTTCGCCGCCGCGCAACGAAGCCCGAAATCGACATCCTCCAGATACGAGCCGTAAAGCTCGCTGAATTTTCCAACGCGCGCAAACAGATCGCGGCGATACAGGACGGCGGTGGCCGATGTCAGGGCAACGTACTGGCGTGTCGCAAACCGTGCCGAGTCGGGTTGACCGGCCCCAGCGCGCCAAGGGCAGCCACTACGCGCAATCAGATCCCACGTGCCATCCAGTCGCCTGGGATCGAGCGCCGAGAAAATCTTGCCAGTCGCAAACCAAGCGCCGGTATCTTCCGCCGCAAGCAACAATGAGGAAAGCCATTCCGCGTGCAGTTCCACGTCGCTGTTGATCAGCCCGATCCACTTGGTGGAACACGCCGCAATTCCGCAGTTCGCCGCCGCCGCAAACCCGCGATTGCTTCCCATCCCGATGATGCGCGCACCCCAGTGTTCCGCTACCTGCACGGCATTGTCAGTAGAACCGTTATCCACAACGATCACTTCTTCGGGCTCACTGGCCTGGAGGGAGATCGAATCCAAGAGTTTCTGCAAAAGATCGGCTCGATTCCAAACCGGGATAACAAGGCTGACACCAGAGTTCAACGGGCGAACCGTTTCCGCAGCAGGAAGGCCAGATTGCGAAAGCCATCGCGCCACGGGCTTAGTTTGGTTTCACCTTTGCGCGAGGTATAGAGTATCGAGATCTCGCCAAAACGTACACCGGGTTTGAGAAGAGCTTCGATTTTTATTTCCTCCGAGAAGGCCATGCCATCGGAGACCAGTTGCATTCCGTCCAAAATGGCGCGGCGAAAGATCCACATGCCGGATTGCGAGTCTCGAATCCACCGCAGGAACAGGATCGACATGGCCAGCGACAACACCAGGTTGCCGAACTTATGTTTGGCGCTCATGGAGCGCTGGTCAGCGACCGGAAAGCGCGAAGCGTTTAGGAAGTCGACGCCCAAATGCAGGAACGCTTCCAGCAGGTAAGAGATGCCGCTCACGGGGTAGCTGTGATCGCCATCGAGAGTGATGACAATGTCACCAGTGGCTTCGGCAAAGCCTCGCTTGTAAGCACGGCCGTAGCCACGAATCTTTTCCCCGATCACTTTCGCGCCCAGGCGCGCGGCTACTTCCGCGGTGCGATCGGTCGAGTCATTATCGACGACGATGGTTTCATCGACAAACTCCGGAATGCCCTGGAGCACCTGTTCGATAGCCTCTTCTTCGTTAAGGCAGGGAATGATGACGGTGATCGCAAGGCCCTTATACATGTCGTAGCATGATGATTGTAATGAAGTTCTTTCTTCTGCTTGTTCTGACTGCGGGATTACTGCCAGCCGCGGCGATACAGGAAATCCGGACCGTCTACATTTTCCCGATGCGCAACGGATTGGACCAGTATCTGGCAAGCGAGTTAACGCAACAACACGTGCTGCAAGTGGTGGCGGACCCCAAGAGCGCCGACGCGGTGCTTACCGATCGAATGGGGCAAGCTTTCGAGCAAAACTTCAATGAACGCGTGCTGGGAGAGAAGCTGAAAAATAGCGACGAACACGCGCGCAGTACATTCGGCGGCAAAGGCGCGTTGTTTCTGGTACAGAAGAACAAGCAGGTGATCTGGTCGACTGTGGAAGCTCCCAAAGACGCCTCGCGGAAGCAGATGGAGCGCGCGGCACGGCGGTCGGTAGCGAAGCTGAAAAAAGAGCGTACGGTCACACCAGGCGCGGCCGGCGCTTCGAGCTAAGCACGTCACGGTAGCTCTGGAGTAGTCTCCGGCCAACGACACCGCTGTCCCAGTTGGTTTCAATTTCAGTGCGGGCCCGCGCCGTCATTGCGTTAACAGAACAGGTTCCTTCCAGCAGTTCGAGTGTTTTGCTTGCGAAGGCCGCGGGCGTGTCGGCCAATGCGCAGATATCGCCGTCGCTAGTTGCCAGGCCTTCGGCACCAATCCGCGTCGACACAACGGGGATGCCGCTCGCAAACGCTTCCAGGAGCTTCACCCGCACGCCCGAGCCGCTCAGGACGGGGCATACGAAGACGGCGCAGCGGCCGAGCCAAGGCTGAACGTCTTCCACGTAACCGAGCATCTCAATGTGGCTGTTCATGGCGAACTCCGGATGAAGACGCGCATCGAAGCCGGCAAGATAGAGGCGCACGCCCGGGTACGCCGCAACCACGCGCGGCAGCACTTCCGCCACGAACCACTCAATGGCAAGCAGGTTGGGTTTATGGCGGGAGCTGCCGATAAACAATAGCGAATGGAGTTCGCGCGGTCCGCCGGGGTAAGCATAGGACCCAGCATCAACAGCGGCGCGCATTCCCATGTGGACACGCGAGGCCAGTTGCGGATTGAAACTCAGAAGATAGTCGCGGTTCTGTGGCGTGCAGACCTGAACAAGATCGCAGCGGGGAAGCAGAGCGAGCTCGTACTTCAACGCACGCAGATATTCAAAGTGAGCTTTCGCACGGGCAAGTGGACTGGCAAGAAACCGGGCCGTGCGGGCCACCGATTGGAAGTAAACGTCGTGCTCGAACAGAGCGGTTGCGATGCGGTGGAAGGGCTCGAGATACTGGCCCATGGCCGTGTACTCCATCTGAATCACGTCGATGCGATGCAGAAAGACAAGGCGGTCGATTGCCCACTGAACAGCGCGGCTATGAAACTCCTCGACGGCGTGAGGGGTGAAGGACAGCAGAGATGGGTTGCGCGGCCGAACCATCAGATCGACCGAGGCGCAAGTTGCCGCGAGATGGGCGTTGGCTTCGGCCTCGGAAGGATCATCGAGCAGCACGAGGGCGTGAACGTCGCTAGTCTTGGCCAATTCGCGCACAGTTTGCAACATGAAGACGGCCCCACCGTGGGCCGGAGGCAGGATCGGATAGGGAGAAACGAAAAGGACGCGCAGGCGTTCGGAAGCCGTGGCGAGGGGCAGGAAGCGATCGCGGAAATGCGACCCGCGGGAACGGGCGAAGGCTTCACGCTCGTCGACAAGTTGTAAGGAACGCGCCGCTGTACGGGAAGCCATAGCGCCCGGGAGTTGCCGGAAGGCGCGCCAGATGCCAGCTAGGTTGGCGCGCAACGGACGATCTCCACCCACCGCCGAAGCAATACTTCCGGCCCATGCCGAAAACAGCGAGGCGAGCAACCAAGGCCATCCATGGATATTTTTCCAGGCGAACAGCAGGTAATTCTTCTTGAGGATGGAATCGATAAAGGCCGGCGAAAACTTGCGGCCAATGGTTCCGCGATGCTCATGATAGACGACGCTCGCAGGCTGGTACAGCACCTTCCAACCGCGCTTCCAAGCGAGAAACCCAAGGTCGGTATCTTCGAGATAGAAAGGCGCAAGCAACTCATCGAAGCCGCCAAGCTCCAGAAATTTCGCGCGATCGAAGGCCGATGAACCACCGCCCGCATAGAAGCAGGGAAAGGGTTGGTCAACGGAGGGTTCGTCGTGATGAGTGACGCGCAGTTTGCCGTCTTCCCACCATCCGGCGGTGAGTCCGGTTTCCTCGCGGCGCTTGGTTGGATCGCTCAGGAAGATCTGGCAGGAGACCGCAAAGACGTCATCGGAGGTGAAGCCGTCCAGGAGAGGTGCGAGGAAATCGGATTCCACCCGCATGTCGCTGTTCAGAAGCACCACGATGTCATTGCGGGCGGCGCCGAACCCCGCGTTCGAACCACCGCCAAAGCCCAGGTTGACGGGTAGCGCCAGCACGGTGACTTGCGGAAATCGCGTCCGCATGAATTCGACGCTGTCATCGGAAGAGGCGTTATCGACGACGATGATCTCGCTTTCCGGATAGTGCGCCAGCGCGTCGACCACCGAAGGCAAGTATTTCTCGAGCAAGTCGCGGCCATTCCAGTTCGGGATGACAACACTCACCGCCGTGGTGCGTGGCATCTTGTTGGCGGGTGGGCGGGAGCGCCCCGCGAGATACCACCACAGATCGCAGGCCAATAGCGCGGCGGTCGAAATGGCCAGCAGGACGGGCGCGAGCAGGACAGCAGCAAGAAAGTCTGCGATGGCGCGCAGGGCTTTCATCGGACCGGCCGAACGAGGCGCAGCGCGCGACCCGCTTTGTACCAGAGCGAGGCTCGATAGCCATCCAAAGCCGCCTGTGCTTGTAGAGCCCAGCGAGTACGCTCCTCAACGGTCTGCTCCGCCGCATGCAGAAGTTCGACGCAATGCGCGAGGTCCGCGTCACGCTGGCGGGCCCAGGCGGTGCGGCTCTCCAGTTCGGATTCGAGCGCAGCCAAGGCTTGCTGGGAGTGTTGCTGATCGACTCTCAATTCATCTTGGAGTTCGACGATCCGGGCGCTTCGAAGCGCGAGTTCGCCATCGAGGGAAGCGGCCCAGGCGCCCGCGCGCTCCACCTCCGCCTGCAAGGTGACGATTCGGCCCGCGGATTCATGCAACTGCCGATCGAGCTCGTTTGCCCAGGCATTGCTGCGCTCCAACTCAGAGCCCAATGCCAGGTGCGTTACCTCCAAGGCCGCGAGTTGTTCGGTGATGGATTGAATGTGACGCTCCCGCTCGCGAAGCATGTTCGCCGCCTCGGGAACGTACACAAAATTCGACGCCGGCGAGCGAGGCTGGAGCGAGCAGACGGCCAGAAAGAAGGCTGCGGATTCCAGGTCGTCAGGCAGGGTAGCAAACTGCGCAGCCGCCGGGAGATGAGCGGGGGCGGTGAACACAATGCTCGAAGCATGGTTCTGCCCGAAGATGGTGACGTGTGGAAACAGTCGCTCCAGTTGCGAGGCGAACTCCGAAAGCTCAAACTCGTGAACGTGGAAGGGGTTGGGCCCGGCCGCGCCGCGCGCCTCGGTGTAATCCGTCTTATTGGGAGTAGAGACGAGTAGGACTCCGCCGGGGGCGAGCAATCGCTTGCACTCACTCAGAAACCGGGGCCAGCCGGAAAGGTGCTCGATCACCTCGAAGGCGACGATCAGGTCGACAGAGCCGGAGGCAATCGGCATGCCCTCGCAAAGCCCAGCGAGGAACCTGGTCTTCGGCCCGCCGTATTTGGTGTGGGCGTAATAGATGGCCTCGCTGGACGCGTCGATGCCTACCACCGAGCGAGCGTGCGGGCTTAAGAAGTGACTGCCATAACCGGTGCCGCAACCAGCATCCACGACACGTCCCGCGCCGGTACAGAACGAAGCCGCAAAGGCGTAGCGGGAGATGTGCTCGTTCCAAAGATCGGAATCGACTTGTCCGGGCACTAGCCGTTCGCCGGTGAATTGCTCAGACAATGGCGTTCTCCCAAAGGCGCGCGTTCACCTGGACGCGGCACGGCAGGTGAATGTATCCGTAGACCTCCGCGCCGGTATGACCCATCTGAACGGTGATGGCGTTATCAATCCAGTCGGCGACGGAATAGCCGGTCAGAGGGCCGTCGGCAATGGCGGGAGAGAAGGAGAAAGAACCGGGGTAAAGCGCGGGAATCTCGAGATGGAAATCGACCGTGTAGACATCGCCGGCTTGCATGGGCGGCAGTTCGGTATCTTCCCGGGTGGTGTTAGTGCCGGCAAAATCGAGGCCCAATTGATTACGCATCATGAAGCCGACATTGGGGGAACGCAAATGCTCCTTGGCGCGCACGCTGATGCGGACCACAATATGCGTGGAGGGCTCAACCAGGTGCAGCGCGTGGCCCTGCTCATCGAGGATGGCGATGCCGATCACTTCGGCGCGCCCGTCGCCATGACGATGATCGACGTTGGGAATGCTCTGGACGACCTCGGCGGCGTGCACCGGCTCGGCTGGCGTAAATACGGCGTGCTTGTGGGTGAGGTAGCGCGAGTCTTTCGCGGTCATCGCGGCAAGGTAGCGGGAGACGATGCGATCGGTAGGGCCGATGTCGACCAGGTTGCCGGAATCCAACCAGAGCGCACGGTCGCCCACTGCTTTGACGTCGGCCACGGCGTGGGAGACGAAAAGAATAGTGACGCCCCGGTTGCGGAGTTCATGCACTTTGCGCATACAGCGATGGCGGAAGTAGATGTCGCCGACGGCCAAAGCTTCATCGACAAGCAGGACTTCGGGATCCACGTGGATGGCCACGGCGAACGCGAGCCGGACCAGCATTCCACTCGAGTAGGTCTTGACGGGTTGGTCGATGAATGAGCCGATCTCGGCAAATTCGGCGATGGCGGAATACCGGCGATCAATTTCCTTGCGGCTCAATCCGAGAATGGAGCCGTTCAGATAAACATTGTCGCGGCCGCTGAACTCCGGACTGAAACCGGCGCCAAGTTCCAACAGCGCCGAAACGCGACCGGCAATGGCGGCTTTTCCCGCGCTGGGCCGCAGAATGCCAGCGACGATTTGAAGAAGGGTGCTCTTGCCGGACCCGTTCTCTCCAATGATGCAGAAAGTCTCGCCTTTGCGGACATCGAAGGTGATGTCGCGGAGAGCCCAGAAATCGCGGTGCCGGTTCAGACGGCCGAAGGAAAGCAGTTCTTTGAGGCGGTCGCCGGGGGCATCGTAGACGGGGTAGCTCTTGGAGACGGACTCGAACTGGACAGCAAACACGAACCTTTCAGTCTAGCGTTCCCGCGAAAGCCCGAGCGCCCGGATGCGCTTGTGAAGATTGGTGCGCTCCATCCCAAGAGCGCGGGCGGCCCCGGAGACATTCCACTGGGACTGTTCGAGCGCGCGGAGAAGGTGGTCGCGCTCGGCGCTTTCACGGGCTTCATGCACGGTCGATTTAGGCCCGGATTCGCGCGCCAGACGGAGCTCAACGGGGACGGACGCGCGGCCCAGACGATCGCCCGGAGTGAGGATAGCCATGCGCTCGACGATGTTGCGAAGTTCGCGGGCGTTCCCTGGCCAGTGGTAATGATCGAGGGCTTCGAAGACCTCGGGCTCAATCACTTTGAGGCGGAAGTTGTTTCGCCGTGTGAACTCTTCGAGGAAATACTCGGCCATGGGACGAATGTCCTGGGGGCGTTCGCGCAGGGCGGGGACACGGACGGGAACAACACTGACCCGGTAAAACAGGTCTTCACGAAAGCGGTTTTGCGCAACCATTTGCGAGAGGTCCCGGTTAGTGGCGGAGAGGACGCGCACGTTGACGCGGATCTGCTGCTCACCACCAACGCGGTGAAATTCGCCTTCCTGCAAGACGCGAAGAAGCTTGGCTTGCGAACCGGGGTGCAAATCAGCGACCTCATCGAGAAACAGCGTGCCGCCATCGGCCAATTCGAACTTTCCACGCCTTGCTGAAGTGGCGCCGGTGAACGCGCCTTTCTCATGGCCGAACAATTCGCTCTCAATCAATTCGGTGGGAATGGCGGCGCAATTCACCTTAACGAACGCGCCGGCGGAGAACGGGCTCGTGGTGTGGATGTGCTCGGCCAGGAGTTCCTTGCCGGTGCCGGACTCGCCGATGAGCAGAACGCGGGCATCGGACTGGGCGGCCATGGAAGCTTGTTCGACGGCGCGCAGAAACGCTGGACTGGTGCCGATCATCTTGGGCCCGGGGCCGACAATCTCACGCAGCTTCTGGTTTTCGGCGCGGAGCGTGGAGTGCGCGAGCGCGTTTTTCAAGGCGAGCAGAACCTTATCGCGGCTGAGCGGCTTTTCGAGGAAATCGAAAGCCCCACCGCGGGTAGCCTCAATGGCGTCGGCAATGGTGGCATGGCCGGAGATCATGACCACGGGCGCTGGAACGTCGCGGGACTGGACATGTTTCAGCAGATCGATCCCGCTGCCGTCGGGAAGGCGAACGTCGAAGACGAAGACGTCGGCGCGGCCGAGATCGGGGAAGCTTTGAAACTCTTTGACGGAGCGGAACAGGTTAACGGTGTAACCTTCGCGCTCCAGGATCATGCGGAGAGAGCGCCCGATGTTCTCTTCGTCATCGACGATTAGCACGCGTTTCTGATTCATGGGTGAGGGGTGGCCGCGGAAGGAAGGCTAACGCGGAAAGCCGCGCCGCCGAGTTCTCCAGGGACGACGCGGATGTCGCCGCCGGCCAGAATGGCGCACTTGCGCGCGATGGAGAGACCCAGGCCCATGCCGCGTTTCTTAAATGAAATGGTGGGCTGAAAGAGGCTCTTGCGGGCGAACTCGCTCAGGCCGGGGCCAGAATCGTGGACTTCGATCAGGACATGGCCTTCGGAAGCATCGGTGCGCGCCAGCACGCGTCCACCCGCGCCGGCGGCTTCGGCGGCGTTCTCCAATAGATTCACGAGGATGCTGCGCACCAGATCCTGATCGGCGATGGCTTGGGGAGTGCGCTCCGCGAGGCGCACCGCGTACTCGATTTCGGGGTGGCTGGCGCGAAGGAACGCGATGCGCTCCTCGACCACGGAATTGATATCGAGCTGCTCGGGAAGCACGGGCGGCTCGGCCGAGAACTCTGAGAAGGCACGAACGCGGCGCTCCAGGCTTTCCACTTCATCGACGACGATTTGTGCGGCCTGCTCGAGAAAGGCGCGCTGGGCTGGGGTGGGTGCATCGGCATGACGCGCCACCATTTCCTCCACCGTGAGGCGAATGGGAGTCAGCGAGTTCTTAATCTCGTGGGCGGTCTTACGCGCCAGCACCTGCCAGCTGGCAAGCTGCGTCAGGTGAACCAAGCGATCGCGGCTCTGCTCCAACTGCCCGGCGGTGTTGTTAAAGGCGCGCGTAGCCAAGCCGATCTCGTCATCCTGAACGGGGTCGAGGCGCACAGTGAAGTTTCCAGCGGCAAGTTCGCTCAAGCCGGTAGTGAGATCGCGAATGGGTCCACTGACGCGGCGCGCGACATAGACGAGGACCAGCAGCGAAGCGGCCCAGATGACGGCGGCGAGTAAGAAGAGCGTGGTGGTGAAGCCGCGGCGCAGATCGTGCGAACGGGACGCCTCAACAAGCGCGCGAGCGGCGCGGTACTGGTCGGAAAGCTGGGCCATGTTGAGGCGCAGGGCTCGGGAATACACGGCAACACCATTGGGCCGCCGCTCAAACAGATTTAATGTCTGGCCGTGGTCGCCGGCGCGGAGAAAGCGTTCGGTCTCCTGACTGGACCAGAAATCGTCCAGCTCGGAGTCAAAGTTTCCGGGCTTAACCAACAAGAATGGCGAGCGGCCGGAAGCAGCCTCGGCCTTGAGAGCCTGGCGCGCGCTGGTGTAGTACTCCTTGCCTGCAATCTCGAGCGACTTAGAAATGGCGTCGAGCTGGGCCGTGGATGAGTAAGTGAGGCTGCGCTCAAGGAGGGTGGACGCCATCCAAAGCGTGCCGGCGAGCGGGAGCGCGGTGGCAATGAAGAAGATAGCGGTAAGCCGCGCGCGGAGTGTTCTCATACGCCCTTGAGTGGCCGCGCGCGCAAGGTAGCGCGACTGAGCGGACCGGCTTCCAGGGCCCACCGTGGTTGAGTGGCGCTGGCCGGACGGCTGAACACTTCGATCAAGCGAGTGAGGCTGATCCCGGAGCCACCGATAAACCCGAGCGCGTCGCGCGGATCTTCGGCTCGCAGTTCAAAACGAAGCCAAAACGGGCGATCGGAGGGGAGATCGCTGGCGTTGATGGTGAGGCTGTCAACAATCCAGTTCTGGGCCGAATCGAGGGAAAGATGCGAGACGGTGCGGCGCGTCTGCTGAATGCGCGTAACGGCGAACTTCTCTTCCCAGATGTCGTAGCTCAAGGCAAAGCGTGCGGCCGAGCGGGTCTGGACGGTGACGTTTCCATCGAGGGAAAGAGTGAGCTGGCCAACGAAAGCGACCGACGCGCCGTCGTGAAGGCGATCGAGAGTCTTGCCCGTGAGGAACGCGAACTGAGGGGCGGCGACATGTACATAGTCGCCATCCAGATGAACGAGCAAGGGCTGCGCGCTCAGGCAGAGTGCCAGAGGCGCCACGATCCACGCGAAGATGAATGGCCGCCGGGAGACCGGCAACATCAATAGTTCATTCCAACCATAAAGACCGGGACGAGGGACCCGGAGTGGAGCGGAAACGCCAGCGCCAAAGAGAAGACGCTTTGCCGATATCCAAAGCCGATCGAGTGACGCAATGGCGCGGATTGGCCCTGATTCCAAAGAATGCCCGCATCGTAGAAGACTTGTATAGAGCCAGGGTCAATACGGTAACTGTAATCGACGGAGTTATGGACCACGCGGTTTCCACCAAGAGGATCAATTTGATAGCGATCCCAACCGCGGAGCAAGGAGCTAGTACC
Organism: Bryobacterales bacterium; assembly: GCA_963752695.1. GTDB lineage: Bacteria > Acidobacteriota > Terriglobia > Bryobacterales > Bryobacteraceae > Bog-113. Next base: position 284,542 of record CAVVZB010000001.1, read on the forward strand.
AAGTACGAAGCGTTCAAACAGGGGCGCCACGCCGGAGATCGTGCCCGCGAGCAGCTGATCGGATACGGTTTGGCGTCCGCGAGTGACGGTGTAAGCAACGGTGGCGCGGTGACGGGCGTAGCCGAAATCGCCCGCGATTGATTTTGACGCGACCCGCAGATTGTAGGCGGCACTGAGGTTCTTTTCGGTAGTGGCCGCCGATTCAACAGCGCGGGAATATTGCAGACCGGCCACAATGGCGTCGGCGGCTTCGGTGGCCATCCGGGGATTTTCCATCTCCAATTGCTCCAGGCTGACGCCGAGAGTCAGTGCCAGATTGCGGGAGAGAAGCAGAACGACAGTGGGTTGCAGGTTGCGGCGGGCGCGGTAAAGATCGGCTTCCGGCAGGCCTTCGGCACGGAGTGTGGAACGATCCCATTCGGCGTGCAGACCCTCGACAAGGAACGCGAAATGGACGCGCGTACTGCCGACATCCAGATTCTCGTAGGCGGCTGCGAAGCCGGTGAACCGTTCGGTAAGCTCATCGCCGTCGCTTAGCACGCCCAGGCGGAGTACGTTATTCCGGGCGATGGTTGTGCTGGCTTGGGCTTGAGCGGTCCAGCCCTGGGTGGAGTGGTAGAGAAACTTGGGAACGGAGACGTCGAATTCGACGCTCCGGCGCTCGGTTTCTAAGAGCACGCGGACGGTGTTGGGGGCGCTGCCGCGGAGGATGTGGGGCTGGACGGAACGCAAGTGTAACTGATCGCGGATCTCGCGGGCGAGATCGTCAAACTGGGCAGGATCAAAGCGCGCACCGACCAAACTTTCCAGGCGTTCGCGGAGCGACTTCGGCAACTTCGGCTGGGCGTCGCCTCCGATTTCCACGCTCTCGACGGTGTAGCGGGAATTGACGTTATCTTCGGCAACTAAGTGGCTGGAAGGCTGCTGATTTCCGCGGGAGGGCGCTGGAAAGAGAAAAGCTCCCCCGAGGGCGAGAGAGCTTAGCAGCAGGAATCTCATGGTATGAGTGGCAGGCAGGTGATTTGCCAGCCGGTAAGTACCTCAAAGTAAAGGCATTTCACCATTCGAACGGTGTGCTTTTGAGGCACAGGTGTAAGCCGCGAACTGAAGCCGATTAAAGGACCTTGGCTAGTTCCGTAGCGAATGCGCTTTGGGGCTCTGCGGTACGCTCTCGCATTTTCTTGGGTTTTCGGAGCGCAGCTGCGCCAGCGCGTGAATCACGGCCTGGGACTGAAATCCCGGCGGGTTGGGTTGTGGGTTGTCCTTTGCCCTTGGATGGCTGAGCGGGATTCGCGCGAAGCAGCTTGTCTTCCAGCGGCGCTCGATCGAACCGGCGAATGATCGCCTGCATCTCGTCAGCAGTGGGCGCTTCCACGAAAGCGAAACCTTTCGATTCCTGTGTTTCGTGATTGCGGATTACTTTAACGGAATCTGCGACCAGATCCTCCGCGGTGAGCCATTGTTTAATGTCATCGGCGGTGACCCATGGGGGCAAATTACCAAGGAATACAGTAAAGCTCATTCAGTTATTCGTGTTTACTCCGTGAGGTTGGGGTTTGGCAATTCAAAAGGAGGGATCCGATCTCTGCCAAGGTAATAGTAGCAGAGAGCAGGCCGGTTGTGCAAATCGTGGCGGGTGCTACTGGCTGAACACTGTTGATAGTTGCGCACAGAACTCGACCAGACGCGAACGCTGGAGAGATCTGTGCGCATTCGATGAGGCTGTTAAACCTTGCGATAGCCCACGTCGGTGACGTCGCGCAGGTCATCGGTCACCGTACCCGAAGTGCTACCCGAGTGGATGCCGGAGGTCGACGCAGACGCGGTGTGAGTGGTCGCATGCGGATGGGTATGTGACGTTTCCACGCCATGCGTGCTCGCGGCTTTTTCGCCCGCAGAAGCAATGTCTTCGCCACCGGTGCTCTTCAGGATGTCCTTAGCTTTGCCGACCCATTCGGAGTCATCGCAGTGGACAGAGACGAGGATGCCACCATCTTTCACGCGACCCTCATAGCGCTTGGCTTCGTACTCTGGGATGCCCATACCGACGAGAGCGCCGATCAGGCCTCCGGTCGCCGCGCCAACGCCCAAACCCGCAAGCGTCGCCATGATGGGACCTGCAGCGATGAACGGACCCACTCCAGGGATAGCGAGCGCGCCGATACCGGCGAGCAGGCCGAGCGTGCCGCCGATCGCGCCACCAGTGGTCGCGCCTGTGGTTGTGCCCTCTGGGGCCTTAGTGTTCTTCTCAGTCGAAAGTTCGTGAGTGACGTGCTTGTCGGGTGCGAGCACGGAGATATCGTCGCTCCGAAAACCAGCCGACACCAGCGTGTCGACTGCTCGTTCCGCGGCTGCGCGCGATGAAAAAATTCCGAATGCTGCTGTATTTTTGCCTGCCATAATTGTGCTCCTATGAAAAAAGTGTTAACGGATTCCTAACTACTTGCCCTTAACGCTGATGTTGTTGGTGACGTTTCCGTCTCCGGCAACCGTGACCGCTTTGGCTTCAATGGCCTTCTTTTCGTCGTCAGTGTGAACAACGCCGTTTAGGGTCACCTTGCCGCCGCTGGAAATGATTTTTACGTTGTGACCGTACGTTGAGATGGACTTATCTTTCACGACGGCCCGGCGAATCTGCGCCATGATCTGGACGTCGGACTTGTTGTTCTTGCCCTGATCCGCGGTCATTTCGTGATTCTTGGTCTTATTGACCTTTGTGTTGTCCGTTTGCGCGGCCGGATCCTGGAAGGCCAGTAGCGAACCCAAGCTAAAGGCAGCCGTAAGAGCGATGCCGTGCAACGAGCGGTGATTCAATTTCATATTCTCTCCGGCTAAGTGAAAAGCACGAGTTGGGCCATGTTACGGCTTCTTCATCAGGAGGATTAGGCTTAATGGTCGTTTTCCTACAACACAAACGGATTACATCCTTGGGCGGATTGTGCAGAGTTGTGCAGATTTTCGATTCCGCCGGCTGCACAATAAAAGCGCGGAACAAAGCCATTTGCCGAATATGAAGGGCTAGATTAGGTACGTTGTGTCCGGTGGCGCGCGATAGTCTCAGTTGCACCGGACCGGAGGCGGGTAGACTGGTGTGTTCCTATGCGGCCAGCTATTTATCCAGGGTCGTTCGATCCTGTCACCTGTGGGCACCTGGACATCATCGAGCGGGGCGCGCGACTATTCGGAGGGCTGACGATCGCTGTTTTGCAAAACGAAGCCAAATTGCCACTGTTTCGAGTGGAGGAACGGGTGGAAATGTTGCGAGAAGCAGTTGCCCATTTGCCGGATGTCGCAGTGGAGAGCTTTGCGGGGTTGCTGGCGGACTATGCGCGGCAGAAGCAGGCGGCGGTTTTGTTGCGCGGGGTACGTGCGATTGCCGATTATGAATATGAACGGCAAATGGAGCAAATGAACCGGCGGTTGTTCCCCGGGCTGGAGACGGTGTTTCTGCTGGCGCGCGAGGAACATGCGTTTATCAGTTCGCGGCTGGTAAAGGAAGTGAGCCGGCTGGGCGGGGATATTCGGGGGCTTGTGCCTGCCGCAGTCGAAGAGCGTTTGCTGCAGAAACGACATTAGAAATGAGTAGCGACACTATGAATGCGACGGCAACAAAAGCGGCAAAACCGGGAATTGCGAGCCGGATCTCGGCGATTAGCGTTTCCTCCACGATGAAAGTAATGGCGGACGCGGATCGTCTGCGCCAGCAAGGCATTGACGTGGTGGACTTCGGGGCGGGTGAGCCCGATTTCGCGACGCCGGAGAATGTGAAGCAGGCGGGCATTCGGGCGATTGAGCAGAATTTCACCAAGTACACGGCGGCAAGCGGCACGGCGGAGCTGAAGAAGGCGGTGATCGAGCGGCACGCGGCGGAATTCGGAACCGATTACAAGCCTTCTGAGTGCGTGATCTCGGTCGGTGGCAAGCACGTCATTTTCAATTACACACAGGCGTTGATCAATCCCGGTGACGAGGTCTTAATCCCGGTGCCGTACTGGGTCACTTATAAGGACGTAGTTAATTACGCGGGTGGCACGTGCGTGTTTGTGCCGACAGACGAGCGCCAAGGGTTCGCACTAACGGCGGCGGCGCTGGAGCCTTTGATCAACGCGAAGACAAAGATGCTGCTGGTCAATTCGCCTTCGAATCCGTCGGGCGCCGTGGTGCCTGACGGAGAGTTCGAAAAGATACTGGCGCTGTGCATCGATCGTGGCATTTATCTGATGACCGATGAGTGCTACTCGCATTTCCTTTACGAGGGGAAGCCTTTCTCGATTGCGAGTGTGGCGGGGGCGAAAGACACGGTGCTGGTGGCCGGGACAGCGTCGAAGACGTATTCGATGACGGGCTGGCGGATTGGGTATGGCCTCGGGCCGGAGGCGGTGGTGAGCGCGATTGGGAAACTGCAAAGCCATTCGACTTCAAACCCGACGTCAATCGCACAGAAGGCGGCGGTGGAGGCGTTTCGCGGACCTCAGGATTCAGTGGGAACGATGCTGGAAGAGTACCAGCGACGGCGGGACTTCGTGATTCCACGACTGAACCGGATTGGGGGGGTCAGTTGCACGACGCCGGCGGGAGCTTTCTACGCGTACCCGAATATCGGAGAGGTGCTGCGGGCGAAAGGCGTGAGCTCCACACTGGTTTTTGCGGAGCGGCTGCTGGCCGAAGCGCACGTGGCCGTGGTGCCGGGTGAGGCGTTCGGGACCAACGAGCATGTACGGATCTCGTATGCTACCTCGATCCATGAACTGGAACGGGGGCTGGATCGCATGGACCGGTTTATCGAGAAGCTATGAGCGCGACGGCGATTGAGCCCAAGTTCGTGCCGAAGATTTGGGGGTCGGCCGAACTGGAGCCCTGGTTTCCGAATCAAACCGAAAAGATTGGGGAAGTTTGGTTTCCGGCTGGGGAGTTGCTGATCAAGTTTCTGTTCACGACGGAGAACCTATCGGTGCAGGTGCATCCAGATGACCAGTATGCCGCTGAGCATGAGCAATCGCGCGGGAAGACGGAGATGTGGTACATCCTGCGAGCCGAACCGGATGCTCAGGTAGCGCTGGGATTTTCAAATCCACTGGAGCGGGACGAGGCGGACGCGCTGGTGAAGTCGGGCGGGATCATGGAGCATTTGGCCTGGCACACGGTGCGGGCGGGGGATACGTTCTTTACTCCTGCGGGAACCGTGCACGCCATTGGCAAAGGCTTGGCGCTGTGCGAGATTCAGCAGAACTCGGACGTGACGTACCGGATTTTCGATTATGGCCGGCCGCGGGAATTGCACATTGAGCGAGCGCTGGACGTTTCGGAATGGACTTGCCACGGAGGAGCGGAGACGACGCAGCCCATCGCTCCGGGCGTCGACGAACTGGTGCGCTGCGGTCATTTTGCAACCATACGCATGCAGGCGCGGTCGATGACGCAGGTGCAAGGCGATCAGTTCGCCATCGTGCTGGAGGGTAAAGGCACCATCGATGGCCGGGAATTCCAGCCGGGGACGGTTTGGGCGCTGGGACCGGGAGAATCGACAATCGAGCCGGCCGGGGAAGCGGTCTTGCTACTTACCAAAGCTTAAGTGGGCGTTCGCTGGGCGACCAGGCGATTCCGAGATTGATGCGGTAGGCATTGCGGAGGAAGGCGACCTGGCTGACGTCGTAGTGGCGGTATTCGGTGTAGGCGGTGGCCTGAAACCCGGCGGTCAGGACGCGATCGACGCCAATGCGCGCGGTGGTGCTGGTGTACTGACCGATGAGAATGCCAAGGGTGCTGAGAGTGTCGCGCCCGGCACCGAGCGAAAAGGTCCAGCGACGGATTCCAGTGTAGTCGTAATAGCCGGAGATGGCGGTGTGACGGCTGGTGAGGTAGAGCCCGTTCCCCGGAGTCACGCTTTCCACAAACTGGGCGGAAGCCGTGGCGAGCTTCATGGTTTTAACCAGCTGGGCACTGATATCCGGAACGATGTTCGTGCGGCGGACAATTACCGTTCCTTGGGAGACGCCGAGAATCGCGGCGATAACCGGGTCAAGCGTGACCACTTGAATACCGGAGGTTTGAACCTGTGAGCCGCCGCCGCGAAGGCGCAGTTCCAAGCCGCGGGACAGCGTGTACGAGAAGATGGCGCCGCCGGTTTGGACGTCAGAGCCGCCGAAGGCCTTATTGAAGCTGTAATGCGAGAACGCATAGTAGGCGCCCACGGTGAGATGGCGGGTGGCTCGATAGCTCGTGTCAGCCCGGGCTTGCGAGCCGACCGTGCCGTAGAGAGAACTCGATTCCCGGCGCACCAGGAAGCCGGTTGCGCCGAGATCGAAAGACAGCCGGCTGGTTTTCTGAATCACCACGTCAGCCCCGGTACTCAGCGAGATGGTGCGGTTATCGAAGAGCTGGGTGTTGGGGGTGACCGCGGTTTGCGCGCCTCCAATGCTGAGATCGGCGGCGGAGTTTAGCAGCGAGTAGTTGTTGGAGTAGAGCGCGGCGTTTTCGGTTAGCGCGAGTGAAATGTGCCGGGTGAAGTAGTGCTGATAGGTCAGGTTGAGGACGTAGTTGCCGCCATCAAACGAACTGTTCGGGGTGTAGTGGTAGATGTCCCCGCGGAATTCGAGCTCGATCGTGTCGCGAGGGCGGACCTGGCGACCGGAAATGCCGAAACCGCCTTGAATTCCGTAACTCTGAACGCTGGTGATCTGGTTCGTCGAGGGGCTGATCTGGGTGAGGCCGCTATCGGTGAGGCCGGAGATGGTGAGGAAGGGCCGGAAGCGGAGATTCCGATTCTCCAGGGGCGTGACGGTGAAGGGGCGGCTTAGGATGCCGGGGCCGGAGCTTTCGGGCTCAGGAGTGAACCCGGGGGTGGGGATTACATCGGGCGGGGCGTTAGTTGGCGGCGCGGCGTTGGTAGGGGCATCGCCGGACTGCCCGGGCGCGGAGGGAACTGGCGGGGCGTCCGGGTTGGTTGGAGTTTGCGGGGACGGCGACGGGTCGGGCGGAGCCGGTATTCCGGGCTGCGGAGTCGCGGGAGGGATCTGGGACTCGGCTGCAGGCGGAGTGTTTGGCGGCGGCGTGTTGTCCGGCTGCTGCGCGCGAGAAAGTGTAGCGGACAACAGCGCGGCGAGCAAGAGCGCTGGGAATCCACGGAATCGGTGATAGTACATCCTTCGGCAAGTCTGATCGTTTTCATGGGGTTGTGTCAATGAACCGAAGGACAGAACCGGGGGTTTTGATAGGATGGCGTGCCATGACTAGGCATGTCGGGATGGTGCTGCTGATGACGGCATCGATATCGCAGGGGGTAGCACAAGTGATAGCGACGCCGGAACGGCCGAGCATGGGTGAGGTGGTCCGCGCCGATAAGCGGATGGATCAAGTGATTGCACCGGGCGCGAAGATCGAGGTGCTGGCGTCGGGTTTTGAATGGGCGGAAGGGCCGGTTTGGGTGCGGGATGCTGGCTATCTGCTCTTTTCGGATATTCCGCGGAACTCGATCATGAAGTGGAGCGACGCGGGCGGAGTAAGTCTTTTTCTGAAGCCTTCGGGGTTCACGGGGACGGTGGATTACGGACGCGAGCCGGGCAGCAACGGAATGACGCTCGATAGCGAAGGGCGGCTGGTGGCGTGTGAGCATGGCGATCGGCGAATTTCGCGTTTGTACACAGACGGCGGAAAGCGGACGCTGGTGGACAACTATCAGGGCAAGCGGTTGAATAGTCCGAACGATCTGGTGTTCAAGTCCAATGGCGATCTGTATTTCACCGATCCGCCGTACGGGTTGCCGAAGAACTTTGACGATCCACGGCGCGAGCTGGAGTTCTGCGGTGTCTACCGGCTGGCGAAGGATGGGACGTTGACGCTGTTGACCCAGGAGCTGACGCGGCCGAACGGAATCGCATTTTCACCGGACGAAAAGACGTTGTACGTGGCCAATTCCGATCCGGACCGTGCGGTGTGGATGAAATATCCAGTGAAGGCTGACGGGACCCTGGGTGCGGGGTCGGTGTTGCTGGACGTGACGGCCGAGTATAAGCGCGGCATGCCGGGGCTGCCAGACGGGATGAAGGTGGACGCCGAGGGGCGACTGTTCGCGGGTGGACCGGGAGGCATTTACGTGATTACGCCCGAGGGCACGGTGCTGGGACGCATCGATACTAAGCAAAGAACCGCCAACTGCGCGTGGGGCGATGACGGAACGACTTTGTATATGGCGGCCGACCACTACCTGTGCCGGATCAAGACGAAGACGCGGGCAGCGGTGATGCCGGGGAAGAAATAAGAGCGGGGCGGCTCGAAACGAAATCGCGTGTCACGTCAGAGGGGAAATGCACGCTAATGCAAAAGGGAGACGGACATGGCGAGATTACAGAGGATGTACGACCTACGGGAAGAAGCGGCAAGGTTCCATCGGGACTTGGGGCTCGAGCCGCAGGAACCGAACGGGGATGAGACGGAATTCCCGGATCTACGAGGAACATTCACCAAGAGCTTCCAGCACGATCCAAATACGGGGTTGCTGAAAGATCGATCGGAATTCGACCATTTCTATCAGACGGTGGGCCACATTCAGCCGTCGCCCGCCCCGAATTTCAACCCGTTTGTGGACCCGCAGGCGGGATTGGCATACGACACCGAGGGGCCGGATGCGCATCAGCTGGCGTTGCCCGCGGCTCCAAAATTCGAAAGCGACAGGGAGATTGCGGAGATCGCCGAGAACTACTGGATGGCGTTGTTGCGCGACGTGCCTTTTGCGGAATACACGAGCAATCCGCTGGTGCAGCAGGCCGTGGGTCATCTGAGCACGCTGACAGGGTATGAGGCGGTAACGCCGGAAACGCTGTTCCGCGGGCCACTGGAGGGGGACGCGACGGGGCCGTATTTGTCGCAATTTCTGGTTTGGGATGTGCCTTACGGGGCGCAGGTGACCGAGGCGAAGGTGGCGTTCGGGCTGCCCAGCTGCCAGGATTATATGACCGATTGGGCTTCGTATCTGGACGTGCAAAACGGGGTGAAGCCAGCGGTTCCGCCGAATCCGTCAGTAGGACCCGCGCAGCCGCCGCACTATTTCACCAGCGGCCGTGACATGGCGCAGTATGTGCATATCGACGAGCTGTTTCAGGCTTATTTGAACGCATGTCTGATACTGATCACGCCACCGGTGCGGAAGGGATTTGGCGCTCCACTGGACGAGGGAAATCCCTACTCGGGCGTGATTGCGGGAAGTGCGCCGCTGAAGTCGCGGTCGTCGAATCAGGCGGGATTCGGGACCCTAGGCGAGCCGAACTTCAAAACTCTGGTGGCGGAGGTGGCGACGCGGGCGCTGAAGCAGGTCTGGAATCAAAAGTGGTTCGTGCATCGGCGGCTACGGCCGGAAGCATTCGGGGGCCGGCTAGAGGCGCAGCGGCTAGGTGTGATTCAGGGCTTTATTTCAGCTGCCCATGTGCAGCAGCTGCACCCTGTACTGGATGCGGTGATGGCAAAACACGGGACCTGGCTGCTGCCGCAGGCGTTTCCAGAAGGCTGCCCGGTTCATCCGGCATATGGAGCGGGCCATGCGACGGTGGCTGGCGCGTGCGTGACGGTGCTGAAGGCGCTGTTCTACGAACAGGCGAAGCTGAGCGAAATCAATGTACAGCCGATGGAGATTCGGGCCGACGGCTCGCGCGGCCTGTATGAAGGGGCCGATAAGGGCCAGATGACGATATTGGGCGAGCTGAATAAGCTGGCGAGCAATATCGGATTAGCGCGCAACATCGCGGGGGTGCATTGGCGGACCGACTACACGGAATCGCTCGTGATGGGGGAGCGAATTGCGCTTTATTTTCTGCAGGAGACAGTGGAGACGTATCACGAGAGTGTGAGCTTTCATGTGCGGACGTTCGGCGGGAAAGATGTGCACATCGGTAAAGGGAAGCGGAAGACGTTCGCGCGGTATTCGGTGGGGTAAGCGTGGGGCGAAAGTCGATTTCGTGGCTGCTGGGGCGGTTTCGGGTGGACAGGCCAGGGACGATTCGCTAAACTAGTCGAGTTATGGCCAAAGTTTGTGAAATTACCGGGAAGAAGCCGATGAGCGGCCACAAGGTTTCCCACGCCAACAATAAGACCAATCGGAAGTTCCTGCCGAACCTGCACGAAAAGCGATTTTGGGTGCCGTCGGAAGGGCGTTTTGTGCGGATGAAGGTGTCGGCGCGGGCGATGAAGACGATCGATAAGCTGGGCATCGATCAAGTGCTGCGCGATCTGAAGAAAAAAGCGTAAATTCGCGCTTCGATTTTTCAAATCGCCGAAGCTGGCAATGTCACACCCCGATTTGTCTGCTTCGTCTCTCCATCAGCACGACATCCCGCCATCTCCCGTTCATTGATCCGAGACGTTCTCGCGTGCCGACAACGCGAAACCCAGCAGACTTATGGAGGCTGATACTGGGCACGTTTTCCGGGAAGATTCCTGCTTGGAGCGTCCAAATGCCGTTAAGTTCGGAAGCATTCACAAGAGCATTAAGCAACGCAGTGGCGACCCTTTGGCCCCGCGCTTTCTCCGCAACGTAGACACTCACCTCCGCCACGCCGGCGTAGACACAACGTCCCGAGACCGGAGTCAGCGCCGCCCAGCCGATCACCTCCGCTTCGTTGCTGGCCACGAAACGGCACATGCTTAGGTGCCGCGAATCCCACTCGGCCCACTCCGGAGCCGTTTGCTCAAAGGTAGCGTTGCCTGATCGGATTCCCTCCAGATAAATCTGGCGAACGGCGATTCCAATCGCTCGGATCCATCGGGTTGATGATGACAGCCACCGCGGGCACCTAGATAGTTGATGGAACGGGCCGCGAGTCCGATTGGCATCGGCGCGGCCCGGTTATCGAATTGGATTACCGCTGCCAGCGCCGGGTAAGGTTCTTCCGGAAGAGCAGCGGGCAGAGAAGAGCTATGCCTAGCGGCAGCAACGCCATCGTCCCGGGCTCTGGAGTTGCTCCCCCAGCTACGCAAGCATTGCTGTTGATCGAGACATTGTTGGTGTCCATCGTTACAGCGCCATTTTCTGCAAGCGCCCGGCCGCACTGAATGTTAGCTCCTGTGTCGAGGGTAATACTCGCGACCGCCAGGATATTTCCAGTGAACGAGGTGGTGGTCCCAAGCGTGGCGGAGCTACCTACGTTCCAAAATACATCCCCTGCGCCGCCATTGGCGAATGTTACCGAAGAATCGCTTGCGGTCGTCAGAGTGCTGCCAATCAGAAAAAGGAACACTGAGTTAGGATTTCCTTCGTCGTTGAGCGTTAAAGTTCCCGTCAGCTGAGCCGAGGAAGAAAAACAATAGACGCCCGGTGTAAGAGTAAGTCCCCCGAGATCCTGTCCGGTCAGGCTGGTGTTACACGACTCGCCGGCTGCGAAGTTATAAGCCGTACCGAGGTCGGTTTGAGCTTGCATTGCGACCGCATCGGCTGCGTGCATTGTACCGGTAACACTGCCCGGAGGAAAGCCGGTTATGGCTGTGCCCGGTGAGACCCCCAAGTCTCCGTTGACGACAGAGGGTCCGGTATTCGTGACCGTTGATCCGGCCAAGACCGCGAAGGAACTAGCAGTTCCTAGATTGACATCGATCGCGTCCGCGTAGGCAGCGACCGTGCCGAGCGGTAAGAACAGGAAGCTTAGAAGTAGGTGTTTCACTGTAGGTGAATCTCCGAGTGTGGGAATCATATCATCATTACGGATGGATTCGAGGATTATTCCTAAAAGTCGTGATAAATGCTCCAATAGCAAGATAATAAGAATTAGGTAGGAGATGAATACAGAACTATTTTTCGGATCGGGGGCTGTTTTTCCGGACCAGCCCGCGCGGCTACAATCGCGCCAGCGACGTGACTTAGGCGATTGCTGCGGTCCGCGTTCTTCTACGTACTTGTCGGGACGGCACTTGAAGCACGTCTAAGCGCGCAGGTTAAAGCGGCCGAAAGCATCGGTTTATTCAACTCAGGCTCCGGTGGCCCGATCCCTCATGGACGCTAATGCGGAGACCGCCTTGGCAGAGGCGACCGCTGCCTTCGCCGCCAATAGTCGAAAGCTCAATTTCTCGCGGACGACAACCCGCGTTTTCATCCTCACGTGATGTTTTTTGAGCCTCTCGGCGAGGGATCCAAGTGGGGCGCAAATCTACCGGGATCTCCGATTTTCGCTGGCGAGGACAAGGTGAACCGGATGGCGATTCTTCCGATCCCGGTGCCGCGCTGGTCGGACGGGACGGCGGACGCCGAATCTGCTAGTTCATCAATCCGAAAGTAATCACGGCTGCATATGCACGAACTGCTGGTACTTTGATCTACAGAAGGCGCGGCGACCGTCTTGATGAATTTAATTTCGAGGATACTGTGCCTGGTGGCGTTATCGGCAAGTACGTTCTGGGGAGCGGATGCTGACGCAACGCAAGGAGAGAGACACATGGAGGCGAAGGGTACGTTCGAGGTGAAGGTGACTCCGGCGGAGGCTTCGGCCGTGGGTAAAGATGCCGGCATAGCTCGCTACTCGCTGGAGAAGACATTCCACGGGGATATGGAGGGTGCTGCGAAAGGCGAAATGTTGGCCAGCACGACTGAGAGCACCGGCGCCATGGCCTACGTTGCATTGGACCATTTAACGGTGACGTTCGGAAAGCGTAGCGGCAGCTTCTATCTGGCGCACACAGCAACCATGAACAAAAGCGACCCGGCTTCCGGCGTGATGAAGATCGTCGTGGTGAAAGATTCCGGGACGGGAGAACTAGCGGGATTAAGCGGCGAGCTGACGATCATTATCGACGCGAAGGGCAAGCATTCCTACGTGTTCAACTATGACCTGCCGTAGCTGAGGCGCTCGGCAGATCCGAGGCGGATGCGGGCGCATCACGCGCCAAACTGCTTCAGATGATGGTCCATGTGCTTATACGCCATGGCAGCCCACTCGCCGGGGGTCATGGGACCGAAGAAGCTGTGCGGGTGAGTCGTGGCCAGTGCGGGCCCTCCGTTGGAGAAGCGCTCGACAGAATCAAGCAGTAATTGCAGCTCCGCGGAGAAAGTCTTTTGCCCTTGCATGACCAAAGTCTTGTCGGTTGGCATGTTCCTGCGAACCGGGTTCTTTAGGATGGACTTCTTTGCTAGCTTCCCGAAGATCCGCCCCATGAAGCTTCTGGGGGGAGACGTCCGGCCCGAAGCGATGTCCATCCACGCGGTACAGTGAGCGAGCATTTGCGCAACATTCATGGCGCCCCAACGCCTTTCGCTGTCCGGTCTTAACGATTCGAGACGGTTTCTGATCTCTTCTGCGGTAGAGGAATCGAAGAGGTTTTTCATTGGATGCCTTTCAGTTGTTACCAATTAATTCCCATTAGCGGGGATATTACCAGAGGGCAGTCTGACCTCAACGATATCGCTCGGTTTTTTAGTGACTCGCTTCAAACTGCGCTGCTGCAATTGCGTTCATCTTCATAACTCTGCGTTGAAGGTGTGTTCCGTTGAGACAGTCGTGTGGAGCTTCCGATGCACAAAAAAGTAAACAGAGTCAGGGTACTAATGCGACGACGCCCGATATCTTATGGATAATAGGGTTTGCTACAGGATCGCTTCCAGCCGAACGTAGCTCGCTTCCATTCCGTGTTCCATGCCACTTGCGAGCATTGCCGCTCGCGTTTTCTCATCGGGCAGCGTCATGCAGATGGTCATCAGCGTTCCCGTGCCGTCGGCTAAGAATAGAGTTTCGATATGACTATCAGGCGTCGGATCGGGCATGTGCATCCGCTCGATATGAACGATCCGGCCAAAAGGCTCTAATTCCAACAACTCGCCGGTGATGTGAAATCCACCGCCTTTGCCGTTCGTCCACTCATAGCGGAACTTGCCGCCAACTTTCCCTTCGTTGATGCAGACGGGCATCGTCCAACCTTCCGGACCAAGCAGCCACTTCTGGATTAACTTCGGATCGGTATGGGCACGGTACACGGCTTCAGGTGGCGCAGCGAAGCGCCTGGTCACAATCACGTGGGTGTCCCCTTTGATCTGCAACGTCATTTTGCTCATCGGGTTTCTCCTTTGTTGGGTGGTTCTATCCCTGCCAGAACGTCGTCCAGCCGGTTGTAGTTTGCTTCCAGGGCTTTACGCAGCATGGCGAGCCATTGGTCCATCGCTTCGATACCCGCTTTTGCAAGCCGGCGAGGACGCTTGGAACCGTCGACCCGAGAGACGATCAGCCCCGCGTCTTCGAGCACCTTGAGGTGCCTGGAAATGGCGGGTTGTGTCATCTCGAACGGCTCCGCCAACTCGCTGACAGTGGCCTCGCCGCGGGCGAGGTGCGCGAGGATTGCGCGACGCGTGGGGTCTGCCAAAGCAGCAAACGACGCATCGAGAGCCTGCATCACTCCCGAATTATATAACGATCTCGTTATTAGCGCGGCGAGTTTAGGGCGGGGGCGTTTTCAGTTACTTTGCTTCCCGAATTTCGCCTAGCCAGAAGTTGGAATCCTGCACAAAGATGGTGCCGTCGATTATTTCGCCCTTGTGCAAGCGAGCGAGCGTGGCACCGTCTTTGATGGGATACTCCATGGTCATCGGGCCCATGAAGCCGGGGATGTCGTCATGTTTGATGGTTGCAGTGTGCGCTTGCGGGTCCAGGCTTTGGACGACGCCATGAACCGGGTGACGCTCCGCGCCGGCATTGATTTCAGTACCAGCGCTGCATCCCGCCAGCAGAAGCGCCCCAAAGATCGCGAAAGCAAGAGACAGGTTACGCAGTGAAGGGAGCATGCGGGGAGCCGTTGTTTCGAGTATAGACAACGGCTAATACAGCGCATCTGCAAAATCTTTCTTGACTACTAGCACGTTTCCGTACATAATCGAGTGATTCAATCAAATGATTGAAACACGAGATAGAATTCTAGATTCCGCTGAGCGGCTGTTTGCGGACGGGGGATATGCCGGGACCAGCTTGCGGCGCATTATGGCCGAAGCCGGAGTGAATGTCGCGGCGATCCACTACTATTTCCGATCGAAGGAGAGCCTGCTCGAAGCGGTGTTGATGCGACGCGTCGAACCGGCGAATGAAGAGCGGCTAGTGGCGCTGGACCGTTACGAAGAGCATGCGCCGCCCGGAAAGCTGCGGGTGGAGAGCATCTTGGAAGCGTTTCTTTACCCTACGTTTCGAATGGCGGCCGACCCCCACCAGGGCGGATACACGTTTGTGCGGCTGCTAGGAAGGCTGCAAGCGGAAAGCGATATATTGCCGCAGATCGTGGTGGCGCGCTTCGGGCCGGTGCTTTTGCGATTTGCCGGTGCGCTGGCGCGGGCGTTGCCGGAGCTGCCGCAGTCGGAATTGTTCTGGCGGGCGCGGCTGGCGATGGGTGCGACATCGCAGATTCTGCGGGATGCGCCGCGGATGAAAAGCGCCATGACGGGTGAGGCGCCGGACTGGACGTCGATGCGGGAGCGCCTGATTCCGTTTCTGAGCGCCGGTTTTCGGGCGCCGTTCGAGCAGCCACGGTTGGAGATGGCGGGGTCGCTATCAAATTCACTGACAAGTTCCTTACAGGAGGAAGTATGAAACGACGAATTGCGCTGGTGCTGATCGCGCTGGCGATGGGGACGGCGCCGGCCCTGCGGGCGGCCGACGCGGCGGATGCGATTGCATCACGCGGACCCTTGCAGCTCAGCATGCGTCGAGCCATCCAGATGGCGACGTCGAAAGAGGGCAGCACGCGGGTGCAACTGCAGTGGGAGGCGTATAAGCAGTCGAAGAGCCGGTCGGCGGAAGTGCGCGCGGCTTTGCTGCCGGATGTGGAGAGCTATGTGGGCGTCGGGTCGTCGGTGCGGAGCTTGTCGGCGCTCGGACTGAGCAATCTGATTAGTCCCGCCGGTATTACAAATCCTCTTTACCAGCAGATTCTTACGAATTTACTGCCCGGTGGCATTCCGTCGCGCGTGGGTCCGTTCCATACGTTGGATATTCGCGGTACCGGGAACCTGGTCGCTTTCGATTACAGCATCTGGCAGCGGCTGCGGGCGGCGCATGCCGGGATTCGGGCAGCGAAAGGCGATCTCGACACCACGGACGATCAAGTGACCGGGCAAGTGGCGAGGGCTTATCTGATCGCGTTGCGGACGGATGCGGAGGTGGAAGCGGCGCAGGCCGATGTCGAGCTTTCCGAAGCAGTGGTGAAGCAGACCAATCACCAGAAGGAAGCCGGCGCGGGAACGGGAATCGATGTCACGCGTTCGAACGTGCAACTGGCGAACGACAAGCAACGGCTGCTGGTCGGCAAAAACAATCAAACCAAGGCGCATCTGCAGTTACTGCGCGTAATGAACATGCGACTTGATACGGCCGTAGACCTGACCGACAAGCTGGTTTACAAGCCGGTGGACGTAATGACGGTGCAGGACGGGGTAGCGCAGGCTTTGGCGAACCGTCCGGATCTGAAGGCGCAGTTGGAGCGTGAAGATGGCGCTCGGCTGAACGCGCGATCGGTCAAGTACGAACGGCTGCCGTCGGTTGTGACGCAGTTCAATTACGGAGTGATCGGCCCACAGGACATTCATCTAGTGCCGACGCGCGATTTCTATGGCGCGGTGCGAATCCCGATTTTCGATGGCGGCAGGCGGGATGCGCGGCGCGAGGAGACGGCGTCGCAGTTGCGGCAGGAAGGCATCCGGAGCGCGGACATGCGCGATCAGATCGAGCTGGACGTGCGCAGTTCACTCGACAGTCTGGCTTCGGCGGGGGAACAGGTGGAAGTGGCGAAAGAAGGCCTGAAGCTGGCCGAGACGGAATTGGCGCAGGCGCGGCGGCGTTATGACGCTGGCGTGGCGGGAAGCTTGGAGATCAACGATTCGACTGACCGTGTGCAGCGGGCGCGGAGCAATGAAATCCAGGCGGTTTTCAATCACAGTTTGGCGCGCATCGATCTGGGGCAGGCGCTCGGCAAGACGATCGCGATGGTGGATTAGTTCGCGCGCTATCAAGAACAGGACTTAGGACAGGAACTTATGAAACGACTCGTAATAGTGCTGGTGATTGCCGCCCTGGGCGTCGGCGGTTATATGTTGTGGGGCAAGTACCACAGCGAACCGACGGACCGGATTGTGGTGTCGGGCAATATTGAACTGCAGCAGGTGAATATCGCCTTCAAGACGGCGGGCCGTGTGATTGAGCGGAGCGTGGACGAGGGCGATAAGGTTACCAAGGGGCAGGTAATCGCGCGGCTGGACAAGGATCAGTTGTTGCAGCAACGGGCGAGGGAAGAAGCGGCGCTGCTGGAAGCGCAGGCGGCCTTGAACGCGGCGCAGACGGGACTGGAAATGCAGACCCAGACGTCCGCGGCGGACATGGAAGCGCGGCAGGCGGATTTGACGACCTCGCAATCGCATTTGCAGGAGCTAAAAAACGGCGCGCGGCCGCAGGAAATCGCGGAAGCAACAGCGGCGGTGGCGTCGGCACAATCGGATTTCGACCGGACCAAGAAGGATTGGGAGCGGGCGCAAACGCTACACAAAGACGACGATATTTCGACCTCGCAGTTCGATCAGGCGCGCAGCCGGTTTGAAAGCGCGACGGCGACGCTGCAGCAAGCCAAGCAACGCGAGGAACTGGTGAAGGAAGGGTCGCGGAAGGAAGACGTCGAGATGGCGAGCGCGCAGGTGCTGAAGGCCAACGCGGGCGTCAAGGGCAGCCAGGCGGGAGCGCTCGACATCAAGCGCCGCCAGCAGGATGTCGCTTCGAAACAAGCCGACATTGCGCGAGAGAAAGCGCAGATCGCGCTGATCGATTCGCAATTGAACGACACGACGGCGATCTCACCCATTTCCGGCGTGGTGCTGGTGAAGTCGGTGGACGTGGGGGAAGTGATTGCGCCGGGAACGACGGTGGTGACGGTGGGCGACATCTCGCATCCGTGGCTGCGCGCTTACATCAAGGAAACCGATCTGGACCGCGTGAAGCTGGGAACGCCGGTGCGGGTCAAGACGGATTCGGGCAAGATTTACAACGGCAAAGTGGCGTTCATTTCGTCGGAAGCGGAGTTCACCCCGAAGCAGATTCAGACGACCGAGGAGCGCGTGAAGCTGGTGTTCCGGATCAAGATCGACGTCGATAATCCGAATGGCGAGTTGAAATCCAACATGCCGGCGGATGCCGAGATACTGACCAAGAGCTAACCGGGGCCTGAACATGGAACCCATCATTGAAACGCGCGAACTGACGCGGGCGTTCGACACGCTTGTGGCAGTGGACCGGCTGACGTTATCGGTCACGCGGGGCGAGATTTTCGGCCTGGTGGGACCCGATGGAGCGGGGAAGACAACGACGCTGCGGCTGCTTTGCGGGTTGATGAATCCGACGAGCGGCAGCGCCACCGTGGCAGGACACGACGTAGTGAAGCAGATGGAAGCGGTGAAGGACCGGATCGGCTACATGGCGCAGCGCTTTGGCCTCTATCAGGACCTGACCGTGGACGAGAACATGACGTTCTACGGTGACCTATTCGGAGTGCCGCAAGCGGTGCGGGACGAGTTAACGCCCGGGCTGTTGCAGATGACGCGCATGGATAAGTTTCGCAGCAGGCAAGCGGGGCGGCTATCGGGTGGCATGAAGCAGAAGCTGGCGTTGATGTGCACGCTGCTGCACCGGCCGGAGATCCTGTTCCTGGACGAGCCCACCAACGGCGTTGATCCGGTTTCGCGGCGGGAATTTTGGGCAATCCTTTACCAGTTAGTGGAAGAGGGCGTGACCGTGTTTGTGACCACGGCCTATCTGGATGAGGCCGAACGGTGCAATCGCGTGGGGTTGATGCATCGCGGACAACTGATCAAGTGCGAGTCGCCGACGGTGCTTCGGAACAACATGGACGAAATCTGCTACGAAGTGACTGCGGCAGACACACGTGGCATGCGGGAATATCTGCAGTCCAGTAAAGGCATTCTCAGCGTGGAGCCGTTCGGGATTACACTGCATGTATTTCTGGAGCCGGGCGTCTCTCCGGCGCTATTGCAGAATCTCAATTTCGCAAGTTCGTTCAAGCAAATCACGCCGTCGCTCGAAGATGTTTTTATTGCCATGGTGCGCAAGAGCGAACGCGGCCCCGAACGGGTGCAATAAGTGGCGGATTCGACAGTAGCGGGGGCGAAGGTGACGAGTTCGATGGAGACGCGGGATTGGGCGGTCGACGTAGAAAATCTGACGAAGACTTTCGGTGCGTTCACCGCCGTGGATCATATCTCGTTCCATGTGAAGAAGGGCGAAATTTTCGGTCTGCTGGGGCCGAACGGCGCTGGTAAATCGACGGCGATTCGTATTCTGCTGGGTCTGCTTGATCCGACATCGGGCAAGGCGATTGTGGGCGGTATCGACGTGGCCAAGGACCCGGAGGCAATCCGGAAAAACCTGGGCTACGTCTCGCAGAAGTTTTCGCTTTATAACGATTTGACGGTTGGTGAGAATATCGATTTCTTCAATGGGATCTACGGCGTCCCGAAGGAGAAGCGTCCCGAACGGAAGGCGTACGCGTTGCGGATGGCGGGCCTGGAAGAGCGCGCATTATCGATGACCAATCTGCTTCCGGGAGGCTGGAAGCAACGGCTGGCACTTGGATGCGCGATTTTACATGAGCCGGCCATTCTGTTTTTAGACGAACCGACTTCGGGCGTGGACCCGATTGCGCGGCGCGATTTCTGGGATCTGATTTATCAGCTTTCCGCCGCGGGGCAGACCGTGTTCGTAACGACGCATTACATGGAAGAGGCCGAGTACTGCAACCGCTTGGCGCTGATGTACGCGGGGCGGATTATCGCGATGGGCGAACCCGCGGAATTGAAGCGCACCATGTATAGCCATAGCTTGCTGCAGCTGGATACCTCGGCTTTGGTGCCCACCATGAAGCTGCTGCAAAACGAGCCGGGCGTGCTGGAAGTCGCGGTGTTCGGGGCGGGCCTGCATCTGACGGTAACCGACATTGCAGCAACGGTGGCGCGGGTGCGGGAGAAGCTGGCGAAGAACGACATTGAGATCCGCAAGCTGGAGCCCATTCCGCCGTCCATGGAGGATCTGTTTGTGTCATTGATCGAGTCCGAAGAAAGGAAAAGTGCATGAGTTTCCGCCGCGTGCGGGCCGTGATCCGCAAAGAGATTAAGCACATTCTGCGGGACCCGCGCAGTTTGCTGATGGCGCTGGCCGAACCGATGCTGATGTTGATGCTGTTCGGCTATGCACTGACGTTGGACGTGGATCGAATTCCAACGTTGATCTACGATCAGGACCAGACCACGGAAAGCCGCGCGCTGATCGAGAAGTTCCGCAGCACGCGCTTCTTCGACGTGAAGGGCTTCGTGCACGATTACACGGAGATCGAGCGCGGGATCGATCGCAATCGCATCTTCATGGGTATCGTGATTCCGCGCAATTACGGATCGCGGGTAGCGGGCGATCAGGAGGCGGATGTGCAGTTCCTGCTGGACGGGAGCGATGCGAATACGGCGTCGATCGCGCTGGGGTATGTGTCGGCGGTGGTGCGCAGCTACGGGCTGGTGCTGCGGCGCTCGGCGCAAAATCAACACGCAGGATATACGGTAGACGTGCCGGTGGACCCGCGCATGCGCGTTTGGTACAACAGCACGCTCGAATCGAAAAACTATGTGGTACCGGGGCTGATCGCGGTGATGCTGATGCTGATCAGCGCGCTGCTGACTTCGCTCACGATCGCACGTGAGTGGGAGATGGGCACCATGGAACAGCTGATGTCAACGCCGCTGAGGCCAGCCGAAATTGTGTTGGGGAAGATGGGGGCGTACTTCATCGTGGGTGCGCTCGATACGGTGATCGCGGTCGTCGTGGGAGTGTTCGTGTTCAATGTGCCGTTCCGCGGGAGCATTCTGCTGCTGGCGGGAACGTCCTGCGTGTTCCTGTTCGGGGCGCTGTGTTGGGGCATTCTGTTGTCGGCAGTGACTAAGCAGCAGCTGCTGGCTTACCAGATGGGGATTGTGACCTCATTCCTGCCTTCATTCTTGCTTTCCGGGTTTCTTTACGCAATCGAGAACATGCCGCCGGCCATTCAGTTTGTCACGCACTTTGTGCCGGCGCGCTACTTCGTGACCATCCTGAAGGGAATCTTTTTACGTGGGGTGGGATTGGAAGTGTTGTGGGTGGACTTTCTGTTCCTGATCGCATTTAGCGCGATCGTGTTTACACTGGCGACGATGAAGTTGAGGCAAAAGCTGGCCTGATATGTGGGAACGAATTTCGCAGATTATCCGCAAGGAGTTTCTCCAGGTGCTGCGGCACCGGCGCATGCGGACGGCCCTATTTGTGCCTCCCATGGTGCAGTTGATTGTGTTCGGGTATGCGGTGAACCTGGACGTGGACCATGTGAGCACGGCGTGGATGGATCAGGACCGCACGCCGCAGAGCCGGGAACTGCTCGATAGCTTCCGCGGGTCGGGACGGTTCGACATCAAGTACGTGATCTCGAACGACGCAGATGTACAGAAGCTGATGGACCATGGCGATGTGTTGTCGGTAGTACGCGTGCTGCCGGGCTTTGCCAGAGACATCCAACGCGGTAATGCTGGCGAAGTTCAGGTGATCATCGATGGGACCAACTCCAACACTGCTTCGCTGATCTCGAGTTATGCGAATGAGATTGTAGCCGCGTACGACCAGAAACTGGTGTCCAAGGCGACGCAAATTAAGGTGATGAGTTCGACACCGGGCACGGTAAGTTTGAGGAGCGCGAAAATCGATCCACGCACGCGGGTCTGGTTCAATCCGGATCTACGCAGCCGGAACTACTACGTTCCGGGCGTGATGGCGAACCTGATCATGGTAGTCACGGTGATGCTCACAGCCATGGCCATTGTCCGCGAGAAAGAGATCGGCACGCTGGAGCAGTTGATGGTCACGCCGATTCGGCCCATTGAACTGATGATCGGCAAGACGGTGCCCTTTGCTCTGGTGGGGCTGATCGATATCTTTCTGGTGACGTCGCTCGCGCTGCTGATTTTCCGCGTCCCATTCCGCGGGAACTTTTTTCTGCTTTTGTTCTGCGGGTTGCTCTTCCTGATGACTAGCCTGGGCACGGGGCTATTCATCTCGACCATATCGCGGACGCAACAGCAGGCGGTGATGTCGAGCTTTTTCTTCGCGACGCCAACGTTCATGCTGAGCGGATTTTCTTTTCCGATCCGGAACATGCCGCTGGGAATTCAGTATCTGACTTATCTGAATCCCCTGCGCTACTTTGTGGAGATTGTCCGCGGGATCTTTCTGAAAGGCGTGGGCGCGAAAATCCTGTGGCCGCAGATGTGTGTACTGGCGGTCTATGGGGTGACGGTGCTACTGTTGAGCGCTTCGCGGTTCAAGAAGAAGCTGGATTAGGGCGGCGGATATCGCTGGCCGCCCGAAAAACGCAAGGAGGGGTCTATTCCGCGCGGGCGGTGATGATTGTTGTGCCGACAAAGTTCGGCCAAAGAGCGAGCTGATTCCCGGTGGCTCCGTAGAGGTGGACAGAGGGGTTTTCTGCTAAACCGGGTGAAAGCGTCTCCGGCTTCCATGTGGTTTCCCCCCGGCCGATTGAAAAGATGTGCGGGTTACCGGCTTTCCCGTCATGGGAAGACTCTATGCTGGTGGCGTAGGTGCGGCCATTTGCGGCCAAGGCAATACCGGTCACGCTCTCGTGCTCATGAAGTTGAATGCCAGGATACTTGGTCAGCGTCCCGTCCTGGGAGACTTCAAAATAGACCGACCCCGGACCGGAGCGAGGCCCTGTATACCAGCCAATTCTGTCCTGGGCGGCTTGCAAGAAGCCATAGCTGGCCGAGAACATTGACTGGAGAGAATCCCGGGGCACGAGGCCCTCAAGCAATTTGCCTGCGGCGCTGAAATGCCGAAGCGTGGGCAGTTTGGGACTTATACGGTGCTGCGACGATTGCCGGAGCCGCGCTGCGATTGCTCTCCGTTCCGACCAGGAAACCCCACGTCCAATGCGGATACCGGCCCGAAAAGGCATAGGGTGAAGGATGAGATTTCTCAAGGACGATAGCAGCTTGCGAGCCGATGCTGAAAAAAGCTGCGAGGACAATGAAAAGCTGGGATTGGCGCATAGACTCTCCTTACCGCTCGGGAGCAGCCGGATGCGTTATTAGCGGCTACCTAGCTAGGACGCTACCACCCGCGCGGGGGCGACAGTCAAGCGCCTCGGAGGGAATACGGGATCGTTCGTTTCGCCGGTGAGCGGAGAACGTGTGCCGACCGGCGGGGATCACTCGCCGGCCCGGAGCATGCTGAACAGATTCGTCATGCGGGCGGTGAGTTTCACCTCTTCGATCAAGTCGTCGGCAAAGCGGGCTTCGATGCGGCTCTTGAGCGATTTGATTTTCCAAGCCGCGAGGCGGTCGGAACTGGCGATGGCGTCAACCGTGACAGTCTCGCCTTTCACGCGCACGTTCTCGATTTTACTGAGTCGAAGGTTAGCCGCGAAGCGCTCATTGTGCCATTCGCGGAGAGCGTCCCGGCCCTGATATTCCACGTCCTGGAAATTGACGATGGCGTCCTCGGCGAAAAAGGCCAGGCATTTGTCGACATCGCGCTCGTCGAACGCAGCCATGTAGCCGAGGGTCAGAGCTTCGAGATCGGCCATCAGGCGTTCACCGTCGCTTTTACGCCCTTCCAGGTACCGATCATGCTGGGACCTTCCTTCACGACCGGATCTTCGGTCTTGCCAACGCTTTCGAGCTTATTCGCGATCCAGGTTTCGAGTTCGCGATCCATCTCGGACGCGATTTGGGGTTCGGAATCGGCAATGTTGATTTCTTCGAGCGGGTCCGTCACCAGGTTGTAAAGTTCACGCATGGGATTGCCGAGAAGATCCTGCTCGCGGGCCTTGATGAACTTGTACTCCGGTGTGCGAAGCGCGTATTTTGCCTGCCAGGTGGATTCAAGCGTCACAAAACGGTCGTAACCGGCAGGCTCCTCTTCACCGGTCCACTGGCGGTAGAAGCTCTGGCCATCCAATTCTTCGGGAAGGTCAATGCCGCAAGCTTCGAGGATGCTAGGCGCTACATCGAACGACTGGCGCACGGGCGCGAGACGCAGACCCTCTTTCAGCTTTCCAGCGGGCCACTTCACGATGAATGGGACGCGGATGGTGCAGTCGTAGAGCCCGTAATGATCGTAGAAGATGCGGTGTTCGGTCATGCTCTCGCCATGGTCGGCCATAAAGACGATCATGGTGTTCTCGAGCTGACCCATCTGTTCGAGAGAGTTCACGAGGTGGCCGATGCCATCGTCGAGGTACTTGATTTCGCCATCGAAGAGCCCGGTGACAAAGTTGGGATCGTTGATGACGCCTTTGCCGGTACGCAGCCAGGTATCACGGGCCATGGTGCCAATGGGGTGCGACCACCATTCATCGAGCGCGTGATTGTTGGGATCGATGGGCGTGCCGCCCGGGTAGAACGTTTCGCGGTACCGCTTGGGCGGAACGTATGGATAATGCGCGTCCCAATAATGGATGAACACGAAAAAGGGATCGGACTGGCCAAAGTTCTTGATCCAGCGAATAGCGCGATCGTTCAGTTCTTCCTGTGTGACGTTGGCGTAAAAGACGTGATGGATGCTGGGGTCGATGATGTATTCGTAGCCGCGGGCAAACCACATGCGCTCGCGGAACAGCGTGTCGACGGCGCACGTGAGGTAGCCTTCGTCGCGCATGAGTTCGGGAAGAAAGGGAGAACTGCGGGGGAGTTTGGCTTTACCGCCATGCGCGACAACACCGTGCCGCAGCGGGCTCTGGCCCGTGAAGAGGGTCGTATGCGACGGTTGCGTCGGAATCACCGGGCAGAACATCTGCTCGGCGAGCACGCCCCCGGCCGCCAGCCGATCGATCTCCGGGCTGGTGGGCTTGGGGTAGCCGTAGCATCCCAGGTGATTGGCGCGTAAAGAGTCCGCGCTGATGAGGATTATGTTCGGCCGATTTTTCATCCCAATTGATAGGTGTGGCGGAGTCGGAAAATTTTCTACAACCTGCGACAGGTGAGTTGTTGAGTTTAGCATTCATGGTTTCCCAATAACAACCTATCCAGGTGTAGTACTAAAGCAAAAAGCCATAAATTCAATAAGAATTCACAATAGGGCCGGGTGTGTAGAAACCGGCTATTCATTTGACTTCACCAGCGCCAACGGCGTACCATAACCTACTGCGGTCGGATGCTTCCACGTCGGAAGATCGCCGGTGAGAGAAGCCCCACTGGGGAGCTGGACGGGAACCGAATTCAGATACCCTCCAGGCAGAAGCAACGCCATCCAATAAATTTATTTGAGGACGTGAATGAAACAGAGCCGGCAGGAGATTTTGGATTATGTCCTGAAGTCCCTCTCCGAATTAGCACAGGACTGGGACTACGCCGAGGCGGTCGGTCCGGAAACGTTGTTGTTCCGTGAGATGGGATTGGACTCCTTGGATCTGGTGGTCCTGGGGACCAACATCCAAGAGCACTACGGCATCCAGATGCCCTTTTCCGAGTTTCTGGCGTCGGTAGGTGAACGCGGGCAGCAGGACGTGAGCGTTTCTGAGCTGGTGGATTTCATCGATACGAGCCTGAATCAGAAGCAACCGGCGGCAGAGGCCAACCGATGAGCGTCAAGACGCTTTTGGTGGGCTGGGACGGCGCGACCTTCGCGGTCCTGGATGAACTGATGGCTCAGGGGCAGATGCCCTTTCTAAAAAGTTTTCTGGCGGACGGCACGCGCGCCCGGCTGCGCACGATTGTTCCCGCACTGACTCCTCCAGCGTGGACCAGCCTGATGACTGGCCGGACCCCGGGCTACCACGGCGTTTTCGATTTCTTCCGCTTCGAAGGGCAGAACAGTAAGCATATTCGGTTTGCAACGTCGAGCGACGTCTTGACAGAAACCATCTGGGGTCTGGCTTCGAAGAACGGCATGAAGGCGGCGGCGATGAACTTCCCGTCGATGTATCCGGCGCCGCAACTCTCGGGCTACGTCGTACCGGGCTGGGTGCCGTGGCGTCAGATGCGGCTGGCTTGCTGGCCGAAGGATTTGTTCGACCGCCTGAAGGCTCTTCCGGACGTGACGCTTCGCGAGCTGGGGATGGATATTAAGCTCGAGGAGAAATCGA
Organism: Bryobacterales bacterium; assembly: GCA_963752695.1. GTDB lineage: Bacteria > Acidobacteriota > Terriglobia > Bryobacterales > Bryobacteraceae > Bog-113. The sequence continues at coordinate 310,660 of CAVVZB010000001.1, forward strand.
CCGAGGGCGTCAGCACGCAAGAAGAGTACGGCCCCTGGATCGAGTTCCATACGCGGCGCGAGCGGAACTGGTTTGAGATCTATCGATACCTGACCACGACCGACCCATCCGAACTGACCGCGGTGCTGTTCGACGGCGTCGACAAGATGCAACATCTGTGCTGGCGCTTTATCCGCCCGCAAGACGCGCAGCCCTTGACGGAACCGTGGGAATTCAAGATTCGCGAACTATGCCTGAACTATTACCGGCAACTGGATTCGCTTTTCGAGCAGATGGTCAACCTGGCGGGTCCGGACGCGAATGTGATCGTGGCATCCGACCACGGGTTCGGTCCGACTTACGAAGTGTTCCACGTCAACAACTGGCTGGCGAAGAAGGGTTACCTGTTCTGGTCGGAAGCGGCCGCCAATGAAAAGCAGGACGCAATTCTAGGCGTGGGACAAGTCGCGCGGCATACTTGGCTCTTGGATTGGAACCGGACGCTGGCTTTCGCCACCACGCCGACTTCTAACGGGATCAACATCGCGGTGAGCAAGGACGGGACCACGCCGGGTGTGCCGGCCACGGGATACAAGGCTTTTCGCGACAAACTCGTACAGGAACTTCGGGAAGTGCGTTCGCCGGAAGATGGCGAGTTGATCGCAACTGGCGTTTTCACGCGCGAGGAAATCTTCCCCGGTCCCGCCGGGCCGCTGGGTCCGGATATCACGATGGAGATGCGCGACGGCGGATTAGTTTCTATTTTGCCGGGCAGTCAAATCGTGTCTCGCCGTCCGGTGGTGAGTGGCGCGCATCGGCCACAGGGAGTGTTCGGCGCCAAGGGTCCGGGCATTAAGAAGGGGTTCGACGCGGGAGAGATTTCGATTCTCGACGTGGCGCCGCTGATTCTGCACACGTTGGGGTTGCCGATTTATAGTGATCTGGAGGGACGAGTCCCGACAGAGATTTTCGAGGAAAAAACCATGGAAGAGAATCCAGTTCAAAAGGTCGCGGCTGCCGCTACCGGTCAAGAGCCCGAAGAGAAACCGGCCGAGACCGAAACCACCGAGATGACCGAAGAAGACGAACGCGTGGTGATGGAACGCCTGCGCGAACTCGGCTACATCGAATAAGACGAAATAGAAAAGACGCCCTATGCCCAAAATTACAGCCAACGGGATTCAGCTGCACTACATCACCGCTGGCGAAGGTCCTGACGTTATCCTGTTGCACGGCTTCCTGGGAAACCTGGCGGTTTGGCATTTGTACATGATGCCGATTCTGCGCCGCGAGTTCAAAGTACTCACGTACGATCTGCGCGGACATGGCTACAGCGAGATGACGCCGACCGGGTACTCGCCCAAAGTTATGGCCGAGGACTTACTGGGTCTGATGGACGCACTTGGCATCAAGAAGGCCACGCTTATGGGCCACAGTTATGGGGCGGACATTTGCTTATACTTCGCGCTTAAACATCCGGATCGGGTAGATAAGATTCTGGCTTTGGAGCCCGGCCTCGCCGCGCTGGTAGAGGACCGGAAAGATCCGGAGTGGGTGGGCTGGAAGGCATGGGTGCAAAAGCTGGAAGAGTGCGGCATTGAGATTCCGGAAGATAAGAAGTCGGATGCCATGCACCTGTTGCAGCTCAGCCTGGAAACGCCGAAGTTTTACGGACCCGCGCGCGGATTGCCGCGCAATCGCGAGCCGCTGTTGAAGCTGCTGCGCACGACCACGCTGATCGATGATTACGAGACGATCGATGAGTTGACGATGGACGCGTTGGAGACCATTTACACTCCGGTGGAGTTGGTCTACGGCGATAAGTCGCACTTTCTGCAATCGTGGGAGCCGATCAAGAATCGATTACCGAATTGCCAGTCGGTTTTGCTACCAGGCGGAGAACACTTCGGACCCTTGGAGCTACCGGAACTACTGACCGAGACCACGCTCAAGTTCCTCCGTACGCCGGCTGATGAGTTGAATGCGGCGGGGCAGGTGGTTATCGCTGGTGAAAAGTCCGCTTAATTCATGAGCACCTCAGTGGCTGCCGAAGACGCCGCGCCCGATCGCAAACAGCTCTCGGTGATCCGGGATGTGACGTTCCAACCGGTGTTTATCGTGGGCGACCATCGCTCCGGCACCACACTGTTGCACCGGCTGTTGGCGGAGACCGGCTGCTTCAACTACGTGTCCGCATACCACGTCATCCGCTACGAGCATGTCCTGAGTGATTTTTTGGCTGGACGGACGGAAGCGGCTCAGCGCGAGGTGATGGCCGAGTTTCAACGGCAGGGCATCAAGGATCGCGTGATCGATAAGACGCCCGCAGTGCCAGAGGCTCCGATCGAGTACGGCTTCATTCTGTCCGATCCGTCGGACCAGCGCCCGCGGTTGACCGAGAAGACGCGGCCGAAGTTCGAGGAAATCGCGAAAAAGATCCAGTACGTTTCAGATCCGAACAAATTACTGCTCCTGAAAAACCCCTGGGATGTGATTTGTTTTATGGACATTAAGCGCTGGTATCCAAATGCGCGGTTCGTCTTTATCCATCGCCATCCGGTGAATATATTGAATTCGCAGTTGCAGGCGTGGCGCAGCATGTTGGGATCGCGCAACGGCTTTGCGGCGATGATCGCGCCGTGGTATCGCGCCATGTATGAGCGGCCGCTTCAGCTGTGGGCCATGCGCGCCCTGGCTAAGCCGCCTGTTCGATTATGGGAGCGGCTGCTGGCGCATCACACCGCCAAGATGGCCAACTACTACATGACGAATTTCAAGCTGCTGCCCCCGGGTGACGCCGTTGAAATTCAATACGAAGAGTTGTGCCGGACACCGGGAGCCACCATGGGGAAAATCATGGATTTTCTGAATGCTCATCCGGCGCAACCGATCGATTGGGCGGCTAAGATCGCCCCGCGCGAACCGCGCTTGCTGCCCGAGGTGGTCCAGCTGTTTCATTCCATCCGGGACCGAATCAAGCCCTACTTGGCTCTAAATCACTACACTTTGGATCCGAAGTAGCCCGATGCCCGGCGCTACCGTGATCACGGGGGTCTCTTCCGGGCTCGGGTTGGAGACGGCCATTTATCTGGCTCAACGCGGGTTTACGGTGGCCGGAACGATGCGGAATCCGGCGAAGCGGGCCGAATTCGACGCCGCGACAGCGAAAGCGGGAGTCTCAATCGACCTGGTACCGCTCGACGTCCAGGACCGGTCCAGTATTGAATCGGCGGTGGCGTCGATCCGTGGGAAACACGGCGCAATCGAGAACCTGGTGAACAATGCGGGAGTGCAAATCCGCGGTTATTTTGAAGACCTCAGCGACGTTGAGATTCGGGGAGTATTCGACACCAATGTGTTCGGCGCGATGGCGGTAACGCGAGCAGTGCTTCCCTTCATGAGGGAAGCCAAACGCGGTCGGGTTGTATTTCTATCGAGCGTCGGTGGCCTGGTCGGATCTCTGGGCTTGAGCGCTTACTGTTCGTCGAAGTTTGCGCTGGAAGGTTTTGCGGAATCACTGGCGCTCGAAATGGCGTTGTTCGGCATCGGGGTGAGTCTGGTGGAACCGGGCATCATCAAGACCGCGATTTGGAACAGCAATCTGCAGGTGGCCGCGAAAGCGAAGGACGAATCCAGCCCGAACCGGGCCTATTTCGCGGAGTCCGAACGGTTGGCTGGATGGGCCGTCGAGTCATCTCCCATACGCAGCATTCACGTGGCAGAAGTGGTACATCGCGCCCTGACCGCGCGCAGTCCCAGGCTTCGTTATTTGGTGGGCAGCCGGCCAGCGGCTTTTCTGGCTGCTCGTAAGCTACTGCCGGCGGCGCTGTTTGAGCGGGTCTATCACCGCGCCTTGACCAACAAGGTGAAACGCGCTTCCAGCGGCAATTGAGAATATGGCAAGATTTCTGGTCACAGCCTGGCATCCACCGGGACATCTTTACCCACAAATCGCGGTCGCGAACGCGTTGCGCGCCCGCGGCCATGAGGTGGCCTTCTATAGCGGTCCCGACACTGCGAAAGTATTACAGGGCGAGGGCTATCGGCTGTTCCCGTTCACCAAGCTCGACCAGGCGCATATCGACCGCTTGCTGTTCCCACCAGACCGCGATTCATCGGCACCGGCCCGCGGCTTCGGATTCACCAAACTCCTGCGCGAGTGGATGATCGAAACCATTCCCGATCAGGTGGAAGATCTGGAGGCCATCATGCGCGAGTGGAAGCCCGATGCCATTGCGTCCGAAGTGGCGATGTTCGGGACCACGTTCATTCTGGGCGAGTTGGGCCGCATTCCGGTGGCGATCACATCCTTCATGCCGATCTGCATGATTCCCGGGCCGGACGCTCCGCCTTTCGGGCTCGGCTTGCCGAAGCCGCACGATTTCCGCACACATCTAACGGCCAAGGCCGTCGCCGTGGGACAGAAGATCGTCGGCCGCGCATTCCGCCAACGTTTGAATGAGATCCGCGTGGGATATGGCCTGCCTGCGATACGCACGACCGCACTCGAACACCTGAAGACGGTGCCGCTCTACATCATCCCGGCCACACCGGAATTCGACTACGACCGGCACGATTTGCCGCCATCAGTGAAGTACGTGGGGCCGTACCTCTGGAATAAAGCGTCCACCATCACCGCGCCGCCTTTCTTGCAGACTCTGCGGCGAACCGTTCCGTGGGTGCATGCGACCGAGGGGACCATTCACGTGGGCGAACCGCTGGTGCTCCGGGCAACCGCGCAAGGCTTGGCGGGCTTGGAAATGGAAGTGATCATGACCAGTGGCGGCGCGCGCGATCCGGAATCGATCGACCTCGGCGTGCGCGCGGCGAACGTACATTTGACCCGGTGGATTCCGCATAGCGACCTGCTCCCCCATACCGATGTGATCGTGACGACGGGAGGCGCGGGCACGGTTTTAGCGGCCATCCAAGCCAAAGTTCCCATGATCCTGATTCCGACCGAGTGGGACAAACCGGAACTGGCGCAACGCATCGTGGCGTGTGGCGCGGGGATCAGCATTCCGCCCGCGAAGGTAACTCCGAAGTCCATTCGCACCGCTGTGGAGCGGGTACTCGGCGATCCCGGTTACAAAGCCGGCATCACGCGCATTGCCGAGGCCGGAACTCGTTACGGTGGAGCGGAGCAGGCAGCGGAGTTGTTAGAGGAATTCTTAGGCCACCACTGACAGCCAGCCCGGGGTGAGTGCGTTTTCCGACATTTGCGGCTACTATTAAATTCGGCATGGATATCCGCGAGGTTGCCAAACGTGCACAGGTCTCGACGGCCACCGTTTCCCGCACCATCAACCGGCCAGGCTCGGTAACACCCAAGACCGCCGAGCGCGTCTGGCAAGTTATCCACGAGCTGCGGTATTTTCCGAATACCCATGCGCGGTCGCTGGTATCAGGCCGTAGCCGCATTCTGGGGCTCTTAGTCTCCGACGTCACCAACCCGTTTTTCCCCGACCTCATTCAGGTGTTTGACGACCTGGCCGTGGAGCATGGCTACGAGGTGTTGATTAACTCTACCCGGTACGATCCCGCGCGTATGGCTTTAGCCGTAAAGCGCATGCTCGAAAGGACCGTGGAAGGCGTCGCCATCATGACGTCGGAAATGGACCCGTTGCTGACCGAGCAAATCGCGTTTCGTAATGTGCCGATGGTGTTCCTGGATGTGGGGGTGGAACAGGGTGGCGTATCCAACATCGTCGTAAATTACGAGCAAGGGGTGAGCGAAGCGGTTGCTCACCTACTCGCGCTGGGCCATACTAGAATCGCGTTCATTAGCGGGCCGTTGACGTTAAAATCGGCGGCTATTCGGCGGTCGACGTTTCTGCACTGCCTGCAGGCCGCGGGTATTGCGGAGGAGCGGCGGCAGTTGGCGCAAGGCGATCACACCATCGATGGCGGCTTTGGGGCGATGCGTGAACTGATGGAATCCCCAGTCCGTCCTACGGCGGTGCTCACGTCGAACGACCTAACGGCAATGGGGGCGTTACGGGCGGCGCGCCGAGCCGGTTTGCGGGTCCCTGACGATATCTCGATCGTGGGGTTCGATGACATTCACCTGGCGGAGTTTACCGAGCCGCCGCTGACCACGGTCCGCCTGCCGCGGGAAGAACTGGCCAGCAAGGCTTTTCATGTCCTGATGCGCAACATACAGCGCGCCGGCGAGTGTAACGATTCCGAAGTCATCGCGGACCGGACCGTGCAGACTCGGCTGATTGTGCGCGAATCGACGGGACCGGTGTGTTGAGAGCGTGAGCTTAAGGGACACTCGCTTCAGGTTCTTATGCGCATTTCGGCACCTCTATCTGAACCAGCCGTCCCGTATGAAGACTTTATCGCAGCCAACAGACACTTCCTGCGGTGCGCAAAAGAAAATCATGAGGTGGCTATTAACGTATTTGCTTAGGTCTTCTGCAAGCGTCCAGCTGAGGTCCGAGGACAGCGGTCGACGTTTGTTTGAAGTCTTGATGGATCAGTGACGCGCAGATTGTCCCTAACGGACATCCGCAGGTTCCCACCAGCAAACCAAGTGGTTGCGGGGGCAAGATTTGAACTTGCGACCTTTGGGTTATGAGCCCAACGAGCTACCAGACTGCTCCACCCCGCATTGAAAGAATAGCACGGGGTTGAATTCGAATCGTTATCTGCACGGTCACGGCTGGCCGCGCGTCAAGTCTACGTGAATCGGTCGGCTGTGGCGTTGACGATGCTGTGTTGCGCAAGCTTGGGAGCGGCGGCAGCCAAGGTGCGTGACGCCAAGCTGGACGCGCTTCTACATGGCGTCGAGCAGCGTTACAACCACGCGCGCACGCTTTCCCTCCACTTCACCGAGCGGTACGTCTCCGGCAGCCGGACCAGGCAAACGGAAACGGGCACGCTCGCCCTGCGAAAGCCGGGACGCATGCGCTGGGATTATTCGTCGCCCGCCGGCAAGGTTTTTTTGTCAGACAGCAAGCATTTCTACCTCTATACTCCGGCCACGCAGCGTGTGGAAAAGACGCCGGTTCGGGACAGCGACGATCTGCATGCTCCGCTCGCGTTTCTGCTGGGAAATCTGAACTTCTATAAAGAGTTCAGCGGCTTTTCACTACAGGCGGACGGGGCGGATCTATGGATCGCAGCGGAGCCCAATTCGGCCACTCTGCCGTATTCGAAGGTCGAATTTCTGGTCACGCCGGAATCGCGCATCCGGCGGCTGCGCGTAACGCAGGATGACCTCTCGGTGCTGGATTTCACTTTCGAGGACGAGCAGGTCAACCCGCCGCTCGGTCCGGAGATGTTCGTATTCCATCTGCCGGCCGGAGCTGAAATCGAGGATTCGTCGCAGTAAAACTTCCACCTATGTCGGACTTCCTCTTAAAATACGCAGACACCACCGGAGAAATTCACCAGATGGTGGCCCAAGCCGGTTCGGAAAACGAGTTACGCGATCGCTATACCAAGCAAGGCTTCCTGGTGTATTCGGTCAAGCCGCGCGGTGCAGTTGCCGGGCTGGCGGCTGGACGGGTGGGACGCCCTAAGAAGATCAATATCGAAAAGTTTTTGATCTTCAACCAGCAATTCGTGACTTTGATTCGGGCCGGCTTGCCGATCCTTAAGGCACTGGACTTGCTGGCCGACCGGCTGACCGACGCGAAACTCGGCCCTTACGTGCAGACCGTACGCGATGAGGTGCGGCGCGGCACCATGCTTTCCGAAGCTTTCCGTATGCAAGGCGTGTTTCCGAAGATTTTCGTCACCTCCGTCATGGCCGGCGAGAAAAGCGGCAGCCTTTCCGAGGTGCTCGATCGCTTCATCACCTATCAGAAGCTCGCGTTATCGGTGAGGAAGAAGGTGCTGGTCTCGCTCATGTATCCGGCCGTCCTTATTCTTCTGACTATTGGACTCATCTTGTTCCTGGTGACTTACGTGGTGCCGAATTTTGCGGAACTGTACACCAGCATGTCCGCCAAGCTGCCGGGAATTACGCTGTTTTTGATCGCAATCGGAACAACGGCGCGTTCCTATGTGCTGCTGGGTGCGTTGGGTGTGGCTCTCGCGGGGGTTGCCTTTTACTTCTGGGCGCGAACTCCGATGGGGAGCCAGCGCGTGGATCTGGTCAAACTCCGCATGCCGCTGTTTGGGGACATCTGGGTGAAGTACCAGGTTTCCCAGTTCTCGCGCGTGCTCAGCACGTTATTGACGGGAGGAATTCCGCTGGTGCAAGGGCTGGAAACTGCCGCCGATTCGCTGGGAACCGTTCTCCTGCGGAAGACCTTGGACCGCGCGGGCCGGACGGTGCGCGAGGGTCAGTCATTGTCCTCCGCGCTAACCGCGTCGAAGATCTTCCCACCGCTCGCGATCGACATGATCGAGGTGGGTGAATCGACCGGTGCGCTGCCCCAAATGCTCAATAGCGTGGCGGAGTTCTATGACGAGGATGTCTCGACGAAGATGACCGCGGTGTTGTCATTGATCGAACCAGCCATCATGATCTTCATGGGAACGTTTGTGGCGTTTGTGCTGATTGCGCTCTATTTGCCGATTTTTTCGCTAGCCGACACCATTCGCTAGATGACAAAAGCCGACAATCGGTAGTACCGATTCGCTTGAAGGCGATCCGGCCCTATGTTACGCTCACAGAACCAATTGTAAGGATTGGCAGTGAGCCACATGTTAGTAACCCGTCTTTTTATCCTTCTTTTCCCGGCAGTGTGCGTTTTTGGGCAGATTACTGCTCCTCCGCAACCCGCTACCGGCCCCGGCAGTGGTCAACTTCTTTACACGTTCACTCAAGCCGGTCCTTTTAATGCGAAAGGTGGCACAGCGCTCGATTCCTACGCTTACTACATCTTTTCACCGAAGGGCATGGCCCCGGGACCTTCAAACCCGAATCCACTGCCAACGCCCACGACAGCACCGGTGGTTCTGTTCATTCACGGGTACGATGGCGACACATTAACACCGTATCAGCTGTGGATGCAGCATATGGCCCAAATGGGGTCGACCGTGGTCTGGGTCCTGTTTGACGCGGTTCCAGTCGCCACTTGGGACCAGGCAATTATCACGGACTGGAAGGCGGCGCTGGCTCAGCTCACGCCAGCACAGGGGTTTATCCCGCCCACGCTTACGCCCGCCGGCCACCCGATGACGTTTTTTGTCGGGCACTCCTCGGGTGCGTACATGTCGCTCAAGGTAGCGGCAGAGGCAGCAACTTCTTCGATTCCGATTCCGCTCGGAATTGTGGCTGTTGAACCGGGCCAGGGGCAAATTCCGACCTTCGATCCGAGCACCATCGACTCACATTCGGTGGTAATGATCGTGGTTGGCGATCAGGACAACAACTCACGGCTCTGTATTGCGCCGACTATTTGGAAGCAGATGACCGCCGTTCCCGCCATGCAGAAGCCATTCCTTACAGTGCGCACCGATAGTTATGGCACGCCCGCGCAGCTCGGCAATCACTGGTTTCCGCTGACAAACACTGTAAATGACGACGTACCGCCGCCGGTCTCGGTGGATAACCGCGATTGGAACGTCACGTATAAACTGAGTGTCTCCATGATCCGCTGCATTCACGACAGCACCTACTGCGATTATGTCTATGGCACTGGTCCGCTGAACAATTACGGAGCGAATACGCAGACCGACATGGGCGTCTGGAGCGATGGAACACCGGTGATTCCTATGCTCAATATTGCCGACCCTCCCGGGTACTACAAGACCTGCAAAGGTCTGAAATAACCCCGCGCGCTCCGGCGCTCCTTTTTCCTCAACGTTCGCGGTTGTTGCCGCGTCTATTGGAGTAGGGCTCCTTGCCCGCACGCTCCCTTATGGCAACCGACCGCACTCGTATGCTCGACCTCGCTGGTGAAGCGACCTCGGCGCAGGCCATCGCCCTGCGCTACCGTTGCGAGTACGTCGATTTGCGCGAAACCCCGATCGATCACGACTTGTTCCGGCACATCCCGGTGGATTTGATGTTCCGGTATAACTTCGTCCCGCTTCAAGGGCAGAATGGATCGCTTGATATCGCGCTGGCCGATCCGCGCAACCTGAGCACAATTGATGAACTCGGGTTGCTGCTGAACAAGAAACTGCGTGTTAAGGTTGCCACGCTCTCGCAAATCTCCGAGCTTCTAAAAAAGACCGAACAGAGCCAGCGAGTGCTTGAAGAAGTCACTGAAGGCTTTGCCCTGGATGTCATCGGTGATGAGGAAAATCAGGAAGAAACGCTTTCGATCGACAAGCTCTCTTCCGCCGACAACAATATCGCGCCGGTCATTAAATTGGTCGATACAACCATCTTCAATGCATTGGAGCGGCGCGCGAGCGATATCCACATCGAATCGAGAGACCAGGAGGTAGCCATCAAATATCGTATCGACGGCGTGCTGCACTACGCCATGCCGCCGATTGCCAAGGACTGGCACACCACCATCATTTCCCGTATCAAAGTGATGAGCGAGCTCGATATTGCCGAGCGGCGCGTGCCGCAAGATGGCCGTTTCCGCGTGCGTTACAAAGGGCGGCTGATCGATTTCCGTGTCTCGATCATGCCGACCATCCACGGCGAGGATGCCGTGTTGCGCGTCCTTGACAAAGAATCGATGAGCGAAAAATTTGCAAAGCTTTCGCTCGACGTGGTCGGCTTCGCCGAGGCCGATTTGGTTAAGTTCCGCCGCTATATCAGCGAGCCGTACGGCATGGTTTTGGTGACCGGGCCGACCGGCTCCGGTAAAACAACAACGTTATACGCCGCTCTGAGCGAGATTAAGAACGACGAAGACAAGATCATCACCATCGAAGATCCGGTCGAGTACCAGTTGAAAGGCATCACCCAGATTCCAGTCAACGATAAGAAGGGGTTGAACTTTGCGCGCGGATTACGCTCCATCCTGCGTCATGATCCGGACAAAATCATGATCGGAGAAATCCGGGACAAGGAGACAGCGGACATTGCCATCAACTCCGCGCTTACGGGTCACCTGGTATTCACTACGGTGCACGCCAACAACGTGCTGGATGTACTCGGCCGGTTTCTGAACATCGGCGTGGAACCTTACAACTTCGTTTCTGCGCTCAACTGTATTCTGGCTCAGCGGCTGGTCCGCGTCATCTGTGAGCACTGCAAGCGCAGGGTTCACCATACCGACGCGCAATTGCAGGAAAGCGGACTTGATCTGGCGGAGTGGCGGGACATTCCGCTCTATGAAGGCGCTGGCTGCTTTGAGTGTGGCGGGACTGGATTCCGCGGCCGCAGTGCGATCCATGAGTTACTGGACCTCAACGACAAAATTCGCGAGATGATTCTGGACCGCCGCTCCACTGCGGAGATCAAGCGTGCGGCGCGCGATCAGGGCATGATGTTTCTGCGAGAATCCGCGGTAAACAAGATTCGCGACGGCATCACGACGCTGAAAGAGATCAACAAAGTCACCTTCATCGAAGGCTAGGCGAATCCCCAGACTCATGCCCGCGCCGTTTCGTTCCTTCGCTCATTTGCTGCAAGATCCACCGCCTGAACTGGTCTTTGAAATTGGTCCGGATTCGGTGCGCATGGCGCGTTGGGGGCACCCCGAATCCATGCAAATCGAGCCGCTGCCCGCAGGTGCGATTACACCGTCCCCCCTGCACGAGAATGTAGCCCAGCCCGAAGTGTTGAACGAAGTTGTTCGGCGTATGGCGCCTGCCGTGGCGCGTGGGAAGAAACGCACGGCGGCGGTGCTGCTGCCCGATCATTGCGCGCATATTGCGGTGCTGGATTTTGCCAAGCTGCCGGACAAGACTGACGAGCAGTTGTCTATCATCCGCTTCCGCTTAAAACGAAGCGTTCCTTTTGACGTGGATACGGCCGCGCTGAGCTTTTGGGTCCAGGAGGGCGCCGGACTGAAAGGACATCGGGAAGTGGTAGCGGCGGTGACGGCACTCGAGATTGTCAGCCGTTATGAAGCGCCGTTCCGTGCGGCCGGCATTCATCCCGGCCTGGTAACCCTCGCGCCGCTCGCCTGCCTTGATCTTGTAGATTCCAAAGGAATTGCTGCGGTAGCGCGCTTGAGTGGCGGGGTTCTGACGATTCTGGTGAAGCAAGATAAGACTCTCAAGGTATTTCGATCGATCGAACTGGCTGAGCGGTCATTCGAGGCCATTTCCGACCACCTCCATCAAACGCTGGCGTTCGTCGAGGACAACCTGGGTGGGCCCGCCCAGACAATGATGCTTGCGGGCTTCGGCGATCTGGAGCCCGAAGCGCTGCGCGATTTCCCGGATCAGTTCGGGCTTCCGGTAAGCTCCCTGGGCGGAAACGATACCGGAATCCGAGGATATTTGAGAGGAGTTGCCGCTTGAGAGCGCAGATCAACCTTGCGAGCGATCCCTTCCGCAAAGATCGGGTATTTCTAGTAACCGGTGCCGCGATTGCTGCTGGGCTGGTTGCGCTGCTGCTGATCCTGGTGTCCGCTGCCATCTCTGATCGTCACCGCATGCAGGCCAGGCTGATTGCGTTAGATCGTGCGAATCGGGAACTGGCCAGCATTCACGCCAGCCAAAATCGCTTGGGGCGAGAGTTGCGGAAATCCGGCAATTCCGATGTTCTGGAGCGCAGCGAATTCATCAATAAACTGCTTTATCGCAAGGGGATCAGTTGGACGCGCCTGTTTGCCGATCTTGAAAAAGTGGTGCCTGCCAATGTGCGCGTGATTTCGGTGCGGCCGCAGGCGGATGCACAGGATCATATTTTTCTCGACCTGGTGCTAGGGGCGGAGACGCAGAAGCCGGTGGTCGATCTGCTTTCGCGATTCGAGAGTTCGGAAGTGTTCGGATCCACTGCGGTTTCCGTGATCCTGGCCCCCTCCCAGACCGATCCTTTGTATCGTTACCGTGTGACGGTGAACTATGTCCAGAAGCTTTGATTTCGGCTCCCTGACCCGGTCGGCCAGCCGTGCCGATTTGCGAGATCCACGCGTGATGGTCGGTGCCGCCGTGGGCGTTTTGGTCATCCTGAATTTGATTGCCGCGGCTTTCGTCTTCCACGTGTTTGGACGTTCCGCGCAGGAGACTGCCGATGAGTTGGCGGCAGTGCGGGCCACCGTGATCCAGCAGCGCAGCCAGCTGAACCGCACCGCTCAGATCGCAAACAAAGTGCAGATTGCACGCGGCGAAGGCGACCAGTTCCTGGCCAAATACATGACGCCGCGGCGAACCACGTATTCGACGCTGGTGTCGGAAATTCAAAGTAACTGTGAGAGCGCCGGTCTCACGTGGAAGGAAGGAAGCATCGCGCCCCTGGAGCCTGTGAAAGGTTCTGAAGACCTCAGCATGATGACGATGACGGTGAGCTTCGAAGGCTCTTATCCCAACTTGCTGAAGCTCATCAACTTATTGGATCGGAGCCAGCGCTTCGTCATTATCGACCAACTATCGGCGACACCGCAGCCGGGCGGGAAAGCCCTTACCGTAACGTTGAAGATCAACACGTTTGTCCGCGATGATGGCGGTGCGGCATGAAGCTGGGCGCGGATAAGAAACGCCTGGCGATGCTGGGCGGCTTGATCCTCATCGGCGGGTATGTGCTGTGGAGCAACGTGCTTTCGTCTGATTCCAGCAGTACTTCCGCCGGGGCATCCACGCCCGCGCCGGTCGCGTTAGCACCAGTGCCGGCCGCCAACTCCACCCGTCAAACCGACATTGCGCGTCTCGCTGCCAGACGGAATCGGACCCAACGCCCGGCCGAATGGAATCCGACTTATCCCGATCCAAAGACCGTGGCGAACGCGGAGATCGTGGACCCCACGTTGCGGTTGGATTTGCTGTCCAAAGTGCAACAGGTGGAAATCAGCGGCTCCCAGCGAAACTTGTTTCAGTTCGGCGAAGCCGCCAAACCCGCGACGCCACTCACTCCTCTCCCTTCAGTCAAGAAGATCGATCTGGCTAAACAGCAGAACATGCCTCCGCCAGCGCCTCCAGGACCGCCTCCCGCACCGGTCGCGCCACCGATTTCGCTCAAGTACTATGGCTACTCCAGCGTCAAGGCAAGTACACACAAACGCGCCTTTTTCCTCGATGGAGAAGACATCATCGTCGCCAGCGAAGGCGAGCTAATCAAGCGCCGCTATCGGTTGGTCAAAATCGGCGTGAACTCGGTCACGATGGAAGACACGCAATTCAAGACCGAGCAGACCCTGCCATTGGCCCAGGAGCTTGCCGGATAGTGCACAAATCTGCACAATCGCGCGAATCCGGTTACGCCATTCTCTTCATCTTTTTGACGATGGCGATTGTCGGAATCATGCTGTATGCCGCCATGCCGCGGGTGGCCTTCGAAGCGCAACGCGACCAGGAGCAGATGCTGATCGACCGCGGCGAGCAGTATAAGCGCGCCATCCAGGTCTATTTCCGCAAGTTCAAGAAATACCCGGCCAAGATCGAGGATCTAGAAAACAGCAGCAACCAGCGGTTTCTGCGCAAACGCTATAAAGACCCAATGACGGGCAAAGATGAATGGCGTCCGATCCACATTAGCGCCAGTGGACAGTTCATCGATTCTTTAACCCAGAAGGCCAACAAAAAGAAGCCGGATGCGGCTAGCGTCAACAACTTCATCACGGAGTTAAAGCCAATCGGAGACACTGGCAACACCGGAAACGCGATGGTGAATCCGGGCCTTCGCCGGCGGCCGAGCGACCAACCCGGTGGCGGTGGCGGCGGAGACATCGCGGGCCAGTTGCCGGGAAACCCCGTGCCTGGTGTCAGTCCCAGTGAGAACGGGGACTTAGGGCTGATTGAAACCCCGGACACGAACCTGGCCGTGGGCCCGAACGGACAGCAGTTGAATCCGCCCGCGCCAGGCGTCCCGGGCGGGCTGGCATTCGGGCCGGGAGATGCGAATAGTCCTAACAATCCCAACAACCCAAACAATCCCAACGGGTTGTACCCGAGTGGCATCAATCCCCGCCGCTTCGTCAACGGGATGCCTAACCCGCCCATTCCCAACGGTCCGCAGTCCAACGGACAAAACTCTTCAGGCGCGGCGATGATCCAGAACCTCCTGACTTCTCCACGGCCTGGCGGACCTCCGCCCGGTATCTTCGGCGCGAATCAATCCAATGACGTGGGACCCATTGGGCAGCCGAATGGAATCGGCGGGAACGATCCGGCCACGCAAAATCTCCCCACACCGCAGACTCCGCAGAACGTGTTTGGGAGCGGAACCGGACTTGCCGGGAGCAATCAGCCGGGCTCCCAACTGGGCGGCGCGCTGAATAACGGCACGGTCGGCGGGCAGACCGTCGGCGGCGGCATTGCGGGTTTTGCCAGCAAATCCGAGCGTCCCGGGATCAAGATCTACAACGAGAAGACCAAGTACAACGAGTGGGAATTCATTTACGACTACGCCAAGGATAAAACCATGGGCGGAGGTCAGACGATTCCTACACAGAATGCCAACCCGGGTCTTATCTCGCCGAACGCTCCTGATCCGAGTCCAAATCCCAATCCACCTACAAATCCGAGCCCACCGCCACCCTCGCCGTCCGGGAACTAACCTTCTCAGACCATCTCCGCCACGGCGATTACGCTATCCTACGGAGTTGTCAAAAACCCCATGACGATTGTTATCGCAATCGACGGACCCGCGGGTGCGGGCAAGAGTACGATCGCCCGGCGCCTGGCGACCCGGCTCGGTTATACCTACATCGACACGGGTGCGATGTACCGCGCAGTGGCGCTATGGGCTCTGCGACAGGCGGTTAGTCTAACCGATATGCACCGGCTGGAGCAATTGGCGCAAGCGGCCACCATCAAACTGGATTCGACAAACCAGAGTGTCGTTTTGAACGGCGAAGATGTGACGGATCTGATCCGGACTCCGGAGGTAGGCGAGGCAGCGTCGCAGGTAGCCGCAGTACCAGCTGTGCGGCGAGCGCTGGTGGAGAAGCAACGCGCTCTTGGCGCGAGCGAGAACGTGGTCATGGAAGGGCGCGATATCGGCACCGTTGTTTTCCCGAACGCCAAGCTGAAAATCTTCCTGGACGCGGACGCCACGGAGCGGGTGCGCCGCCGGGCCGACAATGAAGGTGCCGATCTGACGGAGGTCGCGCGCCAGCTGACCGATCGCGATCGCAGAGACCGAACACGCGGGGAATCGCCCTTAACGCAAGCGCCTGACGCGGTGTATCTGGACAGTACCCAGTTGACGCTCGAACAGGTGGAAGAAGAAATTCTACGGGTCCTGCGGGCGCGCACCACGAACGGTAAGGATCACTCATAATGCTTGGATTGCTGGTGATGAAGTTTGGCGGAACCAGCGTCGGTTCCGCGGAGCGGATTCGTGTAGCTGCGGGGCTGATCGCAGAAGCAAGGCGTACGAGACCCGTAATCGCGGTGGTTTCGGCGATGTCGAGAATCACCGATCTGCTGCTGGACACGATGAAGCACGCCGAGGCGGGCGACCGCGTGGGCCTGAATGCCAATCTCGAACAGTTGGCTAATCGTCACCGGGCGGCTTGTCGCGAACTGCTTGCTCCCGATCAGCAGGATGCGGCGATCACAGCGGTCGATGGGCTGATCGCCGAATTTCAGAGGCTTGTGGGCGGCATGCTGATGCTCGGTGATCGTCCCACCAAGTCGGTGGATGAAGCTGTCGCAATCGGGGAAAGACTCTCGAGCGTGCTGGTTGCATCTTGTTTGAACGCCCAAGGTACGCCAGCCGAGCCGGTTAACGGGGCCGGGATCATTGTGACGGACGCAGTCTTCGGGAATGCCTCTCCGGTGATGACTTCCACTTCAGAACGCGCGCGTCGCGTCCTCGACCCGCTGCTTATCAAGGGCATCGTTCCGGTAGTAACGGGATTCAACGGGGCTACCGTGGATGGACGTCCGACCACGCTGGGACGAGGCGGGTCTGACTTCTCAGCGTCGATCTTGGCGGCGGCTACCGAGGCTTCCGAACTATGGATCTGGACCGATGTCGACGGGATCATGACTGCCGATCCGCGACTGGTTCCCGACGCACGCATCCTGCCCGAAGTGAGCTTCCGCGAAGCCGCCGAATTGGCTTACAACGGGGCCAAGATTCTGCATCCCCGCACCTTGGCGCCACTGGTCGAGAAGGCGATTCCAGTCTGGAGTAAAAACAGTTTTGCACCGGAAAAGCCGGGCACGCGCATTGTCGGAGAGCTCTCGACTTCGGAGGGCGCCCGGGCCGTTACTTCGATGCGTAATGTCGCCCTGATTTCTATCGAGACGGCAAGCGCGGCATTGAGCGGAGTCCAGGTAATGGCCCGGGCGTTGGATGCGATTGCGCGCACGAATATAGAAATTCTGGCTATCAGCGGGTCGAGCTACCGGCAGAGCTTCTGCTTCTTGGTGCGGTCGGGCGAGTTGCAACGGACTCTGGAAGCTCTCGAAAGTTCGCTTGCGCTGGAGATCGCTCATAATTATGTGCGGCCGATCGATGTAGATGAGAACGTGGGCCTGCTCGCGGTGGTGGGCGAAGGCATGCGGGGCACCCCGGGTTTAGCGGGACGCGTTTTCACCGCGATCTCGCGGGAAGAAGTGAACATCATCGCCATTGCGCAAGGCTCCAGCGAGTTGACGATTGCAATCGTGGTGAGCCGCGATGGTTTGGAGAAAGCGGTTCGCGCGGTACACGCGGAATGTCATTTGTAGCGCCACGATATGTGTCCGGCGCGGTAGCGCTTGCGGGCCTATTAGCAATCGCGTGCGCGGTGCTCGCGTGGCGAGCGGTGCCCCTGCCAGCCGAGAGCGCGCTCTTTTCCCTGCGCGGTTATGATTCAGACCTCCGGGATTTGTTACCGCGGTTTGATGCCGTGTCACTCAGGCGTGTCGGTTGGTTGTCCTCTGCCCTGGGTTTTGGAATGACCGCCGTTGTTGGATTTCTCGTCACTCAAGCCGCGCGTCTGGAACCGTATCGCGACCGGGCTTTTACGTTTCTGGTGGGATTGGGAAGCGCGACTTCGTTGTTCCTGATCCTGTGGAGGGCTGCTTACGAAGCCGCCTGGTACCCGCTGCAGCGGGCCATCTCCAACCCGGCGAGCCTGCCCATTTTCGGACATCGTCTGCTACTCGTCTGGCCCGCGCAACTCCTCCAATCAGTTACGCACGCGGGTGCGCGGCCGGTCTTCTTTCTGGTGCAGGCAATAGTCATCACGGCTACAACGTCTCTCATCATCCGATGGGCAAGCTTATTCATCGGCCCGAAGCTCGCGTGGATGGGCGGCCCGCTGTTGGTTCTATTCCTCGCGCCCACGTTCGTGTACCTTACGTTTTTCGACGTGGGCGTGGTGTTCTTTCACTGTTTGGGATTGTGGGCTTTGCATCAGCGCAGATGGAGTATCTTCGTTGGTGCCGTCGCCATTGGAACCCTGAATCACGAAAATATCGTAGTTTTGGTCTTGGCGGGCGTCGCCGTGCTTTGGAACCGGGTACCGCAGCGGATCTCTATCGGAGTACCGGCACTCGCACTCGCGGCCTTCTTAGTGGTGCGGTTGATGCTGAACCGGCTGATCCCGCTCGACAGCCTTTTGGAACTTCATGTTTGGACCAATGCCGTGCTGATCGAGCACATGGGCAGAACAATGATCGAGAGTCTGGTTGTCCTGGCATTCTCATTTGGATGCGCGGCGATCGCCATTGGGGATGCCGGTCCGTTTCTTCGGCGGGCCGCAGTAGTGATCCTGCCCCAGTTGATGTTTATCGCATTTGTAGCCGGACGGTTTAATGAAGCTCGCAACTTCGAAGCGTTTATTCCAATCCTGATCGCGCTTGTACTGTCCATGGCCAAGCGGCAGATGCTGGCCACGATACAATAGTAATTCCGAAGTTGAAAGGATCTCCTCTACATGTTTGATTTATTCCGCAGCCGCGATAAGGCTGTGCGCATATTGCTCGGAGTCATTCTGGGCGTGGTTGCTCTTTCCATGGTGACTTACCTGGTGCCGCAATCGGGCGGTGTGAACGGCGCCGGTGACGAGAACGTGGTGGCCAAGGTAGGAGACGAGAAGATCACTGCGCAAACCGCACTCCAGAGAGTCTCGGCGCTTATGCAACAACGCAAGATTCCCGCTCAGATGGTGGGTTACTTCGCGCCGCAAGTAGTGGAAAGTCTGATCAACCAAAAGGCTCTGGCTTATGAAGCCAAGCGCCTTGGAATCCGCGCCTCCGACGATGATATTGCCGCCGAAGTTCGACAGGAACTGCCGCCCAGTTTCATCGACAAAGATGGAAAGGTGAATCAGGACCTGCTCGGTCAAGCCCTTGCCCAACAAAACGCGACCATCCCCCAGTTCATCGATGAAGCTCGGGAGCGGCTGCTGGTTTCCCGTATGCAGCAGGTGGCGGAGAGCGGCGTAGTAGTCACCAAGGCGGACGTGGAGCAGGAGTATAAGAGGCGCAACGAAAAGATCAAGATCGAGTACGTTCTGATTAAGCCCGCGGCACTAGAGCAGCAAGTGCAAATGACGCCCGCCGACGTTGAGGCTTACTACAAGAAGAACAAACAGAACTACCAAACGCCAGAGAAGAAAAGCTTGGCGATCGTTGTACTTGACCCGGCGAAAGCCGCGGGTGTCGCCGCGCCAACCGATGCCCAACTGCAAAGCGCGTACAACTCTTCGCTTGATCGCTTCCGTACGCCGGAACGCGTGAAAGTGCGTCACATTCTGATTGCGATCGATGCGAATACCAAAGATGCAGATGCTCAAGCCAAGGCGAGTGACATACTCAAGCAACTGAAGGCCGGTGGGGACTTCGCCGAACTCGCCAAGAAGTATTCCAAAGATCCGGGATCGGCGGCCAAGGGCGGCGATCTGGATTTCGTGTCTCGCGGACAGATGGTCAAGCCGTTCGAAGATTCCGCTTTTTCGCTGAAAGTCGGCGAGACGAGCGGGCTGGTGAAAACGAGTTACGGCTACCATATTCTGCAAGTGCAGGCTCGGGAAGACGCCCGCGTCAAGCCCTTTGCAGAAGTTAAGGATACGCTTGCGGCTGAGTATCAGAAGCGTAAGGCAAGCGAGGTCATGCAGCAGGTTGCCGATCGCGCAACCACGCAGTTAAAGAAAGACCCGAAACATCCCGAAAAAGCCGCTGCCGAGAGTAACGGTGAGTTGGTGATCGCTGACAACGTGAAATCGAGCGATCCGTTCCCGCAGATTGGCATGGTTCCTGAACTGCAGAATGCTGTCTCGAGTCTGAAAGTCGGAGAGGTTTCCTCCCCGGTCTCGATTCCGGCGGGGAACAAGATTGCCATCGCCGTAGTTACAGGCGTGGCTAGCGCGCATCCCGCGAGTCTCGACGAAGTCCGTCCTCAGGTGGAAGCCGCACTGCGGCGCGATCGATTGAATGAGATGGTTAATAAGCGCGGCGACGACCTGGCCACGAAGGCCAAGTCAAATGGCGGGAACCTGGCGGAAGCTGCGAAGGCGATGGGCCTGGAAGTGAAGGAATCGAACGATTTCGACCGGCAAGGCGCGGTGGAGGGCTTCGGTTCCGCCAGCATGCTCGGTGATGCGTTTGCGGCGAAAGACGGGTCTATCTTGGGGCCGGTGGCTTCTGCAGACGGGCGCGCCGTGATTAAGGTAATCTCGCATACGCCGGCCGACATGGCGCCCTTTGCAACTCAGCAGACCTCACTGAGAGATGAACTGAAGGGCAAAATCGCTCGCGAGCGCGAGGCGCTTTTCACCGAGGGAGTACGCAAGCAACTCGAGAAGGACGGCAAGATCAAGGTTCAGCAGGATGTGTTGAACCGCATTCTTCAGGGAATGCGGGGCTGACCGGTGCTTCACCAGCTGTTGGATTTCTTGAAGGCGCTTACCGATCCGCAGCGTCTGGCCGGGTTAATGACGGGGACCTTCTCCGGCTGGCTCGGCTACGGCCTGCTCTCGTTGATCGTGTTCGGAGAGACTGGACTGCTTGCTGGTTTTTTTCTACCTGGGGATTCGCTCCTGTTCGCGGTAGGGGTGGTCTGCGCGTTCGGGTATCTGAAGCTTCCCGTGGTGATCGGCGTACTCGTATGTGCGGCGATCCTAGGCGACAACACGGGATACCTGCTTGGCCGAAGCGCCGGACCCCGTGTATTTAGCCGGCCGAAGTCGCGCTTCTTCAATCCGGAGCACGTGCTGCGAGCCAAAGCGTTTTATGAAAATCACGGCGGCCGCGCGATCGTATATGCGCGCTTCGTGCCTATTATTCGGACCGTGATGCCGTTTATGGCCGGCGTCGCGGGCATGCCTTATCCGCGATTCTTGACGTTCAGCATCTTCGGTGGCATTGGCTGGATCTCTGCCATGACGTGTCTTGGATATAAGCTAGGCGGCTTCCGTTTCGTTCAAAAGAATATCGAGATCGTAATTCTGGCCGTGGTGTTTCTCTCTCTCATTCCGGTGCTGCTGCAGTTCGTACGGCGTCGCGGCAATCCTTCGGCAGCATAACTCGCGCGAATGGCCGGTATCTGGCGCAACCTTCCCTTCCTGCTGCGACGAACCATTTTTTCGGCTGCGGAGGATGGCTGCTTCAGCATTGCCAAGGGAGCCGCATACTCCTCGCTGCTCTCGTTCTTCCCTATCCTGACTTCCGCTGCCACGATCTTGATGCAGGTTCGCGCCGGATTCGTACAAACGCAAATCACCGGGTTCCTGAGTCAGATTTTGCCGCCCGGTACGGAGACTGCGGTCAGCCTGCAGTTTACGAGCCGTGGTAACAAACCGATAGGCCTTCTGGTCGCCGCTAATTTGCTAGCTTTGTGGGCGGCATCGAGCGTGATCAAGAGCCTGATCGAAGGCTTCCACGCCGCGTACCGGGTTCCCCGGGATCGCAGCTTTTTCCATCAGAGTTGGGTGGCCATCCTGCTTGTGTTTGCCGCCGGATTGCCTTTCGCTATCGGGTCGGTACTCATCCTTTTCGGACAGGAGAGCGAAGGCCAGGTTCTGCAGTGGTTCAAGGTGGATGCGATTCTCAATCCGCTGGCGGACCTTTGGGAATTCCTCTCACGGATCGCGCGCTACGTAGTGGCGATCGCGGCGACGATCAGCCTCACGACGATCTTATACTACTACGGCCCTTACCGGAAGCAGCGTGTCGGGCGAGTGATACCAGGCGCTATTTTCGCCACAATTCTATGGACGGCGGCAACATGGGGTTTCGGGGTATACGTACGTAATGTATCCAATTACAACGTGCTGTATGGAAGCATCGGGTCCGGAATCGCGCTCTTGGTGTGGATGTACCTGTTATCGGTGATCGCGATACTCGGCTGCGAGTTCAACGCCGAGTACGAGCGCATGCTCGCAATTGAACTCTAGCTTCTGAGGCTTAGAGCGCGGCGAGCGCGGCTGGAGACATATCGACCCTGCTCCACAGACCCTCGATAACTTGGGACCGAATCTTGGCAACAGAGACACCGGCCTTAGTCTGCTGGTAGGCGAACACGGCTTCCCGCTGGCAGACGGCGCACTCTTCTCCGTGCGCATCCACAAAGCAATCAAGCAAGCTACCGTGTCCCGCGAATTTGTCACAGGAACAGTAACAAGGCATCTGATAGAGGACCGGTTTGATCTTACCGGCCAGCTCATATACCCGCATCACAACCGGGCGATCAATATATAACCCTGGATCCTTGGTGGGCGGCAAAGCCTTTTTCGGCAGCGCCTTGTGATACGCGGGTACGGGTTCCGAGGCGCGCAGCCCCGTGATCGTGGCCACCGAAGCCAGAGCGCTACTGAGAAGGTTTCTTCGGGATAAATTCAATGACTGCCTCGCTTTCTATTATGACGCGGTAGCGGGCAGAAAACTTACGCCTTTTCGAACTTCAATGAGGCCGAGTTCATGCAGTAACGTAAGCCAGTGGGACGTGGACCGTCTTCGAAAACGTGCCCGAGATGCGCCTCACACTTTTTGCACCGAACTTCGGTGCGAACGCCGTAGCTCATGTCAACGTGATTCTCTACGTTCTGCTTGTCGACCGGCTGATAGAAGCTGGGCCATCCCGTTCCAGATTCGAACTTCGTGTCCGACGAGAACAAGGCGTTTCCACAGCAAACGCAGCGGTACAAACCCTTCTCATGATTGTCCCAATACTTGCCGGTAAATGCCCGCTCCGTGCCGGCCTTGCGCGCCACTTCAAACTCTTCCGGCGTCAGTTTCTTTTTCCACTCTTCGTCGCTGAGAACCACTTTTTCCACGGTGACCGGACCTTCCTTTTTTCCGTAACCGCTGAAACGGACGATCGTAACCTGTCCCGGGGAGCCTGACTTTCCGGCAAACGCGACGGCGGTGGCGGCTGCCCCGCATAAGCTGACGATGAACGTTCTTCTATTTGCGATCACGGCTATTCGATTCCCTCGTTTTATTGTAAGACTCGATTGTTTTTTCGCGCCGCTGCGAGCGGAAGTTACGCCGGTGTCAGGCGCCGGTCAGCCGCCGACGAGCTGCCTGTACACGGCAAAGTACCGCTCGATTGTCACAGCCTGATCGAAACGAACGCAGGCCTGTTCGCGGCATTTCGCTGCCGAGATCCGGTTAGCTTGCTGGATGGCGGTGGACATCTCATCGGCGTCATCCACCAGATAGCCCGTTTTGCCAGATTCCACGATTTCGGGCAGAGCTCCCGCGGGAAATGCGATCACTGGAGTGCCGGAAGCGAGGGCTTCCATGGCAACTAGCGAACTGGTTTCGGCCGCAAGACTTGGGATTAACAGGCAGCTTGCGGAGGCGAGCAGAGCCGCCTTGCGCGCGAAATCGAGCGGTCCAAGGAAGCGGCGGCATCGATCCAGCCGGGGAGCAACTTCATCGCGAAAGTAAACTTCGTGAGCCGGGTAAGGGTAGACTTGGCCGCCAATAAGAAGAGCGATACTTGCGCGTTTACTGGCCTCGATGGCAAGATGAACGCCCTTTTCCGGACAGATTCTGCCTAGCATCAAGGCATAATTCCGCTTCTCAGTTTTCAAGCGATAGCGCGCTGAGTCCACGCCGTTCGGTATGGGTTCCAGGAAGTCTAGCGGTCTGGCAGCACTGGCCGCTTGCGAGGCCGAGACGCAGTGGAGGAAAGTGCGAGGGCGGGTGGGAGACAAGGCATCCGCCGGGTACCAAGCGAGCGGGAGATGCAGGGTCACCAGAACGGGCACCTGTTGCTCGGGCAGGTACTCGAAGAAATCGACCCCATGCAGATGGACCAGATCGATCTGCTCGGAGGCAAGTGTCGCGGCAATGGCGCCGCGGGTGGCTTGCTGAGCGCGCTCGCGAGCATGGTCGTCGATGGTTGCGGATATCGCTGGGAGGGGAATCAGGCTACCCTGCACTATGGAGCCCTCGGCGGCGATGACGAGTGATCTGTGGCCAGCTGCGACCAGGGCTCGATCCAACATCGCTAAGACTTGTTCGGCGCCGCCGACCGAATTCTCGCTGACCGTGGCTAGCGGGTAAGCGACGCTAAGAACGCAAAGTGTTTTCCGGCTCACGCGTCAAGCTGCCGCATGGCCCTGCTGGCTTCTGTAAGCCACGCTGCGGAAGTAATTCCCCAACCAAGCGTTTCGTAATTGAGTGGTCCGGGATGAGGCGGCTCCTTAAACGTGTAATCCGGCGCCATCCGGAAACGCTCCACGCTTGTGCTAAACATGGCCAGCACCGAAGCTTGGGAGGTGAAGCAGGCGAACATGGCTTTTTTCAGAGCTTGCGTTTCGGTATCGAGTTCGAGAGCAATTTCCGGCGGACCGCCAGGCAGGAACTCGTTTCCACGGAATTGCCCCTCGTAACGATTGTAAAAGGCAGCCTCCACCCGTCGGGGCGCTCGATTCCCCCGCAAGGCACAGGCTTTCTGGACGGCAAAGGCCGCTGCGTCGTGATCGGGATGACCGCCCTCGTATGGGTGCGTGATCACCGTGGCGGGGTCAATCTCCTCGATGGCGACCTCTACTTGCAATGAGAGCGCCGCAAGATCGGCCCACGACTCCTGATCGTTCAAGTCCAGGCAGCGTGTGTCACGGCCGCCAATCTGGCCAAGTGCGCATTCCAGTTCCAGGCGACGCGCCGCCGCATAAGCCTCGCGGGTAGCAAATCCGGCGTTTTCGGCGTGCCTCGGCCGACGGGGGGAACCGTTGGTGGTGTGCAGAATTGTGCAGTCTTTCCAGTCGAGCATGGCCCCGGCGCACGCCAAGGTTTCATCGTCCGGGTGAGCGACTACGAGGAGGACGCGGCCGGCGATTGCGTCCCACATCAGGAAACAAGGGCGCGCATGGCGCCGGCGGAGCAATAACGGCGAGTCATCCGTTCGCAAAAATCAGCGAACTCCCTCGGATCCCGCGGAGGGCTGGTGTGGTCCGGGCGTAGACCGCGCGAATCCGGTGTGTAGCAGAACGTGACGGTGACATCGAACTCATCCAGCGCGCGCATCATACGATCGAACCAGGCTTCGGCGCCGGGACGCAAACTGTCAGACCAACTCAAACCCGTACGCAGATGGCGCACACCCAACCTCCGAAGCCAGTTTACGGCATCGTCCAAGCGATGATCTTCAAAGTGAAACCACTGACAGATGCCTATCTCGGGCGTGTAGTGGTGGAACTGGTGCAGGGCCAGTTTGGGCGTGCCATCCTCACGAAGCAGCCCCATGTAGAAGTGCCGGTAATAGGACGATCCCTCAGCTTCCCGGTGGCGAGTGGTTGCAGGCCATGCGCGCGGGAGATCGTACAAGCTGTACCAGTGAATGCGATCGGCCTTACCGCGAATCAGCTCGACGGTGCGGCGCAATCCGAAATCCTGCACTTCCTCGGCGCCGAAGGTGGAAACTCCGACCTCGGAAACCCACACCGGCAAGGTTGTGACGGCGTGGATTTCGGCCAGCTTGGCGGGCCATTCATCGATCATCCAATGATTCCAATCGAGCGGAAATCCGTGGACGGCCACTGCCTCCAGATGCTGCAGCACGCCTTGCTTTTGCATGTTCACGATAAACGCGGGGTCTATAGGAGAGATTCCTCCCAAGACGCGCAACGGCGGGCCGTTCTGAGCTCCAATGGCTTGCGCTGCAAGCGTCGCCATGGAGCCAAAGATCTTCCATTCCGGGTCCATCTGAAAATCCCAATGTGACAGGTTATTGGGTTCGTTCCAGAGCATCGCGGCTTCAATCAAGGGAGTAGCCTCCTCCGGCGATGTGCCGGCAAACGAACACCTCGGGTTCCGGGTGGCTCAGGATTTGGTAACCGGCACTTCGCAACATCGCGGCGGCGCATGACGCGTTTGGCAACCACCAATTGGTGGGGTCATGCGAATAATTGTGCTCGACGAAAACCATGCGGGGAAAGCCGGGCTCCTCAAAAACCGCCTCTTCGGCAAACAGATAATCTTCTTCGATCATGGGCGTGTTGGATGGCCCCCGAAGCAGAGATTGGAATAGCAATAAGTCGCGCGTGACATGCTCATGAAGCAAATCCAACGCCAACAGCGGATGTCTGAGGTGATACAGGACACCCATGAAGATGACGACATCGAACTTCTCGCGCAACTCGGCAACTTTGTAAACCGAGAGCTTCCGGAATTCGATATCGAAGCCGGACACTTCGGCGGCGAATCGGGCTTGCGCGAGGTAGTCCTCATCGAAGTCGATTCCCAAAACCCGCTCAGCCCCGCGGCGCTTCATTTCGATGGAGTAGAAGCCTCCATTGCAGCCAATGTCGAGGACCGTTTTGCCGGTCAGATCCGCAGGTAAAGAAGCGGAGAAGTTACGGAACTTGAACGCGGGGTAATCACCCAGAAAATGTTCAGGAGCGGTCGGTATGCCGCGCAATTCCATGTTGTGAAACCACGGTCCCAGCTCTTGAATCCGCCGCTGGATCTGTTCGTCCGATAGCTGTTCCAATGTGTTCATGATCGTTGTCCGCTGGCTGTCAGAACGCGGATTGCTTCTTGAAATCCGCTGAGGGTGCCGACATCGGCATAGGTTTCACCGGAACGGACCCCGGTTGCCAAACCACCACGCGCGAGCCAGGCGTTGACCAGCGTCCCGAAATATTCGTCCTGGCGGTCACGTTCCAGCCAGAGGGCATGCAGCTCACGCAAGGTGGCGCCGGGCATCTGGAAAGCGCCCCAAATCCAATGCGTCCCCGGCTCGGGTTCCTTGACGCGGATTTCCCGTACGCGATCGTCCTCATCGGTGAGGACGGCGTCGAAGAATTCGGGATGCTCGACCGCGAATAACAGGAAGGAGAGACGGTCGGTGTGAAGGGTTGAGTAGGCATTCGCCGGGAACCAGATCGTATCGGGCAGGCCGACCCGCACCAGTTCGTGATCCGCGATGAACGGGAGCGCCTGAAAGATGGCATCGCACAGCCCGGCAGGCGTGGTTTGCACCACGTAGCAAAAATCGGCACGCCCGGACGGAAGGTCGCGTCCCGATCCGTAATACTCCAGGATGTCGGATTTGCGAGCAGAGATAACGAAGCAAATCTTGCGCGCGCCGCCGAGAATCATGCGCTCCACCAGGTAATCGCTGACTGCCCGCAGACGCTCGACCCCTTCCTCAATGCTGCTGCCGACGGGGAGCAGCTCTTTGGAAAATGCCAGCGGTTGAATGCGGCTGCCCCGTCCGGCGGCTGGAACAATTCCCCACATAACTAACGCCCGGCTCCCGCTGTGACGACTCCCGCTCCGGCAATTGCATTCTCGAAATCGACGGCTCGATGATCGGCGGTGTGTTCATCGAGCGTGCGCTCGCGGGCGCGACGGGCAATCCGTTGCATTTCGCTTTGCGGCCGATCGAGTGCGTCCAATACGTCCTGGGCCGTGCCTGCGGTCAAGATCTCACTACCGGGAGTAAAGAATCGGTCAAGTCCTTCCCAGGTGTCGGTAATTATGGGAACGCCGCACGCCGCCGCTTCAAAGATTCGGCCCGAGGGGCAGTAGCCATACTCAGCCATGGCGCGGCGAGTAACGTTGAGCGTCGCGCGCGAAGAGCAATAGAAACCCGGGTGGTCGCCGGGCGGAACGTGCTGGTGAAAGAAGATATTGCGGGTCCACGGAAACGTGTTGTCGTACATCGCGCCACCCATGACGAAGCGAAAATCGGGCCGCAACCGGGCGGGCTCCACAAACAACCGGTCCACGGCGGCTTGGCGATCCGCGGCACGCGTCCCCAGGTAGGACAAGTCGCCACGCCAGCGCTCGACCGCGTTCACTGGATGATGCGTCCCGATGTCCACGCTGCCATAGATCGGGACTGCCTGCCGGGCGCCCAGCATGGTTTGTAATGAAGTAAGCGCGCGCCCGCCGGTGTAGCTGAGGACGAGATCGAAGTCAGCATATCCCCGCTCCGGAACATAGTCCACGGTCTCACCGCGCTCGATCCGGTCAAGCGTCACTGGAGCATCCAAGTCATAAAAGACCCGCAGCACCTTGGAGGCATTCAAGAGATCGGTCGCGTGCTGTGCGTCCGGGCAGTAGGAGGTGACCATGGCCGCATCGCTATTTTCCACACGATCGCGAGCCGTTGCCTTGGCGGCGTCCCAATCGGGATAGAGAATCAGCTCTACACCCGGGATGGAACGCAGGTCGCGATGCGACGCATACCAATCGACATCTTTTTCGAAGAACACGATTTGATGGCCGCGTCGCACGAGTGCTTTCAGCAAGCCTCGCCAAAGCGTGGCGTGACCATTGCCCCAGGACGAACTGATGGAAAGTCCGAAGATGGTGAGCCTCACGTGTGGTCACCCTTCGTGGAGGTGGCAGAGGCACCTCGCAGAGCAGAGTACTCTCGCACATACTGTTCGATCTGCACCGCGCGGTGAGCAGCCGTATGCTCCCGCAAAACCCGGGTTCGCGCGCGTTCGGCAATCTGGCGGCGCTTTTCCGGCGAGGTTGCGGTCAGAAGTTTCAACATTTCGGCAGTGGAGCAGGCTACTAGAATCTCTTCCCCTGGCACGAAGAGTTCCTCCAGGCCCGGCCAGCAGTCGGTAATCACTGGGGTGCCGCACGCTGCAGCTTCGAAAAGGCGGACGCTCGGAGAGTAGCCCGCTCTGCGCATGTCGGCGCGGGTGATGTTCAACGCGAAGGCCTGCGAGTTGTAGAATTCGCGATGGTCAGGCGGCGGCAAGTGTTCCATGCGGTCCACATTAGCGGGCCATTCAATCTCAGCCGGATACAAGGGACCGGCCACCGCGAACCGCTTATTGGGAAGAGCTTCAGCGGGTTGAATCAATAAGTTGGTAAGCCCGGGCTGACGGTCAGCGCTATAGGTGCCCAGATAACCGAGGAGCCATTGGAGCGGGCGCGTGTCAGGGAAATAGAGGTGAGGATCTACCGAGCAATAAAGAGCCCGAGCCATTGGGGAGCCATATAGCCGCTCGATGCTGCGCAATGTAGGGCCGCCGGTAAAAGAGAGGTACAGGCCATAGCCGCCGATCTGCCGCTTGGCCAGGTACTCTTCGTCGCCGCGCGCAAGCTTGGCCATTGTGACCGGAGTGTCGATATCGTAGAAGGCCTTGACGCCACGTGCTGTCGCACTCACCCAATCGCCCACGGTCACGCCATCGGGGACATAGGAGCCGACAATTACCAAATCCGCATCCTGTACGGTTACCCGGTGCTTCGATGCGAGCTGTTCCACGCTGTCATAGAGTTCGATACCAGCGTAGGAGACTTCCGGCATGTCGCGATGTTCTTGATACCAGGGCTTGTCGCGCTCCAGGAAGACAATGCTATGCCCGCGCTCATGCAGACCGCGCAACAACGCGCGATACGTGGTTGCGTGACCGTTTCCCCAGGATGAAGTTATGGAAAGCCCGAGAACTACGATGCGCATGCGAATCTCCCAGCGATTGCCTCATCGAACTGCAACGCCCGGTGCGCGTAGGTGTGTTCGGCCAGGACGCGCTTGCGGGCACGCTCACCAATGCGCCGGGCCTGATCGTGATTCAGTTCGCCCACAATGGAAGCGACTTCCTCGCCATTGCGAGCCACTAGGATTTCCTCGCGCGGCTGGAGAAAGAGCTCAATGCCTTCCCAGAAATCGGTGATCAGGCAAGCGCCAGCTCCAGCTGCTTCGAAGACACGGGTGGCCGGACTAAAACCGAATCGCGCCATACTCTCGCGGCTTATATTCAGGGCGGCAGTCACCGAGCAATTGAACGCGTTATGGTCACGCGTGAACACATGGCCCGCAACGCGAACGTTGGACGGCACCGATTTGTCGCCCCAGCCGCTCCCGCCTAGGATAAATTCCTTGTTGGGACATAGGGCGGCGGCCCGGAGGAAGAACTCATCGACGCGAGCTTCACGGTCGGGGAGACGATTGCCCAGAAAGCCGAGATTTCCCGTCCACTGCTCGGAAGCTGGCGCCGGGAAATGCGTCTCCGGGTCGAGCGCATTGTAAATGGGGATACAGGCCCGCGCACCGAAACGCGTGTAGGCATCCACGACCGGCTGCCCGCCACCATAAGTGAAGATGTAGTCGTAGCGAGGCGCCAACGCGCGAAATGGGTCCCCGGGATCCGCCTCCATGCGCTCCAGCGTGGCAGGCGCGTCCACGTCCCAAAACGCGGCCAGCTGGCTGGCGCGGCGGTCTTCCAAAATGGCGCGCTCCAGCAATTCATCGTAGACCCCAACGCCGCTCGCCTTGATCAGCATGTCCGTGCCCCGGCGCGCCTGCTCGAGCGCTCGCATAGCCGCGTCATCCGAATCGCCGGGATAGACGACCACACTTGCGTAATCGGGATCAGGAATGTCCCTATGCTGCTGGCGCTCATAGGCATCGGGCTCATAGAAAGTGATCTGGTGGCCCCGGCGGGCAAGCGCGGCGAGGATTCCGCGATAGTATGTCGCCGCGCCGTTCCAGTATGCCGATACCAGGCTCGATCCAAAGAAGGCAATCCTCACGCCGCTGCCTCTGCGACTACGCTTGGCTTAATGCTGGAATAGATCCGCAATAGCTCGAGCGCGCGGTGCCTGCAGGTATGTCGATTCCGGATTGCCTCCAGGCCTCGCTCAGTCATGGCGTGCGCGAAATCCGGATCGTGCAGAACGCTGCGCATGTGCTCCCGCATTTCCTTCCCATTGGAAGCCTGGGCATAACAGCCGGGTGGAAACAAACCCTCGGTATCGATCCAGGGGGCGCTGATTAACGGGATGCCACAAGCCAGCGCCTCGAACACGCGAATGGTTGGAACGCCTGGCAAGGCGGAGGTGTATGGCCCGCGCGGAACATGGACGGTGAAACGATATTGGGCGAACATCTCCGGCACGCGATAGTTCTCCAGAACGTTTCCGTAGGCAATGGACGCGGCGCGAAGTTCGGCAAGCGCGTGTTCCGGATAGCGCACCCCGTAGAGGGTGGCACGCAAGCCGAGTGCGCATACAGGTTCGATCAGATACTCGCGCAATTCGGCTTCACGCTCCCCGTCACCCCAGTTACCAATCCAAACCAGATCGCCCGCTTGTGTACTTGCCTGGCGCGGATAGAAGACACGCGTGTCAGCGGCCTCGTGAAACGTCGAAACGCGCTCCGCCCATCCGTGCCTCAGATATTGCAGGCGCACGGAATCGCCGAACGCCAGCACGCCGTCGTAGTGGGTCAGATCGTAACGCGCCATGCTCTCGGGTGCCGTAACCGAGCGATGATGGGTGTCATGAAACAGTATGCGGAGGTTCCGATTTCTTCGACGCGCCTCGCCAACCGCTTTCACCAGAGCAGGCTCGTTCCACTCGTGGACGATGACTAGATCCACGCCCGCGAGTTCCGCGTCCACATCGAGACTTGCCGGATCGTAAACGGACACGGGGAGATTGGGATACGCTGTGCGATAGCCGAGTAGCGCACCGGGCCCGCACCCCGATACCAGGTTCGCCGCGCTCCAGCTATCGGCTGGTTCATAAGCAGCTACCGAATGGCCAAGATCGACGAGCTCAGTGACTAGACCCCGGAGGAAGTGTGCGTTTCCATGATTCCAATCCGATCGAAGGGAATGACAGAATAGAGCGATACGCATGGTCGATGTAGTCCTGCTTCCTGATAGGCTTCGAGATACTGTTCGATCATTGTTGCGGCGTTGAGTTCCAGAGCGCGCGCGCCTGCGGCTTGAGCGAGTTGGGCTCGACGCGCGTCGTCACGTGTTAGCGACTGGAGAGCAACTTCCCAAGCTTTCGAATCTCCGGGGTCAGCGTACACCGCGTTATCGCCCCAGATCTCGCGCAAGCTTGGAATGTCACTAAGTACCAGGGCACAACCGGAGAGAGCAGCTTCTAGAACCGTCAATCCGAATGGTTCATAAAGCGCTGGATGTGCATAAATGGCGGCTCGCGAATACCATTTGGCCAAGCTCGCCGAATCGAGAACTCCCAGTAGCTGTAGCCCGTCGAGCGAAGCCGCTCCGCCATCGGGATGCTGACAATCTCCGGCCACGAAGACTGGCCACTGCAAGTTGCGCGACACG
Organism: Bryobacterales bacterium; assembly: GCA_963752695.1. Classification (GTDB taxonomy): domain Bacteria; phylum Acidobacteriota; class Terriglobia; order Bryobacterales; family Bryobacteraceae; genus Bog-113. Next base: position 343,062 of record CAVVZB010000001.1, read on the forward strand.
GCCGCGAGAACGCGAATATTCTTAGCGTCATCCCAGAGGCGGCCAGCCGTCAGAATGTACGGCTCCTTGGCATCAACGTAGAAACCGTGCGGTCTCCGGCCATTCAAGATCACCTTCGTTCGAGGGAGCGGACCGTAGTTGGCTTCGAGACTTTCGAGCATGGCCCGCGAGGGCGCGACGACCAGATCCGCTGCGTTGAGTCCCTCAGTGACCGCCTTCCGATAGCGGTTCCAAACATCAGGCTCGGCCGTGCCCCGGACCGCGGCAAACCACGAGAGCACGCACGAGTGCGCGACCACCACCGTCGGAACGCGCCACGGCAAAGCGGCGTGCGAGTAGCCATTCAGATGAATGACATCCGGTTGAAAGCGGTCCGCAAGATGGAGGAGCCACCCGCCCGCTGCGGCGACATCGCGCCAGGGATCTTCCATCCATTCGAGCTTGCCGGGATGCGCGAAGACGCGAACGTTCGGCCAGACATCCGCTTCGCTGAGACGCGCAGGCGACACTGGGCCCAATACGGCCAGCGTGACTTCAAACCCTCGCTCTCCCAAGGCACCGGCCAGTTCGAGACTGTATTGCCACACTCCGCCCACAGCATCGGCGGTGATCAGCACTTTAACCATTTCGAATTTGAACCAATTCCAATTCCGCGAGGCTCCGCGGCCGCGATTCCTGTATATCGCTGAACTCTTCGAAATTTCCCAGGTATTGCGCGTGTGCACGTTCCCAAGCCAGATCGTCCGGCGCTCCCCACCGCTGGGTGTACTCCGGCGAGCCTGGATAAGGAAATAGAGGAACCGGCTGGTTGGCCCACACCCCGGCTGCGTTCAAGCGCACCCGAAAGGCTTCTACTTCGGCCGGATCATCCTGTTCCATCTGGATCAAATTGGCTTGAACAAACGGAACCACTTGCTTGGCCAAAATTAAACGGTGGGCCAGCTCATCGGTGCTAACTTTGCACTTCTTATCCAGCAGATCCCGGCCAGCTTCGGTGATGCTCTCCACACCGGCTTCGATGGAGACGCAACCAGCCCGGCCCAGCAAAGCAATCGTTTCCTCGTTAAAAAGATCGATGCGCGTCTGGATTCCGAACTTCACAGGCCGATCACAGAGCGCTTCTAACAAATCCCGGTTCGGCAGGAAGATTTCATCGATGAAGTAGATGTATTCAACTCCTTGCCGCACCAAGCCATCGAGTTCTTCGAGAACCGCAGCTAGCGGCCGGCGGCGATATTTATCCCGGAAATTGTCTTTCGCGCAAAATGTGCAATGGTATGGGCACCCGCGGGAGGTTTCCATCTCGGCGCCCGGAGCCGCTGGTTCGGAATCGAAACGATGATGATGATGGTTATGCCGGCGCACCAGATCGCTCGGCCAATGAAGAGCGGGCAATGTCATCATGTCCGCGGAATGCGGGCCGCCAAGAACAGCGGGCTGCCCATCGCGCCAGAAGCAAACCGATTTCAACGAGTCCCAAGGCCGGTCCAGTTGGGGCAAAATCTCTTCGCACTCACCGATTACTACCAGATCCGCCTTCAGCTTCCGCAACGTGGCTGCAGGAGTGGTGGACCCGTGCGGACCCACGATTACTAGCGTTCCGGCGATGTCGCGCACCAATTGCGCAGTCTGTTGCGGAACTCGCAATTCTGGGGGAGCGCAACGCCAGAACAGATAACTTGGGGCCGTCGTGATCACGGTGAAATCGGGCCGGAACGCCAGCAGGCGGCCCCTAATTTCGTCTTCGCTCAAGTTTTCCAATTGGGCGTCGATTAGCAGCGGCTCGTCTCCGGCAGCTTGTAAAAGCGCGGCCGCGTACCCAAACTCAAGCGGCAGGTGTGGCTCTCGACAGCCGAAATAGATGCTGCCGTCAAAACGCCAGTTGGGATTGATCAAGGCGTAGCGCATGGTCAAACCATCAGGCCGCGTTTAGCTAACTCGGCCCGCGATTCCTGAACACGATCGTGGGCAATCTGCCCGCGCAGCCACTCGGCGAGATCGACAAGACCTTGTTCCAAACCAATCTGCGGCTCGAACCCAAGCACGCGCCGCGCCTTGGATATATCGGCGAAGCAGTGACGAATGTCGCCGACCCGGTACTTCCCGGTGATTTCCGGCTGGATGCCGCGAACGCCTAAGGCCTCGATCGCCCGGCACGCCAATTCGGCGATGGAGATCTGTATTCCGCTTGCAATGTTGAAGGTGCTTCCATCGGCTTCTTTGACTTCGAGCGCAAGCCGGGCTGCGCGTGCAATGTCATAGACGCTGACGAAGTCGCGTAACTGTTTCCCGTCTTCATTAACCAGAGGCGTTTTCCCATTCAGAAGGCGGGACGCGAAAATCGCCAGCACGCCAGTGTACGGGTTCGAGAGTGCTTGATAAGGACCGTAAATGTTGAAGAATCGTAGTGCTGTCGCGGAGAACCGATACGAACGCGCCACCATTAGGCACATCTGTTCCTGGTCGAACTTGGAAAGCGCATAGATCGATGCCAGTGTGGGCGACTTCCACTCGGGCGTTGGCAGTGGGGTCAATGGCTCTCCAATTTCGTCTTGAACGTCCCACTCGCCAGCCTTTAGCTGGTCCAACGTACGATCTGCCGCAGGGCGGATTTCACCGGCGATGTTCTGGTAAAGACCTTCTCCGTAGATACTCATGCTGGAGGCGACCACCAGGCGCTCGACGGGCTGCTTGATCAAGGCTTCAAGAAGGACAGCGGTCCCGACGTTGTTTACGCTGGTATACCGCTCAACCTCATACATGCTCTGGCCTACTCCGACCAAAGATGCGAAGTGATAAACCGCGTCAACACCTTTCAGACACCGTGCCACGGCGCGCGGATCACGCACGTCGCCTACTTCCAGTTCCACATCTTTGTTTAGGTACTCCGGGCGACGCTCTTCACGACCGTGAATTTGCGGATGAAGACTATCGAGAGCGCGAACCGCGTATCCTTTACCGAGCAGCTCGTTGGAAACATGAGCCCCCACGAAACCGGCGCCCCCTGTGATCAAAACCTTTTTGGCCATCCCGCCCCTTTCCTGGTTCCTGATACTACTTACCTAGCAATGACGGTTCCGAATCGCCATAAAGGGAGTAGGTTAGTAGATCCTGCGGGAACTTGCTGACACCATTTGTGAATCAACTCACGCGGAGAGGTGAATTGGATTTGTGAGTGCGAGCTTCCGTACCTTTGATGAGACCGCTTTCGACAACACTGTATGACGACTCGCATTTTTTTACTACGACACGGGGCAACCGTGCCCATGAAAGAGCGGCTTTGCGGACGCACGCCGGGTATACATTTGAATGACACGGGACGGCTGCAGGCACACGCGCTTGGGGAAAGGCTGCGCGGCAATATCGACCGGATCGTTTCGAGCCCTATGGAAAGGACTATGGAAACCGCGATAATCCTTGCTCAGCCAAAAGGTTTGCAAACGGAAGCGATGCCCTCGTTTACCGAGTTCGATTTTGGCGATTGGACCGGAAGGACCTTCGAGGACCTGACAACCGACCCCGCATGGCGAGAGTTCAATCAAGTTCGCGACAGGACCCGACCGCCCGGCGGCGAGTCTATGCAGGAGGTGCTGGAGCGAGCCATGTCCGGTTTTCGACAACTGGTAAAGGAGGATCCAGACCGGACCATCGCCATTGTGACTCACGCCGATGTGATCCGCTCGCTCATTCTGCATGTCACCGGGATGCCCATTCGCAATTTCTGGCGGCTCGCCATTAACCCCGCGTCCATCACGGAGATCTTGTGCGGTCCGGAAGGGGATGAGCGCGTTATCCGGTTGAACGATTGCGCCCACCTGGACCAGATAACGGTTTAACGTAGAATTTTCTAACATGCGCGCATTGTTATTAGCCCTACTACTCGCTGGTGCGACGGCCCTGGCTCAGAAGCCGACTCCCGTCATCTTCGATACCGACATTGGCGACGATATCGACGACGCGCTGGCGCTAGCATTGGCGTTGCAATCCCCCGAATTGGATGTTCGCCTGGTGACCACCGTGGTTGATGACGTGGACAGCCGGACACGCCTGGCCTGGAAGGAACTGGGCCTCTATCATCGGCACGATGTCGCTTTGGCTACCGGCGCCGCAGAGCCGCTGCTCGATCCCCGGCGCGACGACCACGCGGCCCAGTTTCGCCTGCTCACCGTGAGCGACACGATTCCCGAGCAAGCCCACCGGGAGGCGGCTGCAGTGATCGTGGAAACGCTGATGCGCTCGCCCGACAAGATCACCTTGATCCCAGTGGGACCGTTGACGAATATCGCCTTGGCGCTGCGGCTGGAACCTCGCATTCGCGAGAAGATCGACCGCATCGTGCTTATGGGCGGAGCCTTCCGTCTGCTCACGCCCGAATACAACATCATGCGGGACCGCGCCGCCGCCCAGATCGTATTCAGCTCCGGGGTGCCGATTACTGCCGTAGGGCTTGACGTGACGCTCAAATGCAAGCTGACGGGCGCCGATCTCGAGCGCCTGCAACACGCTGACAACCCCGCCTCGCGTTTTCTAGTCAAATTGATCGCTCTCTGGCAGGGTGACAATCCCTCTCAGATGCCCACTTTGCATGACCCGTTGGCTGTCGCCGCGGTGATCCGGCCGAGCTTAATCGAGACGCAGTCCGGTTCGGTTCAAGTGGAAACGGCCAGTCCCCTAACCAATGGGATGACCGTGTTTCAAAGAGGTCCGGGCGCCACTGCTGTGGCGACCGATGTGAACGTGCGGGCGTTCCTCGACCTGTTTGTGACACGTCTGGCCGCGAATCCCCGTTAAAAGACTTTGCGGGTTTGGTTATCCTGGCGGGTTTAGTTATCCTGGAAGACCAGCCATGCGTAAATCAATCATATTGCTGTGCTCCCTCGCATTCGGGTTGTCCGGCTGCGCACCTGCTACGCGCGATCCAATTCTGCGATCCCGCGAGGAGCGAAAGTACCCGAGCGCCACTCTGGGGACCGACAACCCGGAATCGCAGTGGTACCGCACGCAAACCATCGCACCTCCGTCCGCGCCCGCGCCGGGCGCCCCGTCATCCGGCACACCGGCAGCAACCATGCCCGCCAAAAGTATGAAAAAAACTGCCACCCGTCCCACTAGTTCTAAGACGGCGCCCGCAGTGAGCGGATCGACCGGCAACGCAGCTCTTTAGACAGAAAGGTTCCATGTTCCACTTTCGGCATCTCCGGCCATACTTGAGCCCCCGTCTCGCCGCGGTTGTGCTGACCTTCTGGGCCCCGTTTTCGGCCCATGCAACAATCGTTCCCGCGCTCTCCTTCCACGAACTGGTTTCCAAGTCCAGCCAAATCGTCACTGGCCGGGTTGTCGGGTCTTCTGTCTCTTGGGGCTCGGAACATAAATTCATTTGGACCCGCTATGAGATTTCAGTCGACCGCGTCCTGAAAGGGCCGCACCAGAAAACTCTAATCGTGAGCGAGCCCGGCGGCACTCTCGATGGTGTGACCATGCGCATTGCCGGCGCGGTGTCCTATACCTCGGGAGAGCGGGTAGCCCTCTTTCTGGAGCACTATCCGAGCGGCGACAAGCGGACAGTAGGCTGGAGCCAAGGCAAGATCCCCATTGATAGCCAAAACACGGCCGATAGCATCCGCGCCCGCGTTGTCCATGAGATGACAAAGCAGGCCTCCCGATGAGAATCTTCGCCCTGCTGCTGCTTAGTGCCGCCTCTGCGCTCGCTTACGTGCACTCCACCGATGGCTCAGATCGGTTATACCGGACCGACAACACCAATATCCAGTTCAACCTTAACAACCTGGCAGTCGGGGGCTTGATGAACTCTTCCGGTCAAGTCTGGATTTCGGCTGGAAGCGATATACCCCGCGCGACCGCCGCGGCTATCAGCACGTGGAATAACGTTTCGACCGCCAACATCCATTTCGCCCCCGTGCAAACCACTACGTCACTCGATGGGACGCCGGGGTTGAACGTAATCGCGTTCGACGATACTCCTGAAGTGCGTCAGGTCTTAGGCTCAGCTTTGGCCATTACTATTGGTTACGTCGTTCCGAAAGGGGCAGTAGCGCTCGACAGGACCGACATCCTATTCAGTCCGCAGCATGTGTTCTCCACGACCTTCGCCGCAGGATCGTATGATTATCAGGCGGTGTTGACCCATGAGCTCGGCCACTCACTGGGGGCGGACCACAGCGGCGTACTTTCCGCGACGATGTTTCAGGCCAGTTCCCCTGGGAACGCCGCGCAGACGGTGTTAAGCGCGGACGACCAAGCCTTCCTCAGCGAAAGCTATCCCAAGCAGAACAGCTATGGCACGCTGTCCGGGACAGTGCGTGACTCTGGAGGGAACGTTCTCCGAAGCGCGCTTGTTTCGGCGCAGGACTCGGCCACGGGAGTGCTCGTGGGCAGCGTATCGGATGCTGTCGACGGAAAGTTTTCTTTCCTGGTTCCACCGGGTCACTACCAGCTATGGGCGGAACCTTTGACGGGCATGGTCGCGGTCGCAAACCTGTATTTCCCGAAATCGCAAACGGTGGACACCGCTTTCCAGGTAGGAACGCCGGGAAACCCGGTGACTGTTTCGGCTGGAATCACCACGGCAGCCGATATCGCTACGGCTGCGGGAACTTCGCCGATCGTGATCAAGTATGCGGGCGCTGCCCCTATCAACTCATCGGATGGTTTCGAAATTTATGCCGGACCTTCCTATCTGCCCTCTCAACAGCAAGTGAATCTTGTGTTCGAAGCCACTGGCCTCGGGTTCGAACTAACCGAGTCCAATTTCAGCGTCGTTGGGCCGTTGACTATCAATCCCGGATCGGTCTTGGCGCTCGGGCGCTCGCAATACCAGATCAGCTTCACCGTGCCAGCTGTTTCCACAGTTACCGCTGCCTCGCTATTCATCAATTACAAGGGAAATACGGCGGTGTACTCGGGCGGGTTGGTCATCCAGCCGGTGGCGCCCCGCTTTGCCGCGAATGGGCTCGGAAATGTTTTCACTTACGCATCGGGCGCCGTAGCGCCGGGCGAAATCGTAGCGATCTTTGGGACCAACGTCGGCCCGGCGGTCCCGATCGCGGGCGGCGTGGATGGAGGCGGAAATCTGGTCACGGGTCTGAGCGGTATCCAGGTGACTTTCGATGGCGTCCAGGCGCCAATCTTTTTCGCCAGTTCCGGCCAAATTAATGTGGAAGTGCCGTACGAAGTCGCCGGGAAAAGCACCGTCAACGTGGTCATCACAAGCGGAACTACCGCTAGCTCTCCGGTTGCTATTCCCGTGCAGAACGCCGTACCCGGACTGTTCACCTCCGCGCTGAATTCCGACGGCACGGTTAACACGGTAACCAACCCCGGCCTTGTGGGTCAGTACGTAGTCTTGTTTGGGACTGGACTCGGCGCGCTTCCAGGTGTTGGTACCGGCCAACTCGTGGCAGGCACCGCTGTTGTTCCGGGAGCGACGCTAACCGTCGATGGGGTTGTCGCTACGCCTTCCTACGCCGGTGCGGCACCAGGATTCACCGGCCTCGACCAGGTGAATGTCGTCGGCCTAACTTCTGGGCAGCACATGGTCGCGGTCGGTCTTCCCGGCGGAGTATCCAGCAATGCGATCCCCGTCTGGATCAAGTGATTAGTGCTCCGGCCCCAGCGTTTTACCTGCGCTCAGCAGGTTCGCAAAAATCCGGTACGCGCCCGGGACGCCGGCGGGCAATTCGCGAAACCACGAGTATGCCGTGAAGATATAAGCGCCCTTGCCGTAGTGGGCGTACAGCATGCCTCCAGCTAGGTCTTTCTCGCCCGCGTCGTGGGTGGCCAGCACGGTTGCATACCGGGGGTCCCATTTATTCGAAAAATAGAGGCCGCGTTCTTGGACCCATCCTTGGAAGTCGGCAGGTCCAATGGCGTTAGGCTTTAACAGCAATGGGCAGACCGGCTGCGTCAACGTAACCGGAGACTCTTCGTCCACCACGCGCTCCCCGGAAATTTCCAGCGGATACGGCCCTAGCGTAGGCGGCTGAGCGGGCTTATCGCCGAAGCGGCTGAACTCCAGAACGTTGTACTGCACCACCAGAGTTCCACCGGTGCGGACATACTCCAGGAGGCGAGTTTCGGCGGCCTTCAAATCCGCCCGCACGTTGTACGCCCGCACACCCGTCACAATCGCGTCGAAGCGCGACAGATCTCCACGCAGCAGGTCATTCTCATCCAGCAGCGTGACCGAGGCCCCCATCTGACGGATTGCATCCGGAACCCGGTCGCCTGCGCCCATGATGTAGCCAACTGATTTCGCAAGCACATGAATACTGTCCGACTCCAGCGCCCCGGCGGCTTCGTGGAAAACCACTTGGGGCGGGATGTGTTCATAAGCGATGGACTGCATTCCCGTGGAAATCCGCTGGCCGTTTACCGTGGCGACCGCTCGAAATCGAGCACGCACGCGTTCCGTTCCCGCGGGCGGCTTCACCAAGTAAACAATCTCTTGGACCGCTCCGACCTGGTCGAATCGAAAGGTGCTCGCCGGTGCGGTGGATGTCCAGCCTGAAGGAAGTTCGAGCGCCACCGCTCCGGCAGCAGCAGGCGCGTTTGCCTTGACTTGCACGGTGATCGGCCGTTCCGCAGCATTCGGAAACAAAACGACGGGCTCCGGCAAATCCACTGCGACCGAAGGAACAATTTCGAAAGGACGCAGAAGTTCGCCCCGCAGATGATCCACATAGCGAAACTGGACGGGCTTCTCAATGCGAAGGTGCGCCCCCTCTATCTCCAAATCGAACGCTGCGGTCAGCACCGGAACCGGCGCCGCGCGCCCAATCAGGGTCTGGTCGCTAATGACATATCGATCTCCCGTTCGCGGCTCCTGCAACCAAAAAGGCTGCGAGTAGGGCGCCTGCCCGGGGATGCCGAACTTCATTTCTTTCGTGAGCGGGAGATCGTCGGCCAGGGATGCCGCCACGTCTTGACGCTCTATCTTTCCCAATCCATCCACGGCGAGGCCTACCCAACGCGCGCTTGTGGTGAGCCGCTTGTTGGCCGTAAGCGTGACTTTAAGGGTGTCCCCGCCGGAAGCGGAACTCCGATCGCAAGCCGCGTCAAGGTAGAGCCCGGCACATAGAGTCAGTAACTGATTGATTTCCGCCAGCTTCTGCTCTACCCACCGATCGTGCTTCTCCTGGAGCGCCGTAATCTGCTTCTGGGCGTCAGCAAGCATGGGAACGATCAGCTCCGGGTGCTGAGGGTTGAATTCCCGCTCGGTTCGAGCCAAAAGGCTTCCGATCGCCTCTCCACCGGGGACACGCGACCAGCTCGTGGTTACGCCATCGAACAAATCCTGCTTCGCCGTTTCACCTCCAACTGGAGCGAAATAATTTACCGATGGGCCGCGTTGTAAAGGCACGCCCATTCCCTGGCTGCGATGTTGACTGCGGCTAATTCCCGCAATTTCCCCGAAAGATCGCCCCGCGACCGGATCGAAAACGCCCACGTCAGCATGGATGCGGTTGGGCTCGGAAGCAGCTTTTTTCTCCTGTTCCGGTGTAAATGTAAACGCATTCCAAACCAGCCGCCTGGCTTTCCACGGTTTTACCCACCTTAATTGTTCGGGAAAGCGCGCGGGGTCACCCGCTGCTTCAAATGCTTCCTTGCCAAGAATGGCCGAGGCCTGATGCTGTCCATGCCCATCGGCGGGCGTCCCGGAAAAGCGCAGAATAATTACATCGGGCTGGAAGCGCCGAATTACCCAGACGATGTCTGACAAAATTTCTTCGTGACCCCATTTTGTCAAAGATTCCTTGGGGCTCTTGGAAAAGCCGAAATCCACGGCGCGCGAAAAATACTGCTCCGCGCCATCGATCCGCCTCGCTGCCAGCAGCTCCTGCGTGCGGATAACCCCGAGCGCGTCACCTTGCTCGGAACCGAGCAGATTTTGTCCACCCTCGCCACGCGTCAGCGAAAGGTACCCCGTGCGCATGTGCCGGCCCTGCGCCAACCATGCCAAAACCGCAGTGTTTTCATCATCCGGGTGGGCCGCGATCATCAGCGCGCTGCCCAGAACCTGGACTTGTTGCAACGATTTCTGGATCTCGCTGGTGCCGGACAAATTGCTTTGAGCGAAGCACGAGGCCGCAACGATTGGAAACAGCAACAAAGTCCGAAATAACACGGAATCACTTTTTTCCATCACTCAGAATGGTAGACGATTCAGTCTTTTGCTTTAGTGCCCGCGCAATTAGGGCAAGATTTCGATTACTACTCATATGTCACACTTGTTCTGACCGGAACCCTGTGCGACAATCCGGGTTCTTAGCTTCTAGGTATTACCAGTGGCCTCGCTCTCGCTTATGCAATCCGGAATGCCCAGCATTAGTGCCCAAAGGGTAGCTCTGCATCGTGCTGCGCACCAGTTGCTGGATCACCCGCTAGTATTCCCCGATCCTTTGGCCGTGGCTATTACTGGAGAGGAAGGCGCCGCGCTCGCTCAGTCGACGCCCAAACCGTTGGATTTTGAGTCCCGATTTATCCGGGCGTTCATGGTGGCCCGTAGCCGGTATGCGGAAGATCAGCTAGCTGCGGCCGTGGCTAAAGGTGTAAAACAGTACGTCATCCTCGGGGCGGGCCTAGATACATTCGCGTACCGGTATTCTGACAAGAACTTTTCCGTATTCGAAGTCGATCACCCTGCGACGCAGCGGTGGAAACGGCAACGTTTAGCAGCAGTGCAAATTCATATTCCGCCGCAACTAACGTTCGTCCCGGTCGATTTCGAGAATAGTGAGCTTAGCCAGCGCCTTACCGAGTGCGGACTTCAGAAAAATCTTCCCACTTATTTTTCATGGCTTGGAGTTACTCCGTATCTAACGCCGGAGGCGTTCGAAAGCACTTTGCGGATGGTAGCTTCAATGCCGGCCGGAAGTGGCGTTACTTTCGACTATGCCGTGGTGCGGTCATCGCTCGGCACGTTCGAGCAAACCACGCTGGACAAGTATTCTCATCGTCTTGCCGCAATCGGTGAGCCCTTCCGGCTTTTTTTCGAACCCGTGTCGATAGCAGCGGATATGAAGAAATTCGGCTTCAGCAGAGTAGAAGATCTAGCCAGTCCGGACATCAACGATCGGTATTTCAAAGACCGGGCCGATGGGCTCCGGGTGTTTGGCGGATTCGCTCACTTACTCAGCGCTTGGGTTTAAGCTCGACTGAAAACCTGTTCTTACAAGAATGTCTTAAAGTCCATGACATCGCCGTCTTGGACCACGTATTCTTTACCCTCAGTGCGTAATTTGCCCAGCTCTCTCGCCTTGGCGATACTTCCGCAAGCGACTAAGTCCGTGTAGGCCACGGTTTCCGCGGAGATAAAACTTTTCTCGAAATCTGAGTGAATTACTCCGGCCGCGGCTGGTGCCTTATCGCCCGCGTGAATCGTCCAGGCCCGTGATTCCTTTTCGCCCGTCGTGAGATAGGTACGTAATCCCAGAAGGTAGTAGGCGTCACGGATCAGCGTAGCCGAGCCCGACTGCTCCACGCCCAGACCGGTCAGATACTCCTCTCTCTCATCCAGGGGTAGCGTGACTAACTCCGATTCGATCTCGGCCGACACGACAACTGCCCGGGTTCCATGATGTTGCGCCACATAGTCCCGGACCTTCGACACCCACGGATTCACATCCGGATTGGCCAATTCCTCTTCCGCAACGTTGCATGCGAAAAGAACCGGCTTGGCCGTCAATAGGAAAAAACTTTTCATGACGGCCGCTTCTTCGGGCGAAGTCTCCAGCGTAAACGCCAGTTGGCCGTTGCTAAGGTGCGGCTCCAGGCGATCGATCAGATCCAGTTCCGCCTGTGCCTTCTTGTCGCCACCCTTTGCCGCCTTTTGCTGCTTGAGGCGGCGCTTTTGTACGCTCTCCAGGTCGGCCAGTATCAGCTCGGTGTTGATTATTTCGATGTCACGGATAGGATCCACCGTATCCATCACGTGCTCGATGTCGGCATTCTCAAAACAGCGCACGACTTGAATAATCGCGTCTACCTCCCGTATGTGGCCCAGGAACTGATTCCCCAAACCTTCGCCCGTGCTGGCCCCCTTGACCAAACCGGCAATGTCGACAAACTCGAAAATGGCGGGAACGATCTTTTGCGATTTGCTGATTTTCGCCAGGACGTCCAAACGTTCGTCGGGCACCGTCACGATTCCCTGGTTCGGTTCGATAGTGCAGAACCGATAGTTGGCGGCCATCGCCTTACGCGTCTGCGTCACGGCGTTAAAGAGAGTGCTCTTGCCGACATTCGGCAGTCCTACGATACCCGCGGATAGCATGGACCTTCAGTGTATCGGCCTCGTCCGCGCCGGGCACACTCCCGCAATCCAGTTGAGAATCTCTTCGGGGCGGGGAGCACTAGTACTCCGAACTCATGAAGGTAGTTCTCATCCTCTTGCTGCTTTCCGCGGCCGCTCGAGCGGAAGAAGATCCGGCGTACCGCATCCTCACGAAGGCATACCAGGAACTTCACGCGCGAGATTACGATCAAGCTGTCGCCGATTTCGCCACCGCTGTCAGGCTCTCTCCCGAACGGGCCGACATCCGCAAAGATCTGGCCTACACATATCTGAAAATCGGCGAGCCGGAGCTGGCGCGCGACCAATTCGGTGAAGCGATGAAGCTTACACCGTCGGACACGCACGTCGCGCTCGAATACGCTTTCCTGTGTTACGAGGCACAGGATCGCGTGGGGCATGGCGACGCGATTACCTGGAAAGCCACGGCGCGGCGCATCTTCGATCGCGTTCGCAACTCCGGTGACGAGCAGTCCCGCGCAACCGCCGAGCAGGCCTTTCAAAATATCGATGCCCCGCTTGCCGCCGGCATTGATCGTTGGACGAAAGCATTGGCGATCGGTCCGGAGTCGTTTTCGGCGCATTTCGAACTGGCCGAACTGGCCGAACAACGAGACCAGCTGGAGCTGGCGGCCGAGCATTACCGCCGGGCTTGGCAAATGCTTCCCGAGCGCAAGAGCGTTCTCCTCGATTACGGGCGCGTCCTGCTCCGGCTTACACACACCGCCGATGGCAATGCGGCGCTTCTGGCAGCGTCGCGGGGCGGCGAACCACGCGCCGCTGAACTCGCGCGGGCTTTGCTGCCCACCCGCTACCCATACGTCTATGAGTTCCGCCGCGCACTCGAACTCGATCCTCATAACATCGAACTCCACCGCGAACTTGCCTACCTTTTGCTGCGAATGGCGGATCGCCACGAAGCGTCGCCACTCGAAGCCGAGGTGGAATTTCGCACGATCGTCGATACCGAACCGTCCGACCTGCTATCGGCCGCGCAGTTAGGCTTCCTCTACTTGTCGCGCAACGAAACCGCGAAGGCCACGCCGGTTTTGCAGCGCGTGCTGGACGGAGACGACGACGATTTAGCTAACCGCGTTCGCGTCGCCCTGCATCTGCCTCAGAAACTCAAGAGACCGGCGAATTCCCAGGAAGCAGCAGCTGAAGCGAGGATCATGGCGGAACGGAGCCTACAGGCGGGCTATCTCAAGGACGCACTTCGCTTTTTGAAGCTTGCGCATCAGGCCGATCCGGTTGACTTCTCCCTGATTCTCAAACTCGGCAGCGTGTACAACATGCTGCATGACGACACAACGGCGGTACGCTGGTTCGCTCTAGCGCGGCGCGGCGACGATGACGCTATCTCCGACAAAGCGGGTCTGAGTCTTGACGTTTTGCGCCCCGGCGTGGAGCGCTTTCGAACGACTTTCTGGTCTTACCCCGTCTTCTCCACCCGCTGGCACGACATCTTCGCCTATTCGCAAGTAAAGTCCGAAATGAAGCTCAACTGGACCAGTTGGTTCCGGCCCTATCTGTCGGTGCGCTTCGTGGGCGACACGCGCCAGACGCTCCCCGGCAACGGTCCCAATCCGCTCTACCTTTCCGAGAGCGCGTTCATCGTGGGCGCTGGCATTGGATCGCGCGTTTGGCACGGCGCCCGGCTCTGGGCCGAAGCCGGCTCGTCCATGGGCTACCTAAGCGGGCACTTGCTTCCGGATTACCGCGGCGGCCTCACCTGGTCGCGTTCAGGAGGAACGGGAATCCTCGCGAAAGAGCGCGGTCTGTTCTGGGAGACTAACGACGACCTTATCTACGTCAGCCGTTTCGATCACGACACGCTCGGCTACACGCAGAGCCGCGTGGGCTACACTCCGGCAACTGCTCCGCTGCAGACCCAATGGTTCTGGAATCTCAACGTCACAAGCGACCTGAAGCGCCAATACTGGGCAAATTACTTCGAGCTCGGGCCGGGCGTTCGCTTTCACTGGGCGGGCACCCCGGACGCGCTCACCTTCTCCGCCAGTGCCCTCCGTGGCGTCTACCTCGTGAATCAGGGCAATCCTCGAAAGCCCAACTTCAACGATCTGCGCCTGGGCTTCTGGTACGCGTTTACCCGGTAAACTGGAGGGAGATGGACACCCCCAATCCCCTGCTGGAAATTCGCTTCGAAATCCCGTTTGACCAGGTACGCACGGAGCACGTCGAACCAGCGATTCGTGAGTTGATCGCAACGTCTCAGAAGCAAATCGATGCCGTGGCGTCCGTCTCCGGACCGCGCACCTACGCCAACACCATGCTGGCGTTGGAGCGTGCCACCGAAAATCTGGATTACGCGATGACCGTGGTCCGTCATATCGAGTCGGTCGCCACTTCGCCCGAACTGCGTGCCGCCTTCAACGCCGTCCAGCCGGAAGCCAGCGCTTTCTACTCCTCGATTCCGCTGAATGAGTCGATTTGGGGCGCGTTAAAAGCTTTCTCCGAAACTGTGGAAGCACGCGCGCTCACCGGTCCCCGCAAGCGCTTCGTTAAAAAGACATTGGATTCCTTCCGCCGGCATGGCGCGGAATTGGACGCCGAAGGCAAAAAGCGCCTGGCTGAAATCGACGTCGAACTAACCGTAATTACCACTCGCTTCGGCGAGAACACGCTCGACGCGACCAATGCGTGGGAGTGCATCATCGAAGATGAAACGCGGTTAGCGGGTCTTCCCCCTTCAGCCATTGCTGCCGCCCGCGACTCGGCTGCTCAGAAAGGCCGCGAAGGCTACCGCTTCACCCTCCAGGCGCCCAGCTTTATCGCTTTGATGACGTATCTGGACGATGCGGGGATTCGGGAACAGGCCTATCGCGCCTACCAATCGCGAGCGGTTGCCGCGCCTTTCGACAATCGAGAGTTGGTCACCAATATTCTTGCTCTGCGAGCCGAGCGCGCCCACATGCTCGGTTACTCCAATTTCGCGGACCTGGTTCTCGAAGAGCGCATGGCGCACACCGGCGAGCACGCTCTTGAATTCCTGCACGACCTGGAACATAAAACCGTCGCCGCCTTCGACAATGAAAACCGCGAGTTGACCACTTTCGCGGGGCGTGAACTTTCTGCTTGGGATGTCGGCTACTACGCCGAGAAGCAACGCCAATCCCTCTACGATTTCGACGAAGAAGCCCTTCGCCCGTACTTCCCCGCCGATCGCGTGGTGAGCGGTATGTTCGACATCGTCGAGCGGCTCTATGGCATCCACGTGACGGAACGAACCGGCCGCCCGGTTTGGCATCCCGACGTCAAGGTCTACGAAGTTCGCGACGCCGACCACACGCTCCTGGGTGAGTTCTATGCCGACTGGTTTCCGCGTGAGTCCAAGCGCGGCGGCGCCTGGATGGATGCATTTATCACCGGCGACCCGATCCCGCATCTCGGAACCATCTGCGGAAACATGACGCCGCCGCTGGCCGGTCAACCCGCGCTGCTTACCCATCGCGAAGTCGAAACCATCTTCCACGAGTTCGGGCACTTGCTGCACCACACCCTCAGCAACGTGGACGTTAGGAGCATGGCTGGAACCTCTGTCGCCTGGGACTTCGTCGAACTACCGTCGCAGATCATGGAAAACTGGTGCTGGGAACGCGAAGCTCTCGATCTATTCGCCCGGCACTGGCAAACCGGTGATCCCATTCCGGACGAGTTGTTCCGGAAAATGAAGCGTGCCCGTACCTTCCGGGGCGCCAATATGCAAATGCGGCAGCTTGGCTTCTCCATCACCGATTTGCTTCTGCACACCGATTTTTCGCCGGCCCGCGATGGCGACGTCGTGGCCTATTCCAAGCGCATTCTTCAGCGCTTCACTCCCACCCAGCTGCCTGATGATCATGCCTCTATCTGCAGCTTCACGCACTTGTTTTCCAGCCCGGTCGGTTACGGCGCTGGCTATTACTCGTACAAGTGGGCCGAAGTTCTGGACGCCGATGCGTTCACCCGCTTCCGGGACGAAGGAATCTTCAGTGGTGAGGTGGGCCGCGACTTCCGCGACAAAATCCTGTCCAAGGGAGACACCCAGGATCCCGCCGAACTTTATCGCGATTTTATGGGCCGCGATCCCGATCCCAACGCCCTGCTGATCCGCGCTGGGTTGGCGCCACTGGAAGAACTGGACATCGTCGCTTAGCCCCGGCTGTTATCCTGACGCCAAATGTTCCTTCGCATTCTGGCCCACCCGGTTTTTGTCAATCTGAACTTTCATATGCCGGTGACAGTGGATCTTTCCCACCCGCTCGTCATGATTACCGGTGACAACGGATCGGGCAAGAGCACGTTATTACACTCAATCTTTTACGCCCTGAAGAACGAGAAAGTGGACGGATTTATCTATCGCTGGCAATCCGCACCAGAGAACGCGGCGAACTCTGTTTACCTTTTCGATGCCGAGCAGCACAACCCCCGCATGCAGATGGAGCATTTCAAGGATCAGCCCCAAATGCGGGAATTTCTAGAATCCGCCAGCCACGGACAAGTGATGCTTTCTCTGTTTCGAGAAAGCTTCCCCAAGCTCCCCGACGGCACCGTTCTACTGCTGGATGAGCCGGAAATGGCGCTTTCGGTCTCCAACCAGCGGCGTGTCCTCAAGATGCTTCAGGAACTAGTGGAGCAGAAGCACTTTCGGATCATTTGCGCCACCCATTCGCCCGTCTTATTGGATTCCCCAGCCACCTACGTCATCAACCTGGACGAATACATCAACAGGAATGTTTTGCCCACAGACATGGGAGTGGAAGGTGCCAGCACCATTCAGTAAGTTCACCATTTCGACTCGCCGGCCCGCCCCTTAGAATTGGGACATGTCCAGTCCCGGCTTGAACCTCGACAATCGCGAATACTCCCGCATTCTCGCCGAGACTGCCGATCTCATGGAGATCGCCGGCGATGACAGCTTTCGCATTCGCAGTTATCGCAACGCGGCCGCCGCTATCGAGGGCTACCCGGAACGCATCGAGACTATCCTGGGAAACCCGGAACGTAAGGTGACCGAGGTTCCAGGGATCGGCAAGGGTCTAGCGGCGGTTCTCTGTGAGATCCGAGCATCCGGCTCGTTTGCCATCCGGGAACAACTACTCGCCAAATATCCGCCTACCGCGCTCGAGTTTCTCAAGATCCAGGGCTTGGGACCGAAGACGATCGCGCTTCTGTTCGAGCATTTTCACGTAACAACGATGGACGATCTGGAGCGCCTTTGCCGCGAAGAGAAGATTCGCGAGCTGCCGCGCATGGGCGCCAAGACAGAAGAAAAAATCCTGCGTTCCATCGAGCAATACAAGCTGCGCACCGGTCGCTTCCTTCTAAGCTTCGGGGAAGGTATCGCTTCCGAACTGATGGCGTTTCTGGCCGATGTGGACGGCATCACCTCCATCATTCCCGCTGGAAGTTTACGGCGCGGCAAGGAAACCATTGGCGACCTCGACCTGCTGATCACCGGACCCGGCGCAGCCGCCGCACTGGATCGCGCCGCAACCTTCCCCCGCATCCACGAAGTGCTCGGCCGGGGTCAAAACAAGCTAAGCGTGAAGATCGGCCGCGAAGGACTGCAAGTGGACATTCGCGCGCTCTCCCAAGAGAGCCACGGTTCCGCGATGCAATACTTCACCGGCAGTAAAGAGCACAACGTGGCCGTACGAATCCGGGCCGTGAAAATGGGTCTCAAGTTAAGCGAATACGGCCTGTTTCGGATCGAAGATGACGTGCGTGTCGCCGGTGATTCTGAGCAGGGCGTTTACGAAGCGCTCGGTCTCCAGTGGATGCCCCCGGAGATGCGCGAAAATGCGGGCGAATTGGAATTGGCCGCCGAGCATTCGCTTCCGCGACTGATCGAGCTTGCCGATATCCGCGGCGACTTGCACATGCACACCACCGCCACCGACGGGCGCGCCACACTCGAAGAAATGGCCGAAGCCGCCCGCGCACGCGGCCTCGAATACATCGCCATCACCGACCACTCGAAGGCCATCGCCATGTCGTTCGGCCTTGACGAAACCCGGGTGGAAGCCTTTGCCGCGCGCGTTCGCGAAATCAATGCCTCCGGACATCTCGGCATTCATGTCTTCTCCGGCATCGAGTGCGACATCTTGCGGGATGGCACTCTCGACCTGTCCTGGGACGCGCTGGCCCAGCTCGATTTCGTGATCGGCAGCGTCCATAGCTCCATGAACCTCGAACCCGCCGAGATGACAGACCGGCTCCTGCACGCGCTCGAGTGCCCCCACTTGCGGCTGTTAGGGCATCCGACTGGCCGCCTGCTCCTTCATCGCGACCAGTACCCCTACGATTTCGATCGAGTGGCGACGCAAGCCGTCAATCGCGGTGTGGCGCTGGAAATAAACGCCAGTCCTGAGCGGCTGGACCTTGGTGCGCACCTGGCCCGGATCGCGCGTGCCAAGGGCGCGAAATTCTGCATCGACACCGATGCCCATCACCCCAGACACCTGCTGAACATGCGTTACGGAGTCTTCACCGCTCGCCGGGCCTGGCTGCAGCGCGAAGATGTCTTGAACACGCTGCCCCTGGATCAGTTCCGGAACGCGATTGCGCACTCACGGCAGCTCAGATGATAGAACCAAGTGATATGAAGATGATCTCTTCGCAAGAGGTATACAACTGCAAGCTGTTCCGCGTCACCGAAGACGAGGCCGAAGACGAGGGCTTTCATCTGAAGCGCTCCATCGTCCGGCATCGCGGTTCGGCGGTGATGATGGCCGTCGACGAGAATGACCGGGTTTTGCTGGTTCGGCAGTTCCGCTTGCCCGCCTCCAAGAACCTCTGGGAGCTGCCCGCTGGCAAAGTAGACGAAGGTGAAACCGTCGACCAAACCGCCCAGCGCGAATTGATCGAAGAGACGGGATACCGCGCTCAAAACTGGAAAGCGCTCACTAGCTTCTTCCCCAGCCCGGGATACGTGGAAGAGAAGATGACCATTTTCCTCGCTACCGGCCTCACCGAAGGCGAGGCGCAGCCCATGGACGACGAACGAATCGAGAAACGCTGGTTCACGCGCGACGAAATTGACCGCATGATCCGGTCCGGCGAGATTGAGGACGGCAAGACCTTGATCGGCTACCTGCTCTGGTCAAGGTTCCAGTAGCCGTGTGGCCCCTCCGCTCCCGATGGTTCGCCTGGTGGTACGCCGCTATCGCTGTAGGCTTCGTGCTGCTCGCAATCACACAAGGCGTGTTACAGCGCGGCTTTTGGCAGATTGCGGTGCGCGTCCTGATTGCACTCGGCTTCGCGGCTCTGTCCGTATTTGAATTCCAAACTCGCGACAAGCGATAGGAAAAAGCCCAGCTCTACAATCCGCCGTACCAGTCATAGCCGAACTCCGCCCAGTAGTCTCGCGGGCGCTCCTGGGCGTAAAAAATGCGTCCGATGCGCTTGATATTCTTCACGCCGTATTTAGTCGGGATGACCAGGCGCAACGGCGCCCCATGCGGCTCCGGCAAAGGCTCTCCGTTCATCTCGTAGCAGAGCAAGGTTTGCGGCTGCATTGCACTCGCCAGATCCAGACCCACATAGTAACCCGCGTCCGGCGTCTCTATCCCGACGTACTGATAGCCCTCCGGCGCTGGATATAGCTTGGCGAAGTCGGCAAAGCGCGCGCCGCCCCAGTGCACTTTCTGGCTCCAGCCCTCGATGCACTTCAATTCGGTTACATGCTCAGCATGCGGTAATTTGCGGATGTCATCCATGTGCAAAGTAATGGAGCCGTCGTCGCTATCGGTCTCCACGTCCGCGCCGTCCACGGTAAGGCTCCATTCCGCCGGGTCAAGGACATCTTCCATCCCGATGCGCTCGTTAATCCGCAAAATTTTTGGCGCGTCCGAAACCGGATACTCCGCGGCAAGCCGGCGGGTTTGAAAGTAGTCGCGCGCGATCTCTTCGTTGGTGTCCAGAACGCGCCGCAGTGGCCACGGAATTCCACTGTCCGGCCGCCGCGTGCGCAACCACTCCCAGCCGCCGATCGCGCCTAAGGCCGTGATTCCGCCGATCAGAAATCCGCGCCGGGTCCGCCGGCCCATATCGCGCTCGACATTGAGATCATGCAGCCTTTCCTCTTCGGCCCGCCGCTTCTCCGTTTCCACCCGCAGCTGGGTTGCCTCGGCGGACTCCGGCGTTACCTGTTCATCCGGCATGCGCCGTCTCCTTCGTCTTGATCTCGTAACCGGTCACCATCGAGCGGAAGTTGTTCCACCCGGCGCGAATCACCTGCGCGATATGAATGAAGAAAAATCCGACATAGCCGACCGTCAGAAGAAAATGTTCCAAGCGCGCGGCCCGGTATCCGCCGCATAATGCCGCCAGCCAGTTGAACTGCACGTACTTATAAATGGCCAGACCGGTAATCAGGCTTCCCGCTCCCATCACGATAATGCCTGTGTATGCAATCTTCTGCGCGCCGTTGTACTTAATCGCAGGTGGACAATACTTGCTTAAGCCCATGTCGAAAAGCGTCACCTGGATTGCCTCTTTGAACGACTTACGGTCGGGAACCAGTTCCCTCCATTCCCCAGACACAATGGTGTAGCCGACATAAAAGATTCCGTTGATGATGAATATCCACATCAGGAAGAAGTGCCACGCCATGCCCTCAGCCAATCGCCGTTTCACCCCGAGCACGTCATAAAACCACTTCGGGAAAAAATGGAATAACGTGAAGCTGCCCCAGCCAATCCGATAGGGGTCGTAAGCCCAGTAGATCATTAGGCCCGTGTAAATCATCCCGAACAGAATGGGGAAGTTGACCCAGTGAAACCATCGAATTGCCAATAGGTGCTTACGCTCCAGGTACTTCATGCACGCTCCTGATTCATACTGAGATTCGTCAATCCTACATGAAGAGTTACGCTTATCTGCACGGATTCGCCTCATCACCCGCGTCGGCCAAAGCGCGTTTTTTCGCCGCTAAATTCTCCGCCCTTGGGATCGTCCTGCACATCCCGGAACTCGATGCGGGAGACTTCGAGCATCTCACGTTATCCGGCCAGTTGGAGGTCGTCCGCAAGGCCGCGCCACCAGGCCCGCTCATCTTGTTAGGATCAAGCCTGGGCGGGTATCTGGCCGCTTTGTACGCTGAACGACATCCGGAAGTGGAACGCGTGGTACTCATGGCGCCTGCTTTCGATTTTCTCGCACGCTGGGCGGCACGGATGGGACCCGCGCAAATGCAGCATTGGAAATCGACGGGACAAATGCCCGTTTATCACTACGGGCACAAGCAGGAGCGAACCATCCATTACCCGCTGATGGAGGACGCCGCTCGTTATCCCGCTTATCCCAACGTTCGTCAACCCGCGATGGTTCTTCAGGGTTTGCACGACGACGTGGTCGATCCTCAAGTTGCTCACACTTTCTGCGACCGCCAATCGAACGCTACCTTGCATCTGTTCGACTCTGGCCACGATTTGAACAACGTGATGGAAGCTATGTGGGAGATCGCCGAGCCATTTCTCTTCCATGATTGATCTCGAATCCACGCGCGCCTTCATGCGCTCGATCCCGTTTAATCAGTGGCTGGGGATCGAAATCGCCGCCACTCACGATGACGGCATCACCATCTCTTGCGCGATGCGCCCCGAAATGCGTAACGGGCACGGCGTCTTGCATGGAGGCGTAATCGCCACCTTGGCCGATGTAGCGGTCGGCGTGGCCCTGAAGCCGCTCATCGCACCGCGGACGGCCACCACGATCGACCTGAAAGTGAGCTATCTCAAACCCGTCGTGGGCGGCACGCTCTGGGCGCGCTGCTACCTCGTGCGAGTCGGACGCACGCTGGTCACCGGACGCGTCGAGCTGACCGACGACCAAAGCAAAATGGTAGCTATCGCCATAGCTACCTATATGGTCTTGGACTAAGCCCGCAGCACGCCGCGATATTCGTGTGCGCCCCCGTTGTAATTCGGGAACACTGACTTCAGATCGCGATTGCCAAGATGATTGGTAACCAGTTCACCAAGTACTGCGCGGAAGTCTGTCGTCAGATTCAGATCTCGTCCTTCGTAAAGCTGCTCGGTTTCCAGGCCCGGCCATTGGCCGTATACCCTGCCGCCCTTCACGTCGCCTCCCATCACGAACATGCAGTTGGCATGACCGTGATCGGTGCCGCGATTGCCGTTCTCGTGCGCGGTGCGCCCGAACTCCGACATGGTGACGACGACGACATCTCCCATGCGATCGCCTAAATCCTGATAGAACGCAGCCAGAGTCTGCCCGAATTCATTCAGTAGATTGGCCAGCGCTCCCACCGATGCCTTTGGGCCCACTTCGTTCACGTGGTGATCCCAACCCCCGATGTCGGCGAATGCCACCTCCACGCCAATGTCAGCCTTGATCAGCTGCGCGATTTGCCGCATGTTGTCGGAAAACTTCCCCTTCGGATAGTTTGCTCCCGACGCGGGTTGATACGGAGTCTTCTGCAAACTCTGCAGGATGGACATGGCATCGAACGTCTCGCGCCCCGTTCCATTGAGCACCTGGTCGTGTGTACCGGAGTACATCGCCTGTAAAATCGACGAGGCGCTGGCGTCGCCAACCTTAAAGTTGTTGACCGAATCCACTGCAATCGCGCCATGGTCACCCCGCAGCATCCGCGGTAGATTTGGCCCCAACGACACGGCACGAAGCGGAGACACTTTGCCATGCGCCGGCGGAAGCGCCCGGTTTAGCCATCCGTCACTGGTGGCTTTCAAACCCGGCGTGCCGGACTCCATATAGTCCTGCGCATCGAAATGCGACCGCGTCGGATCGGGCGATCCGGCCGCCTGCACAATCGCAAGGTGCCCCGAATCCCAAAGCGGATGAAGCGCTGCCAGACTCGGATGCAGCCCGAAGTAGCCATCCAGATCCACTGCCGCGTCTTCCTTGGCGCTGGTCTGCCCCGGCCGGGGAATGGCGATGGTGGGACGCATTGCGTAGTAGTTTTTATCCCCGTGCGGCACCACGATATTTAGCCCGTCCGCCGCCCCGCGCTGGAAAATAGTTACCAGGATTTTCTTGCGCCCATACTGCCCCGTTGCTCCGGTGTTCACGCCGCCTTGCGCGTAGAGCGCCCGCTGCAGCCAGATCGGCGCTACGCCAGTTCCGACCATCGCCAGAGCGGAATTCTTCAGGAAAATTCTTCGACTGCTCGACATAAGATTGTGTCCTCGACAAACCGCCTTACCGGCGCTGGAAATCCGGCGACCCCAGCGTCAAACCCGCCACCATTGCCGGCGTGGGGCTCTGGAACTGCACGGGCTTCAATGCCGGCCGCATGTCCCCGTCCGTCACCGCCGGTTGCGCCGGAGCCGCCAAGCCTTGATCCACTAGGTGCCTCGACTCCGCCGTGAGATCGGTTCCGATCAAACTCCGCGACATCGCATCCGGATCGGCTGTCGATGGAAGAATCAGCTTCACCCCCGCAATCTTGTTCGCAGTCAAATTGAGCGCAAAGTTCATCCGGCCCAGTAAGGACGCCGAATTCATCCACTCCGTGCTCTTATTCGAATAGCCGGTCGGCTCTACCTTGCGGTACAGCGGCTCACCCAACTGGTTTAACTGATTCCCAAGAGCGCTCGTGAAGTCGATACTCGCATTTGTCGCCCGTAAGGCGCTCGCCAGCATCTCGAACGGAGACTTGATCTTCGCGCGATACACCGGTTCAGACCAGAACTCGGGGGAATCGATCATTGTCTGCATCACTTGCCGCAGGTCGCCGTCGCTCGCCGTAAAACTGGCCGCCATCCGATCCACCAAGGCTTGCGGCGGAGTGTCTGACACAAATCTCACAGCCAGCGACCGCGCGATAAAACGCGCCGTAGCGGGATGGTGAGACAGAATATCGATCACCTTGTATCCATCGTCGATGCCGCCGCCAGCTGGAATAGTCACTCCTAGCACGTGCTTCTCGCCGGTATCGTGCAGCTTCTCGCGAAATTCGAATGCACCGCCGTAGCGCGCCTCTCGAATCGTCCACCCTGTGAAGCAGCGCGCCACTTCCGTCACGTCTTTCTGCGTGTATCCGCCGTCCACGCCCAATGTGTGCAACTCCATCAGTTCGCGGCCGTAATTTTCATTGAGCCCGCGCCGGGCCTTCGCGTTGGGATTTTTGCTATCCAGATCCGCCCGCACCGATTGAAAGTTGTCCAGGTAGAACAACATTGCCGGACTCTGCGCCGTAGCCGTGAGCAGGTCTTTGAACTTACCCAGCACGAACGGTCGAATTGCGTCTCGCTCATACGCCGTCACCATGTAGCGGTCCGCGCCCTTGTCCAAGAAAACGTTGAAGTGGTTGTACCAGAAGTCCGTGAGCACTTCGCTGAGTTGGCGATTGCTGTAGACCGCTCGCAGGATCTTCGCGTCCGCTAGATCCTGGTTCACCACGGCCTGCGGACTCCCGAACGTCTGCATACGCCTGCGCAGTGCCACAGGTGCGGCGGCGTACACCGCCTGGCGCTGGCCAACTGGCATCGTCACTACCACGTCATACTGCTGCTGCAAGGGAAGCGCGGCGAGCACGGCCACCTTTTCCGGCGGCTTTCCGGTACGCAGGGCCTGCTGTTGCACTGGCGTCAGAGTTGCTAAAACCTGATTGAAATCCGGCTCTGGCTGGTCCGTCGCTATGCCGACCTTGTTCTTGTATCGGTTCGCGACATGCTGCACAATCAACCGCGTGTCCGCATCGGCCGGCCATGCGATCTTGCCGCTCACCATCTGCCGGATCGCCTGATTCGGAGGATACTTCTCGACCATCTCCGCGGTGCTCATCGAGAGCGTATCCAGCTTCTGCAGCCGGGACTCTAACTCCGGATTCTCCGCAATAGTCCCTGGCCGCAACTGGCCCTCGATCCACTGGGACAAACCCATCTCCTGTACACGTTGCACGTCGCCCGGCCGAGGACCGAAAGCCAGCCGATTGAGCGCGTGCAAGACCTTCTCATCCGGCGTCATTGGGCGGGCCACCGGGGCAGCCGCAGGGCTTGTTAATGCCGATTTTGTCGACTTCTTCTTGGCAGACGCCGGAACAATGATCAACGCGGAAGATAGTGCTAGGGCGATTAGGCGTGTCAAGTACATAGTCACTTCTCCGAGGAAGGAACGAAGTTCCTATACTCTTTAACGCGAGCGCCCGCCCCGTAGTTGCGTGCCCAGCTAGTCTAAACGCTCAAACCCTGGTTAAACTTGATTCAAGGCCTGGTGCTTATCGGCCACCACTAATGGTCTTACCTGAGCCGCGCTAGCTGTATACCGCCGATAAATGACTCGGAAAAGAGCAATTACCGGGACAGACAGAAACATACCGGGCACTCCCCCGAGTTTCTCGCCTGCTAACACTCCCAGAATCACTAGCAGCGGGTGAACTTCCAAGCCCGCGCTCATCAGCCGCGGTGACAGGACGTAATCCTGAAACACGCGATAAATGCCCAGGAAGACGATGATCCATGGCCAGTGTTGATATCCACTTGCCGCCGTCACCGTGATGATAATCAGCGCCGCGATCAGCGGCCCGAACATCGGAATAAATTCTAGTGGAAATGCAATAGTCGCCAGAAGAATCGAGTAGGGTACTCCAAACAGAGTAAGACAAATCCCGAACACCACAAACGTTGTCAAACACAAGGCCCCAATCGCCCGCACATACTGACCGAGTAGAACGTTGGTATCTGCCAGAATGCCAATCCACAGTTCCCGGCCCGGACCTGCTGGAATCATCCCGATAAAGTCGTCATGCAGTTCGTGCCCGTCTTTCAGCAGAAAAAAGCTTAAAATCGGAACTAGCACGATGAATAACAAATAGCTAGACAGCGACAGCACCTTCATTCCCGCGTTCGGCAGGTAGTTAACGATATCGCCGGAGTGCTTCGAGAAGAAGCCTTGCACGCGCCCGAATAGGTCGCCCTTGACCGAGTTGAGATACGGCAGGTTTGGAAGAGTAGGAGACCAGCTCTTCAGATTTTGGACAAACAGCGGTGCGCGCGCCACCAGCGACGTTGCCTCGTCCGCCACACGGCTCCCGATCTCAATTCCCAGTACAATCAGAATCCCGATCAGCGCCAGATAGGTGATCGCCAATCCCGGAGCCCGCGACTTGCCCGGAAGCCGATGGTTAATCAAGTTCACCATCGGCGTCAGCATGTAAGCGAACATGACGGCGATGATGAGAATGAAAATCGTTTCCCGCGTCTCGTAGACAGCTCCCAGAAGCAGCAACACGGCAGCTACCGTCCATGTAATCCGTGCAACGCGCGCGTCAAGACCTAGCATTAGTTTCGTTCGTCTCCGCTTGGGGCTCGCTCTTTTGTATCTTCACGGACGCGATGCGATTGCGCTCCATGGTTTCTACCGTAAACCGCCGGTCTTCATGCTCCACGGATTCCCCTGCTTTTGGAATGTGCCCAAAGCGATAAAGCATGTACCCGGCAAGTGTCTCAAATCCTGCTTCGGACGGTAGTGTGAACCCGTACTGCGATTCGAGATCCCGAATCTTCGTGCCGCCATCCAACAGCAGTTCCGCGGACTCGTCCACTGGATCGACGCGCGTATCGTCGAATTCGTCTTCGATCTCGCCCACGATTTGCTCCAGGACGTCTTCCAATGTCAGCAAGCCGGTCACCGTTCCGAATTCATCCACCACGATGGCCATGTGAGATTTGCCGACACGGAACTCCTCCAGGATCTCCGAAAGCAGCTTGGTCTCCGGCACCACCAGCGGCTTGCGCATCAGCTGCGCGACCCGAAATGGGCGCGGTGGCCGCCCCTCGCGGATCAACCGCCTGCGTTCCTGCCAGAGCGGGAGCAAGTCTTTATAGAAGATCATGCCGACCAGTTGCTCGGGCGCCCGATCCCATACCGGCAGTCGCGAATGCTGCTCCTCGATCATGCGCTGCAACACCTCATCCAGGGAAGCTTCGACCGATACTGAAGCAATCTGGTTGCGCCCCACCATAACCTCGCGTACCGAGAGGTCTTCCAAATCGAGCACGCGATTGATCAACTCCTCCTGCTTCTCCGGCAGATTGCCCGCGCCGCGGCTCGATGCCACAATCAACCGGATTTCGTCCGCCGAATGCCCGCCTGCGTGCTTCTTGCTCTCCAAACCCATCGCGCCCGAAATGGCCGACACCGAACGCTCAATCACGGTGATGAACGGCGCTGAAATTCGTGAGAACAGCATCAGCGGTGGCGCCACAATCACCGCCAGGCGATCCGCCGTATGAATCGCCAGGTTCTTGGGAACCACCTCGCCGACAATCACGTGCATGTAGGTCATCAGCAGAAAAGCGCTAATAAAACTTGCCGTGCGCACTAACACCGAGGTCGCCGGCGTCATGATCGGATGAAACAGAAACAGCGCGATCTCGTAGAGCGTGTCTTCCCCTGCCCATCCTAAACCTAAACTCGCCAAGGTTACTCCGACTTGCGTCACACCAAGCAGGCGGCTGGGGTTCGCAAGCAGTTGTAGAGCTACCCGCGCGCCCGTCTGCCCGTGCTCTGCTAGCTGGCGCAGCCGGGACTCACGAACGGACAGCAACGCCACTTCCGCCCCGGCGAAAAAAGCATTAATGACCAGAATGCAGCTCAGTAGCAGAACACGCAAACCGAGATGGGCAATTGGCATAAGTGGTTAACGTTCGGGACAGATACAATTCTATGGTGCTGCTCAGCCGTTTTCTCCGCGTGGTCAATATCTTCCTGGCAGTCACCGGCCTCGCGCTCGCCGCCGGCGTATGGTGGTTCTTTATTCGGCCGCTCCCCAAAACCTCCGGTAACGTTCCAGCCCCGGTCGCGGGACGCGTGGAGATTGCACGCGATGCGCTCGGCATGCCGCACATTCGAGGAGCGAGCCAGCAGGACGTTCTCTTCGCCCAAGGTTATGTAACCGCTTCCGAACGCCTCTGGCAGATGGATGCCTTGCGCCGCCGCGCCGCCGGCGACCTCTCCGAAATCATCGGCCCCGCAACTCTGCCTGTCGATCAGGAAGCTCACCAGCTCCGCATGCGGCGTCTGGCTGAAACCATCTACGGCTCGCTTTCCCCGCATGACCTGGCCGATATCACCGCCTATGCCCGCGGAGTCAACTACTTCATCGATACCCACCACGCCAGCCTCCCTTTCGAGTTCGCCGCGCTCGATTATTCTCCCCGTCCTTGGAGCGCCGTCGATACTCTTCTGATCGCGCTTTACATGTATCGCGATCTGACCACTTCCTGGCCGGATCACTTGCAACGCAGCCAGCTCGCAGCCCATGGCGATCCCGCCAAAGTCGCGTTCCTGTTTCCCGTTCGCGCCGGCGACGAGATTCAACCCGGCTCAAATGCCTGGGTCGTCTCCGGAGCCCATACTGCTCACGGCCATCCGCAGCTATCTAACGATATGCACCTGGAATATTCGGTTCCGGGAATCTGGTTCATGGTCGCCCTGGAAGCGCCTGATTTGAAAGTCGCGGGCGTGTCCCTCCCCGGCGCGCCCGGCGTGATCGTCGGCCACAACCAGCGCATCGCTTGGGGAGTTACCAATCTGCATTTCAACGTGCAGGATCTCTATCGCGAAAAGCTGGACGAGCGCACCGGCCAATACCTGTTCCAAGGACATCTGGAGCAAGCCCGGCTAGAGCGCGACTTGATCCAGGTCAAGAATCAAAAGCCGGTGGAGTTCCGGCAATGGGTCACGCGCCACGGCCCAGTAATCGTCAACGGAAACGGCGAACATATGGCGCTCCGTTGGACTGCCGCCGAACCGGTCGGTTTCTCGCTCGCCTTCATGGACATCGATCGCGCGCGCAATTGGAACGAATTCAACGCCGCCGTCAGCGGGTTTCCAGGACCCGGCCAGAACTTCGTTTATGCCGATGTGGACGGAAACATCGGCTACCACGCCAGCGGCAAGCTTCCCATCCGGCGCGGCTTCACCGGAGATCTCCCCCTCGATGGCGCGGCTGGTAACTCCGAATGGGACGGCTACATCCCCTATGATCAACTGCCCTCGGCCTTCAACCCGCCCTCTGGAATCATCGGCACCGCGAATCAAAATCCGTTCCCCGCCACGTACCCGTTTACAGTCAGCGGCGAATTTGCTTCCACCTATCGTTCGCGTCAGATCTTTGCCCGGTTGCGCGCCAACCCCAAACTAACTCCAGAGGATGCTCTCGCCATTCAGAAGGATGTGTATTCCGGCTTTGAGGACGATCTAGCCAAGATGCTCGTGCGTGCCTGGGACGCTCATCGCGAAGGCAACGATGACCTGAAGCCCTCTATCGACCAGTTGCGTACCTTCAACGGTCAGTTAGACAAGAACTCTGGCGCCGCGCTCATCGTCGTATTGACTGATCGCAATGTACGCGCCGCAATTGCCGATAGCGCCTCCACAGGTACCGGCCCCGAATATGTCAATGGTCCGAAAAGCGGTGGCCCTTTCAATATGTCTTATCCCGCGGCTCAGCGACTTCTCCATCAACGTCCCGCGGGATGGTTCGCCGATTACGATCTCATGTTACTTGGATGCCTCCGTGACGCGCTCCACCAAGGCCAGCGCCTGCAGGGCAAGAATTTGACTAAGTGGCGATACGGAAATTATCTGACTCTAGAGATCGATCATCCGATCTTGAAACAACTTCCCGGCATGGGAACTTACTTCAACATAGGACCTGTCCCGATGAGCGGCGGCTCCACGGCGGTGAAACAAACCACGTCCCGCCTGGGGCCTTCCGAGCGCTTCACGGCCGTGGTTGGCGATTGGGATCGATCCCTGCTCAACCTCCCGGTCGGGGAAAGCGGACATGTCTTCTCAAGTCACTACAAGGATCAATGGGACGCCTACTACAATGGCCGCAGTTTTCCGCTGCAGTTCGATCATGTGGATATTAAAGACACTCTGACGCTGGTTCCTGAGTAGCCCGCCCAACTAACTCGCGGATTCAGTTCCCTTCACCCGCTCCGTATACAAACCCATGCGCTCCTTCACCAACCTTACCGTCTGAGCCGCAATCGGATTCACCCGCTCCTGCCCCTCCCGTAAAATGGCATCGAGATAACCCGGGTCCGCTTGAATCTTGCGATACTCGGCCTGTAGCGGCTCCAGT
Source organism: Bryobacterales bacterium (assembly GCA_963752695.1). Lineage (GTDB taxonomy): Bacteria > Acidobacteriota > Terriglobia > Bryobacterales > Bryobacteraceae > Bog-113. The sequence goes on from CAVVZB010000001.1 coordinate 373,457, forward strand.
TTCGCAATCACCATTTCGGCAACCGTCTTCTTCAAGTCGCCATACCGCATACCGGTAAACTGCGCGCGCATCTGATCGTCCGTCACCGAACCGAACGCCTGATAGATCGAAAGTAGATTCGCTACGCCTGGTCCCATCGGCGTCGTGCTCTCGAACTCCACCGCCGGTTGCGAATCCGTGGCCGCGCGCATAATTGTCTTTCGAATCTTCGCGGGCTCGTCCAGCAGTGCAACAGCGTGACCTGCCCCCGTGACCGACTTACTCATTTTTACCGCGGGGTCATCCAGACCCATCACCTTAGCTCCCACCGATGGCAGAACGGTCTTGGGAACCGTAAACGTCTCGCCGTATAGGCCGTTGAATCGTTGCGCGATATCCCTCGTCAATTCCAAATGCTGCGACTGGTCTTCTCCTACTGGCACAATCGCCGCCTGATACAGCAGAATGTCCGCCGCCATCAGCACCGGGTACGCGAACAGTCCCGTCCCGACTGTCTCCTGCGCGACCGACTTCGCCTTGAATTGCGTCATCCGGCTCAGCCAGCCCATCGGTGTCACGCAAGTCAGCATCCAGGCCAGTTCCGCATGTCCGCTCACCGCCGACTGCACCACAATTGACGACTGCTTCGGGTCCACGCCCGCCGCCAGAAACAGCGCCGCTACTTCCCGGATCTTGGCCTGCAACTCCGCCGGCTTCTGATAAACCGTGATCGCGTGCAGGTCGACAATACAGAAAATGCACTCATAATCGTTCTGGATACGCACCCAATTACTGAGCGCCCCAAGGTAATTGCCGATGTGCAAACTTCCGGTTGGTTGGACCCCGGATAGAACCCGTGCTCTCATGGAAGGAAAGACTTATCGTAACAGCCAATATCACCGTGAAGATCGAAGTAGAAAAACTGATTTATGGGGGCGATGGCCTCGCGCGTGTCGATGGCGAAGTAATCGCCACTCCCTTTGTAGCTCCTGGCGAGACCGCCGAGATTGAGCGCGAGCCAAAACGTTCCGGCCTGGCCCGTGGCCGTTTAACCGAGCTGTTAATTCCCTCGCCAGACCGAGTGGCTCCCGAATGCCCGTACTTTGGACGTTGCGGCGGATGTCACTATCAACACCTTTCCTACCCGGCGCAGGTCGCGGCCAAGCAATCGATCCTGACGGAAACCTTGGCCCGCACCGGCAAAATCGAGTCTCCGCCGCCCATTGCCGTCATCACCGGCGAGCCCTTCGGCTACCGCAATCGCATTCAGTTGCACTTCGAACAGGGTCGCCTGGGCTATCGCGAGATCCGTTCCCACAAGTTGTGCGCTATCGATCGCTGTCCCATCAGTTCCCCCAAGCTGAATGAATGCATCGCGACGCTCAACCGTATGATGCGTGCGCGGCGATGGCCCTCGTTCCTCCGCACCGCCGAACTCTTCACGAACGAAACCGCTGTGCAGTTCCATGTCCTCGAGACCGAACGCCCCATCGCCCAAAAATTCTTCGACTGGCTGAAGGAAGAAATCCCTGGCCTGGTCGCCGGCGCTATGGATTATTCCGGTTATCGCGTGAGCTACGGATCGTTCTTCCAGGTCAATCGCTTTCTGGTGCGTCCCCTCGTCGAAACCGTACTGGGTGAATCGAAAGGCGATATGGCCCTTGATCTTTATGCCGGTGTCGGCCTGTTCAGCGTTCCACTGGCCACTCGCTTTACCCGTGTCACTGCAGTCGAGTCCGGCTCCGGAGCCACGCGCGATCTGTCATTCAACGCGGCCCAGGCAGGCGCGTCCGTCCATGCGCTCGAACAAAATGTCGATCTGTTCCTCACGCAATTGCAAGACGTCCCCGATCTGGTCCTGGCTGATCCCCCGCGTACCGGACTCGGAAAAGCTGTCGTGCGGCGGCTCCTCGAACTACGGCCCGCCGAGATCGTTCTAGTTGCTTGCGATCCGTCCACACTCGGCCGCGATGGGCAATTACTTATCGCCGGTGGCTACCGGCTGCAGAACCTGACGCTAGTCGACCTGTTTCCCCAAACGTTCCACATCGAAACCGTGGCCCGGTTCTATCGCGACTAGCTCTCTTCCGCGGGCGATTCTTCTTCGATGCGATACACCTTCTCTTCGTCCGCGTCGTACTCATAAAGCGCGGCGTAACGGCCCCAATAGATCAGCTGCTCGAATTGGCGCTCCGCTTCGGCCGCGGTGAAGTGTTCGTCCAGAATATCCGTGAAGAAGTCTTTTCCCAGGGTCCCGTTCTGCTTCTGCCGCAAGGTCTCCACCACCGTGGAAACGAATGGAACGTTCTTGAGCAATTGCTCGGAAAAGATTTCCTTGCTCCGGTCGACATCCGCCGTCGCAAACTCGCGCCCCGCGTCGGTGATGTGCACATCTCCCTGGGACACCGTCGCGAATCCCAGCATCACGGCGGCATCCACGGTCGGCAACAGATCGTCTACCTCCAGGCGCAGCTTGTCCGCTAAGACCGGAAGATCCTCGCGCCCGCCTTGCTCGTTGATGATTTCCAACAGCCCGCTAATACCGCCCACGCGCGCATGCGGAAGCATCCGGAAACGTTCTTCGTGCGGTTGCGGTATCGCGCACGCCGCGCCCGAATCGAACGAGGCTACCGCTGCCGTGGGATTCGTCATTACCTGGTAAATGTAATCGACCAGCGCCACGAATTGCGGATCTTTGGCCCTTCGCGGCCGCGGAATATCCACCCGTACCTCGCCCCGAATACATCCCGGATTCGCACCCAAAACCACAATGCGGTCTGAGAGCAGCACCGCTTCTTCAATGTTGTGCGTCACCAGCAAAATGCTCTTCGCCGGAAACTTTCCCTGCTCCCAAAGATCGCTGATTTCCCCGCGCAAATTCTCCGCCGTCAAGACGTCCAGCGCGCTGCACGGCTCGTCCATCATCAGCACGTCCGGGTGCATCACGAAAGCGCGCGCGAATCCAACCCGTTGCCGCATCCCGCCCGATAGCTCGCGCGGGTACGCCGATTCGAAGCCCTCCAGCCCCACCATCTGCAGAGCATGCTCCGCTTCCTTGGTGCAGGTCGCCCGATCTACACCGCGCGCAATCAGCCCCAGTTCCGCGTTCTCCTGCACCGTGAGCCACGGCAACAGCGCGAAGCTCTGAAACACCATCGCGACGTCGCCATTGGCGCCGGTGAGTTCTTTCTCCTTCACCAACACGCGGCCCTGCGTCGGCTCGATCAAGCCCGCCAAAATCCTCAGCAGCGTGCTCTTTCCGGAACCGCTCCGGCCCAACAAAGCCACCACTTCCCCGGCGTGAATGCTGAGCGATACGTCGTGCAAGACCGTGAGCTTGCCCCCATCGGGAAGCGGGAATGCCTTCGAAACATTCTCCGCGGCCAGCATACTCGTGCCCGGTACGGTTTGCAGCAGCGTTGCCATGAGCTACCGGAACTCTTCCTGCAAACTCGCCAGCTCCGCCGCACCCGGACAAAGCTTTTCGTACGGCACGCTGGAGAGCGCCCCCGCTGGAGTCTTATTTAATTCATGCACGTCGGGTGTTTGCTCGTCGAGATACAGCAACCCTGTGACGATGCGTCCGGTCCCGGCTTGCGCTCGAATGTATTCAGCCACCGCCGCCTTATTTGTCGGATCGTAATCCGGCGGTACCGTCGTGAACCGGACGACGCTGCCATCGTGCAGCGCCACGCTCGTCTCGCCTTGCGCGCTGATCTCCGCCAGCACCTCGGTGGCGTGCGGAACAAAATCCGTCTCGGTTGCGCGAATCGCATTCTGCCGCATATGCAAATAGCTCTTGGTCGACCCCGCATGATCGTTAAACGTCACGCATGGCGAAATCACATCCACCAACGCGAACCCGCGATGCGCGATCGCCGCCTTCAACAGAGGTACCAGTTGCTCCTTGTCCCCGGAAAAGCCGCGCGCCAGAAACGTCGCTCCCAAGCTCAGCCCCAATGTGATTGGGTCGATCGGCGCCACCCGGTTCGGCTCCCCTTTCTTACTCTTCGAACCCACATCCGCCGATGCCGAAAACTGCCCTTTAGTCAGCCCGTACACGCCGTTGTTCTCGATCACGTAGACCATCCGCAGATTGCGCCGAATTGCATGGCAGAGATGGCCCAGACCGATCGATAGCGAGTCTCCATCGCCGGAAACCCCTAAATACAGCAATTCTCGATTCGCTGCGTTCGCCCCGGTCGCAATTGGCGGCATCCGGCCGTGTGCCGAGTTGAATCCATGCGCCCCGCTCACAAAATACGCGGGCGTCTTCGATGAGCAGCCGATCCCACTCATCTTCGCCAGCCGGTGTGGCTCGATTGAAAGCTCCCACAGAGCCCGCACAATCGCCGCCGTCACTGAATCGTGTCCGCATCCCGCGCACAGCGTGGACATCGACCCTTCATAATCCCGCAGCGTCAGCCCGATCCGATTGCGCTGCGCACTCGGATGCGCCACCGCTGGCTTTACAATCGACGGCATCCCTAAACCTCCACCGGTGTTTCCATACCCGCAATATCGCCCTCCGGCAACGTATCATGCTCCAGCGGCGGAACCGCTTCCGCCCCTTGCGTCAGCCGTCCGAAAATGCCATCCACCACATGACGTGCGCTTAGAGGAAACCCGCCATAAACCAACACTGGCCGGAGCTTCTCCTTGGGCACGGACGTCTCTATGGTTAGCAGCGACTTCAACTGCGCGTCGCGGTTCTGCTCAATCACGAAGCAAAACTCGTGCTCGTTCAGAAATTGCTCCACCTCCGGCCCGAACGGAAACGCCCGAATTCGCATGAAGTCCGCCTGAATCCCTCGCGCACTCAGTAAATCCAAACCTTCGCGTACCGCGCCTTCACAGCCTCCCAGAGTCACGACGCCGAATTTCGCCCCCGCTCGCCGCTCCACAATCGCCGCCGGAACCGAGTGCGCCGCGGCCTTATGCTTCTCCAGCAATCGATCCAGCACTTCCTGATATTCATCCGGAATCTCGGTATACGCCCCGAATTTGTTGTGCCCCGAACCGCGCGTGAAGAACGCCCCTTTCGGATGCACTCCCGGCAACGTACGCGGCGCTACATTCGTTCCGTTCTCCGGCATATACCGGCGAAACTTCGGCAGCTCCTCAATTTCCTCTTTGCTCAGTACGCGCCCGCGATCCGGCCGGTACGCATCGTCCCACTCCAGGCGCGGCACCACCCAATCGTTCATCCCGATATCCAGATCCGATATCAATATCACCGGCGTTTGAAATCTCTCCGCCAGATCGAACGACCGCACCGCGAAGTCGAAGCACTCCGCCGGATTCGACGGAATCAGCAGAATATGTTTGGTGTCCCCGTGCGATGCGTAAGCGCAGGAAAGCAGATCCGACTGCTGCGTGCGCGTCGGCATGCCTGTCGATGGACCCACCCGCTGCACATCCACCACCACTGCGGGGATCTCCGCATAGTAAGCCAGCCCGAGCAGCTCATTCATCAGCGAGATCCCCGGACCGGCTGTCGATGTAAACGCGCGCGCCCCATTCCACATCGCCCCGATCACCATCGCGATCGCCGCCAATTCATCCTCGGCCTGCAAGATCAGAAAATTGTTCTCGCCCGTTTCCGCATCCCGCCGGTACTTGTTGCAGAGCCGCTGGAACGCGTCCATCACCGACGTCGCCGGCGTGATCGGATACCAGGCCGCCACGGTGGCTCCTGCATACACGGCCCCTAGCGCGATCGCTGTGTTCCCGTCGATCAGGATTTTGTCCTCGTTCTCGTTCATCGCCCGCAAACGCAGCGGTAATGGGCACTCGAAGTTTTCTTTGGCGTACTCCAGCCCGAGCCGCAGCGCCTTCATATTGGAAGCCATCAGCGCCGGCTTCTTGCCGTAGCTTTCTTCCAACAGGCGCTCCACAACGTCCATCTCGATATCGAGCAACGCCACCAGCGCCCCCGCATACGCGATGTTCTTCATCAGGATGCGCTCCCGCGGATCGGCAAACTGCTCATTGCACATCCGCGCCAGAGGCATCCCGATCAGGTGAACATCCGGGCGTAGCAGAGCCGCGTCCAGCGGCCAGCTCGAGTCGTAAAACACCCAGCCGCCCGCCCGCACTTCCAGAATGTCGTGCTCATACGTCTGCGCGTTCATCGCGACCATCAGGTCGTAATCGAGCGCTCGCGCCGTATGTCCCCGCCCATTCACGCGGATCTCATACCACGTCGGCAGCCCCTGGATATTCGATGGAAATAGATTCTTTCCCGAAACCGGAATGCCCATCCGAAAGATGGCTTGCATGATCAGGCCGTTCGCGCTAGCTGATCCCGTTCCGTTTACATTGGCCAGTTTGAAGGCGAAATCGTTTACGCGGACACTAACGAATTGTTCCAAGTAGGGGTCCCTGCTAGTGAGATGAGGACTTCGAATTTCTGCATGTCCCACGCCGCCGTCGGGCATCGCTCCGCGCATAATCCGCAGTGCACGCAGACATCCTCGTCCTTGGCCATGATGCGCTGCGTCTGTGGCAGCGGGGCCGAAACATATAGCGCTTGGCTAATATTCAAAGCGGGCGCCGATAACCGCTTCCGCAGCTCTTCTTCCTCGCCGTTGCGCGTGATCGTCAGGCATTGCACCGGACAGATATCGATACACGCGTCGCACTCAATACATCGCTTCGGCGCGAACGCCGTTTCAATATCGCAGTTCAAGCAGCGCTGCACTTCCCTCGCCGTCTGCTCCGCGCTGAAGCCGAGCTCCACTTCCACATTCAGCTCACGGAAGCGCTCGGTCAACTCCACGTGCTGCATCTTCTGCCGCGCCGCCGGATTGTAGTCGTTGTGGTAACTCCACTCGCTGATCCCCATCTTCTGGCTGATCAGGTTCATCCCTACCGGCGGCCGCTCTTTCACCGGCAATCCCTGGCAGAACTGGTGAATCGAAATCGCGGCCTGGTGCGCCTGCTCCACAGCCCAGATAATGTTCTTGGGACCCAGCGCCGCGTCCCCGCCAAAGAACACCTTCGGTAGTGTCGATTGGAACGTCGCCTCGTCGATAACCGGCATCTCCCAGCGATCGAATTCGACTCCCAAGTCACGCTCGATCCAAGGAAACGCATTCTCCTGCCCGATCGCCAAAATCACATCATCCGCCGGCAAGAACACTGTGTCGATAGTCTTCGATCTCTTCGCGCCCGCGTCCCACTCCAGCCGCTCGAACTCCATCCCCATCAACTTGCCGTTCTCCACCACAAACCGGCTCGGCGCATAGTTGATCAGGATCTCGACGCCTTCCTCTTCCGCGTCATCCAGTTCCCACGGAGATGCTTTGAAAAAGCTGCGCGGACGCCGCGCCATCACCTTGATGTCCTTGCCACCCATGCGGCGCGATGAACGGCAGCAATCCATCGCCGTATTTCCCACGCCGATGATCAGTACGCGTTCGCCAATCGCGTCGATATGGCCGAACGCCACCGACTCCAGCCAATCAATCCCGATATGAATGCGGTCGGTGTCATAACGGCCCGGAATATCCAGGTTCTTCCCGCGCGGCGCGCCCGTCCCCGCAAACACCGCGTCAAAACCTTGATGCAGCAACTCGCGCATGCTCTCGACCGGCGTGTTGTACCGAATCTCGACTCCCATGTCGAGAATCGCCTGCGTCTCTTCATCGATAATGCTGCCCGGTAATCGGAACGCGGGAATATTCGACCGCATCAACCCGCCCGCCTTCTCGGACTTCTCAAACATCACGACCTCATAGCCCAGCGGCATCAGATCGTTCGCCACCGTGAGCGAGGCCGGACCCGCGCCTACGCACGCGATGCGCTTGCCGTTCTTCCGTTCGGGCGCGCGCGGCAGCAAATGCGCAATATCGCCCTTCAAATCCGCGGCAACTCGCTTCAAACGGCAGATTGCGACAGGTTTCCCATCCACCCGTTCCCGCCTGCACGCCGGCTCGCATGGCCGATCGCACGTGCGCCCCAAAATCGCCGGGAACACGTTCGATTGCCGGTTCAGCATGTAGGACTCGGCGTAGCGGCCTTGAGCGATCAGCCGGATATACTCCGGCACATTCGTATGGGCCGGGCAGGCCCACTGGCAATCCACCACGCGGTGGAAATAATTCGGGTTCTGAACGTCGGTCGGTTGCAAGGTTTCGAGGACTGCGGACTATTCTATCCGACCGGCTACTGTCAGTCGGCACGGTGATCCACCAGGGCAACCGCATTCGGACCGAGATCGGCGCGCACGAACACTTCAGGCCCGAACGATCCATTGCCCAACCCCGGGAAATAGCTATTGGCCAACGCAACCGCCGAACCGTTTTGACCACCAGCCAACACAATGTCCGGGACTCCATCTCCGGTCACATCGCCCACCGCCACGCTCGCGGCATATAGCTGGGAACCCAATCCCGCCCGCCTCGTCGTCCCCCTTGCCATTCACCGCTATTTCCGCTACCGTAGGCAAAGAAAAGGCGAAGTGAATCTCTCCCTCTCATTCCCCGACTCCCCACTCGACCTCACCGCCGCCCGCCAGCGCCGCAATGAGCCGTCCCTTGACGCCGTCATCGCTTCTTTCACCGCGCTCACCACCCGCGACGAATCTCCCGTCCGCGCCATCCGTCATGAGCCTGCCCGCCCTGGCGTTTTCCTGCCTCTGCCCAAAGCCCTTTCACCAGCCATCGCCGAAGTGCTCCAAGCCCGCGGCATCCAGCAGCTCTACGCGCATCAGGCCGATGCTTTCGAAGCCAGCGCACAAGGCGGCAACATCGTCATCGTCACGCCCACTGCCAGCGGCAAGACGCTCTGCTACAACCTTCCCGTCCTTAACGCGCTACTCCAAAACCCTGACGCTCGCGCTCTGTATCTCTTCCCCACCAAGGCGCTCGCCGAAGACCAACTCCACGAACTCCACACCTTCGTCGAAGAGATGCACTCCGAGCTGTGCGTCCATACCTTCGATGGCGACACACCCTCGGACGCTCGCAAAGCCATCCGCCAGCGCGCCAACGTTGTGCTCACCAATCCGGACATGCTCCACGCCGGCATCCTCCCGCATCACACCAAGTGGGCTCGCCTCTTCGAAAACCTGCGCTATATCGTCATTGACGAACTGCATTACTATCGCGGCGTTTACGGTAGCCATCTCGCCAACGTGCTCCGCCGCTTGGCTCGCTTATGCGCGTTCTATGGCTCCCGTCCTCAGTTCATCTGTTGTTCGGCCACCATCGCTAACCCTTGCGAGCTCGCCGAAGCCCTCACCGCCCAGCCGTTCTCGCTCATCGATCGCAATGGCGCTCCCGCCGGCGAGCGGTACATGATCTTTTACAACCCGCCCGTGGTGAATCGCCAGCTCGGCATTCGCCGCAGTTACATCAATGAAACCCGCCGCATCGCAATGGACTTCCTCGATCACCGGCAGCAAACCCTCGTTTTCGCCAACAGCCGCCTCGCGACCGAAGTGCTGGTCACCTATCTGAAAGACGCGTGCGATCGGGGCCGCGTCCCTACCGAGAGCGTCCGCGGGTATCGCGGCGGTTATCTGCCACGCGAGCGCCGCGAAATCGAGCAGCGTCTCCGTGCCGGAGAAATCCGCGCTGTTGTCGCCACCAATGCTCTGGAGTTGGGCATTGATATCGGATCGCTCGATGCTGTCGTGATGGCCGGATACCCTGGAACAATCGCATCTACGTGGCAGCGCGCCGGTCGCGCCGGTCGCCGTCAATCCGCCTCCGCCGCCGTGCTCGTCGCCTCCAGCGCGCCGCTCGATCAATACGTCGTCGAACACCCCGAGTACTTCTTCGGTAGTTCCCCGGAACACGCCTACATCAATCCCGATAATCTAGAAATCCTGCTTGCTCACCTCAAATGCGCCGCCTTCGAACTCCCCATTGAAGCCAATGAGAAGTTCGGCCCGCACGATACGGCCGAGCTGTGTGCATTCCTCGAAGAAACTGGTTTTGTGCACAAGTCTGCACAAGTTTGGCATTGGACCTCGGAAACTTACCCGGCCGATACCGTCTCTCTCCGGGCCGTCACCAGCGACAACTTCGTAGTGATCGATATCACTGGTGAGCCCAAAGTCATTGCCGAGGTCAGCTTTCCCACCGCCCTCACCACGCTTCACGAGAAAGCCATCTATCTGCACGAGGCCAAACAGTTTCACGTGGAACGTTTTGACTATGAGGAGCGCAAAGCCTATGTCAAGCGCGTCGATTGCGACTACTACACCGACGCCATCGATTACACCCAAGTCGCTGAACTGAATCGGTTTGAGTCCGAGCCGCTTGGTCCTGTGCTACGCGTACATGGCGACGTTCGCATCAATCGGCAGATTGTCGGCTTTAAGAAGATCAAGTTCTATACGTTGGAAAACGTGGGCGCTGGCAAGCTGCAAATGCCCGAACAGGAAATGCACACCACCGCGTTCTGGCTGCACTGGCCCGCCGCGTTTCTGGCTACCCTCGGCTGCACACCCGCCGAACTCCAGAATGGACTCGCCGGTTTGAGCAACGCCCTTCGTACCCTGGCCTCACTGCTTCTGATGTGCGATCCGCGTGACTTGGGTATCTCCGTCTCGGAGACTACTGCCGAGCGGGAATGGTCTCCGAACCTTTATCTCTACGATAACTATCCGGGTGGCATCGGTCAAAGCGTTCCACTGTTTCGCATGGCGGCCGATCTATTGCGCCGCACGACCGAGCTCATCGCTGCCTGCCCGTGCGATTCCGGCTGCCCTGCCTGCGTCGGCCCGCCCGGTGAAATTGGCATGCTCGGAAAGGAAATTGCGCACAAACTTGCACAATCCGCCCTAGGGGAGCCGGTCGCTTCCTAGCCGCCCCAATAAGTGTTCCGGCAGAACCGGACGCCCGTCCGGCGGCGGAAACCAGGCATAAAGCGCTTCCAGCCTCTTCCGCAGCCATCGGCTTGGCAACTGCCGTGGGCCGGTTTCCACGTCGATGTCGCAGCAGATTCCATGCATGTACAGCGTCATCGTATCGGTGAACGATTGCGCCACATACTCCCGAAACAGCTTCGAATTTGGGGTCGGCTGGCCGGTGCCGGCCTTGCGCGGCAAGTTCTGTTTTCGGACCCAACTGGGCTCGTCCACTTCTCCGTTCACACGCTGTTCCATCTCCGCCAGCAGCAGCAAACCGTATTTCATTTGCGTCTCTTTCGGCACCCGCCGGTTCAACAAATGCGCCAGGGTATTGAAGAAAATCTGGTGGTATTCCGAAGGGTTCTCGTCCCGCACGGCGAAGAACAGAGTGGCGTTCTTATCCACCAGATACGCAGACCGTAGCCGCCGCGTCATGGGCGGTGCATCGTAAGCCACCGCCGGTGCTTCCCGTTCCGAAACCCGCTCCAGATAGGGAGTTAGCACCACGCGTACTTCCCCGATCGCCTCGCAAACGTTGGCCGGTAAGGCCGCTACCGGTTCATGCAGGTATTCGCGCAGTTCATCGGCGGGCATGGCCTCCAACGCCACGTAAGAAAATCCCCGTCCTAACTTCTCCAGATCTGTTTTTAGCGATAAGGCGAATTGATCGATAGATGTGCGCGTGGCCAGACCCGGCATTAGTTTAAGTGATTGTAACAACGTGAGAAGTTGGGGGCGGTTGCTAAGATATTGACAGCGGGAGGCCGCGTCGAACATGTCTGCCGGGCGCAAAATCCTCATTTCCGCCGGCGAATCCTCCGGCGATACTTACGCTGCTTGGTTGGTTGAGGAACTCCGCAACACCGAACCCGATACTTCGTTTTTTGGGTGCGCCGGCCCTAAGATGCGCGCTGCGGGCGTCCACCCCGTCATCCGGTCCGAAAGCCTGGCCGTCGTCGGCCTTGTCGAAGTTCTCGTGCACATTCCCCGGATCTATGGGGAGTTCCGTAAGCTGGTCCGCGCCATCCGGGAACAGAAGCCGGATTTGGCAATCCTCACCGATTCCCCGGACTTTCACCTGCGCGTCGCCCGCGAACTTGCCGCGCTAGGCATCCCCGTCGTGTACCTTGTCGCTCCCCAGGTCTGGGCCTGGCGCAAGGACCGGCTCCCTCAAATGCGCCGCGTACTCACCAGATTGCTTTGCATTTTTCCTTTTGAGGAACCCTTTTTCCTCGAAAACGGTGTCCCGGCCACCTACATTGGCCACCCTCTCGCCAGCCGGATCGGACCAACCATGAGCCACTCGGAATTCCTGCAGCTTCATGGAATGGACGGTCTCTCCCCAGTTATCGCTCTGTTGCCCGGGAGCCGCCGCGGTGAAGCCGCCCGCCACCTGCCGGTGTTACTTGATGCGGCGGAACGCCTAGCCAAGGACTTCGGCGCTGTCTTCGTGCTCCCCGCATCCTCTACAACTGGCAGGGATTTCTACCTAAACGGCAATTTTCGGGAACGGATTTCCGCTGCGTCCATCAAAGTGATAGAAGGACAGTCGTGGGACGCCTTGGCGCATGCGGATCTGGCCCTGGCGGCGAGCGGCACGGTCACGGTTGAAGCTGCCTTGCTGGGAACTCCCATGATTACTTTTTACCGGGTGACGCCAGCTAGTTGGTTTTTGGGGAAGTTGCTGGTGCGTATCCCCTTCTATTGCATGGTGAATCTCATAGCCGGTCGACAGGTGGTGCCCGAATTGATGCAGGGCCAAATGACGGCCGATCGACTCGTTCACGAGGCGGGTCTGCTCTTGCGTGACCCCGCCCGCCGGGATGAAATGCGCCGCGACTTACAGGAAGTGGCCTCCCGCTTGCGCGGTTCTGAAGACGCCATTCACCGCGCCGCCGCCGAAATCTGGAACTTACAAGGAGAACGAATTGGGTTCGTTTCGTAAAACTCTGTGGTTGACCATGGGCCTGTGTGCCCTAGCGGGCTGGTCGGACCGGCTACACGCGCAGCAGCCGCGCCAATCCCGCATCGATGTCCAACACTATGCGATCAACGCGGAAATCAAGCCCGCCTCGCAGTCGATCACGGCGCACGTCACCGTCGACTTCACCCCGGTCGACGACGGAATCAGTTCTATTCCGTTCGAGCTCAATAACTCCCTCAACATCTCCAAGGTTGTCGACGAGCAAGGCCACCAGTTGCAGCCCTCGCGCACCCAGAGCGATTTCACCGTGCGGGTCGCGTTCCCAAGCCCGCTCGCGAAAGGTTCGAAACACGCGCTGACCTTCGACTATGAAGGGCGTCTCAGCGGCGACGAAGATTCGCCTGTCTTCGGCATCAAGTTTGCTGCCATTCATGAGGATTTCGCCTACCTTCTTTACCCGGCGCGCTGGTTCCCCGTCAGTGGCTACACCACCGATCGCTTTGCGGCAGACTTGACCGTGCGCGTTCCGTCCGGATACAACGTCGTGGCGAGTGGCGCCGGTGCGGGTGCCGCGGGCGAGTTTAACTACAAGTTCACCAAGGATTCGTTTCCGGGCAGTTTTGCCGTCACCAAGGGTTCCGCCGTTAAGACCAACGACGAGGGCATCCATACCGAACTCTATTTCCGCGGGACGGAGCGGGAGATGGGAGGGCAGTACGGCGCTAGCATCGCGGCCATGGTCAACTACTTCACCGGCCTGTTCGGCCAGGTGGCCTATGGAAACCTCACCGTCGTGGAAACCGAGGCTGGCGCGCCCGCGGGCTATTCCGCGCCCGGTCTGCTATTTCTCAATCCGCGCACCATCGGCCGTGACGTGAATGCCCGCGTGCTGGCCAACCAGGTCTCGCAGCAATGGTGGGGAGTCGCTGTTTCGCCCGCCACCCGCAATCACATGTGGCTTACCAACGGCCTCGCCGCCTACTCCGAAGGGCTCTGGGCCGAACATGAAAAAGGCGCCGCCGCGCTCGAAGCTCAAATGAAAACCGTGAGCATCGAAGCGCTCACCATCGATACCGTGCCCATGATCCAAGCCGCCCGCATGGAAGACTATTCGCCTGAGTATTGGGCCCTGACTGGCAGCAAAGGCGCCGAGGTCTTCAACATGCTTCGCGCCGTGCTTGGCGACGAAAACTTCTATAAGACCCTCAAGCTTTTTCTGGAAACCAACTTTTGGAAGTCAGTCGATACGGCCGATTTCCGCAAGACCGCCGAGCAGGTTTCCAAGGAAGATCTGAAATGGTTTTTCATCGAGTGGGTCGAAGCCAGCGGCACCCCGGAGTTTAAGCTCGATTACACCGTGTTTCGCACCCAGAAGGGCTTTCGCGTGGTGGGCAAAATCGCCCAGGATCTCGATACCTTCCGCATGCCCGTCGATCTCCGCATCGAGACTGAAGGCAATCCCGAAGACAAGCGCATCGAAGTGGCTGGAACCTCGTCCGAGTTTTCCGTCGACACGTTCGGAAAGCCCAAGTCCGTCGCCATCGATCCGAATGTGAAAGTGCTGCGCCTCAGCCCCGAACTCCGCGTCTCGGTCGCCATTCGGCGCGGCGAACAGTTTGCCGAGATCAGCGAATTCCCCGATGCCTTGAAGGAGTATCAAAAGGCAATCGAAACGAAACGCAACAGTTCCCTCGCTCACTACCGCGTTGCCGAAGTCTACTTCCTGCAGAACAACTATCAGTCCGCAGCGAATGAGTTCCGCGAGTCGTTGAATGGAGATCTGGACCCTAAGTGGGTCGAGGTCTGGGCTCACATTAGCTTGGGTAAGATCTTCGACATCACCGGCCAGCGCGATCGCGCGGTGAATGAATATGAGCAAGCCCGCCGTACCCGGGACAACACTCAAGGCGCTCAGGACGATGTCGCCAAATACTTGCGTGCCCCCTACGAACGCAAGAAGAGCGAGGTCTAACGAGCGATAAGCTGGGCCACGCGGAGCAGTTCCGCGACGCTCCAGGCCTGGGCGATGCAGCCCCGCGGTGTATGAGGGGCGTCACCATCGAAGATTTCCGAGATCTGACCCAACCCGGCAGTAAGCAAATGCTCGCGAAACGGCTCAAGAATGTGCGACAGATCGGAGTGTTCGTTCACGGCGCGGGCTGCCCTTACATAAGGGCCAAGCAGCCACGGCCAGACCGTACCCTGGTGATACGCGCCGTCCCGTGACGAGGCGTCACCCTCGTACCGGCCGCAGTAACGCGAGTCGCGCGGCGAGAGCGTTCGCAATCCAAACGGCGTCAGCAGTTCGCGCGTCACCACGTCAAGAACTCGGCCCCAGCGATCTTTCTCCAAGATCGCGTGCCGTAGGCTGAAGGCCAGTATCTGATTGGGCCGGATCGCCCCGTCGCGGCTGTCCCCATGGACCACGTCGAACAAGCAGCTTTCGGCTTCGTTCCAAAACTGGGCGTTGAAGCTGCGTTTCGTAAGCGTGGCCATCTGCGCGCACTTCGCGCCGAAGTCGCCCTCTGCGAATCGGACAGCGAGGTCCGAAATAGAACAGAGCGCGTTATACCAGAGCGCCTGAATTTCCACGGGCTTGCCCGCACGTTCGGTGATCACCCGATCACCGACCTTCGCGTCCATCCACGTCAGCTGTACGCCGGCCTGGCCGCCCGTCAAAAGGCCGTCGGCCTCCACTCGTATGCCGAACAGTGTTCCTCGCTCGCGCCACTCGACGATGTCGCGCAGCGCGCTCCAACACTGCTCGCGGATGAAGTCGAAATCGCCCGTGCTCTCGGCGTATTCCCGTAGAGCTTCGACGAACCAGAGCGTCGCATCGGTGGAATTGTATTCCGGGTCGGCGCCCGCATCCGGGAAGCGGTTAGGCATCAGGCCCTGGCGGAAGAACGCCAGAAAGGCCCGAACCACGTGACGGAATACCTCGGTTTGACCCGTCCCAAGAGCGAGCCCGGGCAACGCGATCATGGTGTCCCGTCCCCAATCCGTGAACCAGTGATAACCCGCGATCACCGTAGTCTGATCGCCCCGCGCGATCAGGAACTGGCCCGCGGCCCGGTGGAGCGCGGGAACCAGTTCGGTCGAAGATTCCAAGCGGCGCGCGCGTTCGGCATCCAGCAACTGGGCGGCATCGCGCCCCGCCACCGGTTCAGTCGATACGATGATTCGCCCGGGTGCTTCTGGCGTAAGCGCCATCGTCAGTTCAAACGGCTGAAACAGATCCTCTTCGGAGTCGAGCCCGCGCTCCTGCTCGCGTGGGTATTGAAACTGCCGATACCAGTCGCCGGTACGCGATAAAACCGCTTGTCCATATCCGAAGTGCAGCCGGGTTAAGTCCGCGTACGGTTGGATCGAAGCCGCGCCTTCGCTCTCCGTCACCTCTTCGTTCAGCGCGGGGTTGGCGTGCGTAGTCGCATGGTAATCGCGAAAGGCAATCAACGGCTTCAGGCGCAGAGTTGCTTCGGCCGCGCCCGAAATCCGGTACTCGATCACCGTGGTATTTTCGCCGGCTATCAGGCAAATGGACTTCTCGATCTGCACCCCGCCGAATCTCCACCGCCACGTAGGCCAAGGGTCCAGCCGAAACTCGGCGAGGGCCCGATATCCTTCCGGATATACGCCGCCGGCGAACACGTTGCAGGCAAGTTCCAGGAGATCGGCGCCCGTGCTCACGGTCTCTTCGATCTTGGCCAACAGCAATTGGCGTTCGAGAGGTGCGCTGGCCGCGACTAGCAGCCCGTGATAGCGTCTGGTATTTGCGCCGGCAACGGTCCCGGATGCAAAGCCGCCCAGGGCATTCGTTTCCAGCCACTCGCGCTGGCTCGCGGCTTCCCAGTTCGCGCAAACTTCCGATCCGAAGCGGATCATCGGGATCGACTCAGGCCGCAGTCATGCCGGCACTTCGTTGCGTGTGCGGATTGTCGAGGAACCAACGATAAGTGTGTGCAATCCCATCCGCAGAGAGATGCGGGCGCGCCATCCGAGTGAAGTCAGGCGTGACACGTCGAGCAGCTTGCGCGGGGTGCCATCCGGCTTGGATGTGTCCTGCACCAGAGCGCCCTCAAACCCGACGACCTCGCGAACCAAAAGGGCAAGATCGCGAATGCTAATGTCCTCACCAGTCCCCACGTTGACGATTTCCGCTCCGCTATAAGATCCCATCAGCGCGATGGCCGCATCCGCGAGATCGTCAACGTGAAGGAACTCGCGCCGCGGCGTGCCCGTGCCCCAGATGGTGACATTGGGCGCTTGAGCGAGCTTGGCCTCGTGGAACTTGCGCATCAGGGCAGGCAAGACGTGAGAGCTCTTCAAATCGAAGTTGTCATTGGGCCCATAGAGGTTGGTCGGCATGAGGCTGATCGCATCGAAGCCATGCTGAGCCCGATACGCCTGACACATTCCTATCCCGGCGATCTTAGCAATGGCGTAGGGTTCATTCGTCGGCTCGAGCGGACCGGTCAGCAGGTCGGACTCTTTGATCGGCTGCGGCGCTAGTTTGGGGTAGATGCAGGAAGAACCCAAGAACTGCAGCTTCTTAGCTCCGTTGCGCCAAGCGGCGTCAATCACGTTGGTCTGGATCAGGAGATTGTCCCGGATAAAGTCGGCGCCGAGAACGTTGTTGGCAAGGATGCCGCCCACCTTGGCCGCCGCTAAAAAGACATACTGGGGCCGCGCCTTGGCGAAGAAGTCGGATACCGCGAGCTTGGCTAGTCAGATCCAACTCCGACCGGGTCTTAAGAATCAGGTTCAGATAACCGGCGGCTTTTAACCCGCGAACAATGGCGGAGCCGACCAGCCCCCGATGCCCTGCCACGTATACGCTATCTTGCGGAAGCATCAGAAATTAGCGACACCGCGTAGCGCTACCGTGTGGCCCGCCCGCATCAGCGTTTGTTCCTGCTGCGCGAGTTCCACATCGTGCTCCACCATCATCTTCACCAGTTCCTTAAAGGAAACGCGCGGCTTCCAATTCAAAGCTTTACGCGCCTTGGTGGAATCGCCTAAAAGGAAATCAACTTCGGTGGGGCGCAGATAGCGGGGATCGAGTTCCACATGCTTTTTCCAATCGATTCCGATCTGGCTGGCGGCCTCTTCCAGGAACTCCCGTACTGACCACGCCTCGCCGGTGGACACGACAAAATCATCGGCGGTCTCCTGCTGCAGCATGAGCCACATGGCTTCGACATAATCGCCGGCAAAGCCCCAGTCGCGCTTCGAATCGAGGTTACCCAGGAACAGCTTGTCTTGCAAGCCGCAGTAGATACGCCCGAGCGCGCGCGTAATCTTGCGAGTAACAAACGTCTCGCCGCGGCGCGGACTCTCATGGTTAAACAGAATTCCGTTCACCACGAACATGTCGTAAGCTTCCCGATAGTTTACGCAATACCAGTGCGCCGCCACTTTGCTTGCGGCATAGGGACTACGCGGATAGAACTCCGTGGTTTCACTCTGGGGCGGCTTGGCGGCCCCGAACATCTCGGAAGAGCCGGCCTGGTACACACGTACCTGCTTGCCGACTTCGCTGTTGTAGTCACGGATAGCTTCGAGCAGGCGCAAGGTCCCCGTCGCCACTACATCAGCTGTATATTCGGCCTGATTGAATGACACCTTAACGTGCGATTGCGCGCCGAGATTGTAGACTTCGTCGGGCTCCACCTTGCGCAGGATGTGCCGGAGCGAACTGCCGTCGGTGAGGTCACCATAGTGCAGAAACATCCTTGCCGCCGGATCATGCGGGTCTTTGTAAAGGTGGTCAATGCGATCCGTATTAAACGTACTTGCCCGGCGCACCAGTCCATGAACCTGATACCCTTTGTCGATCAGAAACGCGCTGAGATAGGAACCGTCCTGACCAGTGATTCCGGTAATTAAAGCCTTACGCACCCTACTATTCTAACCGCTTGGGCGCGGATGCCGGTACTCTTTAGCGACGGTCAGTACTGGACCAGAGCATAGGGCGCTGCTGGACCGAAGGTAAGCGCGAGATCGCCATAGGCGTCCAAGTTCCAGTTCCCGTTGTAGTCGAGGAGGAATACACCGCTTCGGTAGACGCCGGCTTTAGTCAGACCCGATCCGTCCCAGTCGCCCACCAGCGGCAAATCGCCCGCTTGCCCGAAAGATCGAGCCGGCCCGTTAATGGTGTGGGTCCCGTTCATATCTAGAAGCCATTGGCCACCACGAAAGATTCCCACTTTGGAGGTGCCGAGATGATTCCAGTCGCCTACGACCGGAATATCGCCGGACTGCCCGAGAGTAAAAGATTGGCTAGTCTTTCCAGTGGCAATTCCGGAGATGAGGCCGCTGAAGTCGAGAATGAACGTTCCGTTTCGAAACAGTCCCGCTTTCTGGGTTCCCGTGCCGTCCCAATCGCCGACAAGTGGCACATCCCCAGCCTGGCCGAATAGAAACGTGCGGTCGCCCGGGTCATAGATCTCGTTTCCATTCACGTCCAGGAACCAGGTTCCGTCGCGAAAAATCCCCAGGTGTTGATGCCCGGTACCCGACCAATCTCCGAGTATTGGTACGTCACTGGGATTACCGAACGACGAGACTGTATGGGGTGCGGCGCCGCTCGTGCGGACAGTATCGAGAGACCAAACGCCGGCGGAATTGAATAACGCAGGTGTCCAACCGACGGGAAGACGGCTCACCACCGAGCTCTGCACGCCTATCAGTGCCGATTGATAAGCACTGGTGACGGCGAAGTCTGTGGAGACCGATTGTCCGGAGACGGAAACCGTTCCATAGCGGTCCACGGCGATGGCCGCGGCCGAGTCACTCAACGTTCCACCGAGGACAGTGCTGTAGATCAACCCGCTGCCGGCTGCGTTCAGCTTGGTGACGAATATATCGTACGATCCGGCAACGCCGTTTTGTACACCCCGCAAGCTGGGGAAATCCGCCGAGTTGGTGTAGCCAGCGACTTGTGCATTCCCGGCTGCATCCACCGCGAGGGCGCAACCATAATCGGCGTTCACGCCACCCAAATATGTGCTGTACGTCAATCCTCCCCAGGGATTCATCTTTATAGCGAATGCATCTAGAAATCCCCCACCCGAAGTGGTCTGGAAAGCACCGGAGGTGACCGGGAAGTCGGTGGACGCGGTAGTACCGGTGATGTAGATGGCGGCCGTGTTGTCGACAGCAACTCCCGCGCCCGTTTCTGGCAGCCCTGGCGCCGCGCCGCTTCCTCCCAGGTACGTGCTGAAAACAAGGGCATTCCCAGCGGGAGTAAACCGCGCCAAGAAGGCGTTTTGCGAGCCTGCGTTCCTGCTTTGGAAAGCATTGAGGGTAGGGAAATCGGTCGAGTTCGTGGAACCGGTAATCACGACGGCGCTTGTGAAATCAACGGCAATGGCAGCGGAATGCTCGTCTAAGCCCCCGCCGATGTAAGTGCTCCAAATGACTTTCGATCCGGACATTCCAAGCTTCACTACGAAGGCATCGAGGCCGCCCCGATTCACTGCCTGGACACCACCACGAACCGGGTAATCGGTCGATTGCGTGTCGCCGGTAACGTAAACATCCCCTTGCCGGTCGACAGCAATGCCATTGGCCTGGTCGAAGCCGGTCCCACCCCAGTACGTACTAAATACCAGCGCCGACCCTTGGGGATTCAACTCCGCGATGAACGCGTCCTGCGCGCCGCGGCGGGAACTCTGCACCGGCTTCAACATTGGGAAGTCGGAGGAGCTAGTCGTGCCCGCCACATAGATGTTGTTCCAGCGATCCAACGCGATGGCGAACGCGCGGTTATCGAGACTTCCGCCGAGGTATGTGCAGAACAGGAGCTGATTCCCAGCTGCCGAAAGCCCCGCTACGAAAGCCGTGGTTCGCTGCGGCTTTCCAATCTGGACCGCGCCGGGAGCAAGGTCCAACGACGTCGTAAATCCGGCGATGATGCTATTTCCATTCCCATCCACCCCAATTGCGGTGGCCTGACTTTGACCCGAGCCGCCGAGATACGTACTGAACCCGATCACAGGATCGAAAACGAGCATGTTCCGGTGGTCGTAAGAGTCGACTGCGAGCCCGACGCCACGCCTACCGATTAAGCGGAATCCGCCCTCGACGGCGCGATGGACGCCCGTGACTCGGTCGATCTGATAGATGACCGGCGCGGCTTCGCGGATCGACTGCCCGGCCGCCGTGACGATCAGTGCTTTGTCGTGAATAGCGATGCTGTCGGCGCCTTGGAATTGGAGCTGTACGCACCGGGAATTGGCACCGCGCTGAATTCGGTATTCGGTCTTAAGTTCGTTCCCGGCCAGAGTATAAACAACATCGACGCCGGGCCACATAGCCGTGTAAACAGCTTGGTTATAGGTGGGGATGTTGGAGCGCCACGTGCGGGCGCCCGGACCGCTGAAGTCATGAAGCTTCGCTCCGGCTTCCTGTTGGCCTTGAGGTAGCGCTGGCCCGCCCTTTAGGTAAGTTACGCGAACAGGCTGGGATAACCGGTAAATCACTTCACCGCGGCGGAGGTCGACGGGCACATGACCGTTGTGCAAAGACAAGGACTGGCCATCCGCTGCGGGAGCGAAGAAAGCAGGCAGGGTTGCCGTGCGGGGCAAGATCTCGGCGGAAGCCGTGGTCGCCAGCCAACTTGCAGCCAAGGCCGATAGCTTTGCCAAGCGCATGAACATCGTTAATAGAGTCGGCCACCCGAGGGCAAAACTTTAATCGAAGTCGGCGCTAATCCCTGGCGGCGAAGGGGAACTATAATCGCGGCATGCCCTTTGACGGCGTTTCGGTACTTGCGCTCGAGAGCCGTCGCGCGAAAGAGATGGACAGGCTGATCGCCAACCAGGGCGGGAGAGCGTTCGTTGCACCGTCCATGCGCGAGGTGCCGATCGAGACCAATACTGCCGCATTCGATTTCGCCGAGAAACTTTTCGCGGGCGCGTTTGACATCGTGATTCTGCTGACCGGCGTGGGCACGCGGTACCTCGACAAAGTCTTGGCATCGCGGTATCCGGAAGGTGCGTTCGCCGAGGCCCTGGGTAAGACGACGGTCGTCGCGCGCGGGCCCAAACCGGTAGCGGTTTGCCGTGAGCTCGGCATCCCGGTGGCGTTCACCGCGCGGGAGCCGAACACCTGGCACGAGGTACTGGCGATCTTGCCAGAGCCGCTGCGCGACCGCCGCATCGCCATTCAGGAATACGGGCGCACGAACGGGGAGCTTACGAAGAAACTGGAGCAACGCGGCGCGCATGTGACTACAGTTCCGGTGTATCAGTGGGCCATGCCGGACGATTTGGGCCCGTTGCGGGAAGCCGTTCGCCGGCTGGCGGTCAGTGAATTCGACGCGGTCCTGTTCACGACGGCGACGCAAGCCGATCACCTCATCGAAATGGCGGAAGCCGAGCACCTGGCAGGCGAAGTGCGCCAGGGTCTGGACCGCGCCGTGATCGCGTCGATTGGGCCGACCACTACCGAGGCTCTTGACCTGCACGGCATTCAGAAAGACTTCGAGCCAAGCCAATCAAAAATGGGGATTATGGTGGTTGAGCTGGGCCGAGAGATCCACGCCTTACGCGACAAGAAGCGCCGGAGCCGGCTTTGAAATTTCTGGGGCTCGGATTCCTGATCCCTTGCGGGGTGGCTGTCGGGTATTTCGGCGGATTGTGGCTGGACCAGTTGCTGCATACGCATTTCCTCTACATCGTGCTGCTGATTGCGGGCGCGGCAGGTGGGATCGTGGCCCTGATCCGCGAGGCCCAACCGAAGCCGTGACCATTGCGACCGAGCGCATTCCGCGCTGGATCATTGCGATTGGGGTAATCGGGACGCCGCTATTCGGTGTTCTGGCGGGAACTTGGAGCGGACTGGCTTTCGCGGCAGGCGCGGCTGGCTCCTGGTGGAACTTCCGCTATCTGCAAAGGGCAGTGGCGGAATTGGCGGAAGCGGCTGTTACGCAGAGTACGCCAAGCACTGCGCGAATTGTGGGAGGACTTTTGACGCGGCTGCTGGTGCTCGGACTAGGCTCGATTGTTATACTCAAGTATTCGAAAACGAGCTTGATTGCCTTACTTGCGGGCCTATTTGCGTCCTTAGTCGCAGTCTTTGTTGAAATCCTTTACGGACTTTTATGGAAGAGCACGAAATCTGGTTAACCCGGCTGTTTAACGATTACCTGCCGGGCGTTGGGAACGCGATCCTGGGGATGGTGCATATGCAAGCCGGAAACCCGGCGCGGCCCTGGGAGAACTTCATCACCATGCAGTTACTGGTGGTGGCCATTATCGTTGTACTTTTCGCCTTTCTGCGTTCGCAGCTCTCGGTGGAAACGCCGGGCAAGTTGCAGCTGACTTTCGAAGCCATCTACGCCTTTTTCGACAAGCAAACTACCGATTATATGGAGCACGGTCAGTCGCATTTGCCGGTGTTTGGAACCCTTTTCATTTTTATTCTGTTCAGCAATCTGATCGGTGTTATCCCGGGATTTATTTCGCCGACGCAGGTGGTCTACGTGCCCGCGGGTTGCGCGATGTTCGCGGTCCTTTATTACAACTTCATGGGCCTGCGCGAGCATAAGGCTTATTACGTAAAGCAGTTCCTGGGCCCGAAGTGGTGGTTGATCCCGCTGATGTTGCCCATCGAAATCGCGAGCCACATGGCGCGGCCGCTCTCGCTGACCGTCCGGTTGTACGCCAACATGTTTGCGAGCGAAAAGCTGACGCTGGTGTTCTTGAGCTTGACCTACTTCATTGGACCGGTTGTGTTCATGGGTCTGCACGTTTTCGTTTCTCTGGTTCAAGCGTATGTATTTGCGATGCTTGCGACGGTTTACGTGGCGAGCGCGGTATCGCACGAGGCGCACTAAGTTCTATCCGCGTGAGGCTCTCATCCCCCCGGATGAACAGCAACCACCTCCGGAAGAAAACAACAACAAAAGGAGTAATAAAAATGAACGTTAAAACAGTGTTTCTGGCGCTCAGCCTGATGTTCCTGGCAACCCCGATCTTCGCCCAAGGTACGGGACAAGCGCCGACGAGTAACCACGCAGACTATGTTGTGATTGCCGCCGGCTTCGGCATGGCAATCGCTTCCGGACTTGCCGCACTTGGTCAGGGGCGCGCGGTGCAGGGCGCGGTCGAAGGTATTGCGCGGAACCCCGGGGCAGCCGGTGTCATTCAGGCGGCCATGCTTCTGGGACTTGTGTTTATGGAATCGCTGGCGTTGTTTACGCTTTTGATTATTTTCGTTAAAGTTAGCTAGTAAAACACATAGATACACGCGGGAGAAAGTTGGCGACACAGACGCCAGCTTTCTCCCATTCTCATTCAATGAGCCTGAGCCGATAAATAACTATTCACTTCTCCGGTGAGTAAGTCGAGCGGCAGGCGCCCTCCCCGCAGCACAACGTCATGAAAATCGCGCACGTCAAACTTATCCCCTAACTGTTGTTCCGCCTTGGTGCGGAGCGCGCGGATGCGCAATTCACCCATCTTATAGGAAAGCGCCTGACCGGGCCAGGAGATGTACCGGTCAATTTCCGCATCCTCAATCTCCGGGGCATGGGAATGGAAGTAGTCCAGCGCCTGAGCGCGCGTCCAGCCAAGTTCATGGATGCCGGTATCCACCACCAGACGCGCGGCACGGAAGCGCTCGCTCGCTAACTGACCGAAGCGGCTATACGGGTCCTTATAAAGGCCCAGTTCAGCGCCTAGGGATTCCACATACAGAGCCCATCCTTCGCCATAGGCACTATTGGAGTAAAACTTACGGAGATCGGGAAGATTTGCCTGCGTCTGGGCGATTGTGCCTTGGAAAATGTGTCCCGGGACGGCTTCGTGAAGCACGAGGGATTGCTTGTCGTATTTGACTTGCTTCTCCGGGCGATACGTATTCAGGTTAAACCAGCCTGGCGTGGTGAAGTCCGGCGACGGGGACTGAGCATTGGTGGCGGTGGCGGCTTCCCGGTCTGGCGGGATTGCGCGCACGCCGTAAAGCAGAACGGGAATGTGGCGGAACTGGCCGGGTAGTTCCGGCTCGATAATCTTGGCGATATTGCGGCAGTAGGCGAGCATCTCGTCCTTGCTCTTGAAGTGCTGCTCGGGCGAGGCTTCGAGGCTGGCGGCGAAGTCCTGTAAGCTGCCTTTGAACCCGGTCTCGGTCAGGATGGCTTGCATCTGCTTTTCAATGCGAGCGACCTCGTGTTCACCTAAACTATGGATCTCTTCGGGTGAGATATCGGTTGTTGTGAGGCGCCGGACGAGAATGGCGTAAGCCTTCCGGCCGCCGGGCATGGACGAAAGGGAATCGACTGGCCGGACATGCGGAAGATAGGTGTTGACCATGTAGTCGTGCAGTTTGTGCCAGGCCGGGACAAACCGCTGGCTGTACGCTTCGACTGCGGCGTTGCGGAGACGTTCCTGCTCCGAAGGCGGAATCGTAGGCGGGAATTTGCGGAGCGCCGCGAGCAATTCTGTCTGAGACGCACTCTGGTTCATCTGCGTCGCGAGTTGTTGGATCACCAGGTCCGCGACCACCCGGGGCTGCATTGTCTGGGACGCGATGGCTTCGTCGAGGATTGTTAGATTTTGATCGACGAGAGCAGGCACAGCATTCAGGCGCGCGATAAGGTTCTCATAATCGTGAACGGTGCGCGCGGGCATACGGTCCACGATGGTGTAGAGGCGATTGTGGAAGCCGAACAACTGGCCGACGCGCAGAAGATCAGTTTCGAGTTCCCAGGCGTCCAGGCGCAAGCGAAAGTCGTATTTCACCAGCCGCGCGGTCAATTGATTCTGGGGCGATAGCGCGGACAGCTGGAAGCCGCCAAGCGTTTTCAGGCGCTCTTCGAAGAAAGCCTTCCGGTGATCGCGCGCAGCTTTGGACTGATCCGTCCACCGGTCGTCCTGCTGATGCCGGCCGATGGCGGTAGCGTACTCCGGGTCGGCGGCGACCATTTGCTCGAAGGTGTCCTTGAAAAAGGTGTCGATGGATTGCGCCGCGGCGCAGTGAACCAGAATGAGTAACGGCAGAAGGGTTCGGAGCATTGGCTTCAATGGAACGTACGTTCTGTGGATTGTATCGGAAGAGCCTTCGGCTATCCCGTATGCTGAGACTTTTAGCTGGTTGATAGACAGGTTTCTGATACATGGCCGAATCGCTGCGACCTACGGGAAAATTTGACGCTTGGGATCGAATGGAGGGCACTCCGGGCCCGATGGGGGTGACCTGGATACCGGCTTTGCGGGCCTGGAATTTCGCCCTGTACTCGAGGCGGGCAACGGCGGTGACTCTGCTGCTCTACACGGCGGCAGACCTGGTGAACCCGCTGCTTGAAATCCAATTGGACCCTCGTCTGAACAAGAGCGGACGCACGTGGCACTGCTGGATTGCAAAGGGTTGCGCGCCGGACGCCGCCTATTATGCGTATCGAGTGGCGGGGAAGCACGAGCCCTCGTCGGGCTTCCGGTTCGACTACGAAAAGGTGTTGCTCGATCCGTTCGCTCCGGCAGTATTCTTCCCGCCGGACTTTGATCGCATTGCAGCGGGACTCCCCGGCCGGAACGATGGGCGCGCGCCGCTGGGTGTACTGCCGACCAGCAAAGCGGAGCGGGTCCCCCCGCGGGACGAGGTTGCCACCCGGCCCAGTTATGACCTGATTGTGTATGAGTTGCATGTCAAAGGTTTCACCGCGCGAGCCAACTCGCAGGTGACGCCGGGCCGGCGCGGAACTTTTTCCGGGTTGGTGGAGAAGATTCCCTATTTGAAGGAGCTTGGCATTACCGCGGTCGAGCTCATGCCAGTGCACCAGTGCGATCCCCAGGAAGGAAGTTACTGGGGTTACATGACGCTGAACTTCTTCTCCCCGAATCAAAATTACTCGGTGAGCCGGACCCCGGATGGAGCAATGGACGAATTTCGCGAGATGGTGAACGCGTTACACGCCAATAGCATTGAGGTGTGGATGGACGTGGTTTATAACCACACGAGCGAAGCCGGTGATGACGGGCCGATCTATAGTTACCGGGGCATTGACAACCAATCGTATTACTTACTCAGTCCGGACCGAAGTAAGTACCGCAATGAAACAGGCTGCGGCAATACGCTGCGCTGCGATCACCCGGTGGTGCGTTCACTGATTCTGGAAAGTCTGATTTTCTGGATTGAGCATATGAAGGTGGACGGGTTCCGCTTCGATCTCGCTTCGGTGTTTGCGCGGCGGTCGGATGGTGGCATCGACTTGGATCATCCGTCGTTGATTTCCGATATTGGAGTGCTGGCGGCGCGGCATGGTGTGCGTATGACCGCCGAAGCCTGGGACATCGACACGTACTTGTTGGGGCGGGCGTTTCCAGGAATCAATTGGCGGCAGTGGAACGGCAAATATCGGGATGATCTACGCGACTTCGTGCGCGGGATTCCGGGCCGGGTCGGGGCTCTCATGCAGCGGCTTTATGGGAGCGACGATCTTTTTCCCGATGACCTGGAAAACTCCTACCGGCCTTTTCAGAGCGTCAACTTCATCACCGCGCACGATGGTTTTTGTCTGTATGACCTGGTCTCGTACGACAACAAACACAACGAGGCGAACGGCCACGACAACACCGACGGGTCTGACGATAATCGCAGCTGGAATTGCGGGTGGGAAGGCGACCATCACGTGCCGGGCGCCGTTCTGGCTTTAAGACGTCGGCAGGTCCGCAACTTTATGTGCCTGCTGATGCTTTCCAATGGGACGCCGATGTTTTGCGCGGGAGATGAGTTCCTGGGGACGCACGCGGGCAACAACAATCCCTACAACCAGGACAACGCGATTAACTATCTAGATTGGGATCTGCTGCGGGCCAACCGCGAGATCTTCCGGTTCGTACAGAAGATGATCGCGTTCCGCAAGGCGCACCCCTCGATCGCGCGCAGTCATTATTGGCGCGAAGACGTGGTCTGGTATGGAAGGGCCGGCAAGATCGTCGACTTATCGGAGAACGGGAAACACCTGGCGTATTGTCTGCATGGCGCAAGCATGGAGGATGAGGATATTTATGTAATGATCAACGCCAGCCACAAGGCACTCCGTTTCCGCGTGCAAGAGGGCCGTGCGCGGGACTGGTGGCTGGCGGTGGATACGAATCTCCCCTCGCCGCTGGACATCGTAGAGGCCGAGAATCGAGAGCATTTGTTAAGCCTGGACTATTTAGTGGGCGCGCGAAGCGTAGTGGTATTAGTGACGCGGGGAGTAGCGTCAGGATCGCTTTGAGGAGCGATTTTTGGCGCGGTGGAAAGCTCCACTCTTGCCGGTAGAGCCGCTTGACGATCTCCCGGGCGGATGGACGCCTTCGGCTTCGCCGCGCAGTTTCTCATAGCTGCGGAGGCGCGCCGGGTCCATGTGTTGGCGCACGGCGCAGCCGGGCTCGGACTCGTGTCGGCAATCGCGGAATCGGCATTGCGTGGCCAACTCCACGACCTCTGGGAACGCGTTGCGGACGGTATCGAGATCGGCCGTGATTTGAATTTCGCGAATACCGGGCTGATCGATGAGCCAACCGCCACCGGGGATGCGGAACATCTGTCTGTGGGTGGTGGTGTGTTGCCCGCGTCCATCGTTCGCGCGCAGCTCCTGAACCGCCTGCCGGTCTTGTCCGAGGAGCAGGTTGACCAGCGTCGATTTCCCCGCGCCCGAGGAACCGATCAACACCGCCGTGAGCTCGGGCCCGATCATGCGGCGCATTTCAGCAGCTCCGGCACCGTCTTTGGCGCTGCTTAGAATGATTGGGAAGGCCGAGGCGATGGTTCGAACTTGTTCGAGCTTCATCTGCGCGTCCTCGCATAAGTCGGCTTTGGTGAGAACGAACGCAGGCTGGGCGCCGCTATCGAGAGCCAACACCATGTAACGCTCCAGGCGGCGTAAGTTGAAATCATGGTCGAGGCCGCTGACCACGAATAGGATGTCGACATTGGCGGCCAGCACTTGAATCTCACGGGAGCGGCCGGGTGCTATGCGCTGAATCACGGAACGGCGCGGAAGCACGGACTCGATGAAGCCGTCGCGAATAGAAACGGCGTCTCCCACCACCGGGGGCAGTTGCAAGCGTCCGGCAGCCGGAATGACCTGCTCCCCTTCGTCCGTCAGGATGAGGAACGTGGGGCCGCGGACGGCGAGCACACGGCCGATAAATGGGGAGTCTGACGTTCTCCGATGATACATGAGGATCTGCTAGGTGTCGGACGGGCAGGGCTCGATCAGCCGCGTTATGCTCCACTTAAACCATGGGGTTTGGCAGCAAATGAACGGGGAAGCAGCCGGATTTCCGCGGGCGGCGGAACTGCGGCATGAACTCCGCACCCCGCTCAATCAGATCATCGGCTACAGCGAGATGCTGCTGGAAGACGCCGAAGGCGCGGCCGATGCGGAGTTGAAAGCCGAGATCACGAACATTCACACGAGCGCGTACGACCTGGTTCGCCGCATTCAGGAAGTGATCCCCCCAGTGACGGAACTAGCCGATCAGGCACTCATCGATCACGCGCGTGAAGGACTATCCGCGCCAGTAGGCAGGCTGTACGACGGAGCGTGTAATCTAGCGTCGCGGACAGAGGGTTTTCTGCAGCCCTTCGCCCGGCACATCGAATCGGCTGGGCGGGAGTTGCAGCAGTTCGTAGCCGGCGCGGCGCTTCCGGTGCGCGTGACCGAAGGAATCAGCGCTCCGGAAGAACACGCGGGAGCGGCGCGGGCGCGGTTGCTGGTGGCAGACGATAGCGATCGCAATCGGGAAATGTTGTGCCATCAACTGGAACGGCAAGGCTATTCGGTGACGGCGGTAGCCAATGGCCGTGACGCGCTTCGGTTGCTGCGCGAGCGCGCCTTTGATCTGGTCTTGCTGGACGTGATGATGCCGGAAGTGGATGGGTTTGCGGCGCTGGAAAGCATCAAGTCCGACCGCCAACTGCGCGAGATCCCCGTCATTATGATCTCGGCGTCGGACGAATACAGCAGCGTTATCCGGTGCATCGAAAGCGGGGCGGAAGACTACCTGCCCAAGCCGTTCGACCCGGTGCTCCTGCGGGCGCGCCTGAAAGCCTCGCTCGAAAAGAAAGCATTGCGTGACCAGCAGCAGGCCAAGACAGCCGAATTAGAGCAGGCGTACTTGAACCTGCAAAAGATGCAGAATCAACTCATCACGCAGGAGAAGCTGGCCAGCCTAGGCTCCCTCACGGCGGGCATTGCGCATGAGATCAAAAATCCTCTGAATTTCATCACGAATTTTGCGTCGCTTTCTATTGAATTGATCGAAGAGTTACGGCATTGCATTCCGCCTGTGGCGGGCGCTGAATCCCAGGAACTGCTGGACGACCTTGCGGCAAACGTAACCAAGATTGAAGAGCACGGCCATCGGGCGGATCGCATTGTGCGAGGCATGCTCAGCCATGCGCGTAAACAGTCCGGTGACCGGGAGCTTGCCGATCTGAATGCGCTCGTGACCGAGTGTGTCAGTCTGGCCTACCACGGCTTGCGGACTAAGGATATGTCGTTCAACGCGGCGATCGATTGCGATTTCGACCCCGCAGTGGGGAAGGTCAACGTGTTTCCGCAGGATTTAAGCCGCGTTTTCTTAAATATCGCGACTAACGCGTTCCATGCGGTTGAGGCACGCCGGCGCGGTTCCGGTCCCGACTACCATCCCACCATCACCGTGAGCACGCGCGCGGTATCAGGCTTTGTTGAAATTCGCATTCGGGACAACGGCTCGGGAATTCCCGCTGAATTTCAGAAACGGATCTTCGAACCCTTCTTCACAACCAAGCCATCGGGCACGGGAACCGGATTGGGATTGTCGATCAGCCGCGACGTGGTGGTGAATGAGCATCACGGGGAATTGCTCGTGGAAAGCGAGCCAAATAGCTTTACAGAATTCCTGGTGCGGCTTCCTCGGGAGATGGAATGATCACCGTTCCGCGCATTCTGGTGGTGGACGATGAGCCCGATCTGGAACCGCTCATCCTGCAAAAGTTTCGCAAACGCATTCGTGATGGAGAACTCGAGTTCACCTTTGCGCGGCACGGAGAAGAGGCGCTCGAAAAGTTGCGTGCCGATCCGGCAATCGGGATTGTTTTTACAGACATCAATATGCCCGTGATGGACGGGCTGACGCTCCTGGCGCACGTGGCGGGGCTGAATCGTCAGCTGAAAACAGTGATCGTTTCGGCGTATGACGATATGCAGAATATCCGGACCGCCATGAATCGCGGTGCGTTCGATTTCTTGACGAAGCCTATCGACTTCCAGGATTTCGAGCTAACGCTTAAGAAGACCCGGGACGAATTGGAAGCGATCCAACTTTCGCTGCAAAATCGCGAGCAACTCTTCGCGCTTCAGAACGAGTTGACCATCGCCAGCCGCATTCAGCAGAGCATTCTGCCGCGCGAATTTCCGGTGAATGCACGCGTTGAGATTGCGGCGCGCATGTTGCCGGCGCGTGTAGTGAGCGGTGACTTCTACGATTTCTTCTTTCTGGATGCCGATCATCTAGCGTTCGCCGTGGGCGATGTGTCTGGAAAAGGAATTCCGGCGGCGATCTATATGGCTGTCAGCCGGACACTGCTGCGGGCCACCACAGCACAGAATCTAACTCCGAGCGAGTGTCTGCTCTACGTGAACCACGTGCTGGTGCGTCAAGGCGAAGGGGAAATGTTCGTCACGCTGTTTTACGCCGTCCTGGATCTCACCACGGGAGATCTTGAATTCTGTGTGGCGGGTCAGACACCGCCTTGGCTTCTCGCGAATGGCGGCGCAAATCCGCTCAAGCATGTGCGCGGAACGATGTTGGGAATTTTCGAAGATCCGGAAATTGGAACATCGAAGATCCGGCTGGAACCGGGCTCGGCATTCGTGATTGCAACCGATGGTGTTATTGAAGCTGAGCGGGCCGACGGCGGCGACTTCGGGGAGAAGGGCATGCGCGCGGTTCTAGAAACATTGATAGGAGAGCCAGGGGTGGAGATTGTTGAAGGGCTGTTCGAATCGGTGCGGAAATTTAGCGCGGGAACACCACAGACAGATGACATCACCGCTTTGGTGGTGCGCTATCTAGGGCCGTGATCATTCATCAAGAAAGCTATCGATCGCTTCTTTTTCGGTTTCATAAAGGGGGAACAGACGGGTTAACCGCGTCATCTCCAGCGCGTCTTTCACCCGGACCTGAGTCTCGGCTAGCCGAACCATGCCGCCCGCCGCTTTGGCTTTGGTGTAACTCAGAGTCAGAGCGCCTAGTCCGGCGCTATCGATAAACGGCACCTCGGCAAGGTTGAACACGATCTTGGAACAGTTCTCGCCGACTAATTGCTCTACGGTGCTCCGCACGCTCTGTGAAGCTTCGCCTAGAGTGATCTTTCCTTTGAAGTTGACGACCACGACCGCGCCCAAACGCCGGATTACATTCTCCAGTGCCAAACCGACACCCCCGCTGAACGTTGTAGCACGGGATCAGCCAGATGAGAAAACCGTAACTTACCTGGCTTGGCGCTAGGAAACCGGGACTGGGGAAGCGGTAAGGGCTGGCGCAACATCGGGCGTCGAGATTTGTCTAATGGCTTCCGCCATGGTGGTCACAACCAAACTGGCGGTTGATTGCTGGAGGCGCTCAATGGTCCTCGATGTGGTGGCGGGATAACTCCACAGTCCAACCAGGAGAGCAACGTCCGGGAAGGCCTCGCGAATGGATTGGCTCATTTTGCGGGCATGTGTGAGTGCCAGCGGCGGAACGGAGGAAACACAAATTACATCGCCAGCTTCGGGCGCCAGTCCTTGAAGCAGTTCGACGACAGACTCCGTAAAAGGGAACGCCAGAGCGGGAAAACCATCGCGGCCGACGAGCTGGGCGAGCATCGCGGCGGTAATTTCGTCAGCCGAATCGTGCGCGGCCAATGAGAACACGCGGCATTCTTTGCGAGCGGCGCGCTCCGTCTCCTCGGCAGGGACCACCAGGCGATCGACGCGACGGCCGGCCGTGGCAACCTCCGAATCCGCAAGTTCGGTGACGAATTCGTGGATACTTTGCACTACAAATTCCTCATGCTTTGTATCGAGCTGTCCGCCGTGGCGATCCTGCTCAGCCATGGCAAGCGCGGGTACAATCACGGTGTCGTACAACTCGACTAGCGGCTTGTCTTTCAGAAAGGCTTCTACGATGCTGAGAGCTTCCCGCTGGTCGAGAGCCAGTAGCCGCTGGTAAAACAGAGCCTCAGGCGAGAGGACGGGCTCGTCACCCAGCAGAATATCGAGAAACTGAAGGTGCGGCGAGTAACGGCCCAAGACGCTGAGGCACACGGTTAGCGGCGTCGAAAGAATCAGTCCTACTGGCCCCCAAAGCGCCGTCCAAAAAACCGCCGCGACGAGGATGGCTACGGCCGAAAGGCCCGTATGGGCGCCGTAGACCATCGGTTCCACAAAGTTTCCGGTGATGATCTCGACCACAAGAAACATTCCGAGCACGAGCAGCGGACTCTTCCAGCCCTCGGTAGTCGCAACGGCGAGTAGAAACGGAAGCGAAGCCGCGATCACCGGGCCCACGTACGGCAAGAACCGGAGTAGCATGGCGATCACGCCCCAGAGAAGGACGTTCGGCAACCCAATGAAGTAGAGTCCGATCGCGACGACCGAGCCAAAGGTCGCGTTGACAACGAACTGCATTATCAGGTAGCGGCTCACGCGACGCGCGGCGTCGTCCATGGCCTTCGTGGTGAGGTGCATCTGCTGCTGTCCAATGAGGCTGAGTAGCCGGTTTCGCAGATCCTCCTGGTCGATCAGCATAAACAGAGTGAAGATGACTACCAGACCGGCGGTTTCGAGAGGACCCACCAACGGTCCGGCGAAGTTTCGGAGCGATTGCAGCGCATTGGGAGGCGGCTCGACGATTTCCACCTTCTGAGGCGCCGATGGGGTATCCGGGATGGGCGCGGCATTACGGGCCGTCTTGGCAAGTTTTCGCGGCGCCGCACGAGGCTGGCTGGGCGGCGTACTGGTAAGTTCTTTCCCGAGATCTTCGATGCTGCCGAGCAGCTTCGAGACGCTCCCCGGCGCTTGTACAGCAACGATCTTGGCGTGAATGTTATCGCGGTACCGCGGCAGCTCGTTGATGATGTCGATCAGCTGGTCGGTTACAACCCATCCGGTTCCGGCGGCCATCGCGAACGCTACAGTCAGCACGATCAGCACGGCGGGGACGCGAGGCACGCGCAAGAACTGAATCCCCTTAACGATTGGGCTTAGCAGGAAAGCGAACAGTAGCGCGAGCGCCAAAGGCACCAGCATCTGCCGCGCAAAATAAAGCACGACAATCGAGAGAACGAAGGCGATTACCGGCGGCACGGTGGCCATGGGCGTGGCTGCGGGCTGGCGAGGCACTCGACTGGAGTTTACCAGTGAGCGTTTTAAGGAAGGTTAATGCAGTCACGCGTGGGCTTTCCTCGGCCCATAACGATACCCAAGGTGTAAACTACAGATGAACCGCTGCTACGGGCCCTTAGCACAGCGGTTAGTGCAGCGGACTCATAATCCGTTGGTCGATGGTTCGAATCCATCAGGGCCCACTTCCCGCTTCCTGCCTTACTCCGGGCTCGCCCCTAGATCACTGGAAAATGCTATGGACGAAGCGTATCTCCACATATAGACTTTTTGGAAAGCCTAGCTTAAGGGGTACTTAGATGGGTGGAAACAGGGTTGCGGGATGGGTGCGCTCGCTAGCCATATTGGGTGTGATTTGTGGAGCGAACGTATGGGCGCAAGCGGACTCGGAGCCAGTGAACACCGGGTCGGTGAAGCTTTCTGGAAGCATTCTCGAACGCGGGGAGTTTTGGGATTGGTTCCCAGCACGCACAGGCCAGACTCAATATAGTTTTTCGGGGTCTCTCTTACAGCTTGCGATTTCGCAGCGGAAAGAGAACTACGACTGGAAAGTGGATTTTGCCGTTCCCGTTCTGCTAAATCTGCCCGAGCATGCGAGCGGACCCGCGCCGCTTGGCGCATATGGGTTTGGCGCGAATTACTTCGCGGCTAATCAGGGTAACTCGAACGCGGCTGGATTCTTTTTGAAGCAAGGTTATTTGCGCTTCAAACAGGTAAACTCCAGCGTGCAGGTGGGCCGCTTTGAATTTGCGGATGGAATGGAGGGCAAACCGGGAGATGGGACTCTAGCCCAACTAAAAGCGACGCGGATTCAGCAACACCTGATCGGTATCTTCGGGTTCAGCGATGTCAGGCGCAGCTTTGATGGAGTGCATTACGAGCACAATAAAGGTCCGTGGTATGTGACCGGTGTAGTCTCCATTCCCACTCGCGGAGTCTTCCAAACAGACGGATGGGGGTGGGTGAAAACGCCATTTGCCTACATGGCGCTTACTCATGAACAACATCGCCCACGAAGCAACGCCGAATGGCGGGTATTCGGAATTTACTACAATGATGAGCGCCCCGTTGTCAAGACCGACAATCGTCCCGCAAGTGCGCGCAGCCATGATTTCGGCGGCATCAACATCGGAACTTTTGGCGGCCACTACATACAAGATATTCAGACCGGTGCGGGTACAATCGACTTACTTGCGTGGGGAGCAGCGCAGACGGGTACCTGGGGGCAGTTGACGCAGAAGTCCGCGGCAGTGGCTCTGGAAGCCGGGCTTCAACCGCACCTGTTCAAAATTGTGCATCCTTGGCTGCGCGGCGGCTATTTCTACTCGACCGGCGATGGCAACCCTAATGACGGCACACATGGGACATTCTTTACGATCCTGCCGACCCCTCGCGTGTATGCCCGCTTTCCGTTTTACAACGAGATGAACAACCGGGATCTATTCGCAGAACTGGTGCTCCGTCCAAGCAAGGTGGTCACGGTGCGGACCGATGTTCACGGCATATGGCTCGCCAACAGCCATGACCTCTGGTACACCGGGGGCGGAGCATTCCAGCCATGGACGTTTGGCTTTTCCGGCCGGCCATCGAACGCAGCGACAGATCTGGCGCGTGTATACGATATGAGCGCCGATTTCCAGGTCGCTCGCCCCATGACACTCGGGCTGTACTTTGGTTATTCGCAAGGCGAAGCAGTGATTCAGCGGTTATTCGCCGGATCGGGTCAAAGCGGGGAAAGCAATTCGCCATTTGGATTCGTCGAAATCAACTACCGGTTTTAGCCCGGAGTTGAGCCTTTATACTAGATACGCAGTAAGAATTCTCTAGGGAGACAGAATGAATCGAATGAGAACCGTTAGGAATTTCAGCAGTCGGAGCAGAGTAGCAAGCGGGATGGTTGCAACGGCTATTGGCGTTTTGTCATTGGCTTTGACGCCGTTACAAGCTCAGGTCGCTAGCACGCCGGCTCTCAACGGAGCAATGATCAGCAATACAACTCCGAAGGCGAGCATGGTTGTCCCGGAAGCGCATCCGGCAATTCAGGAAGCTCTTCCCGCGGGTGCAAGCGTGATCTACTCCAATTTTGGCGCCGGAACCTCTTTATACGATGCAGGCACGGGTTGGACCGAGGCTGGGCTGAAGGCAAACGACTACCCGATCGCGGAAGCTATGTCGTTCACCCCGGCGAACACTTACGTGTTGGTCCGCATCGATGCGGCACTTACCTACGTGCAGGGAACCAATGGAGTCAAGCTTGTCCTGGCCGAAGACAATGCAGGTGTACCAGGAAAGATCATTTACGTTGCGTCTTTCAACAATCTGCCTGCTTTTGGAACTTGCTGCACCGTGCAAACGGCGAAGTTGACGCCCACAAAGACCAGCCATGTGACGCTTAAAGGTGGTCAGGCTTACTGGCTGTATCCCCTTCCCGTTGATGCCACCGGATACTTGGTTTGGAATTATGACACCACGAACATGGGTGGAACTGGCGCGGTTTCGGAGGATTACGGCAAGACCTGGACACCGACCACTTATCCGACTTTCGGCGCGTTTGATCTATTCGGAATTCAGGTTCAGTAAAACAGGCCCCACCTTGATGAATAGTTAGTAGAACGGGAGAGGCGGCAAGCTCCTGGCTTGTCGCTCTCGACCAATGGACTCCATCCGCGGGCATCCGCAGTCATCGCGTCCCGAACTCAGCACACCGAATGTGAAGAAATCCCCGCCCTTGAATTCGCAGCGCGATTCCAGCCTTCGACAGACCAAGGCGCTTCTGGCAGTCGGGTTCGGCGGTTTGCTTTTTCTGATGTGCGTGCTAGGGGCGAGTTCTGTTTCTTTCCTGTATCAGATTGAAATCCGTCACGAAGCATTGCGCCAAGAATATCTTGAGCGCAATCGCGCATTGGATAAACTCCGGGCTAACATCTATATTTCCGGCACTTACTTCCGCGATTTTGCATTTGATGAGAGTGATGCCGCTGCCGCAAGCGATCGCGGGCACTTTCTAATCGCTAAGTCGGACGTTCTCTCCAGTCTTGCCGAGTATAGACACGTGGCAAGTCCAGCCGAGGCAAGACGGCTCCAGGAGTTCTGGGGCGAGCTCAAGTCGTATCTTGACACCCTCACACAAGCCCTTTCATGGAATGTGCGGGAGCGGCGCGAGCGGGCCAATCTGTTCATCCAGCAGCAACTTCTCCCGCGTCGAACTACGATCATCAGCCTTTCCGACCGCCTCCAGCAGTTTAGTGAAAGACAGCTCGAAGTAAATAGCCAGGGAGTCAGCGATATGTTCTCTAGCTTCCGAACCCGGCTGTTGGCTCTGACGCTGCTGACTTTGGGCATTGGCGCGGCGCTTGCCATGACTACTATCTGGCGTCTGCTGAGTCTGGAGCGAATTGCTGAAGCCCGATACTTAGAAATCGTTAGCGCCCGGGAGGAACTGAAGCAGCTATCTTCGGAACTTCTTCAGGCGCAGGAAACTGAGCGGCGTCGACTCTCGCGAGAGCTTCACGACGAAGTGGGTCAAGCACTTTCCGCAACGATGCTAGGCGTTGGCAATCTTCGCTCCTTACTAAAAAAGGACGGCCTTTCTGATGCAGCAGCCCGTCAGCTGACGCTCATCGAAGACATGACCGGCCATAGCGCGCGTGTGATTCGGAACTTATCCTTGCTGCTACGCCCGACGATGTTGGACGACCTAGGACTGATCGCGGCCTTGAAATGGCTGGGGCGGGAAATTTCTCGCAACGGTGCGCTGCAAGTCGAGGTTGCCACCGAAGACTCTCCGGACGATCTCACCGAAGAGCATCGCACTTGCGTGTATCGCGTGGTGCAAGAAGCCATTCGGAATGCGTCCCGCCACTCGGGTGGACATCACGCTCGAGTCACCGTGGAAACCGATGGCAGATGGCTTCATGTCGCGGTTCAAGATGACGGCCGGGGTTTCCGTCCGGAGTTCGAAAAGGGCATGGGAATTCTTGGTATGGAGGAGCGAGTCAAGCGGCTTGGCGGTTCGCTGCACATCGGGCCTGGGGCCGGACGCGGAACCACGCTTAGCTTCGATCTACCGCTTCCGCCATCAGATATAACAGTGGGCCCGGTTCAAGAGACAAGTCCCTTCCGTACCGCGTAGAGTATTAATTCAGGGAGGCTGTGCAGATTCAATTTCTGCAGCACGTTATTGCGGTGAGTCTCAATCGTTGACGGACTGACGAACAACAGATCGGCCACTTCGCGATTGGATTTTCCGGATACTAGCAACTGCATGACTTCCTTTTCGCGGAGCGTCAGGAGATCGTAGGAATCGTCGGCGCCGCGCCTTTTCATTTCGACGATGTAGTCTTCAACCAGCATCTTCGTGATGCTCGGACTGAAGTAAGCTTGACCCGCCGCGGCGGCGCGAACGGCCGCCAACACGTCTGCCTCGGGCGAAGCTTTCAGTAGATAGCCGCGGGCGCCGGCCTTCAAGGCGCGGAGAACGTAGGTCTCGTCGGAGTGCATGCTGACCATTACGATCCTCACGCTCACTAGTTTCTCGGAGATAAACTTCGCCGCATCGGTTCCCGTGATGCGCGGCATGCCGACATCCATCAGGATGATATCGGGCTTGTGAAGTAGAGCGAGTTCGATTGCTTCGGACCCGTCGCATGCTTCCGCAACCACGGTGAACTCTCCATCCCGCTCGAGCAGTGAACGCAATCCGCCGCGAACAAGCGCGTGATCATCGGCAATCAGGAGGCGTGAACGCTTTGTGCTACTCAACACAGGTCTCGCGGAAATAGGCCCAAAATCCAGTAGTCACGGTACTTGCGAGTGAGGTTTTCTGACGTAGGCTGAAGGTTAAACGTGTCAGCTAGGCTCTCAGATTTTACTCTACGATACCTCCATTTCAGACTTCATCACGATGCATGCTTGGGCGTCTTACTGTTCGCTCTCAGTTTCCTTGTAGCCTCGTGTGGCAAGACGTCCGTAGACGCCTCGGGACAGCCCGCCGCACCGCGCGATCCTGTCGTAGGCGTGGCCCGAGTGTCGGAGCGTCCAATGAACCAGCAGATCACGATCAGCTCTGAGCTTGTTCCATTCCAAGAGATCGACGTATACGCCAAAGAGTCTGGCTACGTGAAGCAATTACTTGTCGATTTTGGCTCGCATGTACATAAAGGACAACTGATGGCGGTGTTGGAGATGCCGGAAATGGAGGCCCAACTTCAGCAGCGCCAAGCCTCAATCCGTGCACAACAGGATGAAGTCGTCCGCAGTTTGCACGATGTGGAAAGAGTGAAAGCGCAGCATGACGTGATACATGTGCAATACCAGCGAATCGCCGGGGTAGCTAAATCGAATCCTGGTATGGTCGCCCAGCAGGAAGTCGATGAGGTTCAGGGAAAAGACCTCGCGTCCCAATCGCAGTTGGAATCGGCGCAGGGTGCGTATCAGGCCGCGGTGAATCAGCTCACCGTTGCTAAGGCACTACTGGCGCACGACCAAGCGCTATTTGACTACTCACGGATTACAGCACCTTTCGATGGCGTAGTCACGCAACGATTCGCCAATCTGGGTGCGTTGATGCAATCGGGAACCAGTTCCACCCAAGCGACCCCGCTGGTCCGCCTATCCCAGGAAAATTTATTTCGCCTTGTGATCCCGGTACCGGAGTCTTACGTCCGTTACGTTCATGTGGGCGAAAACGTGGAGGTCCGCGTGCCGTCGCTCGCACGGAGCTTCCAGGGTAAGGTCACCCGCTTCTCGGTAGACGTGACTAACGCCACGCGAACCATGCACACCGAGGTAGACATCCCAAATACCAGCCGCGCGCTCGTCCCTGGGCTGTATGCGGAAGCCGTCCTGTCTTTGAACGACAATAAGCCTTCCGTGATAGCAGTACCGCTACAGGCAGTTAGTCATGAGCAGAATGGGAGCAGCGTTCTGGTGGTAGATACCGGAGGACACATCGAGAACCGGGCGATTTCCATCGGGCTTCAAACGGCAAATTACGTTGAAGTGACCAAGGGCGTGCAGGTGGGGGACCAGGTTGTGGTCAGTGATCGAAGCGGGCTCAAGGCTGGCCAGATCGTAAAACCGCAAGCGGTTGCACCGATGGTTTACTCGGGCGAAGCCAAGGATGAGGGAAATTAAGTGTCCTCATTCTCTGTTAGAAATCCATACTTCATCGTTGTTATCTGCCTAGTGATTTCCATCCTGGGGATCACTTCTGTTGTGCGCATGCCGGTCGATCTTTTCCCGGACATCAATCTGCCACAGGTAGTGGTCGCGACCTTCTATTCCGGAATGCCGCCGCAAGACATCGAGACCAACATCACGTCTCCCCTCGAACGCTTTTTTACACTTGCGAGTGGGATCGATCACATGGAATCGCATTCACTCCTGGGTGTGAGTATTATTCGCGTTTTCTTTCAGGGGGGCACCAGCGCGGATGCCGATGTTACTGAACTTTCCAATCTCGCGCTCGCAGACCTGAAGCGGCTTCCGCCCGGGACTTTGCCGCCGGTGGTGCTCAAGTCAGACTCTTCGAGCCTTCCTGTCTGCCTTGTTGCGGTGAAGGGTGCCGGGCTTTCCGAGACGCAGCTGCAAGACTACGCGCGATTCGCGATTCGAAACCAAATCGCCGTGGTGAAGGGCGCGGAGATCCCCACCCCTTTCGGCGGCCGGCAGCGTCAGATCATGGTTCGGGTGGATCCTTATAAGCTCGCCTCTCGCGATCTCGGTGTCATGGACGTTGTGAACGCGGTGAATTCCAGCAATGTCATTCTGCCGGCGGGCGACGTCAAGATGGGCCCCTTCGATTTCTATATCTACTCGAACAGTCTTGTTGAGAACATGACCCAACTGAATGACGTTCCGCTGAAGTCGGTTGGCGATTCGTGGGTGCGCGTGGGCGACGTGGGGAACGCGGAAGACGCGAGCGCCACCCAGTACAACATCGTTCGCGTTGGAGGCCAGCGATCGGTATACATTCCGATCATGAAACAGGGTGGGGACACTAATACCTTGGAGGTTGTCGCAGGTGTGCGGAAGCTGCTTTCGAACCTTTACGATATTCCGAAGCAGCTAACGGCGGACGTTCTCTTCGATCAGTCGACATTCGTTAAGGAAGCAATTCAAACAGTGCTGCACGAAGGCCTCATCGGGTTAGTGCTGACTACCTTGATGATCCTGTTGTTTCTGGGAAACTTCCGCGCGACGACTGCCGTTTTACTTTCAATTCCGCTCTCGGCACTGGCCACCTTCGTGATTCTTGGATACTGGGGCGCCACTGTAAACACGATGATTCTGGGCGGCCTGGCGCTCGCGTTCTCGCGGATCATCGACAACTCAGTCATTTCGCTAGAGAACATTTTTCGTCACCTCGAAATGGGTGAATCGGCCGAACAGGCGGCGACCTTAGGCGGTCAGGAAGTGACGCTTGCCGTACTCGCGGCAACGCTGGTCGGCGTGGTTGTATTCTTCCCAGTCACCTTTCTGTTTGGAGTGAGCAAGTTTCTGTTCTCGGCTCTAGCGCTATCGTTTTGTGTGTCGTTATTGATGTCGTTCATTGTGGCAATGACCGTCATCCCCCTGTTCTGCTCACGTTTTCTCAAAGCGCTGCCTGAGGGTCACGGCGAGCACACCAGCGCCTCGAGCGCCCGGGGCTCCTGGTTCGCGCAGCTCAATCGCGAGTTTAATCGCAGATTCAACGGGTTGCTGGATGTCTACGAGCGCACGGTGCGCCGATCACTCACCCGACCTGGCCTCACGGTCACTTTCCTGCTTGGCCTTTTCGCGCTCAGCCTGATCATCTTCCCGTTTCTGGGCGTGTCCTTTTTTCCGCGGACTGATGCGGGCCAGTTCACGATCAATCTGAAAGCACCTACTGGATCGCGACTGGAGCTTACCAATGACTACGTTGCCAAAGTGGAGGATTTGATCAAACGTACCGTTGGCCCGGAGGACTTCCGAATGACCGTCTCAAACCTGGGAGTGAACAACGACTTCTCCGCTCTTTACACAACGAACTCCGGCGCATACACTGCAACCATCCAGACGCAGCTTGCGGAAGACCATAAAGTGGCAAGCGAGGAGTACATGACGCGCGTACAAAAGGCTATTCGCAATAGCTTTCCTGAGCTACGCACCTTTATTCAAAGCGGGTCCATGGTGGATGCGGTCCTAAATACCGGAATGCCCGCTCCCATCGATGTACAAGTTACCAGTCCGAATTACCGTGCGAATTACGCGTTGTCCCAGGAAATCGCGGGCCGCATCGGACTTCTCAACGGCGTTGGACAGGTCTACATTCCGCAGGACATCGACTATCCGGGACTTCGCATGAATATCGACCGGGTGCACGCGTCCGAACTCGGTCTTACTCAAAAGGAAGTGGTTGATAACGTAATTACCGCCCTTAACTCAGACGCCATGATCGCCCCTAATTACTGGGTCGATCGGAAGAACGGCAATAACTACTTCCTGACTGTTCAGTACTACGAACATGGCGTTCCCGCAATTCATGATACGTTGGATTTGAAGAACATCCCGATCCGGGCGCCTAATCTTAAACAGCCAACGACGCTGGACGCCGTGGTGAAACTGCAGAATATCCAAACTCCGACCGAGCTCGATCATTATCAAATTCAGCGATCGAGCGATGTCTATGTCACAACGGCTGGGGAAGATCTGGGGCGAATTACTTCGGAGGTTCAAAAGATAGTCGCTAAGATTCCTCACCCGGCGAACATCCGCGTGAATCTACGGGGAATGGTTGAGGGAATGAATCAGTCATTCCGTAGTTTTGCTATTGGTTTTTCGCTCTCATTTGCATTGCTGTACTTGATACTCGTCGCGCAGTTCCGCTCTTTTGTCGATCCATTCTTAATTATGCTGGCGATCCCCATGGGAGTCATTGGAGTACTGGGAATCCTCTTTGTTACGAACACTACGATCAACGTTATGTCACTGATGGGGGTGCTCATGCTGGTTGGTATGGCCAACTCGAACAGCATTCTAATTGTGGATTTTGCGCACCGGCTCGAAGAGCAAGGGCTCTCTGTGAGTGAAGCCGTGATTACTTCCTGCCGGGTTCGCCTCCGCCCGATCTTGATGACTTCGCTCGCAACGATCTTCGGCATGATACCCATGGCCCTAAAGATGGGCACGGGTTCGGAACAGTATGCCCCGATGGCCCGGGCGATCATCGGCGGGCTTACTTCTTCGGTTCTGTTCACAGTCTTTGTGGTTCCCGCCGCATACCTGTTGGTCTACCGGCGGCGTGAAGCCGTACCCCTGAATGCTTAACAAACGCGCGCGTCATAGGCTGTTCTTAGCAGTTCTCGGCTGTGTCCTTCCGCTTACTGCTCAAACACCGCTCACTCTGTCACAAGCCGAATCGTTAGCTATTCGGAGTCATCCTCAAATCGCCATTGCTCGAAATGTTGCGGCCGCGGCTGGGCAGCAAGTCATCGAGTCCCGATCCGCCTATTACCCCAATGTGCGCGGCGAGGTGACAGCTTCGCAAGCCAACCCTCTGGCTCGGATCGGTGCAGGCAGTTTGCAGCCCTCCGCTCTTTACAACCGATTCGGCCAAGGCTTGGAAGTAAACCAACTCGTAACCGATCTCGGCAGGACGAAGAGTCTGGTTGCCACATCCAGGCTCAACGAGCAAGCTGCGCGTCAGAACACAGCTGCTACACAGGCCGACGTTATTTTCGCCGTGGATCGTGCATTCTTCGCCGCTCTTCAGGCGCAAGCTTTCGTGCGTGTCGCGGAACAGAC
Source organism: Bryobacterales bacterium (assembly GCA_963752695.1). Lineage (GTDB taxonomy): Bacteria > Acidobacteriota > Terriglobia > Bryobacterales > Bryobacteraceae > Bog-113. The sequence continues at coordinate 417,365 of CAVVZB010000001.1, forward strand.
GGTTCAAGCCCGGCAAAGTGTGGCCGACCAAATCGGCGCTTTGGCAAAAGCCCAACTCAAGTCACAGATCGATGTTAGCTTCGCCGATGTTAACGTCGCCCAAGCGCGTCTGCTATTGATTCGCGCTAAGGACGATGTGGAGCAAGCGTACGCCGATCTCTCTCGCGCACTCGGCCAGGATACAACCGCCACTTATCAACTGCAAGAGCCACCTTCGGATGAGGTCCTTCCGCCGTATGATGCCGGTCTGGTGACACGCGCGATTCAGAGCCGACCCGACTTACAGGAGTTACGGTTTCGCCTCAGCGCGGCGCACTCGTTCGAGCAAGCCGAGCGCGACCTTTCGCACCCGAATGTCAGCTTGATTGCGGTTGGCGGCGCTCTACCATTTTTAGATCAGACACCGCGGATTTCTCCACACGGGTACGAAGCTGTGGCTGTGAACGTGGAGGTTCCCGTATTCAACGGGCACCTCTTCTCGGCACGGCGGGAGGCCGCGCATTACCAGGCGCTCGCATCCGACCAACGTTTGCGCGATTTACAGCAGCAAGTTACACATGATGTCCGGATAGCATGGCTCACGGCTTCAAACGCTCAACAGCGCGTGCCCGTCACCGAGGAATTTTTGAAACAAGCCAACTTGGCGCTTCAATTGGCGCAAGGGCGCTACAACCTCGGACTCGCCACCATCGTAGAGGTGTCCCAAGCACAACTCAACGTTACACAAGCGCAGATCGAGAATGTAAACGCGAGGTACGAATATCAGAGCGCGTTAGCAGGACTGCAATACACACTTGGAACCCACCACTAGCCTCGAACGGCGTCGTCAGACGGCCAACTGGCAAAAATCACATCCCGCCAGGAACAGCGGGATGCAATAGATGGCTGTACGCGTTAGGTTAGCGTGTTGAGTGCTGCATTTTTCCGGTAGGCGGAATGGTGCCGGTGCCAGCTGCGACTGTTATCTTTGCTTCCGCACTCAGTGAGTCAGGTCCGGCAATAGCAATCGAGACATCACCGGAATGAATCCCGGAGGCCGGTATCTGTACGTTGATCTGATACAGTCCCGCAAATCCTGGCGCCAGTCCCGCGTAGGAGACAGTAGCAAGCTGATTATCCACCAACACTCCGATCGTGTTCGCCGGAGTGACGCTCAATGGGCTTGTCGGACCTACGGCGCCTGCAGCAATTGAAGGAGAAACAAGTCCCAATCCTTCTACAAAGAGAGCGATCGTCTCGCCGGCTGCGACCGGACTGGAGGTTGTGACCAGGGAGTAATCCAGATGGAGCGCAGCCGCGTAGCCAATCCCATCTGCGGGAACCGTGAATACCCCGGGCGAAGTAGTGCGGACATAAGTGGAAATGGTGTCAGAAGCGACCCCGTTGTTTACCACTTGAATGGTGGCAGACTGGGGCTGCAACGATGTGGAGCCACTGGAGGTGGCCGTCGACAGCGTATACGGCGCAATTACCGTGACTGCGCCTGGGCTTACATAGGCTACAGGCGCCGGTGTTCCATTGATCAAGACCTGCACATTACTCAGGGTCGTCGCGATAGGAGTGGCCGAGGCCGAGGCCGTGGTCGCCGAAAGCCCGCTGCCGAATAGAGTGACAAGCTCGCCTGGTGCAATGCCCGCTGTAAACGGAGCAAAACTGGCGGCATTCACGACCCCTTGCGGATTGAGAAAGACTCCTGTCCCGGTCAACGTGGTCGCAGGGATAGCAACATTGATCCCCAATGCCGTGCCAGTGTCGTATCCGATCCTAATGCCATTACTGCCCAGAACGTAAGTCGCTTGTAACAGCGGGTCAGAGACGCTTCCATCGGAGTTAGCGGTGTAAGTATCCGCGAAGGTGTAATCGTAAGGCGTGCTGATCGGCTCTGAATTCAGGTGCTGGTGCGCGACTGTCAGGTGATTGGAAGTGTTGAGCGAGCCATAATAACCAGCCAACGTCGTGGTGCCACTTGCTAGTGCTGATACGTCCTGATCCAAACCGGCTTGATAATATAACCCGGTGAAACCGAGGGTGGATGGCGGAGGTGTCACTGTGTTAACGCCAATGAGCATGTCCCATCCAGTTGCCGAGCCGCCGAAAACAAACTTGCCGTCAGGCGATGCATACAGTGTCTTCGGTCCGGAGAGAAAGATGCCGGCCGCGGTGTTCACGGGAAAAGTAAGGGTGCCCACGCCACCGGTGAACGTGTAAGGAACAGTGGCGGGCAGGATTTGCGTTACTAACGTTGACGCCGCGCTAGCGGAGTGTCCAGTAATCGCAAGGGGTGTGACATTTCCTTTTCCGTCAGCTGTAACGGTGAACCAAGCGCTCATGGCCGCGGTGGGGTCTGTGCTGGGAAAGTTCAGGCTGGCCATGGAGTAGGCGCCATTTAGCGTCGCCACTGTGGCCGACGGAGTAGCTGGGGCCGCGATAAAGAGGTCGTTGAAGTTACTGCTGGTGCTGCTTCCGACGACAATCCCGTTGGAGACCAGAACATAGACCAGGTCCGTGCTGGAGACTGGCCCACTCAATGTTCCTTGTCCGCTTGCGCCGAGTACGTAGGTACCCGTCTTGGTGAGGGGCGCAACTGCCTGAGGGACGACCGTGGAGTCGAGAAGGGAGCCCGCGATCGAGTAGTTTCCGTTTCCATCGAACGTAATTGTGCCGTAACTCACCGTGGAGCGACTTAGCGTTCCTAGCGGGTTGCTGACGTAATAGCTCACCTGGCGAAAGTTGTATGCTCCGGTTAGCAGTGCATTCGAGTTCGGAGTGGCCTGCGACCAAGCGGAACAACAAAAAGCCACACCGGTAAGGATTGCCGTCTGTAATACGTTCATATCTATCACTCCTAGTTGGCGAGTACTCGTCAACGCTAACAGTGTAAGCCTATCCATCCAAGCCGAACAGAGATAGAGTGGGAAATAGATCTATGACGAATCTAAGAATTCCGTTTCCCGCCATCGCGGCTCTCGCTTTGGCCGTTTTTACGAACTCACCAGCCGCGGTCGCCGGCTCGAGCTACGGACCCGTTCTGACTGGAGCCAGCGCATTCACCGACTACTCCAAGGAAGCCCCGGGAACATTCCATAAGATCACCGTATCGGATCTCCCTCAGCCATACGCGACAAATTCTTCAGGGAACGGACCGAACTTGGTAAGCCGTCCAGCTGACGCCTGGCCGAAGGCGCCAGCCGGATTTAAGGTAGGCCTTTTTGCAACGGGCTTACACAACCCTCGGGAAATTCGCACGGCGCCCAACGGAGACCTCTTCGTTGCGGAAACGCACGCGGGCGACATCCGGATTTTTCGTGGCATCACGGCCGACGGTAAGGCCCAGACGACGTCGGTGTTTGCCACCGGGCTTCATGATCCGTTCGGTATCGCGTTCTATCCTCCTGGCAACACTCCGCAATGGCTCTACGTTGGAAATACGAATTCCGTGGTGCGGTTTCCATATAAGAATGGGGACTTAACGGCAACCGGAACAGCGCAGACCATGATCTCGGGTATTCCTACCGGCGGGCATTCTACGCGGGACGTAGTGTTCTCCCCGGACGGTAAGCGCTTGTTTCTTTCAGTGGGTTCGGGATCGAATGTGGATGACCCGGACACCCATCCGCGCGAGATCCGGCGGGCAAACATTTTGGAATACACGCCAGAAGGCACGTTCGTGAAAATCTTTGGAGCTGGCATCAGGAACCCGGTGGGACTTGCAATTCAGCCCGAAACGGGCGATGTTTGGTGCTCAGTTAATGAGCGAGACGAGTTGGGTGACAATTTGGTCCCCGATTACATTACACATGTTCAGGAAGGCGGCTTTTACGGCTGGCCGTGGTACTACATGGGCGATCATCAGGATCCCCGTCTGGAGGGTAAGCATCCGGAGTTGAAATCGAAAGTGATCGTCCCGGATGTCCTGCTCCAACCGCACTTCGCTTCCCTGGAACTGGCCTTTTACGAGGGTGGGCAATTCCCTCAGGAGTATAAGGGCGATATCTTTGCCGCAGAGCACGGGAGCTGGAACAAGGCTAAGCGCGCCGGTTATGAACTGATCCGCGTACCGGTGAAGAATGGGAAAGCCACTGGCGAGTGGGAGGACTTCCTCACGGGGTTTGTCACGGCAGACGGTCAGGTATGGGGGCGGCCGGTCGGAGTAGCTGTGGCGCCGGACGGGAGCCTGATGGTGACCGATGACGGGTCGAATTCCATCTGGCGAATATCTTACGGTCGGTAGAGTTGCTTGATTCACGCAATTCGCCGTGGTTGCACTAAAGTTCTGGCGCGTTCTTGCCGATCACCTGCTTACCAACATGAACGCGCCGAGACAATTTAGACTTCTAACCCGCAGCGACTTCGACGGACTGGTTTGCGCCATTCTCCTCAAGAGCCTCGGCATTCTAGAGTCGATTCAATTTGCCCATCCCAAAGATGTACAGGACGGAAAAATTGAAGTCAACGAGAACGACATTCTCACTAACCTCCCCTACGTGAAGGGGTGCCACCTCTGCTTCGATCACCACTCAAGCGAGGGGACCAGAGCAGGCGAGAAGCGAAATCCCCGCCATATTTTAGAGATTTCCGCCCAATCGGCTGCCCGAGTCCTTTATAACTACTACGGGGGTCAGGCGGCGTTTCCGGGTATTGCCGATGAGATGATGCGCGCGGTGGACAAGGCAGACTCGGCAAACTTCACGCGTGAAGAGATTCTGGACCCCCAAGGCTGGGTGTTGATGTCGTTCCTCATGGACGCCCGCACGGGGCTGGGGCGCTTCCGGGAATTCCGGGTGGCCAATCATCAGCTCATGATGGATCTGGTCGACTATTGCGGCAAGCATTCCGTCGAGAAGACACTCGACTTACCTGACGTGCGGGAGCGCGTTCAACTCTATCGCGAGCACCGCGATCTCTTCGCGGATCAGCTGCGACGTTGCACCACGGTTCTCGGCAACTTGGCCTGCCTTGACCTGCGCAATGAGGAAACAATCTACGTCGGAAACCGATTCATGGTGTATGCCCTTTTCCCGGAGTGCAACATCTCGATGCATGTCCTATGGGGCGTAAGGAAGCAGAACGTGGTACTCGCTCTAGGAAAATCGATACTGGACCGAAGCTGTAGCACCAACATCGGCGACCTGCTTTTCAGCTACGGCGGCGGCGGACACGAAGGGGCGGGAACCTGCCAGATCGAAATTGCTAACGCTAATGCTGTGAAACTGGAAATCATCGCGCGGATCAACGCTGAGGATCAAGGGCGCTTGATAATGGAATCCCAGAAGACGGATGGTGCTGGAGGAGGGGGTCGAACCCTCATACCGAGTGAACGATGCGGGATTTTGAGTCCCGTGCGTCTGCCAGTTCCGCCACTCCAGCCTAGCCAGTTGTAGTATAACGCTTTTGGCTATTTGAGGTCCTCGAGCCAAGCTTCCACCAGCGGGATTTCTTTCTGCTCCATGATGCCTGCTTGGACAAGCGATTCATAGCAGGCGAGAAGATTGGCTCCAAGATGTTCGACGCCTGGCTTCAAACTAAGGCTCATCAGCGTTTCGCCGATCTTGCGGTTATGAAGATATCCGGGCACCTCGTCGGCGAAGTCGCGCATCAAGCTGTGGTCATTGCGCAGTTGTGAAACAGTTGCTTCGTGGAAGAGTATGGACCACCCGTTCTCCCATCCAATTCGCTGAGCGACAAAACTGCGCCATATATCGGTCATTCGGAAGGAGCAGTATGCCGGCAGATAAAGCAGGGGAAACGCATCACGCCAAAACGTCGTGTTCTGGCTGTTGAATGGGCACCAAGCCGACTGGGCAAGCGCTAAACGGCGGTCGCTGCGGAAGCTAAGCGGGAGCGGCAGAATCAGGCGGTAGATGGCATCGACGTCCGGGTTATCGTCTGCTAGGCCCTGCTGGATTGGGCAGTCGGCGTGCGACACAGGGATCTTCTCGAAGGACACTGGTTCGGTTTGGACTTCGTCTAGAGGTAAGCCCCGCGGCCAGATCAGAGCGTCGGAAAAATATCGATAGACGTTGACCCAGGAGGCCTGGCTCAGCGTCGGCACGGACTGCACCCGTTCACGTATACCCCAGAAGCCTTCGCGCGGGAAGTTGTCATCGTCGGTTTCGATGATCAATTCTGCCCCGTCCCTGGCTGCCAGCAGATAGCCAATATTCTTTCTGGCGTAGTGGCGCTTGGGGACCAGTTCCGAGGTTTTCAACCCCGTCTGAGCTTGCCGGTCCAAGCTGTAGAAGTCACACCCGTGCAGTTGAAAATCTTTTGGGCTCGGAACGTCGCCGATCATCAGGAACTTGACGCCATGCTCGAGCGACCCCGCCGCGAGTGAGCGAAGAACATCGTTTGGTGCGGCGATCGAGGTAACAACAAGCGCGGTTTTGGCGTTGATCATAGATTCTCGTAAGGTGTGTGATGCAAACCTTTGAGGATAACTCACCAGAGAGAGTTCTTTTATGCGACATTCGGCGTCTCGCGCACACCACGTGTATCTACAATGCCGCTTTTTAAGATGAACAGCGCCGCTGTGTTCGGAATCGATGCGCATCCGGTCCAGGTGGAGGTCGACCTATACAAATCGGGGATGGCGCGGGATTTCGTTCTAGTGGGGATGCCGGATACAGCCGTCCGGGAAAGTCGCGAGCGCATTAAGAGCGCCATGATGAACTCGGGTTTCGGCTACCCGAATAAAGCCGTCACGGTGAATTTGGCTCCAGCTACCGTGCGGAAAGAAGGTGCGGGGTTCGATCTTCCCATGGCGCTAGGCATTTTAGGCGCGATGGGAACGGTCAAGAACCTGGATCAGCATCTGGTCATCGGGGAATTGTCGCTGGATGGTGCCGTTCGGCCAGTGCTTGGAGCGCTTTCCGTTGCCGTGTGCGCCCGCCAACAAGGCATTCAGAACTTGCTGCTGCCGGTCGAGAATGCAGCTGAAGCCGCCGTCGTCGAGGGATTACAGGTTTTCGGGGTACGAAGCTTAGCGGAGTGCGTGGCTATCATCAGCCGCCCGGGGGAATTTACGCCCGCCAACCCGGTGAATCAGCCGCGGACAGAAACGGACGAGTCCAGTCCCGATTTTGCAGACGTTCGGGGGCAGACAACGGCTAAACGAGCGTTGCAGGTAGCTGCGGCAGGAGCCCACAACCTGTTGATGATTGGTCCACCAGGCTCGGGGAAAACAATGTTGGCCAAGCGATTGGCCGGAATTCTTCCACCGCTGCGCTTCGAAGAGGCCATTCAAACAACCAAAGTACACAGCATTGCCGGGGTGCTGCCGAAAGGCGCCGGACTGTTGCATCGCCGCCCCTTTCGAGCACCGCATCATACGATTTCAGGAGCTGGGTTAATCGGAGGCGGCACCAGTTCGCCTCGGCCAGGCGAGGTGAGTCTCGCGCACAATGGCATTCTCTTCCTGGACGAGTTCCCGGAATTTCCGCGCAATGTGTTGGAGTTGCTCCGGCAGCCGCTGGAAGACGGAACGGTCACTATCGCGCGCTCGCATATGACCCTCTGCTTTCCCGCACGCTTCATGCTGGTGGCGGCTATGAACCCCTGCCCGTGCGGATTTTATGGTGACGCGACTCGCGAATGCCGTTGTACTCCGGCAATCATCCAACGATATCTGGGCCGGATCAGCGGCCCGCTACTCGATCGGATCGACATCCACATCGAGGTTCCAGCCGTGCCATTCAAGGAGTTGCGGTCGGACATCGCCGTTGATAGTTCGGAGCACATGCGGGAGCGCATCAATCTTGCCCGGGAGCGACAAGCTCATCGTGGATGTGACAATTCCGCATTGCCGCCGCGGGCGCTTCGCCAGATGTGCAAGCTTGACGGCGCGGGCGAGAGAACCCTTGAGCTCGCTGTTCGAAAGATGAGTCTTTCGGCCCGGGCCCACGACCGTATTTTGAAAGTAGCTCGAACCGTTGCGGATCTAGATAGCTCCGACACGATTGCAGCGAAACATATCGCCGAGGCGATTCAATATCGGAGCCTTGATCGAAATTACTGGACCTGACTACTGGTTCGTGCATTCGTGCGGCGCAACTCATTCCTTACACACGCGACTTATCATGGAGGAGTGTCGCACCCTTTATCCTGGCATCCGGTAGTCCGGCACGCGTCCGTCTTCGGAATCACAGCAAGCGCGATTGGCATTTCGATTCTGTGCGCGATGTTTTTTGAGCCGAGTTATTTCTTGCCGCTCACGGCCGCCGTGGTGGGATGCTCGTGGCTTTTTGGGCGGGATGGGGGAATTCACGCCACGATCGCCGGCGCGATTCTTGCAGACTTCCTGCTTATGCGTCCGAGATACACATTCGTATTCTCGGATGGAAACCAGATATACGGGCTGATTCTATTCGTTGTCATCGGATTGCTTATCACCTGGCTGACTTCCATGCTGCGTGAGAGCCGCGACATGCAGACATCGATCCTTGAGAGCATGAGCGACGCATTGGTGGTGACTGACCGGCGGGGGGCGGTGGTCTACAGCAATCCCGCAGCCGCGGCCCTGAGCGGCTACACACTGGAGGAAGCGAAGGGTCGGCAGTTCGAAGACATCTTTCGGCTCTGCGAGGAGGAAACTGGCGAACCGCGATCCGGACTAATGGCCCAGTTGGTAGCTGGTGACGGCGCTTCGAAGTCGGCCATTCACACCATCCTTACGTCGAAGGACGGAACGGACTATTCGGTGGAGGAGGATGCATCGCCGATGCGCGGCCGGGACGGGAAGATTGCCGGCGCAATCGCGGTACTTCGCAATACAACGAGGCGGCGTCAAATGCAAGATCAGTTGACGCAATCCCAAAAGATGGAAGCGATCGGGAGACTCGCGGGCGGGGTGGCTGGGGATTTCAATAACCTTCTGACCGTCATTACCGGATTCGGGGAGCTACTGACCTCTGAAATGGCGGCCGGCAATCCGCTCCGGCATTTCGCGGAGGAGATCCTGAATGCCGCAGACCGCGCGGCCGTGTTGACCAGACACCTGCTGGCGTTCGGGAAAGACCAAACCGTGCCTGCCACGCCGCATGACCTGAAGAACCTGGTCAGCAGCATGGAAGCGATGCTGGGTCGACTCCTTGGGCCGAGTATCGAGCTGATCATTCTGCAGCGCCATTCGGTTAGCCGCATTTTGACCGAGCCTGGACAAATGGAGCACATCATGGCTAATCTCGCCATGAACGCACGCGACGCAATGCCGAATGGCGGCAAGTTTCTGATTGAAATCTCCGAGTCCGAGATGCGGCCAGAGACGCCTGGCCGCCCGCTGGACCTCCAACCCGGTTCGTATGTACTGCTAACCGTTTCGGACAACGGCTGCGGGATGAACGCCGAGACGAGAGCGCGTTTGTTCGAGCCCTTCTTCACAACAAAAGTACAGGGTCAGGCCACGGGACTTGGGCTGTCGATTGTATACGGAATCGTCAAACAGCACGGCGGACATATCAGCGTTTATAGCCAGCCGGGTTCCGGTAGCATCTTCGAGCTGTATTTCCCGAAGTTCAAAGAAACCCCGAGGTTGCCGGTGCAGAAGCGACGGGGCCCACGGGGCTCCGAGACGATTCTGATCGCCGACGACGAGGAGAGCGTGAGGAAGCTGGTTCACACCGTGCTTGCACAGAGTGGCTACGAGGTGATCGAGGCCAAAGATGGGAAAGAAGCTCTCGAACTTTTTGAGAAGAACCGGGACCGGGTGGATATGGTGCTGACGGACGTTGTGATGCCTAAGATGACAGGCTTCCAGCTGAGCGAGCAGATCGAGAAGCTTGATCCCGCTAAGAAGATCATGTTCATGTCCGGGTATCGCGATTCCCAGGAGACACCCGGACCAAACTCCATACGGCCATTTCTGGACAAACCTTTCACGCCGGAAGTCCTGCTCAAACAGGTTCGGGAAGCTCTGGATGCTTACGGGTCGTAAGTTAGTCGCGCGGGCATCCACCGCCCCAGTTACTGAACTACTTGCCAATTGGCGTTATCGCTCTCCACTTTCCGCGACGCGTATTGTGCACTTAGGGTGACAGTGGTAGAGCCGTCGATTGTCTGCGCGCCTGTAGTCGCAATCGAACATGCGTTTGCGCTTGCATCCGTCTTCTTCACCTGGAACCAGCGACCTTGAATACCGACCGCCGTCGGAAGCGTGATTGTGACCGGGCCTGCCGCGGCGTTGCACAACAACAAGCTATCGCCACTCGAAGCCGTATAGCTGGACTTCTTCGTGGTAATTGCATCGCGAATCCCGGTGATAGCCAGCGTGCCTGCCACCAGAGCGTTAATCTCCGGCTGAACATAGCCAGCAATTAGCTGCTGCGCCACGTTGGTCGGATGAATGCCATCGCCTTGGAAGTAAGTGCTATTTCCGTATGCCCCATCCCCAGTGAGATTAGCGTCGTTGAGCACTCCATTGGCAAACCCGTCCGCAAAACTAGCCCAGTTCTGACTAAGCAGCAGATTGTACTGATCGTGCAGTGCGTCGCAGGTTGTTCCCTGGAAGCTGCCGATGCGGGAAAGCATCGGGATAATAAGCACCTTCGCTCCTTGTGTCCGCATGTAGCGCGATAGCGCCTCAAGCTTCTGCAAGGTTTGCGTGGGAGTCAACGCGTTCGTGGCTACGCACATGTCGTTGGTACCGGCGAAAAGCCAGACTATATTGCTTTTCCCTCCCGGGTTGATGCCGGTCGCAAACTTAGGAGCCGCGATCAGCATGTTGGTCAGCGATTCCGTCGCCATCCCCATATTGAAGATTTGAAAAGAGTCGGAGAGCCCCGTAAGCATTGCACTGGCACACGCCGGACTCGCGCCTCGACCCTGAGTAATCGAATCTCCGATGCAAATCAGATTGCTCGTGCTCGTAGGAGTGGCATACTTGCCCCGAGCCACGCCGCGATACTTCACCCAGTTGTCGACAGAAGCATCGTTCTGCGCGACTTCCGCCGCCGTAAGCTGGCGATTGTAGAAAATAGCCCGGTAAATAGTCCCACTCATCTGCCCGGATAGATCGTTTCCGCCCATGAAGAGCGGGCCCGTGCGTGTAGCCGAAGCATTGCCGCCGCGGGAGTAATAGCTTACATTGCAGTTCGAACCAATACAGATCGTGTCGTTCTGACTGTCCAAGATGTAAGTAAAGAGATTTGGGCCTACGGCCGCGTCGACTTCCTGGGTTGCGGTACCGCCGGTCCAATCTCCGTATAGCCCGCAGCAGAGCGGAGTGCTGGAAAGGACGTTCCCCCAGAGAACCGCGTTGGACCCGGCACTAAGAAATGCCTGTACCTGGGCCGTGTTGTTGTAGTTGTTTGCGATGGACATATCCGCATAAAGCTGGACAGTGACAAAGTTATTCAAAATCCCAGTTGGCAAAGTCACTGGTACGTTCAGTGCGGTGGCCCAGGTCAGACCTTGTTGCGTCCAAGCCGGATTGCCCCCGGCCGGAACAGCGGCCACGTTTCCGCTTCCGGAACAGTCCGGTAGAGTAGCGCCCGATCCGACCGTTCCATCGCAGTTACCCATCCAGTAATCGGCGATCAACCCGTTACTTACAATTCCGGAGGGGCTTTGCAACACGCCCGCGGAAGTACACTCCTTCAATGCTTCTCTTCTCTGATCGGACGCGAGGTACAATTCACCCGTCGAACAACTTGCAGGCATGGCGGCGAGTGGGCCGGACTTAACAGGTTTTGTGTGTGCGGCCCCAGTAGCATCCTGTGACCCGGCCGTAAACACGTTACTTTGATCCGTGTAGGCTGTCGTCGCGGACTGTTGCGGCTTAGCTAACGTTCCGGTCACACTAGCGAATCCTACTGCGGTGCATGATGGCGCCGTCGCGCTTAGACCGGTGATGAACTGCCCCGCCTGGCAATTACCGGGCGCGGCCTTCGACGAAAATGTATTCCAGTCGGAGAACGAGAGATATCCACTGGTGTTGGTATTCGCTTGTGCGACGGTGACGTCCGTATTTGAGGTGCCGCCGTTATCGCTCACCACGAATGGCGCATTGAAATTAATCGTCGCGCGCTGTGTGACCGCATTTCCCGAACCTTTCACGCTGGCGTAAAAGCTGGGTGTTCCAGTCAGCTTCGCCCAGGCAAGCGAGGTCAGCCACGCGGGATTCGAATAAGTCGCAGTCTGGTCGACCGCGTTTGTTACTTGCGCTGCCGTGTAGTCACCCGCCTGCGCGGTAAGGACCGGCCCTTGCCGCCCGAAAATGGATGTTACCGGATAACGCCAGGAGTAACCCGCGCCGGTTCCTTCACAAGTAGAGAGCACGTGGGGCGACACGGAGGTGTTCATCCACATTCGCCCAACGTGGTACGACGCGGAACATCCAGGGTCGGTCAGTTGAGGGTTAATCTGAATACCTTGCGGTGTTATCACGAAGACGCTGTTGGGGGTATATACGGCTCCCGCAGTCAGACCGGTATTGTTATAGAAACTGGTAGTTCCGTTCCCCATGATCAAGGTGGTGGCCGAAGGCGCGTGGGCCACAAACGTCCCCATGTCAGTGCTTGCTCCCGCGGAGATTGCTCCCCACGAGGGATCATTGCTGTAGCCGTTACCTATCAGGTGCAAGCCTCCGCCCGTATATCCGGCTTGAGTAAGACCCGTCTTCTGCACCATCAATCCGTTAATGTATGTCTGTATCAGTCCACCGCCGCCGGCGTCTATGCCATAGTTCGTGTTCCCGAGGAGCAGATTGTTGGTATACATCGATGTGAAGGTATTTCGTACCGCGGTTGCTGAACTAATTACATTCTGCCCAGGAACACTCACATGGAGCGGGATGTTGAAGTCTGTAAGAGTCTGATTAAGAAGATCGTCTTGAATATTGACGGGTGAACCGTAGGAGACAGACTGTCGGATGATTCCGCCCTGCGAAGTGTTCGTCAGGTGAACCATTGTATGTGTACTCGGCGAACCGATTGTCCCAGCACCCAATCCCCAGATATTGTCCACCTCGCCGCGCGCGCCGCTGTCAATTTTCACGCAGTCGTAAATGCTCTCACAGTGCATATCGGAGATCGACGCCTCCGCGCTGTTTTCAAGCAGTATCCCGATATTGTTGCCGGTCGGACTTGATCCCGTAATCGTCAGGTCGCGAATGTTTATGCGACTGTTGGCCCAACTGAGGTGAATATGGATCAGATTGTTATTCGTATCTCCAATCAAGTAGACCTTGTCGAGGGCCATGTTCATGCAACCATACGACTGGCAGTCAAAGCCATATTTGTCGTAAGCGTAAAGAGCCACGTTGTGAAGGTACGAATTTTCCTGCATTGTCTGAGAGGCCACCGCAGTCGATCCGGGAATCGAGCTCGCGTTCACGGTAAGGTCTTCCAAACCGGCGCGCATGGTGACGGGACAAGCCTGCGTGAGTCCTGGATCCAGAAAAGCTCCCGATCCGGGTGCGTCGAGGTAACAAACTGGGCCGACACTCACAATGGCGGTGTTATGCGGAAATGTCGGCATAGCCACGATTGCCGCGGTGTGCATGTTGTCGCCCTTTAATCGAACGCCATTGGGAACCACGATCGTGTTCGACACGGCGCATCCTCCCGGGAAGGGAACCGACGGAACGTGCACAACGCCAGATCCGACAGTATAGGCGACGTAGTTGAGAGCGTTTTGGATAGCAACCGTGTCATCGTGCCAGTTCGCTACTGGGGTCGAACTGGTGATGTTGCAGACCGCTCCGAAGTCCCGCACATCGATGACGTCGGAAGCTTTTGCGTTTGCGTTGCGGGGCGTCGCGCCGGTTGGAAGCATCCCGAGGTTGGCGTGATCGTTATTGAGCTGGAATTGACTGCTGGTCAGTGGCACGTTGGTTGGAATTTCTGCCACCTGGAGCTTAGCGTTGCCGTCGAGCGCGGCGTATCCATTGGCAGTGCCCTTATTCAGTTGCGATTCAGGGTTTGACCAAGCGTACCCGGAACCAGTGTTGACGCATGTCAATAGCGCGTTCGGGGTGGTACCGGTGTTCATCCATAATCGCCCGATATGGCTCGCCGTTGTACATCCGGGGCTGGAGGTTTGGCTGGTGAGCTGCACACCGGACGGATTAATCACCAGCCGAGCAGTTGGCGAATAAGCCTGCCCAGCTGTTAGTCCGCTGTCTGCCAGGAAGCTGAATACGCCATTTTGAAATAACAACGAGTTTGCGGCGGGAGCGTTTGCTGTAAAGCTTCCCATATCCGTGGTGACGCCAGCCGATAGCGCCGCCCACGAGGGGTCGTTCTGATAGCCGTTCCCTATCATGTGAAGACCGCCGGCCGCGAAACCCTGGTTTGTAAGGCCCTGTTTCTGAATGATAAGGCCGTTAACGGATGTCTCGAAGAGTGCGCCGCCACCGGCGTCCGTTGTTTGAAGCAGGTTTCCAATCGTCAGAGTGGACGTCCCGATGTTTGTGGGAAGGTTCCCGGATGGCAGTCGCCCGGTTGCATCCAGTGGTGCATAGCCGCTCGGCGCGCCCTTGTTGGTGTTGGCTTCGCACGTGGCGCAGGTAACGTCTACCCGGCTCTGCCCGGCATTGGTGGTCGCGGCCAGTGGCCCGGCGAAGTTCAAAGAGTTTTGCGGCGCGACTACTGTTCCGCCGCTTTGAATCCCGATCGTGGAGACTGCCCCCATGACATTCCATTTCGTGCTATCGGTACCAGGAATCACGTTTGTGTTGCTGATCACCGCCACATATGTAGATCCGTTGTAAGAAACAGAGTCCAATGCAGAATAGGCTGTGGAACCGGACCATGTCCCGCGCGCTTTCAACGCCGGGCCAGTCGCACCTGTGGGTCCCGTGGGGCCTGTCGGTCCCGTAGGCCCGGTAAGTCCGGCCGGGCCCATCGGTCCGCTCGATCCGTTTGCACCATTAGGGCCCTGCGGTCCAGCCGGGCCTATCGAACCATTTAAACCTGCAGGTCCCGCAGGTCCAGTGGATCCAGCCGGGCCTTGTGCGCCTGCCGGTCCGGGCGATCCCGCGGCGGCGATTTGCGTCCACTTAGTGCCGTCTGATCCTGGCGTCACTCCAGTGTTCACGGCGGTTGCCCACCAGGATGATCCTTGGTACGTCACGACATCCAGCGGACTATAAGCTTGCGAAATGTTCCATGGCCCTCGTAAGGTTGGCGACTGTCCGCCCGCCCCGCTACCTTGTTTCCAAATCCCAGAGAGGCAGGTAAAAATGTTCCCTGAAGCGAGCGAAAGAACCAAGTTGGTTTTTCCCGGCGACGGGTTGGTGCAAACTCCCGACGGATCGCTGCTCACCGCGGGCGGAATAAACGCGGCCGCGCTACTAAGATCGAGTTTGCCAAGAATCGTTCGATCGCCGTTAATCGTGGTCTGTCCCCATGCGGAAGCCGCAATTAGAAACAGCGCTAGTGTCTTCATTCGGAAGAGTCCTTTAGTGTCGAAATATCGGGGAGAGTAGGGCGTGAAAGCGTGCGCAGACTTCAGCCTGGCCCTCTTGAGCACTAGTATGCGGATTCAGGCCAAATCCGGGACAGTCAGGCGCGCCTCTTAGCCGGCCTAACTTACTGAAATGTGGAGAGTTCTAACAACGTTGAAACACGCGTGACCCGACTACCATGCACATGTCGCAAACCCGCTTTCGGCAGGTTATTTCGGTAAGTTCGAGGACACAACGATTTCCGGAGGTAAGCTACCTTGAAACAACGAGATATTTCTTTCGAGCATGGGCTCCACTTCCGGCTCCACGGCCAGGATCTTCACCGCGTCACCAGCCAGAACGAAGTTGTCGGACAGAGACCAAGTGGCAACCGGCACCCAGGCGAGCGGTATGGCAAATGACTCACCGGCCCACCCGGTGGGATACAAGATCGCCACGCGCGCATGCTCGCGCATAGCCCACTCTCGCAGCCATTCCGTGTTGTATCCGTTCCTCAGCTTTGCGCGCGCCGGCTCCATGCTGCCCAGCCCGTATACATCCAAAGCGCGTGCGTCCGTGAAGAAACAAACGGCGCCGATGTCGTTCAGCACAATCGTCTCTGTCGGGTAGTACTTCCCTACGAAGCGCGCCATTTGAAACTGCTGCTCATAAATGTTGTGAAACGCCCGCGGACCGAATGCCATGCTTCGATAACTCTTAAACCCGAGGGTAAGGATGGCAAGCACGCCGGCGGCATAACCAACCCCGAACGCCCAGGAACGTGGGCCTAGGGAGAGCGGCTGCAATTGTAAGTCCTGGCTGCCGATGGCGCAGGTGAAGATACCGGTTGCCACCAAATAGGCTTCATAGCGGTAAAACCATCCTGTGCGCGCCAGTTCCAGATGCAAGAAGCCGATCACAAGGAATTGAATTAGAGCCAGAGAGGGATAGTTCCAGATCGTCCGGTCTTGCCTCCACCGTAGGTAGAGCAACACAAGCGCCGTCAATAGCAGAAACGCAATATGCGGCGCTTTTACCCCGGCGAGAGCCCAATTCCATAAAAACCGGAACGCCGGCATCGATACCGAACCGTGCGGAACGTTGGCCTTCAGCAAAATCGAATTGGGCAGCGGCAACCATCCCTCGCGAACGGATAGCCCGCCGTAGATCGCCAATGGAAGGAACGCGGCCGCTCCTAGCAGCACGGTCGCAAGCCATCGTCGTTGGGCCATTAACATCACACCGGCGGCAAAGACAAGAAATAGACCTTCGTATCGGGTCATCACAAGAACAGGAGCTAGAACGAACAGCCACTTCATGAAGCCATTAGACGCCCGGTTCATGAGCGCAAGACACGTCAAATGCACGAATGCAAGAGTGAGAATCGCGTGGAGTACGTGTTCCATCCCGCCTTCTACCACGGCCGGAAGCGGCATAAGAAGAACGACCGCAGCGAGAGTGACAAAGATCCTGAAATTGCTCAAACCTGCTTCCTGAAGCAGGCGCTGGGTTAGAGCCAGCAAAGCAATACCCGCACCCAAATTCAGCAACAGGGGAATGACCTCGTGCACCCCGCTGACCCAGTAGACCCCGGCCAGCAATAGCGTGTAAAGCGGCGACGATGTGGAGGACGAGAAGGCGTAGCGCGTCACGCCCCAGACTCCATGAAGAGCGAAATTCTTGGCAATCGCCATATGGATATAGGTGTCATCCATCGGATACCCGAAATGGCCGTGACAAAGCTGCATCGCACGCGCAAACACGGCCGCCACAATCGCCAAAAACAGGGCAACCGAACCGGCCAAACTCGTTACAGCATGAACTCCAGGGGCACGCCCAGGGCGAGTCATAATGTGGTCATTTTGGCACCACCCGCTGAGGAAGCCGCCGCACCTGTACCCCCGATTGCGAGCTTTTTGCCCCTATCGTTGTTAAACTGAAACTTGTAAGCCAGCCTTCTCTCATGCTCACCGGCGCTGTGCAACGCCACAGCTGGGTTCTTAAAATCATTCAACCGATCCTGATCGGCTTTCTCGCGCTCGCGACAGCGCTCGTTGTCTCGGTAAGAACCGAACTGTCGTTTCTGCTCGTTGAAGTCCTTCTTCTGGTGATCGTCATGGTGGTCTCCAAGGCAGAAGTCCCGAAGCCCATTGTCGCCTACATCGTCGCCGACCACCTTTGTCAGTTTTTTTAAGCGGTTTATCTTTCTTTGGGCGCCGCAGCCGCTCACGGTCTATTACGCCGTCCAACTATTGCCTTCTGTCTTCTTGGCTGCAGCGATGCTGGTCATTGTTCGCGCCCTTACCCAAAGCCGAATTACTCTGAGTTCGAAAATGTTCATGGGCTATGCGGGAGTGGCAATCCTTGCATCGTTGTTGAATGCGAAGGCAGTACCTCTTCAGGCTGGGGTGGGCGGTGCCTATCAAGATTTGATTCTGGTGTGCGCCATTTTTGCCGGAATGATGGTTCCGCTCAGTATATTCACCAGCTTGGGCCGCGTGTTTGCTGCATTGATTCTCATTTCCGTGCCCTATGGTGTTTATCAGTTCGCCACCGGACCGACATTCATGGATCGCACATGGGCAGAGGCTCTCCATGACACTTCAATGGAGGCAGCCAAAGTCTACCTGGCAATGACTGTCACCGGCAGCGAATTCCGCGCCTACTCGTATTACGCGGATCATACAACCTGGGGCCTCTTCCTCGCCTTGGCCGTAATCGCGGTGATCATCTCAGCCACGCTTGGCATGTTTCCGCGAAGATGGCTCTGGGTAGTGGTTCCGATGGGTATGCTCGGTCTTGTGATTTGCCAGACCCGCACGGCCTGGCTTGGTTTGTTAGGTACCTTTGTCGTTTATCGAATCATCACCACGCGCCTGCTGCGACGTCCCATGCTGCTCATCATTGGAGTGCTCTCTTCGTTCGCAGTGGTGGTGACATTAGGAGACTACGTCACCCGCAACGTCAACGTGGGAGTTTTCTCTAGCGCCCTTCTGACCCGCTACGCCACGGTTGGGACCATGGCGGCTCGGACGTCCGCCTGGAAGCTCTTCGCCCGAAATCTTCCCGCGCATTGGCTGCTAGGGACTGGTTTCGGATTCGCCACCGCCGAGCGGAACGTCTCCCTGAGCGACGAGGTTTTCTCTCATAACATGTACGTGGAAATTCTGGTCACTGCCGGCTTGCCTGGACTCCTTCTATTTCTCGGCTTTTTCTATTACTGGATTAAGGAGGCATTCTGGGTCGCAAGGGTGGGGAGCAGGAACGTCTCGCGCGTGGCTTTGTGGTCGATTTCCTTAGCTGTCGGGATGCTGCTCACAGGAAGCGTGCAAGGCACTAATTTCATGAACATCTACCTGTGTCTAATGCTGGGAATCACCAGTGGAGAATGGAGACGGCTGAAGAGCGTGGGCCGGGTTTACGCGCCGCGCCCCGCCAGTCAGTTCGGGCCCCTGCTTACCCGACCCGCTGCAATCGCGCTCCAAAAAGGTTAGCGGTTGTGAGGCATTTCGGCTCTCTACTTGCATAGCCACCTGCGGGTGCATGTCACCTTCGGAGGGTGTCCGTGAGTTTCGCTATTTACCTGATTGGTTACGCTTTGTTCATCATTGGCATCTGCTATGCTGCCGTTCTGCTCCACGTTCCCAGCCAGTGGGTTGCCGTGGGAGCCATCATTCTGATCGGCTTAGGTATATTCACTGGGGTGAAGTCCACGCGCACCAAGGACTCAAACTAGACACGCTGTTCGAATCGCCTGTACACTGAGACAGACGCAGGTTTCAAAAACGCCAATTTATTCATGATTCCAGGAAGAAATTTCCCGCCCCGCCGACAAAACCGTCGTGAAAATGTAAATGAATCGATTCGTGCCCGCGAAGTCCGGGCGGTATTTCCGGATGGTACAGCGGAAGTAATGCCTACTGCCGCAGCGGTAAGGAAGGCCCAGGACATGGGCCTCGATCTTGTCATCGTCTCCCCGACGGCCGTTCCACCGGTCGCTAAAGCTGTCGATTTTGGGCATTATCAGTACGAGCAAAAAAAGAAACAGCACGACGCTAAGAAGAAGCAGCACGTTGTCCAGGTCAAGGAATTGAAGTTCCGGCCCAACACCGACGATCACGATTACGATTTCAAGAAGAATCACGCGATTCGGTTTCTGCAGGAAGGCAATCGAGTGAAAGCCGTGGTTCAGTTCCGTGGTCGCGAAATTGCCCACACGGACCTAGGCAAGCGTTTATTGACCCGGTTTTCGGAAGACTTATCGGCTTTCGGAACTGTGGAAGGCATTCCACGTATGGAAGGCCGGAACGCCCATATTTTGATCAGCCCGAGCAAGGCTCTGCAAAAGGCCGCAGAGACCGCCAAAGCCGACCAACCTAAGAAGGAAGCAACGACGTAAGTGACAGGTAGGTTACTACTGATTCACGGGCGGGGGATAGGTACCGGCGTTAAAAAACGCCTCGGAGTGCCTGGGCCGCCTGGAAAAGTCAGCGCGGCCACGAGCACGAAAAACAGCACAGCAAGGGTAAGCAAATCCTGATTCATGGTTCGCCTGAAGCTAAATTGTCTTGGACGCTTTCAGGTTACCATGTTTCCGGCGGGTAAAACCCCGCCGACGCGCCGACCCAATCCAAATTTCGGTTCTGGTCGACGCCCATCATCTTTCCGCGGCCTGTACGGATGATCGTGTTCACAGGCTTCAGGCCTCCAGCCGCGCTAAGATACATGACGCGAACTTCGGCTTTCGCCCACCCCGGCGGAGTATCTATTGTCGCCGCGAAATCAACACGCTCCTGCAAAATATAGTCCCGGCGGCTCGCCTCTGCAATCCGTCCGATGTCTTCCCGGGTCGGCCCAATTTGAACCCCCAATCCCGCAAATGAGAACAGCGGCTTCAGCACCAACTGCTCCGGCGGTAGTGGCAAGTCCCGCACTTGGTCCAGGAACCAAGTTCCAGGCACCGTCTCATGCCGGAACCAGGGTAGTGAAAACTTACTCAGCCGGAAAAACCAGTTCGGATGCCCCGCCCACTCGACATCCAAATCGTCGCGGAAATCAAAGTTTAGTTGAATGTCCCGCCGGATCAGCTCATCCGCAATCGCCCGATTGTAAATGCGCCGGATCGGCATTCGCTTTCCTTCCATCAGGTGGAACAGCCGGTTGCCATCTTTACGGACATTTCGGATGTCCACGGTCCGAATGCCGCAAATCCGTTCCGTAATCAGGAAGTCCGCAAGCGTCTTTTGCTCTTGCGGATCAACTTCAAGCAACACAACTTCATCCGGATCGTGCGCGCCTACAACAACGCTGCGTAATAGTGCTTCGTACCCCGATTCGTCCAGCCCCCCGAGTAACGTCTCAAGGGTGGAATCCAACTCGTACACCTCGCGATAGGCGTTCGCCAGCATCACCTGAAATCCGTAGAGCGAAGGGAAGCCCTGAATCTCTACAAGACGCGGCGCCCAATCACCGTTTGCATCCCGGATGATCCCGAAATCAGCTTGCACGAATAACGGCTGCTCGGGACAATTCGGGACATTGAACGCCGGCGGTATTACCTTTTCGGCCGCTTTCAGATACTCGGCGTTACCTACCAGTTGCGCCACCAATTCTTGTCCGGCCTCGACCATCTTGCGAATCAGATCGCCGGGGAAA
Source organism: Bryobacterales bacterium (assembly GCA_963752695.1). Classification (GTDB taxonomy): domain Bacteria; phylum Acidobacteriota; class Terriglobia; order Bryobacterales; family Bryobacteraceae; genus Bog-113. Next base: position 438,399 of record CAVVZB010000001.1, read on the forward strand.
AAGCACGCTGTCTCACTGCACCGGAACTTCACATGCGCGCCACTGCGAATGTCAATCTCTCGAAGAAAACGCGCGTACTTCTCTGGCGTGAAGCGCGCGTTGAAATCGCGGCGGAGGTCTGCAATCATGCGCCGTCGAACACGAACCGGCCGTGATCCATAATTTGCCGATCGTCCAGCCAAATGCTGAATTCCTTGCCCACCACGTCGATGTGCGTCGCCGAATACCAGTCCGCGCCAGTATGAAATCCGTAAGGATTGCCAAACGCGATGTGGACACCCGGGATCTTCTCGTCTTGCAGAATGTTTCCGATTACACCGGTCAAGCCAACGTTTGTGCCGATGGCAAACTCTCCCACTCGATCGCTATTTTCGTCCGTGTGCGTGTAATCCCAGAACTCCTTTTCGAGCTCCCGGTTTGCACTATGGGCTTCCACAAGGCGGTTCTTCTCGATCCGAACTGTCAGAGGCTCCGCTTGTAAATTCCCGTACTTGGCGCAGAGGTAATCGCCGACCACTCCGTCAATGACAAAGGTCCCGTTGACTTCTCCTGGCGTCGTAAACGTCTCTCCGCCAGGGAGATTACCCCACTTTTGCGGAGAGATGATCCCGCTGGTCTTCACCCAACGATATTCCGGATTCATGTCCGCCACGATATCCGTTCCCGCTGGTGTTGTCGCGCGGATCTTTCGGGCTGCGCCCGCGTTCTTGCAGATGATTGAACTGATCCGATCCACCTCGAGATAGTCGGCGCGCATTCCTTCCAACATAATCTGCTTGGTGATGTTGACCATGTGGGCGTGCCGGATCCCACGCCGATTCACCACATCGGTCATCTGCATGCGCGTCTTCAACTCCCCAAGCTGGGCTTGTACCGCGAAAACGCTCACCTGGCTCGATTCCATGTCATCCAGAATCACCTGGGGCATGTTATTCAACGGCCGATCGGCATAATCCTCAAGGACAAATGCCTGGTGCCGCGAGCCCAATCGCTCGAGTTGATTCACAATCGATGCCGCGACTTCCACGGTCGCTCGATCTGTGATCACCGTGGTCTTCTCCGTTTTCTGCACCCTCAGACAAACATTTACCGCGTTGTAAGCCCCTGGGGAAAGTTCCGGATCGAAGTGCATGCTACTAAGCGCCCCTTGCATCTAGCTCGCGCCGAGGGCCGCGGCATCGTAAACCCCCACCTCAGTTTCCGAAATGATGTAATCCACCACGCGATGGAAGTCGCCGGTCTCCCGGTATACACGCAATTGACGGTCGGCGCCACTGCCGTTTCTCAGAATCTGATGGATGTACTCGAGTTCCTTGCGCGAGCCGAGATCGTCCACAACATCATCAACAAACTCCAGGTACTCGTCCATCAATACACGAAGCGGAACTTCGGACTTCTTACCGAAGTCGATGAGACTTCCATCTAATCCGTAGCGCAGTGCTCGCCATTTATTCTCCATAATGAGTGCGCGCCGGTAGAGCCGAAAGCCTTGGTTTGCCGAATACAACTTATATAGCTTCGCCACTGTCGCCTGGATCAGAGCCGCGATCGCGATTGTCTCGTCCACCCGCATTGGCACATCGCAGCAGCGGAATTCCAGCGTGGGGAAGTTGGGGTGGGGCCGAATGTCCCACCAGATCTTCTTCGCGTTATCAATGCAGTTCGTTTTCACCAACAGGCTGACGAAGCTCTCATACTCGCCGTAGCTCGGAAAATAGTCGGGGATGTTGGTGCGCGGAAACTTGTCAAACACTTTGCACCGATACGATTTCAGCCCCGTATCCATTCCCAGCCAGAACGGTGAGTTCGTGGATAGCGCCAGAATGTGCGGCACAAAGTAGCGCGCCGCGTTCATGATTTGAATCGCAGTTTCCCGGTCTTCCACACCCACGTGAACATGCAATCCAAAAATCAGGTTTGCGCGCGCCACCATCTTTAGATCTTGCACAATGGTGTGATAGCGCTCGTCCGGATAGATCTCCTGATTGCGCCAGTCCGCGAAGGGGTGGGTTCCCGCCGCCGCCAGCCGCAAGCCATTCTTGCGCGCCAGCTGAATAATTCCATGCCGAAGCTCGGTTACGTCGCTCCGCGCTTCCTGGATATCACGGCAGATCCCCGTACCCACTTCGACTACCGACTGATGCATCTCCGCCTTCACGCGCTCTTTGAGTAGCAGCTTCCCCTTTTCGAGAATTTCTGCTTCTAAGTGCGACCGTAGATCGCGCGTGACCGGGTCAATCGTCTGATACTCTTCTTCAATTCCGATTGTGAAGCTGGGTTGCATGGTTCACCCCCGTAGAAAAGATGCCCACCGGAGTTCTTTGGCAGGTTCATCGTCGCTGAGTGCCTTCTCAATCGCGAACTTGGCGACTTCCGTTACGATCCACTCGAAATTTGCCGGCCCAACCGAGTGAATGTCAGCATCCGGCGCCGGGTTCAGGAAATCGATGGCGTACGGCACCCCATCCTGCACGGCGAACTCGACGGTATTTAGATCGTAACCGAGCGCCCGGCACAATGTTAGGCTGTCGTCATGCACCCGTTGGAGCAATCGGGGATTCACTGGGGGGCCGTCCAACACGTAGCGTTCCGCGTGGGGATTCCGCGGATCGTATTGCATGATGTGCACGGCCCGCTGTCCGACCACGTAACACCGGAAGTACTCCTGAAACTCGATTCCCTGCTGAAGCGTCATGCAGAGATCGCCCGTTTCGTCGTAAGCCGCAAACAGTTCCTGAGGATTGTGAACCTTATAAACGCTCTTCCAACCGCCGCCGCTGTACGGCTTCAGGAACGCCGGGAATCCAATATATTCGAACACCTCCTCCCAATTCAAAGGGTAGATGAGGTTCCGCATCGATTTGCCGGTGGTCCCCGGCGGGTTAACCTTGTGAGGCAAAATTACCGTTCGTGGAACCGCCACTCCGATCTTCGACGCTAACGCGTAGTTGAAGAACTTGTCGTCCGCGCCCCACCAGAACGGGTTGTTGATAACGAAGGTCCCACTTAACACCGCATTCTTCAGATAAGCCCGGTAAAACGGGATATCGTGCGAAATTCGGTCCACAATTACGCTATACCCCGACGGTTCGGCCATCCTCACCGCGCCGATATGAATGTGCTCCGCCACCACGTCTTCAATGTTCCATTCATTGATCCGGTCGACCAACGCCCATGGAAACGTGCTCTCCATCCCGTAGATGATTCCGATTTTTCGCATGCCGACCTCAGCCGAAGTACTTCACCGCCATCTGTTGCCAGAACGGCCAATCATGTTTGATACCCGCACCCCAAACGTCCATCCAGTGCGGGATACTCTTGTTGCCCAATGTGCGCGCCATCCGCCAGTTCTCATCCAAACAAGGGTCCCATTCGGACGTGGCCAGAACGATCCGGCTATTCTGCCGGTAACGCTCCAACGTGTGGTGATCGGTCATCCCTTGCACATAATCCGGGGGACAGTTGAAATAACAATTGTCGTCGTAATAATGCCCAAGGAACTGGTGAATGTCAAAGGCGCCGCTCATACTCACGCAGTCGCTGAAAACCCACGGTTGTTTGAGCGCGAAGTTCATCGAGAAATATCCACCGAAGCTGCATCCCGTGGTCCCGAGCCTTGGGTTCTGGTTCTTCGTCCGAATAAGTGGCACCACTTCATTCAGAATGTAGCTCTCATATTGCATGTGGCGCTGCACACGCTGGGCCGGATGCACATGCCGGTTATACCAGCTTTCGGTATCCACGCTGTCCACGCAAAACGCCTGCATGTGCCCTTGTTCGTATTGCCAGTGCACGGCGCCGATCATTCCGTTATTCTCATAATCGTAATAACGGCCCCGCGACGATGGGAAGGCGATCAGCGGAAATCCGCCATGCCCGTAAATCATCAGTTCCATCTCCCGTCCGAGCGACGGGCTCCACCACTTGTGATATTCGCGATGCATTCGGTCAGGGTTGAGAATCGATTTCGAATTTATGTGGCGCAGGCTGCGCGGCGGCATGCTGCTGCTGCACCAATTCAGCTTCTAACTCGTCCATCGCCTTCATTGCCGTTTCCTTACTGGATGCGCTCACGGCAGCTAGTGGAACCTGAATTTCACGCCATCGCGCATTATGCGTTTGGGCGTGTTTGCGCGTTAAATCGAGCACTGCGGCCGCCTGCTGCATCATCGGGGTATCCAGCTTCGCAAGGTTAATTCCGGCGCTCCACTCCTCGCCACTGAAGCTGCCCACGGCGCGCCCATCGATCTTCAACTGCCACTTGCCCGCGTGCAACCCGTCGATCTTCAAGATTTCCTGGTCCAGAGCCTGTAGAAAATCAGAAGAATTGACCGCCAGCGTCACCAGTGGGTCTTTCCAGTCAATCGGCATTGGCAGCGCCTTCTCCGTTACCGTCCAGCTGCCGCCGTTCCAATCCGTGACTTCGGCATTCGTAGACCGATCGATATGATGCGTCCGCATATTCAGCGCCACATCGCTGACCACAGAAGGTGCGCGCCAGGCTTTCAAAAGCGACTCCGCCATCAGAAGATGACCGGCGGGGCCGGGGTGAATACGGTCGGGAATCAGCTTCTTGGCGGCCGCCGCGTCGGTCTCACTGGCCTTTTTCAAATCCGCGACTACCGGCGTATTCAGGTCGGCTGTGTCGATCTTGTCCGCTACCGCCAAATCGTGAATGAACTTGGAATACCGCTGGAGCACGGCGTTATAACCGCCTTCAAATCGCGGGGGCTGCGTGACGTCATCAAATGGAGAGGGCTGAATGGCCGTGATCCGCGCTTTTGGCAGCGCGTTCTGAATCACCTCCACAATATGCTGATATCCTTTCTGAAACGTCTCGAAAGTCGCCGGGTCGAAGGCTTTGTATCCACCGTCGTTCATGCCAAGCATGATGGTGACAACAGTCGGCTTATAAGCTAAGACATCGCGTTCCAACCGAAGGTCCACCGGTCCGCCCCCGCCGCCGCTCACCCGATCGCCGCCCCACCCCGAGTGCACGAAAGTGACGTTCTGAGCCGGGAACCGCGTAATGGCAAATGTTTCCGTGAATATCGTGTAGAGACGCTGATCGGTGATGCTATCTCCGTAAAACACCACGCGATCGCCATCGCGCAGGTAGAATCCGGACTGTCCCCAGAGTCCGAACGCCGCCAAAAGGAGCAGGGTCAAAGTCTTCGGGAAAACCATTCGAATGAGTGTATCGCATGGAGCTCACTGACACCGTTGTGCAGTTGATAGTGCTCCGCCGATCGTCAATCGTTCGAGTGGTAGGCCGATACGACTGAGCAGTTCCTGCAAGAATGATTTACCATTTCCTTCCGGCGTTGTCGGTGAAGGTGTCATGCGGTGCCGCGTCATCGCTGCTTGGCGCCTTTTCAGAGGCCGAATCGCAGATGTTGGCGAAGAAAGGGGAACCCTGGGCGCATATCGGGCATGTCATTTCCTGCGGGTTTAAGATCACGGGAAACCCGCCAATTTGATGCTGCTGCGTCGTCCACAAGTCCAAAGGAACCTTCAGCAGCTCAACACCGGCGTCCTCCATGATGCGGTAACTGAACACGCCAAACGGAATACTTCACGCCAAAACAGTACAGGAGACGAATGGCAGGCGTTACAAAGGCGTCCAGGTTGAGTCGCGCTTCAGCAGCATCCAGCGAGAGCGCCCGGAGTAGTGGCTCGAACAGTTCGGACAGATTGCGCCCTTGATCTCGGGCGCTCCGCAAAACTCATGCGCAATCTCAGACCTCTGCGGATTGAAGTTCATTCTATAGCCATTTTGGGGATTGCTCGTCCGTGGCGTCTCCATAGGTAGGGAGGAGAACAGGGCGACGGCAGCATCCGCCAGGCTCCAAACACATTCAATCGCGCCGAACGCTCACGAGATACACTCACGAAACATGTCTAAGTTCTTGCTGCCGCTCTTCGCTGTACTCGCCCTTTCCGCCCAGGTAACTCCGGTGCCCGATCGCAAGCTTTGGTATTTGAATACCGCGACATCCAGCTACGTCGTGGGTATCAATGAGCGCGATCAACTGCAGAACCTTTATTGGGGCGGCCCTTTATCGGGCCAGACGGATTTCGCGACCGCCCATTCCACCCCCGAGCGCTCCAGCTTTGACCCTTCCGAAACCCGCACGCGCGAAGAGTATCCCGCGTGGGGCGGAACGCGTTTTAATGAACCCGCTCTGAAGATCACGCGGGCCGATGGCGACCGGGACCTCGTGCTCATCTACCGGAGTTCCCGGAACACTCCCAACACGCTCGAGATCGAAATGCGCGACAGCCAGGACCCCATCTTCGTGACGCTCTTCTATCGCGTCTATCCCGCTCTCGGGATCCTTGAGAAACACGCCCGGATTCGCAACGGCACGCGGGGAGTCTTGCACCTGGAGAGCGCGCAGTCGAGCGTGTGGTCCATGCCGCCGGGCGATAACTACAACGTCACCTACGTCTCTGGCCGCTGGGCCGCTGAAGACCAACTCACGCGCACACCCATCCATGCTGGCACGAAAGTTATCGAGAGCCGCCGCGGTAACACCAGCCACAATGCCAACCCTTGGTTCATGATCGATGAAAATAACGCCACTGAAGAAAATGGACGGGTCTGGTTTGGCGCGCTCGGATGGTCGGGCAATTGGAGACTGGCCATTGAACAGACGCCCTACAATCAGGTGCGCGTTACCGGTGGCTACAACACCTTCGACTTCGATTACCCGCTCAAACCAGGCGAATCCCTCGACACGCCACCCTTTTACGGAGGCTTTTCCGCCCATGGATTTGGCGGGGCGTCTCGTACCCTGCATCGCTTTGAACGCGAGGCCATCCTCCCGGGCGGCGTCCAATCCCGCGTGCGCCCCGTGCTGTACAACTCCTGGGAGGCGACCACCTTCAACGTCGATGAGCCTGGGCAAAAGGCTCTCGCCGCTAAAGCCGCATCCATCGGCGTCGAGCTTTTCGTGATGGACGATGGCTGGTTCGGCAAACGCAATGACGACCATGCCGGCCTAGGTGACTGGACCGTAAACAAGCAGAAATTCCCGAATGATCTCCAGCCTCTGATCGCCGAAGTCAATCGCCTAAGAATGGATTTCGGGCTGTGGGTGGAACCGGAAATGGTCAATCCAAATAGCGAACTCTACCGCGCTCATCCCGATTGGGTGCTGAATTTCCCTGGCCGCCCCAGAAGCGAACTCCGCAACCAGCTCGTGCTTAACCTTGCGCGCCCTGACGTGAAAGAGTACATCTTCGGATTTCTCGACCGGCTCGCCACTTCTTACAACATTCGCTATTTCAAGTGGGATATGAACCGGTCCATGTCGGAGCCGGGTTGGCCGGCTGTCGCCGCAGCAGACCAGAAAAAAGTATGGGTTGAATATGTCCGCAACTACTACGAAATCCTGGACCGCATCCGCGCCAAGCACCCAAAGTTGGAGATCGAGTCTTGCTCCGGCGGCGGCGCCCGGATCGACCTAGGCGTGCTTCAACGCGTCGATGAGGTCTGGGTTTCCGATAACACCGAAGCCTTCGACCGCCTGCATATCCAGGAAGGTTTTAGCTACGCGTATAGCCCCAAGATCATGTCCGCCTGGGTGACCGACGTGCCTAATATGAACGGCCGCAGCACGCCCCTCCAATACCGGTTCTTAGTGGCAATGCAGGGCGCGCTCGGCATCGGATCGAATCTAAATAAGTGGGCGGCCGAAGATTTTGAGCTCGCCCGAAAAATGATCGCGCTCGACAAACAAATTCGCTCGACCGTGCAAACTGGCTCGCTCTATCGCCTGCTCTCCCCTCGCGATCACGACGTTGCCTCGAACGAGTATGTTTCCCAGGACGGCCGACAAGCTGTTGTTTTCGCCTTCCGTCACTCGCAGGAGTTCGACTTGCCCGCTCCAGCGATCCGGCTACAAGGACTAGACGCCGGCGCGGCGTACAAGATCACCGACCTGCGCGGCCGGGCAAGCGAACACACTGGGGCTTTTCTGATGCAGCAGGGCTTGGAAGTCAGGCTTGCCGGCGACTACGATAGCGCGCTTCTGACTATCGAACGCCAGTAACTATGCTTCTTTGAGAGCTATGTATCGGTCGAGCGGCGGGTTTTCGATTCTTTGCACTCTGCCGCTCGGCTTCGGCCAGGTAATCTCCACCCAGTCGATCTTCTCGGCCTTACCTACGCCCAGAACCTCGCGCGGATCGTGCGAGGAAAGATAGCTTCCACCGCTATTTTTCATTCGCGATCGGACGACGCCGCCCGCCGACCATCGGATACGCGCCCCGATCCCGTCGCGATTGCAGCTCACGCCCTCCAACTTGATCCCCACCCAGTGATTCCCGGCGCCTGCTCGGTTCTTGAGCAATACCGGCGCGCCGCCGTTAGTGGCAATTAGTATGTCGACCAGACCATCGTTGTTGAAATCGCCTACGGCCAAACCGCGCGCTGGGTAAGACTTAGTAAAAGCCGGTCCAGCTTGACCGCTTACGTTTCGGAGCTTGCCCTCCTCCTGGTGAAACAGGAGGATCGGCTCCTTATACTTCACCTGCTGCGAATAATTCTCCACCATGTCGTCCGGATGACCGTTGGCGAGCATCAGGTCCATATTCCCGTCGTTATCGTAGTCAAAGAACTTCAGGCCCCACCCGCTAAGCAGCCGCGTCGCCTGCGCCACGCTATTGGCCCGCGCCACGTCATGGAACGTTTCATTCTTGTTGTTTCGATACAGCGAGAACATCTCCTGATCGACATTGGCGACGAACAGATCTTGATAGCCGCTGTTGAAGACATCCCCGGCGTCTACGCCCATGCCGGAACGCGCCTGTCCGTTCTCGCTATATCCAACTTCCGCCGCCAGCGCTACCTCTTCGAACTGCCACTTGCCTTTCTTGTCCGGCCCACGGTTCACAAAAAGGAAATTCTGGACAGTATCGTTGGCGACGAACAAGTCCATCCGGCCGTCGTTATTGATGTCCGTGGCGACCACGCCGAGTCCCTTACCCAATGCGCGCTCGATGTCAGTTCCTTTCTGCGTTTGTGTGAAAGTTCCGTCACCGTTGTTGTGATAGAGAAAGCTGGACGTTGGCTTGAACACCCGCGGAATGCAGTAGTATTCCCTGCCAAGCTTGTTATCTCCGCAAGAAAGATGGTTGTTCTTCCCGTAATCGACAAAGCTGCAAATGAACAGGTCGAGCCGGCCGTCGTTGTCATAGTCGAACCACACCGCGCTCGTTGTCCAACCAGGTGTTTCCAGGCCCGCCGCTTTCGTGACATCGGTGAATGTCCCGTTGTGATTGTTCTTGTAGAGAATGCAGTTCCCATAGGCCGTCACCAGAATGTCCGGCCATCCATCGTTGTCGAAATCGCCGACGGCAACACCCATCCCAAAAGTCCCGCCCGCTACGCCTGCCTGCATAGTGACATCCGTGAAGGTGCCGTCCCGATTGTTTTTGTACAACGCGTTTCGAATAGGCTTGGAGGGCTGGTAGAAGTCGGAAGCTCCGCTGTTGACCAGGTAAATGTCCATCCAACCGTCGTTGTCGTAATCCAGAAATGCGCACCCGGGGCCGAGCGTCTCGGGCAAATACCGTTTGGCGGACATCGCGTTATCGTGCACCCAAGTAAGACCGCTTGCTGAAGGCGAAACCTCCTCGAACAGCGGCGCCCCCTCGCTCGATATGGCTCCTAACAGGTGGGCCGCTCCGAATCCAGCGGTAAGCGACAACAATTGGCGGCGGGAAAAAAACATTGCAGGCTACTGCTTTAAATGATACCGTTGCGCCTCGAGCAGGCCCGGCGCGCGCGCCAGCTTCTTAGACAATCGAGCTTGCCGCGCCCGCAGCTCAGGCGTGTTTTCAATCCGTAGCGCCTCGCTAGTCATGTCGAGCGCCATAGCCCAATTGCGCTCGCGATGTTCATAGTACTTCGCCAACTCTTCCAGGGCTCGCACGCGAAACTCGTTTCGGCAACCTGCAACTTCGCTAAACATCGCGATCGCCCCTGCTTCGTTCTTCTTTTTCTTTTCGATTGACCCCATGTCGAACAGGGTCCGGAACAGCAGGTGGTCCGGCAAGCCAATCTCCACAGCGCGGCGCATCAAGCTCAGGCCCTCATCTTCGCGGCCCTGCTCGACGAGCCAGCGACTCAAGCCAAGCAGATCCGCCCCGTGCCGTGCATGCACCCGCGCCGGATCGCGAAACGTTTGCGGAACCAGCGCCGTCAGGCATGCCAGCGTCACGATGTCCAACACGTTGTGATGGAAAACCGGGGCAAGATTCAGCGCTCGCCGGTACCGAACGTATTCAAAGTAAAAGTTTGGGATCAGACTTCCCGGTACGTCGCCCTCGCGCTCAAAGCCCAGGATTTGCTGTTCCAAATAGCCCAGCCTGCAGTTTTCCAGACGCAGCTTCCAAAGACGGCGCGCCCCAAACAATAGATCCAGGTGCTCCATCCGGGCGAACGGGTGCCGCATCCGCGTCATCGTGTAGCGCGTTTCCAACAAAGGCTGATCGAAAGTTTTCCCGTTGTAGGTGATCAGTACGTCGAACTGGCTCAAATATTCGGCGACTGCCTGCAATTGGGAACGCTCTTCATTGTGATCGCGCATGAAGAATTGCCTCACGCGAAAACCGCCCAACTCAATGCTTCCGATTCCGATTAGGAATGCGTAAGTTCCGCTGCCTCCGGCCAGTCCAGTAGTCTCTGTATCGAGAAATGCCCATCGTCCGGCGGGGCAATCCCGAATCGTTCCCCCGGAGAGCGCCTCCAGCAAGTCCCCCGGGAGTTCCGCCAAATCGGAGATGTCGATGCTTCCGTGACGGCGGTGCCGCGCATACATCTGCTCACATTGGAAGTGCTGGCCGTGGGTGGTTTCCACCACTACGCCAGGCACCACCGATTCCAGCGGCGCCTCCGGCTCCCGTTCCGTCGGGGGTTCTAAAGCCTGGGGAGTGGAGTATTTCTTGGCGCAACGCTCCTCGACATGCGCAATCTTGCGCCGAAGCACCGCGAGCTGTTCCGCCAGATCTGCCATCTTCGCTTTTTGTTTGCCTTCCTTATTATGCCCGGTTTAACTCCACTCTTATAGAATCAGGGAGTGAATACATCGGCGAACGGCAAGCGCATCGTGGTAACAGGTGGAGCCGGTTACATCGGGAGCCATACCGTTCTGCAACTCATCGAGCACGGCTACGACGTCGTTATAATCGACGATCTCTCCCATGGCTATCGCCACAACGTGGAACCGGGCAGGCTGCGCGAAATTCATTTACGCGATACTTCCGCCGTCGCAAGCGTGCTTGCTGAGAGCCCGTGTGAAGCGGTCATTCACTTTGCGGCTTTTATCTCGGTTGGCGAGTCGATGAAAGACCCTGGTATGTACTTCGAAAATAATGTGGGCGGTTCGCTCTCGCTCCTGCAGGCCATGATCAAGTCCGGCGTGCGGCGCCTGGTGTTCTCGTCCACCGCCGCCGTCTACGGCATGCCCCAGTCCAACCCAATCAGCGAAAAGTCCCCCTATGCGCCCGTTAACGTCTACGGCCAGTCAAAAGTGATGGTGGAAGAGATTTTGGGTTGGTACGACTCCATTCATCAGCTGAAGAGCGTCTGCCTCCGATACTTCAATGCTTCCGGTGCCGATCCGGAGGGGCGTCGCGGCGAAGAGCATCAGCCCGAGTCCCACCTGATCCCGCTGCTATTCCGCGCCATCGAATCCGGAAAGCCGGTCACCCTTTTCGGCGATGACTACCCAACGCCGGATGGGACTTGTATTCGTGACTATATCCATGTGAGCGATCTCGCAACAGCTCACCTTCTCGCGCTCGATCACCTGACTAAAAGTGGCGATTCCGATAGGTTCAACGTTGGTGTTGGTAAAGGATTTTCCGTGAGACAGGTAGTAGATTCGGTGGAACGGGTCACCGGACGTAAAGTCCCGTACAATTTCGGGCCGCGCCGGGACGGCGACCCAGCCGAGTTGGTAGCCGATTCAAGTCGCTTGCAACAAACTTTCGGATGGAAACCGCGGTTTGCCGAGCTAGACTCGATCGTCAAGACGGCCTGGGATTTTGAGCAAGCGCGTATTTCCAGGAATTTAACCGCGTGATTACTTGCGTTCCCAGATCAGCGTTGCTACGTTGCTCCCGTTCGGGCTTTTCAATTTGATGTTTTCCGTCGCCACTTTCCTATCCCCGGAGATCTTCACGTTGAGAAGCTCATCGTAAGCTCCGTCTTTGGATTTCCGCTCGCTTTCCAAGATATTGCCGTTCCATCGGCTGGTCGCGACGATTTTGCCATCCGAGCCTTGCGACCGCTCTTTTCCGTCCAAATACCAATCGCCTTCCACGGCGTCCGGACCACCCGACTGATCGTAAGTAGTCTGAACAGAGTGCAGCGTCGATCCGCGCCGGCTCACCTGCAACGTCATTCGAGTCGGAACTGGCATCTTCCCGAAGCGCGATTTCTCGAGATTAACCTCCCAATTCCCAGTGAGGTCCGGATGGCCATCTTTACCGTTCCCACCATCTCGCCCAGTCGCTAACAAGCCGAGAGCGATCACAACCGTAAGAACAATCAGAATAGGCGCATCTCGCTTCATACCCGGCATTTTGCATTTCTCTGGCCTAACCGCACGCGCGTGGCAAACAGAGTATTATGTGGAAGGCGTCTGTCGAGCTTCTGCTGGCTCCTCATTTTTGATCCGATACTCAAAAATGCAGGGGGCTGACTCAAGTAGCGCTGGTGTGCTAGTCCCATCCGGGTAAAACCGGAGGGTGACTCCTAAAGGCGTTCGGTTGGCTTCCGCCCTTTTCAAAAAGGGGTCAAAACCGGGAGCTGGCACAGTTCGACAGACTCCTTCCTCTTGCTCGAAGTCATCAATTCAGCGTTCGGGTTGCTCCCGGGCTGCTGGAATTCTCTTTTAAAACTCGGTAGTAAAGCGGCCCGAGTTGCGGGTCTCGGAACACCTTGCAAGTCTTGGTACAAGCCACGGTAGCGCCGCTGTCCACGTTTTCCTGGTAAAGATAGCCGTATCGGATTCCGGCGACTTGGCCGTCCGACGGTTGAAGAGGAATATTCACTGTTTGGAGCGGCATCGCACTGGCTTGGTTCGGGATTATATAAACCACCGACTCGCCGGCCTCTAGGTCAATTTTGTCGATCGTCTGAGCGCGCGGGAGTAGATCCGTCCCGATCGATGAAGCTCGCAACCGATAGCGGGCCACGCTGCCGGCGCCGCCGAACGGTCGCAAATCGACTGGGATGGAACGCGTCCAATCATTTCCGTTCACCACCAAAAGCATCAATCCGGCCGCGCTCTGCCGTACCGCCGTGACGATATTCCGGCCGTACGCCGGGGAACTCCGCGCCGCGCCGAGTAGATACGGTTCTAGTACGTGTGTCAGCAGATTCGCCGAAGACCCCATGGCTTTCCACGAGTCTGATTGCAAATTGGACGGATTCGACCCGGTTTGCATATAAGTTCCGGGCGCGGCTTGAGCTCGAAAAGCCAGGTCGGACGGCGGCTCGAAGTAGTAAAGCCGGATGCCAGCGCCCCCGAGGGCCGCAGACGTCATCATTAAGGCGCTGACATGCGAGGGATTGACTCCCGGTTGGTCCAAGGAATCGACACCGGGCTCGTACGTCGAGCCTGTCCGATTCTGCTTGGTATACGACGGACCGGATAGACTCACCAGCATCAATTGCGGTCGATCGAGCATGAGGTACGGTTCCCGGCTGTTGAACTCGGATTCAACTGAAGACACCATTTCCTGAATTCCCTCGGACCATGGATAAGTTGCCCTCGTCTTCAGTGATGTGAAGTACTGCGACGCGTAGTCGCTCACGCTACCCGGGCCCATCCACGCTCCATGCACGGTGGCAGGACTGGTAGCAAGCGGTGGAAATGCAATCGGGGTACTCGAAGGCGTCGCCGTCATCCAGCTGCGCATGACCGCAAGCGCGTTATTCGGGACGACTGGGTTACAGGGCGAGCCTTTGCAGTAATTGCCTGCAAACCAGAGATACTCTATCCCCGGATCGGTCGCGGCGGAGAACGATCCAGAGACGGGGCCGGAGGCGGAGAACTGAAATCCGTCACCTGTGCCGCCCGTGGCCGTGAACAACGAACCGGCTCTGCTGTTTAAGGCTGCGGTACTGGAGCCGCGCAATGCAAAGGGCCATCCATTTGGCAATGGGTTCTGGAGCCATTCGACCGCGCACGAGCCTGCGGTGCACTCAATCTTGTTAAACAAGTAATCGGCTTGCCCGATGTTTCCCTTCGGCACTGGCCGGTCGCCCCAGATTGAACTCGCCTCGTCAATGGCTTCGATCCCGATCCCCACTCCCGTGGAGGCCAGCGCACCCACGGCGTACTTCACGGCCTGCTTTCCGTTAGGCCAGTTGAGTGTATACCAGGCATCCGTGCCGATGTTTCGGAAGATATCGTCACCGGTGAGGAGCAGATGAAAGCCGTTCTGCTTCGCCCACGTCATTCGCGGGACGACGTTCTGATCGAATCCAGCTTTCCAGTCCGTAAACGCCGTCGCCGTGTTTCGCGGATTGGAATACACGCCAAAACTCAATGTGTTCACACCCGCTAGGGTGGCGCTCTCCAGAAGCCCGGAGTTTTGAGCTATGCTTGGCGGGTCAAGAAAGAACGGCGCAATCACGAACAGGCTTTTCCCCGCCTGGTAAGCCCGCGTCATCGTTCCGTCCCCCAGGAAATGAGGCACTCCCGCAACGTTATCAACTTGTACCCGGGACGTGCAGCTCCGTGACCCATCGGTCACCGTGACTAAGGCGAAACCCTTCTGCCCGGCCGTGACAATTCCGTTCGCGTCCACCGACGCAACTACCGGATCACTAGTCTGGTAGGAGACGTGACCGCACGCGCTGCTTACCCCGTCGGTATAAAGCTGGGTACATCCCACTGGCGCCTCCTGCCCCGGACTTAAGTAGAGGCTCTGCATTCCGGTGATGACATCCATCACCGCGTGACCATTGTTGAAAGAGACCAGACGGTTCACCATGCCACGCCAATTTACCCATTGAGGCTGTGCCGGACCCGTGCGCGAATTCATCGAAATGTGCAATTCGTGCGGGCCATTGGAGAACCGCGTGGTATCCAGCGAAAACGTCACGTTTAAGGGACTCTTCCAGGTGTTGTCTGTCCAGACTGTCGATTGTTCTTCCCCGTCGATGTTCAACATCCAAACGGCAGGAAATGCAAGCGCGTCAGCCCCCGTCACCATCACCGAGACTGTGCCAGACAAGGGCTGATTCAGATCCGGGGCCGTCACCTTCAGATATGCTTGCCGATTTGAGATAGTCACCTCGCACGCCGCCGCTTCAACCTGATTCCCGAGAGCATCGAACCCGCGCGCCTGGATGTCCGAAACTCCGTCCATCGCTTCCGCCGTATTCCAATTCGCCGTAAATGGAGGGCGGGAAGCAACGCCTATTCGATTAGAACCAATCGCAAATTCCACCCGCGCAAGTGATCCGGAGTTGGCCATCACCGTTAGTGCGGCCGTTCCCGAAATCTGCCCACCGCAAGCCGGGGCACTAAAGCTCATCGAGGCCCATAAGGATGCCCCTGCCAGACTCAGGAGCAGACCCGCACGCATAATCCACATCTGGGTGGCTTTCGGCAGATTTCCGGAACTTCTTTAGATCGCACTCCGCTTATTGCAAAATCTTCCAGAGATTGCTGAAATCGTCAGTCCAGGGCCGTAATCCGGGCCGGTCATCAATAGGCGACTCAGCCTCGGCCATCCACGGAAATCGCTTCAGTTCGTCGGCGCCCACCAGCACCCAATCAGAAGCGAAAGTTCGCGTCGGATCCTCACGCAGACTTTCGATCAAATGCGCTTCCCGTCCGGCCTCGACCGCCAACAGCTGCACAGGAGTGGAAAGATCCAAATACTTGTTCGACGTGTGAATTGCCAAAATGCCGCCGGGGCGCAACTGCCGGAAATACACGCGGAACGCCTCACGAGTCAAAAGGTGAATCGGGATCGAGTCCCCCGAAAAAGCATCAACCGCGATAACGTTAAATTGCTGATTTTGCTCCCGTTCCATGGCCAGGCGTGCATCCCCTAAAGCGACCTCGACGTGGCCCGGACAATCTCGTAAATAGGTGAATTCCGATTGGGCCAGCCGCAAGACCAGCGGGTTAATTTCATAGAAGCGGATCGAGTCTCCCAGCCGCGCCCAGGTCGCCATCGTCCCCGTTCCGAGCCCAACCACGCCGATACTTACAGGCCCGCGTTTTTGTAGATCCTGCATTAGAAGACCGATCCCGGTTTTCGGCGCGTAGTACGTGATCGGTAATCGCCGTCGCACAGGATCCAGATACTGTTCGCCATGGTTGATCGTGCCGTGAGCTAGTTCTTTCAGGCCGAGGTCGTCATCCACGGTGACCCGCAAAGCGCCATAGAAATTGCGCACCAACAAGTCCGCGTCGCTCAGGAACTCCGCTTGCTGCTTGCCCAGGCAAATAGCCATCCCGAGAGTCGCGACAATCCCCAGCGCCCACGCAGCCCAAGTCATTTTGCCCGCCCCC
Source organism: Bryobacterales bacterium (assembly GCA_963752695.1). Classification (GTDB taxonomy): domain Bacteria; phylum Acidobacteriota; class Terriglobia; order Bryobacterales; family Bryobacteraceae; genus Bog-113. The sequence continues at coordinate 454,952 of CAVVZB010000001.1, forward strand.
CTGGCCTGCTTCACTAAAATCGACAGCACTGTTAAGGGGGTCAGAACCAGTAGAATCGGAAACTCCAGAAGTGCTGGAAAAACGGTCGGCGCAAACGCGGCGACGAAGAGCCCTCCGCATGCTCCGCCTAGCGCAACCATCAAGTAGAAGCCGGTCAAGAATTCCTTCGCCGGCCGTCTTTTCACCAGCTCACCGTGACAGACCATGCAGCACGTGAACAGACCTAAGGTGAACAGCGGAATCAACAGCCGAATCTCGCGAATCTGCACCTGGCGAGCTAACGCGTATGCCATCGCCCCAATCGCAATCGTAAACAGTGGGAGCCAAATTCTTCGGCGATACCACCGCGAACTCTCGAAGGTGAGTATGAAACTCAGCAGATACAGACTTAATGGCAGTACCCAGAGAAAAGGAATCGCGGCGATATTTTGAGTAATGTGGTTGCTGATCGCGAGCAGCAGCCCCGACGCGCACCCGGAAAGAATCAGCCATGCCAGCCGCGTTCCCCAGTCCGGCGCTATCGCCGGTTCTCGGGTGTTTTCCAGGTCTGGCGCAGCCGGCCAATCCGCGTCGCGCGCGAGCCACATACATAGGCCGGCGAAGATTGCATAACCCGCCGACCACATCCAAGCTTGGTTCCGCAGTGAAAGCGCCGGTTCAATCACGAAGGGATAGCTGAGCAGCGCCAGCATCGACCCTAAGTTCGACAGGGCGAAAAACCGGTACGGCAGTCCCGTGGTGCGCGTCCGCCCGTACCAGGTCTGCAGCAACGGACTTGTCGCCGCCATGAGGAAGTAAGGTGCTCCCGCGACGACCGTCAGAAGCTCGAGAATTCGAATCAGTGGCAGTGATCCATCGAGCGGCTTCCACCTGACCGAGGGAATGATCGGCAAAGCGAGTAAGCTCACCAGAAGCAACGCGCGATGCACCCATTTCGCCCGCGCGCCACTCTGTCCGCCGCCCAGCCAGTGCGCGTAGCCGTAACCCGCCAGCAGAGCCAGTTGGAAAAAGAGCATGCAGGAGGTCCAGACCGCGGCAGACCCACCGAACCAAGGCAAAATCTCTTTGGCAACCAGCGGTTGCATCTGGAACAACAAGAACGCGCTTAGAAATATTGTTAACGCATAAACCGCTGCAGGAGCGCCCGCCCTAGTTGTAGGCGGCGACGCCCGTGACGCGTTCCCCGATAACCAGGGCGTGGATGTGGTCGGTTCCCTCATACGTCTTTACGGTTTCGAGGTTGCATAGATGGCGCATAACAGGATACTCCTCGGTGATCCCGTTGGCGCCGAGCAAATCGCGCGCGTCGCGGGCCGCGTCTAGTGCGATTGCAACGTTATTGCGCTTCAGCATGGAAATGTGTGCCGGTTCCAGCAAACCTTGATCCTTCAACCGCCCGCAATGCAGCGCCAGCAGTTGCGCCTTTGTAATCTCTGTAATCATGCGCGCCAGCTTCTCTTGCACCAGTTGATGGGACGCTAACGGCTTATCTGCGAACTGCTTTCGCGTGACTACGTATTCACGGGCCGTCTCAAAGCAGTCCATGGCGGCACCCAGCACGCCCCACCCAATTCCATACCGCGCTTGCGACAGGCACGAAAGCGGACCCTTCAATCCCCGAACCTCAGGAAGCATATTGCAGCACGGGACGCGGCAATCGGAAAATGCGAGGCTGGAAGTCACCGAGGCCCGCATCGACCACTTTCCGTGTATGTCGGAGGTCGAATAACCGCGAGTTCCTTTCTCCACCAGAAACCCGCGCACGCCATCGTGGGTTTTCGCCCAGACTATGGCCACATTCGCCAGACTCCCGTTTGTGATCCAGGTCTTTTCTCCATTGAGTACCCAATCCTGTCCGTCACGGACCGCGTTTGTGCGCATCCCGCCGGGGTTTGACCCGAAGTCCGGCTCGGTCAGCCCGAAGCACCCAATAGCCTCGCCCGATTGCATTTGCGGAAGCCATCTGTGTTTTTGCTCGTCGGAGCCGAACTTCCAGATCGGATACATGCAAAGCGCGCCCTGCACCGAAACGAAACTGCGTAGGCCCGAATCGCCGCGCTCGATTTCCTGCATGACTAGCCCGTACTCCACGTTGCTCATCTCCGCGCAGTTGTATCCGGTCAAATTTGCGCCAAAAAATCCAAGGCGCCCCATTTCCCGGATCAGAGATGTCGGAAAGGTAGCATTCCGGTAAGAATCGTTGATCAGAGGCATTACCGCTGAATCGACGAAGTCCCGCGTAGTCTGGCGTACCATCTTCTCCTGTTCATCAAATTGCGAATCGATTCGAAGATAGTCCGTAAACCCTTTTGTCATCATGCAAATACTCTCGGTTCATCGTATCAGCCAGTGGGATGGGGGCATGTGGCTAAAGCTACGGAACCTGGCGTGCATAATTTCTTAAAAAGGCCAAACTCCGCCTATACTTGAAAGAAGAACCTGCCGATACTGGCTTTAGGTTGAAACGAAGGTGCCCGTGATGGACATGAAAGCTATAGCTAGTTCCCTGCTTTGGTTGGGCGGGATTGCTTTTGTCCTATCGGTCATTCTTACGCCAATCATGCGCGATATCTTCCGCTCCTATGGCGTGGTGGATTTGCCTGATCAGGGCCGTAAAGCTCATAAATACCCTATCCCGCGAGTGGGTGGCATCGCCATAGCGATTGCTTACACTCTGGCCTTTGTGTTTGCGCCAGCGCCCGAAGGCTCGCTGCTTCACGAAAATTTATACCTTGTCTGGCGATTGCTGCCGGCGGCTGGGGTGATCTTTGCTACAGGTATCATTGATGACCTATTCGGACTAAAGCCGTGGCAAAAGCTCATCGGCCAGTTCGGCGGTGCGACCTTGGCCTACTTCGCCGGTATCCGGGTCTTGATCGTAGTGGGCGTGGCGACCGAAGATTGGTGGAGCTATCCGGCAACTATCCTCTGGTTACTGGTTTGCACAAATGCTTTTAACCTGGTTGACGGAATGGACGGACTAGCTGGTGGGATCGGGCTTTTCTCGACGCTGACGATTTTCGTTGCGAGCCTGGTGCACCAGAGTCCCGCTCTGGCGCTTGCGACTGTTCCCCTGGCCGGCTGCTTACTAGGTTTCCTTTGTTATAACTTCAATCCGGCGACCATCTTTTTAGGTGATTCGGGCAGTTTGTCCATTGGGTTTCTGCTTGGGTGCTTTGGCATCATATGGACACAAAAATCAGCGACTCTACTCGGAATGACGGCGCCTCTAATGGCGCTTTCCATCCCCTTGCTCGATACGTGTCTTTGCATCGTCCGCCGCGCGCTCAAGCGCCAGCCGATTTTCAGCCCTGACCGCGGACATATTCATCACAAGCTACTCGACCGCGGCCTCACGCCCCGGCGGGCAGTGCTAGTTGTCTACGCGGTTTGTAGCCTGGTCGCTTGCTTCTCGATTCTCCAAAGCACCGTTCGCAGCAATCGGATTAGCGGCGTAATCACCATCGTTTTCTGTGCAGTGGCGTGGCTCGGAATTCAATATCTTGGGTATGCAGAATTTTCGGTAGCCGGAAAGATGCTCTTTAGCGGTGATTTCCAAAAGAGTCTGAAGGTCCAATTGGAACTGCATGCCTTCGAGCGCGAAATCGTTAAGGCCGAGACGTTGGAAGATTGTTGGCGCATTCTTCAGAGCACTGCCAAGAATTGCGGATTTCGATGTGAGCGCTTGCGCGTGGGAGATAGTAGTGTTTTTGAGTCATGCCTCGATTCACGATTGACCGAAATGTCAGATCCGCCCGCGGAGTGGCGGTTACGAATTCCGATGCTCGATGGGGGTTACGTCGATCTCACCCGCCCTTTTAACACCGTGATCTCCGCGTCCGTCGTAGGCCCGTTTGTAGACGTCATCCGCGGAACGCTTGCGCCTACGTTAAAACGTGTGGCGGCAGAGGACCAGAAGCGCGTGGGACTAGGCTCGATGGTTCCGGTTGCTGCGACAGGAAATCTTAAGGGCGCGTACTAACTAAGAGACGGGCTAGCGATGCGGGCCTTCTCTTTATTTCCAACTCAAACACTGATCGTTCTCGTCGGCGATCTCCTGCTTTCCGCTCTTATCTATAGCGTCTCTGCGGCCTATTTGATCCAAGATCCGCTATTAGGCTTCCTTGCGGACTCAAATGGATGGCTTCGGTTGCTGCTCGCCGTCATTAGCATCGTCGGGGGCATCTATTTCAACGAGCTATACTCCGCCGTTCGCGTGCGCTCCCGCATCTCACTCATTCTTCAGCTATCGCACGTCTTCGGGCTTTCCCTTGTTATCCAGACGCTGCTCGTGTATCTGAATGCGAACTGGGCTCTACCCCGCCGGGTCGTGCTCGCGGCAACGCTGATCGGACTGCCGGCGTTTTTTCTTTGGCGACTCGCCTATAGCGCCTTTTTATGGAAGCTGTTCGGCACCCAATCGGTCTTGCTTGTGGGTAATGGCCCGCTCGCACAGGAGTTGGCCCGCTTGATTGCATCGAACCCCGATCGCGCCATGAGCCTCGCCGGCTATGTCGGTGACGCAGTTCCCATCGATGCGATTCCAGGCATTTATCTTGGCCGCTTTGAGGAGTTACCGGCAATTACCGACGAAGTGCGGCCGCATCGCGTCGTCGTTGCTTGTTCTGACCGCCGCGACGGAGGTATGCCGATTGCAGAGCTTCTAACCGTCCGGCATCGAGGCGTTCCGATCGAAGAAGGTGCCCGGCTGTATGAACTCCTGTGCAATCGTATATGCGCCAGCGAGTTCAGTCCTTCGCAGTTCATTTTCGATCAGACTCTTAAGCATCGGCCCGGCAGCGTGGCGCTGCAGTCGATCTACATCAATCTGATGGCCCTCGTCGGGATCGCCGTACTCTCGCCCTTATTGATCGTGTTAAGCATCCTCGTGAAGCTCTCGACACGCGGGCCTATTCTGAATCCGGTTCCATGCGTCGGCTACCGCCAAATTCCTTTCTCTTTTCTTCGGTTCCGAACCACTCGCCGGGCTCCTGGATCAAACCGTGAAAGCGTGACGCGCCTCGGCGCTTTTTTGCGAAAGACCAGACTGGAAGTGTTGCCGGCGCTGTTTAACTTGCTGCGTGGCGAAATGGCGATCGTGGGGCCGCGGCTTGATCGACAGGAGATTGGTGAGGAGCTGGCTAACCGCATTCCGTTTTATGAGCAGCGATATGCACTGCGGCCAGGTCTAACGGGCTGGAGCCAAATCAATATGGACCGTCAACCGGAAGCCCCGGATGCGCTGATTTCGCTTGAGTACGACCTCTACTACCTCAAGAATATGTCCCTCTCCCTGGATGCCTACGTCTTGCTGCATCGTTTGCGGCACATGTTTACGATCGCTTAGATTCCGGCATCATAAAGTTTTTGGGAAGCTCCACCGATAGGGTTCTCATGACTCCGAACCTGATCCTGCTCAACATTTGCTCAATAGCATTGATTGGCCTGCTTGGCCTATTTGCACTGCATAATCGAAAGTCGGGGTGGGTGAAGCACCGGACGACGGTCGTGGAAGATCTGCTCAGCCTTCAGAGAATTTGGGATGAGGAAGAAACACGACTAGACGAGTCAGCTCAACCAACCACGGGGCATGCTGCGATATCGCATCAACCGGAACCCACAAAGGCAATGGGTGTCCAGCTATCTTCGTTGAACTCCGCGCTAAAAAGCTCTGTCTCGAGAAACTCTGAGGCACCCTTAGAACAGGTAAATGCCGACGAACCCCAGACCATGGCCATTGAAGCTGCCTAAGGCGACAGCTTTGGGATTTTAACCTGGGTAGTCTTCCATAAGCTTGCAGAAGGCACGAAAAATATCGAGACCGCAAATAGCGAAGCCGCCATCAGCATACAAAAAGTGTGAGCCGGCGCGGTAATCCGCTTCCAAAAAGCCCCTTCTGCGAGCAGATCATCCATTGCCGCCGAACCGTAGAAAAGTATCTGCGGTGCAACTGCGATCCAAACCAGTGGCGATGGGAGAAACACGCTTGTCAGAGCAATTACCAGCAGCATGTACGGCAGTATCAGCCGCGTGATCTTATATGAGAAGAAATGAAACCACTTGGGGCCCAACCCATGGTGCCAGACGTATTGATACAGGCCAGCAAGGGTGCGGACCTTGCGTTGAAATTCCATGCCACGGGCGGTAGGGTAGTCGTACGCGCGCGCAGCTGGCTCGAAGATCACCCGGAATCCCCGCCGCAGCACCAGCTGAGGCATAAAGATGTCGTCACCCAGCGCATCTGAGGGAAGGGGTTCAATAAGCGCGCGGCGCACCGCATAGAGACACCCGGTGACTACGAGTAACGTCCCCATGGCGCTCAGCTTGTGGCGGATCCATTTTTCAACTTTCCAGTACAGGCCCACGGACGCTTCTTCGAGCGTATCGCCCCTCGGAATCATCAACTCGCCGCAGACCGCTCCGACGCGAGGATCCGCAAAGCATGCGACCATCTCGCGCAAGCAGTTCTTCTCCAGTTGTTGGCGCGCATCGGTGAAAAATACGATTTCACCCCGTGCCACCGACAGTCCGTGATTAACAGCCGCGGCTTTTCCGCTCTTCGAAATGCAAATTACTTCAACACTCGCGAAGTTTCTCGCGAGTCGTTCCGTGCCATCGTCAGACCCGTCCGACACGACGACAACTTGCAGGCATTCGCGGGGATAAACAAGCCTCTGGATCGACTCAAGCTTGCGCACAATCCATTCGGCGCCGTTGTAAACCGGGAGGATGATAGTCACCGTCAACGGCTCAAACTGCTTGTGTACCGGCCGGGCCCGCAGGCGCGCCAAAATAGCCAGTAGCAGCGGATAGACGAACAGCGCGTACACCACGAAACCGGACGCGAATGAAAACAGAAATGCATTCATCCCAACGGCCATACTCTATCGCACCGTTGCATTCACAGGTCTTGGGCTGTTCATCAGCTTGCGAACATTGTTTAGCTGGGCGGCGGGCTTAGGGACCGCGACCTCGGCGTTCACGGCGGCCCAAATCGCTACGATCAACCCGGAAATCGCTGGCAGGTAGAAACGGTACGCAAAGCTGACGAACACCGTAGCTGTCGTATAGGCCACCATCCCGATCAGGAGACAGAAAGCTGCCGTGGCGATCTCTTCGTTTCCAGCCGCCGCCGCCGCTTTCCGAGTCTTGACAAGCAGCCCGAAGCTGGAGAATAGAGCCCCCAAGTAGAAGAACAGAGCCGGCAGACCGCACTCCGAAGAGACTTGGGTATAAGTGTTGTGGGTCTCGTGCCAATTACCGCGCATTCCTTGACTGGTCATCGTACCCCCCTCGTAGCTGGAGAACTGACCCGGTCCGACGCCGAAAACTGGGTGATGGAGCGTATAGATTAGACTCTGGCGGAAAAGATATTGCCGCGCAGCGCTCGATTCCAATGCTTCGTCGCTGGCGCTCTCATTCTCGGAAAACGAAGTCAGGCGTTTCCATGTGCTGCTAGGAATCAAGACCACCAGCGCGATCAGCGCTACCGGCGCGCCAACTACCACCGCCACCCGCTGGCGGGCGCTCCCCGTGATCAGCACGAAAACGGCGGTGACTGCCAACGCCACAAGTGCGCCCCGCGATCCCGTATGCAAGATTTGATAGAGCCCTAAGCCCACCGCCACCACACCCAAGATCCGGACAACGGGAGCGCTCTTCGGTTTGATTACATAGAAAAGAACAAATGGAACCGCCAGCAAAAGATGAGCGGCTAAATCATTGGAGTTGGCAATGGTGCCGCCCCAGCTCAGCGCCAATCGATCGCTGCTCGTAGTCTGCATGAAGAAATGCGCGGTGCCCAGATTTACGATTGTTGCGAGAGCGATTACGCCAATCATCTGCCTGCAGTCCTTCCATGTGCGTGCAAGGCCCGCGGTGATCAGAAACATGCAAACGTCGGTCCTCAGATAAGAGAAGAAATCGCTGGCGGAACCTCCCGGCCACGAGCTGAATACAATGTCGATCGCCATCCAGGCGAGAAATGCCAACCAGTATTTCCCGATCCGTTCACGAAGGCTTCGCTCCACCCCTCCGGAAACTGCGATTCCGAAAAAAGCGATCGGACCGAAGATATAGAGAACGTAAGTGTTGATGCCGGTTAAAAAAGTGATCGTCTCGTGCAGGTAGCTGAATCGCAGGAATAAGAGTGCAAGCGCGCACTTGAACGCCAGCCGGTCCATTTAGCTGGCGTTCCGTTCCAACAGCTCAATTAGAAGCTTCTCGGCGGTGAGGACCCAAGCGATTCGCCGGCCCGCAAAGGCCACAGCCGGTTTTGGGCGCTTGGCAATGACTGCTCGCCGGCTGCGAAATGCAGCCAACTCCGAATCCAAATGGTCCACCTCGTAGCACAGGTGGTGTAAACCACCGCCCTTTTGCAGAAACTCGCGTACTGGGGACATCCCTTCCGCAGGCTCCACCAGTTCAATTTGGGCATCCCGATCACGCACGGTAAGAAACGCTACTTTTACTCTCTGATTTGGGTCTTCAGAGATGACGCCGTCCCACCGGGCGCCCACCGAATGCGCGAAATTGTCGATTGAACCCGCAATGTCGGCGACTACATAACCGACGTGGTGAAGCGACCTTTCGGCGCTTAGCGGCTCCGGCACTCAGGCGACCTGCAGCACGGAGTGAAGGTATTGCAGAATGCGCTCGAACGAATCGAGTTCAGCCAGCTCGTCCAAATCCATCTGGATCTGGAACTCGTCTTCGATGACGTTCACCAGGGTAATCGCGGCAATGGAGTCCCAGGCGGCTATCGACTCCTGGGTTGCACTGGGAATTTCAGAAACCGGCAACTCCGGGAAAACTGTTTCGAAGCAGCGTTCCAAGCGCGCCTTCGTATTATCCATTTGTCTCTACTCTCTCCGTCTCAGCAACATGGTGGTACAACGCCGGGCATTTCTCTTCAAACGCCAGGCGGCTTAACGCGAAACTACCCGAAGGCTCCTGGCCTGTCAATGCGGCAAATAGATTTCGAGCCGGACCGTTCTTTGCCGTAGGCACGAATTCGATCTGCAATTTCTGCGCCGCAAACCTCTCGAACATCAGCTTTAGACACTGGAATTCAATACGGCGCGCGAAAGCGCGGCAACTCAACACCCAGGTTTCGATGACCACCGCGTCGCGCTCGCGCCGCCCCTGGATTACTCCAATTTTACCTAGCGGCCCAAACCGGTCGGCATAGCTGATCACCAGGAGAAATGCGCCGGGCCGGGTGAGCGCCTTTTTCCATTCCGCCTCGGTATAGCGGGCCCCGTTGATGTTGAACTGATTTGTCTTATTTACCAGCTCGAGTGCGCGCGCGTCTTCCGTCCCTGCTCCGTAGTCAATGGTGAGCGTGGCTTCCGCTTGTTGAAGAAACGTCTCCGGAGTGGCGGCGGACGACTCGTGATGGAAATCCGCACCCCGGCGGATGCTCTCCAGCCGGATCGCGTCATCGCCCGAGACTTGCTCCTTCCCGCAGAGATCGCGCAAATTGCGCAACATTTCCAAAGCTGCCTGAGGCTTTTGCGTGGGGAACGGGACGGTTCGAATTCCGGGGTGCACGGCGGCAACTTCGGCCAGTTCCATCGGGCTATCGTCGACAAACACGACCGCATCAGCACCGATGTTCCAGGTCTGTAAAATTCGCTGGACGGAGCCAGACTTAGCTTCCCAGTGCACCTCCATCGGGAAAACCTGATCCGGCCGAAGCAGCAGATCTTCGCGCTGCAGGGCTTTTTGAACCACGGCTGGATCGTTCTTGCTCGCGATAGCGATCAGCACTCCGGCTTCAGCGAGACTGGCAAGTAGCTGCTGATACAGGCCGTGGACGCGATGATGGCTGGCCAGATCCCAGGAGACATTTTCTGGGCCTACGTCGCCCACAATTCCTCGCCACAACGTGTCGTCCAAATCGGTAATGATCCCTTTTATGGGGCTTGCCGGGAGCAGCAGCCGCGCAAGTGTTGCGGCTAGAACATCGGCGTGCGCAAGCGTATATGGCAAGCCAGTCGCAAGGTCTGATTTCAGGTCGAGGCGTCCGCTCGCGGGCGAGTTCTCCTGAAGCCTGCGGGCATTGACCACGATCGTGCCCCGCCGTTCCGCGGCGCTGGCCGCGAACTGCGACAAGCTTTCTTCCAAAGCAAGCTCGGCCCGGCTGGCCTGCCATCCCACCGTGTGAAACGCCGGCGGAATTGGCAGCGTCGGCGTGCAAAGCGCAACCCGGATTCCGGTAGGCAAGCGATCAAGCGCCGAGCGCAACCGGTCCAACATCGCCCGCGCGCCATTCGCAATGTCCGTCACTGCGGACAGCCCCCAGTTGGCGGACTCGCGATAGCCAAGACGTGGATCCAAGTCTGGCCATTCGATCGCGCACCCCACTGCGTCGACATCGGAAACCGCCGCGCCTTCCAAGCTGCCCGCAAGATCGCCGTACAAACCGGTGCTCACCTGAACCAGCCGCGCGGGAAGCCGCTCCTGCAAACGCGCATTCAGAAACAACTGCAGATGCAGCGGCGTGAATCCACACGCTAGCAGCGCCGTAAACCGCGGTTGCTCCTTCGGCGCTAGCTGTAATATTTTGAGAGCTTCTGTGACTGTCACGCCCCCTCTACTTTAACGGTTTTCCCGGTTGGTACCATCAACGTGCTGAAAGCTTGAGAGTATCGAGTGATCGAGAGCATTCTTTTAAAAATCAAGCGCGGAGATTCGGCTTTCTACCGCAGGCTGGGGAGCATGGCTCGCTCCGTCTCGTCGAGCAACCTGCCCGTCCCTGGTTTTCTCTACCCCGTTCTCCGATTTCTTTTCAATCTCCATACGGAAGTGGCCGCAGGTCTTCGCTGGCTCATCAGTTATCTCTACTACGAGCCGCTATTTCGCAGCCGCTGCGCTTCCGTGGGCCGCCACTTTCGTCTATCCCGGCTCCCGTTTGTCGTGGGTCACACTCAAATACATATCGGCAACAATGTGAATTTTTTCGGAAAAGTCGATATTTTTAGCGGCCGCATGTATGACCGGCCGACCCTCATTCTGAAAGACCGCGTCGATATCGGCCACAATGTCGTGTTCGTAGTGAACCAGGAGATCGTTATCGAAGAGGATGTGAATGTGGCTTCGGGCGTGCGCTTCATGGATTCCGACGCACATCCTCGCGACACGGCGGAGCGGATTGCTGACCTGCCCCCACGGCTCGAAGAAATCAAGCCGGTGCGTATCGGGCGCTATGCGTGGATTGGCCAGAACTCCTTCATTCTGAAAGGGGTTACCATCGGCGAAGGCGCGGTCATTGGAGTCAATAGCGTGGTCGTGACCGACATTCCGGCCTATTCGGTGGCGATGGGCAACCCCGCGCGGGTCGTAGTGAAGAATGCTGGCAAGCCGGTCGCCAGCGCTGATCCCCAGCCGTAAATGCAATAGAGAATGTGCGGCATCGCGGGGTTCATCGAGGCAGGTCAGGCGGAATGGGCAGGAAATGCCGTGCGCGCAATGGTATCGGCCCTTCAGCGGCGCGGCCCCGATAGCGAAGGCATCCACGCGTGGGCCGATGCGACGCTGGGACACCGGCGTCTTGCGATTCTCGATTTGAGCCCAGCCGGCGCGCAGCCCATGCTCTCCGCGGACGGAACGGTAGGACTGGTCTTCAACGGGTGTATCTACAATTTCCGGGAGTTGCGGCGGGAACTCGAGTTATTGGGAATTGCTTTCCACTCGCATTGCGATACCGAGGTGCTTCTCGAAGGCTACCGCGCGTGGGGCATTCGTGAGCTCACACGCAAGATTCAGGGCATGTTCGCCTTCGCCATCTGGGATGCCCCTCAGGAAAAGCTTTTTCTGGTGCGTGACCGGCTTGGGGTCAAGCCGCTGGTCTACGCGGCAGCTGGCAACCGCATCGCCTTTGCATCCACCATCGATGCTCTCCGCGCAGCCAAGTTGACCGGCGCGGTCGATGCCGATGCCGTCTTGCAGTTTCTGGAATTCGGCTTCGTTCTGGATACCTCCAGCATTTTCGAAGGCGTCCAAAAGCTGCCCCCAGCGACCGTTCTGGAGTGGCAGGGCGGCCGCTTTGAGACGTATACCTATTGGGAACTGCCGGAGCCTTCTGCTGAGGCGGGGAACTTCGAAGACGCGGTGGATCGGACCGAGAGCCTTCTTGTGGAAGCGGTCCGGATGAGGCTGGTTGCCGATGTGCCGGTTGGGGCGCTATTGAGCGGCGGCATCGATTCCACCTTGATTTGCTGGGCGATGGCGAAGCTGAACGCGAACATCACGGCATTCACAGTCGCGGCCCCGGGAGACGCCGACGACGAGGCGGGCGCGGCGGCGATGACGGCCCGCGCTTTAGGAATCGATCACTGTGTGGTTCCTCTGCCGGAAGCCGCCCCGGTCGTGATCGACAACTTGATTGCGGCCTTTAGCGAGCCGTTCGCCGTACATTCGGCGCTCGGTATGCTGCTGGTGTCGCAGGCAGTTCGGCCGAGGGCGAAAGTCCTGCTGACCGGCGATGGCGGTGATGACGTTTTCTTAGGCTATCCGTTCCTGCATAACGCGTGGCGCGCTCAGCGCGTAGCTGGATTGCTCCCGCCAGGTGCGGGAAGCCTCTGGGGAGCCATGCGAGGTTTGGTCCCCTGGCGGCGCGCGCGCAATTTCCTGGATTACAGCACCGCCGGTTTGGCGGGACACGCTCAAGCCCACGACGGCCTTCCCTGGTTCGAGGCGCGCGGTCTACTGGGGCCGCAATTGCAGGGCCGGGCCTTAGCGGCGCGGTCCATGCAGGCGAGTTCCGAATCAGCCAGGAGCCTGCTCTCCGAGGTGCTGCGCTATCACCAGAACACGCATTTCACCAGCGAATTCCTGCCGAAGGTGGATGGTGGAACCATGTACCACGGGATCGAGGCGCGTTCGCCGTTGCTCGATCAGGCGCTCTGGGAACTGGCGGCTTCGCTTCCGTACAGCTTGCGCATGCGAGGCGGAGAGTTGAAGGCTGTTTTGCGCGCCATTGTCCGAAAGCGGGTAGGGCCGCAGATCGCCAGCCGCAGGAAACAAGGGTTCTCCATTCCGCTAGAACGGCGGCTGGCCGGAGCTTGGAAACAGGAACTGAAGTCGCTCACCGGCGTCACACTACTTGAAGAACAAGGATGGCTCTCCGCCGGTCAACTTCGCAGGGTCGTGGACGAGGCGCAACAGGCGAGCGCGGTGCCCGTTCAGATCTGGCGTCTCCTGGTGCTGGAACGCTGGCTTTGCAGCCGGACTTAAAACGGTCGTACGATCGTGGCCCCGTAAGTCAGCGTAGGTAGAGCGACGTTGCCGCCGCTGAAATTGCAAACGCGAATTGCGACTACGCCCGCAGCACTTACCCGCGCCATGCCGAAGAATCCCGCTGGCAAAGCAGGCCATCCTGGTACCACGCTGTCAGTCACTTGCGCGCCCGGCAGGGGAACGGTAAGTTCCCCGCTGCAAGCAGCCGTGTTCACGGTAGGAAACGTTAGCGGGGCTGAGCCTGCGATGGCCGTTGCTCCCATTCCAACCCCGCCCGAGCCGTTAACCGAACATCTTCCACTTTGCGGCGTGGCGAATTTGACCGTGACGTTGTACGTGGCCGGATCAATCGTAATCTGGCCCGGTTCAATCAGATTCGCTGGCGCGGCGTTATCATAGCAACTCACCAGCAGGTTCGCAGTATTCAGATTGTGCTGGGTGCCCGCAATGGACAGCAAAGTGGTTCCCGTGAATGCCACGCTGTAATTAGGCGGCACCTGCAGGGTTGTGGGCGTCCACGTACTATTCGTATTACTCCAACTCAAAAGCTGACCGCTAATCGGCGCGGCGCTGGAAACCGTTCGACCTTGTAAGCCCGCAACCGTAAGCGCGGCTGGCGCGCCGTTCACGTCGCCTCCAATCGCCACAGGCTCCCAGAAACCGGTCATGCCATTGAACTTGAGGAGTTGCCCATCGGTGGGGGCGAGCGATGAAACACCGCGGCCCTGCAGACCATTGACAGTCAGAGTCGACGGGTTGCCGTGGACATCGCCCGCCAGTGCGGCCGGCTCCCAAACATTGCTGCCCGCGTTGAAGCGAAGCAGCTGGCCGTCTGTGGGTGTCGCCGTCGAAAGAGTTTTCCCGCGAAGCCCGCCGACCGTAAGAGCCGAGGGCGCGCCGCTCACGTCGCCGCCGATGGCTTGCCACACCGGATTACTCCCGTCCGTGCTCAGCAACTTGCCTGCGTTATTCAGTTCTGTGGGTACGAGACTGGACTGCGGCACAGCTCCACCTTGAAGCGCCCAAGTGTTGGCAGCAGCGCAGACATAAAGGTTTTGTCCGGCGGGCGCCGAGCTCAGGAAGAAAAACTCTCCTTGGCCGCAGCTCGCGGGAAGTGTCGAGCCCATTCGGGCCGGTTTAGTTGCCGTGGCAGCGCTGAAGTCGACGCTCCTGGTCTGATTGCGCAGATCGAGCTTACTCTGACTGCCAAGCGGCGCCGCGCCTAAAATCAATATTGCGGAGCAACTCCGCATCACTCTTAAGTTCATCGAATCCCTACCTGCCTTTACGAAAGCAGATAGCGGTGCTCCGCGAGCCCGCCAGGGCACGCAAGTCACTGTAGGAATTCGACAGAAAAAGTTTGCGCCGGGGTGAACGGCCAGACGTCCTAACCCCGCCTTCACCCTGCCGCCACAAACTCCTGAGCCGGAAAGATCATCTCAAAGTCAGTTCCGGAATGGTTGCAAAATTGGAACGTCCCGGCCAGTTGATGGGAAAGTATCTGCACGATTTTCAAGCCTAGGGTGTCCGACTTGGTCCAATCTAAAGCCGCGGGGATGCCGACCCCATCGTCTTTGACAGTGAGATGGAAGTTCCCGACGTCGTCCCGGGCGAAACCTACCCGGATCGTGCCAGGGCGGCCTTGCGGAAATGCATACTTAAACGCGTTCGAGAGAAGCTCGTTCAGAATCAGGCCGCACGGGATAGCTGTGTCGATCGGAAGCTCAATCGGGTCGGCCTCGATTTTTACGGCGATTCGCTCGGGTGACGCAAACGCCGTATAAAGTTCGTTCGCCAGCGTTTCAGCGTACTCGTCAAAGCACACCCGGCTGAGGTTCTTGGTTCCGTAGAGATGCTCGTGAATCAGCGCCATGGAGTAGACGCGCCGCTGACTTTCGAGCAACGGCTTCAGAGCGTCTTCGTTCTGCACAACGTCGGCTTGCATCTCCAGCAGGCTGGCCACTACGGTGAGATTGTTCTTCACCCGATGATGCACCTCTTTCAGCAGAACCGTCTTTTCGGCCAGCGCGCTTTCCAGCCTTTCGGAGCGCTCCGCCAAGCCGATCTCCAGCCGCTTCCGCGCCGTAATATCCGTGGCCACTTTAAGGAAGCCGACCACATTTCCACTGCCATCGCGGATCGCGCTGGTGGAAAGACTAACAAATAGAGTGCTGCCGTCTTTCCGTACATAAGTCCATTCGCGCTCGCCAGTTCGCCCCGCGATCACTGGCGCCGAGAAGACCTCAAAGCCCTCGATATTACGCCCTAACTGCTTACCGACAATAATGGCTTGCTCGCGGCGCTCTTCGACGGTATGGAACTGGACAGGCGTGTAGATCCCGATCACTTCGTCCGCCCTGTATTGCAGCATCCGCTCCGCGCCAGGGTTGAATATCGAAATGATCCCCTTGGGATCTGTGACAATAATCGCCACCTCCGTTGCACTCCTCACGATGGCGGAAAGATAGGTTTGACTTTCCGCGAGAGAGTGATTCAGCAGCACCAAACTAGCTTCGGCCTCTTTGCGGTTCGTAATGTCGAGAACGAACGCGATGCCCCCGCTGGAATCAACGTTTGTAACGGCGGCTCCTAACTCAACGGAGACGCGGCTTCCATCTTTCCGAAAGAACTCTTTTTCGACAGGCTTGGCGGCGCCAACACGCTGTAACTGTTCGAGCACGTCTTGATCCTGCGCCAAGTACTCGGCGGGCGTGAGTGCAACCCAATCTAACGTGCCAGCCTGCAAATCCTGTTTGTCATAACCGATAATCTCCAGGAACTTTCCGTTGCAATCGAAGATGGCGCCGTCGGGCTTCCAGTGAAAAACGCCCATCAGATCGGACTCATAAAGAGCCCGTTGCCGCTCCTGGCTTCGGCGTTGGTCCTCCACGTCCGTGTTCGTCCCTACCCACCGGACCACGCGCCCCTCACGGTTTTTCACTGGCGCCGCGCGCGTGGTAAACATGCGAAAATTGCCGTCCGCGCCTCGCAGCGGGAACTCCATCACCCATTGCGCATCGGATTCCAAGGCCCGTTTCCACTGGTCCAACACGATATCCAGGTACTTGGGGTCGTGCACCGCCTTCCAGCCCCAACCTTGCATTTGTTCCGGCGTCGTCCCGGTGTACTCGTACCAGCGTTGGTTATACCAGTAGATCCAGCCATCAGCGTCCCCAACCCAGGCAAGCTGTTGGATCGAATTGGCGATCAACTGGAAGTCACTCTCGCCCAAGTGGTTATAGCGGGCGTTGGTTCGCTCAAGTTGTTCTATGGTGGAGGCGAGCTGGGAGTCGACGCGGGCCAGTTCCCCAGTCTGCGTATGCAGCAGGCCTTGCAACTCTTCGTTCAGACGCCGGATTTCCTGTTCGGAAAGAGAGCGCTCCGCGGCTTGCCTGAGCAGACTCACATTGGCTGCTTCCAGCCGCGTCTGACGGTCGGTTGAGACTTGAGCCTCGACGATCATCTGCATCACTTTTGGAATAGCTCTCGGCAGCATGAAGGCAGTAGTCACCGAAGCGGCGGCCGTGACCATCTTGACCGCGCCGGAAAGCCAATACAGGGGAGTCCAGACCGTCCACACCTCCATCAGGTGGGTGCCGCCGCAAGCGATGATAAAGGTTCCAAAAGCCAAAAAGAGCCAGTGGAAGGGTATGTCACGCTGTGCCCGGCGAACCAGCATCCATAGCGTTACGGAAATTGCTATGTACGAGAGGCCGATGAGCAGGTCGCTAGTTACGTGAATCCCCACCAAAGCTGGGTTCCACATATAACAGTGCCCATGCGAGAGGAATGCATGGGCGTCAAAGAATCGGTGGATGAACTTAGGCATCGGCGAAGGTCTCCTCGCGGTTTAATCGCCCCGCTTACGGGTGGTTGCCAATACGTTGGACCTTATTCAGCAAGAGGCTGACCTGCTCCAGCAGTTGATTCTGGCGAAATGGTTTGCGGAGCAGCGTGACTTGGTCGGGATCAAGGTCGTGATCCCGCAGCAGATCCCCGGAAAAGCCCGTAACGAAGATCGTCTTCATCGCCGGACTAACCATGCGCAGACGCTTGCTGAGCTCCGGACCGGTCATCTTAGGCATCATCACGTCGGTGATCAGTAGATCCACCGCGTGCTTTCCCGCCGCTGCTACTTCAAGCGCCTGCACGCCCGATTCCGCTGTCAGCAGCTGATACCCGCTTGCTTCGAGACTCGACACTAAAACCCGAAGTACGGCTGGATCGTCATCCACCACCAGAAGCGTTCGGTCATCCGCCTCCACAGACAATTGTTTCTCCGGCGCGGGTACGGCCTTTGCGTCTCCATTGGCGCGCGGCAGGTAGATTGTGAAGGTGCTTCCCAGGCCAGGCTCGCTGTCGACGTCGACGCTTCCGCCCAAGTCGCGAACGATTCCATCGACAATGGAAAGCCCCAGCCCGGTTCCCTTGCCCGCGAACTTGGTCGTGAAAAATGGCTCGAACAGATGTTCGGCCGTTTTGGCGTCCATCCCCTTACCGGTGTCTTCCACAATCAGAGCCACGTAGCGGGTGACCTGACTGATCGAAGCTCCCTGGCTTTCCAGATCCACGTTGCGCGTTTGGATCGTCAAGTGACCGCCGTCCGGCATCGCGTCGCGCGCATTGGTGATCAGATTCATCAGGACTTCGGTCAGGGCCGTCGGATCGGCGCGAACCAATCCGAGGTTCGGCGCCAGCGAACAACTGAAGCTGATATCGGGTCCTAGCAGGTGAAGGCTGAGATCCTCCAGATTGCGGACCACGTCATTCATGTTGACCACGCTCGCTTCCATGCTCTTCTTGCTGCTGAAAGTCAGCAGCTTGCGCGTGATATCAGCCGCCATTTCGCCCGCTTGAATGATCTGGTTGAGCGATTTAGTCAGCGCGGGATTGGCTGGAAAATTGGCCAGCGTCACCTCCGCTGTTCCTAGAATCACGGTCAGAAGATTGTTGAAGTCATGCGCCACGCCAGCGGCCAGACGTCCCACCGCCAAAATCTTGTGATCGTGCCGGACCTCTTGCTCTTCCATCAAACGCTCGCTCGCGTTGCGGAACGTGATGACCGCGCCGGCCGTGCCGCGATCGTCTAGGCTCGGAGCGATCTCGCAATCGATGGGGAAGGTGGCCCCGCTTACATGCCGGGCTTCCACGTTTCGTGGGAGCGCGCTCGGGCTATTCTGCATGATGGCTTTCAGCAGCTGCTTGTTCATGGAGAGCTCAAGGCTTGGGTTAACCAGCGGCAATACGCGCGCGATGGGCTGTCCGGCTGCCTCGCTCGATTGCCAACCCGTTAACTGCTCGGCGTGCGCATTGAGGAATTGGACCATCCCCAGCGCGTCGCTCACAATCACGCCATCTTCCATGCTCGCCAGGACCGTGTTCAGCCATGCCCGCTGTTGACGAAGCTCGGTTTCCACCCGGTGGCGGAATAGCGCGATCTCAATCGCCGTGAACAGATTAGCCTGTTGCACCGGCTTCGGTAAATAAGCGAATGGCTCCGTGATCTTCGCCCGGTTCAGCGTCTCCACGTCGGAGTGCGCCGTGAGATACACCACCGGTATCTCGTACAGTTCCTTTACCCGCTCGGCTACTTCGATCCCGTTCATTCGCCCGCTCAGATGAATGTCCATCAGGATAAGCTGCGGGCGCAGATCGGAAACCTTCTCTAGAGCCTCTTCTCCGGAACCGGCAATACCGGCAACTTGGTACCCGGCCCGGCGTAAGCTCGTTGCGATGCTATGGGCAATCAGCCCCTCATCTTCAACGACGAACACTCGGGCTTGAGTATTCTCCATCTGGGTCATCGGTTGCGCCAATTCTCTAGTCCTCTCTTTGTAACCTCGGGGGCGCTGAACATAACGGGAATTATCCCCGCCATGGAACTACCATCCAGCGCCACTGGTTTCAACTCCAGTAAGACGTATCTCCAAAGCTGTCGAAATCTCACCAGACAAAACATTTTTAAGTGATACTTTTGACTTACAAGTTAGCTTGATCCGGCGACCAGACGCTTCAGTTCCGCCGTCTTGTCCGGGTCAAGCAGATTGTTCGACTCGGCAAGCTCCAGGATCTCCGCTGCAGCCATTCGAACCTGCGCCTTCGATAGAGGCGCCTTCTCGATTAGCTTGGACTCATTGTGCTTAGCCGTCGCGAGTTCCGCGCGCCGAAGCTGTTCCGTGTACCAGCGCAGCGAAGCGCAAATGGCGGCTGAAAATTCAGCGGCGCCATGGCTGGTACGTTCACTCTGCTCGAGCCGCAATTCCCGCCGTATCTCAAGCAGAACCTGCGTGGCCCTGGCTGCGCACCGGCTGAGTGTTTCGAACACGTTGGACTTCGCGCATTCGTCCCGGTAAGCGTAAGCCTGTGAGACAATCGTCTCGGTTACGGCGTCAGTTTGGCGATCGCTCTTGGCGCTGTTGTCCAAGCGGTCCGCATTCAGGAGGTTACACTCCAGCGCGCTCGCCCGATTGAGCCACCAGTTCGCGTCAATCACCTTCTGCGCCAGCTGCTCCTCGTGATAACCCACGGGCTGCAGAACCTTCAGATATGCAATTGCGCTACGAAGGTACGCGATTACCTCGCCCGCCGGCATGAACTGCTTTTGGCCGGAGATGGCATTCTCAAAACCTTGCATCTCGATTTTCTGTTTGCCACTGGGCTTTTGTCCCGAAAGCGCGGCAACCTGTTGTAATAAATCGGAAGAGCTGTTCATGACAACCCCCTTTCTGATCCGACGGTACATGGACAGACAGGAGCGCGGGCTTACTTCACCCGTAAGTGACTGGATTCGCTAAGAAGATAGTTGACTTACAAGTGTGAATGCAGCTTACTCGTCGTCCTGCTGCGTGGAAAGCTTTGAAAGTACCGATAGGTCCTCCAGAGTCGTAACGTCGCCCGAGACTACGTTCGAAGTCACGATCTCGCGAAGCAATCGCCGCATGATCTTACCGCTGCGAGTCTTCGGCATTCCGTCGGTGAATCGAATCTGTTCCGGCCGGGCGAATGACCCGATCTCTTTCGCCACCCACTGCCGCAGCTCTTCGCCCAGCTTCTCCTGGTCGAAATCTCCCGCCTTCAACGTCACAAACGCGACCACCGCCTGCCCGGTGATCTCATGCGGTTTGCCGACCACGGCCGCCTCCGCTACCGCGGGATGCCGCACCAGGGCGGATTCGAGCTCCATCGTGCTCAAACGATGGCCACTCACGTTCATCACGTCGTCCACGCGTCCCAGCACCCAGAAATATCCTTCCGCGTCACGCCGCGCGGCGTCCCCTGTCATATAGACGCCAGGAATCTTGGCGAAGTAGTTCTCCCTGTACCGCTCGGGATCGCGCCACAAAGTTCGAAACATCCCCGGCCATGGATGACGGATGACCAGATAGCCTTCTTGATTCACCGGCACAGGCTGACCCTTCAGGTCCACAATCTCCGCCTGTACGCCAGGAAGCGGAAACGAACCCGATCCCGGTTTAAGCGGCGTCGCTCCCGGCATCGGCGCAATCATGATCCCGCCCGTTTCCGTCTGCCACCATGTGTCCACGATCGGACAGCGACCCCCGCCGATTACCTCGTGATACCAGTCCCAAGCCGCCGGATTGATCGGCTCGCCCACCGAGCCAAGCAATCGCAAGCTGGACATGTCATGTCCGTCCGGCCACTGCCGTCCCTGCTTGATAAACGCGCGAATGGCCGTGGGCGAAGTATAGAACGTGTTCACCCGATACTTCTCGATAATGCGCCAAAAACGGTCCGGCTTGGGGAAATCGGGCGCGCCCTCGTACATCAGCACCGTAGCCCCGGCTGCAAGCGGCCCGTAAATCACGTAACTATGCCCGGTCACCCAGCCCACGTCCGCCGTACACCAGTACACGTCCTGCTCCCGCAAATCGAAGACCCACTTCATCGTCATTGCGGTGTGCAACAGGTACCCGCCTGTGGTGTGGACAATGCCTTTGGGCTTCCCTGTTGTTCCCGATGTGAACAGCACAAACAGCGGCGCTTCCGCATCCATCGGCACGGCCGCGCACTCTTCACTCGCGCCCTGGTCTAAATCGTGCCACCAGTGGTCGCGGCCCTCTTGCATCACGATCGTGGAACCGACACGCTTATACACGATCACGCTCTTCACCGTCGGGCACTCGGCCAAGGCTTCGTCGACGGCTGGCTTCAGCTTTACCTCTTTGCCGCGCCGCCAACCCGCGTCCGCCGTGATCACCACCGCTGCTTCCAGATCCTGGATGCGCTGCTTAAGAGCTTCGGCCGCGAACCCCCCAAACACAACGCTGTGAATAATCCCAAGCCGCGCGCAAGCCAGAACCGCGACCGCCAGTTCCGGCACCATCGGCATGTAGAGCACGGCGCGGTCTCCGCTTTGCAGCCCACGCGCTTTCAAGACATTTGCAAACCGGCACACTAGGCGATGCAGCTCCTGGTAGCTGATCATGCGCGTTTCGCCCGGCTCGCCTTCCCACGCGATTGCCACCTTATTGCGCCGGTCCGTCGCCAAGTGCCGGTCGATGCAGTTGTAACTCGCGTTGATCGTCGCCCCGGTAAACCATCGGGCGTGCGGCGGCTGCCAATCCAACACTTGCGTCCATTTCTGAAACCAGAAAAGTTCTTTCTCCGCTAGCTCGCCCCAAAATCCCGACGGGTCATCCTGGGCCCGTTTGAACAGCTCCCGATACTGATCCATGCTGCCAACGCGGGCGTTTTGGCTGAATTCCGGGGGCGGTGGGAACATGCCGAAATCTTATCAACTCAGTCGCGCGAATCAGCTCCGCGCCGCAGCCCCGTGCGCAATACCAAATAAATCAACATCCCCACCGGACCCATCAGGAACGTGAGCAGCAAACACGGAATCACGGCCAGGTGCAGAATCTTCAAGCGCCGCGAATCGCGAACCATCCACGCCCCGACAAACAAATCGAAAGCCAGAAAGTGTACCCAGCCCGAAAGCACGAGTCCCGGATTCTGAAACAGATACTCGACCGCCGCTAGCGATTTGAAATTCAGGTGCAGCCCGTTGAAGTTGACGATAAACAGAGCAATGTAAGCCACCGCCAGCAGCATCGGGAGCGTGAACATCGCAATGCGTTGCGTCCACCTCCACTTCGGCGCGAGCAACAACAACGCCCATCCCGGCAGGACGGCGATGTTAACCAGCAGGAAAATCGTTTCATTCCGCATGCGCGCTTAGAACGCCCGCCTCAAGCGCCAGCCGCCTTGGCGAGCACCGCCGCTACCGCTCTCATATCTTCTTCCTCGCCTAGCAACACGCGGTGCGGAAGCCAGAAGGCGTCTTTCACACGGGCTTCGGCCACCGGACACGGCATCACGCGGCAGCCGCCGCGCTCATACACCGGATTGCGGTAAAGCGGATGCGGATAGAAGGCCGTGCACGGCACGCCCGCCGCGGTCACCTCTTTCTGGAATCGGTCACGGTTTGCGACCGTGCCCAAGAACAAATAGTTCGTATGCACCCGCGAACCGTCAAGCACGCGCGGAAACCTCATGCCCGGCACATCGCGCAATGCGTCCCGCAATGCCCGCGCATTCCGCTCCCGTGTACGGTTCTGCTCAGGCAGCCGCTCCAGCTGGGCAATCAGCACGGCCGCCTGCAACGCAGTTAAGCGATAGTTGGTGCCCACCTCGTAATGAAAAAACCAGCCGCCATCCGGCTTGCGGCCCTGGTCGGTGATCGACCGGACTCGCGCCGCAAACCCGTCGTCGTTCGACGTCAGGGCGCCGCCTTCACCGGCCGTCATCACCTTCGAATTCTGAAAGCTGAACGAACCCGCCAGTCCGATGCTGCCCGAGCGCCGGCCTTCCCACTCCGAGCCGTGGGCATGTGCCGCGTCCTCGATCAAACAAGCGCCTGCGCCGCGGCTAATCTCGAGCAGCCGGCGCATGTCCGCCATCGGCCCGCCGAAATGCACCGCCAGAATCGCCGCCGTCTTATTCGTGATCGCCTGTTCCACGCAATCCGAATTCATGTTAAACGTGTCGTCGATATCCACGAAAACCGGCGTCGCACCCCGCCGCGAGACCGCGCTTGCCGTGGCCACGAAGCTGATTGCTGGAACAATCACTTCGTCCCCCGGTCCAATCCCCGCTGCTTCCAGCGCCATCTCCAGCGTCACCGTCCCATTCGCCGCGGCAATCCCATGCCGGCATTGCTGAAACTCAGCGAAACGCGCTTCGAACTCCGCAACGAACGGGTGAAACCCGCCCCAGCGATCGCTCTCTAACACCTGCCGCACCAGTTCGCGGTCGCGTTCGGTCGCTATCGGCCACGAAGGAACGTTCATACTGTCAAGGATAGAGGAGCCGATGAGCGTCTACGACGAAATGCGCGACGAACTCGACAAACACGAGTTCATGTTCGGCGTCCCCCGCGGCCGTCTTGCCGTTGCTCTCGACCGCTTGACAGACGCATTGGTCCTGGTCGGCCAGCACGGCATCTATTGTCAGAGCGCCCGCCAGCCCGGCCGTCCCGCAATGGATATCCAGCTGATTTCGAAAGCCCTCGCCGACGCGAAAGAACTGGTCGGCAGCGCCCTTACGGAGCTGAAACACCCACGAACGGATTGAATCGTTTCTCCCGCTCAATCGTCGTGTTGCGCCCATGCCCCGGAATCACCACCGTGGGGTCGGGCAGGCGGAACAACTTCTCCCGGATCGATTCCACAATCTTCTTGCTGTTTCCTCCCGGCAAATCCGTTCGTCCGACCGTGTCGAAGAACAGCGTATCCCCCGCAATCAGCTTCCCTTCCATCGGAACGAACAAGCTGATACTCCCCGGTGTGTGGCCGGGCGTATGGATCACGTGAAATCCAGTCTCACCTACCGTCAGCGTTTCCCCTTCCTTGGCGTCCCGGTCCACGTGCGGGTTCTTAGCAAACGGCATCCCCACCCACGCCGCCTGCAAGGGCAGGCTCATCGCCGTTATTTCGTCCGCCGCGTTCATCCAAATCGGCGCGCCGGTCAGCTTCCGCAGCTTATCGGCCCCGCCAATGTGATCGATATGTGCGTGCGTCACCACAATCGCTTTCACTTTCAACTGGTCCCGATCCAGGATCTCCAGGACCTTCTCGATCTCCGCGCCTGGATCGATCACAATCGCCTCGCGCGTTGTCTCGTCCCCAAACACCGAGCAGTTGCACTGCAGCACGCCGACCGGAAACACCTCGTGGATCATTCGTCGCTATCATACGATCAGACCCCATGGACATCGTCATCCCGTACCTGGCCCGCTGGCTCCACATCGCTTCCGCCATCACCCTGATGGGAGGCATGATCTTCGCCCTCGTCGCGTGGCTCCCGGCCTTGAACACGGTGGACGGCACGGAACGGCAATCCATCAGCGACGCCATCGCGGCGCGCTTTCGGCCCTGGCTGCTGCTTTCCATTGGCGGGCTACTGCTGTCCGGCTTCTACAACTACATGCGCCACGCCACGGCCAAAGATGTTCCCACGATGTACCACATGCTGTTTGGAATGAAGTTCTTGCTTGCCCTGCACGTGTTTGCAGTTGGTTGGATCGCGCTCAACCGCGGCAACAATAAGCGCACGCGCCAGATTACCGGCGTCGTCATCTCCGGAGTGGTCATCATTGCGCTCTCGGCGGGAATGCGGTTTCTGGCGATGAATGCGCCTGCGTTGATGACGCGATGACGGAAGGCTATAAAGCGCTGACGCGTGATGCAGCGGTCCTCGATGTCTCCGCCCGCACACGCATCCGGGTTACCGGAGACGATCGCGCCCGCCTGCTGCACGCCCTCAGCACCAATCACGTCCAGCAGCTTCTGCCGGGCCATGGCTGCTATGCATTTTTCCTCAATGCCAACGGGCGCATCTTGGCCGACGCGAATCTCTTTGTGTTCGCCGAATACATCCTCATTGATGCCGAACCGGAAGTGCGCGAACGCCTTTGGGCGCACCTCGATCACTACATAATCGCCGACGATGTCACCTTGCATGACGATGCGGAAACTACGTTCTCCCTCGCGGTTGAAGGCCCCGGCGCAAACACTCGCCTGTGCGCGGTCGGCATGCCCGTGCCCGCAGACGCATTCGCGCACGAAGTTTGGCAAGACTGCGCCATCGCTCACGTGTCCCTCACCGGTGAACCCGGTTATCGCATCTTCGGCCCTCGCGAACGCAAGACCGCCGTGCTCGATCTTTTGTATCTCGCCGAAGCCTCCCCGCAAGATGCCGAAACCGTGCGGATTGAGAACGCCAAGCCCCGCTATGGCGTCGATATCACTGCCTCGAACATCGCCGCGGAGCTCGACTTACCCGAAGCTTTGCACTTCCAGAAAGGCTGCTATCTCGGGCAGGAAATCGTCGAGCGCGTCCGCTCCCGCGGGCGTGTCAACAAGCATCTGGTGAGCATCGAACTCACCGGAAACCACGTTCCCGAGGCCGGCGCTCGCCTGCTTGTTGAAGAGAAAGAAGTCGGCGAAATCACGTCCGTTGTGAAATCGCCCGGATTGGGCCAGATCGTTGGATTAGCCTACGTGCGCGTGCCCCACGACGCCCCCGGTTCCACCATCCACGCCGGTACTATTCCTGGAAGCGTGCGGGCAACCCCCAAGAAATCCTAGAGCCCCGGATCGAAGCCTAGGTCGAAATCTTCCGCCGGGTCGATCAGATCGCGGAGTAGAACATCAACCGTCCGCTCCGCGCGTCCATCTGGCGTGAAGTGGATTCCGCACTCCTTCTCGGCGTCCTGTTCCCACCACCAGCGACCGGCGCGTTCATCTTCGCCCGGCATCGGCGCCCGCGTGCACGGCCCACATCCGATGCTCGTATACCCCTGGTCATACAGCGGATGGACCGGCACACCATTCCGCGCGATATAGCTCTCGACGTCTTTCTTCGACCAGTCCAGCAGAGGGCTGATCTTAGCTAACGCCGAACTGGTGTCCACCAACGGCAGCGCCGCCCGCAGCGGGTTCTGCCCCCGCCGCAGTCCCACCATGTAAGCCCGGAACCCCTTCAGCTTGCGTCCCAGCGGCCGCACCTTCCGGATCTTACAGCACAGCATCCGCAACGGCACCTCGCGCCGAAATAGGTTCGGTCCATGCCGCGTCACCATCGCTTCCACTTCGTTAGTTTCCGGCGAGACCGTCTCTACCTGTACCCCGTAATGCTGGCGGATCATCTCCATCATTTCGTAGGTCTCTTCCGGTAGCCGCCCCGTGTCAAGGGTGAAAACGCGCACCCCGGGGTCGATCTTAATCGCCATGTCCAGAATCACCGCCCCGGCCTTCTGGAAGCTGGTGCAGACAGCCAAGTCGCGGCCATACTCCGCGATGGACCAGGCAACGATCTCTTCGGCCGTGCGGGTTGCGATCACGTTAATTCCGATGTTGATTGGGGGGATTAGGATTCAGGCATCCAAAACGTGCTCCTCTACGTTTTGGACCGAACACTAAGAGGGATATGCCTAAAGGTCGATGGTGCATACCACCGATACTGCTCTATAGCTCGGACTCTTAGAAGCGGCGGCGTCTTCTTCAGGCACTTCTTGTCCGGATATATTTGAGAGATGGAGCGGGAGACGGGATTCGAACCCGCGACATCGACCTTGGCAAGGTCGCACTCTACCAGCTGAGTTACTCCCGCGAAGGCAGAATCCCCATTCTCCCTATTTCCGCCGCATCTGTCAAACAAGATACCCGTTTCCACCCCACGCAGACCGCATTCGCAGCACCATTGCCCACCTCCCGCACACCCTGCTTCCGATCATTTTCCACGCCTTTTGTTTTATTCAAACCATTCAATCTAAAGAACTTAAATTTTCATTTGCTTTCCGGACGGTTGTGTTAAAGTGAGTTCTGCTGTTCCGAACCCCATGGCAAATCTTCATGGACTCGACACCTTGACCGCTCCTTAAACCAGCGCGATCCAACCGTCTAGAGTTTCCATAATTGCTGTTCTCCTGCCTCCGCCAAAACTGAGGTACGGGGACCGCTGCGTCCTTTTGCATTTCGGGCGTTCGGGCAGATGTTTTAGGAATTGAGTCGCGCATGAACGCCTGGGACCACGTAAAGCAGCAGTTATCTACATCGCTCAGCTCCGAAAGTTTTGACAACTGGGTCAGTCGAACGACCCTCGACCGAGTCGAGGGCGAAACGATTCACGTCCGCGTTCCCGATCATGAGACTCGCGCCTGGCTGGAATCCGAGTATGGCGACCTGATCCAGACCTTGGTCCGCGATCTCAACGGAGCGGTCTATCGGCTGGTTACGTATCACGCCCCCGGTAACGGCTCTAGTAACGCGAAGTCCAATGGTTGGGCAACCGAGCTGCCTTCCGAGGAACCCTGTTCCCACCTGAGCGCGTTGAATCCCAAGTTCACCTTCGATAGCTTTGTAGTGGGCGCCAGCAACCAGTTCGCCCACGCGGCCGCTCGCTCGGTCGCCACCAACCCCTCTCGCAGCTACAATCCCCTGTTCATATACGGCGGGGTCGGAATGGGCAAGACGCATCTCATGCATGCCATCGGCCGCGCGCTGATCGGCACCAACAAGATGCGCGTGGTCTACACCTCGAGCGAACGGTTTATGAACGAAGTGATCGCCGGTATTCGCTTCGACCATATGCCCGCTCTTCGCCAGCGCTACCGGTCCGCTGATGTACTGCTGATTGATGACATCCAACTCCTCGGAAACAAAGAGCGCACCCAGGACGAGTTCTTTCACACTTTTAACGAGCTGCACGACCACCAGAAGCAGATCGTCATCTCCAGTGACGCCCCGCCCAAAGACATCCCCGGCTTAGTGGAGCGGCTCCGTTCGCGGTTTGAATGGGGGCTCATGGCCGACATTCAAGCACCCGACCTGGAGACCAAAATGGCCATTCTCGATAAGAAAGCCGAGGCCGAGGGAGTCCTGCTTCCCGAGGATGTCCGCACCTTCGTCGCCTCCCGAACGAAATCGAACGTCCGTGAACTGGAAGGCTCTTTAGTAAAGCTCTTGGCCTACTCTTCCCTCACCGGCTCGCCGATCACCCTGCCTATGGCCCAGCAGTGCCTCAAGCACCTGGTGCATGCCCAGGACCGTCGCGTCACCATTGACGCTATCCAGAAAGCGGTCGCCGATAAGTTCGGCGTCAAGCAATCGCAGCTCCGGGAGAAAAGCAACACGCGCGCCATCGTTTACCCCCGCCAGATTGCCATGTACCTCGTTAAGGAACTGACTACGGCCTCGCTTCCCGAGATAGGTCGTGCGTTCGGCGGCAAGCACCACACCACCGTGATCCACTCCATCGCGGTTATCACAAAGAAACGGGCCGAAGATCCGGAATTGAACAGAATGTTGCACAGTCTAATGGATTCATTACAAGGCAGTTAGCCCAGCCTTTCACAGGGTTGGCTGCCCAAGCCCGAGGAATTCTGTATAAATCGCGTAACAAGCCAGTTTTTCCGATTGGTTTCGCGAGGTTTCCTCAGGCGGGTGAGACAAGAACTTGTTTAATTTTGTATAATTTAGAGAGAAATCAACATTTCGACAGGCTCTACTGATACGGGTTATTTCCGTTATAGGTATTGAGAACGTCAGAAGGATTAGCAAGCCCATGGAGTTCACCGTCAGCAAGAGCGACATTGTCCGCGAGTTGAGTCTGTCGCAAGGTGTTGTCGAAAAGAAAACGACCATCCCGATCCTGTCGAACGTGCTGCTCGAAGCCGCCGGGGATCGCATCACGCTGACTGCAACTGACCTGGAGCTGGGGATTCGCTGTTCCTGCCCGGCGCGGGTGAAGAAAGAAGGCGCCGGAACCATCCCGGCCCGGAAACTCCTCGATCTGGTCCGCCTGCTTCCCGAGGCCGATATCTCGTTCAAGTTCTTGGACAATCACTGGGCTGCGATTACTTGCGGTCGTTCGCGAACCAAAATGGCCGGCATGAGCCGCGAGAGTTTTCCCGAACTTCCGGAAATGCCGGAGCAGATTGGCGAGATCCCCTGCGGCTTGCTCGCAGGGCTGATTGCCCGCACCGGCTTTGCGATTTCCATGGAAGAATCCCGCTTCACCCTCAACGGCGCGCTGTTGCTGTTGAAGCCCGAAGGCGTGACCATGGTGTCCACCGATGGCCACCGCCTCGCCTACGTAGATAGCCCACTCGAAAACGCCAACAACCGTGTATTCCGGGCGCTGGTGCCCCGCAAGGCCATGAACGAAATCGCCAAGCTCGCCGGTGAAGGCGACCCCGAGCGCAAAGTCCGCTTATCCGGCGATGACAATCACTTGTTCTTCGAATTCGGCGACCGCCTCCTGATTACCCGCAAACTCACCGGCAATTTTCCCGATTACGAACGCGTGCTGCCCCGCGAGAACGTGCATCTTGCCCTGCTCGAAAAAGTGGAGATCAAAGCCGCTATTGAGCGTGTCGCTCAATTCGCGGACGAACGCTCCCGCGCTATCCGCGTCAAGTTCGAGCCCGGTGAAGTCCGCGTTTTCTCGTCATCGGTCGAAACCGGAGAGAGCGAGGAAAGCGTTCCCACCGAGTACGAAGGCCCGCCGCTCGAAATCGGCTTCAACGCGCAGTACCTCCTCGATTTCATGCGTGTCATCTCGCAGGACAAAGTCTCTTTTTCCTTGAAAGATGAAAAGAGCGCGGGCGAGTTGCAGCCCTTCGCGAGCAACGGCGAAACGAACGCCAACAGTCAACAACAGCAGTACCGCTACGTCGTGATGCCCATGCGCATCTGACGCCGTAGCTACGAGATTCCTAATGCCTGACGAAATTTACGATTCAAGCAGCATCAAAGTGTTGGAAGGTCTAGAGGCTGTCCGCCTGCGGCCCGCCATGTACATCGGCTC
Source organism: Bryobacterales bacterium (assembly GCA_963752695.1). GTDB lineage: Bacteria > Acidobacteriota > Terriglobia > Bryobacterales > Bryobacteraceae > Bog-113. Next base: position 485,024 of record CAVVZB010000001.1, read on the forward strand.
CACCGGCGAGATGGGGCTGCATCACCTGGTCTACGAAGTGGTCGATAACTCCGTTGACGAAGCCCTGGCCGGCCATGCCCACAATATTGAAGTCACCATCCACATTGACGATTCGGTCACGGTCATCGACGATGGCCGCGGCATCCCCGTCGACATCAAACCCGAGTTCGGCATCTCCGCCGCTGAAATCGTGCTCACCATGCTTCACGCGGGCGGCAAGTTCGACTCCAACAGCTACAAAGTTTCCGGCGGTCTCCACGGCGTAGGCGTCAGCTGTGTCAACGCGCTCAGCGAACGTTTCGAGCTCGAAATCTGGCGCGAGAAGGCCACCTGGCAGCAGGAATATTCCAAGGGCGTCCCCAAGGCCCCACTGCAAAAAACCGGTAAGTCGTCCAAAACCGGCACCAAGATTACCTTCAAGCCGGACATGACTATCATGGACGCGACCAAGTTTAACTACGACACGCTTGCGCAACGGTTGCGCGAACTGGCGTTCTTGAACAAGGGCCTCAAAATCACTCTTACCGATGAACGCGTGGACCCCGTCAAGGTGCACGAGTTCCTCTACGAGGGCGGTATCGCCGAGTTCATCCGGCATCTCAACCGCGGCAAGACGGTGCTGCATGAGAAGCCCATCCATTTCGAGGCTTCCACCAAAGTTGCCAACGGCAGCACCATCACCATGGAAGTGGCGCTGCAATACAACGACGGCTATTCCGAGAGCGTCTTCAGCTTTGCCAACAACATCAACACGGTCGATGGCGGCACGCATCTATCGGGTTTTCGCAGCGCCCTCACGCGTACTATCAACGCGTTCGGCAAATCCTCCGGCATGTTTAAGGAAGTGGAAACGCTCACCGGCGATGACGTCCGCGAAGGTCTCACTGCAGTTGTCAGCGTCAAGGTGCCGCAGCCGCAGTTCGAAGGGCAGACCAAAGGCAAGCTGAACAGCGACATTCAAGGGCCTACCACGCAGTTCGTCAACGACAAGCTGGGCGAGTTCTTCGAGAAGAACCCGAACGTGATGAAGAAGATCGTCTCCAAGGCGATCGATGCATTGCGCGCCCGTGAAGCTGCTCGCAAAGCTCGCGATCTCACGCGCCGCAAGGGTGCGCTCGATTCAGGCGGCCTTCCCGGTAAACTCGCCGATTGCCAGGAGCGCGATCCGGAGCGCTGCGAAGTGTTTCTGGTTGAGGGCGAATCGGCCGGCGGTACCGCCAAGCAGGGCCGCGACCGCCGCTTCCAGGCCATTCTGCCGCTCAAGGGCAAAATCCTCAACGTCGAAAAAGCCCGCTATGACAAGATGCTGGGCCACGACGAAATCCGTGCGCTCATCGCCGCCCTGGGTACCGGCATCGGCAAGGATGACTTCAATTCCGCCAAGCTGCGCTATCACAAAATCATCATCATGACGGACGCCGATGTCGATGGCTCCCATATCCGAACGCTGCTGCTCACCTTCTTCTTCCGGCACATGCAGGAGCTGATCAGCCGCGGGCACGTCTACATCGCGCAGCCGCCGCTTTACAGCATCCGCCGCGGCAAGACCGAGAAGTACATCAAGGACGAGAAGGAATTTACGCGCGAGATCATGCGCCGGGCCACCGAGAACCTGGTGATCGACACCGCCTCGAACGGCGCGCCCGCCACTCATCTGGAAACCGGCGAATTGCGCGCCTTCTTGATGAGCCTTGATGAGTTCGATCAAATGTCGTTCAAGCTCGAACGCCGCCTGCGCGATTCCCGCGTTGTCGAGGTTCTGGGTAATATCGACTTCCTCGTGGACACCAAAGCGGACTTCTCCGAGAAAGCCAATCTAGAAAAACTGCGCGACGCCCTACTCGCCGCCCAGGTACCCACGGCGCAGCTGCGCGCCGACGAAGAGCATGCCGCCTGGATGGTGGTCTATCACGATTCCACTAATGCCGAGCGGTTCGTCAACATCGACCTGGCGACGCAGCCCGAGTTTAAGCGCTTCCGCGTGCTTGCCCGTCAGATCTCGAAGAACAACCACGCCCCGTTCAAAGTCACCAAGAACGAGCGGTCGGAAATGCAGAACGATTGGCGCGGCCTGCTGGCGCATGTCAAGGAAGAGGGCAAGCGGGATTCGAGCGTCAAGCGCTACAAAGGGCTTGGAGAAATGAATGCCGAGCAACTGGGCGAAACCACCATGAACCCCGAAAAGCGCGTCCTCCTCAAGGTGCGATTGGAAGATCTGGTCGAAAGCGATCTCATCTTCACGACCCTGATGGGCGAAGACGTCGAGAGCCGCCGCAAGTTCATCGAGGACAACGCGCTCGACGTCAAGAACCTGGACGTGTAATGGCCGTCCGTAAGGCGGATTGGGATCCCGCGTGTTACGAGAGCAGTCACGCGTTTGTTTGGGAGTACGGCGAGGATCTAGTTTCCCTTCTCGCGCCACAGCCCGGCGAACGCATTCTCGACTTCGGCTGCGGAACCGGACATCTAACTGCGAAGCTCGCCGAATCCGGCGCTGACGTCGTCGGTATCGACAGCAGCCCCGCCATGATCGCGCAAGCGCGCCGGAATTACCCGCGGCTGCGGTTCGAGCTCGCCGATGGGCAACGCTACCGCGCCGCGCAAGCCTTCGATGCTGTCTTCTCCAATGCCGCCCTCCACTGGATGCTCGACGCTGAAGCCGCCGCCGCTTCGATTAGCGCCTCACTTCGCCAGGGTGGCCGGCTGGTGCTGGAGATGGGAGCACGGGGTAACATCGCCCTACTCGATCGCGCAATCAGAAGCGAAGTTCGAAACTACTATCCGTCCATATCTGAGTACGCAGGGGTACTCGAGCGGCACTGCCTGGAAGTGGTGAACGCTATCCTCTTCGACCGCCCCACCATCCTCGAAGGCGGCGATCAAGGCTTACGCAACTGGATCGCGATGTTCCGTCCGGATAACACGAGACCCGCGAATGAGATCGAAGCGGAGTTGCGGCCTCTGCTCTTTCGCGATGGCCAGTGGACAGCCGATTACCGCAGGCTGCGGATGATAGCGCGCCGAGTCTAACGCGAGGCTCTAGTGCGCGATCGGTTCGTCCTTCTCCACCTTGCCATCGCGCACGTGGATGATGCGGTGCGCATGCATCGCGATATCAAGCTCGTGCGTCACCAGAATGATCGTATTGCCTTGGCGGTACAGTCTCTCGAATAGGGCCATGATCTCGATGCCGGTTTGTGAATCGAGGTTGCCCGTCGGTTCATCGGCCAGCAGGATCGACGGGTTATTCACCAGCGCCCGCGCAATCGCCACGCGCTGCCGCTGACCGCCCGAGAGTTCGTTCGGCTTATGGTTCATGCGCTTTTCAAGATCCACTTGCGATAACGCGCGCTTGGCCCGCTCGATTCGCTCTGCCGCTGGCGTCCCGTTATAGACCAGCGGCAGTTCCACATTATGCAGGGATGACGCGCGCGGCAGCAGGTTGAACGTCTGGAAGACGAAGCCGATCTCCTTATTCCGAATCCGCGCGAGTTCGTCGTCGCCCATGGCGCTAACCAGGCTGCCATTGATGTAGTAAGCGCCGCGGGTGGGCGAGTCCAGGCAACCGATCAGATTCATCAAGGTCGATTTACCCGAACCCGAAGGTCCCATGATGGCTACATATTCACCGCGCCGGATCTCGATATCCACGCCCGAAACGGCGTTGATGATCTGATCGCCCATTTCGTACGTCTTCCAGAGATCGTACGTGCGGATAACGATGTTCTGCTCTTTCAAGCGCTGGCCGCGCTCTTCGGTGGCTTCCACGGTCGATGGCATGCTTGTTCTCGCTCAGCGTTAAGGGGTTCAGATTGCGCTTAGGTTGCCGGCTTGACGACAGGCGGCTTGTTGTCCACTTTCACCATGGCGCCGTTGCGCACCGTGCGAATTACCTGGAAAACGCCAGTGATGATCTCGTCGCCTTCCTTCAGACCGCTGGTGACCTGGATATCGCTGGTTCCAGTGATCCCGGTCTCCACCTTCCGGAACTGCGCCTTACCTTTCTCCACGACGAAGACACCTTGCAATTCTTCCTTCTTCGCCTTTTCCGCTGCCGGGTCGACCTTGGCCGGCGCCGGAGCGGGAGTCCCGTTGGCGGGCGCGTCCAGGTCCCCGCGTGTCCGCGTGGTAAGTGCTTGCAGGGGTATCGCGATCACGTTCTTCGCTGTTGCAGTGGTAATTTTAGCCGTGCACGAAAGTCCCGGCCGCACCTCGGCGGGAGGATTATCGAGCGCGATCACCACCTTAAAGTCCTTGGCTTCGTTGGTGGATGTGGTGCTCTGCGAGGCGGCCACTCCGGTCGACCGCAAAATGGCCGTGTCGCCAATCTCGGTCACCCGGCCTTTATAGACCTTGTTCGGAAGTGCATCGATGACGATCTCCGCCACCTGACCCAGCTTCACGTTCACGATGTCGGTCTCGTCCACCCGGATCTCGGCGGTGATGACGCTCATATCGGCGATCGTCATGATCGTGCTCGCCGTCGAACTCTGGATACCCGGCACCACCGTCTCGCCGACTTTCATCGGGAGATTGGTGACCACGCCATCCAGCGGCGAATAGGAGTTGTACTTCCGCAGCACGTCGTTGATACGCGAAAGACTCGCACGCTGCTGAGCTATATGCCGCTGCGTGGAGGCGTTCTGCGCGGAGTATTGCGCCAGCTGTGACTTGGCTTGGATTAGCCGAGACTTCGCTTCAGCCAACGACGCGACAGCCGAATCCATCGCGGCCTTCTTGGTGTCGAAATCCTGCCGCGCAATCAGCTTCTGATCGAACAGCTGCTTGCTGCGATCGAACTCCGCCTTGGCCTTCTCTAAGTCGGACTGCGCACGATCGATACCGGCCTGCATGGTGGCGACATTGTCCTCGCCCGCTTTGTAGCCCGCCTCGCTTGCCGCCGCATCGGCTTCAGCCGAAGTCAGCGCGGCTTTTTGAGCTTCAACGTCCGCCCGCGGCTGCGTGTTCTCCACGCTTGCCAAGAGCTGATTCTTGCGGACCCGGTCGCCTTCCTTCACGTAGATGGAGGTCAACTCTCCCATCGCGTTCGCGCCGATACTGATGTAGTTCTTAGGTTTGATTTCGCCCGAGGCCGTCACGAGGCTCGTCAGATCATCGCGCGTCACTTTGCTGGTCTGCACGGTGACTACGCCGCGTTGGCTGAGCCGGACGCTCGCCAGGATACCGCCCCCTACCAACAGCAACACGGCGACAGCGATAACTATCTTCCACTTACTTTTCACGGTACGGGCGCTCCTTTGGACTTAAACGAACGAAACAGTATTTTGGTTCAGGGAATCTTCTATCTTTCCACAAAACCGGGCAGAACGTCAGGATGCACGCGCACGTTCAATTCATCCAGCGCACGCTCACGGGTTGCCCCGACGTGCAAACCATAGTCGCGGTCACACCCGACGCAATCTGCGCGCACGCATTATCGGTAGCCGACCGGAGTGCCGATTCCTTCTCCGCCGCCGATGCGATCCGGCAAGACGTTCGGCCTTGGTACGCCATACAAACCTGACATCGAAACTTGCGGTTACCGAAGCTCGTGTAAATCAGAACCGCAAGCACGATCGCGGCGAAGACGATCCCGAGCAGCACCGGCTTTCTCATCGCGCGATCTCAAACCCGTTTAGCTAAACGAAGAAGTTGCCCATGCGGCGGAACTTGTCGTAGCGGTCCTGCACCAGTTGCTCGCGCGAGAGTGGCTTCAGGGCGGTGAGCGCCCCCCGGACCGTGTCCCGCAACGAAGCGGCGGCTGCCTCAACATCTTCGTGCGCGCCCGAGCCCGGCTCCGCAATCACGCCATCAATCAGACCGAACCCTAACAGGTCCTGCGACGTCATTCGCAGAGCGACCGCGGCCTCTTCGGCCTTCCCGGAATCCCGCCAAATGATCGCCGCGCAGCTCTCGGGCGAAATCACGCTATAGACCGAGTTCTCGAACATGTACACCCGGTTGGCCACGCCTACAGCTAACGCGCCACCACTGCCACCTTCGCCAATGCAGACCGCAATTACCGGCACCGGCAACCGGGCCATTTCCCGCAGATTGCGCGCGATCGCTTCCGCTTGCCCACGCTCTTCCGCGTCGATTCCGGGATAGGCGCCCGGCGTATCCATCAAAGTCAAAATCGGACGGCCAAATTTCCCGGCCATTTCCATCAGCCGGATCGCCTTGCGATAACCCTCTGGCTTCGGCATGCCGAAGTTGCGGAGCAGTTTCTGTTTGGTATCGCGCCCTTTCTGCTCGGCGATGATCATGATCGGCTCGCCTTCGAAAAAGCCCATGCCGCCGATAATAGCCGCGTCGTCCCCGAAGAGACGATCCCCATGCAGCTCCTGAAACCCGGTAATGAGCCGCTCGATGTAATCGGAAGCGTGCGGCCGCTTGGGATGCCTCGCCTTGAGAACACGCTCCCAGGCCGGCGCGGGCGTACGCGCCGGCGCGGCCTGTTCGGCTGCAATCCCAGGTTCGAGAGAGGCTTCGGGAGACGTTTCGGCGGACGCTTCAGAAGACGCTTCAGAAGACATGGATATCAGGATACCTAAATCCAGGGCTCCACTAGCTGGCCAGTGTCTCCATTGCGTCTGCCCCGCAAATGCGTTCGAGTTCGGCGCGGAACCCGCGATCCGGTCGGACCATCGCGGGAATGTCCAATAAGACGCTGAAGTCCCCCGGCGATTCCAACTTGAGCCGGACATGCGTTTCCCCAGGCTTTTCCGAAAACAGCCGCGATAGCTCAGAGGCGCGATCGATGCCGTTCTTTCCGAGCCGGACCTTCACCGCAACCAGCGAAGGCATGGGAACGCGTACCAAATCAAGCGGCACGATCTCCTGCACAGACACCTTGGTTGCCACGCCTTCCTCCGGCAGCGCCGTCGCCCGCACCAACACCGCCCGATCTTCTTCCAGCATCGACAGCAGCCGCTCGTACTGCGTCGTGAAGAGCAGCGCTTCGGTGGCGCCCTCGCGATCTTCCAATTGCATCACCGCCCACGGCTTGCCTTCGCGGTTGCGCTTCCTTACGATGCCCGTAAGCACGCCGCACAGCGCCACGTCCGCACCCTTAGCTAAGCCTTCGAGGCTGCCGCTGGTATGGGTGGCCACTTCGCAGATCTTGTCTTCGTATTGATCCAGCGGATGCCCGGTCACATAGAACCCGAGCATGTCCTTTTCGGCCTGCAGCTTGTCTCGCGCCGTCCAATCCTGCGCTCGCGGCAAGGACGGCTCGGGCGTGTCCACGTCCGCCGCCAACATGCCGAACAAATCCTCCTGGCCCGACGCCCGATCGCGCAAACTGCGCATCCCGGTCTCCATCGCGCCTTCCACCGCCAGCATCAACTGCGCGCGCGTCCCGTTCAACCCATCCATGGCGCCCGCGCGAATCAGACTCTCCACCATTCGGCGATTGATCTGGCTGATGTCCACCTTTTCGCAAAAATGAAAGAGCGAGCGGAACCGGCCAACTTCCTGCCGCGCCTTCACCACCGCATCCACAGCCGTCCCACCCACGTTCTTGATCGCTCCCAGGCCAAAGCGAATCGCATCCCCGTCCGGCGTGAAGTTGCAATCGCTCGCGTTCACGTCCGGCGGCAGCACGCGGATCTTCATCTCGCGGCATTCGTTGATGTACTTGACCACCTTGGGGACGTTCCCCGTTTCCGATGTCAGCAGCGCCGCCATGAAATCCACGCGATAGTGCGCCTTCAAGTACGCGGTCACAAATGCCAGGTACGCATACGCCGCCGAGTGCGACTTGTTGAACCCGTAGCCGGCGAACTGCTCCATCAGGTCGAAGATCTTCTCCACCTTCTTCGCCGGATGACCCTTGGCAGCCGCGCCGGTGATAAACCGCTCGCGTTGCTTGGCCATCTCCTCGGCCTTTTTCTTACCCATCGCGCGCCGCAACAGATCGGCTTCCCCGAGAGAGTATCCGGCGATCCTGCTCGAGATCTGCATCACCTGTTCCTGATACAAAATCACGCCGTAAGTCTCTTCGAGCACGCCTTTCAAATCGGGCAGCTCATACACGATTGGTTTGCGGCCGTGCTTGCGCTCGATGAAATCGTCCAGCATTCCGCCTTGCATCGGCCCAGGACGGTACAGCGCGTTTAACGCTGTTAAGTCCTCGATGCGCGATGGCTGATAGCGCCTCAGAATGTCGCGCATGCCGGGCGATTCGAACTGAAACACGCCGCTGGTGAAGCCCTTGCAGAACAGCTCGTAGCTCTGCGGATCGTCCAGCGGCAGATCTTCCATCACCAGCTTGACTTTATGCCGCTTCTCGATATTGCGCATCGCATCTTCGATCAGCGTCAGCGTCGTCAGGCCCAGAAAATCCATCTTGAGAAGCGCCAGCTTCTCCAGGCCGTTCATGTCGTACTGGGTGACAATTTCGTCGCGATTGGTGCGGTAGAGCGGCACCAGGTTCTTCAGCGGTTCGGGCGAAATCACAACGCCGGCCGCGTGCACCGACGAGTTCCGCGCCAGGCCTTCGAGCTTGAGGCTGGTATCCAGTACGTCCCGCATGCGCGAGTCTTTGCGCGCCGCCTCGTCAAACCCGGGCTCGGCCTTCATCGCGTCTTTCAGCTTGATGTTGAGCGGCATGCCCGGCACCAGCTTGCTGAGCTTATCCACGTCCCCGTAGCTGATATCGAGCACGCGCCCCACGTCTTTTATGGCCGCGCGCGTGCCCAACGTATTGAAGGTGATAATCTGCGCCACCTGCTCGCGCCCGTACTTCTCGGTCACGTACCGGATCACCTCGCCACGCCGGTTCATGCAGAAATCGATATCGATATCCGGCATTGAAATGCGTTCCGGATTCAGAAAGCGCTCAAATAGCAGGCCATACTGCAAAGGATCGATATCGGTGATCTCCATTGCGTAGCTCACCAGGCTGCCCGCCGCCGAGCCGCGCCCGGGACCTACCGCAATTCCCGCGTCTTTGGCATAGCGGATGAAGTCCCAAACGATCAGAAAATAGCCCGAGAACCGCATCTGCTGGATCATGCGGATCTCAAAATCCATCCGCTCCAGGTAATCCGGCAGCGCGCAGCGCAGCTTGCCCGCCGCCGCCAACGCTTCCAAACGCCCGCGCCGCTTCTCGAAGCCCTGACGCGCGACGAACTCGAAATACGTGTCGATGGAATGCGCTGGCGGAACGTCAAACTTCGGAAACGGTTCCTTAACCTTTTCGAGCTTCACCTGACAGCGTTGCGCGATCTCCCACGGGCGATCCACCGCGTCGGGCAATTCGCCAAACAACTGCAGCATTTCCTCTTTCGTCTTGAGGTAGAACTCGGGATGGTCGAACCGCATCCGGTTGGGATCGGACATGGTCTTGCCCGTCTGGATGCACATCAGGATTTCGTGCGCCCGCGCATCATCCTTGCGCAAGTAGTGCGCGTCGTTGGTGGCAACCAGCGGAATGCCGGTTTCGCGCGACATGCGCACCAGCCCCGGCGTTACCACCTTATCGTGATCGATGCCGTGGTCCTGCACTTCGAGAAAGAAATTGTCTTTTCCGAACAGGTCCTGATACTCGTGCGCGAGGCGGCGAGCATCGCTATAACGATCCGCGATGATGGTCTCGTTGATGTCCCCGCGCAAGCACGCCGAAAGCGCAATCAGCCCCTTCGAATGGCGGTTTAGCAGGTCTTTGTCGATCCGCGGCTTATAGTAAAAGCCGTCCAGAAACCCCGTGCTGACCAGATTGATCAGGTTGCGATAACCCTCCTGGTTCTCGCACAGCAGTACCAGATGGTTGTAGCGGTCGGTCTCCGAACGCGTCTTGTGACCGCGTTGCGAGACGTACACCTCGCAGCCGAGTACGGGGTGAATGCCGTTCTCCTTGGCGGTGTTATAGAACTGCACGGCGCCGAACATATTTCCGTGATCGGTCATCGCGATAGCCGGCATATTCTGCTCGGTCGCGACTTTCATCAATTGGCCGATCTCGCAAGCGCCGTCAAGCAGCGAATAATCGGTGTGGCAGTGCAGGTGGACAAAAGGGACGTCGGACATTCCTGGGGCGGTCTTCCTGGGGAGGTGATTTCATTCTTTCACAGACCTCGCGATTTGCGGGAGGGTCCGATTGAAACCGCGAGTGATACGATGGCACTTTGTCGATGCCCGAGGAAGCAGTTTCGCTCGACACGCCCGAGATCCCCGATAAGCTCTACTTCCGCATCGGCGAGGCGAGCAAGCTTCTGGGAGTGGAACCCTATGTATTGCGCTATTGGGAGACTGAATTTCCGAGTCTGTCACCCAAGAAGTCGGATACGGGCCACCGCTTGTACCGCCGGAAAGATGTCGAGCAGCTCCTTCTTATTAAAGAACTTCTTTACGCAAAGCGCTTTACAATTGAGGGCGCTAGGCAAACGCTAGCTACGCGTGGCAAGGAAGCCCGCGAGGTCCGCACGGACGCTCCGCGCGCGCAGTCCAACCTCTTCCCCGATAACACGATACCGGACATTCGGCGCGAGCTTGCCGCGATTCTGGATCTTTTGCGCTAAGCGTCCTGCACGATGACGGAGTAGATGCGGTCAAGATCTTCCCCGGAGTAGTAGTCGATCTCCAGCTTCCCTTTTCCCTTCCCTTTATCGACGATGCGCACGCGGGTTCCGAGCACGCGTTCCAGCTCGTCGATGGCCGCCTTAACGTTCGGATCGGGCCCTGAGGGCGTTGGCGTCTTCTCGGCAGTGGGCTCGGCATTGTGCAAGGTTGTGCTCTTTTCGAGCTGCCGCACGGACCAATCGAACAACATGGACTTCCGGGCGAGCTCGCGAAGCTGGTCCGGGTCGTCCACTTTCAGCAGGGCGCGTGCATGTCCGGCGGTAAGGTAGCCTTGCGCGATTAGCTCCTGGATATCGGCCGGAAGTTGCAGCAGCCGGATGGAATTCGAAATCGTCGCGCGATCCTTACCCGTCCGAATCCCGATCTGCTCATGACTAAATCCGAGATCGCCACTTAACCGATGGAATGCCTGGGCTTCCTCGATGGCATTTAGATTTTCCCGTTGAATGTTCTCGACTAGCGCTACTTCGAGCATGCGCTCGTCCGGCATGTCCTGGATGTGCACAGGAACCATAGCAAGTCCAGCTAATTTCGATGCCCGCCAACGGCGCTCCCCGGCAATTAGCTCGTAACGATCTCCAACATGGCGCACCACTAAAGGCTGAATGACTCCGTCCGTGCGGATCGACTGCGCCAACTCACCCAGCGCGCGTTCGTCGAAGTGCTTACGCGGCTGAAATGGGTTCGGCACGATCGTTTCAATCGGAAGCTCGGTTGGATTGCCAGGGATTGTTGGCGGGGACAGCGGGGCGCTAGCTTCCACCGGCTGGGGCCGGTTGGGAAGCAAAGTGTGCAAGCCTCTACCGAGAGCTCTTTTGTTCATGGCTGAGGATTTCCTTGGCAAGTTGGATGTAAGCGTCGGCACCCTTTGATTTCGGGTCGTAGAGCAGGATCGGCTTCCCGAAACTGGGTGCCTCGGCAAGCTTGATGTTTCTCGGGATTATGGCCTTACAGACGTCCGTTCCGAAAAATTCCCGCAGATCGGCGACGACTTGGCGGGTGAGGTTCGTCCGGTCATCGTACATGGTGAGCAAAATGCCTTCGAGCGCGATTTTATGCTTGAATGAGCTGCGGACGCGATCAATCGTGTCGAGCAGTTCAGATACCCCCTCCAGGGCGAAGAATTCGCACTGAATCGGAACTAGAACGGAATCGGACGCGAGCAGGGCATTGAGCGTGAGCAGGTCGAGAGCCGGCGGGCAATCGATCAGCACGTATCGATAAGACTTCTGTACGGCCTGCAGCTTCTCGCGAAGCCGGGTTTCCCGATTGGGCAGCGCGACTAGTTCAATGTTTGCCCCCACCAGATTCTTGTCGGACGGAAGAATGTCCAGGCCGTCGATCTCGGTTTTAATCACCGTGGGCGCGATATCCGCGTTTCCGAGCAGGACATCGTAAAAATTAGCTTGTGTCGGATCTTTTCGAATACCCAGGCCGGTGGTGGCGTTGCCTTGCGGATCGGCGTCGATCAGGAGTACTGGGATGTCGTTGACGGCTAAAGAGGCAGCCAAATTGATGGCTGTGGTGGTTTTACCAACCCCGCCTTTCTGGTTGGTAATCGAAATAACGCGGGACAAGCCAAAAGGCTATCACGCGGGGGATTGGTTTGCCGAATTATGTTTCACGTGAAACATTCGGGACGTTTCACGTGAAACATCAGACTCGCTTGGCGAGCGTTAAATGCACATCCAGGATAGAAATAGCAGCGGCTGTCACACCTGGAATTCGACCCGCCTGCCCAAGCGTCACCGGCTGCACCCGCGCTAAACGGCTCTGCACCTCAGTGGAAATCCCCGGCAGCGAGAAGGAGAAGCCGCTCGGAATCGCTCTAAGCTCATGCTCGCGTACCCGCGCCATCTGCTTAACCTGCTGAGCGATATACCCTTCGTACTTGCATTCGGTTTCCACCGCATCGACCACACCCGGCACCGGGATTTCCTGTAACACCTCGCGCGTCCAAGCTTCCAACGCGCCCAAGCGCGATTCCGGGCGCTTCAACCATGCCCCATGAACCGACTTCCCGAGCGCCGCCCTTAATTTTTCCTTCTGATCGGTCTTATTCCGAAAGCGAGCCCAACGGGCGTCATCGACCAGCCCAACTTCCCGGCCCATTGGAGTGAGCCGCTCGTCGGCATTGTCAATCCGCAAATGCAACCGGAACTCCGCCCGGGACGTGAACATCCGGTAGGGCTCATCCGCGCCTTTCGTCACCAGGTCGTCGATCATTAGCCCGATATACGCTTCGGTTCGCGGGATCACCAGCGGCGCTCGCCCCAGAACCTCGAGCGCGGCGTTCAAGCCGGCCATCAACCCTTGTGCCGAAGCCTCTTCATAGCCCGATGTCCCGTTGATTTGCCCCGCGAGAAACAACCCGGGAAGCTTTTTCACGGCCAGCCGGTGGTCCAACTCCCGCGCGTCGACCGCGTCGTACTCAATCGCGTACCCCGGCCGGATCATCTCCGCCTGCTCCAGCCCCGGTATGGATGCCACTACCGCTGCCTGCACGTCGATCGGCATGCTTGTTGACATCCCATTAACGTAAACTTCGTGCGTATCCAGTCCTTCCGGCTCAAGGAAAATCTGATGACTCGCTTTTTCAGGGAACTTGACGAACTTATCTTCGATCGACGGACAATAACGCGGCCCAATCCCCTCAATTTGCCCACTATAAAGCGGTGAGCGCTCGATACTGGCCCGGATAATACGAGCCGTTTCTGCCGTCGTATGAGCCAAGTGGCACTCGATCTGCGGCCGATCGATCCCATCCGTCAGAAATGAGAACGGTGTCGGGACCGGATCACCCGCTTGCGGCTGAAAACGCGCCCAATCGATCGAACGGCCATCCAAACGCGGCGGTGTGCCGGTTTTTAATCGAGTCCAAGCGAGATTAAGGCCGCGAAACTGGTCGGCGAGCAAGTTCGAGGGCGCTTCCCCATTCCGCCCGCATGCATATTGCTGCTCCCCCACATGCGCCAGCCCGTTAAGGAACGTCCCAGTAGTCACAATCACCGCGCGCGCCAGGATTGTCCGCCCATCGCGTAGCAGCACTCCCGCGACGCGCCCCTGCTCGATGCAAAGCCCCGCCACTTCCGCCTGTTTGATCCGCAGATTGGGCTCCTGCTCCAGAACCTCTTTCATGCGCTGGCGGTACAACTTCTTGTCGCACTGCGCCCGCGGACTCCACACCGCCGGACCACGGCTGGTGTTCAACAGTCGGAATTGAATCCCGGTAGCGTCCGTAACCTCGCCCATAATGCCGCCCAGAGCGTCGATTTCCCGAACTAGATGCCCCTTGGCAATACCTCCGATGGCTGGGTTGCAGGACATTTGCGCGATCAGATCGCTGTTCATGGTGACCATGGCGGTTCGAAGACCTAGCCGCGAAGATGCCCGCGCGGCTTCGCAGCCCGCATGTCCCGCGCCAATCACCACAACGTCGAACGTCTCCCGCATCTTCCTCCATTTTACGGCTGGTATGTTGAGAAGCTGTGAATGTCCTCGTTGTCGGCTCGGGTGGCCGCGAAAACGCGCTCGTCTGGAAATTGGCGGCCGACCCCGCTGTCAAAAAGATCTATGCCGCGCCGGGCAACCCAGGAATTGCGAAACTCGCACACCTTTGCACAAGTGTGGACATTGCAAGCCCTTCCGCACTCGTACAACTCGCTCAAACGATCGCCGCCGATCTCACCGTGATCGGTCCCGAGGCGCCGCTGGTCGCAGGTGTTGTCGATGCATTCCGCGCTGCGAAGCTCCCGGTCGTCGGTCCGATCCAAGCCGACGCGCGTCTCGAAGGCAGCAAAGCCTTCGCCAAAGACTTCTTCGCGGCGAACCGAATTCCGACTGCCAGCTACCACGTGACCTCGTCACTTGACGAAGCGCGCGCGGTACTTGCTAAATCCCGTTTCCCGCTCGTGATCAAAGCCGACGGGTTGGCGGCGGGCAAAGGCGTCATCATCGCGCAAGACCGGAGCGAGGCCGCTGCGGCAATCGAAAAGCTCGGCCCTCGGCTAGTGATCGAGGAGTTCCTCACCGGCGAAGAAGTCAGCTTTATTGTTCTCAGCGATGGCCGAGACGTTCTAGCGCTCGAGCCCTGCCAGGATCACAAAGCGCTTTACGATAATGACCTAGGGCCGAACACCGGGGGCATGGGAGCCTACTGCGATTCCCGTATCCTGACTGCTGCGGAGCGCACCCAAATCCTAGACACCGTGATCCGGCCGACCATCGAGCGCACCGGCTTCACCGGTTTCCTCTACGCCGGCCTTATGATGACCGCCGATGGACCGAAACTGCTGGAATATAACGTCCGGCTGGGCGATCCCGAGACGCAGCCAATTCTGCATCGGATGGTGGCGGATTTCGGCCAAGTCCTGCTGGCAAGCGCGCGTGGCGAGCTGGAACGCATTCGGGTCGAGTGGCTTCCCGAACCCTCGGTGTGTGTCGTTCTAGCTGCTCAGGGGTATCCGAACGCCGCAAATACCGGCGATCCGATCACCGGAATCGAAGAAGCCGAAGCAACTGGCGCCATAGTGTTCCACGCCGGTACACGTGTCGACGGCGGCGTGCTGGCGACTAACGGGGGCCGCGTGCTCGGCGTCACTGCGCGGGGTGCGACGTTACCAGGTGCTATACAAAACGTATACAGCGCAGTCGATCTCATTTCGTTCACTGGCCGGCAATTCCGCCGCGATATCGGCAGCAAAGGCCTTTCGCGCTGGGCGTCTGCCTAGTTACAATGTCCATACGGGCACGTAGCTCAGCTGGATAGAGCGGTCGCCTCCTAAGCGGCAGGCCAGCAGTTCGAATCTGCTCGTGCCCACTTAAACCAGGATTTCATTTACTTTCGTTTATCCGGCAGGACGATTGCTAGACCGATAGGTATGCCCACCACCGCCCTCTATCACTGGAATGTGGCCGGTAGCCCGATCCAGATTCTGATCGACCTGGCGGTTGTGGACCAATTGAGGGTCGCCGCTGTCGCCGCAACCAATGAAATCGGTGGGATTCTGCTGGGTCACTTCGATGGGCGTTATACGGTCATCACAGCCCTCGAGAAAATCGAATCGGAGCATCGACGCGGGACTGCCTACACGTTGTCTCAACGCGATGAGGCGCGTTTGGGCGGCCGTCTGGAAACATTGCGCCGGAAAAATCGGGAAGCCGCCGTCGGATATTTCCGCAGTCACCAACGGCCCGGCTTGTTTCTGGACGAAGGTGACAACCACGTTTTGTCTTTGTTTTTTCCCGATTACAACAACGTTGCGCTTTTAGTTCGGCCCTCGGCGAATGGTTCTGCCGTGGGCGGCTTCTTTTTCTGGGAAGATGGTGAGATCAACCGTAAGCAAACGTATCTACCCTTTCCTATGAACGCGCATGAGCTCGAATCCGGAGATTTCCCCCTGATGGAACCGGTTCAGGACGCGCACACCGCCAGCTCAACTCCGAGTAGTCCCATCGCGAGCGATCTTGAAACATTTAGCGCCGCCGAGACGATGGATCACGCACCACGGCCTGCGGCCATCCCCCCGGTCGATCTACCAGATCCCTACCCGCGCCATGATCGGGAAGCCGACACTTTCGATAAGCGCCCGCTCGCGAACCGTGCGCCTGCAGCTACTTCCGACGCAGGCAGGCGCTCGTGGCAGCTGATCGGCGTGATCGCGGCTGCTGCAGCGTTTGGCGGCTATTTGATCGGAACATCGGGTAGCCATCGCGACCGTTTCGGTGCACGCGCCGGTGACATCACGCTGAATTCCGATTCCGATCCGTTACCGGCCAGTCCTGCTCCTTCCTCGGGACAGGTGCTTCCTTCCGCGGCTTCCCGCAACCAGCCGGCGCCGGCACCCGCCGCGTCCACGACAGCAGCCCCGCCTCCCGTTTCAACTCCCGCGCCCCCAGCATCATCGTTTAACCAACCCCAGCAGCAGCCTGCTACCGTCAACCCCGTTCCTGGTGTGGTGAGACCGAACCCAACTGCCGATCCTTCGCTCGTTGCATCCGTTCCCGCGCAGCCCCGGCTCGATGCCGCGCCTCGTCCGGATACCGCGCCTGTGCCGTCGCCTCGCCGAGTGCCGAATCCCGGTGTAGTGACCCAACCCGCCGCCCGTCCGCCCGTGGACGACAATGCGAACTGGCAGCACTTCCATCCGGCGCCGCCGACGTCCGCCTCGCAAGTGGCCGAATCAGAAGTGGCCAGTCCTGACGTACGCCCCGTAAGCCGTCCCGTGCCCGCGGCGACATCGTCGGTTTACCTGGAATCGGTAGAGTCCGGTGGAGTGGGCCGTGCGATCAGTAGGATCCCGCTTTTCGGTCGTCATGCGCACGGTGGCGCAGACTTTACTCCGCCGCAAGCCGTACGGAGTTCCGCCCCTAGTGTGCCGAATAATCTCGCTCGCGAACTTAGCGACACGCTTCCGGTCGACTTGCGCTTGAAGGTCAATAGCGAGGGCCGCGTGAGTAGTGTTGAAGTACTCTCCCATCAGACGCCCGCGGAGTTTGTGCGTCTAGCTGGAGATGCCGCTTACGACTGGCAGTTCCAACCCGCCCGTGTGAAAGACAAAGCCGTGGCGAGTGATGTGATCGCGCACTTTAAGTTTAGGCCGCCGCTGTAAGTGAGTCCTACTCGGCGCACCCGGAAGTGCCCTTTCTCGCTTGTAACTTAGCTAAGTCCGCCTTTGCCGCGTCCGCCAGACGGTAAGCTTCCGCCTGAGCCGGTTTACCTGTATCGAAGTTCGTGTCAGGTAATTGGAATCCTGGATCATTAACTTTCTTGAGCAATGCCCGATAGTCTTCCAGCGTGGCATCAAAGCTTCGCACGAATAGGTCTTCAGTGGCGGGTGTCGGAGTCTTAAATGAAAGTGCCTTCAGTGGCCCGATGTGCGGCACCAGTCGAAGCAGAAAAGCCACGAATCGCGCGCCCCAACCCGGACGCTCATAATCCCGTCCCCATTCTTTCTCATAGCTGGATCGCGAGATGTTATAGATAAACTTGCTCCGCACCACCGTCGGCGAATGCTTCTGGATATCTCCTTGCTTCATCGCCCACGCGATCTTGGTAGCCTTGGGGATCGTACCGCTTACTACTCGCCGGTAAGTGCCAAGTGAATGATCGAGATTGGAAAACAGGTCGTTCATGGACACGCAGTAGGTCTGTTGAAATGCCTTTTCAAGTAATGGCTTGGAAACGCCGAATCCAATAAAGTCGTGATAAGCCTCGCTCGCATAGAACCCGCGCGCCACCTGCAATACGTCGAAACCGAATTCGGTCTGTAAGTGCGCCGTCGGATTCTGCTCGTAAGTAATCACATTGCCGTACTGCCGGGCGAGTTTCGGATATAAGATCGGTACCGATCGATTCACACCGATAGAGTGCCCTTCGTCGTCAGCCGCATAGTGGGCCAGTGACCCGAGAGCGAACGCGTAGTCGTTCAGCGTCGACGCGTCATGGATCAGGTTGACAATGAATGCTCCGCTGCGAATGTAATGAGTAAGATCGCTAAAGAGTCGATTACCGGATGGGTAATATCCGAGATCCTGAATAATCGCCCCGCCGTATGCGTATCCATGAGCCGTGGTCAGCTCGGCGGGCGACGATTGAGGAAATCGAAGCAGCAGCGCCGGTTTGATCGACGTATCCCAAGCCGAGTCGATAATGGCCTCGTGGCTGAGCACGGAATATGCCGGAAGGACGGCCGGCGTCAATAGCAATAAAACGATAGGTGCAAAACGCATCGCTTCCCAGTGTATTGCCTTTGGGTAAATCAGCACGATACCTCTTTGACATTTGTAGAATAGACCAGTTGCTTCCCTCATTCCAACGCGCGGCAAACCGGTTCCAGCTATTAGGCGGCTATCTGGGTAGGCGCAGCAGCCTGCGTGGGCTGCCGGTCGAATATATCGTCGAAACCACGGCCAAGTGCAATCTTTACTGCCCCATGTGTCCGCGGGAAACGCACCAGCAACCCAAGGCGGACATGCCGGATGAGATCTTCCAGCGTCTGGTGCAGGAGTCCGCCCGGTCCGCTGAGCATATGATGTTGATCGGTCTTGGAGAGCCGCTCCTCGATCCTCGAATCTTCGACCGCGTCGAATTCTGCCAGCGTCATAACATCTCGACTCTGCTCTCGACGAACGGAACCCTGCTCGACGAAGCGATGGCCCGGCGTCTGCTGGACACTCGCGTGGAACATGTGACGCTGAGTTTCGACGGCGCGACTAAGGAGAGCTTCGAGTTCTATCGCAAGGGCGCCCGCTTCGAGAAGGTTCGGGAAAACTTCATCCGCTTCGCCCGCATGAAACACGATCGCGGCAGCAAGTTACAAGTGGTCGTGCAGATGGTGCGCATGGCTCGCAATGCCGGCGAAGTCGATAGCTTCATCCGGTTCTGGAGCGCAGTCCCGGGTGTGGATAGCGTCCGCATCAAGGAAGACGAGACTAACCTGTTACCACGCGGACCTAAGACAGCGGGGGCCGGTTATCCGTGTCATTATCTTTGGCGCGGTCCGGTTTACGTGAAGTATAACGGCGATGTTTACCCTTGCTGTCAAAGTTACATGCTCGATGGCGAGCCGATCGGCCGCATCGGTGACAGCTCACTACATCAGATTTGGAACTCTAATAGCATGCGGCATCTGCGCGAGATGCATGTGAGCGGGCGCGCGGGAGAGGTTCCCATGTGCGCGCGGTGTTGCAGCATTGTCCCGCATCCAACGTTAGTAGTCGGGAGCCTGCTCCTGCATGGCCGCACCGTGCGAAGGTTTCTTCCGGCTGTGGAACGCATGGTGCGCGTGTCGCGGCTCCCACGTAAGCTTCTGATTTCCGCAACCCAGCGCCGGCAAGAACCGGGGAACGAAGACCCGAGCAACTAAGTTGCGCGCACTGGTTTCCATCCTATTTGTCTCGCTAGCCGTGTTACTAGCGGGCGGAGCTGCTACTGTTCCCATGACGATGGCCGAGCAGGACCGCGTGAGTCACATCCGCTCGCAGGACGAAGCGACTTACTCCCGCGTTGCGCTTGAAATTGTTAGCACAGGAGACTGGCTAACCCCGCATATCCTCGGCCGCATGTTCCTGCAAAAACCCCCGTTCCTTTATTGGTTGGTGGCACTCGCGGTGAAGCTGTTCGGCGTCTCTCCGTGGGTCTTGCGGTTACCGAGCCTACTAGCCGGAGCGCTCGGAATTGCGGTCACCGCGGCCTGGTGCCGCCGCATCGGGCCTGGCATGTTTGCCGGAGCGCTCTTTCTTCTTGGCGATACTCCATGGCAGACAATGAGCCACCTCGTGATGATGGACGCATTAGTCGCCTGCCTGATCCTGCTTGCTCTCTGGTTTGTGCTTGACGACCCAGGGCTGCAGCGGCCACGATCGATCGCTGGCTTCGGCGTCTTTACCGCGGCGGCTATCTTAACCAAGAGCGTTGCGGGAGTGATCCCGATCCTGGTGCTTCTGTTATTCGCCGCGCTTACCCGGGCCATCCCTTGGCGTAGACTTCTTTTGGCTTTGAGCGTCGTTGTTCTAGTTGCCGCGCCCTGGCACGTATACCAAATCGTCATCCATCCGGAATGGTTCACCACGGAGTACATCGCGAACCAGCTTTTCGGATTTGGCCTGCATCCACCCGCGCAACCCACGTCGGAATCGCCCTGGTGGTTCTACGCGCGCCGGCTCTTCCTTAATGATCCTGTCTTGACAATTGGCGCTCTGCTCGCCGTGCCGGTATTAGTTGCCGCTATGCGCCGGCACGACATACCCGCGCTGCTGCTCTCCTGCTGGCTGGCTATTGTGTTACTCGCCATGATGGCGTTCCAATCCCGCAGCTTTCTCTACGCCATTCTGCTCCTCGTGCCGATGGCGATTCTAGCTTCCGGTTATAGCTGGATTCCGCAGCGCTGGCTTATCGGCCTGCTGCTCGCCGCCGCTGTCCTGAAAATCGCGGTGCCCGGATATTGGTCGCCCGCGTTTCCGACCGATGAGTCGCTTGCTCCGCTGCGCGCTTATGCCGCCCGCCATCGGCCAAATGAGTTGATCATTGTTCAACCCGATGATGAGTTCTTTTCCATGTTGCAGCCCATCGCCGGCGTGCGATATGTCTTTCTCGACAGTACCGGCGCCTTACAGCGCTACGCCCCGCATCTGGCATGGCTGGGCATCACCATGACCGCATCCGAATTCCTACATTACGATCAAGTGGAAGCCAGCTACCTTGCGCGTCTGCGAAGTTGGCGACTGAACGATCCGGACCCGCTGGCGACGTCGATCTCCGCAGCATCACCCGCCGAAATCGCGGCCATGATCCAAGCGCGCCCCACGAGCGATTTCTATTTACCCGATGCGCTCGTGCCGCGCGACACTCCGATCGCGCCAATACGGACGGGGCGGGGTAGAGCCTTTCTGCTTGCTCCAAACGCGCCGATACATGGCCGGCCACAACTGCTGCCCGCTGGGTTGGATAACCGCTTGTGACCGAATCCCGGCCCCGGCGCCGTTCCACCGTCCGCATTGTGCTTCCCGCGTTCAATGAGGCCGGTAACATCGCCGGGTTGATCAATAGCATCGCCCATGCGATGGAGGACGAGTGGTTCTCCTACTGCATTGTCGTGGTGGACGACGGCAGCACCGACGAGACGTTTCAAGTCGCCGACTCATTCCGCCAGACGCTTCCGCTTTCGATACTCCGCCACCAGAGCAACCAAGGTCTCGGCGCAACGTTGCGCGACGGCTTAATCTATACCTTAAAATCCCTCGAAGACGACGACATTGTGATCACGATGGATGCGGACGCGACACACTCGCCCGGGCTAATTCTGCAGATGACCCGTAAGATCCGCGAAGGGCACGACCTTGTAATTGCGTCGCGCTTCCGCCCAGGGTCGCGCACTTACGGCGTACCCATAATTCGCCGCTTCTTAAGCGTGGCGGCATGCGTGGCGCTGCGGTTGGCCTTCCCGTTCTCCGGTGTACGCGACTTCACGTGCGGCTTTCGCGCCTATCGTGGTGGAGCGCTCAAGATGGTTGCCGGACACTACGGCGACAAGTTAGTAGATACCGAAGGCTTCCAATGCATGGTCGATATCCTGCTGAAATTCCACCGGCTGGATATGATCATCGGAGAAGTCCCAATGGTATTGCGTTACGATCTGAAATCTGGCGCAAGTAAGATGCGTGTCTGGTCAACCGCGTGGGGCACGTTGGGCCAACTAATCAAACATCGCCGTGGGCATTAGTTCGATTCCGCGGCCGGCCGATAAAAGCCTCCACCCACGCCGCGCATGATCTTCCCCCATAGCGCTTGGCCGAGTTCGTGCATGTCCGCTTCGTTGTGAGGAATCACTTGGAGGTGCAAGCCCGCCATCTCATCCTCGCTGCCCGCGCCCCACGTCACGCGCTCCGGCGGATGATGCACGTTGCGTACATTGCGGTTGGAGTTGTCATAAGTGAACTCCATATGAACGGTTGTCCCGGCGGGAAGTTGGAATGGTTTCGCATAACGATATTGCGCCTGCCATTGGAAGTCCCAATCGGGAATCCACAGCAACCAGCGCCTGCCGCCATTCGGCAAAATGGCCCAACCCTTCATGTCGCGGCAGATATAGTGAGCATGCGGGATGATACCGGCCACTTCCACGGCGACGGGAAGTTCGAAGCTTTCGCGCACCTTGTACTCACTATCACCGGCGGGAATGTCAATCCGGTTTGAGCCTAAAGCCACATCCATGAGGGCGCGCGTGGGCGGCTTCGAGGCATAGTAGAGCGCGATTGACGGGTTGACCGTCTCGGCTTTGCCGGTGGGATGAAAATGTAATTGGATCACCAGCCGCGCGCCTTGCGGAATGTGCGTTGCAGTGCCTGGAGGCATGGTGGCCGCACTTGCTCCAGGCGACCAACCGCCCAGTGCGCCGCTGGGAAAGAAGCCCGGTGTTCCGAAGCATTCGTAAGGCTCCAGACCCGGCGATTGTCTGCGCGCATCCACGAAGATTAAGGCATGGTGTAGAACCTGCGTGAGACCCGGTGCAAACTCGAACGCGCGCACGTAGTGTTCGCCACCCAGTTGGATCGGCATCACGAAGCAGCGATATTGATCGGGTCCGTCCGCGGATACTAAATACGGCTTAGGAAGCGTGACGACCGCATCCGGCGGACCAAGCTGCCATCCAGATGCAAAGCGGGAAGGTTCCTTCTGAGCGGCTGATGACGGCCCCCGCGGAGTTCCCTGTTTGGCCCACCGCTCGATCAATGCGATTTGAGCGTCGGTCAAGTGGTTGTCGCCCTGGAACTCGCCATATCCGTGCGCCGGTTTCCATGGCGGCATATAACGCGCGCGGGTTACGGACGTGACCAGTTGAATTCGCCTGCTAACGTCTTCGTAGGTGAGTAAGGGGAACGGCGCGGGTTGGCCGGGGCGATGACAGCCGGCGCAATGCTGCCGCACGATAGGGGCGATATCGCGTGTCCATGTCACCGGATCGCTAACCGGCGCCTGTTTCGCGGCGAGTACATGAGTCACGAAAGCAAAAAAAAGGATCGCAATAGCCCGGAAGTGCACGTTTCCCTACTTTACGTTCTTATCGCTTGCCCATAGCTATGGAAACCGTGGTATCTATAGATTTGAATCCACTGGCGGGCACCGAATCCGTCACTTTTGTTTCGGCCCTTCCTTACCCAGTCCTTCAGGAATTCCATTCGATTGCCAACCGATTGTTTGCAGGCGACGGGCAAGCACGAAACCTTTTCAAGCTCAAGGAGTAACCATTCTGCATGGACGCTGACCGCAAGTATTCTCAACGCGGCTATCAGGATAATAACCGGACCGATCGCCGCACGGGCAGCGGTCACGGGGAACAGTCCAAACCTTCCGGTCCACGGCCGCCGCTCGATGTCACGGGTCCTCGGCTCCCCCGGCTGGTGCAAAACGTAACCGCGTCGCGCTGCTTCAGTTGCTCGGCGCTGTTGCCCCCGGGAACCGATTTCACGGGGACTTGTCCCAAGTGCGCGGCGCAACTGCATTGCTGTAAACAATGCACGCATTTCGAACCGTCCACGCGGTTCCAATGCGTCAAGCCCGTTCCCGTCCGTATTCCCTTGAAGGATCAACGCAACGAATGCCCCTTGTTTTCGCCACGCGTCACCGTGGCGCGGGACACCTCGAGTTCGTCGAACGGTTTCGCCTCGGGATCCCGCGGAGCTTCGGATAGCATTCTGGCATCGCCGCCGCGGAATGCGAACGATGCCAAGAGCGCCTTCGAGCGCTTATTCAAAAAGTAAGCGCGGGCCGCCGGCGTAGACGTGCGATCTCACAGCACGTCTTCCGACCACGATTCCAGAACCTGCTTGACCTTGGCGGTGAATTGATCCGCCAGCGCGCCATCTACCAAACGGTGGTCGAAAGTTAGCGCCAGATAAGCCTGTGAGCGAATGGCGATCGCGTCATCGATCACGACCGGAACTTTCTCCACCGTGCCGACCCCTAAGATGGCAACCTGTGGCTGATTGATGATCGGCGTCGCAAAGACACTGCCGAAGCTTCCGAAGTTGGTGATGGAGAACGTGCCACCCTGAATCTCATCGGGCTTGAGCTGACGCGAGCGGGCGCGGGCCGCCAAGTCGACAATCGAGCGCTGCAATCCGAGGACGTTCTTCTCATCGGCATTGCGGATCACCGGAACGATGAGTCCGTTCTCGAGAGCCACTGCGATGCCGACGTTGATCTCGTTATGGAAGAGGATATTCGCGCCATCGATCGACGCGTTCAGCAGCGGATAGGTGCGCAGAGCTTCCACCGTGGCGCGGGTCACGAACGGCAGGAACGTGAGAGACATGCCGTAGCGGGAAGCGAAGTCGTCCTTGTGGCGGGCGCGCATCTTGGCGACGCGGGTCATATCCACGCGGTGCACGGTGGTGACATGCGGTGAAATGCGCTTGGAGGCCAGCATATGCTCGGCAATCTTGAGGCGCATGTTGCTTAGTGGTTCGGTGCGGGTCTTGGGTCCGGACGACGCGGCCGGCGGCACGAAGGATGTATTTGCCGGAGGCACGGACGGAACAGGTTGCGCGGCTGCTGGAGCGGGAGCTGGTGCGGAAGGCGCCGCTGTTACCGCGACCGGCGCGGATGCAGCCGCTTTCGGTGCTCCCTGGGCGAGGTAGGCTTCCAGATCCTGCTTCGTGACTCGTCCACCCGCGCCGGTCCCGGAAACTTTGCTCAGATCGATATTGCTCTCGCGGGCCATCTTCCGAACCAGTGGAGATAGCGGTCCGGCAGGCTCGGCGGGGGCTGCTTGAGTAGCCGCCGGAGTCGCCGCAGCTTGGGGTGCTTGAGTAGCCGGAGGAGCTTCCGCAGTTTTCGTTTCGGCTGTAGGCTGTTGCGCCGCAGGAGGGGCAGCAGCCGCACCACCTGCCTCCTGAACGCGCGCCACCACTGTATTGATGCCGACCGTCTTGCCTTCTTCGACCAGTACTTCGCTCAGAACGCCCGCGATTGGCGACGGGATCTCGGTGTCCACTTTATCGGTCGAGATCTCGAATAGCGGTTCGTCCCGCTCGACGGTGTCTCCGATCTTCTTCAGCCATCGTGTGAGCGTGCCTTCGACGATACTCTCGCCCATCTGGGGCATTACTACGTCTGCCATGCGGGTACTCTCCGGTTAATGAGCCAGCGCGATGGCCGGCTCGGAATCAAATGCTGTGTGCGAAACCTGATGTAAATCGAAATCGAAAATGCGCGCGAAGTGGATGGAGATGCGCTCCACCACATTGTTCCACTTGGCGTCAGAACCTAGCGCGAGCATGGATGTCACGGGCTTAGTGAGCCCGCAGGGAACGATGTATTGAAAGAAACTTAAGTCGGGATCGAGGTTCAACGCGAAGCCATGTGAAGTCACCCAGCGGCTAAGATGGACGCCGATCGCCGCTACTTTAGCATCGCCTACCCACACGCCGGTCAGCCCGGCAATCCTGCCGGCGGTGATTCCAAAATCGGCCAGCGTGTCGATCAAAGTCTGTTCCAATGCTCGAACATACTTATGGACATCGCGCTTCCATTCGCGTAGGTCGAGAATCGGATAGCCCACGATTTGTCCCGGCCCGTGATAAGTGACATCGCCGCCGCGATCGGTTTCATGAAAGCGGATTCCGGAGCGTTCCAGAATTTCGGCACTCGCCAGGAGATTCTCTTCATGTCCGTTGCGGCCAACCGTAATCACGTGAGGATGTTCCACGATCAGGAACTGATCCGGAATCTGTCCGGCTTTGCGCTGGTCTACCAAACGCTGCTGCAAGCGGAACGCATCGTTCCACTCCATGAGCCCGGATTCGCGCAGATCGCAGCGGCGTCGCATCGCGGCAGCTAAGTTCTAGGCGTTGATCTGCAGGCCGTCCACCGCGTTAAAGGCTTCACCAACGGCCTCATAGATCGTGGGGTGCGCGTGGATGGTGTGCATCATCGTGGCGACGGTGGCTTCCGCTTCCATGGCCGTAACCACTTCGCCGATCAGCTCATACGCCTGCGGACCGATGATATGCACGCCGAGGATTTCGCCGTAAGTCTCGTCTTCAATGACCTTCACGAAGCCATCGTGGATACCGAGAATGGTGGCCTTGCTGTTTGCTGCGAAAGGAAACTTGCCGACTTTCACCTTATAGCCCTGAGCGCGCGCCTGCGCTTCAGTCAAACCTACGCTGCCAATTCCGGGCTCGGTGTATGTTGCGGCGGGAATGCGATTTCGATGGATTGGAATCGCTTCCTTGCCCGCAATCTTGGCGACGGCGAGAAGACCTTGCGCGGTGGCGACGTGCGCCAACTGCGGGGTGCCCGCCACGATATCGCCGATCGCGTAGACGTTCGGCTCATCGGTCTGCATGAACTGATTGACTTTGACAAAGCCGCGTTCCACCTGCACTTTGGTGTTCTCTAAACCGATATTGGCTGTGTTCGGAGCGCGGCCCACGGCGACCAGGAGCTTCTCGGCTTCGGTCTCTTCGGTCTTGCCATTAGCCAGCGTCACGGTCATCTCGACACCGGTCGCGGTCTTGCGAATGTTCTCGCATTTGGCACCGGTCTCCATGCGGATACCGGCTTTCTTGAACACGCGCAGAAGCTCTTTGGAGATCTCTTCATCCTCCACGGGAACCACGCGGGGCAGCATCTCAAATACCTGAACCTTGGACCCGAACTTACTGAACATGGACGCGAACTCAACGCCCACCGCGCCCGCGCCAATCACATTCAGTGTCTTCGGAACGGTCTTCAATTGCAGGATTTCGATGTTCGACATGATCGAATCATCGGCCGGCAAGCCAGGCAGCGTTCGTGCTTCGGAGCCGGTGGCCAGCAGGATATTCTTGGCCTCGTAAGTCTCCACACCCTTATCCGACTTCACCTCGATCTTGCCTCCGCCCTTGAGCGTGGCGACACCCCGGATGACATCGATCTTATTCTTCTTCATCAGAAAATCGATGCCCTTGGAATGCTTGGTGACAATGCCATCCTTGCGTTCCATCACTTTGGGGAAGTTCAGGACGGGGTTTTCTACCGTGATTCCTTCGGCTTCAGAGTGCTGCACGTGAGTCCAGACTTCGGCCGTATGCAAGAGGCTCTTGGTCGGGATACATCCCACCAGCAGGCAGGTGCCGCCGAGGCGCGGCTGCCGTTCAATGAGCGCGGTCTTCAACCCATACTGGCCGGCGCGCACGGCTGCGGAGTAGCCGCCAGGGCCACTGCCAATCACAATCAAATCGTATGCCACTACGTCCTATTTTACATTGGCGCGCTTCTAGAATAATGAAGGTATGAGAGCCGCCGCTGCGATGCTATTGGTTCTGCTTCCGATGCTATCGGCGCAGCCGACCTCCAGGGTTCGTAAGAAAGCCCCCGCTGCAGTTCCAGCGGACGAATCGCTCAGCCTCCCGGTCGTGAAGTTGACCGTGGAAGGCAATGAGCGCATCCCGGCCGCCGCCATCTTGGAGATGTCCGGAGTGAAAGTCGGCGATATGGCAACCAAAGAGCTCTTCGACGCCGCACAGAAGAGGATACTGGAATCCGGCTTCTTCGATCGCGTGGACTATGGCTTCGGGCCGGCCCCATCCACCCGTCCTGGTTTCGTCGCCAAGTTCCAGGTGATGGAAGCCAAGCCGCTGTACCGGGTGCAGTTTGCTGGATTCGCCGCCACGAACGCCGAGCTGGCCGCGTACTTGAAATCTCGCGATCCGCTTTACAATGGCTACGCGCCGCCGACGCAGCAGATCCTGGCGAAATGGTCTGCGTATCTGTCGGCTTATACCGCGTCACGTAATCAGCCGAAAAAAGTCATCGGAAAGCTGCTAACCGCGGCGTCCGGCGATTACTTCGTGCAGTTCCAGCCCGATGAACCGCTGCCGGCAGTAGCCCGCGTGGAGTTTACCGGCAACAGCGCGATCCCGTCGCTGACACTGCAGAACAGCATCGGCGCGGTAGCGTTCGGGCTTCCTTACACCGAGCAGGACTTTCGCGAATTTCTCGAGCATCAAGTGAAGCGGCTGTACGAAGCTATCGGCATGCTGCGCGTGCGCTTCGAAGACATCACGTCCGCGCCCGTGCCGCCGCCCGTGAAAGGCGTACTGGTCAATGTGAAAGTGGTGGAAGGTCCGGTCTTCAAGCTGGGTAAGGTTCTGTTCAGCGGAGTGGAAGCCGAAAACAAAGACCATTTCGCGCACTTAGCCGCGCTGAAAATCGGCGACCCTGCAAACTTCGACGCGATCGACGAGGCGTCGCAGAAAATCACCAAGGCGGTGCGGCGTTCCGGGTATCTGCATGTATCGACCAGTGTTGACCGGAAGATTGACGACCAAACCAAGACCGTCGATATTACTTTTAAAATTGATCGAGGCGCGCGCTACCAGTTCGGCGACGTGACAATTCAAGGTCTGGACCTGAACGCGACCGAAGCTGTAAGAAAACAGTGGGGGAAGAAGCCTGGCGATGCTTATAACCCGGACTACCCGGATTACTTCCTGGCCCAGATCAAGGACGAAGGGATCTTCGATCATATGGGACCTACACGGTCGTCGGTTAAGCTAGATGACCAGACTCACACGGCCGACGTTACGCTGACTTTTCTACCGGAAGAGAAGAAACCGGCTTCCGAAAAGCGGGTGCCTGGGGAGCACTAACCCGCTGAGTCACGTGTTACACAAAAGAAAGCAGGGAATAGTCGAAGAAAGTCATTGAATAGCTGTATGACTCGCTATACAATCCTGCTGAGGATTCCCAAGTTGAAACTCCTGAACTGCAAACCGTTCCTGATTCTTTTCGCCGCTGGCTGCTTACCCGCCTTCTCGGCAACTCTGTACGTGAATAACTCGGCTGTCGTCAATGGATGTGCCGCGCAGTTCACCACCATCCAGGCAGCTGTTACGGCGGCCAACCCCGCGGATGTCGTTTATGTCTGCTCCGGCGTTTACAACGAGCAGGTAACCGTCACCAAGAACATCACGCTTGCGGGGCAGACCGGCGCGACCATCATGCCGAGTAACATGACTTACAACATCAATGAGCTTACGGGCACTCCGGTAGCCGCCGCCGTATTTGTTCAGGGTTCTTCCAACGCAACCGTCTCCGGTTTCATCGTGGATGGCCTGAATAACGGCGTAAATAATGGGTGCGCCACGGACGTGGTTGGCATCTACTACCAGAACGCCGGGGGAACTGTATCGCACAACGCGGTACGCAATTTCACGTTGGGACTCACTCTGTTCGGCTGCCAAGATGGCGAGGGCATTCTGGCCGAGTCGAATGACAATGCGTCGAACTCGTTGGCCATCACGCAGAACAGCGTGCATGATTACCAGAAAGACGGCTTGGTGATCGACACTCCCGGTTATAAGGTCATCGCGCAATACAACACCGTTCGCGGAATTGGTGCAACCGGTGTGATCGCTCAGAACGGCATCGAAGTCGATGCGGCGGCTTCTGGATCGGCGCTCACCGGCAACAACGTGTCCCAGAACATATATATCTGTCCTCCCATGAACTGTTACGTCGCGACCGATATTCTGGTTTACCAAGTCAACGGGCTTACCACCACCCAGAACATTGCAACCAATTCCGATGTCGCCGTCTACTACTACTTGACAGATAGCGCTACCATCACTTCAAATACTCTCTCCGGCACGGACGCGGACGGGATCGTTTTGCAGGATGCCGGTGACGCAAGCGGCACAAGCGTCATTAGCCGCAACACAATCACTAATACATCCCCGTCCATTGAGGTGTCGCTATCGTCTCCCAAAGTAAGTGTGACGAGTAACACGTTGATCGAGGCGCCGGTCGGGATATTGAACGATAACAATACGCCAGTGACCAACACCGGGAACAAATATATCGACATCCCGGTTCTGATTCAGAACGGGGCTGGCGCGGTGAACCACCGCCGTCTTCCTACCGTCCGTCATCAGTAGAGCTACAGCCAATACTCCCAATGCCTGCCGGCAATCACGAAGATTGCCAGGCAGGCGTTGGTTACTGAATGAGCGATGATGCAGTCCCACAAAGTGCGTGTACGAAGCATCCACCAGTTATAGATAGCTCCGGCAATCAGGCCAACTTCCCAATAAGGACCGTGCTCAGAGGCGAATAAGAGCGCCACGATCCAGAACGAAGTCACACGCAATAGGAAGCCGCGCCAAAACAACTCCTCCAGAATGGGCACCGTCACGATGCTGATCAGCACACGTGGAATCAGAAAGCTCAGATCGTGCTGATGTGCCTCAGTAGTGGAAGCGATGGCATACCCGGTAACGGAGTTACTGAAGATTGGCAGCTGCCGGTAACCGGGAAACAACAGGTCCGGTCCAACCCAAATGGCGAAGACGGCAACACCTAGTAACGCGCTGGTTAGGGGTCGCGTAGGAGAGCCAGTAAGTGCTCCGCGGGACAGGGTGAAGAACAAAGCAACTTCCAGCAGCAATAGCGGAAGCGGGAAGTAAAGATGAAGGGCGAGACACGCGACAAAGACCGCGAACGGGACAATGTAAGGTGCCTGGGCTAAGGCCGATGTAAAGCGCGCCATGCTTTAACAAACTCCCTGGTCTTCTTACTGTCCTGATTCCACTGGGGCAATTCCGGACGATTGGCAAGATCGCGAATAGCCGTTTCCAGCGCGCGAACAAGCTTCGCCATATTCTCGTAATTGAGCTGTGGCCACTGATCGGTGGTCCGATGGTAATCGGGGTATTCGAGCGCGGCTAGAAAGGTGTGGGCGGGAATGCCAGCTTCCGCGAAACTCAGGTTATCGCTCCGCTGGAAGAACTCCGCGTTGTGACGCGCCTCGCGCACTTCCACTCCGGCGGCCTCCAGGGCGGGGGAAAGAATTTGCGGCAGATCAGTGAAATCGAAGCCGGTAATTCCCAAAGAACTCGCAGGCAACCCATCGGCTTTGGCCGTCTCGCCCATCTGCTCGAAATTCAGGTCGGCGATGGTTTGAGCAAGCGGCACAGCGGGGTGCTTCACATACCAGGCGGAGCCGAGCAAACCCTTTTCTTCGCCGAAGAAACACATAAACACGAGGGTGCGCCGGGGGTGGGCATTCTCTCGGGCAAGAGCGCCGGCTAGCGCAATCACGGTGGCCACACCGCTAGCATTATCATTTGCGCCATTGAAGATGGCATGCTCGCCACCGGAGTCAACCAGGCCGAGGTGATCGTAATGCGCGGTCAGCAGCAGGTACTGTTCGCGCAGCTTCACGTCTGACCCGCGAAGAATGCCGATGACATTCCGCAGCACGACCGGCTTGCGGATTGGGTCGGGAACATTCATGCTGGCGCGCGCAGTTGTGAGCCCCGTCGGCAAACGGTCGAAGGTAGCTTCGGCATCCATCTCTGGAACGGTAATGACGACCGGGTTGTCCGCCGGTTCCACATCGAGTGGCGTAAGCCGGTGTTTCCGGCGTTGCTCATTGGGCAGTCCTCGCGAGAGAATCACGATGGCATCGGGCTTGGAAAACGCGAGCTTGCCGATGATTGCGAAATCGGATGGGGTGCGCAGCAGCAGGATCTTCCCGTTGAGCGGAGTATCGATTTTGACATTGGGCGCCCACTTGAATACGGGCTCGTTATTGAGGCGGGCCCCGCGTGAGCTTAAGATCGCAATGCGATCGCCCGTGACTTCGGGTACGCCAGAGAGGTTGAACGAGGGCGCTTCAGCGCTGTCGGTGATCTGAAGATAGTTCGCTGTCTGGAAATAGTCACTTCCCGGGACAGACTCTAGATTCGCGCGGCGAAATTCGGACGCGATGTACGCGGCGGCGATGTCAAGTCCGCGCGACGGCGTATCGCGCCCTTCGAGCAAATCGGAGGCAAGGAACGAAACGGAACTGCGTAACATGGCCGCCGACACAGTTTCTGGTTGGGGAGATTGGGCGGGCGCCAGCAGCGCGATCAATACAAGGCTCAGCGATCTGAGCGCGTGGGTAGCACTCATTCCGGCGGGCGCAACCCACGGACGATTCCGCTGGCGCTTTCAAACATCATCGCTAGCTCATTGCCGCAGCCGAGAAACAACATTCCGCGATCGCGCCAGAATTGAGCGAGCTTCAAGTTGCGGGTCTGAATACCGGGGGCAACGCCATGCGCCAGGCAGCTGTCGCGAATGGCTTCGATTGCCTCCACCATGCGAGGATGTTCGAACTCGCCGGGGACACCGAGAGAAACGGAGAGATCGGCAGGCCCGACCATCACCGCGTCCACACCAGGAACTGAAAGCAGCTCTTCGCGGGCGTCGCAAGCTCGCTGGGTCTCGATCTGAAATACAACCAGGCTGTTCTGGTTCATATGCTCGATCACTTTGGGGAAACTGTGCGTTTCGTAATCGAGCTGATGCAGAGACAGGCCATAGCCGCGAATGCCCGCGGGCGGGAACTTGGTCCAGGAGACAGCGCGCGCTAAAACCTCCGGGTCTTCGACGCGTGGAAAGATGATGCCATCCGCGCCGCAATCGAGCGAGCGGGCGATCAGCGGATATTGCAGGTCACCAACGCGCACGATGGGCGACAGGCCCGCGAGGCGCGCAACACGGCAGACATCCTGCACCGTCTCCAGATCGAAGCCGCCATGTTCGGTATCGACAAAAGCCCAATCGAAACCAGCGGCCGCAAGCAGGCGCGCCACTTCGGGCGATCGCAGCTGCCAATAGCCGGTGCCCAGTTGGAGAACGCCCGCCTTTAATGCTCGTTTGACTTTGTTGACGTGCATGAACCCTGATGCTATCAGGGCTGGCGGCTATTAGGAGTTGGTGCCACCATCCACGGTGAGATTTGCGCCCGTGATGTAAGACGATTCAGGTCCCGCAACGAAGCAGACCAAAGCCGCGACCTCGTCCACAGTGCCATAGCGATTCAACGCGGTCGCAGCAATCTGGGGAACGGCCCAATCACCGGAGGCTGGATTCAACTCTGTATCGATCGGGCCCGGTTGGACATTGTTGACGGTAATGCCTCGATCGCCGACCTCCCGGGCTAGACCCTGGCTGAACATCTTTACGGCGCCTTTCGTGGCCGCGTACGCGACCAGGCCGGGGGTCATGAGCCGCTCACCCACACAGGAGCCGATCATGATAATGCGCCCGTTGTTTCGCAAGTGTTTGAGGGCGGCATGAGTCGTTAGCAGCGTACCGCGAACATTGATATCGATCATGAGCTCGAACTCTTCCGGGGTCATCTCTTCGAACTTTTTCGGGATAGCCGTTCCAGCATTGTTGACCAGCACGTCGAGGCCACCGAATAGAGATACTGCTTTCTCGACAGCGGCGTGAATGGCCTCGGCCTGGACCGCGTCCGCCTGAATTGCCGCTGCTTTTCCGCCAGAAGCTTCAATCGCCTTGACTACGGCGGAGGCGGAGCCGGCATCTCTTGCGTAGGTAATTGCCACGGTTGCGCCTTCCGCGGCTAAGCGCTTGGCGATCGCAGCCCCGATTCCACGGGACCCGCCGGTAACTAGAGCAATCTTTCCTTCTAGGGAGTGAGGCATAGGTTCCTAAACATATCCGCTCCGGACGAAAAACGGAATTACTTCTTCGGCTGAAGCGCTATGCTTTTCAAGCAGAGGTGAGGGTTGGAGTTACGGCATGTACGTTACTTCGTGGCGGTGGCTGAAACGGGCAGCATGAAGCTGGCGGCGGAAACCAAACTGAACACCACGCAACCGTCGTTGAGCCGGCAGATTCGGGACCTGGAAGCGGAGGTTGGCGCGGCGCTGCTGGTGCGCGGTTCTCGTGGCGTGGCGCTTACTCCCGCGGGACGGGCGTTTCTGGATCACGCGCGCGTGATGCTTTCACAGGCGGAAGCGGCTATTCAGTCGGCGCGCGAAGTGGCAAACCCGGCGCGGCCTTCATTCGCATTGGGCTTCATGATCGGCCATGACTCCACCTGGATTCCCGAGGCTCTGCGGCTCTTACATACGGAGTTGCCGGATCTGCATGTGGTGATCTCGACCCAGAACTCACCGCAACTGGGAAGCGCGCTTTCACTGGGCAGTATTGACGTGGCTTTCCTTCGCAAAGATGACGGCGGACCTGGCCTGAGGTTTCGCCACCTGATTGACGAGCCTTTCCAGGTATTCCTGCCTAAGCGCCATACGCTGGCCAAGCGTTCCGCGATCGCAATTCAGGACCTGGTGACTCAGACGTTCATCGGGATTTCCGGAATTGCACTTGGAGTTTCAGGGAAGCCGCCCGCACTACGACAAGCGCTCGATCGGTATTTGAAGGAGGCCAGAGTGGACATCAAGCCGAGCCACGAAGTAGATAGTTTGGGCGCGGTGATGTCTTTGATTGTGTCCACCCAAGGTGTGGCTCTCTTGCCGGCTTACGCGGCCACGTTTCTGCCGGAGACCGTCACGGTTCGTCCGATTCGTGGAGTGGCTCCGACGATTGACCTTTCGGCCGGATATCGGGAGGCGAACCATTCGCCTGTTTTGAAGCTTTTCTTAGGGCGTCTCGATCAGTTTGTTACTACGATTAGAGCGTGACTACTTGATGGTCCTGGCAATCCAGGCTGATGTGCTGGTAGACGCGCGCTGCTAAATCCGGGCCGTATTGAGCGTAGAAGGCGATGCTTGAGAATACGCGCTCCTGCAGCCGTTGCCGAGGGAAGACCGAACACGCAAGCAGAGACACAGCGCTAGCGGCGCGGGCATCGCGATGTAAAGCCTCGCGGCTGACCTTGCGCTCGATGCGGTCGAACTGATACTCGATTTTGCGCCAGCTCTTTTGAAGCGCCTTATTGGTGGATGAATCAAAGTTGCCGAGTTCGACAGCCATGCGCTTCAGTGCGTCCACGGCTGTCTCCCGCGCGCCGCTGATCGTTGCGAGCGATTGCGGATTTACAACGGTGTGGGCAGCTTTCTCACGTAGGGCTTCTTCGCCGTGGAAAAAGTCCGGCAGCTCCAGCCGGTAGCGGTCCATGAGCTTGCGGGAATGCGCACTAAGCAGCGTGAACCCGGCACGATGGACGGCGAGGGGCTGCCGCCCGAGAAGATTGCGATATAGAACTTCGGATTGCGCCAAATAAGCGAGCTCGGCCGGCCCCCCGACGTATGCAATGGTGGGAATCATCGAATCCTGCACCACGGGCCGCAGCAGCGCATTCGGCGAGAGATCCTGAGCCCGGGCTGCCAGGTCCTCGGCGGAGTGCTTATTCTTGCCCGCCAGGTAGTCACCGTTCTGGCGGCGGAGCGCCAACCTCTGACCATTTTCCAAGAGGAAGAAGAGTGATGTCGAAGGCTCCACGTGCACTTGGGCATGGTAACCGGCAGCAGTGAGTTCCCGATTCCGATGCAGGAGCTGGGTGGTCAGTTCAGATGCGCGGAGTACGGCGTCGCGAATTAACGGTGCTGCGAGCGCACGAAACTCCGGCAGCATCGGATCGACGCGTAAGATCGGAAAGCCGGAAAGGAGACGTTCGAGCAATGCTCCGAAGGCTTCGCCGAAAGTAGCGCCGGGCCGGTATGTCTGGCTGACCAGCTCAACGGCCTCCTCGGCGAAAGGCAGGCCAGCGAATGCCGTGCGCAATTGGTCGACAGGTACCGACTCCAGAATCACTCCGCCAACGGGCTGATTGGCGAAAGCATTGGCTGCGGCCTCGAGCTTCACCGTGGCGCATCCCCCAGCCGGTATCCAGGCGTGATTTACTTCCGCGAAGTCATGATCTTCGGTTGCGAGCCAGAAAACAGGCACTGCGGAAATTCCATCGGCCGTCAACTGTTCGGCGAGCCGAATAGCCGTCAACGCTTTGTAGATCGAATAGAGCGGACCGGAGAACAGCCCGACTTGTTGACCGGTCACTACCGCCACCGTACCCGGTTGCGCGATCCGATCGAGAAGGGGGTTGGAGCTGTTGTGAACGCGTAAGGCATCCACCAGAGCTTGACGCTGACTCGCGCTAAAGTCGATCTGTCCGGCGGCCTTACGAAACGACGCGGCTTCGAGCGGCAGGTAGGGGTAGAAACGGGCGACGCGATCGGGGTGGTAACAGAAATCGTCAAACAGCTTCGTGGTATGCGGCAGCGCGCTCTGTCGAATACACGAGGCTTCCATGCGGGTTCAGGTTAGCAGATGCTTGCGGGGTCGAAAGTGATTCGCTCAGCCTTGGGTAAAAACCTTGGAGATGTCGTTATAAAGAACGAAAACGACCACCGCCATGAGGAATACGAAACCCACCTTCATCAAGCCCTCTTTGAATTGGTTGCTGAGGTCGCGGCCCAGGAGCATTTCGATAAGCAGCGTGAGTATCATGCCGCCATCCAGAATAGGGATGGGGAATAGGTTGAATATCGCGAGATTGATGCTGACTTGCGCCATCAAGGTGATGAAGTCATTCGCTCCGCGCGCGGCGGCTTGGCTCGACGCTTGAGCGATTCCGATGGGACCGCTCATCGCTTTAGCTGACATCTTGCGTTCCACCAGAGACCGGAGGAATTGGAAGATTAGCGTGGCGGTGCGGCCATTCTGAATCAGAGATTCGCGCATGGCAGCGGGCAGGGACAATTGTTCCGTGACGAAGTCGTACTTGATAGCGGTCGCGACACCAATCATGTAATGCGGCTTGCCGTCGACGGCGCTCATTTCTGGCGTGACGGTCAGGGAGTGATTCTGTCCATTGCGGGAGTATTCGAGGACCACTGGCGCGCCGTTATTGCCGCGCACCACTTCCTGAAGCTTGTTGGGCGAACGAAGCGGCTGACCATTGATGGAGATGAGGAGATCGCCCGCTTTGAGGCCTGCTTTATCGGCGGGCATACCTGCGTTCACATCACGGAGCACGATGGGCCCGCTTTGCTCCCATCCGACGGTCGCGATGCCCTGCTTTTCATCCAGTGCCGGATATACAGAGGTGTTGAACTGCTTACCCGCGCGCTCCACGGTGATATCGAGCTTGCGGTCCGGACTCGCCAGATCGTGGCGAATCACATCTTCCCAAGTCGGGTTTCGCTGCCCCTCGATCTGCGTGATTTTGTCGCCGGCGCGAATGCCCGCCTTCTCGGCTGGGGAGTTCTTATCGACATGGCCGACGATGAAGCCGCCGACATCCACGACGTGCTCGTAGTGGAACATGAACAGGCCGGTCAAGAGTGCGACGGCCAAAGCGATGTTGAAAAAAGGCCCGGCAAACGCGATGACAAGGCGCTGGTAGCGGGGCTTCTTTAAAAAAGCGCGGGGGTCGGTGATCTGCTCGTCGCCAGGTTGATCGCCCGCCATCTTTACGTAGCCGCCAAAAAGGATCGCCGAGAACCGGTAATCGGTGTCGCCCCGTTTGAACCCAAACAGGCGCGGGCCGAACCCGATGCTGAAGACGTCCACGCGAACGTCGTAGAGCCGCGCCGCCAAGAAGTGGCCTAACTCGTGGACAAGGATCATGATTCCCAGTAAGACCAGGAGCCAGAATATGCTTTGCAGAACAGGAATCATGCTTAAACCTCGAGGACCCGCGGGCTCTCGGAGGCTGCGGAAACCGCCGCCACCAAACGTTGTGCAAGAGCTCGCGAATCCGCGTCTATTCTCAGGATATCGTCAATAGATGCTGCGCGCTGTGTAGGAAATTGCTGAAGAGTACCGTCGACGATGGCCGGAATGTCGGGAAATCGGATCTTTCGGTCGAGAAAAGCGGCGACGGCGACTTCATCGGCGGCGTTGAGCGTGCAGGTGGCGGAATCACCAGCTGTTTGCGCCTGGTAGGCCAGCTTCAACAAAGGAAACCGTTCCAGGTCGGGCGGGGCGAAATCCCACTGCCGGACGATAGACCAGTCGACGCGCGGCACCGGGGCTTGCACCCGATCGGGCCACGTGAGGGCGTACTGAATAGGCATCCGCATATCGGTTGCTGAGACTTGGGCCAGCACGCTGCCATCGTTGAATTCGACCATGGCGTGCACGCTTGATTGGGGATGGACCACCACATCAACCTCGGTTGGGGCTAGATCAAAAAGCCAGCAGGCCTCGATGACTTCGAAGCCCTTGTTCATCAAAGTCGCCGAATCGATCGTGATCCGATTCCCCATTTTCCATGTGGGATGCCGCAGAGCTTGCTCGGGTGTAATTTCGGTGAATAAATGCTGGGGCAGGGTGCGGAACGGGCCGCCTGATGCCGTAAGAATTAACCGGGTCACTTCGGCGCGGGCTCCGGCGCGAAAACACTGATGAGCGCCATTATGCTCACTATCGATGGGCAGCAGCTGGGCGCCATGGCTGCGGACGGCATCCATCACCAGCCGACCCGCCGAAACCAGCGACTCTTTATTTGCCAATCCGATGCGCTTCCCGGAGCGCGCCGCTTCGAATGTCGCTTCAAGACCTCCGACTCCTACGATCGCCGAAACGACTACATCCGCTTCCGGAGCAGTCGCGATTTCAACGAGCCCTCGTGGTCCGGCAAGCAACTGCGGCCAGCGCGATTGCGGGATGCCGAGCGAGGCCAGCGTTTCGGTCAGGATCAACAGCAGGGCGGGATCACTGATCACCGCGACTTGGGGCTGGAATTCCTGAATCTGGCGAGCGAGCAGTTCGACGTTCCTGCCAGCCGCGAGAGCGAAAACGCGGAAGCGGCGGTCATTTTGCCGGATGACGTCGAGAGTGTTGGTGCCGATTGAACCCGTCGAGCCGAGAATAGAAACAGCTGTCATGCGTGATGTGTCGCGATCATAACATCGGGGAGGCCGGTGAACACGGACTGCCAGGGAGGTCGGACTGTTTCAGACTTACGGGATTTCAAGAAAGACCCTTGCGGGCGCCGGGAAGGTTGCTTCAGGGGTCTTAGAGGTTAGTCTCGCTTTGGTGGGAGTTTTGTCCTCCCCGGCTTACTTCCAATAATAGGATACTGCGCCCGGCTCGTCAACCAAATTCTGTATCTAATTTTTAGTATTTTTTAGCTAGACTGAACGGTAACTCCGGCCGCTTGCTCTAACGGCTTGATACTAGAGCAGATATCCTCTTCACCAAAGCCGTGGGAGATGGCGTTTTGGAAAAGCTGCTGGGTGATTCCGGTCAGGAAAAGCGGCACGCCGAGCTCTTTTCCAGATTCCAGCATGAGCCCGATGTCCTTGTGCATCCATTTTACGGAGAAGTTCGGAGTGAAGTCGCGGCGCAGAACAAACGGAGCTTTGAATTCGATCATTCCGGACTTGGCGGCGCTGTTGGCTAGGATCTCAAGCATCAACTCGGGCGCAACTCCGGCCTTAGTGCTCAGGACCAGCCCTTCATTGAAGGCTTGCAATATGTTGGAAAGAACCAGGTTCTGGGTGAGTTTGGCATGCAGTCCCATGCCAGGGCCGCCGCAGTAGTAGATCTTCTTGCCCATGATCTCCATGAGCGGGCGGGTTTTCTCGAAAACGTCGCGATCGCCACCAACCATCCAGGTCAGCGCGGCATTCTCGGCGCCGGGCTTCGAGCCGGTAATCGGCGCTCCCAGAAATGAAATCTGCTTACGAGCCAGCTCCTGGCCGGTCTGACGGCTGAAGGTGGGACTTACCGTACTCGTGTCGACCACGATCGTTCCTGGCCGGGCGCCACTGCTCACGCCATCGGGTCCGAAGATGACCCGGTGAGACATGGCTGAATCCCCGACGCAAATAAAGACGAACTCGGCGTCGCGCGCGGCTTCGGCTGGAGTGGCAGCGAAAGTTCCACCAGCTTCGTCGGCGAGCTTGCGCGCTTTCTCCGCCGTATTGGTCCAGACCGCGACCCGGTGTCCAGCTTTAAGAAGATGCCGGGCCATGGGTGCTCCCATGATGCCCAGTCCCAGGAATGCGAGATGTGCCATAAGTCGTGTTGTCCTTCCGAACTACCATCCCAACACAGAGGCGAAGATGAGAGGCGCCACGATGGACGCATCCGACTCGATCATGAACTTGGGCGTATCGATACTCAACTTCTCCCAGGTAATTTTTTCGTTCGGAATCGCGCCGGAATAGGACCCGTAGCTGGTGGTCGAATCGCTGATCTGACAGAAGTAACCCCAGAGCGGGGTGTCCGGGCGGGCTAAATCCTGGCGCAGCATGGGGACTACGCAGATGGGGAAGTCGCCGGAAATACCGCCGCCGATCTGGAAGAAGCCGATGGAATGCTGTTTCGCCGTTTGGGTGTACCAGGCGGCAAGCTCCATCATCACTTCGATGCCGGTGCGCACGGTGTGAACGTTCTTCACATCGCGCGAAACGCAGTGGCCGGCATACATGTTCCCGAGAGTGGAATCCTCCCAACCGGGCACGAACATAGGCAGATTCTTCTGCATGGCCGCATAGAGCCAGCTATCTTTGCGATCGATCTGGTAACTCTTTTCGAGCTCGGCATTGCGCAGAACGTTATAGAAGAACTGGTGAGGAAACAGCCGCTGGCCCGCGGTATCGGCGGCAATCCATTCTTGAAGGATCACCGATTCGATGCGGCGCATGGCCTCGGCTTCGGGGATGCAGGTATCGGTTACCCGGTTCATGTGGCGCTCCAGCAGTTCCTGCTCCTGGGCGGGTGTAAGGTCGCGCCAGTTAGGGACGCGCTCGTAGAAATCGTGCGCCACCAGATTGAAAACGTCTTCTTCGAGATTTGCGCCGGTGCAGCAAATGGCGTGCACTTTATCCTGACGGATCATCTCGGCGAGGGAAAGCCCGATTTCCGCGGTGCTCATGGCCCCGGCAAGGGTTAGAAACATCTTTCCGCCAGAATCGAGATGGTGAGAAAAACCGCGGGCCGCCTCCACAAGCGAAGCCGCGTTAAAGTGGCGGTAATGGTGCTCGATGAAAGCACTAACTGGACCTTTTTGCATTCCTTACCAAGGTAGCGACCGGCGCTGGAACTTGGCAAGATGAAAGAACATGCGATATCTCTCAATTGGGCGAATGGTGGTCACTGGGGGTGCGGGACTGATCGGAAGCGCACTGATCAATGAGCTGAATCGCCGCGGCTTTGAAAAGATCGTCGTGACGGACCTGCTGGACCGCACCGAGAAGTGGAAAAACCTTGTGCCTCTGCGTTACGAAGACTACCTGGAGGCAGACGATTTCGAGAAGCTCCTGGACGATGACCGGGACCTTCCGTCGGACATCCACACTATCTTCCACCTGGGGGCATGTTCGTCCACCATGGAGACGGACGCGGCGTACCTGGTCAGGAACAATTTTGAATACACCAAGAAGCTAGCGCATTGGTGCATGCGCCGCAACGCCCGGTTTATCTACGCGTCTTCGGCGGCGACGTATGGCGCGCTCGAAACGGATCTGAGCGAGGCGCGCGAACTGCAGACACTGCGGCCGCTGAATATGTATGGCTACTCCAAGCAGATGTTCGATCTATGGGCGCAGCGCCACGGATACGCAAACCGCTTGATCGGCCTGAAGTACTTCAACGTTTTCGGCCCCAATGAGGACCACAAGGGCGATATGCGCAGCGTGGTCAACAAGGGTTTCTATCAGATTCAAGAAACGGGCAAGCTTCAGCTATTCCGCAGCTATCGCCCGGAGTATGCGGACGGATGCCAACTCCGGGACTTTCTCTACGTGAAAGACGCCGTGAAAATGACGGTGCATCTCGCGGAACTCGATTCCGCCGGCGGCGTGTTCAATATTGGCGCGGGGCAGGCGCGGACGTGGCTGGATCTGGCTTATGCTTTGTTTGCGGCGATGGGGAAAGAACCGCGAATCGAGTTCATCGAGATGCCGGAGAAGCTACAGCCGAAGTACCAGTATTCGACCTGCGCGGTCATGGACCGCTTTCGCGCGACCGGGTATGCGGGTGAAATAACGCCACTGGAGCGGGCCGTGGGCGATTACGTGACTAATTATCTGATGCCGCGCCGTAAGCTGGGCGATGCCGATTAGCCGCGTTTCAGGGCGGCGACTAAAGCTAGGCCGGACGCGATCACGATAGCGTCTTCCGTCACGGCCCAAACCGTATCGGGTAAGCCGGATTTTTGACCTGCTCGACGCCGCAATTCATACGCAGCGAACGTAGCTCCGACTGCGCAAGCGCCGCCCACGAGCGCCGCCGAAATCCAGCCCTGTTTGCGAGCCCGGGCCACGGACGCGCCAGCCAGCACCCCAGAAACGAAGCGTCCGAACAGCGCCGGCGGATCGGTTCGGTTCGGAATATAGGGCGTCTTATCGGCCACTGCTTCTCCCAAGGCGAGCGCGGCTATTCCGTGGCCACCATTCGCCGTACCGAGTAATGAGAGCGGTCCGCCAGCCAGACTCAACGCACCGTGTCGCGCCGCCTGTGCCAGGGCGAGCGGCGCGGAGAAAGTTCGCATTCCGGCAATGGCCCCGAAGCCGGCAGCCAGGGCAAGAGTCTTGGTGTTATCCATGCCTCAGGGTACCGTGTTAATGTTCATGGGGATATAAGATCCGACCAATGGGAAGCGACGTTTTTGGAGCCATAGAAGCCGGCGGGACAAAGTTTGTTTGCGGCGTGGGTACCGGTCTCGACGACCTGGAACACATCACGATCCGGACGCGCCTGCCGGAGAACACCCTGGCCGACGCGATCGCCTACCTCCGTGAAGCGGGAGGCGGACGATTGCGCGCCGTGGGCATCGGTTCGTTCGGACCTGTCGATCGTTGCCGGGAATCGCCCACATTCGGCTGCATTACGTCCACCCCGAAACCCGGATGGCGGGATTGCGATTTCGCGGGCGCGATCGGGAAAGCGCTCGACGTTCCTGTGGGCTTCGACACCGACGTAAATGCCGCGGCGATTGCGGAAGGACATTGGGGAGCGGCGCGCGGTTTATCCGACTTT
The DNA here is from genome assembly GCA_963752695.1 of Bryobacterales bacterium. Taxonomy (GTDB): domain Bacteria; phylum Acidobacteriota; class Terriglobia; order Bryobacterales; family Bryobacteraceae; genus Bog-113. The sequence continues at coordinate 527,847 of CAVVZB010000001.1, forward strand.
CTCTACTTGACCGTGGGAACCGGGATCGGTGGGGGCGCCGTAGTCGATCATCGGTTGCTGCATGGCATGGTGCATACCGAGATGGGACATATTCCCGTTCCGCACGATCGCGAGCGTGATCCGTACGCAGGGTGCTGCCCCTATCATGGGGACTGCCTGGAGGGGTTAGCGTCGGGACCTGCGATACAAGCCCGTTGGGGTCAGCCGGCAGCCGAACTTCCCGCGGATCACCCGGCCTGGGAATTGGAAGCGCATTATCTGGCCATGGGATTAGCGACGGCAGTGTGTATGTTGTCCCCTAAAAGGATCGTGCTGGGCGGCGGGGTGATGCGGCAGGCACACTTGTTTCCCTTGGTGCGGCGCGAACTGAAGCGCATTCTGAACGGATACGTCTGCGCGCCGGAACTCCTCAGCGGAATTGAGGCGTACCTTGCGCCCGCCGAACTCGGGGAACGGGCGGGACTGTTGGGCGCGCTGCTCCTCGCCAGACAGGCATATACTTAGCACTACTTTCCATGGCCCTTTCGTCCTCTCTCATTCGCAGCACAGTGGTGGCGGCGCTCGGCGGTTTGTTGTTCGGATTCGACACCGCAGTGATCGCGGGAACCACCGACGCGTTGACCCGCGTGTTCGCTCTGAGTCCGCAAGGGCTGGGGCTCACCGTGGCAAGCGCCCTGATCGGAACCATTCTCGGGGCATGGCTGGCGAACATCCCTGGCGACCGGTATGGACGGCGCGACAGCTTACGCGTGATGGCGATCTTGTATCTTCTTTCGGCAGTGGGGTGCGGCTTCGCGTGGGATTGGAATTCGCTGGTGTTCTTCCGATTCCTAGGGGGCTTGGGGATCGGCGGATCATCAGTGCTGGGACCGATGTACATTGCCGAGATCGCGCCAGCCAGGTTGCGCGGAAGGCTGGTCGGCTTCTTCCAATTCAACGTAGTGGCGGGAATTCTGCTGGCCTACTTTTCGAATTATGTGATCGGGTTGATGCAGTTCGGCGACATGGAGTGGCGCTGGAAACTGGGGATTGCCGGGATTCCGGCCGCGCTTTTCTTTCTGATGTTGTTCGCTATTCCGCGCAGTCCGCGCTGGCTCGTGCAGAAAGGGCGGACGGATGAAGCTCGCGACATTTTGCATCAGATTGGCGAAGAGAACGTCGAGCCGGAATTGCAAAGCATGGTGGCCGCCCGTGAGCGGGAAGGAGAGCACGGCCGCGAATCGCTCTTTATTTGGAAACACCGTCTGCCGATCTTCCTGGCGATCTCCATCGGCATGTTCAATCAGCTTTCCGGAATCAACGCGATCCTCTACTACCTGAACGACATTTTTGCCAAGGCGGGATTCAGCAAGGTATCGAGCGATCTACAGTCCGTTGCCATCGGTGCGACGAATCTGTTCTTCACGATGCTGGCCATGACGTTAATCGACAAGATTGGACGCAAGACTCTGCTTCTGGTCGGCTCGGTCGGGACCGGCGCTTGTCTGGCGGGCGTAGCGGCGGTCTTCTTCTCCGGTTCGCACGAGAACCTGCTCGTCTGGCTACTGGTTGGATTCATCGCTTTCTTCGCGTTTTCGCAAGGCGCGGTGATCTGGGTTTACATCAGTGAAGTGTTTCCGACACAGGTGCGTGCGCGCGGTCAAAGCCTGGGAAGTTTCACGCATTGGGTGATGAACGCGGCAATCTCGTATGCGTTCCCGGTGATCGCGGCGAAATCAAAAGGCGGGCCGTTCGTATTTTTCGCGGCGATGATGGCGGTCCAGTTCTTCGTCGTGCTAACCGTTTACCCGGAGACAAAAGGAATCAAGCTGGAAGACATGGAATCGCAAATGGCGATTCACTAGAAGCTATTCGAGCAACCGCTAGCCGAACAGATTGGGCTTAGTTTCGCCGCCAAATCCTTTGTAACCGGTCTTGATGCGTTCCTCGATCACGGCCCATACTTTGGGGTCGCAACCCTGCCAACGTGCGACGGCGCGATTTCCCAGATAGGGCAGGTCGGCAACGCCCATCTTGCTCGAGAAAAATCCACTCACCGTCAAATCGCGGAACTTATTGAAGAACGTGACCCACGGATGATCTTCAGGAGCGGCTTTGTCCTTCCAGGCGACACGATCGAGCAACTGCTTTTGTTGATCCGCGGTTGCGTCGACGAAAGTCTTTGAAAACGTCTTGAGCGACTCGCGGTCGATCCAGAAAAGCCCGCCGAGGATCTGAGCCGCGAAGTTGGAATTGCCATCCTGCTCGCGGCGGAAATCGAGCCAATCGTCAATGAATTCGGGCACTCCGGCTTGAGTCGCGCTGCCGCTTCGCTCGTCGGCTGGGATGATGAGATCGCAAAGAACGTGTACGGTCTTCCATTGATGATCGTCCAGAAACACCCGCCGGACAAATGCTTTGCCCGGAGCAATCGCTTGGGCAGAAGCCATGTGCGCATGATCGGTCATCTGGGCGGACGCCACGCCTGCGACCGCGGCGATGGCTGGGGCGGAGCCGATGATATGAAACAGGCCCCGGCGGCTAAGTCCGCCGGAATTGGTCTCGTCTGGCATTTGATTGTCCTCTCCCTATACGCTCAAACTGCGCTTCTTGACTAGTTCCGCGATGTGCTCCGACGTGCGCCAGCCCAGCGCCGTGATACTCAGAGTCGGATTCTTATCGGCGTTGCTGACGAACGGCGCGGCATCGGTAATGAATAGATTCTTACAGTCCCACGCCTGACAGTAGCTGTTCAGCACGGAGGTCTTCGCGTCGGTTCCCATCTTAGTCGCGCCGACTTCGTGGATGATTTCACCACCCCGCGAAATGCCCCAGTTGTTGCTGGCGTCCGACTTCGAGGTAACGCGGCCGCCGCAAGTCTCGATGATTTCCTGGAACGTCTCCTGCATGTGTTTGGCTTGCAGGATCTCATCCTGACTCCACTTGAAATGGAAACGCAGGACGGGAATCCCCCATTGGTCGACTGTATCGGGATCGATCTCGCAATAGCTGTCATCATTCGGGATCATCTCGCCACGACCGGAGAAGTAGACTTCGGCTCCGTAGATTTTGCGCAGGTTCCGCTTCAGTTCCAGGCCGTAGCCGCCGCCGAGAATGCGATCGGAACCGCTCAGCTCGCCAGCTTCAGGCAGACCGCGTCCACCACCGATCTCGATGTGATAACCGCGGGCAAACGGCATCTTGTTAGCTTTTTGCTGCTGGTAGTTCCACCACGGCATGTACATGTGCATGCCGCCGACCCCGTCCTCGTTCTGCGGCGGTAGGTCTTCGAGCAAGGGCAGATATCCGCCCACGTCGGAGCCGACCGTATCCATGATGTAGCGGCCCACCAAGCCGGTCGAATTCGCGACGCCGTTGGGGAACTGGCTGCTTTTGGAATTCAGCAGGATGCGCGCGGTTTCGCAGCAGCTGGCTGCAAGAACGACAATCCTGGCGTTGACTGTCACTTCCTGGCGCGTCTTCTTATCGATATAAGAAACACCGCGAGCGAGGCCATCCGGCCCGGTTACCACTTCACGAACCATCGCGTTCGCGCGCACTTCCAGATTGCCGGTCTTCATGGCCGGAAAGATATGGACGCCGGGGGAATTGAAATTCGCATTCACCGTGCAGGAGCGGCCGCATTGGGAGCAGTAATGGCACGCCGCGCGTCCGTTCAATGGCTGCGTGAGGATCGCCAGACGCGACGGGATGCAGGGGATCTTGAGCTTGTCGCTCGCCATCTTAATGACGCGCTCGTAACCGCGCGGGGCGGGAGCGGGCTGAAATTTTCCGTCCGGAGTGTTTTCCAGGCCTTCGTGGGTGCCGAACACGCCGATCAGTTCCTCGGCTTTATCGTAATAAGGGGCCAGTTCTTCATAGCTGATGGGCCAGTCGAAGCCTTTGCCATCGCGGCTGTACGGCTTGAAATCATAAGGGCCCATCCGCAGGCTGATCCGCCCGTAATGGTTGGTGCGGCCGCCGAGCATGCGTGCGCGCCACCATTTGAAGTCGGTCCCGGGCGCGTTCGTGTAAGGTTCACCCGGAACTTGCCAGCCGCCGAGCAGCGTGGCGTCGAAGTAGCCGAAAGGCTTTTCCTTACTGCCAGCCGCCCGATGCGGCGCATTGTACGGCCATTTGAACATGTCCGATTCCTTGGTGCAATCGAACATATCGCCCGCTTCGAGCATGCAGATCTTGGCTCCGGAGAGCGCCAGAACATGGGCGGCGACACCCCCTCCGGCTCCCGAGCCTACAATCACAACGTCGTACGTTTTGGTTTTTCCACTTGCCTGCGCCATGGTCTTCGCTATCTTCCGCTGGTAGTTTAACAGCGTCGGTGGGTAGAGTGCGTTGCACCCTGGCCGGGAGGAGACTACTGGCGGGAGATTGCCGTCTCCGGCCTAGAGCTTAGAGACCGAGTTATCCCCGGCGTTTGACTACCCAAATATTGGCGCTGTCAAAGGCTGCCCCTTCGGGCAATGTGCCGGTCGGGAATGTTCCCACTACAGCGCCGTCGGCAGCACGCATTTTTGTGACATCGTTGCTGCCCTGATTTGAGATCACATATTTGTCCCGTCAAAGCCCAGTGCAGAAGTCGCTGTCCCAGCCATAAAGGTCCCGAGGTGGGCTCCATCGCTAGCTCTCAACTTTGTGACTGCACTGTCGCCCGGGCTGGCAGTGAAGCCCGCAAGGGCGGTCCAACGGCTTCCTTCTTTCTGCAGTTCAGCAACTCATCGCCGTTTCCGGCTCTGGCGATCTATCGTCAAACTGACCGTGACAGCACACTAGATTAAAGCCGTCCTCCACTTGGTCCGGGTTCGCGAACCCACTCGCCAAGTATTTCCAGGTCTCTCGGCGAAAGTCGAGCTGCCGGGTGCATGAGGAGGTAAAGCCGGGGAGGCATTGATCCGTCGCTGACCGCGTCCAATACCTCCTCGCGTTCACCGCCGTCGATACCCGGCTTGGCTGATAGATCGAGGTGGGCCCGGGCCTGTTGCACGTCTCTCTGTATGAGCCACGAGAGAGGTGGAGTGCGCCCGTACCAAGGCCAGTGCGTCGAGTCGGAATGACAGTCGGCACAAGCGCGTTGAAAGATCGTGTCCACGGACGGATTTGGATCAAAGTGCGATTCGCTTTTCTTGGCGGACGCACTGTCATGGCCAACACCCATGAGGATAACCGCAGTAGACACAACCATCACAACAGCAAGCGGCGCTCTGGGGGTCACGGGACTACCTCCAACTTTAAGTTCATGTTGTCGTGCCCGGCTCCACAACGAACGGTGCACTCGATCAAATAAGTTCCCGGCTTGGACGGCGCCCGTACTGCTTGCTCCTGAACACCTTCTTTCAAGCGTAGGTCCCAACCTTCGGCGCGCAAGGAACGGATGACCAAGCTGTGCACCGCGCCATCTCGCGCCATTTCAGAGCCGCGATGGGCCGTGATCTTGAGCAACAGAGGTTCCGAAGCTTTCACGACCAGTACCTGCCTTGTTTGACCGGTAACTCTGAAGTGATTCTCGGAATCCGCAACAATTTCGATCGTGCGCGGTGTCTGCTCGCCCCGCATGATCACCGCCGATATCAAAAGAGTAAAAAGCGCGAAGCGTTTCATGGTCACTTTCCTTCCTTAGTTACCTTGGTGATCTTTCTTGAATCGACGCTCTGAAGCAGATACTCCAAAACGGCGCCTCGCTCCGAGGTCGTCAGTCCTGCCTTGACTTGCATGTGACGAACCACCGTAGCCATCATCCGCGGGGAGAATACATGTATCGTTGTGTGGCACCGGGTGCAATTGTTCCGATACACCAACTCACCATCGGCTCCTTCGGCATGCGCCATAATCGGGGCCGCCATCATAAGCAACAACCAGAAGTAGATTTTCATCGGTTTCTCTCCCCTGGAAAAGCGAACAGATACACCAGCGCGGCGGACGCAATCGTGGACGATGCGGAATTCCACTCGCGGCCTACGGCGAAGCTAGCGCGCAACGTGTCGGTCGCCCAGTAGTTCCAGCCAAACGTCAGGCGCGTGGTATGTTCCGAAGGTAAGTCCGGACTGAAATTTCCGATTCCAAGCTTAGGTAGAAACTGCTCTCCTCGCACGACAAGTTGAGATTTCCGCGCAAAGTCCGAATGCGTCCTCGATAACCGGTGGGCGGCTTCGAGCCAGTAGCCTCCGCCCAGGGACTTACTCCAAAGACCCTCCCCCCGAATATCGACGCCCAGTCGTTTTGGCCGCCATGAGACGTCGATACCATGCATCGAGAAAGGACTCCCTGTGGAGTGATGACTGTACGAAGTTCCTATTTCGAGACGCGCATCGGGAAAAAAGATACCCACTCGATCATTGGTCTGACGCCCGGAAGAAAACTGCGCGTTACTTACTTCGGCCGAGTACGATGCCGCATAGTTCACTTTGACCGTGGGTGTAAGAAAGAAGCCGCCTCGCACCATCACTCCATTGCTGGAGTTATCGTTAACGGGGAAGAGAAGCGGCGTTTGAATAAAGTTGCGGATCCACAAAGGATCCATCCTCTCCTTATAGATTCCAAATGGCGACACGAAGTATCCGCCGACGATAGTCAAGAACGTGGACGCCGTATAGTCCAATTGGAGATATTCGAATCCATGGGAATAGACGGCAGGACCCAACTTGCCGTCATCTCGACTTATAGGCAATTCGGTCGAGTACTCAGCTTCTACTAGAAAGCGCTTTCCAAGAGGAAGCAGCAAGACGGGCTCGAACTTGGGACCGAAGTCCTGATGCCCTTTCTGGAAGTCGGTTATGAAACCAATACCCCCGGTAATTATCGGCACGGGAGCGGGAGCCATCTCCTGCGCCATGGAGTAGTCCGCAAAGCCGCAAGTGAGAAGGAGGGTCAGGAGCGCCTCTTTGATGTTCATGACCCATTGTGGAAATGAACGGCACGCAGAGTTGTAGTAAGGATGTAAAAAAAGCGTAAAGGTTCAAAAGCTCGCAGCGAAGATCACATGCCGATTGCCTTGTCCGTCCTTCTCATCTCTGAATTGAGAAAACACAAATCCATGTATGCTGACCAGACTAAGGTCTGGGGAAATGCAATCTTCATGCTAATCACCTTCCGACACAGTGACTGATTTGTTGCTGGAATGGAAGGGCGGCAACAAGGCGGCGCTTGACCGATTCTAGTAGATCATTCACCCCGCCGTGCTTCCGCGAAGATAGGCGCAGGCGCACATCAGATCTCAATCGACTATGCGGTCGGCTTCTCGCCGGCTCGAAGCCCTGACATCGAGAAACTCGATGACGCACTCACCGCCTTCATGGCAAGGTGGGACCGGCAGCAAGAGATGTTTTATCTCGCGCTCGAGCAGCCGCCTGAATGTCTCGAGCAATGGCTGGACGCAAGCTCCGCGGGCGATCTCCAACTGCGGTTCGAGATCTCGTCTTTGATAGAGAGCGACAGCGCTGCCAGGCAGGGCTTCATCGGTGAGCGAGTACAACACGCCTTCGCCGGTCTAACTGCTGACAGCGACAATGACGAGCAGCCGAAAAACATTATGGAGGGACTCGTCATTGACTCCTGGCGAGTGATGCGCGCCTGATCCTCCCTGATCGACGGTATTTTCGGCGGTATAAGTGTTCGTCGCGGTTTCGAGTACCTCTTTCTTTGCTATTTCCAATATTTCGACGAGTGTATGTCGTGCGCGAACTGAGGAGTATAACGCCGCAGGGAAACGGCCGTCAGATCGACCACACAAGTGTTCGCGTCCGCGTTTACCGCAGCCCACACCATGGACATTTTCGTCGAGTGGTCCATCAAACCGGAAGCATGCACTTTGCCGCAGGCTCTTGCGTCTGTATGGCAAGGGTATGCCGCTCAAAAATATCTCGCCCATAACCTAGTCTCGATATACTATCCGCGTGGAACCTGTGGTCACGCGGTGCCGCAGACTCACTCTCGCTGCGCTCCCTTTACTCTGTGCAGCCACTTGTCTGGCCGCTTCCGATGGTGTAATTGGCGCTCTGCCAGCCAGTACGGACACCTTCATCAATAAGAATTGCGTCGGGTGCCACGGTTCCGCGGCCGGAGCGGCGCATCTGGACCTAAAGAAGTTAACCTGGAAGCCGTCCGATCCTGACAACTTTGCGATATGGGTAAAAGTCCACGACCGGGTTTCCGCGGGCGAAATGCCGCCCGCGCCAATGCCCCGTCCCGCGGTCGATTCCGCTGCGCAGTTTGTGAAAGATCTCGCCAGTGGGCTCACCGGTTATGAGCAAACCGTAGCCGCACATCGCGGCCGGGCCGGACTCCGCCGCCTCAATGCCTATGAGTATGAGAACGCCGTCCGCGATCTGCTGGATGTCCCCTGGGTTCAGATCAAGTCCAAGCTCCCGCAGGACGGCGAAGCTTGGCGTTACAACAAAATCGGCGGCGCTCTCGATATCTCGTACGTCCAGCTGTCGCGTTACATGAGTTCGGCGGATTACGCGATGCGCGAAGCGATGACCGCGCAACTCGTCCGGCCACCGGCCACCACTGTTCGTCTCTATGCGCGCAATGAACCGACGCTCCGCAGTTTCAAACCGCGCGAGGGCAACACGCGCACGGACCGTCTCAACTTCCCGGTCCTCGATTCACACGCGCAACCGGATGTGCGAGCAGGGCGGGCGCCCAGTTCAAGCCCGGAGACCAAAGAGCGCGAGGCGGTCGGCCGCGTTTCCAGCATCTTCTCCGATGCCGGCGGATTCAGCTGGAGCAGTTTCCGTGTCCCCACATCCGGGCTCTACCACATCAGCCTCAAGGGCTATTCGATTTGGGTCAGTGGCGGCGGCGTCGATCATTGGAATTATCAGGGGTTCGGCGCGGAGAAGACTTCCTTTTTGTATCAACCCACTTTTCACCGGCCGAATCCGGATGAGATCTGGCCCGGCCGCCGCAATGAACCGATCGGGCTTTACGCGCAAAGCTCCGGCCAGTCCCGCCCCTTAGGTGCTTTCGACTTTACGCCGGAACCATCCGTCAACGAAGTTGAGGTTCTCCTCACCGCGAATGAGGTGATCCAGACCGACGGAATGCGCCTCTTCCGAACCCGTGTGAACGGCACTGAACAGGAGTACGTGAACCCGCTCGCTCAAGCTGACGGGATGCCGGGCGTGGCTTTCCAGTGGCTCGAAGTGAAAGGCCCGCTGTATCATGAGGCTGCCGCGCCAGGCTACCGCCGCATGTTCGGGGATCTGCCACTTCGAACTCTCGGAAAAACCGAGACTGGTGGCGTCACATTACAAGTTGTCGCGCCGCCCGCTGCTCCATCCGCCGCCGAAGCAGGCCCGGGGCGCTTCGGGCCACGCACACAGAATGTCGCTGTCGAAGTAGTCACCGAGCATCCAAAGGAGGATGCCGAGCGTCTATTGCGGTCGTTTCTTACCCGAGCCTATCGCCGCCCCGTGGAAGAAGCACAGGTCCAACCTTTCCTGAAGCTCTTCAATCAACAATTCGAACTCGGCCACGGCTTCACGCGCTCGCTCCTGTCGACATACACGGCAATCCTCGCGTCCCCTGGTTTTATCTACGTGCAGGAAGCGCCCGGCAAGCTCGATGACTACGCTCTGGCCACTCGTCTTTCGCTATTCCTGTGGAACTCGCCGCCCGACACAGAACTGCGTAAGCTAGCGGCGGCGGGCCGCCTTCGTAATCCAACGGTCCTCAAAGCGCAAACAGATCGGCTGCTCAACGATCCGAAGTCGCAGCGCTTTATCGAAGCCTTCACTGACTACTGGCTGGACCTGCGCAAGATCGACGACTCTTCTCCTTCGACCACGCTTTATAACGACTATGAACTCGACGATCCGCTCAAGCTTGCCGCAGTAGACGAGACACGTCTCTTTGTGAAAGAACTCTTTGCCAAGAACCTTCCCGCGCGCTCGGTTGTGGATTCCGACTTCACATTTCTCAATGAGCGTCTGGCGAAACATTACGGAGTACCGGGTGTAACCGGAGCTGCCATGCGCAAGGTCACTCTTCCGAAGGACTCGGTCCGCGGCGGACTCATGACCCAGGCGAGCATTCTCAAAGTCACGGCAAACGGTACCACCACGTCACCAGTCCTGCGCGGCGTCTGGGTGATGGAACGTATCTTGGGTTACCACACGGCTCCGCCGGCGGGTGTACCTGCCATTGAGCCGGACATCCGGGGCGCGGTAACCATTCGCCAGCAACTTGACCGTCACCGCGCCGACCCCACCTGCGCTTCCTGCCATCGAAAAATCGACCCTCCTGGTTTCGCTCTCGAGAGCTTCGATGTGATGGGCGGCTATCGGGATCGATACCGCGCGTTCGCCGAGAACACCAAACCGGAAACCGGTCTTGGCCTCTCTGGCCAACCGTTCGCGTTCCACTATGCACTACCAGTGGATTCCGCCGGCAAACTCACCAGCGGGCTGGCTTTCAAAGACATCAAAGAATTCAAGAAGCTCCTGCTCGAGCACGAAGAGCAAACTGTAGCGAGAAACATGATCGGCCAGCTTGCCACCTACGCCACCGGCGCGCCAATCGGGTTCACGGATCGCAAACAAGTAGACGCGATTCTGGTTGAAACGCGAAGCTCGGATTACGGTGTACGCAGCATTGTGCATGGCATTGTTGAGAGCGATCTCTTCAGGTATAAGTGAGACAACAAAGAGGATTCCTATGATTCAATCCGGCCCTAACACTCGACGTCCCCGTCGCGCGCTCTCGCGCCGTTCGCTGCTCCGTGGTGTTGGTGTTGGTCTCGGGCTCCCGCTCCTGAACGCCATGTTTCCAGCCACGGGACGCGCACAAACTGCCAACACCCCGCGCAGGATGTTCGGCATCTGCAACAACCTTGGCTTGCTGCCGGGCGAGTTCTTCCCCACGGGCGCGGGCCGTGACTACACGCCATCGTCCTATCTGAAACTGCTGCAGGATCACCGCAACGATTTCACGGTTTTCTCCGGCGTCTCGCACCCGAATGTTGATGGCGGCCACCCTGCCGATATCAGTTTCCTCACCGCCGCGCCGCACCCCGCCAGCAGTTCATTCCGCAACACCATCTCGCTCGATCAGTACATCGCCGAACGCATTGGCAGTCAGACTCGTTTCCCTTCGCTCACCTTGGCGGTCAATACCGGCGGGCGCTCGCTCTCGTGGACGGGCAACGGGGTGGCCATTCCGCCGGAGCAGAGTGCCGCCGGCGTGTTCCGTCAAATGTTCATTCAGGGCAGCCCGAAAGAGGTGGAAGCAAAGATTGCGGAACTCGATACGGGCAGGTCGATTCTCGACGCCGTTTGCGATCAGGTTCGCGATCTTCAAAACAGTGTGGACGCGGCGGACCGGTCCCGCCTTGATCAATACTTCACCAGTGTTCGCGAACTCGAAGGACGCCTGCAGGCTTCTAAAGGATGGGAGAGGAAACCTAAACCTATCGTCACGGAGCCCGAGCCCGTGGACCCCGCCAACCCCGCGCAGTACATGGCGAAGGTGGCCACGATGTACGGCCTGGTGCGCCTGGCGTTTGAGACAGACTCGACGCGGTCCGTTACGTTGATGCTCGACAGCGTCAGTACGCCGGTTGTCGAGATCAAAGGCGCCACCATCAGCGACGGTTATCACAACCTTTCGCATCACGGGAAGTCGGAAGCCAAGCTAGCTCAGCTCCGTATCATCGACTCGTATCACATGCGCCTGCTTGCCGATCTGTTCAAGAGTCTTAAAGGCGTTCAGGAAGGCGGTGCTGCGCTTCTGGACCGCACGATGGTTCTTTACGGCTCGAATCTGGGCGACGCGAATGCGCACTCGACGAGCAACATGCCTACCCTGCTCGCAGGCGGCGGATTCAACCATGCGGGCCACCTCGCGTTTGATCGCAATCAGAACTACCCTCTGCCGAATCTATTCGTGTCGATGCTGCACCGCATGGGGATTGAGACCGATCGGTTCGCCTCGTCGACCGGTACGATGTCCGGCCTGGAGTTAAGCAAAGGGTGATCCGCGCCGCAGCCTGCTTGCTGCTTGCTGTTCTCTACGCTTCCGGGGCGGAGCAAGCCGTTGTCAATTTTGAAGATGCCGTGCCCCTGCTCGCGGACGCGAAGGCAAACCGCGTTGCGCGCTGGGAAGAAAAGGGCGTCGTCTTCACGCTCGCGCGGCAGCCCCAAAAATCTAAGTCCGTGGGCATGCTGATGTTCTTCACGCACCTGTCCTCCGGCCACAAGGGAATCCTCTGCGCCATGGCGACCGAGCCGATTCCAGTCCGGGCCACCTTCCCGAAACCGGTCTCCTCGGCCACGTTGGAGTTTTGGGGATCCACGGGTGTGCCCGCGCTGCTCGAAGCTTTTGATTCCGAGGGCAAAGTCGTGGACAGCGCCCAGCTTAGCTCCGCCCCGAGCCGCAAATCACCCGTCGACCCGGTTCCTATCTTCACCATGACCGTTAAAGCGGCTCGCATTTCATACGTGGAATTCTCGGGCCCGCGCGAGGGCGAATATCTGGTTGCCGACGAGGTTCGCTTCACCCCGGTCCAATACGGCGAGCGCAAATAAGAATAGTGCGCGAGCGATCGCGCGGGGTTTAATGGTTGTACGTTACAAATCGTTCTAGTTGCGTTCGCACTTTCACCGCTCCCTCTGCTGTACTCACAATCGCCCATGAGCGAGGTCGTTCTGCACAACTTCACCGCTTCCATCGGTGGTGGAGATCCACAGTCCGCGCTTGCCCTGGTTAAGGTGCCCTCTCTTTCGTCCAGTCTCTCTTTAACTAGATATCGCAGGAGCGGCCGGTTGGCATCCTGGCAGCCGAGTCCACCGGCTTGCTCGAATGGGACCCGAGAGATAAGAGCACATAGCGAGATTCCTAGCAATCCCAAGCATGAGCCTAGGACAACCAACGGGACAAAGATAGAGAAACAGGCTAACCCGATACGATTTACAGTCATATGGCATAAACCGCCCGTTCCGCGCTCAGCAGCACCCAGTTACTGGATGAGAAGCACCGGTTTCGGCTTGAGTTGGCCCGCTACCGAAAGCCCGGCACCGTCTTACAACGGCGATCTCATCCCGTTCAACCTCCCCGGAAAAGTCTGCTAAAGTTTCCTTCGACATGAGTCTCAACACTCTTCGCCTCGCCGCCCCAGCCTTACTGTTTGTCTTGATGTCGTCTGCCTCTCATCTAGCATGGTCCCAAGCATCCTCCGGCTCGGCAACAGCTACAATACCGGTGCCGGACTGGGCTCAGCCAGGTTCCGCCACTCACAAACAGGTGCCTCCACCGGCAGACTTTCATCGGCCAAGCAGGAATGACGATACTCCGATCGGCATCTTTCAGGGACAATCCGATATCGGAGCCGCTGTTGTGCCCGGCAGCGCCACTTACGACTCCGCTACCGCACGGTACACCATCAACTCAGCAGGCTATAACGTCTGGTACACGCGTGATGAGTTCCGTTATCTCTGGCAGAAAATGTCTGGCGACGTCTCCCTTGCGGCGGACGCCACATTCCCGAACCCAAGCGGCTACGACGACCGCAAAGCAATCTTAGTCATTCGCCAGAATCTCGATGACGACTCGAAGGAAGCCATGGTCGCCGAGCACGGGACGGGTATGATTCACCTCGCGCAGCGTCCTCAAACAGGTGCTTTGATAACTGATAGGCAATTTCGCTTCGGCGGCTCGGTTGGCAAGGTTCTAGCGAAGCGGATCGGTCTAGAGAAGAAGGGCGATTCGATCTCCATCTTCATCAGTCTTGAAGGCGAACCCATGCATCAGTTTGGCCCGCCCATCACTCTGCACTTCGACGCGCCTTTTTACGTAGGCATAGGCTTCTGTTCGCATTTGCCCGACAAGGCGGATACCGCAGTGCTCTCCAACGTCGTTCTTGAAAACTCAGCAGGGAAGGTGCGTTAGATCACCGGGTTGGATTCGTGCGCTAATCGTTCTCTTCGCCAGAGTCCGGTTCTCTCGCGCCCGGCAACGGTTCCATCGCCGGATGATGCAGCATCTCCGCATCCAGCTCTTCCACAATCCGCCGCTCCTCGGGGGAATGCAATTGCTCGCGCAGCCGGCGCAGCGCGACTCCCACCACATCCCGATGATGCAGCTTCGATCCCAATCCCTTTCCGATCAGTTCCAGCCACAGCTCGTGCACGAGTTCAACGTCTTCGGGCCACAAACGAGGAGGATGAGGACCCAGGTTGAAGAACAACGACTTCGTGTGATCCGGAAGAACCACTTCCAGCGTCAATGAAGGCCGCGGCGAAGGCAGCATCTCCCACGCCTCCCCGACGATCTTGCCCTGCTCATAAGGGTTATCCGCGAAAAGCGGGGACAATCCCGTCACCACCCGAGAAGACCCCAGTTTGGCGGCCGTCTGCACGATCCCGGTCCAGGGATTTGCCGCCGCCACCGCCAGCAGCTTCACTCGCTTGCCCGATGTCTCCGCGATCGTCACTACCCGGGTAAAGAGCGCCTGCTCCGCGCTCGCGAAAATTTGATCGGGCTCCAGATCGAACTCTCCGGAAGCTGCCGCTGTCACCCGGTGGACCGAAAGCACCACGATGTCCACCTTGCGTGTATCGGTCTTCTGCAGCACCTTCTGGAAGTGCTCCAGATGATGCGGGTTGCGGCAGGCCACCAGCACGTTGCCCTTGCGCACCTTTACCGTCCCTTGCGAGACGTCTTCGCTCTGCTCCAGCTGGAAATGTTCTCCGCGGTTGTGCGTCGTCTCTTCGTGCCGCCGCCGGTTCAGCTTCTCTGAGATTGCAAACGTAGTAAAAAATGCTGCCGTGAATAGCACGCCCGCGATGGTGGCAATCTCCTTCGTCAGCAAGTTGATACACGCCAGCGTAAAGAGAAATAGCGTGATCAATCCCAGTCCCACCGGAATCTCCACGCCTCGCACGGTGAAGTTCAAAGGCACCTTCCATTCACGATGCCCCGGCATCTTGAAACGCAGCAGGAGCACGGAAAGCGCGTTCATCGAAAAGCTCCAGACCACTCCGAAGGCGTAGGCTTCGCCCAGCATGTTCACGTCGCCCCGACTCACCACGATCGTCAGAATCTGCAAGAAGACGATCGTATTGATAACCCGGCTGGTGGTGCCAAAACGCGGATGCGGCTTGCGGAACCACGCGGGCAGCACGCCATCCTCCGCCACCCGGTTGATCACTCCGTTCGATCCGATGATCGCGGTATTTGCCGCTCCGGCCAGAATCAACGTGCCGACCACCACCACGAACGCGTGAAAGGCCACCCGCAACGGTAGCGGCCCCACCAAAAAAATCGCCAGCCCGCCAATCAGGTTATTCAAATACTTGCCGCGCTCCGCATCCGGAATCAGCATCACTCCGAAAAACGAAACAAGCGAGGTGAACAGCATGCTGTACAGAAAAATCACCGTTCCCGCCCGCTGCAGGTTCTTCAGCTTGGGCGACGCAATCTCGCGGTACACCTGCGCCAGCGTCTCGAATCCGCTCATCGCGAGTAGCGAATGCCCCAGGCCCACCAGAATCGCCACGGCCGTGATTGTTGGCGCCACCGTTCCTTTCAACCATCCAAGCGATCCCTCGCCGAACCGGATGTTGCTGGTCGAAGGAAATGGAACCGGTTGAAAACCCTTCAGAAGCATGGTCAGCAAACACCAGATCACCAGAATCACCACCATTACCGTGGTGATCTGCATGATCCTCAGCGCCTTCTCGCTAGATTCGTGCAGCCCTTTCAGGTTCTGCCGCCAGAAGTAGAGCGTCACGATTACCGCGAAAAACGCCGCAAACCACGGCGGATAGAAGTGCAAGCTCGCAATGCTCAGCCGGTCGCCAATCTCATTGACCAGACCCGCCAGATACAGGCCGGCGCTGACCCCGCTGATCGGTCCGGTTAAGACGTAATCGAACATGAGCGCGGACACGGACAACTTTGCAAACGTCCCGCCCATGGCCTCATGAACGACTTTGTAAACGCCTCCGCGCACGAACATGCTGCAGCTCTCGATGTAGATAGACTTCACGGCATACGAGAACAACATGATCCCGAGAATGAACCACGGCGCCGACTTGCCAATCTGCGTCTCCGCGATGCCTCCCGCGTAGTACGCCGAAGAGGCGAGATCGCTCAGAACAATGGCGGCCGCCCTCCAGAAAGAGATGAACGACAGCATGACCGTGGTGGCCACCACCACCTTGGCCATCGAGGCGTCTTTAGAGGCAACCTTTTCAGTCAATCCGGGTTTCCTTTGCTGCTGATCTCATCGCCACCCCAAAAGATATCGGAATGGTTAGCACCTGCCTGTGCGCGGTTGGACCACAACTTCCGGTTCCCCACACAAGCCCCGTGCTCGCCGTTTTCACTGTAGTAAAGTGTCGGGTTAGAAGTTGCCAGCAATGAGCCTAAGTTATCTGTCGCTCGTGATCGTGGCTGCGCTTTCCGTCCGGGCGAGCGCGTCTATCCACCGTTACCTGGGGTTCGGAACCATGGCCGCGGGGGCCGTCGCTGTCAACTATTTTCTAATGGAACCGGTGCATTCGTTCCGCGTTTCTCAGATCGGGGATATGCTGGCCCTCGGCTGCTGCGGTTTCGTGGGGATGTTTGCCGCGATCTACCAGACCGCTTCGGTCCGGCGCGCCGCTACTCTCGTGCTGCCGCGCTTTCAGTCCAAACACCGCTCGCTTTGGGAGAACGCAGAACTGCTCGACGTCTATCATTTCGAGCTGCTCGTCCAACTCTGCGCCGAGATCGCCAGGATGCGCGGATTCCCGGTCGATCGCCGGGTGATCCTCAACATCGCCCTTCGCAGGCTGGAAGCTGATTCCGAAGCCTCCTCGCGCGAAATCCTTGAGGATATCCGCTGCCAGGTCGCCTATGAGGAGTGGAGCGCCTCGCATCTACAAGCAACTCGATAGAACTCCGAACTGCGGCCTGTGAAGCTGCATTCCGCTCCGCAAGCCCCCTCCGAACGCTCTACTTCATGGGGCCGAGCAGCGCTACGATGCCGATCGTGGCTGTGTCCATGTCGCGGCTCCGCCCGGCTTGCGCGCCCCGGTCGAAGAACGCCACATTAGACACGTCACGCCGGAATTCCAACCGCCCCACCAGGTGATCGTTATACTTATACTCCCCCGTCACCGTCCCCTCTTTGAGTATCTGCTTGGTCCCAGTGGTGAAGCCTGTCACGTCGTCAAAGAACTCCGCCCGCCCCGCCACCGCGAACCTTTTGCTCAGTTGAACCCGCGCCGCTCCGGCCAGACCGTACCAGGGGTCGTAACCTCCGCCGATCCGATCGTCACGGCCGTAGTCACCATTGATGTACACCGCCAGCTTACTCGTCGGCGTGAGCGTCAATGTCGAATCCACCAGGTTCCTCTTGCCCTCCCTCGTGCCCATATGGTTCGGGCCCTCGTAGTAGTTGAGGTTATACGTAAACTTCGGCTTGGTGTAAGCGAGCGTCAGTCCGATGTTGTCCAGGTTGTTGTTCCCCCACAGCGTGTTCCAGGCGTTCACCAACTGAAAGCCGACTGCCAGTTCCTTGGTCACCGGGATATTCGAGCGAAAGCCGAAGTGATAGTAAGGAATTGCCCAAGAAAAAAGCAGAGACCGCGTGTAGTTCCAGTTGGAAGAGCTCTCGATCACTTCCGCCCCAGCGGAGGTCACGAACTCACCGAAATCGAACTCGGAGCCATGCGTATGGTTCGGCTTCGCAATCACATACATCTGCTTGACATACCGCAGCGCCTGGTGCTCGCGCGCGGCCGGGTCGCCCGCATGGATCAGGCGCATGGTCTCCCCGAACCCGGTCTCAAGATGCACCCCAAACACCTTGTCGGATTTATCGATGGTCAGCAGGACTTCACTTATCTCGGGCTGCCCCCAGTTGAGATCGAAGTTCTGCAGCTGGTTCGCGTTGGACGCCGGGTGATTGAAGTTCAACGTGAAATACCCATCGGCCAGGCCGCTCACCACCCACCCGTTTAGCTTTGCCGGCGCGCTCGGCGCAGGCGCGTCCGCCGGCTTGGACGCTTCCGGTGAAGGCGGTGTGCCCGGGGGAGTCTGACTGCTTTGTGCAGCGCTGTTTACATTCTGAGGCTCGTCAGTGCCGGTGGCCCACCCCACTACTGCGAGCGCCAGGAAAAGCACAAGAATCCGCATGTCGATTTCTCCTTTCGTATTCGGCTGCTGCTTACAATCGATCCGCCGCTATCCCAGCTTTCCTGGTGAAAGCTCCGCCGATAGCTGGGAGTTCTGAAGTCCCGTCGAGCCGATCTTCCCGGCCTCGTGGCCCAGCGCTTCCATCTGCATACCGCCCGGCCTTCCCAACGAACTGATCACGTATTCCGGATAGGCGGAGATCCCGTGCTCGTGAAGATCCAGACCGTAGTTCTCGCCCTCCGCCGATACGCGGAGAAGCCCCATCTTGTGGACCACATACATTACCAACATCGCGGACGCGAAGGTCGCGCACGTGATGATCAAACTCCCGATCGCTTGCGCAATCAGCACCTGCATCCCTCCGCCGTAGAACAAACCCCGCAGCGGCGCGGAGTTGTCCGGCGTGATCGGTCCGGTCGCCCCATACTTCCCGCATGCAAATAGCCCGAGCGACAGCGTTCCCCAAATCCCGCAAATCCCGTGCACCGGCACGGCGCCGATCGGGTCGTCGATCCGCATCCATTCCAGAAGCTCAACCCCCAGCACCACAACAACACCCGCCACTCCTCCCAACATCAGCGCGCCCGCTGGGCTCACCCAGTAGCAGGGACAGGTAATCGCGACCAGTCCAGCAAGGAAGCCGTTCACCGTGAAGCTCACGTCCCACTTCTTGCTGATCAAGTATCCGTACGCCATTGCCGTCAGGCCGGCGGCGCACGCCGCGAGCGTGGTATTGGCCGCAACCCGGCCAATTCCTTCGAAGTCCATCGCCGACAGTGTGCTTCCCGGATTGAATCCGTACCAGCCGAACCAGAGCAGCAGGCCACCCGAAGCCGCTATCGTCAGATCGTGCGGCATCATCGGCCCGCCGCCGTCGCGCTTGAACTTGCGGCCCAGCCGCGGACCAAGCATAATCGAACCGGCCAGGGCGATGAATCCGCCGATCGTGTGAACCACGGTCGAACCGGCGAAATCATGGAAGCTCGTGCCTACCCACGGAAGAAAGTTCCCCGCGCTCCCCATGGTCGCCAGGAATCCGTCCGGACCCCACGCCCAGTGACCAATGATCGGATAGATGAATCCCGACACCCCAATGCTGTAGAGCAGATCGCCCACGAACCCCGTTCGCCCGATCATCGCGCCCGAAGTAATGGTCGAACAGGTATCCGCAAACGCGAACTGAAAGAGCCAGAATGCAAGAAAGGCGACCCCCGTGGTCTCATACGTCGTCGGGGCGCCCTGCAGCATGAACCAGTTCAACCCAATCCAGCCGTTGCCGTGGCTGAACATAAACGCAAAGCCGAACGCAAAAAACAGAACGCCGCACAAGCACGTGTCAACAATGCACTCCATCAACACATTCACCGTTTCGCGCGACCGGCAGAACCCAGCTTCGAGCATCGTGAAGCCGACTTGCATTCCGAACACAAGAAACGCCGCCAGCAGCGTCCAAACCGTGTTCAGTGGGTTGACGATGTCGTTCCCCTTTAGCACCGGATCGGCGGCAAACGCCCGGGAGCCCAGAAGATCCGGGTTCCAGAGAAAGGCAGCCAGCGCCAGCAGTGCGATGGCCGCTGCTTTCCCAAGTAAAATCAGCATGCCGAAACGGCGCCACTCGGGATCTTGCAAACGGGCGCCGAGCCGCGAGAGTTTGTCAGAGAAAGAAAGCTTCATGAGTGGTAGAAATCCTCCTGCCTAACCTAGACTTGAATTTGTTGCCATCGAGTGTTGTTGGTGCGAGAAGTTCGCTCAAACGCTTGCTGGGTATCGAGCCAGTGATTCGCCTCGCGGTCGGCGGTTGCGCGCGCAAGGGAGATCCAACTTACAATCCAGATTGTTCGAGTGTGTGCGCGCGACGAAGGGCGCCCCGGGGAAGACTCTCAAGCCTACAGGACGGTCATCAAAATGACAAATAAACTTTTTCAATTAGCCAGATAATCGAATTAGAACGTCGATGCTGGGCCAAAGGCCCGCGAATTCCCTGCATAAAAAAAATTTTGTTAGCGCTTTTGTACGTGGAGGGCGGATGATAGCAAGATTCCACCTTCCGGCGTCTTGCCGGCCGACTCAGGAGAGCAACAGCGATGAAGAAGATCGAAGCGATCGTGCAGCCTTTCAAACTCGAAGAGGTGCGCGAGGCGCTCAAAGCGCTCGGCATCGACGGGATGACCATCAGCGAAGTGCGCGGCCACGGTCGCCAGAAAGGACACACCGAAACTTACCGGGGCCACGAGTACGAGGTGGAGCTCATGCCCAAAGTGAAGCTCGAGCTGGTCGTCCCCTCCGCGCGCTCGGCCGAAGTCATTAACGCCATCTCGGCGGCCGCCCGCACCGGCAAGATCGGCGATGGCAAGATCTTCGTCTTCGACGTCGTGGAGGCCATTCGCATCCGCAACGACGAACGCGGCGAAACCAGCCTCTAGGATCTACCCGCCTGGCAGGGCTCACTCATCGTGTAGCTCCAACTAGTGGGCTTCGTCCCGAACCTGAAAAGCCTTCATAGTCTTTTGGCTTATGCCGTGCACCCGGGTCCTTCATGGAAACTCATATACAAGATCCTGAGTTGATCGATCCTCGGGATGCAGGACCCAAGCCCCCTTATCCCCAAGACAACACACGGCGGCCAGGGCTCGAGCCGGACATGGCCGTTCAAGCCGATCACGGAGAACAGAGTTACCGCGGCAGTGGCAGGCTTAACGGACGCGTCGCCCTCATAACGGGTGGAGACAGCGGTATCGGACGCGCTGTCGCAATTGCCTTCGCGCGCGAAGGTGCGGATTTGGCCATCAGCTATCTTCCGGAAGAAGAAAAGGATGCTGCCGAAACCGCTAAGTGGGTTCGCTCAGCGGGCCATGAACCCTTGCTGCTTCCCGGAGACATCCGCGACGAAGCCCATTGTGGCGAATTGGTCGCGCAAACAGTCAAGCAGTTTGGGCACCTGGACATTCTGGTCAACAATGCGGCATATCAGGCAACCCATGACTCGCTCGAAGAGTTCACTACCGAAGAGTTCGATCGCTCGTTCAAGACGAATGTGTATGCCACGTTTTGGCTTTGCCGCGCAGCCCTCCCTCTCATGGAGCCAGGCAGTTCTATCATCAGCACCAGTTCCATCCAAGCATTTGTTCCGTCTCCGAATTTACTTTCGTACTCGCCGACTAAGGCCGCGATTGCGAACTTTACAAAGGGGCTATCGCACAGCGCAATGGAGCGCGGGGTGCGTGTGAACGCCGTAGCGCCTGGACCTGTTTGGACGCCACTGATTCCTTCCACCATGCCCGAGGAGAAGGTGAAAGTCTTCGGCCAGGACACCACGTTTGGACGTGCCGCACAGCCCGTGGAACTCGCTCCGCTCTTTGTCTTCCTTGCTTCGAACGAGGCGCGCTTCGTGACCGGAGAAGTGTATGGCGCTACCGGCGGGCAAGCTCCTTTATAGATCCCTTCTTCATTGGTATAGGCGAGGAGGAAAGGCTACACGCGTGAGCCGCAGTGATGGCCCCGAATTCGCTGAGCATGGAGAGGAACTCTGGGGGATCGTGCGATACTTTCTTGGCTGGAAAGGGTTCAGGAGGGGAACCTGGTGCCGCATACCTGTTCCAGATTGAAAATTCGATCCTGCGGGCAGTCAGGACTCCTCGTCCATTTGCCCGCAGGACCTTATCTTCATCTCCCCGGAACCACAGTGGCTCGGGGAATGTGAAGGTATAGGCTATTTACAGCTCGGAAACTTAAACGAGAACAAACGCGTTGACCAGTTGAATGAACCGGTGGTGGCAAGGTACTCGTTTGTGTACCACATCGTGCAATCGTCCACGGGGTCGACACTCATGCTGCTGTAATCACCCCATCGGTTAAGTCCGGAAGTCTGAGAGCCGGTGCCGTTGAAGATCGTGGCTTCCGCTTCCAGTGTTCCCAGCGGATCGGTCGGGACACGTCCTGTGTAACGAATCTCAGGATGAAGAGAGGAGCTCGACACGCTGTAGCCCACTGCGATATCCCCAACCTTGTCTTGAGCGATGCTGCCCGTCCATCGATAGCTGGAATCAGGAGCGTAGGTTCCCTGCTGAAACACCACTGGCGTTGAGTTCGGGCTTCGGAGCTCATACCAGCGAACGCCGGTGTGCGTGCTTGGTTTCGCGATAGTCACCGTCGTGTTGGCAAGAAGCGATTCGTAGGTTCCGAAATTCCGGTATGCGAGGCGGAACATCACGTAGTTGCCTAGAGAGTCCAGTTTCGTAGTCGTGCCAAGCTGGGGCACGAAGCTCTGTTGAGGTGCTTCGTTATAGGGGGAAACCGTGATGAGGGTGGGACCCGTAAACGTCGCATTCGCAGGGTTAATGAAGTTAGAATGGAACTTGTAAAGCTGAAGAGTGTTGCTGCCGGGCAGACCCTGAATCACCATATAATTCGGTGAACCGGCCGGAGGTTTCGTCAGACCGTCAAGATCGGCGGGAAGGAGTCCGTCGAGGGTGCTGCTATTGATTTGGAAGCACTCGATCGTCGAAGCCTTTCCGGCTACCATTGCCGCGCGGTTAACGGCACAGGCTCTCGGTCCCACATACGACTGGCCTTGGGAGCCGAAGTTGCGAACAGTCAAGTAATAAGCATCGGGCCAGATCCCAACTTTTGTGTAGTCGGGGAAAATAGGAGACGCGAACGCGTAACGGTTGTAGGTACCCGTTGCATCACTGGAGGTGGAAACGGCCATGCAGTAGGTGTAGGGTGCCGACGTGGTGAAGAACTCGAAAACCCAGCGCTTCGCTAGCTTGTCGAAAAGGATAACTGGGTCACTGAGACTACTTCCGGCGCATCCACCCCCGAAACCGGTGAAAAGGCTCGACAGGTTGACAGGGCCCAGCGTGGGAGTTCCGGTCGTTTTGTCGAACACGGCGTATTGCAAATTTACCGTTTCGACTATCTGTGTGGTGCCAACAGAAGCATTTGTATCTGGGGGAGCGTACATCAGATTGAAGGGCCCTTGCGGTCCCACGAAGCCGACTCCCAGTCCGAGCAAGTTCAATCCCGGAATCGTGGGCAATGCGGCGACAGCGCTGTCCTGAACAGCCGGATCAGTTTTGTCGATGCTGACTGCGGTCGGTCTACCTGAGATAACGCGTGCAGGCATGATCGTCGGAGCGGTTATGGGCGCAGCCTGGTTGTAATAATCCCGGACCGGCGCTGAAAGGTCGTGCTTAGTCTCGTTGACGACTTCCACGGATCCGATCGAATCGGCCCTTAAATATTGAACAGAAAATGCAGCGAGCGCACAAGGAACTGCGGCCCATGCAAGGATTCGTTTCTTAAACATTCTTTCTCCAGTGGCTTTGGAAACCAGGCGTTATTGTATCGCAAGTATGACGTGAACACCTTAAGGGGCAAGCCCATTCTCGAACGGATAAAACATACTTGCGAGGATTGTTTAGATCAGATCAGAGGTTTGTTGGGCTTGCCCGAATACGAGGTTACCGGTCGGCTACGATGCGGGCCTGCGGAAAATGCTTCTTCACCGAAGCGCGATAGCTGACCGCCAGATCCATGCAGACCATTTGGACCAGATGCTTGCCTTCCAGACGGGCCAGATAGCTCTCCAGAGAGGCTTCACTGCGGCCCAGCACCACATCGTAAACCTTGTGGTTTTCAGATCGCAAAAAGGTGGTGGCATAGCCGTGACGTCGCGTGAAGAAGTGCTCATCGATGCCGGGAAACTGTGGGCATTCGCGGCTGATTCGTTCGCCGGCCAGCACCCGGAGGTACCACAAGAACCAGCGCTCGACCGAAGCTTACGGATTCAGAAACTACCGGGTTGAGGGTTAAGGCTAATGTGTTCTTAGATTCAGTCAGGGAGGCGGCTGCCCCCATTAGGTGCGTAGAGCCCTGAAATTGAGACATTGGTGGACCTGAAGGGATTCGAACCCTTGACCTCTTCCATGCCATGGAAGCGCGCTCCCAACTGCGCCACAGGCCCGTTTCGGGGTGGGACCGGCGTTGCGCCGACTCATTCATCGTAGCACCCTAAAATGGACAGATGCCTCCTGTGCGCTCGCTCGCTCCCTCGATTTGCCTGCTTCTGCTCGTAGCCGGCACGTCCGGTTGCCTCGTGCGCAAGACCATCATCTCCCACCGCAGCGCAAATTCCGGATTGGCGCGCCCGCTCATCACCGCAACCCGCGAGGATCTCGTCCGCCGCCTCGTCACCCAATACCAGGCCGTCCGTTCCTTCACTGCCACCGTCGATATGACTCCGGAAACCGGCAGCGTCATTAAAGGCGAGATCACCGACTATAAAGACATTCGCGCCTACATCATCTATCGCCGGCCTTCCGACATCCGCATCATCGGCCTCGCACCCGTCCTGCGCTCCAAAGTTTTCGACATGGTCTCCACCGGGCCGAACTTCCGAATCCACATTCCCCCCAGGAACCGCTTTATAAAAGGCCGCAACGACGCCCCACCCAGCTCCAAGAACAGCCTGGAAAACCTGCGCCCGGAGGCTTTTCTCGAAGCCATGATCGTGGCACCCCCTGACCCCGCCAAGGAGACTCCGCTACTTGTCGACGCCACCGATGAGCGCGACTCGCTCTACGTTATGGTCATCATCGGCAAGACTCCCACCGGGGAACTCATGATCGACCGCGCTATATTCTTCGATCGCACCACGCTCCTGGTCACCCGGCAGAAAGAGTACGACAGCTCGGGTACCATTCTGAGCGACACCCGTTACATGGACTGGAAAACTTCGAATCACATCTCGTTCCCCCAAACCGTCCACATCAGCCGCCCCAAAGACGGCTATGGCGTGGTGATCAACATGGTCAAATTCGAAAGCAATGCCGATATCGCCGACGATAAATTCACGTTGGAGCAGCCCCCGGGCAGCGTCTTGCAAGTTATTGGCGCATCTCCACCAGCTGAGCCCAAGGCCGCGACTGCGGGAGCACCCGTGCAATGATCGCCACGCTCGTTTTCGAAAATGTCCGCCACCGGCCGTTGCGGACCCTGCTCAGCATCTTACTCATCGCCGTCCCGGTAACATTGATCCTCACCTTAGTGGGCCTGAGCCGCGGTTATGTTCAGGACTCCAGTAAGCGCACCCGCGGCGTTGGCGCGGATCTAATCGTCCGGGCGCCCAACAGCTCACTCATGCAATTCAGCGGCGCTACCATAACCCAGGGCGTTGTCTCATTCATCGCCAAACAGCCGCACGTCGTGCTCGCCACTGGCGTCATCAACCACTCCTTCGGTGGATGGAATTCTGTTACCGGTATTAGTCCCGAGGAATTCAACCGCGTCAGCGGCGGCTTCACATTCCTCCAGGGTCACGGACTGGAGCGCGATGACGACATACTCTATGACAGCTACTACGCTGATCAGGCCCGCGCCAAAGTGGGGCAAACCGTCACGCTGATCAATCAATCCTGGCATCTGGCCGGGATCGTAGAGCCCGGCAAGCTGTCGCACATCTTCGTCCGCGCATCGGTACTGCAGCGCCTTGATAGCGCTACCGGTAAGTTCAGCGTCGTCTATGTCAAATTAGATGACTCCAAGGCCAACTTGAAATCAGTACTGGCGAACTTACAGGAGCGGCTGCAAGGTTATCCAATCTATCCCATGGAAGAGTTCGCGTCTTTGATCTCCGTCGACAACGTTCCCTTTCTCAAACCTTTCATCGATGTCGTGATCGGCATCGGCGTCCTGATCGCCTTCGCAGTCGTCTCTCTGTCTATGTATATGGCGATTCTGCAGCGCACGCGCGAGATCGGAATTCTCAAATCTCTCGGAGGTTCGCGCTTCTTCATCCTCCAACTGATTCTTGCCGAAGCGCTCTTGATGGGCATCGGCGGCACATTACTAGGAATCGTGTTCAGCTTCGGTTCCAAGTGGGCCATCATGCGGCTGGTGCCCGCGTCGCTGCCTCTAGCTATCGTTCCCGAATGGTGGCCAATAGCCGGCGCAATCGTCATGACTGCAGCCCTGCTCGGAGCTCTCTACCCCGGGACCATCGCAGTGCGGCAGGACCCCATTGAAGCACTCGCCTATGAGTGAGCCGATCATCTCCATTCGCGATCTGCGCAAGATTTACCGCGTGGGCAAGGTCGATGTCGAAGCCTTGCGTGGCGTGCACCTCGACGTCATGAAGGGAGAATTCCTGTCCATCGTGGGACCGTCCGGCTCCGGCAAGAGCACGCTCTTCCATATCGTGGGTGGCTTGACTCCGCCGACCAGCGGAACCGTGCGCGTCGCGGGCAGTGACCTTGCCCGCCTCAACGATGCCGGCCGCACACGCCTTCGCCGCGACACAGTCAGCTTTGTCTTTCAGAAGTTCAACTTGCTCCCGAATCTAACCGCCGGAGATAACATCTCTCTTGCGCGCTATCTCAGCGGCTCAAAGCGCAACTCCAACGAAGACTCCGAATTTCGAAAGGTTCTCGACGCCCTCGGCATAGCTGCGCGTCTCGACCATAAGCCATCCGAACTGTCCGGTGGCGAGCAGCAGCGCGTCGCGATCGCTCGCGCCATCGTGAATCACCCGGCCATTCTGCTCGCCGACGAACCTACTGGGAACCTGGACAGCGCCAACTCGGAATCCGTCCTCGCCATCTTGCGCGACCTCAACCAGCGTCTCGGTCAGACGGTCTTAATGATTACTCATAATGCCGATGCCGCTGCTGTTGGCGACCGCACCGTCCACATGCGCGATGGCTGTATCGTCTAAGTCTTCCAGCGCTGATGAATCCACATCCACTGATCGGGATACTGAAGGATCGCAACCTCGATAGCGAGTTGCACGCGCTGTGTATCCAATTCAGCATCACCGGTGATTTCCACGGGCGGAAAGAAGCGCAGGACGTATTTGTTCTCGGTTGCGCTCCATAGCGCAAAACCTGGGACAACCAGCGCACCCGTGCGAGCCGCAATCTTCGCTATTCCCGAGGACGCGGTCGCATTCTGCCCAAAAAACGTAACCGCGACGCCGTCTTGCACGTGCTGGTCCGAAAGGATTCCAACCATTTCATTCCTCGCTAGCGCCTGCAGTATCCCGCGCGCGTATTCCCGCTTGTCGATGGACCGGTTTCCCGACAAGCCGCGATACCTCGCAACGAGCCTGTCGATCATCGGATTGTCGAGCGGCCTCACCACCATGTGTATGGGGCGTTCCAACAACGCAAAGGCGAACGCGCTCAATTCCCAGTTGCCTAAATGTCCTGTCGCAAATAGCAGCCCGCGCCCGCGCTCCCGGGCAAGCTTCACATGTTCCATGCCCTCGCAACGGATCCACGTATCGACGTTGTTGGCATGTATCGATGGCAGGCGCGCGAACGCCACCAGCACCCGTCCGATCGACGCGAAAACGCCATCCGCGATGCGCGCCCGCTCCACCATGCTCAAATCCGGAAAAGCGGAACTTAGGTTGTGAAGAGCCACGCGCCGTAGCCGGGGCACCAAATGATCCAATGCCCGCCCATAAAAGGCTGCCAGCCGATTGGCAAGCGGGAGGGGCGGCGCGGCTAGTGTCGCCAGTGCGAAACGAAAAGCAATATACTCCAGCCCGTTACGAACCGCGGACCGCTTACCCGGCACTCACTCGATCCAGCCGCCACCCAAAACAAGATCGTCCTGGTAGATCACGGCGGCCTGCCCCGGGGTAACCGCGCGCTGCGGTTCATCGAAGCGCACCCCGAACCGGTTCCCGGGCAGCGGCTCAACCGTTGCCGGTGACGCCAAGTGCCGATGCCGAATTTTCACCCGTGCCCGCAGTGGCGCGTGCAGCCCGTCAATGGATATCCAGTTCACATCCCGCGCAATTAGGGTGGAACGTAACAATTGATCGCTCGATCCCACGGTCACCCGCTGCGATTCCGAGTCGGTCGAAATCACGTAAAGCGGCTCGCCGGTCGCCAAGCCCAACCCCTTCCGTTGCCCCACCGTGAAGTGATGGATTCCGTCATGCCGGCCCAAGACCTTGCCATCGCTAGTGACCAGTGAACCGCTGGTCGGCTCCCGCTCGGCGCCTTGTTCCCGAAGATATGCGTCCATAAACCCGGCGTAATCGCCATTCGGAACAAAGCAGATTTCGTAGCTCTCGCCCTTCTCCGCGACAGCTAATTGCAGCCGCCGCGCCAAGTCCCGCACGTCTTTCTTCTGCCGGTCTCCCAGCGGAAACACGGTTCGCGCCAGCTGCGGCTGCGTCAATCCGAATAAGAAATAGGTCTGATCCTTAGTGGCGTCCGCGGGAGTGCGCATCTCCCACCGGCCAGTCTCCGGATGCCGCGTAATGCGCGCATAATGGCCGGTAGCCACCTGTTCCGCGCCTACCGTGTCGGCCATCTCGAAAAACTGATCGAACTTGATGAAGTTATTGCAGAGCGTGCACGGGATCGGCGTTCGACCCTCCAGATAGTCGCGCACGAACGGCTCGACGACCCGCTCCTCGAACTGCTTCTCGTAATTCACCACGTAGTAGGGAATGCCGATCTGTTCAGCCACGTGCCGGGCATCGTAGACGTCGTCGAGCGAGCAGCACCGCCCCGTGCTGTTATCTGACGCAACCTCCGGTAGCCGCCGCTGGTTCCACAACTGCATAGTCATCCCGACCACATCGCGGCCTTCGTTCTTCAGCATCGCCGCGACCACCGAGCTATCAAGCCCGCCCGACATGGCCACCGCGATCCGCGACGAATCAGGCATGCTGCAACTCCGGGCGTCGCGTTCGCGAATCGAGGCGGAGTACCGCAGCCGCCAGCACCTCGACCAGGGCTTCCACTTGTTCCCTCGTATTTCCTAACCCCATCGAGAACCGCAACGAGGAGCGTGCATCCGACTCCTTGACTCCCATGGCCAGCAGTACGTGTGAGGGCTCGATGGACCCGCTCGCACATGCCGAACCGCTCGAAACCGCGAAGCCCGCCAGATCGAGCGCGATCACTAAAGCCTCACCGGGCACACCTGGGAAACAAATGTTGCTGGTGTTCGGTAGACGCAGGCTCTGCGCGGCGTGCACATATGCGCCAGGGATGCGCGCCAGAACGATCTCCTCGAAAAGATCTCGAAACGTGCACAACTCTGCACAATCAATACCCAACTCCGCCGCTGCGCCGAAGCCGGTGATAGCCGGAACATTCTCCGTGCCCGCGCGCCGTTCCCGCTCCTGATGGCCCCCGTATTGGATCGCGTGCAGCAACGCTTTCTCGCGGACGAACAGAGCTCCCGCGCCTTTCGGTCCGTTCATCTTGTGGGCCGAAAACGAATAGAAATCGACACCCAG
Organism: Bryobacterales bacterium; assembly: GCA_963752695.1. GTDB lineage: Bacteria > Acidobacteriota > Terriglobia > Bryobacterales > Bryobacteraceae > Bog-113. The sequence goes on from CAVVZB010000001.1 coordinate 557,227, forward strand.
TTCGCGCACATCCACCGCGATCCGGCCAGCGGCCTGCGCACCATCGCAATGCAGAAGCGCACCGTGAGCCCGTGTGACGGCGGCAATCTCTTGAATGGGCTGGATCACGCCCGTTTCGTTGTTGGCATGCATCACGGAAACCAGCACTGTATCGGGCCGCAGCGCTTCCCGCACATCACCCGGGTCCACCATTCCCGAACTCCCCACCGGCAGAAACGTCACTCCCACGCCGTCACCTGCCAGTTGCCCGCAGGTGGCCAGCACCGCCGCGTGCTCGATCGATGTCGTGATCACATGCTTCCGCTTGCGCTTGGCCGCGCGTACGCTCCCGAGGATCGCCACGTTGTCCGATTCGGTCCCACCGCTTGTAAAAACGATCTCTCTCGGCGCCGCCCCGATCCGTGTAGCGACGCTTCGCCGTGCCGCTTCCAATCGCTGCTTGGCCATCTGCCCGGCGCGATGGATGCTGGACGCATTCCCATACACATCCCGCGCCGCTTGCACGAACGCGCGAAGCACGCCGGAATCCACCGGAGTACTGGCATTGTGATCGAAATAAGCTGTCACGGTACCTTGATTTTATCAATGCGTAGCTCGATCATCTCCCTCCTGACCGATTTTGGTACCAGGGATCACTACGTCTCAGTCATGAAAGCCGTGATCGCCCGGATTCATTCGAGCGCTCAAGTTATCGATATTACCCATGAAGTTGAGCCGTTCCAGATTGCTCAGGCCGGCTATCTTTTGGCGCAATCCTGGCGGTGGTTTCCGGAATCAACCGTGCACGTTGCCGTGGTGGACCCAGGAGTCGGCAGCGCCCGCCGCGCCTTGGCTGCCCGCGTCAGCGGACACACCTTCGTTCTTCCCGACAACGGCCTGCTTTCCTTGATCGGTGCGGAACCGGAGGCTGTTCGCGCCGTGGTCAACCCGGCCTTGATGCAATCGCCTGTCAGCCGCACCTTTCACGGCCGCGACGTCTTCGCACCTGCCGCCGCCCATCTCGCAGCCGGATTCGATTTCGACGAGGCCGGCCCGCTCATCGAAAACTGGGTTCGTTTTGCAGTTTCCGGCCGCGCGGTCCAGCACATCGACCGTTTCGGCAATGTGATCACAAATTTAAGAGCCGCCGAGAGTCCCAACGCCGCGCTCTCGATTCGCGGGATTGCCATTAACAGCCATGCCTCAAATTACGCCGCTATGCCAAAGGGCGAGCTATTTCTCATCGAAGGCAGCAGCGGGCTTCTGGAAATCTCGGAACGCGAAGCTTCCGCGGCGTCGCGCCTGGGCTGCCATGTCGGCGATCCGATTACTCTTCTTCCCGATGATCACTCCCTGGCATTTCGGCCGGCCGATAGAAGCTGAGCACGTTATCGCCTTGCCGAATCTCGCGAACGCGCCGCAAAGCGCCAGCTTCCGCCGGCAGAATCGTTTTCCGGTCATGCTGAGCCACGGCCAATCGCACAGGTTTTGCCCCGAGAACCTGCAACGCCATTGAATATTCACCCGCAAATTCGTAAGGTGGATCAATGAAAACAATATCGGCGTCCTGCGAAGCAAGGTAGATCTTCACGGCCCCGCCCACCACCCGCGCCCGCGCACTCAAATCCAGCGCGGCCAGATTACTCTTGATCACTTCGACTGCGGCTTTATTCTTCTCGATGAAGATCGCCCGCTCAGCCCCGCGGCTCAATGCCTCGATTCCCACCGCGCCCGTGCCTGCATAAGCATCCAGAAACACGCTCCCGGGCAACTCCGGCGCAATCACGTTGAACAGCGTCTCTCGCAGGCGATTGGGCGTTGGGCGCACTGAGGTGCCTTCCAAACTGCGCAGCTTGCGCGAACGAAACTCCCCGGCGATCACCCGCATCAGCCTACCTGAACCAGCCCGTACTTGCGCTGCCAATTTTCCCGAATATACGTCACAGCTTCCCGAAGCGCTTCCGGACTTGGCGGCCGCTCAATGAAATCCTGCGCTTCCCGCCGCGCCACCTCTAAAATCTCCTGGTCGCGCAAAATGTCCGCCACCCGTAACGAGGGCATTCCCGACTGCTTAGTCCCGAAGAACTCACCCGGCCCCCGCAGCTTCAGATCCATATCCGCTATCACAAATCCATCGTTGGAATCCACCATGGTCCTGATCCGTTCGCGCCCGGCGTCGTTGAGCTTCCCCGTTACCAGGATGCAATACGATTGCTCGCCACCCCGCCCCACGCGCCCGCGCAACTGATGCAATTGCGCCAGTCCGAAGCGCTCGGCCTGTTCGATGACCATCACCGTCGCATTCGGTACGTCCACGCCCACCTCGATCACCGTCGTTGCCACCAGAATGTGCGTGCGTCCGCGCTTGAAGTCGTCCATCGCCGCTTCTTTTTCTGCCGTCCCCAAACGCCCGTGCAGCAGGCCCACTTGCAGATCCGGGAACACTTCTTCCCGCAGATGCGCGTGCATTTGTTGCGCCGCCTTCACCGCCGTGGTTTCCGACTCTTCCACAACCGGGTACACCACATAAGCCTGCTGGCCCGCATCCACCTGCTTACGCACGAAACTCCAAACCTGCTCGATCCGGTCCTGCTCCACCTGCTTGGTCACGATCGCCTTCCGCCCGGGAGGCAGTTCATCGATCACCGATACATCCAGATCGCCATACACCGTCATCGCCAGCGTTCGAGGTATGGGCGTTGCCGTCATCACCAGCACGTCCGGATGTACGCCCTTCTGCACCAGTCCCAGCCGCTGGAGCACCCCAAAACGATGTTGCTCGTCGATTACCACCAGGCCGAGCTTGCTGAACTCGACATCTTTCTGAATCAGCGCGTGGGTCCCCACCGCCACATGGATCAAGCCCGCCGCGATCAGTTTCTTGACTTGCACTTTCTCGCGGGCGGTGAAAGATCCGGTCAGCGATGCCGTCACATAACCCAGTTTTTCGAACAGCGGCTTAAGCGAGAAGTAATGCTGGGTGGCCAGAATTTCCGTCGGCGCCAGCACCGCCACTTGATAGCCGTTTTCCAGCGCGATCACCGCCGCTTCCGCTGCCACGATAGTTTTGCCGCTCCCCACATCCCCCTGCAACAGGCGGTTCATGGGCGCGCCGTTTTCCATGTCCTTCGCAATCTCGCCCAGTACCCGCTTCTGCGCGGCGGTGGGTTTGAATGGGAGCATCTGTTTGATCTGATCGCGCACGCTCGGCGTAAGAGCGAAGGAGATCCCTTGCACCGTTTGCGCCTGTTTGCGCTTCAACCACAAGCCGCACTCCAGCCAGAAAAATTCCTCGAGAATCAGTCGAAAATGCGGCTGCGAACGAAAAGCGTTCAGCGTGCGCAGGTCGCAGCCGCTCGCCGGAAAATGCACCTCGCGCAATGCCGTCCAGCGATCCGGCAGCTTATAGCGTCTTCTTAACGGTTCCGGCAGGTGATCCTCGACCGCCGACATCGATTCCAACAGCCGGTGAATCAGCACCCGCAACGCCCGCGTGTTTACTTTCCCCACCCCCGTATAAATCGGGACAATGCGGCCCACGTGCAGCGTCGTGTCGGCATCGTCTTCGTCGCCCGCCAGCACCTCCATCTCGGGATGCAGCATAGTCAGGTCGCCGCGATAGCTGTCGAATTCCACCTTCCCGAACAGTGCGATCCGCTGTCCGGCTTCCATGCGCCCCGCGAGATGCTGCCCGTGGAACCATTTCCCCGTCAGTGATCCGCCGGAAGCATCGCCGAATTCAACCTCCAGCAGCCCGACATTGCGCCGCCGGAAACTAGCAAGCTTCGCCGACCGCACCTCTGCGATCACGGTCGCCATCTCACCCGGCGCCAGTTGCGAAATCGGCTTCAGATTACTCCGATCCTCATACCGGAACGGCACATAAGCGAGCAGATCTTCAGCCGTCCGGAGCCCTTTGCTCTCCAGCATGGCCGCGCGCGCCGGCCCAACGCCTTTCAAGTAAGTCAGTTCTGTCCCGGGGTCGAGAGGCAAGGGTTGTCCGTAGTGTACAATTCGCTCCAGTGAGCGATCTTTTAAAAGGCCGTTTGGCCGTCATTCTCGGCGTCGCCAATAAGTGGAGCATCGCGTACGCCATTGCCAATGCCTTTGTCCGCGAAGGCGCCGAGCTAGCCCTCGGTTATCTCAGTGATCGCGAGAAGAAGCAAGTGGAAGAGTTCAGCAAAGGCTGGAATGTGGTCTCCATGTTTCCGTGCGATGTTTCCAAAGATGAGGACCTCGCCAGCTTGACTGAATCCGTGCGAGCACTCAATCGCCCAGTGCACTCGGTTGTCCATTGCCTCGCATTTGCGAAACATGAAGAACTGGGCAATCCATTCGTCCAGACAAGCCGCGACGGCTTCCTGCTTGCCCAGAATATCAGCGCGTTCTCCCTTGTTGGCGTGGCCCGCGCGTTGGCACCCCTGGTCACCGAAGGCGGTTCCATCACCACCCTCACCTACATTGGGAGCACGCGGGTTGTCCCGAATTACAACGTGATGGGAATCGCGAAAGCGTCGCTCGAGGCCTGCGTGCGATACCTGGCAAGCGAACTCGGACCGGAAAAAATCCGAGTCAACGCCATCTCGGCCGGCCCTATCAAGACGGTCTCCGCCCGCGGCGTCAAGGACTTCTCATCCATCCTCGAAGTGGTCCAGCAACGCGCGCCGCTACGCCGAAATACCGACCCGAACGAAGTTGGCGACACTGCCGTTTTCCTCGCGAGCGATCTGGGACGCGGCGTCACCGGCAACACGATCTTCGTCGATTCCGGCATGAGCGTGATGGGCTAGCTGCCGGCCAAACTACTCCCACTCGATAGTCGCTGGGGGCTTGTGCGTGAGGTCGTAAAACACCGCCGCGATTCCCTCCAGCTGTAACAACCGATCAGCCATCGACCCCAGCAGGTCTTCGTCCATGCTGACCGATTGCGCCGTCATCCCATCCACCGAATCCACCGGCCGCAGTACCACCGAATCGGGCCTATCCGCGCTACCCAAAGGAATCAGCACCACCGGAAACTGCCAGATCTCCTTGTCGAATCCGCTGTTGTGCGACATTTCCCGCACCACCGCGTCCGCTGCGCGCAGCCGCTCGATCCGCTCCAGAGTCACCGTGGAAGCGCATACGCGCAATGACCCAAGCGGCTGATGGGAATCCACCAGCGCGATCACCCGGTTGATCTCCGCCGTATCGTTGACCAACTCCGTCGCGGCACTCTGCAGATTGGCCTCTTTCGACGGGTACTCGGCCGTGGCCAACACCGGCGCATAGGTTCGAAAATCACCTTGTACCCCGACCGAGCGTACCGGCACCACATATGCCTCGCCCAGAGGTGTCAGCGTCGCATCTACCTCCGAGCAAAGGCAGCGAATCGCCAGCCCCGGTCCCGGGAACGGATGCCGCTCCAAATGCTCCGGCGTCAATCCCAGCTGCCGCCCGATCGCCCGCACTTCGTCCTTATAAAACGAAGCTAGCGGTTCCACTAACCGGCCCTGCTCAATCAGCGCCTGAATTCCCGCAACGCGGTTATGGTGCGTCTTGATTACCGCCGCCTTGGCTGTGCCGCCCGATTCGATCGTGTCCGGATAAATCGTTCCCTGCCCCAGGATCCAATGCCCGTCTAGCAAATGTTGCGCGTCGATAATGCGCTCCTGCACGCGCACGAACGCCTCGCCGATGATCGAGCGCTTCAGCTCCGGATCGCGCGCTTCCGCCAAACTGTGCAGGAACTCGCCTGAGGCTGCTTCCACCGACACATCACCGCCCGTGGAAGCAAACATCGCCCGGACCGCTTCGGTCTCTCCCGCCCGCATCAGACCCGTATCAACATAAACGCCTCGCACGCGCTCCGTCCCCAACGCCCGCTGACAGAGTGCAAATGCCACGGTCGAATCCACGCCGCCGCTCACGAAAAAGAAAACGTTGCGATCGCGCACCGTCGCCCGGATTTGCTCTTCGATTTCCGGTATCTGATGTCCCGGCTCCCAGTCGCGCTCGCAACCCGCAATCCCGAACACAAAATTTGAAAGCAGTTCGCGCCCCTGGACGGTGTGAACCACTTCCGGATGGAACTGAACTCCGAAGAGGCCACGCTCGGGCGCTTCCATTACCGCGACGGCGCACGTCGGCGTCGAACCGGTGCGTGTGAACCCGGCAGGCAGCCCGGCCACCACATCCTTATGGCTCATCCAAACTTGGCGGGCTGACTCCATCCCCGCCAGCAGCTTACTACTCGCAGCGCTCTCTTGCAGATCGAGCAGCGCCAGCCCGTACTCGCCCTTTGTCCCTGGCCGCACCTCGCCGCCGAGCTCTCGGGCCATTAACTGTAAGCCATAACAAATCCCAAGTACAGGCGCGCGCCCGTCTAGGATTTGCGGATCGATCCGCGGACTCTGCAAGTCATAAACGCTCGCTGGACCGCCGGAAATGATGATTGCTTTTACCCCAGCCAGCGCCGTGGCCGGGGTTTCACTCGCGCGGACCTCCGCGTAAACGCCTAAGTCCCTAATCTTGCGGGCGATCAGGTGGCAATACTGACCGCCTGCATCCAGTACCGCAACCTGCGCGAATCTCTCGGACAAGCCTAGTGGGCCATCTTCTGAACGATGATCTTCTTCGCTCCGTCAAGTAGCGCCTGCGCTTTGGGCATGGCTTCCAGGGCCTTTGTGACCACTGGATCGGTCGACACTTTATACCGGTCGCTCACCTCGGAACCCAGCGCTGTCAGCATCATCTCTGCTCCCAACGTCCGCTTGATCCAATCGTTATCCTTGGTGAAGTCCGCTTCGGTGAATTTTACGTTCTGTTTCAGCAGCCAATCGTGCAGCTCGTTGACTGTCGTCTGATCAGGCTTCCAATCGGCGGGCAACTTTGTCGAGTGGTCCGAAAAATAATGCCGCGTGTAGTTCAAAGTTCCCTGAGCGTAGAGGAAGCTCTGCAAGGCGTCGAACTTCTCCGGCGCGATCTTCTCGTCCGGCGAAATGCCGCCGCCCCCGTATACCGTGCGCCCACCGTCAGTCGTTTTGACGTCCGCCGTGTTGCGGGCTTCGGTGTTGGTCTTGTAGTAGTAATCGAGGAACGAAGTATTCGAGTAATCGCGTTGAATCAGCCGTCCACTGGGGGTGTAGTACTTGGCAGTAGTCAGCGCCAATCCCGTGTTCTCGCTAAGCGGGAACACCGTCTGAACAAGTCCCTTACCGAACGTGTTGTCACCGACGATCCAACCACGATCGTGATCCTGCAAAGCGCCCGACACAATCTCCGAAGCTGACGCGGAATTGCGGTTTACCAGCACGACGATCGGATACAAGTGTCCTTTATTGCCGTTCTGCGCCCGGTAAATGCGTTCCGGTGAAGAGCGCCCGTGGTGGGACACAATCACATCGTTCTTGTTCAGGAATTTGTCGGAGACCGCAACCGCCTCATTGAGCAACCCGCCCGGATTCCCACGTAGATCCAAAATCAAACCCTTGAGATTGTCTTCTCCGAACTTTTTGAGCGCCTCGTCCAGTTCCCGTCCCGTCGTCTCCATAAATTGCTGGATATGGATATATCCGTAACCTGGGCTAACCTGGAACGCCTGGTCCACACTTGCTCGCGTGATGTCGTCGCGAATCACCGCGAACTCCAGTAGGTTAGTGGCGCCTTCGCGAGTGATGCTCACGTGAACCGTCGTACCGCGCGGCCCCTTCAACATATCGGCCACTTCCGTCGTGGTCAGATTGTCCGCCGGCTTTCCGTCCACTTTCGAAATAACATCACCCGGCCGCAACCCCGCCTTATAAGCGGGCGAGCCGGAGAACGGCTTTATCACGACCGTCTTCCCGTTGCGCGTGCTCACTTCCATGCCGATCCCGTAATAATGCCCGCGCTGATCATCGCGCATGTTCGCCATGTCGTGCGGATCGAAAAAATTCGAGTGAGGATCGAGCGTGCGCAGCATCCCGGGAATGGCACCCTTATAAATGCCACGATCTGCCGTCACCGGATCGGCAAAGTTCTCTTCCACCAGTCCGTAGACTCTAGTGAAATTGCGAACACTCGATCGGACTTCGTCTTCCGACGATGCCGCCGATGCTGTCATTAACCGCGAGCCGAACCGGCCCCCGATTACCGAACTTAAAAGAATAAGTGCTGGAATTACGAGAAGCGAACGCCGTCTTTGGGCCATTCTGCGGAGGACCGTCCTTTTGCAATTATAAGCCCCGATGCCCTGGAAGAGGAGAAGCTGGGGAGTGAACCGTTACAGTTCCTCAGACGGTCGAAAAGTTGTCGGGTTTCTAATTTCCTCGTTATGGTGAGCCCAACCCACGATTGCGCCTTCAGACTAAAATTAAAAAATCTACGTCTTTGTACGCCGCCTGCTATTCCGAATTGGCAGTTGACCCTGTAAATCGCGCATTTCCGTGTGTTTCCCTAATTTTACAGAGAATCGGAATGGATTATTTCCGCTACTTGCCGCCAGAAACTGCTTGACACTCCTATCCGGTATGCGTTATCAATGACTTTGCCGCCTCAGGTTTCGCTTGAGACGCGAGAGAGGTTTTTGGTAGCGGCTCGCGGGCTTTGTGTGTAGGATGATGCGGATAGGTTCTTAGGTCGCAGGTTTTGTAGTTCGAAGTTCAGCATTGCAGGTTTGTACATCGCCGGATTTGGCCCCTTTCGGCTATCCGGTACTAGTCGCCTCCGTAAGCGCCTGGTTTGAGAAGTTGTACAAGAAACATTTGTAGTGGCAGCGAAGGCTGAGGTTCGAGAGTAGACTTCTACCGGTTCAATGATTTTCAAGGTTCAAATTTTTCAAGGAGAAACGAATGGCAGATTTTAGAAGAGGTCTTTTGCTCGCAGCCATGGCCGTCGCGGTTAGCGCTGGCACGGCGAGTGCGCAGAACGTACCGGGTTGCACCAGCATCCCGGCGTCGGTCCCCACGCTACGCGCGGAAGGTCAGACGGAACTCGTCGGTAACATCCAATTGAATTGCACGGGGATCCCGAACGAGTCGATCAACGTTGATGTTCTTTTGAACGGCGGCCAGGTGCCGATCACCAGCCGTGAGACCCCAGTTAGTGAAGCTACCCTCACAGTGAGCTACCCCGGTATCGCCGGTTCCACGACGTATGCCGCCGGGTATGTTTCCACCAATTCAACATTTAACAACGATGCGCGGTTTACAGGCGTCGCAATCACCAGTCCGAATCCGCTAATCTCGATCTCTGGTGTTCGCGCCAACGTGAACCCCACCTACGTGCAGACCAGCTCCACCACCACCTTCGGCAGCGTGCTCGCGACCCTCTCGATCAGCAACGGTACGTTGCCGATTCCTCAGGGTGGTAGCAGCTTCTTCGTCGGTATCGTCCTGCCGGGTCTCGGACCGGTCACTGGTGGCAGCACCGGCTTCACCGTTCAGTCCTGCTCGGGCGGCGCTCCAATTCCGGCTGGTACTGCCTTCGCAATCTCCATCCCGGAGCTGTTCCCGACGGCTTTCAAGATCCAGGGGCCCGCGGGCAATTCGGATTCTGAAACCGGCACCACCCCCGGCGCGTTACAGGCTGAATCGGCCACCCAGTTCGCGGTTACCTTCGCGAACATTCCGAGTGGTGTTACCTTCTATATCCCCCAGACCATCACGAGCCCGGTTGGCGGCGTGGCGGAGCTGGTTGGTACCGAAGGTGGCAATCTCGGACTCGTGTCCTCAGCGTACGTGACTGGAACCTCTATCGGTTCTACCTTCACGGGTAACGTTCTCCCGATCACCGCAGGCACCACCGTGTTCTACAACGTGGTTGCCGCGAATCCGAGCTCGATTGACGTGTTCGGTCTCACCACCTATCCGGTTGGAACCGTGAGCGCCACCACTGGTACTCCGACGGTCTCGGTTGTGCTCGCTCCGCGCGCTACCGTCCTGACCGTTGCCACACCGCGCTTCATCTCACTCACGTCTACGGGATCCAACCTGCCCGTCATCACGGTAACCCCGTGCCAGACGACGCTGCTGTTCCCCTACATGACCAACGAGGCTGGTTTCGATACCGGTCTTTCCATCGCCGCGACCAGTGCCGATCCTTTCGGTACCTTCGCTCAGGGCGGTACCTGCAGCTTGAACTTCTATAACGGAACGTCTACGCCGCCGCCCGCTTACACTCTGACCGTTCCGACGGCTGGTGAAGGACACAACACCATCTCCTCCATCGCCCCGGGCTTCCAGGGTTATGTGATCGCGGTTTGCAACTTCCAGTACGCTCACGGCTACGCCTTCCTCTCCAACGGTTTCTCGGGGATTGGAAATGGCGGATTGTCTGAAGGCTACGTCGCTCTTGAAGTCGGTAACACTCGTGGCGGTTCCCCCTCCACTGCGGTTAACGGCGGCACGGGTGGTGAGTCGCTCGGTCACTAGTCGGGAAGTACGCGTAGCATCGCAACTTGGAGAGGGCTTCGGCCCTCTCCTTTTTTTTTGGTACTATTCCCTCTACGGCCCCACCTTCCTTTATAGTTATGCCAATTAAACCGCTTTTATTCCTATTTTTCCTGGCCGCAATGGCCGAATGTAATACTCTGACCGTGGTTTCCGGAGATGGCCAAGTAGTTCCGGCCAACACCGGACAGCACGGAAATCCAATCGTCTTCCAGGTGACCAACGGTAGTTCTCCCGTGCCCGGCGCTGTTATCAGTCTCGCCAGCGCTCCCGGCACTTTCGGCTTCCCCCTAACCACCTCGGCAGTCACCACCGATAGCAACGGAATGGCGAGCGTCGGGTTCGCTCCCGGGGTAGTCTCAGGTTCATTCGAATTGTTCGCTCTGAACGCAACCACTGCGGGCGCTCCCGTCGTCACTTTCCACGAGACAGTAGCGATGTTTCCGCCGGCTTCTACGGCCCTTTTGGCACCGCCCGAGCCGGCCCTACTCCCTTACACTGCCTCGTCACAGGTTGGAGGAACTCCGATCACGGTCGCCATTACCAGCGGCGCGGGATTACAGTATGTAGCGATCAGCATCGAACCGGTGCCCGTCGCCGGCTCGAATCCACCCCCCGGAACGCTTATGCAGAGCGCGAGTTGTTTGGTCAACGGCGTCCTTGTCCCCCAGGTCCTCACGGACGCAACCGGAAAAGCCACCTGCGTACCTGTGTTTTCAGAACCGAATGCAGCGTTGAATTTCCAGTACAACAGCGGTCAGTTCAAAATCCTGATCGGCGGCAGCTTCTATTACGGACCGTTCCCTTACAACATTCTTGCCTCTCCGCCAACCATTACCGGTGGGCCGAAGAATCTTGAAGTTGCGGTGGGAACCGCCGTCAACGCATCCATTTCAGTCAGCGGAGGTACTGCGCCCTTTACGTTCACACTGGCCGAAGGTAGCCCGCCCCTGCCAGGTGGTGTGACGCTGCAGACCAATGGACAGCTCGCCGGCGTTCCAACCACGCCAGGCATCTTTCCTTTCACGGTTCAGGTCACCGATTCACTCGGCAAAATCGCCAGTTCCACTTCACTGGGCTTGTCGTTCGCCATTTCCGGCGGCGCTTTCGCGGTGACCCCGGCAGCTTTCACGGAAGCGGTTGTGGGGCTTCCCTTCACCCAGACCGTGACCTTAACGGGCGGTGTTCCTCCTTATAAGCTCAGCACCGGGGGCGCTTTACCTCCCGGCCTCATGCCTACTTTCGGGACAGGGCCAACCTCGAACACGTTCACCATCGCCGGCACCCCTTCCGCCACCGGAACGTTTTCCTTCTTTGTTGTCGGGTTGGACGCCTTGAATACCGCTTTTCAGGTTCAGCTGCCGATTCAGGTGGGCAAACCTCTCACGGTTCCCGGGGCCATGCTGCCGCCTGCACCCGTGAACACGCCATACTCGTTTCAGCTCACTCCCACAGGCGGCGTTGGTCCGTATACGTTCACCTCCGCCAATCTTCCGGCCGGTCTCGCCCTGTCGACCAGCGGTGTTCTCTCGGGAACCCCCACAACCGTGGGCCTGAACGACTTTTCGATCACCGTCATGGACGCCTATAAAGAGTCCGTCATGTCCGCTCTGATCCTCCCAGTCTCGGGCGGAACTCTCCTGCTGGCTAGTCCGGCCGTTCTTCCCGCAGCGTCTGCAGCTACTCCGTATACGCAGCAGCTCGCCCCGCCAACCGGAGGAGTTCCTCCCTATACGTTCACCTTGAGCGGCGCGCCCGCCGGAGTCACACTAACGACCCTCGGATTCTTGGCCGCTACTTTCCCCACGGTGGGAACCCAGTCGGTGAACTATACCGTGACCGACGCGATTCATCAAATCGCCAGCGGAGTGCTGCAGATCCAGGTGGTCATCCCGACTCCGGTCGTGTCTGCCATTACGAACGCGGCTTCTTCGGCTACGGGCGCTGTTTCCCCCGGTGAAATCGTGACGCTCTACGGAACGGGCATCGGTCCAGCTTCCGGATCAGCTGCCCCCGTAAGCGCTGGGGTGTTTCCTACCACCGCCTCCAACGTCCAGGTGCTTTTCGGAACTTTCCCGGCGGCTTTACTCTACGTGAGCGCCACGCAAATCAACGCCGTTGTCCCGTTCGAGGTTGTGCCGGGCACTTCGGTTCCGGTTACTTTGACTTACAACGGCAACTCCGCCGCCTCCGTGACGACGGCCGTCCAAACTGAAGCGCCTGGCATCTTCCTGATCGGGAAGACCCAGGGTGCGATTCTCAATGACGACTACTCCGTAAACAGCGGGACTAATGCAGCGGCGGTCGGCTCGTTCGTGCAGATTTACTCCACAGGTAGTGGCCCTCTGGTTCCTGCTTTCACCGATGGAGAACTTGCACTCGGACCTTCAACCACTGGCGCGGCGGATGTCTCCGTGACCATTGGCGGGATCGCGGCTCAAGTGCTCTATGCCGGCTCTGCGCCAGGCCTGGTAGCTGGGGCATTACAGATCAACGTCGTGGTTCCTACAGGCGTGACTCCCGGGCCAGCTGTTCCCGTCGTCTTAACGATCGGAACGCAAACTACCGCGTCGGAGATGGTGACTCTAGGGATCAAGTAGCTATAAACGCGAGTGAGGTGGGCAACCTGCTCACCTCACTTGAATCGCAATTTCCTGCTGAGTCGGCTCTACCCGAACCGTCACTTGGTTGGGTGAAATGGGGCCGGTCGTCAGTCGCTTCACCCGCAGCGTGGCGCTTCCGCCTTGCAGTAAGTCGGGTGGGAAAAGCTCCAAGCTGAAGGTAGAGCTCTTGGGGTCCTGAGCGACCAGTTTCACGTGCCCTGCTAGGGTATTCTTCAGGGTGATCAACACCGTGTCGCCCGGCTTCTCTCCCAGTGCAATAGAGGTAGGCGACGCAGTCACGGCGTGAGCCAAAGCCGCCGCGGTCGGGGCATCCGCTATCTTCTTCTTGATGCTGTCCCCATTCTCCTCGCCCAAGCCTTTTTTCGAAAAAGTCATCTGCCCGAACGGAGTCTGGCGCGTTTCCGACGTCGGAATGTACCAAACCCAGACGCCATGCTCCAACTTCCAGTGACTAAGGTAGGACAGAGGAATCGTTAGCTCACCTAGTAGCGGCCTCCGCACCTTAGTCGTACTCTCCATATCGAGAGTCGCCGTCCGCGTGCTCTTATCGAATGTTACTTTCTTAATCTTATAATCGTAGATCAGGGGCTTTTCGATGGCGTAGTAAGTGTCGCGGTCCCCCGCCGCCACAAACATTTCCGATTGCCGGTATTGTTTCGCAACTAGTAAGTCATAGAACTTCGACGCACGCTCACGCAGCGCCTTGTCTTGCGCGTGCCCGCCACTTACGGGCGCGGCTATCAAACTCACCGCGGCTAATCCAACAGAGAGACACAGAGGAGTTACAACTCGCATCAAACGTTCCCTAACGGCGCTTCACATCGATCACCGGAATCAACATTCGCGTCCGCTCGACAGCGACCGGCCGCCCCGGTACACGGTCGGACAACTCCTGGTTCAAAGTCTCGACAAAGCTTTCAATCTGCTCCTGCATCTGCATCATCTTTTCGCGCATGTTCAAAATGATCTCAACTCCCGCAAGATTCACTCCCAAGTCACGAGTCAAGTGCAGAATCACTTCCAGCCGCTCCAGATCGGAATCCGTGTACAGGCGCGTGTTTCCGTCACTGCGTGAAGGTTTAAGCAACCCTTCGCGCTCATACAAGCGCAGAGTCTGCGGATGAATCTCATATTGCTCGGCGACTGAAGAGATCATATACGCCGCTTTTGACTTTGACCGCGTCCCCATAGGCTAGACCTGCCTCCACAGTTCTTCGCGAGGGTCTTCCGGATGCAGTTGAGCCAACTCCCGCAATAACTCCCGCGTGCGCTCATCCTGCGCCTTTAGTGCCTGCACCGCAACCTCGACGATTTGATCGCCCCTTGTATTGCTTCGCGTATTCAAGACGCCGCGCTCCCGCAGCCGGAACTTCTGCCCGTTTCCGGTCCCCGGAGGCACCTTCAAAAGCGTGCGGCCGTCAATTGTCGGAACCTCGATCTTCGCCCCAAGACTGGCTTCGGTGACCGTCACCGGCACGCGGATCTCGATATTATCGCCTTCTCTTCGGAAGAACGGGTGCGGCTCCACGCGCGTCGTAATATACAAATCACCCGCTGGAGCTCCGAGTGATCCTGCATTCCCTTTACCCGCCACACGCAGCCGTGATCCGCTCTGCGCTCCCGGCGGAATGCGCACGTCTACCGTTTCTTTATGCGCCACTCGCCCATCTCCATGACAAGCTGGACAAGCATTGCGCAGCCGCCCTGTTCCCTTACAGCGCGGGCACGTCAAGCTGAACTTCATCGCGCCAGCCATCTGACTTACTTGGCCGCTTCCACTGCACTGCGGACAAGTAACAGACCCGCCGCTGCCCTGCCCGGTGCCTCGGCAGGTGGAGCAAACCTCGTGACGCGTGACTTCGATCTTTGCCTGCGTCCCTTTAATTGCCTGCCAGAAATCGATGTTGACCGCGTATTCGAGATCGGTGCCTTTCTCCGGCTGTTCTTCCGGTCCCTCGCCGCTTCGGAAGAACTGGCTGAACATGTCACGGAAAGATCCAGACCGGTCTTGCCCCGCATCCGTGGTCGACTCCGGCCGTTGCGCATGCGAGAAATCGAACCCGCTGAAGTCCATATTGGGAGAGCTGTACCGTCGTCCATTTGCGCCGCTAAAACCAGCGCCCGGCATCCCGCTCTCGTGTGCCGCGCCGCCTAAGTCGTACATCTCCCGTTTACTCTTGTCGCTCAAGGTATCGTACGCTTCCTGCACTTCCTTGAAGCGGTTCTCGGCCGCTTTATCTCCGGGATTCAGATCCGGATGATACTTGCGCGCCAATTTGCGATACGACTTCTTGACGTCCGCATCACTGGCATCGGACGGCACTCCTAACGTCTTATAAAAGTCTTGTTTCGGTGTAGAAGGCATGAGAGTGGGCAGCCAGGTTGTAACTGGCTGCCCGGTGACTGATTTACTTACGTCCGCTATTACTTCTTGTCGTCAACATCCACGAACTCGGCGTCAACAACGTCGTCCTTCGGCTTCTGATCGGACGAATGCGCCCCGTTGGATGAAGCTTGTCCGGTCCCATCCGCCGGTTGCCCGCCCGGAGCCGCCTTGTACATCGCCTCCGCTAACTTATGGCTTGCCTGAGTCAGCTTGTCGGTCGCCGCATTCAGCTTGTCGGGATCGTTCTCGTTCATCGCCTTCTTGGTTTCCTCGAGTGCGCTCTCAATTCCCTTGGCGTCTTCGTCGGAAACCTTATCGCGATGCTCTTTCAACGTCTTTTCCACGTTGTAAACCATGGCGTCCGCCCGGTTGCGCGCTTCAATCTGATCGCGCTGCTTGCGGTCGTCGGCGGAATGCGATTCAGCATCCTTGGCCATCTTCTCCACCTCTTCTTTCGAGAGGCCGGAAGATGACGTGATGGTGATCTTCTGTTCGTTGTTAGTGGCGCGGTCTTTCGCAGTCACGTTCAGAATGCCGTTTGCGTCGATGTCAAACGTCACTTCGACTTGCGGAATCCCACGCGGTGCGGGTGGTAGCCCGATCAGTTGGAACACACCCAGCATCCGATTGTCCCGGGCCAGCGTTCGCTCGCCCTGATAAACCTTGATCTCGACCGAGGTTTGGTTGTCCGCCGCTGTCGAAAACGTTTCGCTCTTGCGCGTTGGAATTGTCGTATTGCGATCGATCAGCTTGGTGAACACTCCACCCAGCGTCTCGATTCCGAGCGATAGCGGAGTCACGTCAAGGAGCAGGACGTCTTTCACTTCGCCGCCCAACACGCCACCCTGAACCGCCGCGCCGATCGCGACCACTTCGTCCGGGTTGACGGTCTTATTCGGCTCTTTGCCGAATAGATCCTTCACCATCTGTTGGACTTTCGGAATGCGCGTCGAACCACCGACCAGCACTACCTCATCGATGTTCTGCGGCGTCACTCCGGCATCCTGCATGGCTTGCTTGCAAGGGCCGATGGTGCGTTCAAACAGATCCGCCGCCATGGATTCGAACCGCGAGCGGCTCAGCTTCATCAGCAGGTGCTTCGGACCGGTCGCGTCCGCCGTAATGAACGGTAAATTGATGTCGGTCTCGAGCAGAGTCGAAAGCTCCATCTTGGCCTTCTCCGCCGATTCCTTCAACCGCTGCAGTGCCATCTGGTCTTTCGAAAGATCGATGCCATGTTCTTTCTTGAACTCGGCCACAATCCAGTCCATGATCCGTTGATCGATGTTGTCGCCGCCCAAGTGCGTATCGCCATTGGTCGACTTGACCTCGACTACGCCTTCACCCACTTCCAGGATCGACACGTCGAAGGTGCCACCACCAAAATCGTATACGGCGATGGTTTCGTTCTTCTTCTTGTCCAGCCCATAAGCGAGGGCGGCTGCGGTCGGCTCATTGATGATGCGCTTCACATCCAGACCCGCGATCCGGCCGGCATCTTTGGTCGCCTGACGCTGGGCATCGTTGAAATAAGCCGGAACGGTGATTACCGCCTCCGTCACCTTCTCGCCAAGGTACGCTTCGGCCGCTTCCTTGAGCTTGCCTAGAATCATGGCTGAAATCTCGGGCGGCGACTGCTTCTGCCCATTGATCTCCACCCGAGCGTCCCCATTGTCGCCCCGGATTACCTTATAGGGCACCATCTTCATTTCTTCGCTCACTTCATCGAAGCGGCGTCCCATGAATCGCTTAATGGAGAAAATTGTCTGTTGCGGGTTTGTGATGGCTTGGCGCTTGGCTACCTGACCGACCAGCCGCTCTCCCGACTTCGTGAAGCCGACTACGGACGGCGTCGTGCGCGCGCCCTCTTGATTTGCAATGACGGTGGGCTGACCGCCTTCCATGACCGCCACCACGGAGTTCGTGGTACCTAGGTCGATCCCAATAATCTTGCCCATAACGGTTGACTTGCCTCCTCAGCATTACGCTCCCTGCACGTTGCACGGGCGTCCTGAACCAGTATCAACCCTTAGTGTCTTGCTGTCAAGTATTCTTAGTTCGTCAATCGTATTTCTCGAAAACGATCTGTTTTCGGTCGAAGTTGCGCTCCTTCAACAATGTGCGCGTTTCGTCCACCATCTCCTTGAGGCCACACACATAAACCGTGAGATCCCGGCGCTCTCCGATAGACTCAAGAAGAGGCCCCTGAACGCGGCCGGTGCGACCCGTCCATTCCGAATCCGGGCGTGTAACCGTGGTCAAAAGCCGAAAATTTTTAAAAACCTGCACAAGTCTGCACAATTCGGGGTAAAAAAGGAGCCCCTCTGGATAGCGCGCGCCGAAAATCAGGGTATAAGTATGATCCGGGTCTTTGGGCAAGCGTTCGTTAAGCATCCCTCGGAAAGGCGCAATTCCCGTCCCTGTCGCCACACAAACGCAATCCGACGGCTTCCGGAAAATGAACCCGCCGTAGGGCCCCTTGGCTTCGATTTCGTCCCCAGGTTGCATCTCGAATAGCAGCGGCGATAGCCGGCCCCCGCTTACCAGGTTCAGGCAAAACTCGACCCGGTTGCCCGACGGCTGCGAGGCGATCGAATAGGCCCGCGTAATCGGGCTTCCATCCACCATCGCGGTTATCGAGAGAAACTGCCCGGGAACGAAAGCAAATACATCGCGATCGGGTACTTCGAAGATCAAATGCCGGGTGGCGGGTGCAATTTCGTGCGACTCGACTAGCCGCAGTCGTAGTTCCAGATGCTGGGCCGCGAAGCTCATTGCGGCTGGCCGAACGCCCGGTCACGTAAAATTTCAGACAGCGCCGGATGACCATCCAAGGGCGCGGTCACGCGAATTTTCAAACCCGGGGTTTGCTGTTCCAGTGCTTGCACCAGCGCTGGCAAATCCCTTTGCAAATGCATTCCAAGCGTAAGGAAATACGGGATCACTACGATCTCGGTGGCACCGCGGTCCGCCAGGACCCCAACCGCATCTGCTAGCGTCGGAGGTGAGCTATCGAGGAACGCCGTCTCATATAAAGGTAGGGCAGCTTCGGCGGCAATCGCGCGAACTGCTGCGTTGGCCGATTCGATCGGCGAGCCGTGGGCGAAGATTACGTATCCTGTTCGGTCCTGAGCAGCTTTCATAGTCTTAGGCCTCGCGCACGGCCTCGCGGAGTGCCTCCGCCAATCCGGGGTAGCGGTACGGGAATCCGGCTGCTTCGGTAGCCTTAGGCAGCACCCGCTGGCTCGCGAGCATCACCTCCGCCATCTCGCCGAACATCATCTTTAGAGCGAACTCGGGTATCGAAAGTTTGGCCGGCTGATCGAGAGTTGCCGCCAAGATCTCGGTAAACTCCTCATTCCGAATGGGCACCGGCGTAGTCCCGTTCAACACCCCTGCAACGGGCTGTTCGGCTGCAAAACGGTAAAGCCCGGCGATATCGTCCAGATGGATCCAGGACATCCATTGCTTCCCGGACCCGAGCTTTCCTCCCATCTTGGTCTTAAAAGCTGAAACCAAACGGGCCAGCGCGCCGCCACCATGTCCCAACACCATCCCTGTGCGGATTTTGACTACCCGCACCCCGAGCGCGGTCGCGATGTCAGCTTCGGCCTCCCACTCCTGGCAGACCTCCGCTAGAAAGCCGCGTCCCGGAGCAGAAGCCTCGGTCAGGTCTTCGTCGCCGCGTTCCCCGTAATACCCTGTTGCGGACGAACAAACCAGAGCCTTGGGCTTCACGCTCATCGATGCCAGAGCACTGACCAGGTTCCGGGTGCCGATCACGCGGCTCTCCCGAATCTTCTTCTTCACCTCGTCGGTCCACTTGTGGGCCACGCTTTCGCCCGCCAGGTGGATCACCACGTCCACGTTCTCCAGGCTCTCCGGAGACGGCAACCCGGCCGGGGGATCCCAAAAATAGGACCGCACGCCAGCGCGCTGCTCTTCGGTCCGGTCGCGGCTCCAAATAGAAACGGAGTGGCCCGCCTGGCCCAACTCCCGAACCATCGGCGACCCTAGAAACCCACGGCCGCCGCTGATAATGATTTTCAT
This sequence comes from Bryobacterales bacterium, assembly GCA_963752695.1. GTDB lineage: Bacteria > Acidobacteriota > Terriglobia > Bryobacterales > Bryobacteraceae > Bog-113. The sequence continues at coordinate 576,675 of CAVVZB010000001.1, forward strand.
GATTAGGCCCCGCGCGGATCGGTCTTTGTGCGATCCAGCTCGGCAATCTCCTCGATGTAAGCGTTAGTATCGGTCTTGCGCTTCATTCCGTCCAACGACATGTAGCGCAGCAATCCAAAAATGGGACGTTCGAACCAGGGACGATCGTGCAGACCGAAACACCACAGAATATTGGTGTAAGTATTCGGATCTCGTCCGTCCAGCGCGTACTTGTCATGCATCCGGATCATGAGATCGAGCGCGTCCTGATACGTCGCGGACCACTCGATCATTTTCTTACCCCAATACATCCGGTAGTAGCCATGAATCTTGCCGCGCAACAGAAGCTCGCGCTGAGTGGCGTTCCACAGCGGATCATATGTCTGCGCGAGTTCCATCTGCGCCGCGGTGTAGATCGGGTCGCGCACGTCGGCGGCGTGGGCCGCCATTGTCTTCTTGGCCCAATCCGGCACATTGTCGAAGCTCTCGAAGTTCGTGGCGAAGCGGGCGAAGTTAAACGCTAGCTCCCGCCTTACGATCAACTCCTCCAGGAATTCCTCCGCAACCAGGCGGTGCTCGGCGGCGTACTCCCGAACACGCAAAGCAATTTGCAACGACGAAATATGTCCGAAGTGCAGGTAGGGGCTCATCTGCGACGTCGCATGTTCGCTCGGTTCATTGCGGCCCTTCGCGTACCTCCACAGCCGGTGCTCCAGAAACTGATCGAGACGTTCGCTAGCGGCGTCGCTCCCGCCTACGAATGTCGTTGAGGGAGGAATCGTATGGTCGATCTCGCAGCTGGCCACGATTTCCGCGACGTTAGCCCTGGTCACGTCGACATGAAACGCTGGGACCGACCCCTTCCAGCCCTGATTCACTTTCAACTCCGGTGCCGGATGCAGGTATTCCGGCAGCACTTTGTGGATCTTGGGACGTATGGTGTAGGCCGCGTGCTCGCGTTTCACGAAGTGGCTCATAGGAACGATGCAGCTCGAATCCACTGCGAAGTACGCGACGTCCATACGGTCCGGCACTCGTGCATTGTGGCGGGCCGCGATGAAAGTCGGATAGTCGTCGGTAACTACTGCAGCCGCTTGTTTCGCCAAATCATACACGATTGTATTCGGATCGGACTTGCGCCGGCGTGGATAAAACGCATAACCGATTTTCCGTTCGCGAGCTCCTCGCTGAGTAACCGGAACCCCTTCCAGAACGAACGTATGTAACCGGTCGCTGGCATACTCATAGGTACAGGTCAACCCTTCGTAAAACAGCACCGGTAAACCGCGCTCGTTGGCCAACTCGATGGCATAATCGAGCGCGTGGTTGCCATGTGCGCGCCGGTTCATTTGTGCCCAATACAGCACAAATTCAGCTTTTTCCCGGAACGGCGCGTCATTCAGTTTGCGGACTCTCTGATTCAATCGATTCCCAACTTTCATGATGACACTGCGGAACGATTCGACGCGCGTTTACACGATTGTTAAACTGGCGTTTTCATGATCAGCCGAAACGTGCTGCGGCGCGTGCTTCTTCCGGTAACGTGCGCCTTGGCGGCAGCGGCCCAATCGACAGGTCCGTCCGCTCCATCGGCGCAAGCCCACACTACGCTCGATTATGAAGTAGAATGGCGCCTGGTCACGGCGGGACACGCCAAGCTCGACCTGTATCCATCGCCAGTAATCAAAGAAGGGTGGGAGTCAAAGCTGCATCTGGAGTCGACGGGAATGGTTTCGCGCCTTTTCCACGTCAACGACGATTACACCCTGCAGATGAACAACAACTTCTGCGCGTCCAGCACTTATCTTTCGGCGCGTGAAGGCAGCCGCAGCCGCGACACCAAAGTCACCTTCGACACATCCAACCGGAAAGCCGACTTCTACGAAAAAGATCTTCACACCAACGCCGTCGATAAACGCGAGACCGAAATCCCGGCTTGTGTGCATGACATCATCGGCGGCCTCTTCGTTCTGCGCAACATGAATTTGGAGCCCGGCAAGACCGGGCAGATCGCTGTCAGTACCGGGAAAAAAACTGCGTACCTCAAAGTGGCCGCGGAGCGCCGGGAAGAAATCAAGGTGCCCGCGGGAATGCAGAAAACCATCCGTTATGAGGTGTTTGCGTTCGACAATCAGCTCTATAACCGCTCTGGCCATCTGCACGTTTGGTTATCGGACGATAACCGCCACATCCCCGTCCAGATCGAGATTCGATTGCAATTCGTCATCGGTACCGTGACCCTGAAGCTAGCCAAGGAGACTCGGGTTTGAAGCACGCGGGAATAGCCCTAGCTCTTGCAGCTTTGGCAGGTGCCACTCTTGCCGCGCAGAGTCCCACGGCTTTACTGCCCACCGCAGACGCCCACAAACTGGGCGTTCGCATGGTCGAACTGATGGAGTCTACCGGGGCCGTGCTTCCTGAGCTACAGTTAGCCAGCGCTCCGCTGGTAGCGGGAGCGAAGAACACGCTGGCCGCGCTCGATAAGCAACCGGGGAATGCGCCCATTACTGCCCAATTCACCCGGCAGGCGCGCGCCTTTCTCGCGATTGCCGACGCAACTCCCAAGCCCTATCCGTTTCCCGAAACGGCTACCCGGCAGCTTACCGAGTTGCGCGACGATTACGATCGCCTGGAATCACACCTCAACGCGTTGATCGCGGAGAAGGAGATGCAGACACGCAATCCGGACCGCGACAACGTGAAGCGGTATACCGAGGAGAATGCGCGCGCGCTTCCGCCCGGAGGTAGTCCGCGCGTGGTCTTCCTCGGCGATTCGATCACCGACTTCTGGCATCTGAACGAGTATTTTACCGGCCGTGATTTCCTCAATCGCGGCATCTCCGGACAGGTAACCAGCCAGATGTTGGGGCGCTTCAAAGAAGATGTGATCGATTTGCATCCGCGCGCTGTGCTGATCCTAGCCGGCACTAACGACATCGCACGCGGAACGCCCCTCAACATCATAGAGAGCAATCTCCTGATGATGGCAGAACTGGCGCGGGCCAATCAAATAAAGGTGCTGATCGCTTCGGTTCTACCAACCGGCGAGCAACAGGTCACGCGGCCTACCTCGACGATCCAACAGCTCAATAGCTGGATTGAGAGTTACTGCACCCAATCCGGCGCGGCGTACGTCGACTACTATTCCAAGACTCGTGCTCCTTCCGGAATGCTCCAACCCGACCTGGCCGATGACGGCCTTCATCCCAATGGCAAGGGCTACCGCATCATGGCCCCGATTGCGCTCGCGGCTATTGACCGCGCGCTGGGCGCTAGCTCCGCGCCCGTGGAACCCGCTCGCAAGCGTCGTGTCCGTGTGTTCTAAGCAAAGCCCGGGGTGGACAATGAAGAGTATGAGACGCTTGTTCGGCGCTGCGGTTCTCTCGTGCGTGGCGGCCCTGGCTGCATCGGCTCCGGGGTACTCGGTTGCCCAGCTCCTCACGTTCATGCGCTCCTCGATCCAGCAGAAAACGCCGGATCAGGACGTGGCTAAGTATGTCGCCAAGATGAAGCTTTCGGAGAAGCTCGACGCGGCTACGATCGAACAGCTGCAAAGTGAGGGGCTCGGCCCAAAAACCGTCGCGGCGTTGAAAGAGCAGATGGCGAGCACGAGCGCGCTAAAGCCGCCCGTCGCCGTGCAGGAAGCGCCTAAACCCGCCCCCATTCCGCCTCCGCCTTACGAAGAAGAACAAAAGGTGATCGGCGACATGACCGAATATGCGTTGAATTATGCCAAGCGCCTGCCCGATTTCCTCTGCACTCAGGTCACGCGCCGGTATGCCGATCCAAGATTTCGCGACAGCTGGATCAATGTCGACACAGTCATCGCCAAAGTCTCCTATACCGACGGTCATGAAAACTACGAAGTCAAGCTGATCAACAACACCATGGTGGAGAACAAATCCATGGAGTCGTTAAGCGGCGCGGTTTCCACGGGCGAGTTCGGAAGCGTGATGGAAAAGATCTTCGAGCCGAGGACCGGCGCTGAATTTCACTTCGAGCGATGGGGCAAGCTGCGCGGCAAATTGATGTACGTTTTCAACTACGCGGTGGAACAGTCACGCTCGGATTATTCAATTGAGTTCGATCGTAAGATGCGAATCATCGCCGCTTATAAAGGTCTGATTTACGTCGATAAAGAGCAGCATAGAATTCAGCGCGTCACCACCGAAGCCATCGATCTCCCTGCGAGTTTTCCGGTCCGCTCGGTGAGTTCAATTGTGGATTACGACACCGCCGTAATCGGCACCACCGCATTCATGCTCCCCATGCGGGCGGAGGTAAAGATGCGGGATACCGATGTCGCCATACGCAACAATATCGACTTCCGATCTTACCGGAAGTTTGGCGCCGAATCCGAGATCAAGTACGACGACATCCCCGACACGCCCGACGACGCGAAAACCAAAGAAACACCCGCCGCACCGGAGCCTCCGAAGAAGTAGCTCCAGGGAGTGCGAGGGTTGATCCGACATGGGCGCTTTCCTGGTGTACGCTAATTTAAGTGCGAATTCTGGTTGTCGAAGACGAGAAGAAAATCGCTGACTTCCTCCAGCGCGGGTTAGAGAGTAACGGGTACGCTCTGGACGTCGCCCACACCGGCCACGCCGCAATCTCGTTTGTGCAAGAGACCGACTACGACGTCGTCATTCTCGATCTCATGTTGCCCGACATGGATGGGATGAAGGTCTTGGAGCGAATTCGCGCGCGCAAGGCGGGCCCGCCCGTGTTGATTTTAAGCGCTCGTGGCGCGGTTGACGATCGTGTGCGCGGCCTGGAACTCGGCGCGGACGACTATCTCACCAAGCCCTTTGCATTCGTGGAACTTCTGGCCCGGGTGCGCGCCCTGCTTCGTCGCGGTCAACCTGCCCCGGAGCGGCTTCAGGTAGGCGATCTGGTCATCGACACGTTGCGCCGCAAGGTAACGAGGGAAACCGAAACAATCGATCTCGCTCCCAAAGAGTACGGCATCCTCGAATACATGATGCGCAATAAGGGCCGTCCGCTCAGCCGCACGATGATTGTCGAACACGTGTGGGATATGGACTACGACGGCCTGACCAACATCGTGGATGTTTATATTCGCCACTTGCGCTCCAAGATCGACGATCGTTTCCAGCAGAAGTTAATTCAGACGGTACGCGGCATCGGATACATGATCGACGCGCCCGAGCCGCCGGCCGCCAAACCTTCCCCGTTTACCTCGTTCGAACGGCAGGTGTAGGTTGGACGCGGCGGGCAAACCCCATCGCCCCTCTTTGAGCCTGCGTCTGCGGATGACGCTGAGCTACGCGCTCTTCTTCACAATCCTTTTGACGTTTCTTGCCGTGTTTCTGCGGCAGTTCCTGGCGCAAACGCTGGACGCGCAAATCCGCGATGCCGTCGACCAGGACTGGGCCACGCTGAAAGGCTACCTTCACATCGGAAAGGGTTTGGAGCGTTGGTATGTCGACAATGCCGACCCCGAGGAGCTTGCCGTCGAGGGCCGCCTGCGCCGCATCTTCTTCCTGGCCGACGCCAAGGGGAATGCCATCGGCATGTCCGACATTTACAAATCTCTGGGCGCCGATCCGAAGTCGCAGATCCGTCACGTGGTATCCGCAAAGCTGGTCCTCTGGCAGGAAAAGACCGACGCGCATGGGGAACACTTCCTGATTCGCGCCAGCTTCGATAATGACGAGGACAGTCCCGATCGCACGTATTACTACGTGGCTATCGGGCGCTCTCTGAAGTACAACCAGGAAATCCTGAATAAGTTCACCTGGTTGTGCGCCGCTCTTATTCCGCTCATCGCCATCGGCGGTTGCTTGCTCGGGTGGATTTACGCGGGCCGTGCTCTTTCTCCGGTAATGGACATTGCCCGCGCCGCGCAGAGAATCAGCGGCTTGAACCTCAGTATGCGAATCCCCACTCGGAAGTCGGGGGACGAACTCGATTATCTGATCGAAACGTTTAACCGGATGATCGAGCGCCTGGAACTCTCGTTTAATCAGATCCGCCAGTTCTCGACCGACGTGTCTCACGAACTCCGGACGCCTATTACGATTGTCCGGGGACAGCTTGAAGTGGCTCTGTTTACCGCTAAGAACGCGGAAGACTATCGCGAAGCGATTGTCGACAGCCTCCACGATATTGAGCGCCTTTCTGGTATTGTGCGGGCTCTGCTTCTGTTGTCGCAGGCGGAGACTGGCCAAGTGATCTTGCAGCGCGTTCCCGTCGATATGAGCTCCATGGTTTTGGATTTAGTCGACCAGTTCCAGATACCGGCGGAGAGCGCCCAGGTTACGCTTTCGGCGGATGTCCCGCCGGGCGAACACTTCGCTGAAATAGACCGCATGCAAATGGAACGTATGCTGTCGAATTTGTTGTCCAACGCGCTGAAGTTTACTCCGCCCGCTGGACGGGTTACAGTGAGCCTGCGCGATCTTGGAAATCAGATGCTCCTCGAAGTGGCGGACACCGGACGTGGTATCGCGCCCGAACACTTACCCCATGTTTTCGACCGTTTTTACCGCGTAGGGGAATCCGGCACAGCGCCTTCCCCGGAGAAGGGTCTGGGACTCGGGCTCAGCTTCGTGGCGTGGATTGCTAAAGCGCATGGATGCACCATGGACGTGAAGAGTAAACTCGGCGAGGGAACCACATTCTCAATACGAATTCCGAAAGGTGCTCCCCGCGACTATGTTGCCCCGAGCCTTGATCGCGCCGAGCTTAAACAAACTTAATCGGTGCGTCGCCAAGCCCTATCTTATTTTCTATTATGCTTAGACGTGCGAGGCTCGCTGATTCGTTTTGTATTCCTGACTTCGCTCGCGCTTGCCCCTTTCTTCGGGCAGGAACCCATTCCCAATAAGCCGGTTCCGCTGCAACCGCATTCCCAGTATTTTTCGGGGTTCGTTGCGGAGATGACCGATAACGCTATTGTCGTGACCAGGAAGTCGCCTGCTGATCGGAAAACGTTCCTTATGGACCACCAGACGAAGGTGGATGGAAAGCTTCACGCGAATGTGCGCGTCACCGTCCGCTTCGAGTCGACACCGCTTGGTGATCGCGCGATTCGGATTATTGTTCGAGGTTAACTGCGGGTGAAGGAGTCACGCTGCTGAGGCTCCGCTTCCATTCCGGCCAAGATGTCCGCGCATAGGATAGGCCGACCATTGCCGCGATAATTACCACCGCCGCGATCAGAGTCTGTCCCACTCCCAAATTCAACTTCAGCCAGCCGAGCCAGTTTCCGTAAACCAGCTCGATGTGGACCCAGTAAACGAGCAGTGAGGTGGTGCCTAACTGCCGAACCCAGCTCCAGCGCTGCGCCGATTGCTGCATCATCCACACGTAGCAGAACGCGACCACAATCAGCAGGACGCCAAGTTTGATCGCCGTAAGTGCTGGACTATCGAGCCAAAAATCGGACTTGAAATAGAACTTCGCCACGGAGTTCGAAACGGCTCCGCCGCCAACCGCAAGCGCCACTCCAGCTAGCGCCACCCACTGCATCGTGTGCGTGACGTGTTCTCGTGGCGCGATCCGCAGTAACGATCCGAAACTTAGCCCGAATGCAATAAACGCGGCCCACGGAAAGAAGGAAAAGAAGTTGTAGCTTGGGACAATGTAATCGCGCAAAAGGGGCGGCCAACTGGACAGATTTGCTTGCGTGACTAGCGGAGACGCCAGAGCGATCGCGCATCCAAGTACCGCGCAGAGCCTGATCCGCTCCCGTGTGGTAAACACGGCCATGATGGCGAGCAGCCCGATTCCGAGACCCATGCAGTTCAGGATGTCTACCTTCAGCATCTCCGTCCAAGGCGTCACTGTGCCCGAAAAGAGCCGTGAAAACACCCAGAGTTGTATGCGAAAGGCGAATGCGACCGTGAACAGATAACCGGCGCGGCGCAAAGCCCCGGTCCAGCGTTGAAGGGCAGGGATATTTTTGCGCTCCTGGCTGTCCATTAGAAACGCCAGGGTAATTCCGGTTAGGAACAGGAAAACTGCTGGAGGCATTCCGCCCAGGAACTGGGAGAAGGTGTATGGGCCACCGCTGCGCAGATCGTTCCGCAAGAACGAGTGGAAGACGTGTCCCTGCAGCATGATCGCGGCCGCTAAACCACGCATCAGATCCAGGTACAGCAGGCGGTTGTCCGTCTTCATTGGGCCACTTGGATGCACGACGGTCGCCAAACCACGACGGTTTTAGTGTTTGTCAATTTTGACGTCTTTGGGCAGCTTAATGCGCAAACTAGCGTCGGAAAGATCGGCCGGATTTATCCTTAGATTTTCAAACACAAAGAGCTGGTAATCGCCGCCGGGCTGGAAGATCTTGTGCTGCAGAGGGTTCCCGGTATCGGTGGAGAGCCACAGCTCAATCCGTTCGATGTGGGTCAGTACCTCTTTGCTTTTGGGCACGAGTTGCAGGTGAGCCGCCGTCCGGCCGCCCAGGCTTTCTGTCCCCAAATACTTGATCTCGTTCGCGTCCTCAAGATCTTTGCGCGTAGTGCCGAAGCCGAGGAGAAGGAATTGTTCAATCAGGCTGCTGTTCTTCCCCAGGCTGTACTCTTCTTCCGAATGAGCGTTGGGCAGGTAGATATCGAGCGTGCGCCCTTGCAATTCCACCGTCTTGGGATCGGGCTTCTGGAAATCCACAAGCATTCGCGTATCCCCGGGCTTGCTGCGCTTCATCCTGATGGTTCCCGATTCGATTTGGTCTTCATTAATCACCGCAGTGTGCGCGGTTTGTTTCAAATCCGCCGACATCCCCTTGAAACTGGCCGCCGTGTGGTCCATTTTGGCCAACACCACCGCCATGGGATCTTCTGCAAGCGCCGGTAGAGAAGCCAAAACGAGCAGCGAGGGGAAGAAGCTTCGCATAGGGATGTGACGCGCCAGCTTACGGTTTGGCCGCAGCCATGTATCCGGTCAGTTCATGTTCCGAGTTGTAGACACGGTCCACCCGGATCAGCGACTGCTCGTGGCCGGTCTTACTTTTTAGGATGTCGTTCACTTTGGCGTACAGGAGGCGGTCTGGTGCATCGGCGGGCAGCGAAGAAATCAGCTCCGGTTCCAGCCAGAAAACGCTAGTGCCCTTCGGCGACGGCAGGAGCGCTACTTCGTGCGCCTGCGGGATGCGTGGCTGGTCGTGAAACCAGGCTCGCGGCGTAAGGAACACGAAGGCAACGATCGCCGCAACCATGATGTCGTATTGCCACGAAGCGCGCGGATAGTCCCACAGAATCACACGCTTGAGGCCGTTCAGCACCCTTTAAGCGTAGCATTCCCGATAGATTTCGACCAGGTCAGCATAGACGCCAAAGGCTGTCTGTTCGACCGCTGGGGAGAGCGAGACGGTCCCGAACGTACCCATCAGGTCGGTTTCAAACAGGATCGCGTTGGAAGTTCCGGCGCCAGCAGCGAGAACATCGTTTCGCTCCAGAACTTCCGGCCGCGCGGAAAGCCGCAATTGGCCGCCCTCCAGCCGGGCCCGGCTGACCAGAACCAGCTTACGATCCCCGGCCGCCAGTTGGCGAACGCGTTCTGGGGTCCATTCACGAATGCCCGCACGATCCACCAGCAGGGGAGTGCTGCTCGCGTCCATCAGCACGTTCGCCAGCGCGGCGATTTTAGCTGCTGAATCCCAGCCGTCAATGTCGAAGGACGCGTCGGCCTCGGCAACGCCCATTGCTTGCGCATCGGCCAGCCCTTCATCGAAGGTGCGGCCCTGTTCCAGTGCCTCAATCACGACTTTGGTAGTCGAATTCAAAGCACCCCGTATGCCGAGGACGCGAACCCGCGGCATCCCGTGGCGGAACAGATTGAACACCGGGGCCCCATCCATCACGGCGGATTCAAAGAGAAACCGGACTCCCCGCTCACTTGCTTCCCTCGCCAGTTCGGAATAGAAGAGAGCAAGGGGGCCTTTATTGGCGGTCACAACATGCATGCCAAGTGAGAAAGCAGCCCGGATGTGGCTGGTCGCGGGCTCACCTGTGAAAGGATTCAGGGTGGTCAGCTCGACTAAGGTGTCCGCGCGGCAATTCTCTAGAAAGGCGGCAGCCGACTCCGCTGCAGGCTCTGAGCGAGAGTGAAGGCCTGCGACGGTAAAACGCTCGTCAGCAGCAAGTAGTGGCCGCAGCGCACGAGCTACACTACCGTTTCCAAGCAGGGCAAGTTTCAGACTGTTGCCAGCTCCGTCAAAGATTTTCTTTGAACCATGCAATGGTCCGCCGCATGACATCCCGCTGGTGCTCCGGTGTATGGAACCGGTGGCCTTCATTCGGGTAAACCACAAACTGCGTCTTCACGCCCAACGTCTTGAGCGCGTGCCAGAATTCATACGACTGAGGGGCGGGACATTCCGCGTCGCTGTCTCCTACCAGGATCAACGTCGGCGTTTTCACGTTCTTGATAAACGTGATCGGGGAACTCTTGGCGTAGATCGCGGGATTGTCGTACACCGAAGCGCCGAAATAGGGGATCATCCACTGATCTATTAGGTTCTCGCCGTAGTAGCTCTGCCAATCCGAAATTCCCGCGCCAGCGACAGCGGCTCGGTAGCGCCCCGTCTGCGTCACGGCCCACATCGTCATGTAACCGCCGTAGCTCCAGCCGGCAATTCCGATTCGATTCGGATCAACTGGAAACGACGCAATCACCTGATCGACACCCGCATTGATGTCCCGCAGGTCGCCATACCCGAAATCCTGAACGTTAGCGTGCGCAAAAACCTCGCCGGCGCCATAGCTACCCCGAGGATTTGGAAACAACACGTAAGCCCCTTCGGCGGACATCCAGGAGAGATCGAACCAACCGGGCCATCGGGGCTTGTTGGCGGAAGCCGGCCCGCCGTGCACGGACACTACCAGCGGACTCTTCCGGGCAGGATCAGAATGCGCGGGCGCCATTAGCCAGCCTTCCACCTGAACGCCATCGCTCATCCAATGAACCTTCTGTGCCGGACCCCAGGCTGGCTTGAGAGCCCGATTAGCGCGCGTCCGCGCCGACCACTCGCCGATGCGGCCGGCCCACACTTCCGGCGCCCGTTCCCACGACGAGCGAACCGTGGCAACTGTCCGCCCATCCGCCGCCACGGAAAGCACATCATCTCCAGCGCCAAGCGACTCGTCTCCCTTCCAGAGCGTCTCCGCGACGCCGGAAGCCGGATTTAACACCGCGATGGCCGTACTTCCATCCACGGTTTCGGTGAATAGGATCCGCCCGTCGGACAAAGTCTGCAGAGAACTCGGCGAAGCTTTCCGCCCCGGCGTCAAGTTTCGCGCTTCACCGCCGCTAGCGCTTACGGCGAAGATATCCCCGCCTGTCGCGCCCTCGTCGCTCATGATCCCGCCGATAAACGCGATCTGACTTCCGTCCAGAGTGAAGCGGGGTTCGGCGATTTGGGCTGGCGGTCTAAGCACGTGATGCGTGACTCCGTCGCCCGCGCCTACAGTAAATAGCTCCGCCACCCACCAGTTGTTGTCTCCATTTCCCTTGGCGGCCGTGTAAGCTAGCTGCGATCCGTCGGGTGACCAATCGAACTCATACACATAAGTGTCGGCGGGAGTGATCTGCCGGTACGATCCGGAATCGACGCGAACCAAGGTCAGCCGCTGCTCGAAGAACTTGTCCTCCACCACGCCTTCATCCCGCAGCGATGGTTCCAGCGGACCGGCCACGCGCTTGGCATTTTGAGTGAACAAGATCGCGATGGTCTTGCCGTCCGGCGACCAACGGGGGTTGGCGAGATACCCGGTCAATGAGGTCAGCTTGCGGGGCGGACCGCCCGCCGCGGGTGTCACGTACAACTGAAGCTGCTTGGCCGAGGCACAGTCTGAGAGAAAAACCAGGCGAGCACTATCCGGGCTCCAAGCCATCCCGCGCTCTTCGCAGAACGCCTTTCCGGTCCCGGCCGTCAGGCGCTTACCGTCCAACGTGATTGCGGTATTGCGGGATTCCGAACCATCTGCGTTGCGCAGCGCCTCCACCCAAGCCAGGTGCTTTGCGTCTGGTGAGAGCGAAACCTCTGGAAACTGGACGGCTTGATTATCGGGATTTGCGGGCGATTGCGCGCAGGCTAAAAGGGCGAGCCCTGCCCAAAGAAGTGCGAGAACGAGACGATTCACCGTTGGTATAAATAGAGTACATGGCTGCGGCCCGCGCCATCGTCTTCGATTGTCTCGATCTTGACTGGGCGCCAGCCCTGAAATTCGAAATCGTGGGAAACGACGCGCGCACCATGCTTCAAATCTCGTTCCAGCATCGGTTGAATCAGGTTGTTCGATTCTGGCAGTAGGTACACGGTAATCAGGTCGTAGGAAGAATACCGCTGCTTCTGCAGATCACCGTTGATGATGCGGGCGGTGCTAGCTAGCCCGAGCTTTCGAATCTGGACGCTGCTGTCCCTCACCAGCAGCGGATCGATCTCCACTCCGACCGCGTTGGCGTGAAACTCGCGCGCGGCTGTAATCACAATCCGGCCGTCTCCACTCCCTAGATCGCACATCCGCTCACCCGGTTGCAGGCTCCCGAGCTGGAGCATGCGTTCGACAATCGTCTGCGGTGTTGGGTAAACGGGAGCCAGGCGCGGCAAGTCCGAATCGCCCAGGGCGCCGAGTGTGAGTAGCAGAAGCGGCGCTAAGTAGGTCATGCGAAATGCGTCTAGCCCCGTCAGAGCTTAACACTACTTTCAGCTGACGGCTTCGGTCAGTTCAGGGTTTCCCGGCTAATATTCTTCTTCCGCGCTATCGCAAGGAACAATATTCAACAGAATTGTGGAAATCTTTGTGGAAAGATCGCGTCCGGGGATCTCCAATTGCCTGTCCTGATACCGTTTTGTAACTGAATGCACATATATGCAGCAGAGTTGCAAAATTCTTCGGTCGCTCCAATAGATTCAGCAGCTTAGAGATGAGAATGTCACCTCATTTCTGCAGATTTCTTGCTAATTTCGATATTTTCGCATTGTTGCTATGTGAGACCGACGCTATCCGCGTCGACGATAAAGGACCTGTTCAAATCCAGACCTGTTGGAGCGGCTCGCCTCGTCCGCACATAGCGCAATCCGACTCGTCCGCGTAATAGCTGGCGTTCAGCTTCGCAAGGTAGTAAAGAGGCAGTTTGCCGAAGTCTTTGGTGTCCGGCATGGGTTGATAGATGATCACTGCCATCGCCACGACATTCGCGCCATTGCTCTCTAACAGCGCCTTCATTTCGGTCAACTTTTTACCCGAACGTAGGATGTCATCGACCATCACCACCTGCTCTCCCGGATGCTGCTCGAGGAACTGGCAGAAGCGCATGGGTTCTTTGTCGTCCTTCTTTTCCGCCCAATAGACCTGCCGGGCGCGCAAAGCTTCGCACATGCCGTAGGCAATGGGCAGACCCGCGGGTCCCGCCGCCACAATCGATAGTTCCGGGATCGCAGCACGCAATTCAGGATTAGAGCGCACCATGCGGCTCAGACCCACGCTAAGCATGCGGGCGTGCTGGTAATAGCGCATGGCAAGCGGCACCTCCAGGTACTCATCGGAATGAAGGCCTTGGGGAGACTGGAAGTGACCGTGGCGGAGCGCTCCCGTATCTCGTAGAACGCGTACAACTTCGTCAGGTGTAGGTAGCAAGTGCATGTAGGCGCGTTCGACCGGGAACGCTAGCTTCAGTTTACGATGGACAGCTTCTTAGGCTGATGGAAGCACCAGCTTGGCCTGTATCGCGGCCACTCGAGCGCGGTCCAATTGGAAACGAAACGCCACCAGCGCCGCGACCGCTAGAAGAATCGCCGGAATTAATCCGTACGAAATTCCGATCCGTTCCACTACTTGTGGCCCCTGCGCCTCCCTGCCAGGAACCAGATGGATAAACCGGCTTAACAGCACGCCGCTAATCAGCAACGCTCCGCCGGAAGCGATCTTTTCGCCGAAGTTCATGATCCCGAAACAGGTGCCTTCCCGCCGGATTCCACATTCCATCTGATCCTGGTCGACCACGTCGGCCATCATGGAAAACGGAAGCACCCAGAGCGCGCTGGCAAACAGGCCGGCGAGCGCATTGCCAAATAGGAGCGGCACAGGATTGTTCGTCCCCAGCAGATGGCCGCGGCCAACCGCCAGACTCGCCAGTACCAAAATGACGACCAGCCCCAAGGTGGAACCGACGAAGAAGTTACGCTTTTCGCCCCTCCTGGCAAGCCAGATCCAGAGGGCGATACCCACGGCCGCTCCCGCATAGAAGGAGCCCTGAATCGCGCTCAGAACCCGGCGGTCTTCAATTCCGGCATACCACTTCAGGAAATGCAGCCAAAGGCTAAAGTTGACCACGACGGCCAGGGAACTCACGATGAAGCTCAACCAGAGAACCCGAAAATTTGAATTCCGCAGAAACATCCACATGCCCCGGAAGAAATCCGCCGAGCTTGCCGGTATTTCCTCTGGATTGCTAAAGGTCCGCCGCGATTGCGTCCCGAACACAGCGACCAGCCCCGTGGCCACCATGAGTGTTCCGAAAGCCAAACCCATCAGCGGATAGCCCGCATACTGCAGCTTCGGATCGGCGCCGTCCGCCCGTTTATGCAGGAACACCAGGAGCGGCAAAGTTGCGGCGGCCGCCATGCCTAGCAGCCCAAGCAAGCTGCGGATCGCGATCACCCGCGTCCGCTCGTCGTAGTCGGAAGTCAGTTCGGCGCCAAGGCTGAGATACGGAATGCGATAAGTGGCAAAACAGAAACGAAACCCCAGTGACGAGACCAGGAGCCAGCAAAAAAGTTGGGGAGTGCTTAGGTGCTGCGGAGGGCTGAGCAGGGCCCAGAAGAACGGGCCCATGCCAAGGCAGCCGAACAACATAAACGATTGGCGGCGTCCGAAGCGGAACCGCGAAGCATCCGAACGGAACCCGATATACGGGTCTAGGACCGCGTCCACAATCAGCCCGGCAGTGACGCCTATGCCAGCGAGCGTACCGTCGAGGCGCATCACGGAGTTATAGAACAACAGGACGTAGATGCCGAACAGGCCCATGGTGGCCGTGATCGGGATCTCTCCGAGCCCGTAAAGAACTTGCAGTGCGAGCGACAGTCGCGGACGCGCGCGAGCAGCCATTCCGGGAGCCACGCTAATCGCGCTCATGGACGTGGGATGTGCCGTTTTAAGCGATCACAGCGGTGGCGACGGCCACATGGCCATCGCGCCGCGTCAGAGCAATCAGTTTCCTGCCAGTCAGGTCCGGGAACATGGCCACCAATACATCCGATAACTCTAGCTCGATTCGGCCGGAATCAATGTCGAAGTTTGTAATGTGTAGCGAATGCAGGCCCTGATGGAACCCCTGGCCAAGCGCCTTGGAGACTGCCTCTTTCGCGGTCCATAGCCGAAGCGCCCACTCATCGTGACTGGCCGGCGAAACTTTCGCCAGCATGGCCCGTTCCTGGTCCCGGAACGCCAGCTTTTCATAGTGGCTGGCGGGGCGTTCCAGTGTTTCAACGTCAATGCCAACCCGGATCCCCGGCGCGAGCGACGCAATTGCGGCGGCCACCCCGTGACTATGCGTAATAGAAATAGAGGGACGTACGGCCAGCCGGTCCATCCACGCGCCTTTGACCTCTGGCTTCCCGTGAGCATCGTAGACAATCTCTACATCCGCCGCGCCCAGCACCACTCCATACTGACTAAGGACCAGCTCCCGCACGGCGTCTTTGGCCGCGCATCGGCCAAGCAGCCACTCGTGTTTGCGCTTGGCAACGGCTTTCTTGCTTTCCCACTCGGCCCGCTCCGTGGGGTTGAGAACCAGGTAGGCCAGTGCTTTCAGCCAAATGCTATGGGACGATTCCAGAAAGTCACTGGAGAGATCATCCAGCTTGCGGCACGCAATCGCCGCCGTTCCGTTCAACCCGGCCAGCGGTTCCGGCCACGGACTCGAAACGTAAGATTCTTCCGGATTGATGCGGAGTTGCAGGAATCGTGGAGGCTGCGGAAACCGGCGGGTCTCCCAGCCGAGCAGGCGATAGTAGACCTTTCCCGCCCGGTCCAGAACTTCAATATCGGAGTGCACGACCATGTCGCTCTCGAATTTGCGGACCACGCGGCACTCAAGCGTTATGCCAGATGGAGGATCGGCTTCGAAAATCTCGAACGACGCCACGCGATAAGGGAACAGATCGGTCCCTTTCTCGATCGCTTCCCAGAACCAGTACGCGACCACTTGGCCTGCGGCATCCAGAAGGATCGGATCGAAAACGAAGTCGGGGCGCGGATTGCCGGTAAATAGGATTTCCGAGGGCAGGGTGACTAAAGTTGCGCTGGTGCCGTTGCGCCCGGCGCGCTCCACGCTTTGGACGCCTTGCATCATGGGTCCATGGAACATCCCGGTGCGATAAAGCATGGCCGAGTCCCAGGTGGAAGGTGTTTCGTTTTCGAGTTGGAAGGGCATGGGGCCGCCCGATACTGGAGGCCGGTCTCCGAAAAGAATCACGGCCTCGGCGAACACGGGCCGTAGAGCGGACGCGCTACCCGCTTCCCGCAACGCGACATGAATTTCGCCCGGCGCCTTTTGCTTAGCGGTTAACTCCACCGTGTAACCCGGTTGCTCAATGGTGACCCAGCGCGCGGCACGGATGTCCCGCATCCCGGTGCAGACTTTTCCAGGCGCGAGCAGACTCCCTGCCTCGGCCAGCATCTCCATCGTGACCGTCAACGGTACGACCGGGAGCCCCAGCAAAGACGGGTCTTCCTTGGAAACATCACGACCCAGCGTGTGATCCCAGAAGACGTTCTCGGTCGCGAGATCGAAATGGTGCAGCGCGATTGCGTGCGAGCCAGGAACGATTTCCACGATCTCGTTGAGAAACGGCCGGACGGGATCCTGGACCGCGACGGGCTGGGGGGGCGGCATCGCGGCTTCTCCTGAGATTCCGCCCAGGTAAGTGGTCAGGAATAGCTGCTGCGATGCGAGGAACTGCTGCATGGTGCGCAGATGTTCCTCCATCACGGCGGACCGCATCGACGCAGGAGCTCCCGCCACAGCCACCGCAGCCGGAGCTTGGGCGGGCACGGTGACCTGCGCGGACACTAGCTCAGCCGGCGCAGCCGGGGCATGCCTGACATCGCCGTTTACGGCGCGTGCAGGCGTCCCATTTTCGGATTGGGCACTCTTCTTTACGGGCCGATTTGGCAATTTGAAATCTTTAGGTAGCCGGATGGGTTGGATACCGGTGGCCAGCACCATCGAGCGATTCTTCTTGACGGGCAGGTCGATTTCCACCGGATTGCGGCGCTCATACAGCGCATCCAAATTCACGGGGACGCCGTGCGCAACCAACTGCCCCAACATATGGTGCAACTGCAGCGTTCCCGAACGATGCTGCACATTGGACGGAATCGCCACATGGGGCTTCCCGCGAAGCACGTCATCGACAAACCCGCTCAGATTACTTTTCGGTCCGACTTCGACGAAAACGCGCACGCCGTCGCGGTACATGGCCTCGGTGGTCTCGCGGAACCGGACGGTGCTCGCCCACTGAACGGCGGCCAACTCGCGGATTTTTTCCGCGTCTTTCGGATAGCGCTCGGTGGTGACGCACGAATAAAGATCCACCTTGGCTTCACCAATCCGCAGGTGGTCGAAGTGCGTCTTCAGTGGCTTGCTGAAAACCTCAAACCAAGGTGTGTGATAAGCCCGGGCGAAGGGCAACTTCTGGGCAATCGCAGCCTTACCGGCCAGGGCCGCCAGCAGGCGATCGATGGCGTCTTCCTTGCCGCAGATCACGACCTGGTGAATACAGTTGTCGAGCGCAATATACAGTTCGCCATTGCTGTTGGCGACCAGATCCTCGAGCAGCTTGTGGTCGGCGCCGGCGATGGCGAGAAGCACCGCCTCCGGAATGCCGCTGGTCGTGCTGAGACGTTCGAATACTTCGTACACGCCCCGGATGTGAGCCAGTAACTCGTCTTCATTTCGCACCTGCACCACGTCAGCGGCCAGCAATGCGGAATGCTCACCGGTGCTGTGGCCCACCATTGCGTCCGGGCGCAGATGGAACTTGCGCATTAGAGCTGCCAGCGCCTGGTTGGCGCAGAAGACTGATTCCGCGCCCGAATCCATGTTGAACAGCCGGTCCTGGTTATCAAGCATGGGCGGGGGGAACATCACATCACTCGGCAAGTAGCCGCGCGGGTGCCCTTCATAGGCCCGATCCATGACGTCGAACACTTCCCGCACCTCGGGGAAGTGCACGCACAGATCTCCCAGCATGTTCTTGTACTGAGAACCTTCCCCCGGGAAGATAAACGCGAGCTTCCCAGCCGCGCCGAGCTTCTCGCGGAACCAGTAAATGCCTTCGATGTCCTTGATTTGCTTGGTGCGCTCTTCGGAAAGCTTGCCGAGCGCCCGCTGCAGCTTGGTAATCAGGTCAGCGCGCGAGGTGGCGATGATGGTGAGCCGCTCGGCCGCGAAGTCTCCAGCCCGGTTCATGGTCCAGGCTAGATCTTTCAGATTTAAGCTCACCCGTTCGCGCTCCACTAACGCAAGCACGCGTTTGGCTTCGGTTACCAATTCGGCTTGCGACGCGGCCGCGATGACGAATAACTCGCTATCCCATTGATGTTGCAGCCACTTGGGCTGATTGGGGCCGGTGTACTCCTCCAGAATGGCGTGGGCGTTGATCCCGCCAAAGCCAAACGCATTAATCCCGGCGCGGCGGGGATGGTCGCGGAAGCCGTGTATCCAGGGGCGCGTTTCGGTGTTGAGGTAAAAGTTGGACTTCTCCAGGCCAAGCTTCGGGTTCGGATTTTCGACGTGCAGCGTGGGCGGCAGCACCTTGTGATGCAACGCCAAGGCGGACTTGATCAGCCCCGCCATCCCGCTGGCCGGCATGGTGTGGCTGATCATGGACTTCACCGAACCAAGCGCGCATCGCGGGCTTTCGCTATGTCGCTCCCCGAACACGCGGCGCAGCGCCTCGCACTCAGTCGCGTCACCCACCGGAGTGCTCGTGCCATGCGCTTCGAGCAGACCGATGGTCGCCGGGTCGATATTGGCAACCTCGTAGGCCCGTTCGAGCGCCGTGATTTCGCCCTCGATGCGCGGGGCTAGAACGCCCAGAGCGCGGCCATCGCTCGCAATCCCGATGCCCTTCAGAACGGCATAGATCTTGTCGCCATCGCGCTCGGCTTCTTCCAAGCGCTTCAGCACGACCATGCCGACGCCTTCGCCCAGCAGCGTGCCGTCCGCGCTGGCGTCGAAAGGCCGCATCTGCCCCTTGCGGGAGAGAGCCTTCAACTGCGAGAAGATCATGACCAGCACGGGGGAAGTGTTGGCGTGAACGCCGCCGGCGATGGCCAGGTCGCACCGGCCCGTCTGCAGTTCCCGCATACCCTGGTCGACCGCAACCAGACTCGAGGCGCATGCCGCGTCCACCAGGTAGTTCGGGCCCATTAGATCCAAGCGATTGGCGATGCGCCCGCTGATGATGTTCGGAACCAGCCCGGACGCGGTATCCGACTGAAAATTCGGAGCGCTTTTCCGCAGCTCATTCTTAATGAGCGCCAATTCTTCGGGCTGATACTCCGGATGAAGTTGCCGCAGGATGCGGACCACGCTCTCGATCACTACTCCCTGCTGCAGAGCGGCAGCGTTCCCGCGATTCACGTAGGTTCCCCGGCCGATGATCACCGCCGTGCGCGCCTTGACCTGTGAAATATCCTTTAGACCGGAGTCGGCTAGGGCGTCGTGCGCGGACCGCAAAGCCATAAAGTGATCCGGTTCGGCGCCATCCACCGCATTGGGCATGATGCCGTAGGCGGCAGGGTCAAACTCCGCGAACTTTCCCAAATAACCGCCGCGCTTGCAATAAGTCCGGTCGTTTTCGGTGGATTCCGGGTCCCAGAATAGCTCCGCTTCCCAATCGGGCGGGGGATCGCCCACCGCATCCACCTTGGCAAGGATGTTTTCCCAGTATTGCTGTGTGTTCGCCGCACCCGGGAACACGCAGGCCATCCCGATAATCGCGATATCGGGAACTTTTGCGCTCATCGACGCCCCGCGATGCGCGCGGAGCTCTTATCGGAGCAGTAGTTCGATCGGGGGACAAACATATCTATACAGCTTCGCAGTTGAGACACCTTGAATGGAATCGGGTCGGACAGACGCTTCATAAACGGGGCTGGCGAACGAGGTCAGAACCGGGGTGTTCACTTATTTTAAGAATGCCCGCCGAGGGTGTCAAGAAGGCGTGCGCAGGGCGGGCAGCAAGTCCAAGGCTCCGCGCCACGATGAGACTGGTAAGTGTCTGCATTTGTCCGGGGCCATAGACACCGCCAAACCCTCGTGTTATCGTCAAACTCGCCTGTAGGAAAATCTGCGGAACATGCGCCGTGGTTCAGGGTGTGTCGTATCTATCTCGCCATCAATGATTTACAGCTCGAACTGTGGAGTCCAGCCGGAACGCTGCTTTCATCTGACAAGCCCCTCTACTCGTACTCCAGGCATGCTGGGCAATGAAGGAGAAATTAAAAATGTTTAGATTGCTGAGCGGGACCCGTTTGCTCCCTGCTTCTTTGTTTTTGTTGTTGGCAGCTTCCGGTGTTCCGTCCGCGATCGCCTCGTCTGGGCCGGTTGCACCAACGCCCGCGACGGCACCCGGCGGGCCCCCCAACGTATTCTATGGCGGCGTGAATCCGGCCGCGAATGCGAACGCCCCGGTCCTTCTGTTCGTGCACGGTCTCGGCACCAACGCGGAATATTGGTTCACCAATAAAAACGATATGTACCAGGACGTTTATAACGCCGGGTATCGTTCGGCCTATATCAGCTTTAACGCGGACAACTCAAAGAATACGGCCACGATTGCGCAAAATGCGCAGACGCTGCAAACTCTGCTTCCCACCGTTCTCTCTCACTTCAATGTTCAGCAGGTGTACCTTGTCTGTCATTCCAAGGGAGGGCTGGACGCTCAATATGCCATGCTCGATCCGACGTTCCGCTCGGCAGTGAAGGCCGTTTTTACGCTCGCAACTCCTAATCAGGGTACCGAGCTGGCCGATTGGGCTTTCGGAGCTGGGCAGAAGATTGCCAATCTGTTTGGGCTGCAAAGCCCCGGGCTGTTTGACCTGCGTCCCGAGCATGTAGCGACTTTGCGGGGGCAGTTCGATCCGCTATTCGTTTCCGCCGGGATTCCGTTTTACACGCTGGAAGGCACTAGCTATATCTCCAGTGCTTCCGTGGTTTATGTAGTGACAGGTCCGATTCTCAAGAACCTCACTGACGGCAATAGTAATGACGGTTTGGTTGCGGTTCCGGAAGTCTATCTACCGGACAGCTACGCCGACGACATGGGTTCAGTGGGGGCGGATCACACCCATATGGGCTTCGGCTCCACTGCCTGGCCTTATGTCTACGGGCGCATCTCTGGCCTTGAAAATCGGGCCGCAGGCTGGAAACAGATCGCCAATGGCGGTTTCGGAGACGACCAAAATGCCTGGGCCTGGTCCCAGATTTGGTTCAAGGGCAACCTCTATGTAGGGACTGGCCGCAACGTCGATTGCATCACTTCGGACACCGCCGCGGTGCAGACCGGAGTTCCGCTGTACCCCCCGCCGGGAGGTCAGCGCTATTGTCCGACGGACCCGCTCCACATCGCGACACCCGCCGAGATTTGGAGGTACACGCCCCAGACTAAGACCTGGGCGAGGGTGTACCAGTCGCCGCAGGACATTCCGCTCGGTGACGATCAGGATGGGCTTCCCGCGTTCGCGGCTCGCGCCGTCGGTTTTCGGAACTTCGGCATCTACAATGAGGCGGATGGAACGCAGGCGTTGTACGTCGGCGGTGTCTCGGCAATCTCGATCTACAACCATCTTCCGCAGTTTGCTAACAACACTTACCCCGCGCCCATCATCTTGCGGACCACGGATGGCTCTAACTTCACGGAGCTGCCGCAGGATCCCGGCACGTTCCTCGGAGACATCGTCAAGAACAACACGGACATCTTCGTCGCCAGTTTCCGCTCCATCGTTCAGGCGAACGGACAGATGTTTGTCGCTGTCACCGACTTCCGTGGTGAGGGGTTCATCATCGCTTCCCCGAATCCGTCGCAGGGCGATAATTCTTTCCAGCGCGTCAGTTCCGCGCCGGCGACGCCGAACTTCGCGGTCTGGGTCCTCTCCTCGTTCAACAATGCCCTTTATGTAGGAACCGGCGATCGTACCACCGATACTGGATATGGCGTTTACAAGACCACCAACGTCGCCGGCGACCCGGTCCCTTATCAATTCACTCCGATCATTCTGAACGGCGGATGGCAGACGAACATGCTGGCTCGCAGCCCGACGGCTTTAACCATGAACGTTTGGACGCAGCCCGATGACAACCAGCCCCATCTGTGGGTGGGTACGGACCGCAAAATCGAAATCGTGCGCGTCAATCAGGACGATTCCTGGGACGTCATGATGGGCCAGCCCCGCCAAACGCCCACCGGATTTAAGAATTCACTCTCCGGCATCGGCTACTACTTCGATAACGACTTCGATGGGCATATCTGGCAATTGCAAAACGCGCCGAACACGGGTATGCATGCCAGCACCTGGGATTGGAGCATTCTGCTGCGCCAGGCAAATCTCACCAATCAGATCATCACTGGCGAACAGGGGTTTGACTTCTTCAATTCGCCCGACGGCATCCACTGGTATCTGGTGAGCAAGACCGGTATGGGCGATGGTTATAACTTCGGCGGACGCAGCGGCAACTCCAACCATTTCGGCCTGTTCTGGGGCACGGCTCGTGTGTCCGGCGGTTTGCAGGAGTGGCAGGATTCGTCCATCCTCGATCTGAATGGAGATGGAAAAGTTAGCCAAGCCGATGCCAACATCGTGCAAGCGGCGATCGGGCAGACTGCATCGGCGGGATTTGACGCCCGTGACGTTAACGGAAACGGTGTGATCGATCCTGAAGACGTGCAGTTCCTCGAATCGCAGTGCACGTTCGCCAATTGCGCGGAAGTGCCCGCACCCGGAATTACCTATGTTCCGCCACCGGCCGCCTTCACTGGCTTCCTAGAGGCCGCCGACGAGTATACGGTCGGCAACACCGTAGTCCTGAACTGGGCTGCCCAGCCGAATGCGACGCGTTATCACGTCTATCGGTATACGGCAACTCCGCCCGGAGCGCTGTTCCTGAACGGCGTGCCCCCACAGACGATTAACGTCAGCCAATCGATGGCAGTGAACTTCCCAACCGATTTCACGAACGGCACGCTTAGTGCCGCCTGCCCCGCCGGAGAAAACGATCTCTGGTATTGCCAGATGGCGAACCTGCTGCAGGGTGCCGGTCCGACTCCGCCGCTACCGGGTACCCTGAGCCTGGTTGGTTTCTCGGCGCCACTGACCGAGATCGCCCAAACGACCGCGACCACCTATTCGGAATCCATGCCGACAACGGTGCAGTCGCTATACTACATCCGCTGGGAAGATGCTAACGGGAATCTGAGCGCTCTATCGAACGTGGTCGGAGCTCCGTCGTTCGTCAAAGTCCAGCAATCCCAGTTCTAAGAGCGGAGCTTGAGGCGACGATTCTTATGGAAGCGTCGCCTTTGGCAACGAGAGAATAAAGCGCACGCGTTCGCGCATCGCGCTCTTCTCGAGTTTCGCTA
This sequence comes from Bryobacterales bacterium, assembly GCA_963752695.1. Lineage (GTDB taxonomy): Bacteria > Acidobacteriota > Terriglobia > Bryobacterales > Bryobacteraceae > Bog-113. The sequence continues at coordinate 600,277 of CAVVZB010000001.1, forward strand.
ACGAAAAATCAGGTCCTGCGTAGCGCGAATAACCGTCGGGCTGGTCCGCCTTGCCAGCGTTGACGAACTCGATGGAACTCGGCTGATAAGGGATCCGCGCACCGAACCAGTGAGGATCCTCACGCTGAGACCAGGTCACCAATGCAAAGACGGTGCCGGTTGAGCCGCTCTGAGCTGAGTCGTTTCCAAACAGTGTTGCCATCGTTTGATGCGCTGGATCGACATACATCGTTAATGGCAACCAATCGAGCGGCTGATAGGGCAGGTGCGCCGATAAAACTGCGCGATTGTTGACAACTTCTCTTCCCCGTACTGAAGCACTGGTGATCGGCAAGGTGTATACAGCATCGTCGCCGCGAACCGGAAGATGACAACCCGTGCATTCCTCAACAAAACCAGAATTCTTCCCATAAGGCTGCAAGGCCGAGCCTCGCCAGCGGCCCCACCTCCACCCGTCCGTTGACCTGTACAATTGAGCGTTTTTCTCCATCAGCTCGACTTGTAAAAAGTGTCCCGGATAGATAAGCCCGTCCTTTCCACTCCTTTTTTGCCAGGCAATCTTTGCGATCTTGGAGCCATTCGGCCAGGGTGAGAGTTCGCCTGATCGTGAGGCGCGAATTGCTACGTCGTTGCCAAGAATGAACCGTAAGGTATTGTTATCCCCACGATCAGTAAAGCTAAGAGTCTTCCAGTTCCTATAGTTCGGGTCAAGCGCCAAGCCGTTAAACTCTGCTGCTGGCTGAGTTCGCGGCGCCCCGTTATCGGCCTGGATGGGCGTCATTTTCGACTGCGAAGGTAAACCCTTCCAGGGTGCCAGATAGTTCTTCAATGTCGCTAGATCGTCATCCGTCACTTTCGCCTCTGAGTGAAGCTTCCGGAACTGCACTGGAGGCATCGCGCTCAGCTGGATCATACTCACCGCTTCGTAAAGAGCCGCTTTCCGCATTTGCTCGGGTTTGGCGTTGAGGGTAGAAAAGTTCAGGTGCTTTCTTGCAGTCAATACATCGTGCCGCACTAGCCATTACGCTGGAACGATTTCGTCGAACCAAGCGAGACGCCTCTGGTTCGAATGACAGCTATAGCAATCCCTCTCGAATACCTTCCGAACGGGCGCGGGAACGTTTAGTTCTGGGTCTGCGCGCTTCTCCGGAATGCTCGGCCGTACGAACTGCAAAATGACGAAAGCACCGATACAGAAGGCCGCTAATTTGGTCTGTAATGTGGTCATCGATTGTTCTTCGTTAGCCCTACCAGAAGGGACTCTGCTGCTAAGTTAGGGAATCTTGCGCGTTCGCGCTTCCAGAAAAGTGCGGTTCGGGGTAATGGTGCGGTAATTACTGTGTTTAGGGCGGTGCTGGTTGCACGGTGGTGCGCCCGGAGTGATTCGAACACCCGACCTACTGGTTCGAAGCCAGTTGCTCTATCCGGCTGAGCTACGGGCGCACGCAGCCGCTATTATACAGGGAAGTGTCGGTCAGCTCCTCGAACATCGAAACCGAAATTAAGCTTCGCGCACCCAATCCGGAATCTGCGGCGGAACTGTTGACCACGCATGGTTTCGACATCGTGCGGCCCCGGGTCCACGAGCGCAATACCGTGTTCGACACCCCCGCCGGCGAACTGCGCGGCTCGGGCCGTTTGCTGCGGGTCCGCGAGGCGGGCGGAACCTTTCATCTCACTTTCAAGGCTCCGGCCACCACGGGAAAACATAAAATGCGGGAAGAGCTCGAGATCGAGGTCTCGGACGCGCGCACGCTTCAGGACATTATTCAGCGGCTCGGGTTCCGGCGGACGTTCGTCTACGAAAAGTTCCGCACGGAGTTCGAGGACGGCACCGGTGGCACGGCCGTGCTCGATGAAACCCCGATCGGAACGTTCCTCGAGCTCGAAGGCGAGCCCCGGTGGATCGACGCCGCCGCCCAGCGGTTAGGGTTTGCCGAGGGCGATTACCTCACCGCAAGCTATGGCCGTCTTTATCAACAATGGTGCACGGAACGCGAGCTCACGCCCGGCGATATGGTTTGGCCAGAACCCTCTTCAGCAAACCCCTGAACCGCATAATCCTTACAGTTGTTAGGCTGTTGCGAATGATAAAGTGAGAGATTACGTTCGGGGAGCCATATCGTCTCATGCCATCGTCTTTTCGCCGGGTCCTTTATTGTTTTCTAATGGTTGCCGCGTTGTTGGGAGTCGGGTCTTCGCTGGAAGCTTATCCAGTAAAGATTACGATTAATGCCACGTTTGTGGCCATTCCGGGGCAGACGGATATGCTGGGACTTGGCACGGCAAATCCGCCCGTGACAGCACAGATTACGACTACGCTCGACAGCTCGCTTCCCCAGGCGAGTTACCCGGCTACTGTTTTTGTAACCATCCCTGGCTTCCTGGATAACAGCATGCAAACAGGTTCGCTGTCGATCAATGCGAATGGCCAGATCAGCGCAAACTTTTCGGCGGCGCAGGGAAGCTTTAGTGCCGTTCTGGCATTGCCGCTTACTTTTCCCTCGCCAGTACCTCTGGCTTTCGGAAACTCCAGTTTTTCCTCGCCCTCCTCAAGCGTGATGTATAACCTGCTTGGTGAGTCCGGAACGGTGGGAATCAACGGCACGGTGAGCGCGGTTGGACTGACTGCTTCGCCGGCATCAATATCGAGCTCTTATACGGTAGGTGGAACCGCGCCCGCTCCTGTGGCGATCAGCATCTCGTCAAACGATCCTAGCGATCCCGCGCAGGCCTATACGGTGGCCGTCACAAACGCCACTACGCCTTTCGTTACGCTCTCATCAACCAGTGGCACAACGCCGGGTTCGGTGACGGCGACTTTCAGCACTTCCGTTGCGCCAGGGACCTACACGGCGGACATCGCAATCACGAGCGGCGGCGGCGCGCCGTTGAATATTCCAGTCACTTACGCCGTTACCGCGGGTGGTGGAGGCGGCGGTGGTGGTGGGCAGACGATTCAAATCGCCCCGTCCGCTTTGACGTTCCAGTTCTTCGCGCCAGTTACCACTTCGCAGTCGCAAACGCTCTCGATTACCAGTTCGAAGGCGGCGAGCTATACCGCTGCCGTAGGTACCGGCAGTAACTTTCTTAGCGTTAGTTCCACCGGTGGCAACACTCCGGGTAATGTGAGTGTGACTGCGAATCCCGGCAGTCTGGCAGCCGGTACCTACTCCGGATCGATTGTTTTTAGTTCACCTTCTACGCCCACGGTCACCGTCCCGGTAACGATGACGATTGCCGGAAACGGTGGTGGCGGCGGTTCATCCACCTTGACTGTGTTGCCTACATTGCTGCGGTTCAACTACGTCGTGGGTCAGCCTACGCCTCCGGCCCAGACGCTGACGGTGTTCAATCCGGCTCCCGTGAGCTTCACGGTGAGCAATATTCTGTTCTACGTTCCGGTCACTCCTACCGCCGCAACCACTCCGGCCACTGTCTCGGTGACGCTGAATCCTACCGGCCTTACCCCGGGTAGCTACACCGATACCTTGGCTATCCATTCGGCGAATGGTGGCGTAACTAATATCCCGGTGATCGTGAACGTCTCCGCAACGGCCACTCCGTCGCTGATGGCCGCTCCGGCATCGCTTTCGTTCACCTATTCAGGTACAGCCCCGGCGGCGCAGACCATCGCCGTCATGGGTAACAGCGCGCTGAACTACGCAGTAAACACAACCACACCTTGGCTGAGCGTTACTCCTGGCAACGGCACAACTCCGGGCAGTCTCACCGTGACTGCTAATCCGCAAGGCCTCGCGATAGGCAACTACACCGGAAGCTTGAATCTCACAGCCCCAGGCGCGGCGACCCTCACGATTCCTATCACGTTTAATGTCACACAGCTTGCTCCTTCACTCGGGGTTACTCCGGCGGCAGTGGCATTCGCTTACAATATCGGGGGAACGGTTCCGGTTGCACAAACGGTGACCCTGACGGGTGGGACCGGAAATCTCTCGGTTGCAGCAATTGCCGGTTCTTGGCTCAATACTGCCCAAACCTCGCCGACAGTAACTACGCTGAGCATAAACCCGGCCAATCTTGCTCCGGGTGTTTATACGGGTGCGTTGAAGGTAACTGTGCCCGGTACCGCTACGGTTCCTACTTATGTGCCCGTCAGTCTAACTGTGTCCACCCTAACCGCGATCGGAGTTAGCTCGACAGCGCTGACGTTCAATAGTGGCGGGGCGGAGGCGGTTAACCTGATGCAGACACTCGGGGTTTCGACCTCCGATGGAAGTCCGGTCAGTGTGACCTCGGATTCACCGTGGCTGACAGTCTCCGCCGCGAGTGTAAATTCCGGAAGCATTGTTGTGACCGCGACGCCGGGTTCGCTCGCCAACGGAGTTTACACCGGTAACATCGTCCTGAACGGAGCTGGCGCGACGCCTCAGGTTGTGAGCATTCCGGTCACCTTCAATCTCGGATCTACCGCTGTGCCGCAATTGAACGCGGTTACCAACGGGATTAGTTTCCAGAACAATGTCGGCTCGCCGGGCTTGATCGTCGCACTGTGGGGTCAAGGCTTAGGTCCGGCGACTCCCGCTCCGCTGGTTTTGACTGGGGGAAACACGCTTTCGACAACCGTCGCTGGAACACAGGTCACAGTCGACGGCATCCCGAGCCCGATCCTGTTTTCCTCCGCCACCCAGGTGAACGCTTTGTTGCCTTTCGCTCTGGTAGGACAGACGACCGCCGACGTTCAGTTGTTCTATCAAGGCGTTCCGTCCTCAATTGTTACGATTCCGATTGAGCCGGCCACGCCGGGGATCTTCACCGCGAGCGCGAACGGAGCTGGCGGCGGCGCCATCCTCAACCAGGATTTATCCGTGAACAGCGCTTCCAATCCAGCCGCAGCCGGCACCATCATCGCGATTTATGCGGGTGGCGGCGGACAAACCAATCCACAAGGGGCCGATGGCTTGCTGATTCCGCTGATGACGCCTTTCCCGATGCCGCTACTTCCGGCCACGGTGACTATCGGTGGACAGCCCGCAGTGACGTCCTACTATGGCGAGGCGCCGGGACTGGTGGATGGAGTTCTGCAGATTAACGCGACCATTCCGAGCGGAACTCCGTCTGGCCCGCAACCCGTGCAGTTCTCTGTGGGAACCGCTATGAGCCAGCCGAACGTGGTCGTCTACGTGAAGTAAACGGCCAGTTTCATTAGAAATCGCGGCAAGGCTTCCGATAAGTCTCTGTGAGCCGCTTCTTGGACGACGCGAACGAGATATTCGAAGCTGCTTCGGCGGTTGTGGATGCCTCGCCGGCGCTCACGATCTTGATTCACCCCCGCGGAGGGATTCACATCGTCGATGGCGCGGAGTCTCCGATTGAGTCGCTACAGGCCCAGCATGGTTGTGGCACTGCGTTCCGCGTCACCCGCCAAGCTGGAAGCGTCCGCGTGGAAGGCCGAAACGGCATGAGCCGGTGCGTCCTTGAGAAGAGACCGGAAAGCCACGGGGCGGTCGCTGCGGCAGCTAATCTGGGCTTGTTTTACGATCGTCCAGTATATTCCGTGGCCGGCTGCCTCGCGATTTCGTAATTTCCGAGGCGGGACAGCATCAGTCCGAAAAAGATGTGGCCGATCAGGATCTGGCGATCCGGGCTGTAAAGCGGGACGAGCGGGTTAAGTCGCGGCCAGACCACAGCGTACATGAGGAAATAGTAAGCAAGCGATAGCGCCAGACCCGTTCCCAATAGCCGGGCGAACGAGGACCGCGCGGGGACAATCCGGGCGAAGATCACTCCCAAAAGACTGTATTGGACCAGGTGCAAAGCCATACCGGCTGGAGAGTATTTGTCGAAGCGCGGCTGGAGCGCGGGATCGCCGCCGAAAGTGGTTCCCATCAGGTTAGTGAACCACCAGATCGAATGTTTCGACCACAGCGTGGCCAAAGCCAGCCAGCCCAGCATAAGTAATCCGCCGGCCATCCCGGTTTGGAGTCCCGCAACCAATCTGGATTGGGAGAATCGCTGATTCAGCACGTCAACTCTTGGGCCGTAAGCATCTACAGATTGTTAGCCTATACTGACGAACGAACTGGCAGAGCAGACAACATTCACTATTCATGAAGCGTCGCGTGGTGGTCACGGGGATCGGGGCGGTCAGCCCGAATGGAATCGGGCGAGAAGCGTTCTGGGAAGCCACGATGAACGGAGTCAGCGGAGTTAAGAGAATCAGCCGCTTCGATCCATCCAGGCATACGGTTCAAGTAGCAGGGGAAATCACCGGGTTTGACGAAGGGCGTTACTTCGCGCCGAAAGAACGCCAGCATGTCTCGCGAGTCGCGCCCTTGGCCGTGGCAGCCGCAGCCGAAGCTCTTGAGGACGCCGGGCTGGAACCCGCTCACATGTCGCGTGAGCAACTGCGGGATATCGGCGTTCTGGTCGGGTCCGGCGGCGGAAGCGGGGAGTTTTCCGAGGAGCAATATCGCCTTCATTATACCGGCCAGGACAAGCTTTGCAGTGTCTATGCAATTCCCACGTCTACGATCGGCACGCTGGCCAGCGAGATCTCCATGCGGTTCGGGCTCCGCGGTCTCAGTCATGTGATCTCGACCGGATGTACTTCGTCCACCGACGCCATCGGTTACGCGATGCGGAACATTCAGGCTGGGGTGGTTGGCACGATGATCGCAGGGGGCGTAGATGCGCCTATCGCTCCGCTGATCTTGCGCGGCTTCATGCTGATGCGGATTCTGGCGACGCACTGGAATCACGATCCGGAGCGGGCGTCCCGGCCATTTTCCCGCGATCGCGATGGGTTTGTAATCGGTGAAGGCTCCTGGTTCTTCGTGCTGGAAGAACGGGAGCGAGCGCTGGCGCGAGGCGCGCGCATCTATGGGGAAATTGCCGGCTACGCTTCCACCTGCGAAGCGTATCATCGCGTGCGGCTGGAGGAGTGTGGCGAGGAACCGGCGCGCACTATCGGGCTGGCGCTCGAAGAAGCCGGCGTGCACCCGGAGGCGGTATCTTACGTCAGCTACCACGGTACGGCCACCGAACTGAATGACAAGATCGAGACCCGCGCCATGAAACTGGCCTTCGATAAGCATGCGTATAAGCTGGCGGGGTCATCGCTCAAGAGCATGATCGGGCACCCGCAAGGGGCGTGCGGGGCGGCCGGGATTGCGGCTACGTTGCTGGCGATGCGTGACCGGGTGCTTCCGCCAACGTTGAACGTTGGCGAATCGGACCCGGAGTGCGATCTGGACTATGTACCGGACGTGTCCCGCTCGATGGACTTTGAGTACGCGCTCGCCAACTGCATCGCTTTCGGCAGCAAGAACTCAGCGATCGTTCTGCGAAAGGCGTAAACACGATGCGAGTGATCGGAGCGGGTCCGGCAGGCGCTACTGCGGCGATTGCGGCGCTCCGCCACGGAGCATCGGTCCGGCTTTTCGAGAAGAGTACCTTTCCGAGGCATAAGGTCTGCGGCGAATTCCTGTCGTCCGATGCTGCCGTGATCTTCGAGCGGCTAGGGATTTTTCCCGCTTTTCTGGCCTTGCAGCCGTGGACGGTGCGAGGCGTCCATCTCTCGATTGGCTGCGCGACCAAACGCTGGGTTTTGAATGAACCGGCTTTCGGAATTAGCCGGTTCGCGTTGGACGCGTTCCTGGCCCGGCAGGCTTGCGCTTCCGGCGCGGAACTGATTCGTGAGACAGCGTCAGACTTCACGGGTCCTGTAGTCATTGCCGGTGGACGCCGGAAGAGCTCCCGGACAGGCCAACGTCATTTTGGCTTCAAGGCCCATTTCGACGGTCCGGTGAGCGACAGTATCGATCTGTACTTCGATCGCGCGATGTACGTGGGGATCAACTGCATCGAGGGCGGCACGACCAATGTATGCGGACTCGCCCCGGAAGACCTTTTGCGGCGCTTCGACTTCAATCCCGACGCACTGATGGCAGAGATGCCAGCGCTAACTGAACGCTTACAAGGATTTTCGCGCAGGATGGGCTGGCTGATTACCGGGCCCTTGGTCTATGCCGGAGACTTCGACAAAAACGGGCCGGAGGATGTCTATCCGGCGGGAGACGCGCTCGGATTTATCGACCCGTTTACCGGTTCCGGGATGTTGGGGGCGATCACGACGGGTTTCCTGGCTGGGCGGGCTTGCGCTCTGCAAACGCCTGCGTCGCAGTATCGAGCTGCTTGCCAGAAGGTGCTTGGAACTCAGTACCGGGCGGCTTCTATTTTCCGAAAGCTGGTGGTGTGTGGAATTGCGGAGAAAGCAGCTTGGCTGGTTCCGGGGTCTCAGCTGTTCCAACTAACGCGGCCCAAAGTGAGCGCGATCAAATAAAAACCCGGTCAGCCGCTCGGAGGATAGCGGCTAACCGGGATGGCACCGCAGTGTCCAGCAAGAGTCAACCAGCCTGGAGACTCCTATCCGCAGGTGCCTAACTTAGTAAAACCTGAAGAACGTTAAAAGTTTCTAATATTCATCAAGATATAAGAATCGCACACTTTCGCTTACCGCAGGTAAAACAGACTAAGACGCGGGAGCCGATTGCGCGCCAAGATGCTGCGCTCCAGGAACTGCCGTTCCAGCATTTCGAGCTGGGGGGCGGACATTTTGCGCCGGTACGGCTGTAGCTGAGTTTCGAGTTCGCGCTTGTCGGCGAGTAAGTTTTCGTCGGTGGTAGCTGAGCGCGCGATGGCGATCATCTTCTGTTCGAGCAGGGTCAGGCGCTGTTCCAGCTCCTCTAGGTCGGCGGGCTGCCGGTCGATCAACTCGGCGAGTCCGCGGGCGGTCGCCTCGAATCCGGGCAGGGCGCGAAGCGCGGTCAAGTTTTCTTGAAGGAACGCGGCGATGTCGGCGCTTGCGAAGGGCTCGGACGCGGCTGGCGCGGGGTCATCGGTAGCCACACGCTGCGCTTCGGTCAGCACGGCCTGGGAGCAGAACGCCAGCGAATTCACGGCTTGGGACTTGACTCTCCGGGTATTCCACTTTTCGAAGGCCGCATCGATGCCGCGCAGGACGGCGGTGAGCGGGACGCCGGAGTTCTTCCAACTTTCGATCAGGGCCCAATCCAGGGGGGAAAGAAGGAAGAGGCTGGTACCCCGCGCGCGCTGGAAGTGCTCTTCAATTTCCGTGAAGTAATTGAAGTAGTTTTGGAAGTCGCTCACAGCTGGCTGGGTGAAAGCGGGCGCACGCCGCCGGCGACCACAAGTTCAATGTCTCCGTTGAGTTTACGTACACGGAGGAAACCGGCGGAATCCAAGCCGTCGGTGATGCCTTGGAGAATGCGATTGCCCATGTCGACCTCAACGAGCTTGCCGCGCGCCCAGGTGGAGGCCGTAGACCAGTGGTCGAGAATCGGCCCGGAGGGGAGCTCCGACCAGTGGCTGATTTGGGGGAGCAGTGCGTCCAGAAGGTCATCGCGGCGAAAGTTCAAGCCGGTCTCGATGGTAAGGGAGGTCGCGATCGGGGCCAGATCAGGAGCGAATACGGTCTGGCCGATGTTGATGCCAATACCGGCGACGGCGCGGGCCGCTGGCGACTGAGCATCCTGCATCTGGACCAGGATGCCACCGAGCTTTTTGTCGCCGAGCATCAGATCGTTTGGCCAGCGGATATCGCAGGATAGGGACGTCACTTGGAGAATGGCCGCCTGGGCTGCGAGTCCCAAGGCGAGGGTCAGCACGGGATGAGAGCGGAGGACGACAGAGACGTAGAGTCCGGCGCCGGCCGGAGAATCCCAGGAATGTCCATGGCGGCCGATTCCGGAGAGTTGCCGGCCGGCGACAACGGCTGACCCGATTGGCATGGGTGCCGCGAGCAACATGGTGGACTCGACCTGCTCGTAATGGTGAATTTGCCAAGTCATTGTTTCCAGATCAAAGCAGCGCGAGGCGGAAGCTGAGGTCCATGGCGCGAGCCGAATGGGTTATGGCGCCCGAGGACACGAAATTCGCTCCCGTCTCGGCATACGCGGCAACGGTGTCGATCGTGACGCCACCGGAGATTTCGACCGAAGCGCGGCCGCCAATGGTGCGAATCCAATCCGCGGCTTCGACGGGAGTGAGGTTGTCGAGGAGTAGACGAGTGGCTCCGCACTCCAAGGCCTCGGCCAATTCGGCGCGGGTGCGGACTTCAATCTCGATGGGCAGATCCGGAGCCTGCTGGCGCGCATTTTGCAAAGCGGGACCGACTCCGCCGGAAGCGGAGATATGGTTGTTCTTAATCAGCACGGCATCGAACAGGCCGAGGCGATGATTGGTGACGCCGCCCGCCGCCGCAGCCATCTTTTCGAGGCGGCGCAGTCCGGGGGTGGTCTTGCGCGTATCGAGAACCCGGCATGCGGTGTGGGCCACACGATCGGCAAAGGCGCGAGCCAAAGTGGCCACTCCCGAGAGCCGCTGCAGGTAGTTCAACGCGGTCCGTTCGCATTCGAGCAGGGTGCGGGCATGGCCGCGAACTGTGGCGACGGTTTCGTCCGCGGCACATGAGTCTCCATCGCGCTTGAGAATCTGGAGTTCCTCGACCCCGCCGCGCAACTGGTAAATGAGCGGAAGCAGATTCAGCCCGGCAATGATGAGCGGCTCGCGGGCGAGGAACTGCCCAGAGGCGAGGCAATCGGCGGGGACGCAGATGCGCGAAGTAATGTCGCCGGAACCGATGTCTTCGTCAAGCGCGCGCTGGACGCCCTCCACGATTTCAGGATGCATCGAGTTTCTTCAGCTGAAGCTGGTAGGCGGCAAGCTTCTCACGGATGGAATCGACAACTTTCTGGGGCGCCTTGCCGAGGAACGTGTCATCGGCGAGCTGTCTTTCGGAGTTGGCGATGACTTTTTGCAACTGTTCGCGTTCCTTTTCCAGGCGCAGCTTTTGGGCATCGGACTGGGCAGCAGGGATCTCGAGCACGATCTCCAGGCTGGCGTCAGAAACGATGCGGGCGCTGCCGGTGATGGTGACGGCGGCGAGCTTTTCGATGACGTGTTTTTGCTCCGCGGCCAAGTGTTCGAAACGTGCGCTGACATTAATAGTGGCAGGAAGGACGAGCTTGGGATCGATCTTGCCGCTGGCGCGCTCGTTGCGCTTGGCCACGATGGCCTCCTGCAGAGCGGTCATGTCTTCCTCAGCGCTTCGGTCGGCGAGTTCGGGGCGAAACACCGGGAAGCTAGCGACCGCGATGGAGACGGGGCGGTCGGGAGATTCAGGCACCAGACGTTGCCAGAGTTCTTCGGTGAGGAACGGCATAACCGGATGCAGGAGACGCAAGGCCGTATCGAAGGCGGCAAGCAGATTGCGCCAGTCCGGGTTCAGGCCGGAGTTTTCGTGGAAACGCAATTTCTTGAGCTCGAGGTACCAATCGCAGAAGTCGCCCCAGAAGAAATGCCAAACGGATTGAGCCACGTCATGGAAGCGATGGGCGGCCACGGCGCGATTGACCTGTTCGGCGCAGGAATTCAGGCGCGAGAAGATCCAGCGATCTTCCAAGGCGTTGCCATCGGGCCGGTACGTCGTGAGGTTTTCGGCTGCCCACGGTTCGACGGCGCAACGCTCCATGTTGAGAAACAGAAACCGCGCGGCATTCCAAATCTTGTTGGCGAAGGCGCGGGAACTTTCCAGCCGGTCGGGCGAGAAGACGATGTCACTGCCCGGGGCCGCGCCGGTGAGCAGGGCCATGCGAACCGCGTCAGTGCCGTACTGCTCAGTGACGACGAGCGGATCGACCACATTGCCCTTGGTTTTGGACATTTTCTGGCGATCGGCATCGCGGACCAGGCCATGGATATAGACCTGGCGGAAGGGCACTTCGCCCATGAACTCGATACCGAGCATGATCATGCGGGCGACCCAGAAGAACAGGATGTCGAAGCCGGTGATGAGGAGCGTAGTGGGATAGAACGTGGCGAGATCTTCGGTGCGATCCGGCCAGCCCAGGGTGGAGAACGGCCACAATCCGGAACTAAACCAGGTATCAAGAACGTCCTGATCCTGGCGCAACTGGCTGGTGCCGCAGACGGGGCACGTCGTGGGGTCCAGGCGGGCTACGATAATTTCGCCGCAGCTATCGCAGTACCAGGCGGGAATGCGATGTCCCCACCAGAGCTGACGGGAGATGCACCAGTCGCGGATGTTATACATCCACTCGTTGTACGTCTTGGTCCAATTCTCCGGAATGATTTCGATGGCCTTGGACTCTACCGCCGCAATGGCCTTTTCGGCGAGCGGCTTGGTCTTGACGAACCACTGGCTCGAGACGAGCGGCTCGACAATCGTCTGGCAACGCGAGCAGACGCCGACGTTTAGCGGGTAATCGTCAATGCCGTCGAGCGAGCCCCGAGCGGTGAGCGCCTCAACGATGCGGTTGCGTGCGTCGAAGCGATCAAGCCCGGCGAACTCGCCTGCTTCGGGACTCATCAAGCCGGTTTCTTCGATGACTTGAATGCGTGGAAGATTGTGCCGCTTGCCCGCCTCGAAATCGTTTGGGTCGTGGGCGGGAGTGATTTTGACGACTCCTGTGCCGAACTTAGGATCGGCAATCTCATCGAGAATGATGGGGATGACGCGATCGGTGAGAGGCAGCTGGACCGACATGTTGTGCAGATCCGAATAGCGCGGGTCGGCGGGATTGATCGCGACGGCGGTATCGCCAAGCATGGTCTCGGGGCGGGTCGTAGCGACGACGAGGTGACGGGCGCTGCCGACGATCGGATAGCGCACGCGCCAGAGATGTCCGGGTACTTCCTTGTGCGCCACTTCAAGATCGGAAATGGCGGTCATGCAGCGGGGACACCAGTTCACGATGTACTGACCGCGATAGATCAAGCCTTTTTCGTAGAGGCTGACGAACACTTCGCGAACGGCGCGCGAGAGGCCGGGATCGAGGGTGAAACGTTCGCGGGTCCAGTCGCAGGAGGCGCCGAGGCGAATCATCTGGCGCTTGATGTTGCCGCCCGATTCGGCTTTCCATTCCCAGACGCGTTTTTCGAACTCCTCGCGCCCGATCTGACGGCGGTCGATGCCAGCGGCTTTCAGCTTGCGCTCTACAACCAACTGCGTGGCGATGCCGGCGTGATCAGTACCGGGCAACCAAAGCGTATTTTCGCCGAGCATGCGATGCCAACGGACGGCGACATCGATTTCGGTGTGCTCCAGCATGTGGCCCATGTGCAGCGAGCCAGTGACATTGGGAGGCGGGATAACCAGCGAGAACACTTTTCGCGAACCGCCGGTAGCGGCGCGGAAAATGCCGGAGTCAATCCACCACTGCGCCCAATGCGGCTCAAACCGCTGGGGTTCATACACCTTCTCAAGTTGCATCGGGGAACCCTCAGTTTATCAAGGGGGCGCAGGCGGCGAATTGTGCAAGGTTGTGCATGTTTTTCAAAATTTGCACAATGCACAACGGAAGAGAGACGCCGCTGAACAGTTCTCTTGGCCTCATCGTAAGGCAACCGGCCGCCGATCACGCGGCTGGGCGGAGCCAAGCTAATGAAAGCAGGCCAGTAATAATTACTCCGGGGAAGTTATTGGCCCGCGGCGGAGGCGGCCAAAGCCTGATCGAGATCCCACAGGATATCTTCGATGTCTTCCAGTCCCACCGACACGCGCACCAGGTCCGGGGAAATGCCAGCAGCGCGTTGATCGGGTTCGGCCAACTGCTGGTGGGTGGTGGAGGCTGGATGAATGACGAGGCTCTTGGCGTCGCCGACGTTGGCCAGATGCGAAAGCAGCTTCAATGAGTTGATGAAGCGCTTTCCGGCTTCGAGCCCACCCTCGATACCGAACGTGAGAATGGCGCCACAACCCTTGGGGAGATACTTCTGGGCCAGGGCGCGATAGGGACTGGACGCAAGGCCTGGATAGTTCACCCATTTGACGCGGCTATGGCCTTCCAGGTACTCGGCGACACGCTGGGCGTTGGCGCAGTGAACATCCATCCGCAGCTTTAGGGTCTCGACGCCCTGAATGAAAAGAAACGCGTTGAAGGGGCTCATGGCGGGACCGATGTCGCGCAGACCCTCGACGCGGGCGCGGATGATGAAGGCGATTTTTCCGAAGGTCTCGTGGAACTTCATACCGTGATAACCAGGGCTGGGCTCGGTGATCATCGGGAAATTCCCTTCGTTCCAAGGGAAGTTTCCGCTATCGACAATCAATCCGCCGATGGAAGTGCCGTGGCCGCCGATGAACTTGGTGGCGGAATGGAGCACGATGTCCGCGCCATGTTCGATGGGGCGGCATAGGTAAGGGGAGGCGAAGGTGCTGTCAATCAGGAGCGGGATGCGATGTTCGTGGGCGATCTTGGCAACGGCCTCGATATCGAGCACATTCATACGCGGATTGGCGATGGTCTCCGCATAAATCAGTTTTGTCTTGGAAGTGATGGCTTTGCGGAAATTTTCCGGGTCATCGGGATCGACGAAAGTGGTGTGGATCCCCATGCGGCGGAAGCTGACGTCGAACTGGGTGTAGGTGCCGCCATAGAGGGTGCTGGCGGCAACGATCTCGTCGCCCACGGACGCGAGACTGGTCACGGCGAGGAACTGCGCGGCCTGACCGCTGGCAACCCCAAGCGCGGCCACGCCGCCTTCGAGAGACGCAATGCGCTCTTCCAGGACGGCCGTGGTGGGATTCATGATCCGGGTATAGACGTTGCCGAACTGTTGGAGGGCAAATAGCGAAGCGGCATGCTCGGTGTCTTGAAAGACGTAGGAGGTGGTCTGGTAGATGGGCACGGCGCGCGCACCGGTAGTTGGGTCGGGCTGCTGGCCGGCGTGCAGCGATCGCGTGCTGAATCCGTACTGGCGTTCGTCGTTATTCATGGCTTCGGTTATAGGCTACTACTTGGCTACTGCGCGGAGGTCACGCCGGGATTGGCCCAATACGCTTTCTGCCCGATGTAATCGTCGTCAGGAAGCGCGGCGAGGATGATGCGCTGGAGCGCGTTTGCGCTAATGTTGCGGGAAAGGGCGTTCAAAAAGGAAAACTCCAGCTGCTCTTCAACTTAAACTCATCGTCCAGAGGGCAATAATCATCGATCCCGTTAATCTTCTTACCCAATAGAGTTTGGTAGTAGTAGCACTCTTCAATCTGTTCCGGGGGAGGCACTCCAGGCAGTTCTATAGGAGCGCGCTGAGTCCGTAGGTCATAAGCCTTAATCCATCCGCGGGTGATAAGGAACGCGATTGCCTCAGTCACGTCAGCGGGAGATATATTCATAAGGACAGCTGCGCTCAATACCGCCATCTCCTCCAGCATTTTCTCAAAGTTCTCGAAATCATCCGCGACTACATCGAGTACAAGCATCCGGATTATTCCTGTGCGATCCATAACAATCGATTGAGGCCTTAACCTAAGGTGCGGCCATGACGCCGGGATTGGCCCAATACGCTTTCTGCCCGATGTAATCGTCGTCAGGAAGCGCGGCGAGGATGATGCGCTGGAGCGCGAGCATGTCCAACTCTCCCTGATATTTCCAGATGACTTTGCCATCGGGGCCGAGCAGGGCGGTGAAAGGGACGGCGCTGTTCCACTCCGGGTCAAACGCTTTCTGCAGGGCGTAACCGTCGTTGGAACCGAAAAGCAGATTCTTGCTAGCGGCGTGGTTGCGCTCGAGCGCGGCGATCACGCCTTTTTTCTCATCGGGATAATTCACGCTGACAGTGACCAAGTCGAAAGGCCGCCCGCGATACATGTGCCACATCTTGACCAGCTGGGGCATTTCGGAGATGCAGGGTCCGCACCAGGTAGCCCAGAAATTGACGAGGGTGATTTTGCCGCTGGTATTGGCAGCGAGCGCCTTGAGGCCGGCGGCGTCGACCTCGGTCACGGTGACGGGTTCCTGGTTGAGGCGTTCCTCTTCGGCGTTGCGCGTTTCCTCTTTGTAGGCCCACTTAGTGGAACAGCCGATGCTGGGGGTGTGGCCGACCGGCACGGGGCGGCCGGCGAGTACAGCATCGATGGCGTCGCGGGCATCATGACGTTTGACGAGCTTTTCGCGCTGGCTATCGTCAATACGGCCGTCGTAGCGCAAGCGCCGGGACTGATCGAAGACAAAGATGTGAGGAGTCGCAGCGGGCCCAAACGCGCGCGCCACGGTCTGGGTATCGCCATCGTAGAGATACGGGAAGTTGAACTTGCGATAGGCGGCGCGGATTTTCATATCGCGAAAGGAATCGCTCACGTCCGTGTAGCCCAACTCATCCAGCCGGATGGCCTTGGGATTATTGGGTTGAATGGCGACTAGGGCGACGTCTTTCGAAGCGTAATCGGCGGCCAAGGCTTTGATGCGGCCTTCGTAGAGTTGGGCGGTGGGGCAATGGTTGCAAGTGAAGACCACGACCAGGACTTTGTTGGTTGCCCAGTCGGAGGAGCGGTAAATTTTGCCGTCGATACCGGGCAGCTCAAAACTGGGCATTTGCGAGCCGGTGGGAAGCGTAGGCACATGCGTTTCGGCGGCGATGGCGGGGACGGCGAGAGAGCAGGCCACTGCGGTCCATAAGAAAAGGCGGACGGGGAACAGTTGCATGCCAACAAATATATCGCTTGCGCCGGAAGCCCCGGATGAGGCATCTTTAGCGCATGAATCAGAATCAGCTTACGCGGCGATCATTATTGCGCGGTATTGCGGGCGCAGCCTCATTGGCCCTCACACCGAACATCTTCGGCCAGCCCGGCGGGATTGAGAGTACGAAGCTTTCCGAACATCTGTTTGTACTGATGGGTGACGGGGGGAACGTGGCGATCCTGACCTCGCCCGACGGCTTGTTCATGGTGGATGGCGGGTTGCCGGATCAAGCGGCGGCGATGGTGGCGGCCATAGCGAAGGTCAGCAAGATGCCGGTGCGGACCCTGTTCGACACGCATTGGCATTCCGATCATATCGGGAGCAACGTGACGATGGGCCAAAAAGGCGCGAAGATTGTGGCCCACGACAACGTGCGGGCACGCCTTAGTTCCGAGCAGACCATGGAGGCGTTGAACCGCGTGGTGGAGCCCTTGCCGGCGGCAGGCATCCCGGGAGTGACCTTCAATGCGAAGGGGACGATCGCGTTCGGAGGGGAGACGATTCAGTACACCCCGGTGGCTCCGGCGCACACCGATGGCGATACGTACCTGTATTTCCCGCATGCCAATGTGCTGCATACCGGAGATCTGTTGTTTAATGGCGCGTACCCGTTTATCGACTATTCAAGTAAGGGTTGGGTCGGCGGGATGCTGGCGGCGGAAGAGAAAATGCTGACCGAGAGCGATGCTAAAACGCAGATTATTCCGGGCCATGGCGCAATGGCGACGCGGGCGGATCTGAAGGCGGCTCGGGACATGTTGGAAACCGTGATGAGCCGGTTGGATCCGATGGCCAAAGCGGGAAAGAGCGTGGATGAAGTCGCGGCCGCAGCTCCGCTAAAAGACTTGGACGCCAAATGGGGGAACGGCTTTATGAAGCCCGAAATGTTTTTGCGAATAGCGTACACAAGTATCGTGCGGCATTATCAAACAGCGGGACAAGCGGCAGCTTAAACAGGACGGCCTAAGGAGCACCCCAGCCACCGCCCCCGGGCGTTTCGATGCGTAGCACATCGCCGGTTTGCGCGTCCCAACGCGTCTTGGAACCGAGGGGAATTTCGGCGCCGGCGCGAATCAAAGTGTTGCGGCCGGGCGATCCGCCGAGCCCGCCGTTCAGGCCCCAGGGCGACCGCTCGCGGCGATCGCTCAGGATGGTGACTTCGGCGGGGGCGAGGAACTCGATTTCCCGGACGATGCCATCGCCGCCCGGGTTTGCGCCGCAGCCGCCGGAGCCGATGCGGATTTCGTAACGCCGGATGCGCAGAGGGTACTCATGCGCGAAAGCTTCGGCGGGCGTGTTCCAGGTATTCGTCATGTGGGTGTGGATGGCGCTGGCGCCGGGACCAGCCGCTGAAGCGCCTGCGCCGCCCGCAATGGTTTCGTAATAGGCGAAGGCCTTGACGCGGAAGGGGTCCCAACCGCCAATCGTGAGGTTGTTCATGGTCCCGGAACTGGCTGCGGGCACATATTCGGGAAGGGCTTGCGCGAGGGCGCCAAAGAGCGCGTCGGTGACGCGTTGCGAGGTTTCGACGTTGCCAGCCGCCATGGCAGCGGGAGGCCCGGCATTGACGACGCTGCGCTCGGGAGTTAGAACCGTGAGCGGGCGCAACAAACCGGAGTTATAGGGAATGTCATCGGCGACCAGCCGTGCGGCGATGCAGCGGAACACGTAAGCAGTGGCGGAGAGAGCGACCGCGCGGTTGGCGTTCATCGGGCCGGGGACTTGCGCGCTGGAGCCCGCGAAATCGACGGTTGCGGAAGCGGCATCGATCGTGACGGTGACCCGGATTTTGACGGGACCGGAACCGGCGCCGTCGTCGTCAAGGTAATCGGAAAAGGAATAGACGCCGGGAGGAATGGCGGCGAGCGCGGCACCCATCATGGTGGCGCTGTAATCCTGAAGGGCGCGCATATTGCGATCGAGCGTTGCGCGTCCATGGCGTGCAGCCAAGTCGAGGAGGCGCTGTTCCCCGCGGCGATTGGCCATGATCTGCGCCATCAAATCGCCTTCGCGCTCTTCGGGGGTGCGCACGTTCGCGAGGATGAGGTCCATGAGAGGCCGGTCGATGACGCCGCGGCGCATTAGCAGAATGGGCGGAATGCGAAGGCCTTCCTGATAAATCTCGCGAGCCAAAGGCATGGAGCCGGCGCTCATGCCACCCACATCGGCGTGGTGAGCGCGGCTGGCAACAAAGTAAGCTGGCGGGCCGGAGGATTCTAGAAAGACTCCCGAGACAGCGGTGATATCGGGAAGGTGCGTGCCGCCCTGAAAGGGGTCATTCAGAATGGCGACATCACCGGGGCGGAGGGTGAAGCGATCGATGGCGGCGCGAACTGAGAGCGGCATGGCGCCAAGGTGGACGGGCATGTGGTCGCCCATGGCCACGGTATCGCCGTTGGCATCGTAAAGGGCGCAGGAATAATCGCGGCGCTCCTTGATATTGGGCGAAAAGGCGGTGCGCCGCAGGACCACGCCCATTTCTTCGGCAATGGAGACGAATAGATTCCGGAAGATCTCGCGCTCGATGACGTTCACGAGTTTACTTCTGGGCAGCTGGCGCTTCCGGTTTCGGATGTTCGCGGCATTCGGCGGAACCGAGAGCGAAGCTGGCGAAGGGACGCCACGAGCTTTCTTCCTGGTGCTCCAGGCGGAACAAGTGGGACTCGGCGGTGACGCGCCAGGCGCCCTCGGGAGAACCTGCAGGAGCAGCTGGAAATTTGGGCAGGCGCTCAAACTGGCCGTGTAGTTCCCAATCGCGCCCGCCGGTGTTGGTTTCGTAGATTTCGTAGCGTTTAGGGCCGCCGCCACGGTCGATTAAGGCCTGCCCCCGATCGACCGAGTCGAAGCGAAATTGAAGGATCGAACCGGGTGTGCCTTCCTCAAACATCGGCACCCGGCGCCAACTTTTTCCGGCGTCGGTGGTGAGCAGGAAAAAGGGGTCGAGCGCGAGCGGCTGCATGACTTGACCGCTGACCCAGCCGATTTGGGAATCGTACATCTGGATGCCGTCCAAGGCCGCGCCACGCACGCGCGGAAAAGGTTCGCGCCAGGTATGGCCGCCATCGCCGGTGCGCAACAGCAGCGAGTAGAAAGTGACAGCGCTCGAGTGCAGATCACCCGTAACCAGAACCGTGTTGGCTGTCCCGGCGGCACGCGACAACTCAACGTACACCGCACAGGGCGCGGCGTCACACGCCAGACCGGACCATTCCAGATCGTCATCGCCGCAGGTGTAAGGGATGACAAGGGGTGCGCCGGTGAACTCGAGGGCAGGCGCATCGATTTGCGCGCGGAGCAGACTGCAACAGAGGAGAAAGCCGGCGGCTAGCCTCACGAATTAATTGTCGAACATGCCTTCGAACAAGGCGCTGGAGAGGTAGCGCTCGCCGGAATCGGGAAGCACGACGACCATGGTCTTCCCTTCGAACTCCGGCTGATGAGCGAGCCTGACCGCGACAGTGGCGGCCGCACCGCAGGAGATGCCACACAGGATTCCTTCTTCGCGGGCGAGGCGGCGAGCCATGGCGATGGACTCTTCATTGGTGACGCTTTCGACGCGATCCACAAGGGAGAGATCGAGATTTTTCGGCACGAAGCCGGCGCCGATGCCCTGAATTTTGTGAGGTCCCGGTTTCAGCGGCGCGTGACTAAGAGTCTGCTCGATGACGGGGCTGGATGCCGGTTCGACGGCCACGCTCAGGATGGGCTTGTTTTTGGTGTGTTTAATATAGCGAGAAACGCCGGTGATGGTGCCGCCGGTGCCGACTCCGCAGACAAGCACATCGATTTTGCCTTCGGTATCGTCCCAGATCTCCGGGCCGGTGGTTTGGAAATGGATTTCGGGGTTGGCGGGGTTGCTGAACTGTTGGAGCAGGACGTAACGATCGGGGTCAGTGGCAACGATTTCCTCAGCCTTGGCGATGGCGCCGTTCATGCCCTTCGAACCTTCGGTGAGCACGAGCTTCGCGCCGAAAACCTGCAAAACCTTGCGGCGTTCGAGCGACATGGTTTCCGGCATGGTGAGGGTGATGGGATAGCCGCGCGCGGCAGCGACGAAAGCCAACGCGATTCCGGTGTTGCCGCTGGTAGGCTCGATGATTTCTTTGCCGGGGGTAAGAATGCCGCGTTTTTCGGCATCCCAAATCATGGCGGCGCCGATGCGGCATTTTACGGAATAGGCGGGGTTGCGGCCTTCGATCTTGGCCAGGACGGTTGCCGGTGCGGAGTCGATCACGCGATTCAAGCGGACCAAGGGGGTGCGACCGATGCTGAGTGAATTGTCGTTGTAAACCACGGTTAGATCTCCCAGTTTGGTACGAACCGGCGCTGATGTTCGGCCCAATCGCGCGCCAACGTCTCAAATGTAATACCAGCCAGCACCTCGGCGGCGTGTGCATCCAAGCGCTTCCAGACGGCCGAGAAAGGGGAAGCGTCACCGTTGGAATCGCCGCGCCGGCGCGGCTGACCTTCGATAAAACTAAGAACTTCCTCAATTGTAATGCTAGCGGCCGGCCGGGCGAGCCGGTAACCACCTTCGGCGCCGCGGCGGGATTCGACAAAGCCACCCTGCTTCAGATTGGCGAGGATGAGTTCCAGGAACTTTTGAGGAATGCGCTGGCGCTTGGCAATTTCGGCGATGCGTACCGGCGCGGCGGAGCCATAGACGGCAAGGTCGAAGACGGCATGGAGAGCGTATTCAGTTTTTATGGATAGTTTCAAGGAGGAAAGCGAGGGAGGGTGTGACCGGTGGGGAAGAGCCGCACTTGCGGGTGGGGGAGAAAGGTGGACCGCCGCGACGATCAAAACCGCCGCGGCAGTCCGGGAAATTACATCTTTTTGTCGGTGCTGGAAGCGTCGGTGGCCGGCTTCTTGGACTTCTTGGTCTTCTTCATCTTTTTGGTGGTTTTGGTGGAGTCAGCGGGCGCCATCGTGCTGTCCTGAGCGAAGGCAACCGAACCGAGTACAAGTCCGAGGCCGAGGGCCAAAGTCGTAAGCTTTTTCATGATTGGGGGAATCTCCTTAAATGTGACGCTGGTTACTCGTCCTCTGGTATATTACCGAACCAAACCTGAAATGGACGTGAACTAGGGATTAAATACACTTAATGAAGGCACTGGGCTTAGATTCGGCCAGCTGACTGAAGCTGGGTGCGAAGGTGCTCGGCAGCGGCTCGGGTAGAAGGGTCAAGAGCCAACTGCTCAAGCGTTACCAGCATCTTACGAGCCCAATTCGGATATTGGGAAGTGGTTCCTGGAAGGTTCTGCTGGTAGATTTCGCCAGTGAGATCTTCTTGGTTCACGAGCAAAATCATGGCGGGGGTAGAGGCGAGAAACGCGATTGCCGCGCGGTGTAGGATCTGATCCATGGCCGGCAGTGCCCGGGCATCGCGCGTGTAATCGTGAGGCAGCAGTTCCGCGCGCCAGAGCGCGTCGAGCATGCGCTGCTTTTCGCGGGACCGATCTTCCCACTGGGACCGGAAGCCGGTGTCATCGAGGACATTCGCCTTGCGGCGAGCTTCGATGTCGGCTCCCTGCCAAAATCCGGCTAGGGTCGGGAGGTCATGAGTGGTGGGAGAAACCAGAGCCTGGCGGGGATACTCGTGGGGC
Source organism: Bryobacterales bacterium (assembly GCA_963752695.1). GTDB lineage: Bacteria > Acidobacteriota > Terriglobia > Bryobacterales > Bryobacteraceae > Bog-113. The sequence goes on from CAVVZB010000001.1 coordinate 622,409, forward strand.
ATTTTGTAGCTGCCGTCGCCGTGGCGTTCGAAGAAGAATAGCCGGTAGCTCAGGATGCCGTAACTGGCCAACATGTCGCGGATGTATGGCTCCACGGTCCCCAAGTCTTCGCCGACAATGAGGACGCGATTCCTGACGCTCTCCAGGGCGAGGATGCGAACAAGGTCCTGGGCGCGATCTCGAACATAAGCTCCTTGTGAGGCATCCATGCCGTCCGGTATCCAATAGAGCCGGAAAAGTCGCATGACGTGGTCGATGCGGAGAGCGCCGCCGTGCTGGCAACTGCGCCGAATCGATTCCCGGAAGTAGCGGTACCCGTCGGCACGCAGCGCGACGGAATTGGGCGGCGGAAATCCCCAATCCTGGCCGTTGGGGGAGAAATCATCGGGTGGGGAGCCGACGCGGCAACCGGCTGCGAACATGGTTCTCCAAGCCCAAATATCGGCTCCAAAACGGTCGGTAGCAAGGGCTAGATCGTGGTAAAGGCCGAGTTTCAGTCCGGCGGAAAGAGCGTGTTCCTGGGAAGCCTGCAACTGGACGGAGGATTGCCAGGCCAGATACTCGTAGAACAGAACCGATCGCCAGTGTTTTTTAGCGAAGGCGGAGGATTCCGGCGATGCGGGGTCTTGATACTCGGTGGGCCAGTGACTCCAGATCCAAAGATCGGGATCGCGACGCCGGAGATCTTCATCGAGCGCACTATATAAAGCGAAGCGTGCGAGTAACTGGCCCGCTTGGTTGCGGTACTCGCGGAAGGCGCGAGCGCGGTCGGAATTCCGGTTCCAGTGCAGGCGCAGAAATTGGACGAAGAGCAGTTTGAGGAAGCGTTTCTTGATGGCGCTGACCCGCTCATATTCCACTTCTGGCGCTTCGCGCAAGAAGTGCAACTCCCGCGCGATTTCCGGAGTAGCGAAGCAGGCTTGCGCCCGGCGGCACACGTTCCATTCCTCAATGGCCTGCACATCGAGGTACAGGAAGTTGATGAAGAAGATGCTGTTGGGGAGGTAAGGACTGGTGTTGTAGGGCCGCCGGTTGTGGATGGAATGGAGTGGATTGAGACCGATGAAGCTGACTCCGAGTTCCCGGCCAGCCCAAGTGGAAAGGGTATTCAAATCAGTGAAATCGCCAACCCCCCAATTCCGCGCGGAGCTGAGACCGTAAAGGGCGATGTTGAAACCGGCGGTGCGTCCGCCGTGCTGAAGAAATCCGGGTTGCCAGGCGGCTGGGGGCGCAATGACGAGCTGGGTGGAGGCGCGGCGAAGGCCGACGGTAAGGTGAATGGCGTGGTAGCCGAGCGGGATCTCCAGCGGCAGATTCACTTGCAATCGGCACCAGGGACCGTCGAGATTTTTGTGCTCTTCGACCGAGGACTCGGTCAAATTGCACGTTGCGGTTAGCTCGCCGCCGGATTCCAAGCGAATGCGGAATTGTGCAGGATTGTGCAGTTCAGCGGCGGGCAAGTGCAAGGCGATCGCGATGGTTCCAGGAAAATAGGTCAGGACATAGCACGGCGCGAGGATGCCGGCCCACTCAGTGCGCTCGCGTTCCCGCAACGCGTGATCGATGATTTCGGGCGAGGAACAGTCGACATGCAAGGCCTGCAGAATGGCCTGACGGGCTTCGATGGAGGCTACTCTCTCGTGGCCGAAGATGTCCCAGAAGCGCGTCTCGACGCCGCAGGCTTGAGTGGCGCGATCGAGTGCGCCTTCATAGGATTCGGCTGTCATGGGGGAAATGTTTCCTCATGGTAACAGCGGGTTCTGTCAGAATAGAGGCATGGAAATTCCGCTGGCGTCGGGCCCGGCAGAACTGTTTGCCCGCATCGATAATGAGTCGGTCGATCAGGCGGCGCTGCAGGAAGGAATCCTGACCACGACGCTCGATAGCGCGATTAACTGGGCGCGCAAGAACTCCATCTGGCCGATGACGTTCGGGCTGGCGTGCTGCGCGATCGAGATGATGGCGATGAGCGCTTCGCGATTCGATATCTCACGGTTTGGCGCGGAAGTGTTCCGGGGCTCGCCCAGGCAATCAGACCTGATGATTATCGCCGGGCGGGTTTCGATCAAAATGACCAAGGTGATTCGGCAGTTGTACGAGCAGATGCCGGAACCGAAGTGGGTGATCTCGATGGGTGCGTGCGCGACATCGACGGGAGTCTTCAACAATTACGCGCTGGTGCCGGTGAATCAGGCGATTCCGGTAGATGTGTACGTGCCGGGATGCCCGCCGCGGCCGGAGCAGCTGATCTACGCGCTGATGATGCTGCAACAGAAAATTCAGGACACCGCCGGGACGACGCGCTCCGTGTTGAACCTGTAAGGCGCGCAAGCCGCTAGAAAGTTGACGAGCTTAGTGGAGCCCAGGATCGCCCAATCCGCCGCGCGGGTGCAGCCGTCGCGAATCCGGGAACTGGCCGAGATCGCGATGGGGATGCCGGGCGTGCTGCGCCTGTACTTCGGCGAGTCTAACCTGCCAACACCGGACTACCTGAAGGAAGCGGCCGCCAAGGCTATTCGCGACGGGTTTACTTATTATACGGAGAACGCCGGCCTGCCGTCGTTGCGGCGCGCGCTGGCTGATTATTACGCGCGGCACCAGGGAGTGAAGCTCGATCCTGATCGTGAATTCGTGGTGACTGCATCCGGGGTACAAGCGATTGCGCTGTCGATTCGCGCGCTGCTAGACCCGGGTGACGAGGCTATCGTTTTGACTCCCGCGTGGCCGAATGCTTCGGCCATTATCGGTCTGGCTAATGCGCGCGCTGTAGAGATTGCGCAGCCATTGCATGGCAGCGTTTATACGATTGATTTCGAGGCTTTAGAGGCGGCGATTACGCCGCGTACGCGATTGCTTGTTTACACATCGCCCTCGAATCCGCTCGGGTGGGTGGCGACTCGGGAGCAGCAGGAGCGGCTGCTAGCCTTGAGCCGAAAACACGACCTCTGGTTGATGGCGGACGAAGTTTACGATCGGCTATATTACACGGGGAATCATCTGGGTGCACCAGCGTTTTCAATTCTGCAGATGGCAACGCGGGATGACGCAGTGCTGGTGATCCATTCCTTTTCGAAGAGTTATTGCATGACCGGCTGGCGCTTGGGCTGGATGATTGCGCGAAAGGATCTGGCCAAGAAATGCGGACAGTTAAACGAGTTTATGGTGTCGTGCGCGGCGGGCTTCGTACAGAAGGCGGCGGAATCGGCACTAACCGATGGCGAAGGCGAGCTTCTTAAGATGCTGGAGCGGCTGCAAGACAATCGGGATTTTTGCGCCGCAAAGTTGCGTGCGATGCCAGGGGTGACGCTGCCCGAACCGGACGGAGCGTTCTATCTGTTTCCCCGCATTGCGGGTTTGAGTGACTCGTTCGCGTTCTGTAAAAGGCTGCTGGAGGAAACGCGCGTGGGTATCGCTCCTGGGGTGGCGTTTGGCAACGGCGGTGAAGGGTCGGTACGCGTCTGTTACGCCTCGGACCGCTCGGTTCTGCAGCCCGCGATGGAGCGACTGGGTAATTTCATGCAGCACGCCCTCAGCGTTCCACGATGAAGCTAGTAGGCTTCGTGGTGGTGGCTGCCGTCGCCGCTTTTGGACAGGGGCGCGTGCGTGAACCGCTGACAGTGGGCGGGCGATCCACCGATCTACGGATCACCATGGATAGCCAGGCGCTTGCGGCTAAGCCCGCGAACAACAAGCTAGCGGCGGCGCTGGCGCTCGACTATATCCAGAAGATGCGGGAGACGGTTAACTTCGATTACCTGAACCTGGCAGAGAAGCTGGTGGACGCGATTCTGGAGCGCGATCCGGGCAACTACGAGGCGCTTCGGTTGCGGAGCGAAATCGGCATGGAGCGGCACGACTTTGGACTAGTCGCCGGCTATGCGCTGGAGATGACTAAGTACGCTCCAAACGACCCCGGCGCTTGGGGCAACTTGGGGGATGCTTCGATGGATCTGGGCGAATACGCGCGCGCGGGGGAAGCCTATCGCAAGATGCTGGCGTTGCGGCCGGACTTGGCGAGCTATAACCGAGTCGCGTGGTTCCACTTTGTGACTGGGGACTCGGAGAACGCGATTCGTTTGATGCAGGCTGCCGTTGGAGCGGGTAATCCAAAGCCCGAAAACGTGGCGTGGTGCCTGGCGGATTTAGGCGGTATTTATTGGAAAACGGGCAAGGTCAACGATGCGATCGCGGCGTATCGGCGTGCGCTCGCCGTTTATCCGAACTACTACCCGGCGTGGGCTGGACTTGGACGGATCGCTTCGGCGATGAATCAAGTTCACGATGCGATTGAGGATTTCCGTAAGGCGCAGGACACAGTTCCGATGCCGGAGTACGCGCAGGCCTTGCAGGATCTCTACACACGGGCGAAAGCGATGCGACTGGCCAAGCAGCAGAGTGATTTGATCGACGCCATCGAAGTCACCATGCGGGCTTCGGGAGAGAAGACGAATCGCAACGTGGCGCTGCTTTATGCGGATCAAAACCGCAAGCTGGACCGCGCGCGCGAACTGGTAGAGAACGAGATCAAGGTCCGCCCGGACGTATACACGCAAGACGCGCTGGCTTGGGTTCTATTCCGGCAGGGCGAGTTGGCTGCTGCATGGGAGGCTTCAGAGAAGGCACGCGCGCTGGGCACCCCGGAGCCGGCATTCCACTTCCACGCCGGTATGATAGCCGATGCACAGGGCAAGAAGGAACTAGCGCGGGCGGAGTTCGCAGCGGCTCTGGGGTTGAATCCGCAATTCGATTTTCACCAAGCCGCGATAGCGCGCGAACACCTGGCCATGAAATAGATCAAAGCGTCTGCAGGACCTGAGCGGCGTGGCCTTCGGGTTTCACCTTGCGAAAAATTTTCGCGATCTTGCCGGTTTCATCGATGAGGAACGTGGTGCGCTCCACTCCCATGACTTTCTTGCCGTACATGTTCTTCTCTTTCAGCACGCCATAGGCATTGATGGCGTGTTTGTCCGGGTCGGCAAGGAGAATGAAGTTCAGCGCGAATTTGGATTTAAATTTCGCTTGCGCCTTAACGGTATCGGGGGAGACGCCAACGACCAGCGCGTCCTGATCGGAGAATTGCGGGCCGGCGTCGCGAAACTCGCAAGCTTCGACGGTGCAGCCGGGTGTGTCAGCGCGCGGGTAGAAGAACAGGATGACCTTTTTACCGCGCTGCGCATGGAGCGAGAACGGCTTGTCCGAGTCGGTCTGCAGGCTGATTTCGGGGGCTTCGCTGCCTTCTTCTAACACGATTGGGTCCTCACTATCCGAGCCGGCTCTTCAGGATTTCATTGACAGCGGCGGGATTGGCCTGACCCCGCGAGGCCTTCATGACCTGACCGACCAGGAATCCGATAACGCTCGTCTTGCCACTCCGGAACTGCTCGACCTGCTTGGGATTAGCGGCCAGGGTCTCGTCGACGATTTTTTCGAGCGCGCTCGAATCGCTGATCTGCCGCAAACCTTCGCGGTCCATGATTGCGAGCGGGGCTTCGCCGGTCTCGAACATTTTCGGGAAGATCTCCTTGGCGAGTTTGCCCGAGAGCGCGCCCTCGGCGATCAACTTGACGAGTTCACCCAGATGACGGGCGGAAATGGGCGAAGCGCTGATTTCTTTTCCGGCGCTCTTCAATAAGCCCGCGAGATCACCCATGACCCAATTGGCAGTAGTTTTAGGATCGCCTGAGACGGTCGCAGCCTGTTCGAAGTAGTCGCTCATTTCGCGAGTGAGGGTGAGCACGTGAGCGTCGTAATCCCGCAAACCGTATTGCCCGGCAAAACGGGCGCGCCGGGCGGCCGGAAGCTCGGGCATGCGCGACTTGACGCGATCCAGCCAAGTATCAGAGATACGAAGCGGCACCAGATCGGGCTCGGGAAAGTAGCGGTAATCGTGAGCGTGCTCCTTGGAACGCATGCTGACCGTCTCGCCAGTATCGGAGTTGTAGAGCCGTGTCTCCTGAGCGACTTTGCCGCCGCTTTCGAGGAGGGCGATCTGCCGCAGGATTTCATAATCGAGCGCGAGTTTGAGGAACCGGAAAGAATTGAGATTCTTCACCTCGGCTTTGGTGCCGAACTTCTCAGCACCGCGCAGCCGGACGGAAACGTTCGCGTCGCAACGCAGTTGACCTTTTTCCATGTCGCAATCGGAAACGCCAACGAACTGCAGCATCAGCTTTAGCTCGGTGAGATAGGCGTAAGCTTCATCGGAGTTACGCATATCAGGGTCGCTCACAATTTCGATTAGGGGCGCGCCGGACCGGTTGATATCGACGTAAGAGAAGCGGTCGGAATCGCGAAAGCCATCGTGAATGCTCTTGCCGGCGTCATCTTCCATGTGGACGCGAGTTACGCCGATGGACCGGTGGACGCCATCAACGGCGATCTCCACCAGGCCATGTTCGGCGAGCGGTTCATCGTATTGCGAGATCTGATAGCCCTTGGGGAGATCGGGGTAAAAGTAATTCTTACGCGAGAAGCGCGACACCGGATTGATGGTGCATCCGAGGGCCATGGAAGCGGTAAGCGCGAGTTCAACGGCCGCCTGATTGAGCACGGGAAGCGCGCCGGGCAACCCCAGGCACACGGGACAAACGTTGGTGTTGGGCGCTTGTCCGAACTCCATTGGGCAGCCGCAGAAAATCTTGGTGCGCGTGCCGAGCTGGACGTGGACTTCGAGACCGATCACCGGTTCATATTTGGCGATGATGGCTGCGGCGGGCGGTTCCAGAAGAGCGGAAGACATCTTTCCCAGTGTAAGCGCGTTCAGGTTTTGAGGCGCTGCTGTTCCAGTGCGTCGAGGGCTGCTTTTTGCATGGCGGCGCGAGGCGCGGATTCGCCGGTGAAGAGTTCAAACTGGGCGACGGCCTGTTCGATAAACATTTCCATGCCGGGAATCACTTGTTTGCCTTGTTGTTTCGCGCGTTTCAGAAGCAGAGTTTCGAGCGGGTTGTAGACCATGTCGAAGACGAGATCGGCCGGGATGACGCCTTCGAAGAAGCAGGCGTTCACATTGGGGAAGGTGCCGAGTGGGGTGGCGTGGACGACGGCATCGAAGTGAGACGATTGCGCCTGATCATGGGAAAGTGCTTCACCGCCGGCGAACCGCGCGAGGGCGCGCACGCGATCGGTATTGCGACCGGTGATGGAGACTACGGCTCCGGCGTCGGTAAGGGCACACGCGGCACTACGGGCGGCGCCTCCGGAACCGGCGATCAAGATCCGGCTTTTCGCCAGCCGGAGATGTTTTTCCAGCGGCCGCACGACAGCCGCCGCATCGGTGTTGGCCCCGCGCCATTTGCCGGCCTTTTTCCAGACGGTGTTGACCGCACCGATGCGCCGTGCGAGGGGATGGATGTGATCGAGGTAGCGCATGATTCGCTGCTTATGCGGGATGGTCACACTGAACCCGGTAAGAGGTAAAGTCTCGGCGAATTTGAGGAAATCCCGCAGTTGGGTGGGGCCGACCAGCATGGGGACATAGACGCAATCCATGCGGAGTAACTGAAAGGCGCGGTTATGGATGACGGGCGAAAGAGAATGCCGAACGGGATCCGCGATGACGCAAAACACTTTGGTGGAGCGCGACAACTGGTGCGCACGAAACTGCTTGCGAAGCTGGCGGGCGCTCACCTGTCCGGCTGCTGTACCCGCAAGACAAGCCGGGGCGGCATAGGTAAACAAGCCATTGTAAGCGGGCGAGAGAACGCGGCTGGCGAAGCCTGCCTCGCCCATGGCAAGGATGACTAAGGGCAGGCGCTGGTTCTCGCGGCCCAGCGCAATGATGCGTCCGACATCGGAAGGCTTTCGCGCGGTAGTAACGATTTTGTAAGCGTCGGCGGGTAAACGCGTGAGGCGCCGCAGGACAGGAGCGAGGGTTGGGGTGGACTCGAAGTTGTGCCAAGAGATGACGAGCTTGGCGCGCTCGCGCAGTGCGGCAACGCGGTCTACTGAAAGCTCAGCGGTTTCAATTTCGACGTCGATGGCATCGGCACCGTGCTCGATGGCAGTTTCGAGAATTGCCAGTTCATTTTGCACGCTGCCATCGAAGCGTCCGTGATTGTGATGGCGGCGGCAGGTAGCGAGTATGACCGATTCAGGAAACCGAGCTTTGAAATTCGCGATGGCGGCTGAACCATCGGACGGTTTTGCCAGGTAGTCGAGGCGGAATTCAAGGAACGTCTCACCGTTTTCCAGTTCGCGTTGGGCGTGTTCGAGAAGGGCTTCCGGTTGTGAGAAACCGAGCGCAACGCAGATTCGGGGGAACGACAGGCGGGCGCTCATCCAGAGGAATAAAAGCTAGTCTACTCCAGCAGTATGGCGATGTGCCCGCGTTGCCCGATTGCGGTTTAAGCCCCGCGCTTGCGGCGGACGGGTGCTGCAGGGCCGGGATTGATGCCGAGGACCTTCAACTGGGCGCGCGCCTGGGTGACGACGTCGCTATTCGGAAATTCGTTAACGACGGCCTGGAACTCCTTGGCTGCTGCCGTCCGCTGCCCTAATTGAAACTGTGTTTTCCCCTTATAGTAATGCGCCGCGGCGGTTTTGTTGTTGTTCGGGTAGGCTTCCAGAACCTTATCGAACTCCTGAATCGCTTGGTCGAATTGTGACTGCGAATAGCGGATTTGTCCGATGTAGAACTGGGCGTTGGGAGCCAGGTCGGTATCGTTATAGAACTTGATGTAGTCCTGGAATTCGCTCAAGGCAAGGTCGGCTTTGCCGCTCTGCATGTCGCGCAACGCGTTCTCGTAAAGGCTGGTGGCCTTGACGGGTGGTGGTCCAGCGGTGTTGCCTCCCACTGGGCCTACGCCAGAGGAAGGGTTGTTGTCCGGCATGGGAACCGAAACTCCCGGCGAGAGTGCCGCTGGGGGTGCCGCGATAGGCAGCGAACCAGCTTTGGCGGTGTTGTTGAGATCGGTCAGCTGCTGTTGGACTTTGGTCATGCGGGAAGTGACGTCGTTGACCGACTCGCGCATGGCGGAGACGTCATTACTAAGCTGATCCATTTTGGAGTTGAGTCCAACGACCGGTCCGACTACGCGCTCGGTGATGCCTTCCTGGGCGCGTCCGGCTTCCTGGAGGGAGCTGTTGGATTTATTCGCGGACTCGAGAGTCTGCTGTACGAGAACTTGCAGGGCGGCCAGCTTCTCATCGAAGGAGCGCTGCAGATCGCGAACCTGCTCCTGCAATTGCGCGACATCGCGCTGTAATTCGATCATTTCCCGGTTCGCGGCGGGCGCAAAGGCGGGGCGTAGCATGGACAGCGCGATTAAGAAAATTAGGCGTTTCATATCTGCTCCTGCGCATGGACAAGGCCTTGCGGCCTCGTCCTAGTTCGTATTAAATTTTACCCGGGTTTACTGACCGGCGGCGACGTGGGCGCGGCGATTACGCGCGTAGCATTCCTCATTCTGTTCGGTGCATTGCGGGCGCTCTTTACCGTAGCTAACAGTGCGCAGCTTGTCGGAAGGTACGCCTAATTGCACCAGGTAGTCTTTGGCGGCGGTCGCGCGGCGATCGCCCAGCCCTAGATTAAATTCGGCCGATCCACGCTCGTCGCAATGCCCCTCGATAATCAGGGATGCGGAGGGGAAATCACGCAAGATTCCTTTGATCGCTTCGGCGTCGCGCGTGAGAATGGAACGCGAGTCATCCGGGATGTTGAACTCGCCATAAGCGAAGAATACATCCTGCACCTGTTGGCCGACGCGATCGGGAAGGCTCAGATTGCTCCCGCTGGTCGTGGTGTTGGTGTTGGCGGGCGGCGGCACCGGATTCCCGGGATTGACGGTTACGGTGGCTTCGGCGGTGAAGCGGCCCCCCGGACCATCCGCGGTCAGGTGATAGGTGGTGGTCTCGTAAGGAGTGACGCGGCGCTCTCCGTTTGGCTGAACGGCGCCGAAGGTGTCGATCGAGACGTAATTGGAATCGCTCACCGACCAGCGCAGCAGCGCAGACTGGCCGCGATCGACACTGGACGGTTCCGCGGTGAATGTGGCGGCTGGCTTACCCGATCCGGTCCCGCGAACATTGGTGGTGCCCAGAGGCGGCGGTGGCGGTGGTAGCGGATGTTTCTTTGAACACCCGGCCGCCATAGTAACAGCGATTACCGCCCCCAGCAGTAACGCATTTTTCTTTCCCGTCGACATTCTTGTTAAGTCCTCCATATCTACTGTAGATTTCCTTTGCCCCATACCGGCGAATAATTCCTGCCAGCGGAGGTGAGCCGTTGTACCTGTGTTCCATCGGCCAGCATGCTCCAGATCTGCGACGAACCGCTGCGGGTGGATGAGAAACAGAAATGACGTCCATCGGGCGCCCATGTGGGATTCTCATTGCGGCCCGCGTTGGCGGTTAATTGATCGTACTGACGCGTGGCCGTGTCCATCAGGAAGATATTGAACGCTCCCTGTGCGTAGCCGCGCGTCCAGGCAAACAACAAATGCAACCCATCCGGATTCCAGGATGGGTTGGATGCTTCGCCCGTGCCCTCGGAGAGTTGTCCCACATCGGCGCCATCGGTATTCATGCGGAAAATCTGTTCCGGTCCGGATCGCCCGGAGACGAAGGCGAGCATCGAGGGATTTTTCGGATTCACCTTGGGTTCGGCTTCGATGGCCCGAGAGTTCGACAGCCGGCGGAAATTTCTGCCGCTAATGTCGGCGACGTAGATCTGGGTGTAGCCGCTGGCCGAAGACGAGTAATAAAGCTGGTTGCCATCCGGTGAGAAACTGGGCGAGCCATTCAGGGACGCCTGCTGGTTATAGAAAGGCAGCGCGTGGCCGGTTGCGGTATCTAGGATCACGATGTGAGGCGTGCCCTTGGCAAAGCTGGTAAAGGCAAGCTTGGTGCCGTCCGGCGAAATGGCGGGCTCGATGTTGATGGAGTGGTTGGAAGTCATTGGCTTCTGATTGGAGCCGTCGTAATCCATAGACCAGATTTCTTTGTTTCCGGTGCGGTCAGACACGAAGTAGATGCGCGTGCCGGCGAGCGAAGCCCCGCCGAATTGAGCAATGATGTCGCCCGCGAACTCATGCGCCACTTTGCGGGCTCCGGCTTCGTCCAAACTGCCGAAATAGCGCTTAAAAAGCAGCGGTTGGGAGTTGGGCGTGCGGGTATCGTTCACGTAGCCGTAGAGCACCAACGAGCCGTTCTGATCCGCGGTGTAGCCGTAGACCAAGTGGGAAGCATTGACTGGTGAACCGGCCCAATCGGCAAGAGCCAGACCTTGGCCACTTGTAGGCTTCAAATCTTCGGGGCGTTGTGGATTCTGAAGCGGATACAGGCTCTTCGGAACCATTCGGAAAATTCCCGAAGTGTCCAGATCGGTGAACAGGGTACCGTTACTGGTGCTCATTAGGGCTTGAGCGCCGCCGGAGCCACGCAAATCGACAACGGCCAGCGCGGGCTTACCCTTTTCGCCATGAAAGGTAATAACGCCGTCCTGGGCTCCCATGGGGAGGCCAACAGAGAGGGCAAGCCAGAGGACTAATGCAGTAGTAAAAGTGTTCTTCATCGTCTTAGTTGGAACAATAAATCGACGTCTGCCTGGCTGCGTGGAAAGCCCGGCGGCAGGGGCGGTAAAGGGTTGGCATCCAGGATGGCGCGGCGGGCGGAATTATCCAGCGTATAGCTGCCGCTGCTTTGAACATTGGACACCGATACGGTTCCATCGTGGAGAATTCGAATGCTGATGACGGCCATTTGACTGGGAGACGCCGACACGCCCGCTTGATTCCACTTGGATGCGATCAAGTCATGGATTTGAGCAGCGTAAGCGCCAAACTGGAACCCGAACGGGGAATTCGGACCGATACCTACTCCGCCACCGCCTTGCAATCCGATTTGTGGGCTCTTGAGCGCTTCCTGCGTTTTCGTGAACACCTGATTTGGCTTGTACACCTGATTGGGACGATAGAGAACGGGCGACGCTGGCTTCGGCACCGTCTTCGGTGGTGTTTTGGCAGGCAGTTCGATGGCCTTTTCGGGTTCCACCGGGCGCACGGGGCGCTGCTCGCGGAGCTTCAGCACTCTTTCCTGGGGCACAACGGACTCGGTATCGTTCGCCAGATGGTTGACTTGGCCCTGTTTGGACGGAATCGGAATCTTCTTAACGGCTGTCACTTCCACGCCGGCACCGACGTTCTGCTGACCCATGAACGGTTTGCGGTCGGCGTGAAACACGGCTGTAAGGAGAAGCGAAGCCGCCAGAGCTGCATGGACAACGATCGAGAGGGTAAAGGACTTTCCGAGGCGCTCGGGTGGCCCCAGCGGATCGAGGTGCCCTGGCGCGGAGGGTTGCATGAAGTCAGTGACCAGCTCCCGCCGAATCCTGCGGTTGCGTCACCAGGCTGACCTGGTACTTGGCGTCGCCTAATTCGCTAATGACTTGGGCGATGGGATCGAATGGAGTCTCGCGATCGGCGCGCACGTACACAGCCTGTTGACCCGCATAACGGTCATGAATCGCGGAAGCAAGGATATGGATATTGACGGCGTCTTTACCGAGGTAGACTTCGCCGGTTTTGGTCAAGGTGACGACCGGAAGCTCGCGCGTTGACGATTTCACGGACTTGGTTTGGGGCACATTCACTTCAAGACCGTATTCCATGACGTGCGCGGTCAGCATGAAGATAATCAGCAGGACGAGAACGACGTCCACAAAGGGTGTGACGTTGATTTCGGAAAGAGGCGGCATGGCGCCCCGCCGTCCTCGCCCGGCGCCGCTGCCCAGAGACATCGCCATGACTTATTCTCCGAAGCTCCGCTCGGCTAGGTTCAGGAATTCCAGAGAAAAATCGTCCATGCGAGCGCCGATCTCACGCACCACGGATCCGAAATAGTTGTAGAAGATAGCTGCCGGAATGGCAGCGGCCAGGCCTACGGCCGTGGCTATGAGCGACTCCGAAATACCAGGAGCCACCGCGCGCAAGCTCGTGCTACCAGCCGCGCCTAGTCCTTCAAATGCGCGGATGATGCCGATTACGGTTCCCAATAAGCCGATAAACGGGGAGACCGAAGCCGTGGTCGCCAGCCAATTCATATTGCGCTCCAGCTTGGCAAGACCTTCGCTAGAACCTAGCTGCAAAGAGCGCTCGATCGCAACGCGATTGGTGATCACGCCTTTGGCTTTCACCTGGCGCGCGACTTCTTCATAGCCAAAATCGAAAACCGAGACGAGGGGCGACGGGCGAAACTGCTCGCTCGCCACCATTACGGCTTCCAACCCGCTGGCTTTTCTGAACGCTCGGAGGAAACGGGAATCGGATTCGCTGGCCTTACGGAAAGATCCGAACTTAGAGAAGACGATTGTCCAGGAGTAAACGGACGCCGCGATCAACACGCCCAGCACGGCCATGCCTAAGGGCGGCGTTCTCTGCACCAGATCCCAAATATTTACTTGCAGCATATTTAGCAGTGGCAGTGGCGCCGGTGGTAACGCGAAATATGCAGAGCCCCAAGGGAACAAGTCCATTTCTTTCCTATTGTTTCCATGATAAACGGCACATGTAAACAAGTGACTATGGCGAGTGCGGAAAAAGACGGAAGCAGGCGGACGAAACGTTAAAACGCTATCCTGATGTTGCCAGATGTTACTGGAACTTGCCGTCGAGAATTACGCGGTTGTGGACAAGCTGCGGGTGCCGTTTTACCGCGGGCTGAATTTGCTGACGGGGGAAACCGGCAGCGGGAAATCGATCCTGATCGGGGCGTTGCAATTGCTTTTCGGCGGGCGGGCGTCGATGGACGTGATTCGTTCGGGCGAGCAGAAATCGCGGGTGGCGGGCCGGTTCGAGGTAGCTGGCAACCAGGCGCTCGAAGCCTTGTTGGCGGACGCGGGACTGGAGAGCGAGGATGGCGAGCTGCTACTGGAGCGCGAGATTCTGGCTTCAGGCAAGGGCCGAATTTATATTGGGGGCCGGGCATCGACTGGAGCGATTTTGCGCGACATCGCGCCTTACCTGGGCGATATTCACGGGCAGCACGATCAGCAGCAGCTTTATCGCCCCGAGTCGCAGCGCGATATGCTCGACAGCTTCGCCCAAGCTGGGCCACTGCGCCAAAGAGTGCGCGCGGCTTACCGGGGGTGGCGCGAGGTAGAGAACGAACTGACCGATCTTCGCGGCAATGAGCAGGAGAAATTGCGGCAACTCGATGTATGGCAGTTCCAGCTGAAAGAGATTCAGGCCGCGGCATTGAAACCCGGCGAGGATACAGTCCTTGACGAGGAAAAGCACGTCCAGCAAAACGTAGGTAAGCTGCTCGAGAACGCTGGCGCGGCTTACACCGCCATCTATGAGGACCCGGCTTCGGTGTACGCGGGGATCAAGACAGCTATGCGGAAGCTGGAAGATGTGGGGCGCATTGACCCGATGCTGGCTGAAATCCGGGGCACGCTTGAACCGGCGGTTATTGCGATTCAGGAGGCTTCGTATGCGCTGCGTGATTATGTCGGCAAATTAGAAGCCGATCCCGCGCGGCTGGAAGAGATTGAATCTCGTCTGGCGCTGATTGAGAGGCTCAAGCGCAAGTACGGCGGTTCGGTGGAGGCGATAATCGCGTTCGGCGAGGATCTGGGGCGTCAGATAGGGAAGATCGAGAACGCGGAGGAGCGAGTCGCCGAACTGCAGGCCCGTCAAAAAACGTTGGCGGGAGTTTACCGCTCGCTAGCGGATCAGCTTTCAGAGGTCCGGAAACAGGCAGCTACCCGTTTGGCGCGAGCGATCGAGAAGGAACTGGGCGCCCTGGCAATGGAGCGGACCGTCTTCCAAATCGCGGTGGAACCGGCTGAATGGTCGGAGCACGGTGCGGATACGGTGCGTTTTCTGGTCTCGCCGAATCGGGGCGAGGAACCGAAGCCGATGGAAAAGATCGCGTCAGGCGGTGAGGTTTCACGAATTGCGCTGGCGCTGAAAAGCTGTCTGATTGAGTCGCAAGATATGGTTTCAGGAAGCCCCAAAACGCTGGTTTTCGACGAAGTGGACACCGGAATCGGTGGCAGCGCGGCGGAAGGAGTGGCTCGCCGGTTGAAACGCCTGTCGGCGTCGAGCCAGGTTCTGTGCGTGACTCATCTGGCTCAAGTAGCGAGCTTCGCCGATCATCACTTCCGTGTGGATAAAGCGGAAGCTCATGGACGCACGACGACGCGCGTGAGTGAGTTAACCCGCGAGGAGCGCCGCGGCGAGGTGGCGCGCATGATCTCCGGCCATCGTCTGACGCCAGAGGCGTTAAGACATGCCGATCAGCTGATCGAGCTGGCAGCCGGGGAGAGATAATTCAGAGTGATGACGCGCGCGGGATTGATTGCGGCAGTGTCGATGTGTATTGCGATCGAGGGTTGCGGTCACAAGAAGATGCGAATCGCGCAAGTTCCGCCTCCGCCTGCTGCGGCTTCGCCGGGTGTCACCAGTCCCCCAGACGCGAGTGGCGCGACCAGAGCGACGGCGCCTCCGGTGGTCTATCATTCGCGCGATCGTCGGCCGCCAGCGCTGCCCTCCGATTACGCGCCAGAAACCGGAGTGGCCAGTTGGTATGGCCATCCGTACCATGGCCGGCAATCGGCAAGCGGTGAAATCTACGATATGGAGCAGATGACGGCCGCGCACCGGACGCTGCCATTCGGAACGCAGGTTCAGGTGGAAAATCTGGATAACGGCATGTCCACCCAAGTGCGGATCAACGATCGCGGGCCGTTTATCGACAATCGCATCATCGATCTCTCGCATGCCGCGGCGAATGCGATCCAAATGGTGGGACCGGGCGTTGCGCGGGTGCGGCTGACAATCGTGGGCGAGCCGGCAGTTCCTGAGCCGGCGTTGTTCGCCATTCAGGTTGCGGCATTTTCAAGCCGGGAGAACGCCGATCGCATGCAGGCGCGGATGGCCGGTTTGTACGGCTCGGCCACTCTGCGGTTGCGCGCGGGAGCGACCCCGCTTTGGCGCGTCCTGGTGGGTCAAGCGCCCGATCCGGACCATGCCGAGGTTCTCGCGCGTCAGATTCGCGCGGCTGAACAAGTGCCGGAAGCATTTGTGGTGCGTCTGGACGCGCCGGCATCTTCTTTTTGAGTAGCTAGTCTTCGGCTTTTAGGGCCTATTCTCCTGGACGCGTTTTGCCGATGTACTGTCTAGCTTCCATAGACATGCATTACGCCGAAGTAGACTCCCCGCATGGCTTGGTCGGGCAGTCACCGCGGATTTGCGAAATCCGCGCCCAAATTGAACAACTTGAGCGGTCGAACGCCCCCGTGCTGCTGCTGGGCGAGAGTGGGACGGGGAAAGAAGTGATTGCCCGTGCCGTCCACAATTCACGCGGCCGCGGGGCCTTCGTGCCCATCGATTGCGGATCGTTGGTCGGCCCGCTCATGGAAAGCGAGCTTTTCGGCCATACGAAGGGCGCGTTCACGGGCGCGACCGAGAACAAGAAAGGATTGATCGAGATCGCGAACGGGGGCACGGCCTTCTTCGATGAAATTGGGGATCTTCCGCTCGACTTACAAGTGAAACTGCTGCGCCTGTTACAGGAGCGCGAGTATCGTCCGGTGGGCTCGCTCCATCGTCAGAAGGTGGATATTCGGGTGATCGCGGCCACGCATCGCGATCTCAGCCGGGAAGTCGAGCGCGGCAACTTCCGGCAGGATCTGTTTTACCGTTTGAACGTAATCAAGATTCGTGTGCCCCCGTTGCGCGAGAGGAAGGAAGATATCCCGCTTCTGGTGGAGCGCTTTCTTAACCGCAGCGGAAGCTATACAATCACGCCCGAAGCGCTGCAGAAATTACTCAAGCATGACTGGCCGGGCAATATCCGCGAACTCCAGAATGCCACTGAGTTTTTGATGGCGATGGCGGATTCTCCGCTCCTGCATGCCGAGAATCTTCCGACGGCTGTCCAGAATTCAAGCGCAACCAATGACCTTCTGCGTGTCGGGGTCGCGGTATCGGCTGAGGTGCACCCTCATGTAAAAGTGGTGGAGGCTCCGCGCATTCTTCCGCTGCACGAAGTGGAGAAACGCGCGATAATTGAGGCTCTGGACCATACCAAAGGGGATCGCGGGGTGACCGCTGCTCTGCTCGGGATTGGCCGCACCACGCTCTACCGGAAGTTAAAGGAATATAGTCTCGACACTGTTGAAGAGCCGCAGAATCGCCCTTGATGCAACCTACTCGGTGGGGCGGGATCTTTCCGGGGTGGGAGTCTACTCGCGGGAGATACTGCACGGCTTGGCAGCTGAAGATCCCGATACAAAGTGGGAGTGGCTGTATCGCACGCATCGATTGCGAGAGGGACTGACTGAGGGTATCCCAGCAAACGTCAGGCGCGGCGTTCTCTTCGATTCACCTCCATGGCGCGCGGCGCAGCTTTTCCATAGCTTGAATCAGCGATTGCCACGGAAGCGTTTCCCAAAACAGGTGGCCACATTTCACGACGTGTTTGTGATGACAGCCGACTACAGTACTCCCGAGTTTCGCGCGCGCTTTACCGCCCAAGCCAAGCACGCTGCCGCCGAAGCCGACCGGATTATCGCGGTCTCGCACTTTACCGCCAGCCAGGTAATCGAACTCTTGGGGGTGGAACCGGCCCGCATCACTGTGATTCCGCATGGAGTTCGCGAGTTGCAGCTTCCGGCGCGCCCGCGCGAGAAGATCATCCTGCATGTCGGAGCGATCCAGAAACGCAAGAATCTGGTTCGGCTGGTCAAAGCTTTCGAATCGGTTCCTATGGGCTGGCGGCTAGTTTTAGCGGGTTCCGACGGTTACGAGGCAAGGGAAACACACGCGGCGATCGAAGCTTCGCCAGCGCGTCAGCGGATTGAGGTAACCGGCTATGTTTCGCACGCGCAACTTGCAGACTTGTACGCGCGTGCGATGATCTTCGCATTCCCGTCGCTGGGTGAAGGGTTTGGGATGCCGGTTCTGGAAGCCATGATCTCCGGGGTTCCCGTAATGGCGGCGAACACATCGGCGGTCGCGGAGACCGCAGGCGCCAGCGCCCTACTAGTTGACCCATTGGATACCGAAGAAATGGCGAGCGCGCTTTACAGACTTGCCGACGAAGCGCCACTCCGCGATCAGCTGATCCAAAGCGGCATCGTCCATGCGCGCGGCTTTACGTGGAATGCCGCGGCTGCCGCGACACTCGCAATTTACGACGGACTCGTTTAAGCCGTCATTCGTCGGCAGTGATCTTTAATGCTTTCAGGAATCGTTCGTCCTGGGGTGTGAATTTTACCTTTGCCGCCACGACACGGCCTGGCTTGGTTTCAGACACCTCTGCGTTTTCGGCGGGCTCATCATCGTCTCGCCGGTTGAATCCAATTGTTGCTTCCAGAACAAGGAAGACATCGAAGCCATTGCGGCGAATCTCGCCGATCGCTTCCGCGATGCGGTCCGATTCAGAAAGCGAATCATTGATTGCGTTTCCCAAATCGTGCATCAATTGTTTTAAGCTATCTTCCACGTTGTCGCCCCTTTCGGCCGGGCTCCCATCTCAAACTACCCACTACAAAAGATGCACTCCGCTGCCCGGTAGTTCCAACTCCGCGCGACCTCACACTTCTTTTTCGATTGTATCGGCCACGAGAATCAATCACAACCGATTTACCAAGTCGATCTAGACCATTGATCGGGTGTTCCTACAAAAACGAACATATCTATTTGGTGATACGAGGCGGGCGGGAGAAAAGATGCGGCGCTCTGATAGGATTGGGATTTGGCCAAAAGGAATCTGGTCCAGCACTCCGTTTTATTTGCCAGGCACGTGTTGCCGGCCGCCATTCGCCCGGCGCGTACTCTTTGGAACGAAATGATTGGGTTTCTCTTCCTGGTGTTTGCGGCGGCTGCGGGCTACTACTGCGTACGGGCGGCACTGGACACCAAGGGCGATCCGGGTAACATTATCCGCGTCATCCTTAGCGGCGTATTCGCGATCGTGATGGCCTTTTATGGAATATCCTCCTTCCTCAAAGCACGCCGAATCTCGCGATCCTGAAGCGGGCGAGTGGGAACGGCCTGGTACCTTTCCGTATACGCGGGGTATTTATCCCGACATGTACCGCGGCCGGCTGTGGACCATGCGCCAGTATGCCGGGTTCGGCTCCGCCACGGAAAGCAATCGCCGGTATCGGTATCTCCTAGAGCAGGGGACGACGGGATTGTCGGTCGCCTTCGACTTGCCGACGCAAATGGGGATGGATTCCGATCACCCGCTAGCGGCTGGCGAAGTCGGGCGAGTCGGCGTGGCAATCTCCTCGCTGGCCGACATGCAGACTCTGTTCGCGGACATCCCGCTGGATCGCGTCTCGACGTCGATGACGATCAACTCCACGGCCGCGA
The DNA here is from genome assembly GCA_963752695.1 of Bryobacterales bacterium. GTDB lineage: Bacteria > Acidobacteriota > Terriglobia > Bryobacterales > Bryobacteraceae > Bog-113. The sequence continues at coordinate 641,731 of CAVVZB010000001.1, forward strand.
TCCTGCTCGCATTTTATGTGCGCGCGGCCCAGGAACAGGGCGTTGATCCTCACAAGCTGACCGGTACCATTCAAAACGACATCCTGAAGGAATACATCGCGCGCGGCACTTATATTTACCCGCCTCGGCCGGCCATGCGGATTATTACCGACCTGTTTGCATGGGCGGCAAAAGAGGTTCCCGACTGGAACACGATTTCGATTAGCGGCTATCATATTCGCGAAGCGGGCTCGACCGCGATACAGGAAGTCGCTTTTACGTTCGCCAATGCGATCGCCTATATCGAGTCCGCGCTGGCCGCTGGTTTGGCGATCGATAGCTTTGCGCCGCGACTGTCGTTCTTCTTCAACAGCCACAATAACTTTCTGGAAGAGATTGCGAAGTTCCGCGCGGCCCGCCGCCTTTATGCGCGCATCATGCGCGATCGCTTCGGGGCTCAAAATAGCCGCTCCTTAACACTTCGCTTTCACGCCCAGACGGCCGGATCGACGCTGACCGCGCAACAACCCGACGTGAACATTGTTCGCACCTCGATTCAGGCCTTGGCGGCGGTACTTGGCGGCGCGCAGTCGCTGCATACCAATGGCCGGGACGAAGCTTTGTCGCTGCCAACTGCCGAATCCGCGCGCCTGGCGCTCCGCACCCAGCAGATCATCGCGCACGAGACGGGTGTGATCAATACGGCAGATCCATGCGGCGGCAGCGAAGTGATCGAACGAATGACTGACGAGATCGAGAGCGGCGCCCGCAAGCTTATTGAATCGATCGACAACATGGGCGGCACTTTGCACGCAATCGAGACCGGCTGGACGCAGAACCAGATCCAAAACTCGGCTTATCAGTTCCAGCGCGAGATTGAATCCGGTAAACGGATCGTGGTGGGCGTAAACCGTTTCCGCCTGAAAGAAGAGAAGGGAATCCCAACTTTCCGTTTAGATGCGGCGCTGGAGCAAGCGCAAGCGGACCGGGTTCGTGAGCTACGCAACACGCGCGATCAGGCGGCCGCTGCGCAAGCGCTCGAAAGGCTGACCGCTGCCGCGCGGGGAACGGCGAATTTGATGCCGTTCATCCTGGACGCCGCTACCGCATGGGCGACAGTTGGAGAGATCTCGGACGCCATGCGGACGGTGTTCGGTGAATATACTGAGGGCGCGAGTTAAGCGGGCACGCTCCCGCGGACCTCGACCGCGTCGGCCTTCCGGTCCGCATACGCGGGAAGCTGGAAAATGTAGTGGATCTTCGGCTTACGCAGGCCCAGGCCGTGCATTAAGCGGCCCACATGATCCTGGTCATACCGCACACCGAAGCGCTGCTCGATTGCGGTGGCTAGGCGGGCAGTAGTCCAGCGATCGTCAGGAAAACCGAACGCGGTGGCACCTTCGGCATGAAGCGAAACGATCTCCGACTTCTGTTCATTGGTGAGACGGCTGGGGCGGCCCGTGGCGCGGCGCTTCCGCAATCCCTCGACACCTTGATGATCGAGGGCGCGGCTCCATCGCGACGTAGTTGTGCGGCTGACGCCGAACTTACGCGCGACCCGTGATTGAGATGAACCGTTTGCCAATTCCCGTGCAGCCTGCAAACGGCGGTATTCCATGTCCTCGCGTGAGAGAGAGGCGTTTTGAGCTTCCATTCCCTATCGCGCGGATTGTGATGGCCAGAGCAACTCCAGAATAGCAAAAAACGTGCAATGCGGGGAATGTTTTAATTTACTGCATAAGTGGGGTTACAGATCGCTAAGGCAGGATTATTGCGACCTATAACAACGGTTGTTTGATGCGCGCCGCGTCGGCTCGCGCTCCCGAGTCTCGGACTAAGAGGAGAACAAACGCCGGCCGATCCGACTTGGCTAGAGTATGCTGGTCACATCCCCGTCTTTCATGCGCGCCAATGTCGTTTCCATCCTGATTCCGCTATATAACGAGGAGGAGTTCATTGGAACGCTGCTCGACCGGGTTCTCGCCGCCCCGCTGCCCGCGCACCTGGACCGGGAAATCTGCATTGTCGACGATTGCTCCACCGACAGTTCGTTCTCGGCTGTCCAGGCCCACGCGGCCCGATATCCCGGCCTAATCCGCGTGGGACGTCATACCGCGAATCGTGGGAAAGGTGCCGCAATCCGGTCCGCGCTAGCCATGGCCGATGGCGAGTTCTGCGTGTTTCAGGACGCCGATCTCGAATACGATCCCAAGGAAATCGCCAGCCTGCTACGACCCATCTTGGAAGGTCACGCCGACGTCGTCTTCGGTTCAAGGTTTGTGACCAATGGCGACCGCCGCGTCTTGTATTTCTGGCATTCCGTGGCGAATCAGTTTCTGACACTGCTGTGTAACATGGCATCTAACTTGAACCTGACCGACATGGAAACCTGTTACAAAGCGTTCCGGACACCGCTGCTCAAGAGTATTCCGATCCGCTCGGACCGCTTCGGCATTGAGCCGGAGATTACGATCAAGGTGGCGAAACGGCGCGCGCGCGTTTACGAAACCGCGATCAGTTACCACGGCCGGACGTACGACGAAGGGAAGAAAATCGGATTGAAAGATGCCTTCGAGGCGCTGTGGGTGATCGCGCGCTATGCGTTCACAAACGATATCCGCATGGAACCCATTCCGCTGAAGGAACCGGAGCCGCTCGCGATGGCGGCGACTGCCTCAAGGGTGGAATCGCAGCCGCCAGTCCATCTCTAACGCCCGTCGATGCAAGGCAAAGTTCTACAGGTGAATGTCTCGCCGGGCGGCATCCCGAAGCGCGCAATCGCTAAAGGACAGGTCTCCTTGACGGGAATTGCGGGGGACTCCTGGGCAAATTTGAAGTATCACGGCGGCCCGGATCAGGCTTTGCTCGTCATCGCAAGCGAGACCCTTGCCCGGCTGCGCGAGAAAGGCTTTCCCGTTTTTGCCGGCGCTCTGGGTGAGAATCTCACGACGGAAGGTCTCGATGTGCGTCAGTGGCGGGTGGGGCAGACGTTTCGGGCGGGTTCCGTCCGTCTGCAATTCACCAAGACCCGCGTTCCTTGCAGGAAAATCCAGGTTTATGGGGCGTCCATCGGCCAGGCGATTTTCGATGTGCAGGTGAAAGCGGGGGATTTTACATCGCCAGTGTGGGGCTTCTCCGGGATGTATGCGCGCGTTGTGACGCCGGGGGTTGTTCAGCCGGGCGATCTCATGGAACTCGAATCGGAATTCGCCTGATGACCGATAATTAAGAAAAGTTTTCCCTTTATTCTGAGTGACTTAGTTGCAAATCTGAACAATTCTGGCCAGCCCTTTGTGCACAGAATAGACCAGAAGAGGTAGCGCATGTTCCCCCAGCTCAAGGTTCGAAATTTTAGTAAGAATGTGCCCGTCTGGTCGGGCCGCAAGCAGCGCCAGGTAGTTGTGGAGGTCGATTACCAGAGCATCCGGGCGGGGGACTTCACGCTGATTCACATCGCACGCTTGCGAGATTCGGCTGGGAACGACACCATTCGCCGCCCGTTCGCGGTCCGCTGCACCGAGTAACGCTCGCGCTGCGCCGAGTAGTCTTATTCATCCGCAGTCTCCCCCGCAAACCTTTCATTCGTAGATGGGCGTGCCACAAAGCACGGAATTCGTTGATCTGTCATCAAGGGGTAACTTCCCGGTACTACTTTGGGGGAGTTGCCACTCCGCTCAATCTGTGGCGGAAGCGACATCCTCTCCACGAACGAAAGGTAAATTGAATGAATAAGACAACCCTTGCTTGCGGTCTGCTCACGACGGCGCTTGCAACTTCGATGTTCGCCGCCGAAGGTCCTGTACCGGCAGGCGTTCCGCATCTTGATCACGTTTTCGTGATCATGATGGAAAACCACAGCTACAGCCAGATTCTGAATAACCCAAACGCGCCCTTCATCAACCAGTACGCCAACTCCGGCAATCTCGCCACCAACTATTTCGCCATTGCGCACCCGAGCCTCACCAACTATCTGGAAGTGGTCGGCGGTTCGAACTTCGGGGTTTTGACCGATAACGAGCCCGATTGGCACAACATGTCGTGCATCACCAACCTGGCGTCCGGCATTCCCGCCACTGACAATCCGCCCAGCCCGAACATTTGCCCCATCGGCGGCACCGGCACGGACGCGGCGACCCCGGCTATCGACTATACCAACGAGTCACAAGGCCCCCCGGGAACCATCAACATCGATGGAATTCACTCCATTCCCGCAGCCACCAACACCTATGGCAAGACCATTGGCGACCAACTGGTTGCCGCCGGTAAGACTTGGAAGAGCTACCAGGAATCCATCCCGCTGACCGGCATCGATAACATCAAGTACAGCGACGGGTTCTTTACCGACCTGACCAACTTCGCAAACATTAATCCGCAACAGACGCCGCCGCTCACCAACAGCGAAATCGTCAACCTGTACGCTGTTAAGCACAACCCTTTTGCCTATTTCCGCAACATCCAGGAAAACATGAACCCGTTAAACGGACTGGGCAACACGGTCGATTTCCAGGGCGCGAACGGTCTATACGCCAACCTGGCGACCGGCAATGTCCCGACCTTTTCGTTCATCGCTCCGAATCAGTGCCACGATATGCACGGGCAAGGCAACGCCGGTCCGTTCTGCGCTTACGATCCGAATGACGACGGCACTCAAGCAGGCTTGAATCCCGCTCTCATCATCTACGGCGACACCACCGTTCAACGTCTGGTAAACGCGATCCATAGCTCTCCGGTATGGAACAACGGCAATAGCGCCATCGTTCTGCTTTGGGATGAGAACGACTACAGCTTGGCGCCGATCACCAACCAGGTCGTCCTGGTCGTCGACACCAACTACGGCAAGCACGGAACTCCGAGCGGGAAGGGTTACACCCACTTTTCGCTGCTGAAATCCATCGAGTCCGGTCTCGGCCTGCCTTGCCTCAATGACGCTTGCGGCGCGGCGGTTCCGGTTATGACCGATCTATTCGCCAAGTAAGTATCGATTCAAACCGGGGGCAGTGTTACCAGTAGCGCTGTCCCCGCTTCAACTCCACGCAGCATCGTTCTCGCTTCGCTCTTTTCCCTCCTGTTACTCTTAAACTTCACCGCATGTTCCGCTTTGAAACCGCTGGCGAATCGCACGGCGAGTGCCTCGTTGCCACGCTCGCGGGCCTTCCCGCCGGTATTCCTATCTCCATCGACGCCATCAATCGCGAACTCTGGCGTCGCCAACAGGGTTTCGGACGCGGCGGGCGTATGAAGATTGAAACCGACACCGCTGAGATTGTCGCGGGCGTGCGGCACGGCCAGACGATCGGCTCACCTATCGGCATCGTCATTCGTAATGCGGACTGGAAGAATTGGACCGAGACGATGTCGGTCGCGCCTGTTCCGAGTGGCGATGAAAAGCCCAAGCCGGTCACGCGACCCCGTCCAGGTCATGCCGATTTGGCGGGCGTCATCAAATACAACCTGCCGGATGCTCGATACATCCTGGAGCGCGCCAGCGCCCGCGAAACTACCGCCCGTGTCGCCGTGGGTGCGTTTGCCAAAGCGTTCCTGCAAACCTGCGGGATCGAAGTGCTGAGTCACGTCGTAGCCGTGGGCCGTCATCGCATGGAACGCGCGGCAACATGGGCAGAGATCGAAGCGTTGAGCCGTAAGGACGAAGTTCTACTCGGTTGCGTAGACGTCGGCGACGAACGCGCGATGAAGGCAATTGTGGACGAAGCCTATCGCACCGGCGATACGATCGGCGGAATATTCGAAGTCGTGGCACATGGCGTCCCCCCGGGCCTCGGCTCTCACATCACATGGGATTCACGGTTGGACGGCAAACTTGCCCAAGCCATTGTGTCCATGCAAGCGGTGAAAGGCGTGGAGATTGGATCGGCCGAGGACGGGGCGATGAATTTCGGCTCGAAAGTACAGGACACCATTCATTACGATAAGGATGATCGTCGTTTCTTCCGGGGCGACAATCGCGCCGGTGGCATCGAGGGTGGCATGTCCAACGGCCAGGAAATTCGCGTGCGCGGCTTCTTAAAGCCGATTTCCACGCTACGGCGGCCCCTCGAGTCTGTCGATCTGCTTACCCGCGATCCGGCATTGGCAGCTTACGAGCGCTCTGACGTTTGCGTGGTTCCGGCGGCCGGAGTTATCGGAGAAGCAATGGTGGCCATCGTACTTGCCGGTGCGTTCCTCGAAAAATTCGGCGGCGATTCCCTGGGCGAGACCAGGCGCAACTTCGACGCATACCTCGCACAGGTGCGGAGTTACTAGTGACTTACAAGATTGTTAAGTATCCCGACCCCATTCTGGAACGGAAGACTGATCCAGTCACAAACTTCGGCACTCCCGAGTTGGAGTTACTGGTGGAAAACATGTTTGAGACCATGTACGCCTCGAAAGGCATCGGTCTCGCGGCGCCCCAGATCGGAGTTACCCAGCAAGTAACAGTGATTGATGCGAGCGGCGGAGAGGGCGATCCACAGCGCATCGTGCTCATCAACCCGGAGATTATCAGTAAGGAAGGCAAACAGACTGGCGAGGAAGGTTGTTTGAGTATTCCCGGCTTCCGCTATGATGTCACGCGGGCGATGAAAACAGTGGTACGCGCCCGCAACGTTCAAGGTGATCCGATCGAAGTCACTGGCGAGGAATTACTTGCGCGCGCCATGCAACACGAAATCGATCACCTGAACGGAATCCTGTTTCTCAGCCATATCAGCCCATTGAAACGCGACTTAGTGAAACGTCGCATTCGCAAGCTGATCAAAGAAGGCGAGTGGGACTAATGGCGCTTACTTGGCCGAGGTAATCGGGGGTGCCTTGGTCGCTTCGATATCGAGCGTGATTGTTACATCGTCGCCCACGACAACGCCACCTGACTCCATCGCCGCATTCCAAACCAAACCCCACTCCTTCCGGCTGATATGCGTGGTTGCGGAAGCGCCGAACCGCAGGTTGCCGTAAGGATCCTTAATCTCCGGCGAGGGTCCGTCCACGGTCAGGGTCACCGGTTTGGTCACGCCACGAATCGTCAGATCGCCCTTAATCAGTAAATGGTCGCCACTACGCTCCAGACGAGAACTCTTGAACGTCATGGCAGGATATTTCTCGACATCCAGAAAGTCCGGGCTCTTCAGGTGCGCGTCCCGTTTGGGCTCTCGCGTGTCCACGGTGGCTGTATCGATAACGGCGTCGACTTTGCTCGCCCCGAGGTTGGCTGCGTCATAGGTGATCGTCCCCGAGACCTTTGAGAACTGACCCCTGACGTTCGAAACCATCATGTGCCGGACCGAAAACTCGGCTGCGGAGTGCGCCGAGTCGATTTTATATTCAGCTGCGAATAAAACGTTGGAACTGAGCAATAGCCAAACCAGGCTGGTCTTTGTCATGGATTTTCAATTGGACGGTGGGTACAGGAAATATCTTCCCACGTTATTCGGCGTTTTCGTTACGGGCGCGTCAAGCTGGCAGGCACGGTAAAATAAGCGCTTTGCGCCTGATCTACCTCGGCACCCCCTCTTTTGCCGTCCCTACTCTGGAAGCTCTGTTGCGCGCTGGTCACAAGGTGGCAGCCGTCGTCTCGCAACCGGACCGCCCGAAGGGACGCAGTCATGCCTTGAGCATCTCCCCCGTGAAGGCGTGCGCGCTCGCCCACGGCTTGCCGGTATTCCAGCCCGCTCGCATTCGCAGGCCGGAGGCAATCGCTCATCTGCAAGCGTTGGAGCCGGAGATCATGGTGATCGTGGGCTATGGGCAAATTCTTCCGCAAGCCGTGATCGATATTCCCCCTCGCGGCATCGTCAACGTGCACGCGTCCCTGCTGCCGAAATTGCGCGGCGCGGCGCCAATCCAGTGGTCGATCGTAAATGGCGACGCTGAAACTGGTGTCACCACCATGCAGATCGACGCGGGCCTCGATACCGGAGACATGCTTCTTAAAGCCGCAACACCCATCGATCCCGATGAGGATGCCGTCACTCTGGGCGAGCGCTTAGCGCATCTCGGCGCGGCGCTGTTAATTGAGACGCTACAAGGTCTGGAGAACGCGACGATTCAGCCCCAACTGCAGGACCCGGCGCTCGCTAGTCTTGCTCCTATTCTGAAGAAAGAAAACGGCGTGGTGAATTGGGCGTCTCCCGCCATCGGCATTCACAATCTCATCCGTGGGTTGCAGCCCTGGCCGGGAGCGCACACCCGCTTTCGCGGACAGCTTCTGCATCTCTGGGTTTCGCGCCACTCCGATTCGATTTGGCCGGGCGCCGCGGGCGAGTTGCGGCTCACCCGTGATGGCCTGTTCGCCTGCGCCGGCGATGGGCATTGGCTTCGGTTGCTGGAAGTTCAGATGGAAGGGCGCAAGCGCATGAGCGCGGTCGATTTCGCGCGCGGTCAGCGCGTGGCCGACAATGAAGTATTGGGGGTCTAAATGGATCTTCCCCTGGGTTATTGTTTTGCCAGCGGGTATGCTGGAATCCGCGCCAAACAGCAGGACGATCTGGCGCTCATTGTCTCAGGCCGGCCTGCCTCGGCGGCCGCGCTCTTCACGCAAAATCAGGTCCAGGCGTCGCCCGTGCGTCTCGCGCGCAAACATCTCAAGACATCAGGCGGTAAGGCCGGCGTAATCCTGGTAAACGCGGGTAATGCGAACTGCGCCACGCGTACCGGCGACCGCGTCGCTCTCGATTGCTGTAAAGTTGCCGCCAAACTGCTTCGATTTCCGGTCGATCACATTCTACCCGCGTCCACGGGCGTCATCGGAGTAGAACTCGACTCCGCGCTGGTCACCCGCAAGCTCCCCGAACTCCACCAGGCTCTCCAAACGACAAGCTTCGAAAACGTTGCCCGCGCCATCATGACCACCGATCTGGTGCCCAAGCAATCGCACGCCGAAATCCCCCTGCGCCGCGGATCTGTTCGCTTCGCCGGTATGACCAAGGGTTCGGGAATGATCCACCCCAACATGGCGACCACGCTCGGGTTTGTTATTACTGACGCCGATATCCCCACTCCGATCCTTCAGAAGATGTTGGTCCGCGCTAACGCAAAAAGCTATAGCTGTATTTCGGTGGATGGCGACACTTCCACTAACGACACTTTGATTGTTCTCGCAAATGGGGCTTCCGGCGTGCGGCCCGATCCCACGGAGATGCCTTTGGTCGAGCACACGCTTACCGCGCTCCTGCAGTCGCTCGCTCAAGCGATCGCACGAGATGGCGAAGGCGCGCGCAAGTTGATCTCGATTGAAGTCGCGGGAGCAGCGACCGACGCCGCGGCGCGTCAGATTGCCCGCAGCATTGCCAACTCACCATTGGTGAAAACGGCCATCGCCGGTTCCGATCCAAATTGGGGACGCATCCTTTGCGCCGCCGGTTATGCCGGAATCCCATTCGATCCAGGTAAGGTCGATATTGAGTTGCAGGGTGTGCCCGTCTGTCACGCAGGTTTGGCCGCAAATATGGATGAGGCTGCTCTGAAAGCCAAACTCGACGCTCCCGAATGCCGGATTCGTTTCGCGCTCCAGGGCAGCGGCAAAGGGCGCGCCACATTCTGGACCTGCGACCTGACCGAGGGTTATATTCGCATTAACGGCAGCTACCGCACATGACTCTTGCCCTGCTTGCGCTCGGTCTCTTCTGGCAAGGCGCCGATTGCCGCTCGTGCGATCTCCTGGCGAACGTCGCCTCCGCGCTGAGCGAGGGGAATGAAGTCCGTTTCATGGGCTTCATCGATAAATCCGCTCCCGGCTACCAGGATTTAGAGATTAACGTCACTTCTCTCACCGCGCAGAACGACATTGCCGCTTCCCTGGATGTCCTGTCCGAATCCGGCGACGACGATCGGGTCGAGGCACTGGTCGACTGGTTCTTGCAAATGACCTCGAAAGATGGAACCGAGCACCTGGTGCGCCGCCGCCAGCGCGTCAAAGTCACCGAGATAAAGACCAAGACTGGTTGGAAGATCAGCTCCATCGACCCGATTTCGATTTTAAGTCCGCCGCCGGCGCGTTAAAGCGCGGGAATATTGGTACAGTGTCCAGAGGCTCGGCAAACCGATCTCCGCTCGCGGGCGCAACAGCATTTTTCGGGAACCCTAACCCTTCAATCTTCGTTACGTAACTAGAATGATGGCCAATTACCTTCGCGATGGGATCGCCCGCCGCACTTGTGCAGTTTTGTGCACGTCTCTGTTGTTCGCCGGCGTTTTGCCGGCTCAGACGAATGCGCGCATCGATTCCGCTACCGGGGGCCTCGGCTGGCTGACCCGCCCTTACCAGGCTCGTAGCGTTCCCGCGATCAGCTTAGCCAATTCTCCGCGGCTGCAGACGTTGATCCGCGCGGGCAACTTATACGTGACCGCGCAGGACGTGGTGGCGCTTGCCATTGAAAACAATATCGACGTAGAAGTTCAGCGATACACGCCGCTCCTGTCACGGGAGGTGCTGCGGCGCGCCGAAAGCGGCGGAGTATTGCGCAACCCTGGAACGGGCGTGGCGCAAGGGCCTACCAGCGTAAGCCTGACCGGTGTCAGCCTCAATGGAAACGGCGGCGTGTCCGCGGGAGGAAGTGGTGTGAGCTCGGGAATCTTGACGCAGCTCGGGCCCTCCATTCCGAACCTGGACCCGTCCATCATCGGCTATGCGAATTTTCAGCACATTACCAGTCCGCAGAGCAATACGTCTCTGGTCGGCACCACGGAGTTCATCCAGGACAGCCGTACCTATCAGATTGGCTATTCGCAGAGCTGGCTGTTCGGGCTTAGCGCGCAGCTGACCTACGCCAGCCAGCACGCGAAAGTGAATAGCACGTTCTTTGCGCTGAACCCCTATGTCAACGGCAATCTAGACCTTACGGTCACTCAGAATCTGCTCAACGGTTTCGGCTCAGCCGTGAATGGCCGCAATATCCGCGTTCAGAAAAATAATCTGAAAGTGAGTGACCTTCAATTCAAAAGTCAATTGATCAACACTATTTCCTCAGTACTCAATCTGTACTGGGATCTAGTAAGTTTCAACCAGGATCTGCGCGCTCGTGAGCAAGAGGTGCAAACCGCGCAGCAGTTGTTCGACGACAACAAGAAGCAGGTGGAGATTGGCACGCTCGCGGAAATCGAAGTCACGCGCGCCGAATCTCAGCTCTATGCCGCCAAGCAGGATTTGATCATTTCACAGACGAACTTATCGCAGCAGGAAACTGTTCTCAAGAACGCTCTCAGCCGCTCCGGTGTGGCGACTTCCGATCTGGCGGACGTTCATGTTGTTCCGCTCGATAAGATTGTGGTCCCGCAGAAGGACGAAGTTCGCCCGGTCGATCAGTTAGTTGGTGAAGCGTCCCACCGCCGGATCGAAGTAGAAACCAGCCGGATCAACCTGGATAGTAAGCAAATGAATCTTGTCGGTATCAAGAATTCGTTGAAGCCGACCCTTCAAGCTTTCGCGGAACTTACCAACAACGGACTTACGGGCGACCTTTCGCCGGGCGCTTCGTCTCTCAATCTTCCGTTCTCCGGTGGCTACGGAAACTTACTCGGGCAGATCTTCCGCCGCAACTATCCGAACTACTCGGCGGGATTCTCACTCAACATTCCGTTGCGGAACCGGGCGGCGCAGTCGGACTACGTGACCAGCTTGATCGAAATCCGGCAGGACGAACTGACGCTCCAAAAGAGTTTGAATCAGGTACGCGTTGACGTGCAGAATGCAGTGATCGGATTGCAACAAGCCCGGGCCCGCTACGATGCCGCGGTGCAAGCCCGCATCCTGGCTTCACAAACGCTGGATGCGGATCAGAAGAAGCTAAACCTTGGTGCGGCTACGGCGTTTCAAGTGGTTCAGGATCAACGCGATTTCGCCAACTCGCAAAGTTCCGAAGCGCAGGCAATGGCCAACTATAGCCACGCGCGCATTCAGTTTGATCAGGCGCTCGGCACCACGCTCGAAGTGAACAACGTGTCGATGGCGGAAGCGATGCAAGGAAAAGTCACCAGTGTGCCGAACCACTAGGGTCAGAGCCATGAAGACGCGCACTTATTTCAGCAAGTCCATCGCCGCCGCCCTCGCGTGTCTCTGGCCGTGCGTCGCCACCGCTCAAGTGACGGCTGATTCGATAGCCCCCACCCGGCCGTCAGCGCCGATACTCTGGAGGCCGTATCTACCGGCCGATGTACCTCCCGTCCGGCTAAATAACTCGAACCGGATGCGCGATTTGATCCGCGCCGGAAAGCTTTATCTTACGGCCCAGGACGCGATTGCCTTGGCTCTAGAGAATAATATCGATATTGAAGTAGCGCGTTACACTCCGCTTTCACTCGAGTGGAGCCTGGAAAGAGCCCAAGCCGGTGGAGCACTGCCTGGCGTTCCCAGTGGCGCTACGGCGAGTAACTCCGTAGCGAGTGGACAAGGTGTTCTGGGTAGTCAGGCAGCGGCGGGCGTAAGTAACGGCGGCAACGCCAACAATCGGAGTTCGGGTAACACGACCATTACGCAGGTCGGCCCCGTGGCCCAAACCTTCGACCCCTCCATCCAGGGTTCCACCGCGTTTAGTCACAAGACCTTGCCGCAGTTCGATCAGGTGCAGACGTTTAACCCTGTGCTTATCGACAATGCACGTGTGTATAGCACCTCGTATCAACAGGGCTTCCTAAGCGGAGGCAGCGTCAATGTCTCTTACAACAACCATTACCTGAACGAGAACGCGATTACCGACGTTCTCAATCCGTCCGTCGCGCCCACTCTGTCGGTTTCTCTCCAACAGAACTTACTGCAGGGTTTCGGGGCTAAAGTTGGTGGAAGACAGATCGAAGTAGCTAAGATCAACCTGCGCACGTCGGACTTGAATTTCCGTTCTCAATTGATCACCACGATTGTCAACGTGCTGAACGCTTATTACGCGCTCGTTGGCGACTACGAAAATGTGAAAGCCAAGCAGTCAGCCCGCGATGTCGCCCAGAACCTTCTAGAAGATAGCCGCAAGCAAGTGCAGATTGGATCGCTGGCTGATATCGACTTAATCACCTCCGAATCGCAGGTAGCCTCCACCGGGCAGGATCTGGTCAACGCCCAAGTCGCCTTGGATCAGCAATCGGTCATTCTGAAAAACCTGATCAGCCGCACCGGAATTGGCGACCCGCTCATCGCGAGCGTGGAGATTGTCCCCCTCGACCGCATCGTGATGCCGCCCGATGATAACGATATCCCGGCAATGCGCGACCTAGTCACCCGCGCCGCCGCCAACCGCAATGATCTTCAGGCGGAGACCGCAAGCCTCCAGTCCACCGAGATCTCCAATCTCGGTACGCGCAGCGGTTTGCTTCCCTCGTTACAACTGTTCGCGTCCACAAGCAACGCCGGTACGGCCGGCTCTCCGCATCCGGCCAACATTTTCGGATTTCAATTGACGCCGGACGCTTACTTCGTCGGTGGTTTGGGCAAGGCGCTCGGACAGATTTTCCGGCGCGATTTTCCCTCCGAAAACGCGGGGTTTTTTGCATCGGTGCCGCTGAAGAACCGCCAAGCGCAGGCCGATTTCGGCATCGACCAGCTTTCCCTCCGGCAGCAACAGCTCGCCAATGCCAAGGACCTGAAGCAGAACCAGGTAGACATCCTCAACTCAGTGGTGGCCTTGCGCCAGGCCAGAGCCCGTTATGACGCCGCCGCGCATGCCCGCGTACTGGACGCCCAACTGCTCGAGAGCGAACAAAAGAAGTTCGGCCTGGGCGCTTCAACGCCATACAACGTCATCCAGCAGCAGCGAGACCTTGTCGCCGCGCAAGCAACCGAGATTGCCGCGCTGGTTAGTTACTCCAATGCCCGCGTGAATCTGGATCAAACCCTGGGCGCCACACTGGAGACTAATCACGTCTCCATTGCGGGGGCGCGCGCGGGCAGGTTAGCCCAAGCATCCGTGCTTCCGGCGAACTTGCCCCAGTAGTTGCGAAATCTCTTGATATAGACCAGCGGCGCGGGCCACATCAGTTATTCTCGGGTCCCGCCCTCCGCATGATTAATAACGTCAGTCCGCCTACCCCATCCCTCACCGGACTCCGCAAAGCCGCCATGCTGATGGTTCTGGTAGGCGAAACCGCGGGCGCGGAACTCCTCAAACAATTCACCGAAGAAGAAGTCCAGATGATCAGCCGGGAGATCGCCCGTGTCCCGCAGATCAGCTCCGAACAGGCCGCCGCCATCCTGCAGGAATTTGACCAGCTCGCTATTGCGCGCGAATACGTGGTCAAAGGCGGTCTCGATTATGCCAAGAAGATGCTGATTGGCGCGTTTGGCGTCGATTCCTCCAAGAAGCTGGTCGATAATGTTGTCCAAGCGCTGGGGCCGGACATGGGGACCTTCGATATTCTTCACCGAGCCGACCCCGCACAACTCGCGCGCTTCATTCACAGCGAGCATCCTCAGACCGTAGCGTTGATCCTCTCGCACCTTGGCACTACGCAGGCCGCCGCGCTGCTCACTTCGCTGCCGGCTCCGATGCGAGCCGATGTCGCGCTCCGAATGGCCAGTCTCGATCAAATCACGCCCGATGTGATCCATAAAATCGCCACCGTAATCAGCCGGAAGCTTCAGGCCCTGGGTGAGTCCAACCGGGAGTCTTATGGGGGGGTGCAAGCCGTGACCGAAATGCTGAATCGGTTAGACTCGGGCTTCAGTAAGGATCTTCTCGACGCTATTCAGGCCCAGGACCCTAACATGGGCGACACCATTCGGCAACTGATGTTTGTGTTCGAAGATCTCCTATTGATTGATATCAACGGCATGAAGGAACTAACTCCGCGGATCGATCGCAAGGTCTTGACGATGGCGTTGAAAGGCACTAGCGAGCGCCTGCGTGCCCACTTCTTCCAGTGCTTATCCAATCGCGGAGCGGACATGATGAAAGAAGATATTGAATCGCTTGGCCCGGTAAAGATTCGAGAGGTGGAAGTCGCGCAACAGAGCATCATCGCTTTGGTACGTACGCTCGAAACGGAAGGCGTGCTCAGCCTAAAGGGTTCGGCCAGCGAGCAATACGTGGTCTGATCACCAACTTACCGTAACCCGCTGATATCCCGGTCCATCGGGAAATCGAATGTGTAGAACGTCCCCATCCACCGTACCGCCGTTTACCTTTAAGCCGGCGCGATTGACTCGCAGCACCAAGTCACACGTAGTCCCGCCCATTCCCGCGAATGTAGCGGCACGCGCCAACTGAGAAAGACACTTTACTTGACTGGTCACCGCTCCTGGCGCAGGCGCTTGGTGAGGCATCCCGATCTCGACATCTGGCAGCGGAATTGTCAGAGTGGGTGCCAGCATCGCTCGCATTCCCGCGCAGCTTTTCGCCGCCCCGCAGAGACGAAACGCCCGGGAACTCTTTGCAGCAACGCGCAGCCGCCCGTGTTCCCGTGTTAGCTCCAGATCCACGTGCCCGGCCCCTAGCGGTACGTTACGAACCTTCACTTCATTCCACCCGGCCGGTAGATTAGGCTCCACGCGCAAAGTGTCGTGCGCCGCATCCCAACTAAGTCCCAGCAATCCACGCAGCGCGGGGGTCAGTACCATCGCCGACGACCAGGTCTGATGCGAACTGCTACGTCCGAGCGGCTCATAGAAGGCTCCAGACAGTAACTCCGTGCATCCGCCTAGGTCCTGAGACCAGGTCAGCATCAGGTTCTGGTATAAGTGCGATTCCGCCGAAAGGGTTTGTCCAGCCCGATACTCCGCCATTGAGACCCAGCCGGTAAACAAGGGCCATACGGTGCCTTGGTGATAACTGATTGGATCGTATATGGGGGCATTTTCGGACAAGTCGCGCGTGCCCCAATCCGTGGAAAACTCCGCCGATGCCCAGCGCTCGAACATGGACGACGCGTTAGGTAACTCCAGAGTCCCGGCCCACCACGCAATAGACGGGAAAACGGTCGCCGCCTTGTCCGTACTTCCATCGGCGTTATAGCTGAACGCAAAGAATCGGGCCGCGGGGTCATAGTATTCACTGGTCAACTTACCGCGTATTTGCTGGGCAACCGTGGCCGCCTGACGGGCAAGGACCTGGTCTTTCATCATCGTTGCTAGCCGCTCCATGGCGCTCGACGATTGTTGATCGAGCGCAGCTAGATAGATTTCCTGGTGCGGCATCGCGGGAGGCCACGATTCCACCCATGCCGTACCTTGCGAGTTGTCGTAGATTCCGTCGCCGTCGGAATCGTGTGCGCGCGTAAACGCGTAAGCCCGCTTGACCGCGTCCCAATGCTTGGCAAGAAACGCTGTGTCGCCAGTGACATTGACATAGTCTTCCATCGCCATAACTAACAGCGGAGTCGAATCGGCAGCCGCATAGAAATAAGGAGTCGACTTCCAATCGACTAAGTCCGCGGCTTGCGAGAACTCATGCATGATCTTGCCATCCGCTCGCTGCCGCCGGAACAGAAAGTCCAGCGCCTCGCGGCTGAGTGCGAAGTCGCCGTAACTATGTATGGCGTATAACGTAAATTCCGTATCGCGTCCGAAGAACCACCCATACCCCGGGCGGGCAGAGTCAGCCGAAGCGTAGTAACCAGCCACTAAGCCCGTCTCGTCATGAAACTGGACCTGCGCCTGGTCAATTGCAACTTCCGCCCAGCGGATTGCCTGATCGAAGCGCGGGTCCGGCGTCTCCACGGTAAGCCGCCGGTCGAAGAAGTGCGTGTAGTAGTCGTGCGTCGAACGATAGAGAGCCGGTACTTGCTCATTCAACGCGGCCAACAAGGACGGGCAATCTTTCGTAGCGCCAGAGACCATCAGCAGAGGATAGAATCGGCTGCTATCCACTTTAGGATCAAAGCGCAACTTAAATTCTACGGGGTAAGTCTGCGGCCGCTCCTGGTAAGGCGCCATCACTCCCGGTAGTGCTCCGGGTATCGCTACTCCGCCGGTTAAAGAATCGCTGTCGGTATGTAAGAGATAAGAACCGCTTGTCCCTTGTTTCACCCACTCAGCGCTCGGGCGTCCAAAGTTCGCGGCGGGCCACATGCGCAGCATTTCCGGGGTAAATCGAAACGTCAACGTCAAAGGCCGTATGGACTGAATCTCATACAGCACAACCGCGCCCGCTCCCGCCACACTACCTCCGCGTGGGGAAAACATATGCTGCTTTACGGTAAACGCCGCGTGAGAGTAAATGATCGTCGTCCGCTCCGGATTCACTTCGATTTGCGCGGCATACTGATTCACATCGATGGGCACCGGGTAGTCATCCAGGTCAGCCTCAATGTGAAAATGACTAAGCACTTTGACCGGAAACGTCCAAGCTTCGAATACTCCGTTCTGTTGGCCGAAAACCGCTCCATGCTCTGCCGCCACGCTAAACGGCTTCGCCCATTCCGCCGCTCTTGTAATCGCCATGTCACTTGCCTGCATCGGCCAAGCGGGCAAGGGATGTAAGTCCTCGGCGCGCGCCAGAGTTACTGCGATCCAAATCAAAATTCCCACGCGGTTCATTTATCGGATACCATCGGTATGTCGGTGTTCATTATCGGGCGCGGAGTTACATCCGCTTCCGTCAAACCCATAGCCCATTTGATCGCTTCCACATACATGCGCTGTATATCCGGCCGGTCGTACACGGCTTGCTCATGACCCAAGGTACAAGAAAATACACGGCCTTTTCCGTACATTCGCGCCCAGGCAACGGGGAAGTCCTTGTCCGTGCGGTGAACCCCGGGCTTAGTAAGATCCACGGACGTCGTATCCAGACTCATCAGTACACGAACCTTTTCGCGAGAGTAATTCTTAAGTTGATAGATCTCATCGTTGATCACGAATTGCGGACCGAATTGACGCATCCCCGGAAACTTACCGTCTTCGATGTTGATGCGTGCTTCCTGATGCCAGGGATGCTGATCGAAGTAGCCCCCGATCATGTCGCCGTAGGCCGGCCAGGTGAAGAGCGTGTCCGTTCCCGTATGGCCTCCGATGAAACCTTTCCCGTCGTCGTGCACGAACGACAGTAACGCTTGTTTCTGCTCCTCGTCCATGGCGAGTTCGCCCGTCGTATAGAAGTAAACCGCGTCGAAGTCGTTCAGGTTCTTGCCGTTCTTTTCCCGCTTCTTCTTCGTGATGCACGCCGTATCCGTGCGAAGGTAAGTTTCCCAGAGACCCGTTTCCTGCCCCAAGCGCCACAGAGTGCCCATGGCATACGGCGCCGAATCATGCTCGTAGCCTTGACTTGCCCCGATCACGAGCAGCCGTTTCTTCTGCGGAGCCGACCACAGCCCGCCCGTTGGCGCGAGAGCCAGGCAGGCAGCAACGGCGATTAGCACTAATCTCGGCACAGACCTTCCTTCAAAGCAGGTTATAAGCGCTCACGTCGCCCACCTCCAGCACCATATCACCCTGATCGTTAATAGCAAAAGCCGGCCTGAATTTTCCGTTCCAGATCAACTCGTCATAACGATAGGAGAACCGCTGATGCACGGTTTGCGAGAACGTCTCATCCCAGCCTTTAATTAGGACCAGGAACTCGGCTTGGCGCGTTTGCAGATCTTCCTGAGTCAACCCCGCCATCGGACTGTCTGCCGAAATAGGATGCACGATGGTCCATGTCAGCGGGAAGAATAAAACTTTGTCGCGCTCGAGCGATAGCGGCTTGAAGTCACGCCGAAGTTCCCCGTTCACCGGATCGACCAACATGAGTGTAACCGTCGCCTCCAATTCCATCAGCGAGTTCTGCCGCCGATTCACGATGCGGAACTGGAAGGAGTTGCCGTCCTGATAAGGCGTCATCATGGCCCGTTCACTGAAACCAATACGCGCCGAAGGTTTAGAGACACGTCCCAGTAGAACCCCTGTGGCTACCGCGAATCCTAAAAGCCCCAGCAGTGCCTCAAGCGCCGCCACCAGATTGGCCGCACGGCTATGCGGAGCAATCGCCCCGAACCCGACCGTCGTCAGCGTCTGCGAACTGAAGAACACGTCCGAGAGAAAGCGGTCGACATGTAAGCCGGACTCGATTCCACCTTGCAGCGCGTTCGGTCCCAGAAGGTAGTAAATGCACGCGAACACGATGTTCACCGTCGCATACGCGATCAGAATATGCGCGAAGAAACGCCCCCACGACATTGTCACCAGCCGCAGATACGGATGCACGTCTCGCCAATCCGTGCCACGCCGAACCACGTTGAACGTGCCATCCGGATTGATCGCGCGCCGCAACTTACCGCTGTACTGCTGAGTTAAACCCGGATCGAAACTCGGCTTTTGCATTTTCAGAGTTTACAAAGGACCTAATGGCACACTCATACATGGCCCAATGATCAGGCGGAAGCACAAGAAGAAACAGCGCCGCAAACCCGAGCCGCGTATCCGGGTTGTTCCCTCCGCGGAGAACGAGGCTCGCATCGCGCTTGAGGTCGCCAAGGCGCAGTCCATCGCGCGTAGTCTCACTCCCGCTAATTTCCTCGACAGCCCATATCTAGTCTCGGCCATCTACTATCACGACGGGCTGCTCGATACCTTCAATCCCAACCAGGCCGATGCCGACCCGGCGGACCGCATCATCGCCCACATCGTTCGCGGATTTACTTCCCGCACAAAGTCTTCCTATATCGATCTTCTGCGCGCCTGCTGCGCCTGCAGTGACTCCGAACTCGGCCCCGGCCGTTTCATCAAGCCCGTCGATTTCGCTCCCGTCGCCCATGGCCGCGGCGTGCATCCCTATGCAATCGATCTATTTGCACCGGAAGGCTCCCCAGTGCTCTCGGCCACGCGAGGGCTGACCGTGCTTGCCGAAAGCGGCTGGGCTCCCAATGCATACTTCTCAACCAGTACGGTGCGCGGCGGGAACACCGTGATCGTCTTCGATCCGGACGGTGTCCGCTTTCTCCGGTATGCACACCTCGAAAAATCGCTGGTCATCCCAGGCGTGTTTGTGGAAATAGGCGACGTGCTTGGCGTCATCGGACATACCGGCTTTAACGCCAGCCGCCCAGGCCATGGCCGTCATCTGCATTTTGAGATCAACGAGTATGCCAGCGGTGTGGTCGCCGCGCTTCCGCACGACGAGTTGGAAGCGCTTCTGTTGGCTTCTACTGCAACGTGTCCCGCACCCGGTCCGTCAATTGCGCCTCAAATAGCTCTGGGTTGAAGCCGTTCATCCGGCTCGATACGTGCCCGTGCTTATCCACAATCACGGTTGTCGGGATTGAACTCACTTTGAAGTAATCCGAGAGTCCGCCCTCGAAGTAAATCGGATTCGTCCACTGCTGCGCCTTCACAAAGGGCACCACCAGCGTGCGGTCTTCGTCCGTGTTTACAGACAGAAAAACCACATCGGGCCGCTCTTTGAACTTCTTTTCCACTGCCATGTAAATGGGACGCTGCGCGCGGCACGGCACGCACCAGGTAGCCCAGAAATCGAGAACGAGCGTCTTGCCGGAAAGCGAGGAAAGTTTGAGGTCCTGCCCATTGACGCCCGGCAGCGTAAAATCGAGAACGCTGGCCGCTTTCACATTCGGATCGAGCGTTTTCAGATGGGCCTCGCGATCCGACATCAGGTTGGTCATACGGTCATACGAGCTCAGGATCACTTCGCCGAGTCCCTTCTCCGACCCGTTAGCCTTCGTATACCACTCGCCCATGCGCTTTCGATCTCTGGCTCGGTCAGCCTCGGTGGTGCGCGCGTCTTCAATGGTGAACGCATCCGCCGTGTGCTGGACCGCCTCCATCAAGTCACCGTTCGCCGCCAGCCACTTTGACCACTCCCGTGCCCCTTCCGCCGTAGGGAAGACATGAAAGCTCTTAGCGGCCAAATCGATAGCCGGCTTCTTCAATCCCAAATTTCCGCACGCCCGCGCTTGCAACACCAGTGAGCGCGCCTGCGCCCGATCCAACTCTTCGGCCCACTGGCCCGCGCTTAAACGCCCAGGAGGTGGGCCCATCCGCAAGGTCGCAATCGTCTGCTCATACTTCTTCGCCCACGCCAGGCCCTTTTCCGAATTCGCGGCATCGTCCTGCATCACATAGGCGCGTGCCACGCGATCCAATAGCTGCACGTCTTTCGGTTCACGGGCCAGGACACGCTCGCCATACTTGATGATGCGGGCGTCATCCCGCGCCTCAAGCGCCGCCTTGGCCAGCACCCGATCGATCTCCGCCAGGTGCTTCGAATCCGGGTGCTTTGCCAGGTGCGCTTCCAGCACGCGAATGTAATCGTTGGGGCTATTGCCGCCCTCTTTCAACAGCTGCGAGAGCTCGTTCATCTCGTCAGACTGATCCGCGCCAGACTGCGTGCCCGCAGCCGCCGCTTCGGCCGGCGGAGGTTGCGCCAACGGAGCTTGCGCCCGCAAACAAATACTAATCAACACCAGAGTTAAAATCTTCATGGAAGACTACGAAAGACATCCGCTAAATTTGCCGCGCGTGTGCGCGCCATCTGCACGTAAGAGTCACTCTTAACGATGCGGTCCAGCAAAGGCAGGAACTGTTTAGGAGCCACTAGCCGCTTGCGCTCCCAAGCTACTTGAAGCCGCAAAATCGTCTCATTCACTCCGATTTTCTCGTATTTCACCGCGCGCTCCAGATTCAGAAAACACCACTCGCTTTCCGAGATGCGCTCAAACCAATCGGCAAGCTCGCGCGCGTTGGCGTCTTCGGTGAAGTTGAAGGTCTGCTCAACTGCCTGGCCATCCTTGACGATCGCGATGGTTTTCTTCCCCATGAACGCCACTTTCAACGGAGATTCGAGCTTCGCATTCAAGTCCACTTTCGCCGCCAGCCCAAATAACTCCGTCGTCTCCGCCGGGCTCAACTGAAAGGTGACCGGCTGCTCGTCTTTGGGATCGGTGCGAAACTCCGCCGCGCCCGATTCGTCTACTGCTATGCCCGTATATGCCGGCTGACTCTGCGGAAACGTCTTCGTGAAGACGAGTTTCTGGTTCAGCAGCAAGGCCATTAACAGAACGGCCGAATTCATCGCAGCGCCACCACCGTGGCCCGATTGGCGTGGCAGATCGCAATAGCCAGCGCATCGCTCGCGTCTTCCGATTCGATCGGCACATCCAGCTTCAACAGCGACGCGACCATGCGCTGCACCTGATGCTTCTCCGCGCGCCCATATCCCACCACGCTACTCTTCACTTCCAGAGCGGAATATTCCGCCAGTGACAAGCCCGCTTCCGCGATGGTCATCAGCGCAACGCCCCGTACGTGGGACAGTTTCAATGCAGTTTTCACGTTAACCGCGTAGAAAACCTCTTCCACTGCCACCGCGTCCGGGCGAAACCGATCCAACTGTTCGCGCAACCCACGACCAATCGCCAGCAGCCGGTTCTCAAAAGCCTGCCGGGGAGATGTCACGATGGTGCCCATCCCGAGCAGCCGGTAGGTACGTCCGTCGGTCTCAATCACTCCGTAGCCGGTGCGCTCGCTGCCGCAATCGATTCCCAGTACTCTCATGCAGCTGGCGTCATCGCTCACCGAGCAATATCAGGCGATCGCTTCCACTTCTTCTTCCACTTCGAAGTTGGAATAGACGCTCTGCACGTCTTCGTGCTCTTCCAACGCATCGTTCAGCCGAATCATACCCGCGGCGTTCTTGCCTTCGAGCATGATCAGGTTCTTGGCCACCATGGCGATTTCCGCCGAGTCCATCGGAATGCCGGCTTTCTCGAGCACCTCCACCACGGCGTTATGGTTCTCCGGCGCGGAAAGAATTTCCCAGTTGTCCTCGTTGTCCTTGATATCGTCGGCGCCCGCGTCCAGCAGCAGGTTCATCAACTGCTCTTCGGTAGCCTTGTCTTTCTCCAGGAAGATCTGGCTCTTGCGTTCGAACATCCACGCCACGCTGCCGACTTCGCCCAAGTTCCCGCCCTGCTTGGAAAACATGTGCCGGATATCCGCCACTGTGCGATTGCGATTGTCCGTGGCCACATTGACAATTACCGCCGCGCCGCCCGGACCGTAGCCTTCGAAGGTGATTTCGTCAATCTGGCCGCCCTCCAGTTCGCCCGTGCCGCGCATGACTGCCTTCTTGATGTTGTCATTGGGCATCGATACAGCTTTCGCCGCCGTGATTGCGGTACGCAGTCGCGGGTTGCCGTCGGGATCGCCCCCGGCCCGAGCCGCAATCATGATTTCCTTGATGATGCGCGTGAAAATCTTACCGCGCTTAGCGTCGGTGGCAGCCTTCTTGTGCTTAATGGTTGCCCATTTTGAGTGGCCGGACATTACGGAAAACCTCTAGAGACAGCCCGGCGCAAGCCGGACCGAAATTATGATTCCAACTGGCGATTTTATCACGCGGTTATACTCTTCAATTACCGGCTGCCGCCCATGACTCCGCGCGACAAACCGAAGGTTCTCGTCTTCATCGTGGCGTACAACGCCGAAAAGACCATTGCCCAGGTCGTCTCCCGCATCCCCGCCACTCTTATCGATACCTATCAGGTCGAAGTGCTCATCATTGACGATTCCTCTGGTGACTCCACCTTCGCCCGCAGCCGTTGGGTCGCCCAGGATGCAACGCTCCCGTTCCGCGTTACGGCCCTGGTGAACCCGGTCAATCAAGGCTACGGCGGAAACCAGAAGCTCGGCTACCGCTATGCAATCGAGAACGGATACGATTTCGTCGCGCTTATCCATGGCGACGGCCAGTATGCCCCCGAGTGCCTTCCAGCTCTCCTCGAACCACTGCGAACAGGCGAAGCCGACGCGGTCTTCGGCTCCCGAATGCTCAACCCCTCCGATGCGCTCCGCGGAGGCATGCCGCGGTATAAATTCGTCGGGAACCGCATCCTTACCTGGATCGAAAACAAGCTGCTCCACGCTCATCTTAGTGAGTTCCACTCGGGGTACCGCATCTACGCAACCCGCGCGCTAGCCGCCGTCCCCTTTAGCCGCAATTCCAACGGTTTCCACTTCGATACCGAGATCATCATCCAATTCCTCATCGCCGGACTCTTTATCCGGGAACTGCCCATCCCCACCTACTACGGCGATGAGATTTGTCACGTCAACGGGATTCAATATGCGGGCAACGTAATCCGCTCCGCTTTCCAGGCGCGTCTCCAGCAAGCCGGGTTGTTTTATGACCCTAAGTTCGATTGCGCCCCCGCGAGCTTCTCGCCTTATCAACCCAAGCTGACCTACACCAGCCCACATACGCTGGCATTCGAGCGCATCCGCCCTGGCTCGCACGTGCTCGATCTCGGTTGCGCCGGGGGCTACCTGGGCGCTCATCTGGCAGACCAGAAACAGTGCATCGCCGACGGCGTCGATGCCTTTCCGGCCATGCAGTCCACGCTTCGCGCCTTCTATCTCCACGACCTCAATCAAGGCCTGCCTGCGCTCGATTACCGCAATTACAATTACGTCACCCTGCTGGACGTCCTCGAGCACTTGGCGCGCCCCGAAACCTTCCTCGATCAACTCCGGCTCGCTCTTGCCGAAAATCCTCAAGCCGAGGTCATCGTCAGCACCGCGAACGTCGCCTTCTTCATCACGCGCTTCATGCTGTTCGCCGGACAATTCAACTACGGCAAGCGCGGCATTCTCGATCTCACCCACACGCGCCTGTTCACCTTTGCCTCGTTTGAGCGCGCACTCACTCAGGCCGGGTTTGACATTTTGGAACGTGTTGGCGTCCCCGGTCCCATGCCGCTGGCTCTTGGGGATCACGCCTTTAGCCGCGCGCTACTCCGGTTGAATCGATTACTGATCCACGTATCTCGCGGCCTCTTCTCATACCAGATCTTTCTCCGAGTTAAACCACGTCCCTCGCTCGAGTTCCTCTTGAAAAACGCGCACGAATACTCCCGGGCGCGCGCGGAAAGCATCGAGGCCGGCCACCTCCACACCCGCTAAGATCTACTGCGAAAGGCTCGCGGCGATGATCTGCTTCTGCTTCGCCGCGCGATCTTCCACCACAATCGTGCCGCCCTCGATTCGCAAGTCATCCACCGTCTTAAATCCCTTGGGCACCTTGGTATAGAACATCAGGAACCGGCTGCTGGCCTTACTCTTTGCGGGCAGCCAGCGGTAGGTGGGCGTATTGAAGAGCGAGTTCATCTGGATCGCTTCCCGGCGCGGCACGTCGAACGGCTGAGTCGAAAATTCCAGCCCGCGAGCGAGTTTCCCATTCGGCGGGTAATCCTCCCAGCTTTGCACCCAGGGGAATTGTTCGGGACGGAACACATAACCCAGCAATAAGCCCATCTTTGGATTCAACGCGGTGATGAATGCGAGCTTGCGGTTGTGATCCATCAGACTCGTCGTGTGCCCGCCCGAGTTCGGCTTCACCGGCGTCGTGCGCATATCCACGCGCTTGCCATCCGCGCCCGGCGCCCATGGCCATGTGAAGTCTTTCCCCGGAGCAAACCGGTTTGGTAGTCCCGCGCCCTTCGATGCACCGTACGAACGCGTCCGCGATTGTGTTGCCGAAACTTCAATGGTCGTCACCCCAGGTTCCAGAAACGGAGCGCCCACGGTCGCGTGCTCGGCCCAGATCATCGGGCGGTCGAATCCCAACAAGCTTTCCACCTGCGTTTCCACATACACCACCGGCTCGCCATCCACCATGCGGAAAGTGCGTTCCACGTTCTCCTGCACAATGGGTAGCGTTGTCGCGAGCGTCAGTACCGTCGTGCTCCCCTGCTTACCGCTATATCTGGTTTCCCATTGCGCGTAATGCGCTTCGCCGTGCATAGGCAGACCCGCGATTCGTTCCTCTTGCGACGCCGGCCCGAATCCATCCAGACATAAGAAGCTGCCTGTTCCCGAGTCGAATGCCCGTTTCTCGCCGGCCTCGCGCGCCATCCGTGCCGGGTCCCAGAGCGGATTGACTTTGTTCCCATCGGCGGTGAGCACCACACTCGCGATGCTTGATCCCTGGGGCAAGATCAGCAGTTGCAGCCGGTCATTCCCCAGCGCAATTGCCGGAGTTCCTTCAAACGTCACCGTCTGCGCCACCATCACCATCACGGCGGTGCAAGCGGCCGCGCCCGCCAATAGGCCCAGTCTCATCAGCACATTATCCGCCCGCTCACGAACGCGTTGCCCCGAATCAGAAATCGCAGCGGCCAGTCGGCGCACTGGCTGATCCCCACCCGTGGTGTGACCGCCACCTCGAACCCGTGCGTCTCGCCGGCCGTAACCACCAGATCGCCCTGTGTCACGTCCACGCCGTTGTGCGCGCGGCTGATTCCCATGCCTTGCGTCAGCTTCCCGGGTCCGGAGAGAAGATCCTGCATTTTTTCTTTCCCTCGCCGCGCGCGCATTTCCTCTATGCCCGCAAGCGGCTCCAACGCGCGAATCAAAACGCATCCCGCCATCCCTGCCGGTTCGCAAACAAGGTTTAAGCACTCATATATGCCGTAGATCAGGTAAACGTACGCGTGGCCCGGCTCCCCGAAAATCACCTTTGTCCGCTTGGTGATCCCGCGCGCCGAGTGGGCCGCCAGGTCGTCCAATCCCAGATACGCTTCGGTCTCCACGATTCTCCCGGCGCACGCCCCATGCTCAATCACACGCCCCAGCAAGTCGCGGGCAACCTCCGCTGCTCCGCGCGTATAGAACGACCGATCCAAGACTGCTCCGAACCGCATCTGCTCCCTAGCTCCAGTAAACTAAACGCTGGTGCTGCCCGCGCTCGCTGTACTCATTGCCTATCTGCTCGGAAGCGTCCCCTTCGGCTATCTGCTTGTCCGCGGTTTTACGGGCAGCGACGTCCGCGCAGTGGGAAGCGGCAACATCGGCGCCACCAACGTCTTTCGCACCACCGGCCGCGGCATCGGGGTGCTGACCCTGGTCCTGGACGCTCTCAAAGCGTTCGCCGGGGTTTGGATCGCCGCCCGCCTCACTAATCATAGTGAGATTTGGACCAGCGCCGCCGCCGTGGCAGCTCTTCTGGGCCACGTCTTCCCGGTGTTCCTCGGCTTCCGGGGCGGAAAGGCGGTCGCGAGCTTTATCGGAGCGTTTCTCTACCTTGCCCCCACTGCACTGCTGGGGGTCACTGTAGTTTTCCTGGTTGCCGTCGCCAGAACCCGATTCATTTCGCTCGGCTCCATCCTGGGCGCGATTACTTTTCCCTTGGCTGTATGGATTATCGTGCGGCCGCACTGGCCATTGGTTGTCGCTTCCGTCCTTGCCGCCGCGCTGATCGTATGGCGGCACGCTCCAAACATCACCCGACTGCACAACGGGACCGAAAGCCTG
Organism: Bryobacterales bacterium; assembly: GCA_963752695.1. GTDB lineage: Bacteria > Acidobacteriota > Terriglobia > Bryobacterales > Bryobacteraceae > Bog-113. The sequence continues at coordinate 668,870 of CAVVZB010000001.1, forward strand.
TTCTCGCTCGGCGGCGGAAAGCGTTGAACCGCCTGGTCGTCTTGGGAGGCGGAAGCTGGGGTACCGCGCTCTCCGTTGTGCTCGCTCCGAATTTCAATGAAGTGTGCACAATCCTGCACAATCCGGAAGCCGCTTCTCAGGTTTCGGCCGCTCGCGAGAACTCCCGTTACCTGCCCGGGATTGCGCTGCCGGAAAACCTTCGAATCTCCGCGGAGCCTGCACAAGCTGTTGAAAGTGCGTCGGTTATTTGTGTGGTTACCCCTTCCCGTTACGTCCGGGCCGCAGCCGGTTGCCTGCGCGGTCGAACGCGTCACGACGCCATCATCGTCAGTGCCGCGAAAGGACTCGAGCTCGAGACGGAATTGTGCATGTCCGCCGTGATCGCCGATGCGTCCGACATCCCCGAAGAGAGAATTGTCGTCTTGAGCGGACCATCCTTTGCAGCGGAAACGGCTGCGGGCAGCCCGACTGCGGTGGTGGTCGCTGGCTTACTAGAGCCAGTCCTGCAAGTTCAGCAAGCTTTCGCCCGGCCAACGTTCCGGGTCTATTCGAGCGAAGACCGTATCGGCGTCGAAATGGGCGGGGCCCTGAAAAATGTGGTTGCCATCGGGGCGGGTATGGCGTGCGGCCTTGGGCTTGGACACAATTCGGTGGCGGCGTTGATTACACGTGGTTTGGCGGAAATTACCCGCCTCGCGTCAGCCTGCGGCGCGCAACCGCGCACCCTAGCCGGACTAGCGGGCTTAGGCGATCTTGTTTTAACATGTACCGGAGACCTCAGCCGCAACCGCCAGTTGGGAATCGCCTTGGCGCAATCGGCTTCGGCCCGTGAGGTGCTTTCTCTGACCACGAGCACGACCGAGGGCGTGCGCACTGCTTCCGTGGCCGTTGCAATGGGAAAACGATTAAATGTAAACATGCCCATTGCCGAACAAATGCAAGCCGTACTCGAATCCGGGCGATCTCCGGCCGATGCCATTCGCCGGTTGATGGAACGCTCTTTGAGAGAGGAATAGACTTTGATCGGATCTCAAAAATCGGCGAAACCTTTTATCAATCAAGGGGTTAGCACTGTAATGGGAGGCCTGCAAGTCCTTGATTTCGACGCGGAACTGATGCTCCGCGTCAAGGAAGGCGACGGTCCCAGCTTCGCATTACTGCTCGATAAACACCGAAACGCTGTAATACACTTTCTGTTTCGCATGGTTCAAGACCATCCCGTGGCTGAAGAACTCGCCCAGGAGGTTTTTCTTCGGGTATATCGGTCTCGCGAGAGTTATGAGGCGAGCGCTAAATTTACGACGTGGTTGTTCCGAATTGCCACTCATTTAGCTTTAAATTGGCTTCGCGATAAGAAAAAAGAACGCGGTCAAGAGCGCCTGGACGAGAAGCTTCCAGACTCCGCCGCTTTACAATTGGCTGACAAAAAGCCTACCATCGAACAGTCGATGGTTTACGACACCAAGCTGGATGAGGTGCGGGTTGCCATTGCGACTCTTCCGGATAAACAAAGGATCGCTGTGCTGATGCATAAGTATGAAGAAATGGAATACTCGCAGATCGCGCGCGTCCTGTCCTGTTCGGAATCGGCTGTAAAGTCGCTGCTCTTCCGAGCTTACGAATCTCTCCGCGTGCGCCTTGCGCACATGGCCTAACCCACGAAAGTATTGAAGCCGATTGCCATGAAGTGTCTTCTAAGCTCAGAATCCGGGAAATGTCTCCTCCTTCAGCACGTAGCTGGGCGCCTGCAAGGCGCGCAAAAGGCGAGCGTTTTAGCCCACGTGCGAGGATGTGATGTCTGCCGGGAGCACGTTGCCGAGCAATCGCGGGTGTGGGATTTTCTGGACGAATGGGAACCGCAGCCGGTGAGTTTGGGTTTTAACCGGGAGCTCTACGCGCGCGTGGAGCGCGAGTCCCGTATTCCTCTCTGGCGGACTTTGGGTGACATCCTCAACGGCTGGGTCGCACGCCCCACTCTCCCCTTGGCTGCTTTCACCTTATTGATTATTGCCGGCGTATATTTGGAACGGCCCCAAGCTCCCTCCGCAGCCTTACCAGTTGCTGCCGAGGCGCCTGCAGTTGTTACGCCTACCGATGCGGAACAGCTTGACAAGGCTTTGGATGACCTCCAACTTCTCCATCAGTTGGATTTGGTCAAGGACGAGGCCGCCGAAGCTTCGCATGGCATGTGAAGAGAACACTACTCCTGCTAGTAGTCTTCACCGCGCTTTCGACGGGTGTGTGGGCCGCCAGGATGCCAATCCACGGAGCGAACCGCCCCACCCCCATCCGTCCCCATCGCCCAGAGCGGCAGCTTCGGATGGTCGCCCCTCACGTAGCGGACAAAGTGGCAACCCTGAGCCGGATGCCAGCGCAGGACCGCGAGCGCGCCTTATCTGGACTCCCAGCCGAGCAGCAGCGGCAGATTGCGACCGGGATTGATCGGCTCGATCACTTGAATCCCACCGATCGCGCCCAGCTACTTGATCGCTACCGGCGCTTCGAAAGTCTGAATGCCCGGCAAAAAGATCAGCTTCGGGGCGTGGTTCATAAATTACAGAACCTTCCGCAACCCCGCCGCGAAGCGGTAAAAGAGGAATTCGATCACCTCAACAAGTTATCACCGCAAGACCGGCAACAGCGGCTGAGCAGCGAGGAGTACAAGAGCAGATTCAGTTCGCAAGAGCGCCAGATCATCGAGAACACATCCTCGGCCCTGCTCGGCAATTTATAAAAAAAATGGGCAGACCGCAAAGGTCTGCCCGGAAGCCAATCGTCGGAGCCCGTGGCTTAGACGTGTGCGTCAATCATTTTCTGGACGTCGTTCTTCCCCATTGCGCCGACGCGCTGCTCCACCACTTGCCCGTTCTTGAATAACAGGAGCGTGGGAATACTACGCACGTTGTAGCGCATCGCGGTTTGCCCGTTATCGTCCACATTCAACTTGCCGACCTTGACTTTGCCGTCGTACTCCGACGCAAGTGCATCAATGGTCGGCGTCATTTGCCGGCATGGACCACACCATTCGGCCCAGAAATCAACCAGAACGGGCACGTTCGCCTTTAGCACGTCGCTGTCAAAAGCAGTATCTGTAAACGTTAGTGTGTTGGTACCAGCCATTTTGTCCTCTCCCGATTAGAAGCGCCTGCCCGTCTAAAGATTCAGAAGGCGCCGGAACAGTTTGTCATACTGCACGGCGCTTGCCATCCAGGAGAAATCCCGCCGCATTCCAACTCGCATCATCTCGGTCCATCGGGATTGCTGTTCCCAGGTTGCCAGACAATCTCCCATGGCTTCCAAGAGCGCCTCGGCCGAATAGTCGTAAAACTTGAACCCAGTTTCCCGATCGATCGTGTCGTCCAGACCGCCGGTTGCGCGGACAACCGGGACGGTCCCATACCGCAGGCTGTAGATCTGGTTCAGCCCGCACGGCTCATACCGGCTCGGCATCAGGAAGATGTCCGCACCGGCTTCGATGCGGTGCGCCAGCCCATCGTTGTAGCCCAAGAATACGCCGACCCGGTCCGGATAGTGATCGCGCATCCGGCGGAATAGCGCTTCGTACTGGGGTTCCCCCGATCCGAGCACAACCAGCGAAACGTCTCTCGCAAACAGCGCCGGAGCCGCCTGCGCAATCAGATCCGCGCCTTTCTGCCCCGTAAGACGGCTGACGATTCCGATGAGCGGACGTTCCAGCCGGTCGCTCGACAAGCCGAATTCCTTCAGCAGGCCGAGCTTGCAGTCCAATTTGCCGGACAAGTCCTCGGCGGAGAAATGGCTCGGGATCGCCGGATCAGTCTCCGGGTTCCATTGGTTGTAATCCACCCCATTCAAAATGCCGTGCAGATCCCGCGTGCGTGCTCGCAGCAATCCGTCAAGTCCGAAGCCCTGCTCAAGGGTCTGAATCTCCTGCGCGTACCGAGGGCTCACCGTGGTCAATGCGTCGGCGTACACCAGTCCCGCCTTCAGCAAACTCACGTTCCCGAAAAACTCAACCAGGTCCGGACGAAACACCCATGGCGGTAAGCCCACTCTCTCCATCGAGCTCTTTGGGAACAGACCCTGGTAACCAAGATTATGGATCGTCATCACGGTGCGAGTCTGATAAAAGTTGGGGTCGTTCGCCAGAAACTCACGCAGATAAGCCGGCGTCAGCCCCGCCTGCCAGTCGTGGCAATGGAGAATGTCGGGCCGGAACAATCGCCTCGCAAACTCGAAGACCGCTAACGAGAGCAAGCCGAATCGCAAGTCGTTATCCCCAAAGTCCCCGGCTTTATCGCCGTACAGTCCATCGCGAAAGTAGAAATCCGGGAGGTCCAGAAAAAAGAAGGGACTCGGTTGCTCGGTGGTGTAGACCGATGGCCGCCAGGCAAACGGCCCCAGTTGCACGGGGAATGGCTCGGTCACTTGCCGGGTCGACCAGTTGAGTGTGCTCTTGTACCGCGGTAGCAGGACGGCGACGTCGTGCCCCAGTTCCCGCAGCGCCCCGGGAAGCGCCCCCACTACATCGGCCAGTCCGCCCGTCTTTGCGAACGGCGCAGCCTCCGAGGACACCATCAGGATTCGGCTCATGAGCGATTGCTATCATACCGAGACTTGAACGCATGAGGAACGTCCGTACCGTTTGTTCAGCCCTTTTTCTCTGCGGAGCCGGGCCGCTTTTTGCACAGTCGCCGCCAGCGCCCGCTCCCACCGCCCAGCACGAGTCGGTCGTAGTCACGGGCACTTTCGATCCGGTCTCGATCGAAGAAATGGATCGCGCGGTCACTAGCTTGCCCGTACGTCGCGATGAAATCCTACTCAATTCCTGGATTGACGTTCTCCGCGATGAACCGTCGGTCGATCTACAGGAGCGCGCCCCGGGTGGCGTCCAATCCGATGTCTCCATTCGCGGCGGCACCTTCGGTCAGACCCTTGTCTTGCTGGATGGCATCCGTTTGAACGATGTCCAAAGTGGCCACCATGATATGGACCTACCAGTCCCGCTGAGCGCGATCGATCACGTGGAAGTACTCCGCGGCACCGGCTCCGCTCTCTATGGCTCGGATGCGATCGGCGGAGTGATCAATGTGATCACCAGGGCGCCTGAGACTTCGGAGCTGCTCCTGCGCACCGCCGTCGGCAGCTTCGGGACCAACGAGCAAAGCGGGTCCCTGACCGTGGCTGGAAATCGAGCGGTGGAACAGATTACTTTCTCGCGTGACTTCTCTACTGGATTCCGTTTCGACCGCGACTACCGCGACCTTTCGTTCGGATCGCAAACCAGCTTGACATCCGCGCTGGGCGCGACCGATATCCTGGCTGCGTACGCCGATAAGCCTTTCGGTGCCGACCAATTCTACGGAAACTATCCTTCCTGGGAGAACACCAAAACCTGGTTTGCCGCCGTGAAACAGGAACTGGGGCCGAACACGGAGGCCTTGTTTTCCTACCGCCGTCATAGCGACCTCTTTGTCTTATTCCGCGACCAGCCCCAGATCTATACCAACCATCATTCCGACGAAAGTTATGAGGCTGCGCTTCGCCGGACGGAGACGTTGAGCACGGTAGTCAAGCTGCATTACGGCGCGGAGTTCGAGCAGGAATCGGTGGTCAGCACCAACCTCGGTGACCACGCCCGGACCCGCGGGTCGGTTTACGCGTCGCTCGATACGCGTCACTGGAAACGCTTTTCCCTTAGCCTCGGAGGACGCGAAGATCTTTACGATTCCAGCGGCGGGCAGTTCAATCCCAACATCGCGGCGGGCTATTGGTTGACGTCGCGCGTCCGGCTGCGCGGAGGAGTGAGCCGCGCGTTTCGGCTTCCCACCTATACCGATCTCTACTATCACGACCCGGCCGATCTCGGAAACGCGCTTCTTAAGCCGGAGCATGCCTGGAGTTATGAAGGCGGACTCGAATGGCAAATCGCGAGCAGCTGGCGCGCGGAGGCCACCGTATTCCAGCGCCGCGACTATAACGGGATTGACTATGTCCGGGCTTCGCTCAACGACGTCTGGCAGGCCACCAACTTCGATCGCCTTCGATTCACCGGTGTTGAGGCTGCCCTGGTCGCCCGGCTTCCCAAACACCAGGAAATGGACCTGCGTTACACCGGAATCCACGGCGCGTCGGACTCCCTCGCCGGCCTCTATTCGAAATATGCGTTCAACTTCCCGGAACATAGCGGGGTGCTGGAATATCGCGCGGCGCTTGGAACCCTTCTACTGCGCTCGCGCGTGGGTGTCGAAAAACGGATTATGCGCGACCCTTACGCCGTGTGGGACGTTTACTCCGCCTGGACCCGCTGGCGCGTTCGGCCATTCGTGCAGCTGACCAACCTAACGAACGCCAATTACCAGGAAATCTTCGGCATTGCGCTGCCGGGCCGGGCGGCCCTGGGCGGAGTAGAGATTCAAGCATGGCGATGAACAGCTGCGATCTGCTACACTTCTACAAGTAATCAATTCGTAAGAGAACAGAATGGCAAATCATCTTTCAGCACTGAAGCGAGTCCGGCAGGAAGCCCGTCGCACGGAATTCAATCGTAGAAACAAGACCAGGCTTCGTCATCAGATTCGCAGCATCCGGCGCGCACTGCTCGCCAAAGATCCTTCTGCCGCGAAAGAAATGTTGCCCGCCACGTTTTCGATTATTGATCGCTCCGCGCGGGTTGGAATCATCAAGAAGAACACTGCAGCGCGTTACAAGAGCCGTCTTCACATGCGTGTGAAGGCGATCGAAACCAAATAGGCTAGACTCCGGCCGTCAGCCGGATTACGAAATCCTCCACAACGATCCGGTCATCCGGACGGGCGCTTCGCAGATCACGATCCGCATCGAAGATCATCTTCAATCCCGATTCCAGTTTGACGGCGGAGAATCTTTGCGCGGTCTGAGCAACTTGCTCGGCCCGCGCTCCCCACATCGGAATTCCAATCTTTGAGAAATAGCTTTGGACCTGCTGCGACGAACGCAATCCGGCTTTTTGCGCCGCGAGCGCCTGCCGAAATTGCGTCGATAGAAACGCAAGCGCAAGCGGCAAATACTCGTTGTCGCGGCAGAGAGCATCAACGCTGGCTAGGGCACGCTTGCGATCGCCGCGCCCCAAAGCATTGACGAGGGCGAATACGGTACTGGTGCGAGCGTCCGGGATCAACTCCGCAATGTCTTCGAGGGTGATCGAACGGCCATCGCCCGCAAATAAGGACAGCTTCTCGAGCTCGACCGAGATCCGTGCGAGATCGGCGCCGAGCGATTCAACCAGCATCGCCGCAGCTCCGGGATCGATTTTCAGATTGCGCTGTTTGGCCATTGCCATCAGTTGCAAGCGGGCGTCATCGGACGAGAAACGCTTGAACTCGACAACATCGGGAATGGCCGCATAATACTTGCGAACGCGATCGGACTTCTTCTTATCTTCGCCTTCAAGATCGAAACGGCTGGCCTCTAAAAGCAGGACCACGCCCGGCGTGGGATCTGCAACGTAAGACCGGAGAACGGTATCGGAACCGGAACTAGCTGGCGAAGCGTCATCCTCGTCCCCATCGTCGAGAGTGGCGGCCGTGGCGCGGGCGGAGCGCGGTAAAACGGCTTCAGCGCTGGTGACCAGAATCAGACGGCGATCCGCGAATAGAGACATGGCGCGTGCGTCATCGAGCACTTCCGTGAGTCCGGTTTCGCTCGCATCATATTGCGTGATGGCGCTTGTTGCTTCGCTGATTCCAAGATGAGCCTCTATCAAGGCTTGGCGGCAGCGGCGGCGCTCGAACGCTTCCATCCCGAGAAAGAGAGAGATGGCCGGGACATCGCCCTTCTTCAGACCGGCAAGAAACTGGGCGGGCGAATAAGTCAAAACTTTTCCAAAATCCCGCTGACAACGGTGCGGGCGACGTCCCGGCTAAGGCGGCTTAAAGCCCCGCTGCTTTCATCGAAATACGTCTTTGGGTCCACGCTGATCTCGTAGCGTTCTCGCACGTCGAAGTTCGGCCGGCTATAAAGGATCTTGCCGCTTACGCGCTCGCGCAATTCGATGCGCAATTGCAGGATGAACTGCACTCCGCTGGCGCGGCCCGTCACCGGATCGTAAGTCGTGGGATTGCTGAATACATTAACCAGGGCGCCCGAGAGAATCGCGTCGGCGGTTTGCGGATCGGAAGTGATTTGATACTTCGTGCGCTGGATCAACTCGCGCGTGACCGCTGCCGTGATGGTCTCCGAAACGTTGTTTTGCATGCTTCCGTTCTTGAAGGCAGGCACGGCAATGGAACGGATCTGCATGGGCAGAATGTCCGAGTGCCCGGCGACATGGTAGCCGCAGCCGGAGCCCGCAAGGGCCAGCAGCAAGAGAGCATAACGTTTCAAAGGATCTCCTGCGCTACCAGGAGCGCGTTCTGACCCGCCAGCCGGAAGTTGTCGGCCGCCATCCACAGCCACAGCGCGCGGGCATTATTGCGATCCCGCGAGATGGCGCCCACAGAGATGCCGTCTTGTCCGGCCGCTGCCACGTTGTTGGGCGGCTCTACGTCAGGACCGTGGACATTGATGTTGTCACCGGCAAGTTGGGATCGAAGCGTCGCGGCATCCGGGGCCTCGCCGTCGAATTCCAGCCAGACCGAGAAGCTATAACCGTGGAAGACGGGCGCCTGGATCAATTTCAGCGATGGCAGGGGGGATAGCTCGGCATTTTGCATCAGAGTGGCAAGGTGGCGCTCGATGCGGGTTTCGATTTCGTCCAATTGCGCGGGAGCTTCCTCGCCTAACTCCGCTAGCATGTTGAAACTCAACTGCGTATCGAAGACCTTCTTCTCCATCGACTTGAAAGACAGCAGGCTGACCGTCTGCTGCTGCAGTTCTTCGATGCCGGACACGCCCCGTTCACTGGCGGGCTCAAATATATGCGCGATCCACCGGGTGAGCCGGTGATCGCGGGCGAGAGCCTGAAACAAAACCGCGAGTGCGATGGCGGCGGGATGCGCGATGGAATGGATGGCGTCCGGCGCTACACGAAAAGCTGACGGTTCGACCATAGGCGCACGCAAGCGGGAGCGCGGATTCTCCTCCGCCGCATGCGTCAGATCAATGATCGGCTCATCGGGGGCTAGCTGCAGCGCGAGCTGCGATGACGCCGCGTCGCCGGCCAGGATTACGGTAACCACATCGTCCATGGCAGCCAGATCGAGCTTGTTCAGAATGGATGCTTCGCCGGCATGTTCGGCTAGAACACCGCTACTTTCCTGCGCCCCGGCAATGAGGCGTACGGCGGCTCCGAACGAGCCGTGAGAGAGAAGGTCGCGCAACTCGCGGCCTAAGAGCGTTTCACTGCCGACAAGCGCAATCGTCTCAGACAAGAGGATGCTCCAAAGGGATAGGCGGACGGCGCGACCGGCGCAAACGCCGCAGCACTCCGCCAACACGCAAAACAATTCCGCTCACTGCGTAGGTGCTGGCCATCACCAGCAATACGGCCTGGGACCAGTACCATCCGAGAACGAGCAAGCCTCCCATGAGAACAATAGTCAGCGGCGAGCGGGGCTTCAGGAAAGAGTTGTCCTTAAACGCGTAGTATCGCCAGGTGCAGACCATGAGCCAGGCGAGTAGGGTAAGCAGCGTCAGCCACGCGATGTTCAGCGGCCATTGCGATATCGGAACCCCGTCAGCGGCATAAACGATCGCGGCCACCAGTCCCGCGGCGGCGGGAATCGGCAACCCCACGAAGTAGCTGCGGTTGGGGCGTCCGGGATTCTTCGGTTTCGGATTCTTCTGAACATTGAAGCGGGCCAAACGCAGAGAACCGCAGAGAAGGAATAGAAAAGCAATCACCTTCCCGGCACGCGTCAGGTGATCGCTCATATCGGAAGCAGTGCCCGCGGGGAGAAACTGAAATCCCCAGACATACGCCAGAACTGCCGGGGCGATGCCGAAGCTCACCACGTCCGAAATGGAATCCATCTCTTTCCCGAACTCACTGGTAGTGTGGGTAAGGCGGGCGATGCGGCCATCGAGGCCGTCCAGTACAATGGCGAGTCCGATGGCCTTAGCCGAAGTGGCAAATTGTTCGGCGGCGCCGGTCGGGTTGGACAGATTCGCCGCTCCCTGTATCGAGCGGAGCACCGACAGGAAGCCAAGGAAGATATTGCCCGCCGTAAAGAGGGTGGGAAGGGCGTAAGCGGCTCGAGGCGGTGGACGGCGAACCGCGATCGCAGCGGCGGGTTCGTCTACGTCGTGCAAAGAGCCGGCTCCTCCAGCGGTGCATGCCGCACGGCGATTGGTTCGGCATAGCCGCCGCGTCTGGCTAAAACGCTTGTCCCCGCAATCACCCGCATCCCCTCTTTCACCTCGAGGTGCCACTCCGGCCCGAGGACCACATCGGCACGGGAGCCGAACTTGATCATGCCGACACGCTCGCCAGCGGTCACGTAGTCGCCAGCCTTTTTCGTGAAAACAATTCGCCGTGCAATCAATCCGGCGATCTGCTTGAACACGACGCGCGTATCCTCGCCGTGTATTGTCACGCGATTCTGTTCATTTTGCGAGGAAGCGAGATCGCGGCTAGCCACCAGGAATTGGCCACTCGTATATTCCACGTTGGTGATGATTCCGGAGATCGGCGCACGGTTCACGTGAACATCGAAGATATTCAGGAAGATGCTCACCCTTTTGATTCCGGGCCCTTCCGGAGTGATCGCGACGATTTTGCCGTCTGCCGGAGAAACGGCCACGGGTCCCGCCGGAGTCAGCCTGTCGGGGTCACGAAAGAACCAGGCGCAGAACGAACCCAGGAGTAGCAGCGGCAAACCGAGCCAAAATGAGCCGGTCAGGATCGCGACCAGAATAGCTGCCACAGTGAAGCCGATTGCGTAATAAACACCGTCCCGAACCATGGATCAGAATCTCATACTACATCTGTGTTGAGAGGCGATCCAACTCGCGTTTCAGCAAGGGGTTCCGGGGATACTCCTGATTGAGCTCCCGCAGAAGACCGCGCGCCTGAGCGATGTGCTTGTCGCGCAGATAGGCGGTCGCTAGCAAAATCTTGGCGAATGATTTCAAGTAGTGTCCGTTTGCAGCCACCGTTTGCAAATTGCGCACTCCGGCCTGCGTGTCGCCACGAACATCGTCGAAGCGGACAAACAAGCGGAACAGCACGGGAATGCTCCCGATCAAGTACTCGGTAAACCCGGTGGTCAGATAAGCGTCGTAATAGTCCGGCGCAATTTGCAGTAGACGCTTGGCATCGCGATAACCCACCTTATTGATCGAAAGACTCTGCATTTGACGCTTTTCGACCAGGGCGACGTAATCGGTTAGATTGCCGTTGGCCAGGCAGAGGGCGAACAGTGCGTTCGCGTCAGAGGGGTTGCGGGCCAGATCCGCGTTTGCCAGGTCTTGCGCCTGCTTGAGTGCGGCATACAGCAGGTCGTGGATCTTCGGATCTGGCATTAGCTTTCGCTTATCGGCAATGCGGCGATCGTCCTTAAAGAACTCGCTTTCAAGAATGCCGAGGCGATCGAGTTCGAAGAACAAATAGGCGGACGCCTTCACTGAGTAGGCGAGCGGGTCCGCGGCGTGCGCGGCGATGTAGCGATCCAGGATGGCGCGGGAGCCGTCGAAATCCGAGTTGTACAAATGCGCGAAGGCGTCGTCGATGGCAGGCTCATAATGAATCGGGGCGGCGGCGAAACAAGCCGTGGCGGCGAGCAAGCCGAGCCAAACTGCGAACGATAGCTTCACGTCTTACTTTACCGCTTGGGAGAATTGAACGATGGGAACCAACGTCTCCAGCCCTGCGCCCGTTCGCAAACCGGGACCGAGCGTTCTGGGCCGCGTGCGCCTGATTCTGGCGCTCAGCTTGTCCATCATTCTCCTGCTCTGCCTGGGCTTCGCCTGGGAGACGCGCGACGTCATGAGTCACTTGTCCTTCCTCAGGGATGCCGGTGACCGGGGGGTTCTGTCGAGCACCCAGGACACGCTGGTCGACCTAAGCCCCTGGCAGACCGCGGAAGCTCTCGCGCCGCTGGCGGTGACAACCGAAGAGCGGAACCACGCCCGCGAGGCCGAGCGTCTGGCGGACCACGAAGTGGACCAGGCATTCGCCGCCGCTCTGCGTGAGGCCACGCTCCGGCAGCACAAACTTACTGGTGACGCGGCTGGGTTGGCCCAGAAAGTCGCCGGCCTGCAACAGGTCGTGAAGCAAGACCAGGAGCACGTTCGCTCGTTAACGCCCGCAGCCGGAAAGCCTGCTGCTGATACCGGCGCGATTGCGGACGACCTGGATGTAGCCAAAGCCCAGCTAGGTCTCGACTCAGACGAACTAGCCGATGCGGAAGAGGACCTCGCACGCGCCTCGGGAGATCAGCGTGGGCAGATCCAGCAGGAACTGTCCGCTCACGAAGCGGCGATGAAGAAGTACGATTCCGGCGCATCGGATAAGGGACAGGTCGCGGTGCTCTCTGCCAAACGCTACTCGACGGTTGCCGGGCAGATCGGAGCCTGGTTCGATCAGGACACTCGCCGCCATTTGATCCTGGAGGCTCAGAAGCAAGCGCAGGAAAGCGCCGCCGCGCTGACCGGCAAACACAACACTAAGAAGACGACCGCCGACGGTAAAGCCACGGCCGCAGCAAACACGCCACCTCTTGCGCAAGATAAGACTGCCAAAATAGAAAGCCTGACTCGCCGCGCCGAGCAGCGGCAGATCCTCACCATCTATGACGACCGGATTGAGACGGAGCGGCAATTAGCCGCTGTTTACGGCAAGTGGGCGGAGCAGGTACAACTCCAGCACCGCATCCTGCTGCATCTGCTTCTACGGTCCTTTGCTCTGCTCGCCTTTATTCTGCTCGCTATCGTGCTGTTGAACTGGGCTGTCCGTCACTGGGTGTTGCGTGCTTCGCTCGACCGGCGGCGGATTCAGACACTGCGGACCATTTTCGAACTCGGCATCCAGGTGACCGGACTCATTATCGTGCTGCTGGTTATTTTTGGAGTCCCGAATCAGATGCCCACGATTTTGGGCTTGGCGACCGCGGGCATAACCGTAGTGATGCAGGACTACATTCTCGCCTTCTTCGGCTGGTTCTTGTTGATGGGTAAGAACGGGATTCGCGTCGGCGATTGGGTCGAAATCAATGGCGTTGGTGGCGAGATTGTCGACATCGGGGTGTTCAAGACCACGATCTTGGAAACGGGTAATTGGACAGGTAAGGGCCATCCCACGGGACGGCGGGCGCGGTTCACCAACAGCTTCGCCGTGAACGGGCAATTCTTTAATTTCTCAACCGCGGGCCAATGGATGTGGGACGAAATCCGCGTGGGGATCCCGTCTACCGGAAACACGACGGAGATGCTGGAGCAAATCGTGAAAGCGGTGACGATCGAAACCGAAAAGGAGACCGAAGTGGCCGAAGAGGAATGGAAGCAGGCGAACCAGCAGAACGGCTTGAGTCAGTTTCCGGCGAGACCCTCGGTGAACCTGCGCCCGAGCGCGGCTGGTATCGACGTGATCGTCCGATTTGTGACTCGCGCCGCGGATCGCTTCGATGTTCGCAACCGTGTTTATGAGCGCGTGATCGAAGTGACGCGTAAGCCACAACCAGTCGCATAGTGTGGGGATGAGCCGTTCAAGCACTATTGCGGCTCTCCTGCTTGCCTCATTACTGGAAGCCGGTGGCGATGCGATTATCCGAACGGCTTTGCGCGGTTCGCAAGGCATCTCGCGCGTCCTTCTTTTTACGCTGGGAGCACTGGTGCTGTTCGCTTACGGGTGGACAGTGAATGCGCCGTCGTGGGACTTCGGAAGATTGCTCGGCCTATATGTGGTCTTCTTCTTTATCACCGCGCAATTGATTTCCTGGCTGGTGTTTCATCAAGCGCCCGGGAAGCCGGTATTAGTTGGTGGGGTACTGATTGTCGCCGGCGGATTGCTGATTTCCTTGTGGGAAGGGTGAAGTCTGGTCACCCTTCCGCGTCAAAGGCGCGCCGGCTATAGATTTCCTCGCAAATCCTGCTCCCGCTCAATGGCTTCGAACAACGCTTTGAAATTGCCCTTGCCAAAACTTCGGCTTCCCTTCCGCTGAATGATTTCGAAAAACAAAGTAGGGCGGTCTTCCACCGGCTTGGTGAAGATCTGGAGCATATAGCCCTCGTCATCGCGATCCACTAGAATGCCCAGGGCGCTCAACTCGTCCACGGGCTCGTCAATCTTCCCGACGCGCCCCTCCAGTTGCTCGTAGTAGGAGGTCGGGATGCTCAAAAATTGGATGCCTTGGGCCCGCAGGCGGCTGACCGTCTGGATGATGTCGTCGGTTGCCATGGCGATGTGCTGGATGCCAGGACCCTGGTAGAAATCGAGGTACTCCTCGATCTGCGATTTCCGTTTCCCCTCGGCGGGCTCGTTGATAGGGAACTTGACCCGATCGTTCCCATTCGCCATGACCTTGGACATGAGCGCCGAATACTCCGTGCTGATGTCTTTATCGTCGAAGTGTTGGTACTCGCGGAAGCCCATCACGTCGCGGTAGAACGTCACCCAGCGGTTCATCTCGCCCCAGCCGACGTTGCCGACCATGTGGTCGATGTATTTGAGTCCGGTAGGGCGCGCCAGTGGATCGGGTTGCGGAGTGGCAATGAAACCGGGCAGAAAAGCGCCGGTGTAATTCTTGCGCTCGACAAAGGTGTGCACCGTATCGCCGTAAAGGCCAATGGAAGCAAAGCGTACTTCGCCGTGGTTATCCTGTTCGGTCTCCGGCTCCCGAACACTGCGGGCCCCCCGGCTGGTGGTCTCTTTCCAAGCGCTGGCGGCATCATCCACCCACAGCGCAACGTCTTTGACACCGTCGCCGTGCAGGTGCAAGTGGGCGGCCAGCGGATGATCGGGACGGAGCGGAGTGGTCAATACCAGCCGGATCTTATCCTGCTGCACCACGTAAGAAACACGATCGCGCGTGCCGGTCTCCGGGCCACGATAGGCGACCAGGCTCATGCCGAGCGCGGTGCGATAAAAATGCGCGGCTTGCTTGGCGTTGCCAACGATGAACTCGACGTAGTCGGTCCCGTTGAGCGGAAGAAAGTCTGCTGAATTCTGGGTCTGCGTTTGAGTTGCCGGCGATGTTTCTAATGCCTGTGGCATAACAAGCTCCTGGGTTGGAAGTGTCAAACCTTCATGGGCGTACGAACATGGGCGCACTGACTTTTTCCAATGCGCTCAGAAACTCTAAGTTCTCGGCTTCGGTGCCGATGGTAATTCGCACCGCTTGCGGTATGCCGAAGCCTTTCAGCGGCCGCACGATCACCCCGAGCCGTAGAAGCTCTTCGGTGACGCGCAGAGCTTCGGCTTCGTTCTCCCAAAGCGTCATCACAAAATTAGCGCTGGACGGAACGTAGGGAATATCGAGCGCGCGCAGGCCGTCGGTAACAATGCGCATGCCACGGCAGTTGGCTTCCAGTGTCCGATGCAGGAACTCCCGGTCGCCGATCGCGGCCATCCCAGCCGTCTCCGCGATCACACCGGGCTCGAACGGAAGCTTTACCTTCAGCAGATTGGCAATCAGATCCTGGTGAGCAAACCCGTATCCAATTCTTACCCCAGCTAAACCGTACGCTTTGGAAAACGTGCGCAGTGTGATGACGTTGTCATGCCTGTAATGCATGGAGTCCGGATAACGCGGGTTGTCCTTGGCGTACTCGAAATAAGCCTCGTCCAGGATGATGAGCACGCGCTCGGGCACATGTTTGTAGAAAGCCTCAAACTCCTGCCGTGTGAAGATCGTGCCGGTCGGATTATTGGGGTTCGCGAGATAAATGATCTTGGTGCGATCCGTGATCGCGGCGGCCAGACCCGGCAAATCGTAGGCCCAGTTGCGGTTGTAAGGCACGGTTCGATAGGCTACGCCGCGCGACTTAGCAATGACCTGAAATCCGACAAACGCCGCCTCCGTGGTGAGCACTTCATCGTCATCACCGAGGAACGTACGAATGATATTGGAAATGATGCTTTCCGATCCGCTGCCCGCAATCACATTGGCCGGCTGGGCTTCGAACTCATCGGCTAGACGTTGGCGGAGTTCCAGGCCTCCGGTTGCATACAGGTTCAGGGACGTCATGGGACGCTGCAGAGCTGCCATTGCTAATGGGCTCGGTCCAAGGGGATTTTCGTTCGAAGCTAGCTTGATGACGTGCGATAGCCCGTACGTGCGCTTCACTTCTTCGATGTTGCGCCCCGCCTCATAGGGCTTGAGGGATTCGATAGCGGGAGGAACCAGCGGCATGCTTCGTCTTCATGATATCCCGCGATCCTAGAAAGCCGGAGCCACTGCGATAATTCAGGCATGCCCGCTTGGCTTGACTTTCCACGGCCGCACCATCCAATGCAAGCGGAGCCCGTGACGACGCTCCCGGATGGACACAAAGTTAAAGTCCGCGTCCCCCGCATGCGCGCCTGCGACGAGAAGAACGACAAAGGCAAGATTTGCGCCGGACATCTCAAGCGGTGGTTCGGAGCGGAGGCTGGCGTGGTGGCCCAATTCGGTGAAGAGCTTTACCGGTGTGAACGTTGCCGGACCATCTATTTACCGAACCCGAACGAGCGCCCGCGCACGCGTACCTTGCAGTGGTAGCCGTTGTATGATAGCATTCGGTTTGAGACGATGAACCAAATCAAATCCATTCCCAATCCGTTTGCGACCCAAAAGCTCAATCGGTATGCATACACCACGGTGGGCCGCGCGGACGCTATGGGATTGCTTCCGCTCGATGAACCGATTGAAAACCTGGACCTTCCTTCCATGCTGCAGATTCTCAGTCATATTCATCGGGCCGGTATTGGCAAGGCGATCGATTTCACTTTCAGCGATACGGGTGTGGCTCTCGAGAACGCCTTCGAGCGGCTTAACATGGCGCTGGAAGAATCACCCGCTCCGGAGTTTGAGTGGGAGCGTCTTTGCGGGATTTTGGGAATGGATCTGCTTTCCCGGCTGCTGGGCACGGCGGTTGGAAGTATCCGGCGATATCGACGCGCATCGAGGACCACGCCGGATGACCTTGCGGCGCGTTTACATTTGCTAAGCCTGACCGTGGGTGATCTAGGCGGGGCTTACAATGAGGCTGGCATTCGGCAATGGTTCGATCGTAAGCGGGTTCAGCTTGGGGGGAAGAGTCCGGCTGAACTGTTAGGGAAATCGTGGCTGGCGAGCGATCCGGAGGCCATAAAAGTTCGCGATCTTGCGGGTGCGCTGACCGGCGCGGCAGCCTCGGCCACGTGATCGTCTTCCGCCACGCCGATCCGCGCTTCGCCTTCATCTGGGAAAGTCCGGAACAGCCTGCCGGCCGATGGAATGTTGCAGGGGGTGCGCCGGTCCAGTATTTCGCGGACACCCCGGACGGAGCTTGGGCAGAGTTTCTCCGGCATGAGGGCATCGACACCGAATCGGACCTCGAGAATGTGCGCCGCGCGCTGTGGGCCGTGGAGCTCCCTGACGATCTCAGGTTGGAGACGCCGGACCTAGCTCCAGAGGTTCTTAAAGGCGGCTTGGACACTTATGAATGCTGTCAGGCCGAAGCCTCACGCCTGCGAGCACGCGCCTCTCAAGGATTGCGCGCTCCCTCGGCTGCGCTGATCGACGGGGGCGCCCGCGGATGGCAAGTAGATGCGGGGCTGCAACCTGGGCCGGCACGCGACGGCTTTGTTTTTGCCTTGTTTCAGATTTCCGCCGAGGCAGTGGGATGGGCTGCTACTATCGCCGGACGTCCGCAGAAAAACCTGCTGGCGCGCGTTCGTCCGTTAAGCTAAAAACCCCTCAACTGCAACCACAGGCAACGGAGTTCGGGGTAACCACTCCGACGTAAGGCTTCCGTTTGCCCACGTCGATTACCCATCACCCCTGACGTTGCCTCCAATTGCAGCGGAGGGCAGGTTTGAGAAGGAATACTTCTCCGATTCGGTGTTCATGTTAGCAACCCGCTCGCCGCGGTTGGAGTCGCGCTAAGTTGCTCATTCCTTTGCGAATCAGACGACGGTAGTTTCGCCGAGGGGACTTCGGTGTATCGCACGCGCGGTGGGACTGTGTCACTGTGACACAATCCTTTTCATGCTGCGGGAAATGCTGATTGGCGCGGTGGCCCTCGTAATTTCCTGGTCCTCCTCCGGCCTGCGCGCGCAAACTAGCTTAGACAGCTTCCAGGTTTATACCGATCGGCCACGCCTGTTTCTCCGCCCGCAGCGTCTGCGTTTGTTGCGGCGCGAGCGCGAGCGTACCTCGATGCGCTGGGATCAACTTCAGCTACTGATCACGGGAGGTGCGCCGATGCCGGAACCCGGCTTCGCGCAGGCTCTGTACTATCGCATCGCCGATGATCCAGCCGCCGCGCGGCGCGCCATTGAGTGGGCTCTGACCCCGGGGCGCGACTTGCGTCAACTCGCGCTGGTTTACGACTGGTGCCAGCCCGCCCTGAGCGCCAGCCAGAAGCAAACGATGCTTGCGGGTCTGCAAGCCGGTCTTCGCCAGCCGCCCAAAAACTTCGCGGGCTGGCGGGACCACATCTTGGCGGCGATTTCTGTTGCGGGAGATGACGATGCGCTATCGCAGGCCGTGCTCGGCGACTTTGTTACCCATGAGTGGCTGGGCCGCATCATCCCCGCGCTGCGGTCGGGCCGGGCGGTCTTACACGGGGAAGATAACTACCCGCTACTTGAAGTCTTTCATGCCTTCCGTGACAGTCTGAATGTCGATCTGCGTGAAGACTATCCCGTCTTCTTCAGGCAACTACCGCTGGTGGATCTGCTCTCCTATTACCCGCCGCCGTTCCCAGCTGCCGAGAATGAATTCCACATTCCGTTCGCCCCCGCTACCGGCGAGCCGGATTTACGAGCCGCCGCACTATCCCGAGCGGGCGAACTGGCTATGGTCGCCTTCGATAGCAACGCGCCTGAATCGCAGGTGCTTCAAGGCTGGCTCATGAACGACCGCTTTCTCATGCGGGGTCTGTTCGGCATCACTTATGAAACCCTCTGGGCCAACCCGTACCAACCCGGCCTTAGTTACTATCATGTGCCCCTGGTGCTGCATGACGACTTACTAGGACGCCTGCTAGTCCGTTCCAGTTGGGAAGACGATGCGCGCTGGGCCGGATATATCGATGGCCACTTACAGGAGTTTCGGGATGGCGGCGTAGTACCTGTCGATCCAGCCAAGCCACGGGAGCCGCTCGATCTGGAGGAAGCCACAATCTTTTTCGCTTCGGCGAGCAATCGGCTTCAGTCCGGTAAGAAGGAAGCCAACGATCTTTTCCTTGTAGGCCTGGCCGCCCGCACTCCTTACCACGTCGAAGTGGATGACGAGGAAATGCGCGAGATGTCTTCCGATCCGGGTGGCATCCTCTATCTCAAGGGTGTCCGTCCGCGTACAACCATTCACTTCAGCCGCGAAGTAAACTGATATTCGTATTCAACCCGCAACACACGGACGGTGTAAGTCGAATACCATTGCTCGCGCCCGTGCTGCTGAGTCGCTAAGTGCTCTAATTGGGATTTCCAAAGCCGAATACTTTCTAAGTCGCGCCAATACGAGACGGTTATCCCGGTTGCACCATCGGTAGCCGCATCGCGGGCGGAATCGATTCCTAGATAACCCGGCTGCAGTTTCGCAAGCTGATCCATCCTTTCCGCGGCCTCTGAATATCCGAGGTCGCCTGGCGTGCGCACGCTGGTGAAGATCACAGCGTAGTAAGGCGGCGTGGCAAGTGGCGCAAGCATGGGAGATCACGAACTCTACAATGATACAAGTGACTGACCAAAAGTTTCGAATCGGGCTGATCCAGATGACGTGCTCGCCCGACGCTGCGGAGAACCTGGAAAAGGCCGTTACGCGCATCGGGGAAGCGGCTAGCATGGGAGCGCAAGTCGTCTGCTTGCAGGAACTGTTCCGATCACAGTATTTTTGCCGTGAAGAAGATGCCCGCCTGTTCGACCTCGCCGAATCCATTCCCGGCCCGAGCACGGAGCGGCTTGCGGCAGTCGCCAAGCAGCACGGCGTCGTACTGGTAGCGTCCCTATTCGAGAAGCGGGCCCAAGGTCTCTATCACAATACGGCCGCGATTCTGGACGCTGATGGGGAAATGCTCGGCATCTATCGCAAGATGCATATCCCGGATGACCCGCTCTACTTCGAGAAGTTTTACTTCACTCCCGGCGATCTCGGGTTCCGAAATTTCGATACCAAGGCAGGCCGCATTTCCACGCTCGTGTGCTGGGATCAGTGGTATCCCGAAGGTGCGCGCATCGCCGCTCTGGGCGGTGCCAGTATCCTATTTTATCCTACCGCCATCGGTTGGCATCCGGCTGAAAAAGCCGAGTTCGGCGAAGCCCAATATGATGCCTGGAAGACGATCCAGCGGGCCCACGCGATTGCTAATGGAATCTACGTCGCGGCCGTGAATCGAGTGGGTTTCGAGGGTCCGCCGGATCACGGGCTCGAGTTCTGGGGTGGCTCGTTCATTGCCGATCCGTTCGGCCGCGTGATCGCCCAAGCCTCCCATGATCGCGAAGAGATTCTGGTTGCGGATGTCGATCCGAAAGTTATGGACGAAACTCGCCGCAATTGGCCTTTCCTGCGTGATCGCCGGATCGATGCCTACTCTCCGATTGTGAACCGGATGCTGGTCGGATGAGCTTGGCTGGGTCAGACGTCGTAACGCCGCGCGCGGCCGGTTTCCGCATGCCGGCGGAGTGGGAACCGCACGAAGCAACCTGGCTCGCCTGGCCCCATAACAAAGAAGATTGGCCGTCCCGCTTCAGCCCGATTCCGTGGGTCTATTGCGAGATCGTGCGCCATCTCTCGCGCAGTGAAAAGGTGCGGATACTGGTTGAAGACAATCGCACGATCCGGCGCGCTACGCGGATGCTGGAGAAGTCAAATGCGGATCTGAGCGCGGTTGAGTTCTACCAGATCCCGACGGATCGTGTATGGACCCGCGACTACGCACCGCTCTTCGTTAAGAACGTGGAAGGCGAAGTAGCACTGACCGACTGGATATTCAATGCCTGGGCCAAGTACGACGACTGGCATCACGACAATGCCGTAAACAAGCAATTACGCGCGAGACTCGGCATGCGCGCCTGGGAACCGGGTCTTGTACTAGAAGGCGGCAGTATTGACGTGAACGGCACCGGGGTACTTATGACTACAGAAGAGTGTCTGCTTAGCCCAATCCAGGCGCGTAACCCGCAACTAGATCGAGCCGGTGTTGAGCGCGTACTCTCTGCGTACTTAGGAGTGGATCGTTTCATCTGGTTAAAGAACGGCATCGCCGGTGACGACACTCACGGCCACGTTGATGACCTTGCGCGATTTGTATCCGGCGACACCGTGGTGATTGCGAAGGAAGAGAATTCGGCTGATGACAACTATCAGAACCTGCGGGATAATCTAGCAATCTTGAAAGAGGCTGGCGTAAACGTCGAAACCTTGCCGATGCCATCTTCGGTGCTGTTCGACGGACGGAGACTACCGGCGAGTTATGCCAATTTTTATGTCGCCAACGAGTGTGTCTTAGTTCCAACGTTCAACGATGTGAATGATCGGATTGCCTTGACGAAACTGGCAGGAGTGTTCCCAGGCCGAAGGGTAATCGGCATCCATGCTGTTGAACTGGTCTGGGGATTGGGAACTCTGCACTGTATGACACAACAACAACCTTCGTAAGGCTTGCGGCCGAACTATCTCGCAAGCCTTACTCCTCCGAACCTGTAATACTATCGCCAGTAACCTTCCCGTAATACCCAACCTCCGCCGCGACGAACCCAGCGGTGCTGAACCCATACGGCGTGCGGGCGGGGAGGCAGAACCCAGGCGCCTGGAGCCCAAACGTAGCGCGCTCCATCCCACCGGTGATAGCCGGGAGTCCAGACGTAACCTGGACCAGGCGAGACTACCCGTTCCTCCACGATCGGTCGTGGCGGGCCGATGCGAACCACTACTTGCGCGTTAGCAGCGCCTACGATGAGGGCGACCGAAGCGAATGCCAGAAGCAATTTCTGTTTCATTTTGTTCCTCCGAGAAAATGTTATCTCACCTATAGAAACGCGTGCCGAACCTTTGCAGTTGCGGTCTCGGCTTTTAGATGGAATCGTTTTAATGCTTTCAATATGCGAAGTTGATGACCGCGATTTCGCCGGGAGTGCGGCTTCCAGGGTTATCTCCGATATAGCACACCATCTCGGTGTTGGAGTGAAAACTCAGGTCGGACGAGATGACGTGGCCCGCGATATACATGGGCGACTTGGGGTCGTTGAAGAACGTCAGTCTCTGCTTGTTAGATCCATCCGGGTTCATCATCCAATAATCTGTTTTCAGGGTCGCAAAAGGGCTAATATAGGAGGCGCCCTCGTAGGCCTTGGTCTGCGTGATTCCCCGGCTTGTCATCCAAACGACGTGTTTTCCGTCGGGAGTGAAGTGAGCATGTTCGTTCCACTCGGTTTCCGCCGGATCGGCAAGCGTGCGAACCGCCCCAGACGCAATATCAAAGACGAAGATTCCCCAGTTCAGGTGAGATGCAGAAAAGCCTTGTGACTTACCGGTGAAGATGACCTTGGAGCCGTCCGGAGAGAAGTCGTGGGTTTCGTAGAACGATAAGTTGCCGGGCGTGTAACTCCGCACTTCACCGAGCCGTGGAACTCCCCCGTCAATGAGGAACGGAGCGATCTTGATCGACCAGCTTTGTTGCCCATTATTGCGGTCTAACTGCGCCCACACAATCCTTTTCCCGGGGGCATCAAAGTGGGCGTGAATCAGACCCTCACGCTGGGTCAAATGCGTCAACTGCCACGCTGTGCTCCCATCAGCGGCGGCCACCCAAAGATTATTGTGCCACCCGGAACCGGGGCTGGTGACCTGCATGTACTGCGCGCGGGATTTTGCCAACTTGGGGAGCGCAGGATCGGTAGCTTGGAATAGGATGTACTTTCCGGAAATGTGCCACGCCGGGTTTCCCTTGTGCTCGGTCAAGTCCGCGATGCCGCACGTTACGCACCGGGAGCCCGAGCCATCGCTGTTCATAACATAAACGTCGGTAAAGCCGCGCTGGTTGGGCGTGTCGTAAGCGATCAGGTTCGAATTCGGAAGCCAATCGACGCGGCCGCCCATGCCTTTAACGAGATATTTGATTGACGTGACATGCGGGCCGGCGCCGCTTGGCGATCCTTTGGCCACGTAGTCGTGAACGTTTTGCGCGAGCAGCACCGTTGCGCCGATGGCAACGATCGATATGCATTTGCGTAACATATAGTTCCCTTAAGCAACTACCGTTCCAGCGCTTCCGGCATCTCATTCGGGTCTGGACGATTTCGAATCAGATACTGCTACATCGCTATCCTGGGGATTGATGGAGTTGGTCTGCTTCAACCCGGAATGCCGCGCCACGTTCGGCATCGACGAAGTCATTTACGCTTGTGCAAATTGCGGCGGGCTGCTGGAAGCCCACGTGGACTTTCCTGATTTATCCGTATCCCACCTGAAGCAGGTATGGCGGGAGCGGCGGCTTTCAAATTCACCGCAGGACCAGAGCGGCGTCTGGCGCTATCGGGAGTTTCTCCCCGGTTTCAACGCGGCGAGCGTTACCACCTTACGAGAGGGCGATACGCCGTTGCTCGACGCGCCGCTGGCAGCTGAATACGGCGCAATTGACCGGCTCACATGCAAGCACCAGGGTTACAACCCCACGGGCTCGTTCAAAGATAACGGCATGACGTGCGGCGTTGCACAAGCCCGAAAACTCGGCTTGCAGCGCGTGGCATGCGTTTCAACCGGAAACACGTCGGCGTCCATGGCGGCTTACGCCAGCGCCGCTGGACTGACTCCGCTCATTTTCCTCCCTCACGGTAACATCAGCTACGGGAAATTGGCGCAGGCGCTCGAGTACGGCGCGCGCACTTTTCAAATCGAAGCCAATTTCGACCAGATCCTGGCGCTGGTGCGGGTGCTTGCCGAACGGCTCGGCATCTACCTGCTGAATTCGATTAATCCGTTCCGTATCGAGGGTCAAAAAACGATTGTGATCGAGATGTTGGATCAGCGCGATTGGCGCGTGCCGGATTGGATCGTAGTGCCCGGCGGGAATCTCGGCAACGTCTCGGCATTTGGAAAGGCGCTTCGAGAGTTGCAGGCCTTCGGTTTGATCGACCGCCTGCCCCGGTTAGCCGTGGTCCAGGCCTTCGGTGCATCGCCGTTTTACGACTATATGCTCGGGGGGCCCCACTCAACTTTCGCGGCCCGCGAGCATCCGGAGACGCTTGCCACGGCTATCAAGATTGGCGATCCGGTTTCCTGGCCTAAAGCGCAGTTCGAGATTGAGTCGACCAATGGGGTCGTTGAGCGGGTTACGGAGCAGGAGATTGCCGATGCTAAGGCGGTGATCGGAAGGTGCGGCATAGGATGCGAGCCGGCGTCCGCCGCAACTCTCGCCGGGATCAAGAAACTGCGCGCGGCGGGAACGATGGACCGGAACGCGGACGTGGTGGCCGTCTTGACCGGGCACGTTTTGAAAGACCCGGATTATGGATTCAAGTACCACACCGGCCAGTTGCTTGCTCCCGACAACAGCCGGATTGAAGCTAGCTTCGGGAATCGCCCGGTGACTGTGCCATTCGACGCGGACGCGATTGCCCAAAGCATTGGTTGATTGACGATCGCGCGTCGGCTAATTCATCGTCAGTTGCGATCGAGCGGCGGAATTCGCCAATTCATCCGCCCGGTTGTTATCGCGGTGCAGGGCGTGACCTTTGGTCCAAATCCAGCTAGCGTTATGGCGGGATACTTGTAAGTCCAACTCTTCCCAGAGATCACGATTGACCACGGGTTTCTTCTCCGCCGTAACCCAGCCCCGCTTTTTCCAGTTGGCAATCCATTTGGTGATGCCGTTTTTCACGTACTCGGAGTCAGTAACGATATCGACTTCGCAGCGCTCAGTTAGGGCGCGCAGGCCCTGAATGGCGGCGGTAAGCTCCATTCGATTGTTAGTGGTCTGTGGGGACGATCCGAAGAGCTCTTTCGATTGCTCCCCATACCGCAGAATGCAGGCCCATCCTCCCTTACCGGGATTACCGATACAAGAGCCGTCAGTGATTACTTGAACCTTCTTCATCGAGCGGGGTAGTTAGGCCGACACTAACGCGGATTCTTCCTGCGGCGCGTGGGAGAAGAATCGATGCACCACGTCCAGAATCTGATGTGCATCGTAGACGTGATATATCTCGCCACGCAACTTACTCCCGTGCTGTACGCCGTGCGTGAAGTAAGTGGCGAACTGCTTCATCTTGCCGACACAATCGTTCTCATCGCGATCAAGCAGCATCTGATAGTAAGTGCGCATGATTTCAAAGCGGTCTTCCTGTGTCGGCTCGCGGTAAGTGCCGGTTGCCAAATACTCTTGCAACTGTCGGAAGATCCAGGGGTTGAACGAAGCCGCGCGTCCAATCATCACGGCGTCACAGCCGGTCTCGCGAACCATGCGGACCGCGTCCTCCGGCTTCAGAATATCTCCGTTACCAATAACCGGAATCTTTACCGCCGCTTTTACTTCGGCGATGCGGGACCAATCGGCCTTTCCGCTGTAGCCCTGTTCACGCGTTCGCGGGTGCAAGGCGATGGCCTGCAGACCGTTATCTTCGGCCAATTTCGCCATGCGCACCGTTACTAATTCCGCATCGTTCCAACCGGCGCGAAATTTCAGCGTGAAGGGAATTTTGATGGCGGCGCGAACGGTTCGCAGCAGTGTGTCAACGAGTGGCAAGTCGCGAAGCAAGCCCGAGCCGCCGTTACACTTCACCACTTTGTTTACCGGACAACCGAAATTGATATCGACGATATCGAAGCCAAGTCCCTCACAGACGCGCGCGGCTTCGGCCATCACATCAGGATCGGCTCCGAACAACTGAGCGCTAATGGGATGCTCTTCGGGCTCGAAGGCGAGATAGCGCTCGATTGTGCGCGTGGGTTTTTTGGCCCGCACGGAAGCGCTCACGCCATGGGAACTGGTGAACTCGGTCATGATGAGTCCGCAACCACCGAGGTTTCGAATAAACCGGCGAAAGACCGTGTCAGTCACGCCGGCCATGGGCGCCAGCACGGTTGCCGGTGCAATCTCGATTGGCCCGATTTGGAAACGGCTGGGAAACATCTTTTCCTCTCTATTGTAAATCGCTGGGGCGATCCTCTCGGCATGTCACTCTAGACCTAGAGAATGAATTCCGAACTGCTGACAAATGGGCTGCTCACGTACGTGGTGTTCCTCTTTTCAACAACTTGTCATGAGGCGGCGCATGCGCTAGTGGCGTTGAGAGGCGGGGATAACACGGCGGCGGCGGGCGGACAGGTCAGTCTGAACCCATTGCCTCACATTCGCCGCGAGCCTTTCGGAATGGTGGTGCTGCCACTTGCCTCACTGCTGCTGGGTGGCGGCATGATCGGGTGGGCCAGCGCACCATACAATCCGGAATGGCAGAGGCGATATCCGCAGCGCGCCGCACTGATGTCGCTGGCTGGACCGGCCACTAACTTTCTGCTGGCCATCCTGTGTGGATTGGCGCTCCGCATTGGACTACCGACGGGCTGGTTCCAAGGCAGCGGAGAAGGCTTGGCAGTGGTGCTGGGTATTGGCTTCGAACTGAACTTGCTGCTGGGAATCTTCAACTTATTGCCATTTCCGCCCTTCGATGGCTTCGGAGCTTTAGGATTGCTGACCGGCAGCTTCGTTTCGCTGGAGCGCTTACGGAGCGGCTTACGTCAGTTTTCGATTATCGGCCTGGTGCTTGGATGGCAGGCCATGCGATACGTTTATCCGCCGGTGTTGGGTTTTGCAACGCGGCTTTTGCTGGTGCGCTGACAGCGCGCAGTGCGCCTAAATTGCATAGGCAAAGCTGGACAGAAAGTCTTCGGCATTAGGTGCGGGGCTGCCGATCAAGAGACCGGCAAGATCGCTCGCTTGCTGCCGGATTTCCGGCATGGCGACGGTCTCGAAGAGTGTCCCCATGCGGAGCGGACCCACGGTGAAGATGGATTGTGAGGGCTGGCCATCGCTCGTGATCACAGCCCCATCGGAATCGACCAAAGCGCCCGTGCGAAGCGGGTGGGGTTGCAATAACCGCTGACTGAGCATGTCCTGAATCAGCGGATTGGGGAGCCGTTGCAGGTTCGCCTCGGGCCCGGTGCAATTGACGATCCGGCCGGCTTCGATCACTTCGGTCTGGGCCGTTCCACGCGCGCGAAATTCGATACGGAGGCAGTTGGCGGTGAGATCGATTTTGCCCGTGCGGCCGGCGGACACCGACAATGACCCTCGTTCGAGTTCCTCTTCCACATGGGCGGCAATCTCGGGCGCCATGCGGTGGCGATGCACGTCCCAAAAGGGACGAACATGGCGCAGGAATCGGCTCTGATCGGTGGCGGTCATCGATTGCCACAAGTGGTTGGTCTGCGGCCGGACGCCATCCACGGCGAGGCGCCAATTGGAGTGCAGGATTTCAGCGTCGGCAGCGGTGGCTCGCATGTTGCGGAGCAATTCGCGAGCTGACGAAGCGGGCGTGCAAGGGATCGGCGCATAGGTAAACAAACGATGACCTAGAGGAAGTAGGCCGCGGCGGGAAGTCATATGGACATGTCCGCGATGGCCATTGTGACGAAGCGCGAGCAGGGCATCGACAGCCGTAAGCCCAGTGCCCAGAAGCAGGACGGGTTCGCTGGGATCGCGGGGCTGAAGAGCTTCGGGGTCCCAGGTGCTTCCGAAGAAACGGCCAGTGCCGGTGACCTCGGCACTCAAATGCGGCCAAGGGGCGGGGGAGGCGTTGCCAAGGGCCAGCACCAGCGCATCGCCCTCGAAGTGATTGCCGTCGCCGCAGCGGACCTGAACCCGGTCTCCCGAAGTGAGAAGGCCTTCAGCGGTGGCGCGAATATGCCGAAACCGGATGTCGCTCGCCTGATTGCGAGCTTCTTTGAGTACGGCCTGCAAATAATCGCCGTAGATCATCCGGGGCACGAACGAGGTTTCCTCAAAATCCATGCCGTTACGCCAGAGCCAGCGGACAAAGTGCGCCGGTTCGTCAGGGAAAGCGGACATTTTAGCGGCGGGAACGTTCAGCAAGTGACAGGGGCAAGTGGTGGAATAAGCCATGCCGCGTCCCGGCTCGGCGGTGCGGTCGATCAGAAGGATAAGAACGTCGCGCGAACGCCGCAGGAGATTTGCGGCGACAAGCGTGCCGCTCGCGCCGCCACCGACGATGATGATGGTGTTCTTAGGCTTGCGCATCGTAACGCAATTCACGCGTTTCGCGCTGCCACCAACCATCGCCCACAGGCTGGAAGGTGCTGCAACGATTCATCGGGCCGCCATAGATGTGAAGGGTATGGGCAGGCGATTCTCCGCAATTGCCAAAAACATGATGTTCGAATGGCGGAATGAGAGCGCCCGAAGAAGCCGGATGTGCCCGCGTGGTGCCGTGCTTTTCCAAACGGCAGCGACCTTCGGGAGTCTCTTCCAGCATCCGGTAGTTGATCACTTCCATATCGCCATCCACCACCACTTCGACGCACCAGACGCCAGCATGATCGTGCAGCGCGGTGTTGTGGCCGGGGCCCCAGGTCATGGCGATGATGGTGAAGCGCTCCCAAGGATCGGAGTAAACCAGCCGGCGGGAGTAACGATCCGGCGCCGAAGCAGGGAATTCAAACGAGTCGAACGCAGACCGGCGGGCCATCTCGACCAACCCAGTCTTCAAAATGGAAACGATTTGCCCTTCCGTATTGGTAGCAACAGCCCGGCGCACTAACGAGAGCAGTTCCTGCTGAACTTCAGGGGTTCGAGTATCAGCGCTGGGGAGGGGCGGCGAAGCGATTGCGGTCGAACTCATCTCCACACGATCTCGCATCGATAGCGGGATTGCAACGAACCGCAACCCGATGGGATATGGGGGAATTACTCCTGGACAGGAGCCGGAGCGTCCGGTTTCTTCTCGACGACTTTAGCCTGTAAAGCGCGATTCACAACGCGCCGTGCGAGCTTCTGCTTGCGCAATCTTCCATAACGGGCTTTATCGCCCCCGCGTGCTGACATTCCTATCGATTCCTTTTTTGCTGATTGCGGCGCGCGCCGGCCTTCAAGTTGACGAGCCGCCGCGACGAGCTACAAATAGTTTCGCACACCAGAGGGTTAATCCGCCGCTTTGCTGCCGGTGCGATCGGGCTGCCAGCGCACGACGGGACGGCGGGCGGCGGCGGTCTCATCCACGCGCGTGGTGCGAGTGAGATAAGGCGCGTTCTTGAGCTTACCCGGATCGTTTTCGATTTCCTTGGCGATCGAGATCATGGCGTCGATAAACAGATCTAGCTCGCGCTTGGGTTCGGTTTCGGTCGGCTCCATCATGAGCGCGCCGCGCACGATAGTGGGGAAGCTGACGGTGTAGGGGTGAAAGCCGTAGTCGATGAGCCGTTTGGCGATATCGCCGGTACGGACGCCTTGGCGGGCCTGGCGCTCATCGCTGAACACAACTTCGTGCATGCTCGGGCTGTCGTAAGGAAGATCGAAATAGGGCGCGAGTTGGTAGCGAATGTAGTTGGCGTTGAGGAGAGCGTCAAGCGTCGCATTGCGCAGCCCATTGCCGCCGTGCGCCATGATGTAGGCCAAGGCACGGACGAGCACTCCGAAATTCCCATAGAACGCGCGAACGCGGCCGATGGATTGAGGCAGCGCGAAGTTCCAGGTCCATTGGTCGTCCACGCGGGCCAGGCGGGGCGTGGGCAGGAACGGGGCCAAATGGGACTTCACGGCGACCGGACCACCCCCGGGGCCTCCGCCCCCATGCGGAGTGGAGAACGTTTTATGCAGGTTGATGTGCATGACATCCACGCCGAAATCGCCGGGGCGGGCCAGGCCGACTAGCGCGTTCATATTGGCGCCATCCATGTAGAGCATGGCGCCCTTTGAATGGAGAATGTCCGCGCACTGCATGATGTTCTCTTCGAAGATGCCGAGAGTGCTGGGATTAGTGACCATCAGGGCGGCCACATCGTCATCCACCAGACGCGCCAACTGCTCGACGTCCATCAGGCCTTTTTCATTCGACTTGATGTTCTGAACGGAGTAGCCGGCCATCATGGCGGTAGCCGGGTTGGTGCCATGTGCGGAATCCGGCACAAGGATCTTCTTGCGCGGGTTGCCTTGCGATTCGAGAAAGGCACGGACCAGCAGAATACCGGTGAACTCGCCATGGGCGCCGGCTGCGGGCTGAAGAGTGACCGCGTCAAGACCAGTGATTTCCAGCATGGCCTGTTCCAGGCGGGCAACCACTTCCATCGCCCCTTGGGAGAGTGTGTCGGGCTGATAAGGGTGCGGCCAAGCCATGCCTTCGAGCCGGGCGACCAGTTCGTTCACGCGCGGGTTGTACTTCATGGTGCAGGAGCCGAGCGGATACATGCCGAGGTCGATCGCGTAATTCCAGGTGGAAAGACGCGTAAAGTGGCGGATTACTTCCACTTCGCTGACTTCCGGAAAGTTCTCGATTTCGGTGCGAACGTTCCGCGCGCCCAGGACTTGCTTGGGATCGACAGATGGGACATCGAGATCCGGAAGCTGATAGCCAATTTTGCCGGGCGAACTCTCCTCAAAGATGAGCGCTTCGTTTTGTGAAATATTCGGACGGATCTTTTTGATCATGCGTGCAGGGCCTCCGCGAGTTGGTCCATCTGCTCCCGGCGGCTCATTTCGGTGGCGCAGACGAGCATGGCGTTGCCGAGCTCGGGGAAATATTTTTCTAGCCGCAGGCCGCCAATGATTTTGCGATCGAGCAGCTTTCGATTAATATCTTCCACTGGCGTGCCATTCCCGGACACGACGAACTCGTTAAAGAACGGACCGGTGAAACGCGGCGTTACGCGAGAGGCCAGGTAATGCGCTTTGGACAAGTTTTGCGTGGCGAGTTCGCGCAGTCCGGTCTTTCCGTAGATCTCCATGAAAACGGTTGCCATGAGAGCAATCAAAGCCTGATTGGTGCAGATATTTGAAGTGGCCTTTTCGCGGCGGATGTGTTGCTCACGCGTGGAAAGCGTCAGGCAGAACGCGCGGTTCCCGTTGGCATCACGCGTTTCGCCGACAAGACGGCCGGGGAGCTGCCGCATATACTTCTCGCGCGTGGCGATGATGCCGGCGAAGGGCCCGCCATAACTAGGAGAAATCGCGAATGATTGCAGCTCGCCAGCTACGATATCGGCCTCGTACGCCGGTTCGAGAATACCCATCGACACGGCCTCGGTGATTACCAGGACCAGCAGCGCGCCATGTCGATGCGCAATTTGGGCGGCTTGATTTACCTGATCGACGATGCCGAAGAAGTTGGGCGATTGCACAATGACCGCGGCGGTTTGATTGTCCAGCTTGGATTCGAGATCTTCAAGGTCAAGCTGCCCGGTTTCGTTGTCATAGCCGAAGATTTCAACGGGAAGGCCTTGGTACTTGGTGTACGTGCTCAGGACCTCGCGATATTCCGGATGGACGGTCTTGGCTACCAGGATGCGGCTGCGGCCCGTAACGCGCACGGCCATCATGGCGGCTTCGGGAACCGCGGTGGACCCATCGTACATGGAAGCGTTGGCGACATCCATGCCGGTGAGCTGACAGATCATGGTTTGGAATTCATAGATCGCCGTCAGGGTGCCCTGCGTAATTTCGGCCTGGTAGGGCGTATAGGAAGTTAGAAACTCACCGCGCGACACGACCACATCGACGAGCACCGGGCGGTAGTGGTTATAGACGCCCGCACCCAGGAAGCTGGCAAAACCGTTCGCATTGCGCGCCGATTGCTCACTGAAAAAATCGATGATTTCGTATTCGGATTTGCCTGCCGGCAAATTGAGCGGACGGTCAAGCAACGCTTGTTTCGGAAGCTGCCGGTAAAGATCTTCAGGTTTGGAGAACCCGCAAGCGGCCAGCATTTCCTGGCGCTCGGAATCTGATTTCGGGAGATATCGCAACTAACTTTCAGCCTCTACATATTGTTGATATTCGGCTGCTGAAAGAAGATTCTTTATCTGGTCCGGGGCGGACAGGCGCATCTTGACGAGCCACGCGGCGCCATGCGGATCTTCGTTGAGCTTTTCGGGCGCCGTCGCGAGGAGTTCATTGCTTTCGATCACTTCGCCCGATAGAGGCGAGTAGATATCGGAGACGGCTTTGACCGATTCGACCGAACCTAAAGAGTGACCCTGATCGAGATGCGTGCCAACTTTGGGGAGATCGACATAGACGATGTCGCCCAGTTCGTCCTGCGCGTGAAAGGTGATTCCGATGGTGGCGGTGTCGCCTTCGAGCAGCGCCCATTCGTGTTCTTTGGTGTAGCGGAGATTCTCGGGATATGTCATTTCGGCCTCTTGTAAAAAGGGGTCTCAACCGTGACGGCTTCGACCGGCTGGTTGCGGATCTGGATCTCGATTTTGCGACCCGGATGCGCGTCCGCAATCGGAAGGTAACACAGACCGATATTTTTGTTGAGCGTTGGTGACGGGGAGCCGCTGGTGACCCAACCGGCGGGGCGGCCGTCGAGGCGGACCTCGTAGCCATCGCGCGCGATACCGCGGCCTTGCATCTCAAAACCGATCAGTTTGCGTGTGACGCCGGAAGCCAGAACTTGTTCGAGGGCGGCGCGGCCGGCGAAATCGCCTTTATCCATTTTGACAATCCAGCCGAGGTCGGCCTCGAAGGGATTGATGGAGGCGTGGATCTCATGGCCGTACAGGGCCATCTTGGCTTCGAGCCGGAGCGTGTTACGCGCGCCTAAACCGCAGGGCTTAATACCGTGAGGCTCGCCCGCACTCAGGAGCGCATTCCAGACGTGCACGGCTTGTGCAGGGTCAACGTAAATTTCGAAGCCATCTTCACCGGTGTAGCCGGTGTGAGCGATGCGGGCAGGAACGCCGGAGACTTCGTGATCGGCAAACCAGTAGTACTTGATTGTGTTGAGATCAAAGCTAGTTAGAGCTTGCAGAGTGGCTTTGGCATACGGCCCTTGGACGGCGATTTGCGCGTAGCGATCGCTCGAAAGTTCGACCTCGCACTCCCAATTGTGTTGTGCCAGTTGTGCAGATATGTGCAGAAAATCTTTTTCTTGATTGGAGGCATTGACGCACAGGAAGAAGTGATCCGCGGCGACTTTATGAACAAGAATGTCGTCAACGAAGCCGCCGTGATCGTACAGGAGCCCGGCGTAATGGGCCTGGCCGACCTTGAGCTTGGCGGCGGAGTTGGTGGAAACGTAATCGACCAGCTTCTCGGCCTGGGGACCGCGAATATCGATCTCACCCATGTGGCTGACGTCGAAGAGGCCGACGGCGCGGCGCACGGTGTTGTGCTCCTCGACAAGGCCGGAATATTGAACGGGCATGTCCCAGCCGCCAAAATCGACCATCTTGGCTTTGGCGGCTCTATGTATCTCATTCAGCGGAGTTTTTAGTAGCGGGGAAGGCTGCATGAGCGGCGCAGTTTTAGTTTACAGGAGGAGGAAGGACTGGGAGGGTTCTACGCCCCGTTCAATCGCCCATGCTTCAACAATCGATTTGGAAGCATTTTCTTCCTTCGTGCGTCAAATTTAAAAGATGGGGATGCCTTGGCCGGTGGAGGTGCGCGTAGCGGAAGGGGACTCGCGCATGGATGCCGAGCTGTTGGTTGCGTGTCAGCGGGGCGAGCGGGAGGCATTCCATTCGCTATTCGAGATGTATCAGGATCGCGTCTATTCGTTTGCGTTGCGCTTTCTGGGCGATCCGTCCCATGCGGCCGATCTGACGCAGGACATTTTCGTGAAGCTCTACGCGCGCATCCGTCATTTTCGAGGGGATTCCAAGTTTGAAACTTGGCTCTACCGGGTAGTGGCGAATGCGTGTATCGACGATCAGCGCAAACGGCGGCGGTTTTTGCCATGGCTGGCCGATGAGCATCCGTCGCTGGTGACCGGCAAGAACGTGACTGAGGAGCATGTCGCCCGCAAACAGGCGGCAAGCGAAATTCAACGCGCAATTGCGAAATTAACGCCAGCGTTGCGCGTTCCCATCTTGTTGCGGTACATGGAAGGCCTGTCTTATGAAGAAATCGGGGACGTGTTGCAGATTTCGCTGGGAACGGTGGCGTCGCGATTGAATCGGGCGCACCTGAAGTTGGCGAAAAAGCTGGAGCGGTTTCGGGGAGTGTCGGCGTGAGGAGTGAGATGGACTTGCGGGATTTATTGGCGGCCGAGTTGCGCGTCGTGCCGGCGCCGGTAGGACTGTGGAGCGGCGTTGTAGGGCGAATCGAAGGGCGGGCGATCAACCAGCCGGTGCCGATGAGCTGGGCGTTCGCGGCTGCGTTGGTCTTCCTGTTGATCTTTTCTGTGCCGTTCCTGCATGGCCGGCGGGAACTGGATTTAGGCCCTTATATCGCGCCAGTGCAAGCAGCGTCTCTCGACACGAGCGCGTCTGCGATTGCGGGCGCACCCGCGCATTTTCAGACCGTGAGCGTTACAGGGCGCGAAGTGGCGGGCTATCAAATTGCGGCCAGGCGTGAAGCGCGCGTGGGTGGTGAACGGGTGGAGCAACTGGTGCTCACCGCGGCGGGAAACGCGGTGGCTTTGTTCATCAGTTCGCCGAAGGTGCGGCTGGAAGCTGGGGCGAACCGGTGGGTGGATGGAAACGTGGAAGGCGTGGCGTGTAAACGCTTGAACTGCCCGCGGGTGAGGACGGCGCAGTTCCCTTGCTTTCAGCAAACGTGCGTGCTGATCTGCAAAGCGTGCAGCGACCGGGCGCTATCGGCTCTAATGAGCGGCGTCGGGGGAATCCGCTAGGGGCCTCATCCAGATATTGCGGAAGCGCAAAAACGTCTCTTTGACGTCGGGGTGATTGTGGTCCTGCAAGCGGAGAGGACCGGGATCGCAGGCGTTATCGCGCGCGCCGCCGCCGGTGGGCCCGCTGATTGTCACGTTGTCCTGAATCAAGACTCCGTTCTGCAGGATGGTGACCCGTGCCGGGCTGGTGACCTTGTTATCGGTGCAGCCAGGGGCGTGAAAGATGATGTCGTAACTCTGCCATTGCTCCGGCGGGCGCGTCACGTTCACTAAGGGACTGTGCTGCTGGTAGACCGAGCCCGCGGAACCGGCTTCGTAGGTCGGATTTTGGTAAGAGTCGAGAATCTGAATCTCATAGCGCCCTTGCAGGTACACCCCGCTATTGGCGCGCGCTTGTCCATGCACCTGGGGCATGTTTGGGGTGGCGAACTCGATGTGAATTTGCGCGTTGCGAAAGACCGGCTTGCTGAAAACATCGCCGGTGCCGCTCTTGACGATCATCTCGCCGTTATTGACGGTCCACTTGGGGGCGCTCCCGCCTTGGTGAGTCCACTGCGAGAGGTCGTGACCATCGAACAGAACGATTGCGTCCGAAGGAGCGTGGCTAGCGTTTCCGGGATCGACCACGGGAATCGGCGGCCCGAGTTTCTCCGCTGCAGGAAGAGTGACGGCGGCCAGGCCGAAGCTCACGAGTAGGGCGGCGGGAAAGCTGTTTCTCATAGTCCTCAATTTATATCCTTAGATGTCGTAGTACAACGCGAACTCATAGGGGTGCGGCCGCAACCGTACGGCGTCGGCTTCGTACGTGCGCTTGTAGGCGACGTAGGTTTCAATCAGCTCTTCGGTGAAGACGTCCCCCTTGAGCAGGAAATCGTGATCTTCTTCGAGGCAGTTGAGCGCTTCTTCGAGAGAGGCCGGCATAGACGCCACGTTCTTGGTCTCTTCGGGCGAGAGATCGTAAATATCTTTATCCAGCGGTTCGCCCGGGTCGATGCGATGGATGATGCCGTCTAGTCCGGCTAACAGCATGGCGGCGAACGCAAGATACGGATTTGCGGCCGGATCGGGCGGACGGAACTCGACCCGTTTCGCTTTGGGGCTGGTCGAGTACATGGGAATGCGGCAGGCGGCGGAACGATTGCGGCGCGAGTAAGCCAGATTCACCGGAGCTTCGTAACCGGGGACCAGACGCTTATAACTGTTAGTAGTTGGCGCGATGATGGCCGAAAGAGCGCGCGCGTGTTTCAGTAATCCGCCGATATAGTGCAGGGCCATGGGACTGATTCCCGCATAACCATCGCCGGCGAACAAGGGCTGCCCATCTTTCCAGATGCTCTGGTGGGTATGCATGCCGCTGCCGTTATCGCCATAGATGGGCTTCGGCATGAAGGTGACCGTCTTACCGTACTGCGCCGCTACATTGCGCACGATGTACTTATACAGCATCATGTTGTCGGCGGATTTCAGTAGCGTGTTGAAGCGCTGATCGATCTCACACTGGCCGCCGGTGGCCACTTCGTGGTGATGACACTCGATAGAGAGCCCGCAGTTAATCATGGTCTCCACCATCTCGGCGCGCAGATCTTGATAGTGATCGGTGGGCGGGACCGGGAAGTAACCTTCTTTAAAACGCGGGCGGTAACCGAGGTTATTCTGCTCGCGGCCGGAGTTCCAGCGACCTTCCTCGGCGTCGATGAAGTAGAAGCCGGAGTGGGCGTTTTGATCGAAGCGGATGTTGTCGAAGACAAAGAACTCGGCTTCGGCGCCGAAGTAAGCCGTATCGCCAATGCCGAGATGGGTGAGGAACAACTCAGCTTTGCGGGCGATCCAGCGCGGGTCACGCTCGTAGTTCTGTTTGGTTATGGGATCTTTGACGTCGCCCAGCATGAGGAGCGTGGGCACTTCATAGAACGGATCCATGATGGCGGTAGTGGGATCCGGGATGAGGATCATATCGCTCTCATTGATAGCGGCCCAGCCGCGGATGCTGGAGCCATCGATACCGAAGCCGTTCTCGAATGAGTCCTGAGTGAGTTCGCTGATCGGGTAAGAGATGTGATGTTGCAGGCCGGGGATGTCGGTAAAGCGGATATCCACCTGGCGGGCTCCATGTTCTTCCGCGAAAGAAAGCACTTCCGTTGGTGTCACGTATGTTTCTCCGTTAAGGGTTGACGAACGAGGTATCCTTGCCGGCGGCCGGCCGAAAAGCCATTTTGATCAGCGGCGGAGCGATGAGCGTGGTAGCCACCGCCATAAACACAACTACACCGTAGATCTTATCGGTAAGGATGCCCATGGCTAAACCAAGGCGCGCGACAACCATGCCGACCTCGCCGCGCGGGATCATGCCGATGCCGACTCGTAGCGCGTCGCCGCGGCCCATGCGAAGAGCACCTATGCCGCAGCCGAGAAGTTTAGTCAAAACCGCGACCACGAAGACGGCCAAGGCGAGCGTGATTACGGCTGGGTCCGTGAAGACGCGAAGATTGATCTGCAGACCCAGACCCACGAGGAAAAACGGGACCAGGAGTTCCGTCGCACCTTGCACCAAGGTGTGGACGCGCTCGCCCACGCTCTCGCCCAAGGCCATGCCGGCCAGGAAAGCGCCCACGATGGCGGCAATTCCGGCATAGGTGGCAAGCAGCGCAAGAGCAAACAGCAGGCATATCGAAAAAACGAACTCCGCTTCGGCTACCTTGAGCTTCAACTCGACGCGTGGGACCACGCGATTCATGGCGTGCCGCCCCCACACGGCCACGATCGCGACGAAACTGGTGGCCAGCACCAAAGTGACTCCGATATCGAGAAAGGGAACCGAACCCCGCGCCATGCCGCTCACCACTGCAAGAACCAGCAGGCCCAGCACGTCGTCAATCACGGCCGCAGCCAGAATCACCTGGCTGGCTTTTTGGCTCAACAACCCCTTGGAAGCGAGAACTTGCGCGGTGATGCCGACGCTGGTGGCCACCATGGACGCACCGAGGAAGATGGATTCGATCTGAGAGCCGCCCCAGGCCGTCAGCAGCGCCCATCCGGCAAAGAATGGGATCACTACACCGAGCACCGCGACCCCGAAGCCGGTGCGGCCCGCTTTCAAGAGCTCCGACGACTTCACCTCCATCCCGACCCGGAAGAGCAAGAACATGACGCCTAAATCGGAGAGCGCCGTGAGTAGATCGTTGGGAGCAATCCACCCGAGAACGCTGGGGCCAATCAGCACGCCGGCCAAGATTTCGCCGACAATCCCCGGCTGCCCAAGCACCTCGAAGATCTCCGCCATCAGCTTGGCGGACCCGTAGACAATCAGCATCAATAGCGGGAGCTTGAGATTGGCCGTGGGGGAGAACAACGTAACTCAGTGTATCCGCCAGCGCGGTTCATAATGGACCTATGAAGCTGGATTCCATTGACCATATAGCGATCCCGGTTAACAATATCCGGGAGGCGGTGGAATGGTATACCCGCACCTTCAACTGCGACATTCGCTATCAGGATGAGACTTGGGCCTTGCTGGGATTTGCCAACGTCCGGCTGGCATTGGTGATTCCGCAACAACATCCGGCGCATATTGGTTTGGTCAGCGACGAGGCGGAGCGCTTCGGAACCCTCAAAGGACATCGGGACGGCACGCGGTCCTGCTATGTGAACGATCCAGCGGGTAACGCGGTCGAGATCTTAGCTAGCGATTCGATGCCTCGGTAGGCGATGGCTGCCGACGTTATCATCATCGGCGCGGGGCTGGCTGGTTTGTGCTGCGCCCGGCATTTGCATGCGGCCGGAGTGACGGCCATGATCCGGGAGTCCTCGAATGGGGTTGGCGGACGCGTGCGCACCGATATAGTCGATGGATTTCTGCTCGA
The DNA here is from genome assembly GCA_963752695.1 of Bryobacterales bacterium. GTDB lineage: Bacteria > Acidobacteriota > Terriglobia > Bryobacterales > Bryobacteraceae > Bog-113. The sequence goes on from CAVVZB010000001.1 coordinate 707,552, forward strand.
TCGCGGCTTTCAGGTTTTGTTGACGGCGTATCCGGAATGCCGCCGGGTGTTGGACTACGATGCGCTCGGTCTGCAGCCGTTCTACCCCGGCGCACTGGTGCGGTTCAAGGACGCGTTCCATCGGGTGGCCGATCCGTTTCGGGCGTTGTCCGGGGCAATCCCTACGGTGTTGTCGCCCGTCGGATCGCTGGCCGACAAGTTCCGGGTGGCGCGGCTGCGCGCATCGCTGGCGCAGTACTCGATAGAGCAGCTTTTTGAGCGTCCGGAAGTGAGCACGCGGGAGCGCCTGGCGCGGGAAGGATTCAGCGCGGCCATGATCGACCGCTTCTTCCGCCCGTTCTTCGGTGGGATCTTTCTGGAACCGGAACTGCGTACTTCCAGCCGCGCGTTCGATTTCGTTTTCCGCATGTTTTCCGACGGAGAGATCGCTATTCCGGCGCGTGGGATGGGCGCGATTCCAGAACAAATTGCGGCGGAGCTGCCTGAAGGTTCCATCGAATTGAACCGGCGAGTTGGGGAGTTGCCGATCGGCGAAGCGCGGGCAGTAGTGATCGCGGCCGAAGAGCCGGAAGCCGCGCGCCTATTAGGTGTTGAGCCCAAGCGCGGGAAGCGGGGCGTTTGGTGCTACTACTTCGTTGCGGCCGCGCCGCCGAGCGACGAGAATGTTCTTTTTGTGAACGGGGACGGCACGGGGCCAGTGAATAACTGCTGCATTCTGACAAACATTAGCCAGACTTATGCCCCGGCTGGAGGATGCTTGATCTCTGCGACGGTGCTGGAATCGGTACCGCGGCATTCGGTCGAGACGGTGCAACATCAGCTAGCGGAGTGGTTTGGTCGCGAGGCGGAGCGCTGGCAATTTATGCGGAGCTATTTTGTGGCCTATGCCCAACCCGAGCAAGCCCCGCCGGCACTCACTCCTTCACAAAGGACGGTTCGCCTGCGCCCGGGGCTATACATTTGTGGGGATCATCGCGATGACGCGTCCATCAACGGCGCGATGGTCAGTGGACGCCGGGCGGCGGAGGCGATTCTGGCGGATTTATTCCGCGCAAGCTGTTAGGTCGTGATAAATTGACGAGGTGCAACCAGTCGATTCGGAGTTTTTAATCCAACATCTGCGGGAAAGCAAGGCGGAGTTGCAAGCGGTCCTCCGGGATGTTGCTGAGAATGAATGGTTCGCATCGCCAGGTGCGGGCAGGTGGAGCGTGGGTCAATGTGCGGAACACATTGTCACCGTGGGCCAGCGCATTCTCGGCCTACTTGGCCGGATGCAGGAAATGGCAGCCACGGAGTACGATGCGGCGGCGTCGGCCAGGAAAGACAAACTGGTGCTTGGGGTAGCGGATCGTGAAACTCGAGTCAAAGCGCCCGACGCACTGGAGCCGCAATCTCGAATAAAGAACCAGGAAGCCGCTCTCACCGAATACGGCGCGGTCCATGACGAGTTGGAAGGTATTGCGAAGCGAGCACCGGAATGGCTGCGCGGGCGTTTCATTCCGCATCCAATACTGAACGATATGGACGGCTATCAGTGGCTACTCGCGATATCGGGCCACACGCGGCGCCATGTCGCGCAAATCGCCGAAATCAAGCAGCAACTACGAACCGCAGTTGTCTGAACGGTTACTTGCTGGCGAGGACGGATTCATCCGCGCGCGCAGTTAAGCCCGTCGAAACTGGAGCGCCGATGCGCATCTCTTTCCAGTTATAGTCGAATTCCTTGCCGCAATCCAGGCAAGAAACATACGTGCCAGTTCTCTTGGTACCCGAATAGTTGCTACCAGTCATCCCCACACGGCGCGACGGCGTAATCGGGAAACTGGTTCTTTTGTGATTGCAGCCGAACAAGGAATTCATCAAAGCATCCAACATAGTTTTCTAACCCCACCCGTTTTGATACGCGACACTACTCTCTGGTTGCAAAGCATGCAACTGGCGTGCCACAAGTGTGTACTGATTTAAACGGAGAAATGGTTTCAGTACTAGACGGATGTTGGCAACCGTATCGAGGAGGCGATACTCTCGCCGATCTTTATTCCGTGAAAGCGCCCATTCTCGATGAAAATCTCGTTGGTGTGCATTCCCGCGACGATCACACCCGCTAGATAAAGGCCTTTGCGCTCGCTCTCCAAAGTGTTCGGGTCCGTGCGCGGACGCAGGGTGGACGGCTCCAGTTCAACGCCGTTGGCTTTGAGGAATTCCAAATCCGGACGGTAGCCGACCAGCGCGAAAACGAAGTCGTTTTTCAAGCGCACCGGGCCGCCGGGCGTGGCTAAATCCACGGAATCTGGGGAAATTCGCGTCACTTCCGAGCGGAAATAAGCTTTAATTTCGCCGCTTTGGATGCGGTTTTCGATATTGGGCTTGATCCAATATTTGACGTGGTGATGAATCGCGTCGCCTCGATGGACCAGAGTGACACGGGCCCCGGTCCAAAATAACTCAAGCGCACAGATGGCAGCGGAGTTCTTGGCCCCGATGACCAGAACATCCTGATCGTAGTAAGGATGCGGCTCTTTGTAGTAGTGCAGTACCTTGCTCAGGTCTTCGCCCGGCACATTCAGCCGGTTGGCGACGTCGTAGTAACCGGTTGCCAGAACCACTTTGCGGGCCGGGTAGCGGCATTCGGTTCCTTGGCGGTCAATCGTGACCACTTCGAAGGCGTCGTCCGAGCCCTGAATGGATAACACTGTTTCATATTGGTGCACGTTCAGACCAAAATGGTCCGCGACGCGCCGGTAGTATTTCAGAGCCTCGGTGCGGTTGGGCTTCTCATTGAGGCTGGTCATCGGGATATTGCCGATTTCCAGCAACTCCGGGGTGGTGAAGAAGACCAGATTCGTCGGGTAGTTGTAGATGGAGTTGACGATGCAGCCCTTATCGAGGATGAGGGCGGAGCAGCCCCGCCGGGTAATCTCGATCGCGCAGGCGAGGCCGGTGGGTCCGGCCCCGATGACGATGGTGTCCCAGACTTCCGGGGCGCCGTTTTCAGCCCGGGGCAGATTAGCCATCCAGGTTGTGACTCAGCGCCGCTTGCATCTGATCCTTGATTGCGTGGAGCGCCTGGTCCAAAGCAGCCGCGTCTTTGCCTCCACCCTCGGCCATATCCGGGCGGCCGCCGCCTTTGCCACCGGTTGCTTGCGCGACCTCAGCCACCAGCTTGCCAGCCTGCAGTTTCTTCGTCAAATCTTTGGTGACGCCCGCGACGATAGCCACCGCGCCCTCGTTGACTGAACCGATTACGATCACAGCCGACTTCCATTTATTACGCAAAGAATCGACGAGCGCGCGCAACTGGGCGCGGTCCATCCCATCGACTCGAGCGGAGAGGACCTTGGCACTGCCGGCATCGACGGCCTGGCGCTCCAGATCGCCAGCCGCAGCCTGGGCAAGCTGATTTTTAAGTTGATCGACCTGGCGCTCCAGCCCGCGATTCTCATTTAGCGTTCGTTCAATCTGTTCGACCAGTTCGGGCTCCGCCACGCGCATCATCTGTGCCAATCGGTGGACGGAATCGGAGGTTCGCTGGAACCGAAGCACGGCTTCTTCGCCCGTCACTGCTTCGATGCGGCGCACACCTGCGGAGATGCTCCCTTCGGAGACGATCTTGAAGACGCCGATATCGCCCGCGCGGGCAACATGGGTTCCGCCGCACAGTTCCTTGCTGAAGCCGGGGATGGAAACAACGCGGACCTGATCGCCATATTTTTCGCCGAATAGCGCCATGGCGCCGGTCGCCAGAGCCTGCTCAATAGGTAGAACGTCGGTGCTGACTGGGGTATTGGCGCGGATCTGTTCATTGACCAGTCGTTCGATCTCCAGCAATTCGGCATGGTCCAGGGCAGTGTAATGGGAGAAGTCGAAACGCAGGCGGGGTGGTTCCACCACGCTTCCGGCCTGCTTGACATGCTGTCCGAGCACATCGCGCAAAGCCGCGTGCAGAAGGTGGGTCGCAGTGTGGTTGCGCATGGTGGAATGACGCTCCGGCGCGGCCACCTGCGCTCTGACTTCATCGCCGTTGTGGATGGGCCGCAAGACACGGACGCGGTGCGCGGTTAGGCCGGCCACCGCGGGATAAGCGGTTTCCACTTCCGCCAGAGTTTCACCGGCTGCGTTGGTGAGTATTCCGCGATCGCCCACCTGACCGCCCGTCTCGGCATAGAACGGAGTCCGGTCGAGCACGACTTCGGCGATGGTCCCGGGGTCCAGCCGTTCGACCGGCTTCTGATCCACGACTAGCGCGATTACTTGCGAAGTGGCGTCCAGATCGGTATAGCCAAGGAACTTCGTGCGGCCGCTCTTGGCCTGGATCTCCTGCCAGACGGGAGCCACGCTGGCCTTATCGGCACCGCGCCAGCTGGCACGCGCGCGTTCCCGCTGCTGGCGCATTTCGACTTCATAGCCTGCATGGTCGACCGTGAGCCCGCGTTCACGCGCCATTTCATCCTGTTCATCAAGAGCCAGGCCGTAGGTGTCGTAAAGCCGGAAGGCGATGGGCCCGGGAACCAGGCCGTCCGCCAGCGACTTCACTTCGTCCTGGAAGACCTTTTCGGCTTGCAGGAACGTGGTCGCGTAGCGATGCTCTTCCTCTTTCACGATGCGCGCGACACGTGCGACGCTCTCGGTAAGTTCCGGGTAAGCCGGCCGCATGAGTTCGGCAACAAAGCCGGTGAGTTCGTGCAGGTAAGGCTGTTCCCGGCCAATCAGGCGCGCGTTGCGCATGGCGCGGCGCATAATTTTCCGCAGCACATAGCCGCGGCCCTCATTTGAGGGCACCACGCCATCGTGAATCAGGAAGGTTGTGGCGCGCACATGATCGGCATTGATGCGCAGCGCGGTATCAGTCTTTGCGTCCCGGCCATAGTGGGTGCCGAACATCTCCGCTGCACGCTCGATGATCGGCAGAATCAGATCAGTGTCGTAGTTGGTGAGCTTGCCTTGCAGAATGGCTGCAACCCGTTCCAGGCCCATTCCGGTATCTATGGAAGGGCGTGGCAGCGGCGTGAGAACGCCTCCAGAGTCGCGATCGTACTGCATGAACACCAGGTTCCAGATTTCAACGAATCGGCCGCCGCCATCCAGTGGAAACTGTTCGTGCTCGCGCCCCGGCTCGGCAGCTTCCGGACCTAGATCGTAGTGAATCTCCGAGCAGGGCCCACATGGCCCGGTCTCGCCCATCTGCCAGAAATTGTCTTTCTCGTCAAGTCGGAAGATCCGGTCTTTGGCCACTCCGGCAACCGACTGCCACAGCAATTCGGCTTCATCGTCCTCGCGGAACACAGTGATATAGAGCCGGTCCTTCGAAAGTCCATAAACACTGGTGACCAGCTCCCACGCGAACGCGATTGCTTCGGACTTGAAGTAATCGCCGAAGGAGAAATTGCCCAGCATTTCGAAAAATGTGTGGTGGCGGCGCGTGTAGCCAACGTTCTCCAGATCGTTATGCTTTCCGCCCGCGCGCACGCACTTCTGGGAACTTGTGGCCCGCTTGTAATCGCGCTGCTCAGCACCCAGGAACACGTCCTTGAACTGGTTCATGCCGGCGTTGGTGAACAAGAGCGTGGGATCGTTGGCCGGAACCAGCGATGAGCTTGGTACGACACGGTGCCCCCGCTCGGCGAAAAATTGAAGAAAATGCTCGCGAATCCGATTGCCTGTCACTCAGGTTCCTTTGTCTGCTTGGATACCTCGATTATAAGAAGCGCGGCGGTTAGGACTCGCTGCTCTCCCAGAATCCGATGGTCCAGTTGTCCTTTCCGCCGGGCTCTCTTTGCCAGGGTGCCATGGGCATCAGCAGCCAATCGCTCAAGGCGAACGCGTAGGGTTCGTACATGGCCCGCAGATTCTTGAGACGGTCGTAAGCGTCGGCGCCGGCGCCCATGGTCAGCTTTTCCAATCGCAGATCCGCGCAGAGTTGCTCGAAACGCTCGCGCGTCAGCCGATCGTCGGGGCAAACTTGAGGCGCGCGATGAAACACCTGTGCAATGTCCACCAGTGCGTGGCGGCAGATGGCAAACGTCAGACGAGCTTGCCAGTCCGGCAGGTCATTGACTCCGATCATCACCAGCGAACAGGTGTCCAGGACGGCGGTGAGCGCCGCAACCCAACTCTGATTCAGGTGCTGCGAACGGAAATAGCAAAGCACCGGATAAGAGACGTGGCTTTCGAGGAGCGCCGCCGACCAGTGTTCCCAGTCGGCCAGCTGCGTGTCCAGATTCCGCAGCTCGCCAAAGCGCGCGTGCCGCCGCAGCATCTCACCAGCGGTAGCGGGCGACCCGGCGCGGGCGTCGAGGAGAGAAATGTTGGTTTCGCGGCTGGAAAAGGAAGTGTAAAGCGTAGGAAGGTAAGCAATCACCAGCCCCAGAAAACCCAGTCCATTCCCGGCTTCGATCATGGTGGCGACCCGGATAGTGGCGGCGCGAGGCAGCAAATCGCCCAGCCCGAGCGTGAAGAAGTTCGACGCGCTGAAGTAGATGTCCGACCAGAAGGTTTGCGGCATGTTAGCTTTCACCGCAAGCTGCGAGTTGAGGCCCCAGAACAGAAGGGCGTATGCGACAACGAGGCCCACGGTCCAGATCCCGAATAGAAGCAACAGGGAAAGGGGGCCATAGAGGCTGAGTATTTCCTCCCGCACGAAAGGGCTGTCAAAATTTCGAACTAAGGCTCGAAGCGGCTGCCACGTAGAAAGATAAAAAAACCGGGTGAGTCGAAACTTCCGATGCACGCGGCGCGGCAGGATGATGGTCTCAAAAACCTCCCACAGGACGGCGCCGATCAGGAGAAGCCCGGAGATTACTGCAACAACGTGCATGGCGCGATCATAGCCCGCTCGGCTGGCGGTCAAAACGCTTGTTGACCTTCTTAACGCCGTTAAGTATCATAACGATGTTCTTCATGACCGTTGCGGAAAGGCGCGAGCGCGCGAAACAGAACCTGAGGGCCGAGATCCTGGACGCCGCGCGCGATTTGTTCGTGGAACAGGGTTACGAAAGCGTTTCGATGCGGAAGATCGCCAACCGAATCGACTACTCGCCCACTGCCATCTATCTGCACTTCAAGGACAAGTCCGAGCTGTTGCGCAGCATTTGCAATGAAACCTTTCTTAATCTGTCGAGCTCGCTCGAAACCTTGACCGCGCGCATGGAGGCAGGCGAGGGTGACGTGGTCAAAGGGCTGAAGAAGGGGTTGCGCCTTTACGTGGAATTCGGCTTGGGCCATCCCGATCACTACCAGCTGACTTTTCTGACACGCCATGGGGCGACCAGCCCCGAAGACATGGCGATCGGGCTTGCTTCGTTCTCTTACCTGACCCGCGGGGTGCAGGCCTGCATGGACGCGGATCGCTTTCGGAGCAAGCGCGTGGAGGAAGTCAGTCAGGCGCTTTGGGCCGGCGTTCACGGCGTCACCGCGCTCTTGATTCAGCAGGCCGGCTTTCCTTTTGTGGAGCGCAAGCGGCTGATCAAGCGCGTGATCGACTGCATGGTGGACGGGCTGGAGAAATGAAAGGTCGCCCGTGGCGTCGATAGCCATCCGCAATCTCTTGCACGACCGCGTGCGACTGTTTGTCACTCTGACCGGAATCGTGTTTTCGGTGGTGCTGATCTGCATCCAGCTCGGGCTGTTTCTGGGCTTTAGCGAATCCACTTCCAACGTGATCGACCACTCCGGCGCGGATCTTTGGGTAACTTCGCATGGCGCCCGCTACCTGGAAGAAAGCGGCCAATTTTCGGAGCAGAAGATGTATCAGGTGCTCGGTACGCCCGGAGTGGCCGAAGCCCAAAAAGACATTGTCGAGCTGAGTTCGATGGACCAGACCGGATGGCGGGCAGGAAACCATCGAGGTGATCGGCTTCAATCCGGATAGTACGCTTGGCCGACCGTGGAACATTGTTGACGGCAGCGTCGCGGATCTCAAGCAGCCGGACGCAGTGATGATCGATAAGCTCTACGCGGACAAACTGGGCGTCACGCATATCGGGCAAACTTGCGAAATTCGCGATCACCGTGCGCGCGTAGCAGGCTTTACAAAAGGTATTCGCACATTCACAACCGCAGCGACCGTGTTTACCACGTTCAAGAATGCGCAGACGTTCGAAACGATCCCCGAGGACAAAACACTTTTCGTTCTTGTCCGCGCCACGCCCGGATCTGACTTGCAGGCCGTCAAGCGCGCGCTATATGCCCGCGTGAAAGATGTCGATGTTTGGACGACACCCGAATTTAGCCGGCTCACTACGGTCTATTGGATGTTCTCCACCGGCGCCGGCATCTCTGTGCTGATCGCCGCCGTTCTGGGCCTGGTCGTGGGCGTGGTGGTGGTTGCGCAGACGATCTACGCGGCCACGGTGGATCATATCCGCGAGTTCGGAACCCTCAAGGCCATGGGCGCTTCGAACGGTTATATCTATCGCATCATTCTGACGCAGGCGGCCGTGAGCGCGGTGATCGGGTACATACTGGGCATCTCCGGCGCGCTGATCGCCATCCGTATTACTGGCGAAGGCGCTCCCATTCTGTTGCCGTGGAACGTAGCGGCCGGAATGTTTGTGCTCACTTTGGCTATGTGCTGCACCGCGGCGTTGCTTTCCATCAATAAGGCGACCCGTATCGACCCGGCGCTGGTGTTCAAGAACTAGCCATGGAAGCCAAACTCCAGGCCCGCGAGGTCACTAAGACGTATCAAAGCGGAGCCGCGGCGGCCCATGCGCTCACGGGCGTGAACCTCGACGTCTACAGTGGCGAAATCATGATGTTGGTGGGTCCTTCCGGCAGCGGAAAGACGACGCTGATCTCGATTATGGGCTGCATTCTGCGGCCTACCTCGGGCAGCTTGAAAATCGCGGGCCGCGAGATAACGGTGTTAAGTGAAAGCCAACTGCCACGCGTGCGCCTCCAACATATCGGCTTTATCTTCCAGGGCTTCAACTTGTTCCCGACGTTGACGGCCGCGGAGAACGTGGAGGTCGCGCTCGATTTGAAAGGCGTCGGTGGAAGCGAAAAGCGGCGTCGCGCTCAAGTGCTGCTCGATAACGTGGAGCTTTCCGATAAGTATCGCGAATTCCCCGCCAATCTGAGTGGCGGGCAAAAGCAACGCGTGGCGATCGCCCGCGCGTTGGCGGGCGAGCCGGAAATCATTCTCGCCGACGAACCCACGGCTGCGCTCGATTCAGTAAGCGGCAGGACAGTGATGAACCTGATGCGCAAGTTAGCGAAAGAGAAAGGGCGGGCGGTGGTGATCGTGACGCACGATAACCGCATCATGGAATTTGCCGACCGTGTGGTGCAAATCGAAGATGGCCGGATTATCAACACATAAGCACGTGGCGCTCGTATCCGTTTGGTTCACTGCCAGCATGTTCGTCGGCTCCTGCGGCTCGTCTGCACCGTCGGCCAACGCGCCCGTGGTCAAGACTTCGCCGGAGAAGGCGTCCGGTACTGAGCGCGCCGCAGACCGAATCGTTGCTCCAGGGCGGGTAGAGCCGCTCTCGGAAGAGATCAAGGTAGGCGCGGAAATTTCCGGCCGCCTGCAGCAGGTCAATGTCGACGAAGGCGCGCACATCGCCAAAGGCCAGATTCTGGCGCGCATCGATAGTTCCGACTACCAGGCGCGGGTCTCCGAAGCTGCTGCCGAAGTACGCGTGCGGGAAGCTGATCGGCAGAAGTTGGACAACGGCGCGCGCACGCAGGAGCGGCAGGAAGCACTCGCCGCCACGCACGAAGCCGAAGCCGTCGTGGCGAACACGCGGGCAGAGATGGATCGCAGGAATCAGTTGCTGGGCACTGGCGATATCTCCCGCTCCGACGCGGAACAGACCCAACGCGAATACGCGGTCGCGCAGGCCCGCCTGGCGCAATTGAAGGAGCATTATTCCTTGGTCGATGCCGCCCCGCGCGCAGACGATCAACTACGCGCCGCCGCTGCTATCGCTTTAGCTCGCGCGCAGATGAATGAGGCCCAATCCCGCCTGGCAAAAACCGTGATTCATTCCCCCGTGACTGGCGTGGTTCTGCGCCGCCTGCACCGCACCGGAGAGAGCGTCACTGAGGGTGGCGACCCGATCTTCGTCGTCGCGGACACTTCGGTGCTGCGCGTTCGCGTCGATGTCGATGAATCCGACGTGGGCCATGTCCACGAGGGGCAACGCGCCTATGTGACCGCAGACGCATATGCCGGGAAAAAGTTCTGGGGTCACGTGGTGCGCGTGGGCAAGACACTAGGCCGCAAGAACATTCGCACGGACGCACCCACCGAGAGAATCGACACGAAAATACTGGAGACGCTGGTTGAGTTGGACGGGCATCCCGATCTCCCGGTCGGCTTGCGCGTGGATTCCTACATCCTCACCGGCGAGGCCCAGCCGTGACGGCATCTTTGCTCCTGCTCGCGCTATTAGCCGCAACGCCGGATCAGCCTGCGCATGTCGGCGTCACGAGCACCCGCGATTTATCGCTTCACGAAGCTATCGAAATCGCCATCCGGGAGAATCTCGAGTTGGAAATCGAGCGTTCCAACGAAGCCGATGCCGAGGCTGCCCTGGCCGCCGCCCAAGCGTATACCGACATGACGTTTCGCTGGCAGCCGAATTACCAGGCCCGCAACACTCCCGCCCCTTCGCTGCTGCAAGCCAGCAACGGCAAACTCACCGAGCATTACCTGACAAGCAATTTCGCCGTTCACCAGACCACCCCGTGGGACGGCGCGGCGTTCGATGTGACATTCGATAACAGCCGCGTATCTTCGGCCGATCCGTTCTTAGGCGTGAACCCTTTCTACCTCTCGCAGCTCGGCGTGACACTCACGCAACCGCTGTTGCGGAACCGCAAGATTGACGCCGCGCGCTCATTGCTGCTCATTCGCACGCGACAGACGGCGCTTTCCCGGTCCGAGGTGGAGATCAAGCTAATCGACGTTGTCACGCGCGTGCAGCAAGCCTACTGGGATCTGGCGGCGGCGCGGGAAAACCAGGAGATCCAACGCGAGGCGGTGGACTTAGCCCGCAACCAGTTGGAACGCGATCGCCATCGCATCGCCGCCGGAACACTGGCGCAGTCGGAAGCAGCGGGAACCGATGCGGAAATTGCTCGCCGCCAGGATACCTGGTACGCATCGGCGGCTGTAGCGGCCGCGCAAGAAAACGCCTTCAAACAACTGCTTAGCTCCGCCACAGGAACCGCGCTCTGGAATCAGGAACTCGTTCCGACTGACCGGGAATCTACGGCTGCGGCGGACTTGGATGACGTTCCGGCCGTAGTCGCGCGCGCCCTGCAACTCCGCCCGGAACTGAAGAGCAGCGCGATTCGGCAACAGATTAACGCCATTGAGACGCGGCAAAATGAGAATCTCGTCAAACCTCAACTCAACCTGGTTGCCACTTATCTGCTTGGCGGCTTGGCGGGGAAGCGAAACACCACGCCCGATCCGATCACGCTCGCCACGGAGCCAATCGTGAATCAGATCAACCCGATCCTGAACGCGTTTGGAGTAACCCCGGTAGCCGCGCCAACGCTAGGCACGCTGCCCGGTTATCTCTTGGGTGGCTATGGCGCGGATCTAGGGAATCTATTTAGCGGCCGGTATCAAACCGTGCAAGCGGGTCTGCAGGTGGATATGACCTTCCGCAATCGCGCCGCCAAAGCTGCCGTGACGCAAAGCGTGATCGCCGGCCGCAAGGAGAAACTGGCCGAGGCTCAAATTCAGCAGGCGATCCAATCGGAAGTTCGCGATGCCCTGGAAGGCTTGGCCATCGCGCGGCAGAGACGAGACGCGGCCACCGCCGGTGAGACTGCAGCGAAGCAGAAGCTGGATAGTGAAATGCGGCTGTTTGAGACTGGCGAGAGCACGACGTTTCTCTCGCTCACCCGGCAAAACGATTATTCTGAAGCACGACGCCGGCGGCTGCTCGCGGCGCTCGAGTTCAATCGCGCCGTAGCCCGCGTGCAGCGAGCCACCGGAACAACGCTGAGCGAGAATCGTCTGGCTCTACAGTAACTCTGCCCGTTATGGTAACAGCAGAACGCCATGGAAGACACGCCAATCACAGTACGCAAGTACACTGACTTCGACGAGATGAAAGCGGACGAGTACCGCTATTGGCAAAGCCGTCCCGTTTCGGGGGCCTTTGCTTCTGTTCCTACTCGTCGGCTCAATGCAGTCCGAATAGCCGCACTTTCGGCTTACGCCCGTTGAAATTAGCGCGCGAGTAGAACAACTCCACGCTGCGAATGACACGCCGACTGCCTGGCAAGTCAATGACGCGCGTTTGTTGGCCGGCCGGAATCACGTTTCGAATCTGAATCGGCTCAACGGTTCCGTTGCCGTAGTGCACGATCACATGATCGAATTCGATGGCCGAATTTTCCACCTTGATCTGAATCGCGCGATACAGGCCGCGAGCTCGCGTGACCACGATGTTGTCATGATCGCGCGCGCCATCCACGTTGGATTGCCCGAGGTATTCCCATCGGCCTTCCTGCGCCTGCACCAAGCCGGCAACACTGCATGCCAACAGTACGATTCCAAGTACTCGGTTCATTAATACCCCCAGTGCCAGTGTCGCACCGAACCGATTACAACGCGATTACCAGCGCGAAGGTTTGCGGCCGTATCCACCGCCGCCGCCGCTGTTGCCGCGATCCCGTCCGCCGCCACCACCCGCGCCGCTGCCCTTGGGACGAGCTTCATTCACGTTCAGCGCACGACCACCAACTTCCCGGCCGTTCATGCCCGCAATCGCCTTATCGCCTTCCGCGTCATTGTTCATCTCGACAAACCCGAAACCACGGGGCTGCCCAGAGTCGCGATCCGTCACGATGCTCACGCGATCCACTGCTCCGTAGCTTTCAAAAAGCGTGCGGATGTCCTGCTCGGTCGTCCCGAAGCTCAGGTTACCTACAAAAATATTCTTCATCTTCTTATTCCTTCTGATTTGAGAGCGGAGCAATTCGGGGGGCGAGCGAGTCGCCGAAATTGGCAGGGCCGGTCAAACGCGGTTCCAGTGTATCACCTCCCGTAATCAAATTTTATACGGCCATCCCGATAATCGATGGTCACTGAGCGGAATAAGTGCAGCAGCGGCAAACCCATGATTCCCGTGATCTCGGCCCCAGCACCACGGCTAAATCGGGAAAGATCGAACGCCGTCAAGTCCTGGTTTTCTTGCCGAAAGTGCGCAAATTCCAGAGTCACTTTTTCCGCGGAGTACACCATCTTCACTTCGCCAGAGATCCCTTTTATGCGCACTCGCGGATCGCTGCGCAACTTGGTGACGGCTGGGGCCGCGTTTGTCGAGATCATGCTGAAAGTCGAGCCCGTGTCTACCAGGAACAGGACCGCAGGCCCGTCGCTGATGCGCGTTGGCACAAGAACGTCGTGTCCCAATCGCAAGAACTGCGAGAAATCGGCCAGTTCCGGTCCCTCGTAACGGTCCACCATTTTTTGGCCATCCCAGAGCGGGCCGGGTAGAGCATCCAACTCCAGGCGATGGGCTTTGAAGTTCAAGTTCACGAGGAAGCGGCTGAAAACATCGGTCCCGATTAACCCGCCAGTGTCGGTCACCGCCCCTTTCTCGGAAACCCGCACGATGAAATTCCGGAACTCGAGATCGCCGAACCGAATGCGCTCAGCGTAGCCCAACCACCCTTTTACCGGCCCTTGATTCCCGATCCCACCCAGATCCACATCGGCCAGCCGCTCTACTCCGCTGCGCTCCGCCATTTTGCTGCTGATAATCAGCCCGCTAGCGCCCGTGTCCAGTTGCAGCTGCGTCTTTAGATCATTGATTTGGATGGTTATTCCAAGACCGGTGGCCCGCTCTCCATCGCGTTCCACAGAAAGCGGCACCTGGTAATGGCCGTAAGGGCTGGCAAGTTCGCTTTCGGTCTTCCCTTGCAGTCTCTTAGTCGACGCGACGCGCGCTCGCAGTTCACGCGCTATGGTTCCAATCTCGGGGCCCTCATCGGCCCTTATCTTAATAGCTTGTTCCCAGCGGGCCAGGGAAGCGGGAGTGTTGCCCTCGATGCGCTCGAGCGCCGCTTCGATAGCCGGGTCCTCCGGGTCGAGATTGTGCGCTTGATAAATCAGAATGCGCGCTTTGCCGTTGATGCTGCCCGATTGATAAACGCGCGCCACGCCAAGTACGGCTCGGGCATTCTTCGGGTCGGTCTTAACGGCGAGCTTATATTCCTTCTCGGCGCCAAAGATATCGCCCTGCCGGAAATGCACGTCGCCCTCAACGCGATGTAAGTCGGCCGCAGCCCCGTTCGAAGCCAGCGCGCGATCCGCAGCCTGCCGCGCCTCGTCAACCCGTTCAGCGCCAAGCAAAACCTCCACAAGAAGAACGTTCGGAGCGACGGCCCCCGGTTCTTTGCGGATGGCAGCCTCCAGCAGTTGAATTGCCCCAGCCTGATCGCCACCCCGGAGCTTGTCGATAGCGTCGTTCCAGGCGTCGGCCCGCAGCCCGGTAACCACGCTTAGGCCAAAAACAACTAGCAGAATGGCACGCATACCGTAGTATTCTAAAGGTTTCCCATGGCTACTGTTTCGCACCGTGTCTTCTGCGTGAAGTTGCAGAAAGAAGCCGAAGGTCTCGACGAAATCCCGTTCGAAGGTCACCCGCTCGGTCAACGCATCTACGACAACGTTTCCAAGGAAGCCTGGAAAGGTTGGGTTGAGCATATGAAGATGCTGATGAATGAATATCGGCTGAATCTAGGAACGCCCGACGCTCAAGAATTCATCCTGCAGCAAATGGAACAGTACTTCTTCGGTCAGGGTGCGGCGCCTCCGCCGGACTTCGTTCCCGTCGCGCATTAGAATCGTCCAGCCGCGCGTTGGAATCTAAACGGCTAGAATCGAGTTAGAGCCGTGCCTGCTGCCGCTGACATTTCCGCTGAGTTGTTATCTCCCGTCGTGACTGGCTCCGGCCTGCCCACTGACGCGCTTACAGAAGAAATCCGCTATCTCCAGCGCTCCCGCCGCGCGATGATCCTGGCGCATCACTACCAGGAATCCGAAATTCAATCGCTGGCCGACGCCATTGGCGACAGCCTGGAACTGGCCCGCATCGCCAAGAACTTCGATGGCGACGTCATCGCTTTTTGCGGCGTCTGGTTCATGGCGGAGACGGCCAAGGCGCTGAATCCCGATAAGATCGTCATCGTGCCGGATCGCGCCGCCAGTTGCAGCCTGGTCGAAGGTTGTCCGGTGGAGCCGATTCGCGAGTACAAGCGTCGCAACCCCGATCACGTCATCGTCAGTTACATCAACACCTCTCTTGAAGTGAAAGCCGAGAGCGATATCATCTGCACATCGCGCAACGCCGTGCAGGTGGTCAACTCCATCCCCGCTGACAAAACGATATTGTTCCTTCCGGATCGCAATCTGGGCAATTACGTGAAGACGCAAACCGGCCGGCAGAACATGAAGATCTGGCAGGGGTCCTGCATCGTCCATCAGAGTTTCCCGGCGCGCCGGTTGCTGGAAACAATGGCTGCGCATCCCGAAGCCGAGGTAGTCGCGCACCCAGAGTGCCCGCAGGCTGTCCTGAACTTAGCAACGTTTATCGGTTCCACGTCCGCGCTAATCGAATACTGCGCCCGAAGTTCCGCACCGGCCTTCATCGTCATGACCGAAAGCGGCGTCAACCATTCGCTAATCCGGCGCGCTCCTGGCAAGAAGTTCTACTACGTGGCCAATGAGAACTGTAATTGCAGTGAATGCCCGTACATGCGTCTGAATACGTTGGAAAAGCTGCGCGACGCGCTGGCTGATCTGCAACCGCGCGTGGAACTCCCTCTCGAGATGATGGAACGCGCACGCCTGCCCATCGAGCGCATGTTGGCCCTGAAGTGAAGCCGCTCGTCGACAACTTCGGCCGTCTGCATGACAATCTGCGAATCAGCGTCACCGATCGGTGCAACATCCGCTGTTTCTACTGCATGCCGGAAGGGCCGGTCCACTTCGAAGCCCGTGAGAACCTGCTGAGCTTCGAGGAAATCGAGCGCTTCGTCCGAACCGCGGTCCAGTTAGGTATTACGAAGGTCCGTCTCACCGGGGGCGAGCCGCTGGTTCGCCGGGATCTCCCGGTCCTGGTGGAAAAGATCGCCAACATTCCCGGCGTTCGGGATCTCGCTCTCACCACCAACGGCGTGCTTCTTGCTGAGCACGCGCGATCGCTCTACGATGCCGGTCTTCGCCGCTTGAACGTGCATCTGGATACCCTCGATCCCGAGAAATTTCTCCGCATCACTCGCCGGGATGATCTTTCGCGCGTCCTGGATGGCTTGCGGCTCGCCAGGCAAATCGGTTTCGGCCCCATCAAAATCAACGTGGTCGCGGTTAAGAATTTGATCGAGCCCGACCTGGTCCCCATGGCGCGATTCTGCCGGGCTAACGGCTTTGAGCCGCGCTTCATAGAGTTCATGCCTCTGGATTCCCAGCAGCTCTGGGATAAGTCGAAAGTCCTAACGGCCGATGAGATCGTGCGCGTGCTGTCCGAGGAGATCTCGCCCTTACGGGAGGTTCCACCAAGCGACCTCCGCGCTCCCGCAACCGAGTACGAATATGCCGATGGCTGCGGCAAAATCGGCCTGATTGCCTCGGTCAGCCGCCCGTTCTGTTTGAACTGCAATCGCCTGCGCCTCACTGCCGACGGCAAGCTCCGCTACTGCTTGTTCGCCATTGATGAAACCGATGTTCGCCCCCTGTTGCGCGGCGGCTCGGACGAGCAAGTTGCTCAAGCTCTGCGCACGGCCGTAGCTGACAAGTGGCTCGGTCACGAGATCAACTCTTCTCACTTTGTTGCGCCGCCCCGGCCAATGTATTCCATCGGCGGCTAACGCTGAGCTAGTTGGCTCTGCCGAATGTCCAACCAGCGTCCGTAAACTTGTCCGGATTGCGCGTGAATAGCAGGTGCGGATCGTCTCCGTCCGCCTCAGGAATTTCCAGCTCCGGCTCGGCTTCCACCAAGGCAAGCGCGCGCAGAATCGCGAACGCATCCACCTGATCGGGAAACACCAGATCCACGCGTTGCGTTCGAAAACGTACCCGCACCGATTCGGCGCTCAACATCCACACAACGTAAGCGCAGCATTCCACCGAGCGCTCGAAACCCTGGTCGGCCGGTCCCCTTAAATCGAAAAATATGGATACTGTCGATCGCTCCTCGCGTGCGAACTCGCGCACCTGCAGCTGCCCGGTTCGCGCCGAACTTTTCCAATCCACGTGCCGCGCGCTCTCATGAAACTCATACGGGCGCAGCCGATGAAAGTCCGCGCCTCGGCCGCGTTGTTCCCGCTCCAGATCGCCCCGCAGTTCTCCCACAATTTCGTCAGCCATGAAGCCCCCGGAAAGTGCCGGATAAATTACCACTTCACTGCGAATGGACACGCTCGCCCGCCGCTCGACGAACCCGAACGGAAAGCGCGTGGCGACTACAAATAGGTTTTCCTGATGCGCGCCCCGCCTGGGGAATAAAGCTGGCGCATCCACTGCGATCGTGCTGCGCCCCGGCAAAGCCGGAAATACGATCTCCTTCTGCAGGGTGGGCAGTTCCGGCCCGCGCCGGCTGCTCAAATGCACCGCAAACGAAGGGAACCATTTCAAATTGCGCAGGCGGATCTGGGCCGTGACCGGCTGCCGGGCGGCAATGTGCTCCGGCAGCGCCATCTCTAATTCCAGCCCCGCCAGGCAAAGCCTGCTGACGAAACCGGAAACCATCAGCGTGGCAAGCATTGCCGCCAGAATCAGGAATAGTAGATTATTCGCCGAGCCTACCGCCGCCACGCCCACCACCACTAGCGCCGCCACAAACAAGTATCCCGACCGGGTTACCCGGTAACGGATCTGGGAGCGAATCCGCTTCGCCAACCGGCGAAACAAACCCGGAGCGGATGTCACCTAGTGCCCGGCATGATCATGCTCGTGATCGCGCGCATGATCGTGCGCATGATCGTGAACGCCACCTGAGTGCTGTTCCGATACTCCGTGCCCGGCGCAAACCTCTTCCGGCGGGCAACAGTTCAGATGCTCGAACTGCACCGTGGTGTGGCGCACTTTGAATTGCTGCCCCAAAACATTCCGAATTGCTTCCAGGATGACGAAGCTCTCCGAAGGCCGCACATCGTTGATCAGGACGTGGCAACTCAGCGCGCGCGATTGCGACCCCAAGCTCCAGATGTGCAGATCGTGAACGTCGAGTACTCCGTTTACACTTCGTAGCGCATCTTTCACGGACCCCAAACTCATCCCGCGCGGCAACGCTTCCAATAGGATGTTGAGCGACTCCCGGACAATGTCCCACGCCGACCAGATAATCAGCGCCGCGATCGCCATCGAGAGCACCGGGTCCAGCCACATCCATCCCGTGTAACGTAGTACCACCGCACCCAAAACGATAGCCGCCGACCCGATCAGGTCGCCCATCATGTGCACCAGCGCGCTCCGCAAATTCAAATCATCGCGATTGGTACGCGCCAATCCCCAAACAATCGCGCCATTCAGCAGAATCCCGCCCGAGGCAGTGAGCGCCATGATCAGATCGCTCACCGGCGCTGGATTTGCTAATCGAAGAATCGCCTCGTAGAAGATCCAGCCGGAAACCAGGATCAACGTGCTCGCATTCACCAACGCCGTCAACACGCCTGCGCGCTGATAACCGAAGGTGCGTTGTTCATCCGGCGGCCGCGCTTCCTGCCGCATTCCGAACCAGGCCAGCAACAGTGCTAACGCGTCGGAAGCGTTATGCCCGGCGTCGGAAAGCAGCGCAAGCGAATGGCCGCGAGCTCCCGCCCAAACCTCTAATACGACAAACGAGGCGGTGGCGAAAACCGACCAATTAAGGATGTTCCCGGTGTGCGCGTGGTGATGGGAGTGATGATGCGAATGTTGATGCATCTATCACTATTGTATGTGGCTCAGACGTTGACGCTACAAAGCCTTCTGGCTACCGCGCTTCTGCCCGCACCGGATTCCGGAGTTCTCCCAGTCCTTCCACCGCGATCACGACATCGTCGCCCGGCGCCAGCCAGCGGGGTGGTTTCCGCGCCATCCCCACTCCCGGCGGCGTACCCGTGGACACAATATCTCCCGCCTCCAACGTAAAAACGCTCGATAAGTA
Organism: Bryobacterales bacterium; assembly: GCA_963752695.1. GTDB lineage: Bacteria > Acidobacteriota > Terriglobia > Bryobacterales > Bryobacteraceae > Bog-113. The sequence goes on from CAVVZB010000001.1 coordinate 726,670, forward strand.
TTCCACCAGCTCCGGAATTTTAAAGATCAGCTCCCGCGTGTTGGAGTTCTGCAGGACTTCGCCGTTGATCGTGCAACGAATCGGCAGTTCATGCGGGTCGGCAATCTCATCGGCGGAAACCAGCCACGGCCCCATCGGCGCGAACGTGTCGAAAGTCTTTCCAATGGTCCATTGCGATGTCGCCATTTGGTAATCGCGCGCGCTTACGTCGTTTAGATTCATGTAGCCGAATACATGCGCGCGCCAATCCGCCGCGGCAATATAACGGCCTCCCTTGCCAATCACAAACGCCAGTTCCGCTTCGTAGTCCGGTTTCTCCGAGTGCTTCGGCAAAACGATCGGCGCGCCGGGCCCGATCACCGAGGTCGCAAATTTCGTGAAAACCGTCGGCGTTGAAGGTATGGCCATTCCCGACTCAATCGCATGGTCGCGGTAGTTCAGCCCAATGCAGATAATCTTGGGAGGCACCGGGATCGGAGCCAGCAGTTGCACGCTCTCGAGTGAAAACGTTTCCCCTTCCGGTGGTTTGGCAAGCAGTACTTCCAGGCGCTTCACCGCTTCCCTGCCGCCTTGCAGAAAGGAAAGCACCGTCGGAAATCCGGAGCTTTTCAAACCAATTACCTGGTTCCCGGAAATCACCCCGGCATGGGCATGATTCTGATGTTGAAACGTGACGAGGCGCATGCGAAGAAGTAGTCTAACAGGCGGTTAAACGTTCTTCCGAGCCTCGCGTGGCGGTTGCGCATCCTTCTTGTAATAGAGTTCCGCGCACTCATCGGCCAGCACTCCGCCCGAAACTTCTAGATCGTTGCGAAAGGCGTCGGATATAAAATCAGCGGTATCCCAGTGCCGTGTCTCGAAGTACATACTGTGGACGTCCTGGCGCTTGGCGCCATAAACGATCCGCGAGATCTTCGCCCAGATGCACGCCATCGTGCACATCCCACAGCATTGCAGCGTACAGTACAGCGTGCAGCCACGGAACTCGGTGGTTCGCAGTTTCTTGCCGAGCTTCCGCAAGGTGACAATCTCCGCGTGCCCGGTCGGGTCGAAGGCAATCTCAGCCTCATTGAATCCCTCGGCCAACACCTCGCCATCACGCACGATCACACATCCCACTTCGCCGGCGTCTGGCGTCCCCAGTCCTTTACGCGCTTGCTCCATTGCCAGGCGCATGAACCGTTCGTCCTCCGCCTTTTGTCGGCCGCACTCTGCGGATTGCTCTGTCATGCGGGCCTTCTTCTCGCATTTTCCCGTCCACTCCAGGCTGGAAATGGCGCCGAAACATCGCAAGCAATCCGCTCCGTAGAGCTCGACCCCGAACAGACCTACCGCGTTCGGGAACTCGGACTGAAGCGCGGGGACGTACAGTTCTTCCTCACCGAGGGCTATCTTATCTTTTCCAAGCCCGTCCTGGGGGCGCCGATTGCAGCCGTTTTCTCCAGCCAGGTCGATGCCGGAGATGGCGAAGTCCTCCTCTTGCCTCCCAATCCCGATGAGCGCCGCACCTTAAGCAAGCACGCCGGCGGGGCGAACCTGGAAGAACATTTGGTCGACGCGGCGTTCGTCTTCGCCGATAACACAGCCGCCGAACTGATGACCCAGATCCAGAATGCTCCCTCGGTCCGCCGCGATCCGGATTACGGACGAAAAATGGCCGGCCGCTACCACGATGTGATCAGCCGCATCGCCCCTCAGTTTGAAACGCGTTTGCTGCTCGATCTTCTTACCGGCTCACATACCCCGGACCACCTGTTCGCGGCGTTGCTGGGTGGGAAAACTCTCGGTGGCTTCGATATTGTGTTCGACCCTCGCTCCTCCGAGCAGATCCTAGTCGGCCAGCCGCGCGCCGGTTCCACTAACGGCTATTCCGATGTCTGGGCCAGTTACACTCCCAAATCCCTGATATCCGTGACGCGAACTCCCGATTTCCACGCTGGCCAATACCGTATCGACTCTCATTTGGATGCGAATCTCGGCATGCGCGTCGAGTCGACATTTACCGTCAGCGGGATCTCCCGCGATCTGGAAGCGCTCTCGTTCGATCTCTCCCGGCAGATGCGCATCACCGCCGTCGAAGTGGATGGCCAGCCCGCCGAAATCTCCGAGACTCCCAATGTCATCGTTCCCGGAACTGATCCGGGCGACCGCTTGTTTTTAATCATTCCGCCTGCTCCGCTGCGCGCCGGCACCGAGCACGTGGTCAAGGTCTCGCATTCCGGAAACGTGATCTCCACCGACGCGAATCATGTCTATTTCGTGGGCTCCCGCGGTCGCTGGTATCCCCACCGCGCGCTCGAGTTCGCCCGTTTCGACCTGAAATTTCAATTTCCCGATTCGCTCGACCTGGTCGCTCCCGGTGAAACCATCTCCGACCACACGGAAAACGGCGAACGCACTATCGAAAACCACATCGATACACCGCTGCCCATGGCGGGATTCAACCTGGGTTCCTACGATTGCCGGACACTGCGGCGTGGCGATTTGCGCGTTGAGTTATGCGGGAATCGCGCACTCGAACCGACCAACGGACCTTCGGTTCCTAACTCCACGCTTGCCGCCAAAATTGCCGACGTAATGGAGTTTTATTCCGAACGCTTCGGTCCACCGCCATTGAAGAAGCTAATCGTTTCACCGATCCCCGGTAAGTTCGGCCAAGGTTTCGGCGGCCTGATCTACTTGTCCACCATGGCGTACATGAGCCCATCCGGAAAGACTTTCTCGGAGATGAACCAGCAGTCGCAGATTTTCTTCACGGAACTTATGCGCGCTCACGAAGCCGCGCACCAATGGTGGGGCAATCTGGTGCTCACCGAAAGCTATCACGACGAGTGGATCATGGAGGCGCTAGCCAACTATTCGGCCATGCTCTATTTGCAGTCCCGCGGCGAGTCCGATGCAGTTAGCCTGCTCCTCGAAACCTATCGCCAGGGTCTTTTGCAGCGCCGGGCGGATAAGTCGGAAGTGGAACAATCGGGCCCGGTAACGCAGGCCCGCCGCATCGACCCGAGTGAAGATCCCGATGCCTGGGTCACCATTATGTATGGCAAGGGCACCTGGATCATGCAGATGCTGCATGCGCGCATGGGCACTGACAATTTCTGGAAAATGCTGGCCGAACTCCGGCGGAAGTTCGAACGGAAGAATCTGACCACCGAGGAGTTTCGCAATCTCTGCGCCTCGTTAATGCCGGCCGGAGTGCCGGATCGCACCTTGCACGACTTCTTCGATCAATGGGTTTATGGCATGGGTATTCCCAAACTGCATTTCGCCTCCAACGTGAAAAACTCGTCAGACGGCAGTCTCCTGAAGGGCACTCTCACCCAATCCGGCGTGCCGGACGATTTCTCCGCAGACTTCCCGGTGCAGATCGATGTGCACGGAAAGAAGACACTTCGTTGGGTTCGTTCCTCGTCCGAGCCGGTTACGATCTCAATCCCGGTAGCTGCGCGTCCCGACCACGTCGAGCTGGATCCGGATAACAAATTCCTAAAACGCTGACGCGTTCGAGAGTTCCGCACCTGCCCGCGCACCTTGCTTGCGGTGCGACGTGAACCCCTAGTTCTCCCCGTAGCCGCCATCGCGACCGGGATTTTCCTTTCCCACCTGTGGCCGCTGGATGTCATCACTCTGCTCGCCGCCTGCGCCGCGACCGCTCTGTTGACCGGATTGGCTTCGTTTTGCAATTTCCGCACAACCGCCACCGCCGCCTGCCTGCTCGGATTTGTTGAATGCGGCGCCTTTTTGCAAATTGTGCACAATCCTGCACAACCACCGCGCCTCGATGTACCCGATTTGTCAGTCACGATCCTAGAAGGCTGCGTCGTCGAGCCACCCGCCTTGACTGGCGATCATGAGGCGTTTCTTCTCGAAATCGGCCGCCGCGCCCGTGCACGCGTGAACATCTACTCTCACCCTGGCGACACTATGCCGGTTCTCCGCTATGGTCAAAGACTGCAAGTCCAAGGCAGCCTTCGCGTTCCGCGCAATTTCGGGAACCCCGATGCGTTCGACTACAGCTATTACCTCGCCCGCCAGGAAATCTTCTGGACCCTTTCGTCTGACCAAATCACCCCCCTCAATGGCGCTTGCGGCGATTGGTTCCATCGCGCGATTTCCGATATCCGCATGGCTTCGCTCGATCGCATCGCTACGCTTTACCGCGGCGACCGCTATAACACCGCCATGATGGACGCCGTCCTCATCGGCGAAAGCTCGGGACTCGACCGGCTGTGGACGGAGCAATATCGCTCCACCGGAACTTTCCACGCGTTAGTGATCTCCGGCAGTCACGTCGCCGTCCTGGCCGGTGTTCTCCTCTTTCTCCTGCGGCTTTGTCTGGTGCCACGCCTTCCTGCCACGCTTCTCACTGTCCTGGCAGCTTGGCTCTACGCGCTGATCACCGGTTGGCAAGCTCCGGTCATTCGATCGGCCGCCGGTATGACTCTATTCGCCATCGGAAGCCTCTTCTTCCGGAAACGGCGCATGCTCAATCTACTGGCTGCTGTCGCCTTATTTTTCCTCGTTCTGGACCCGCCTCAGCTTTTCGACCCCAGCTTCCAGCTCTCCTTCCTGGCCGTCGCGTTTCTCGCGGTCTTTGCGATCCCGGTGATGGAGCACACCTCCGCTCCTCTGTTGCAAGCTGTCAAAGATCTTTCAAACACCGCGCGCGATGTGCGCATGGAGCCCGCCGTCGCATCCCACCGTGTCGAGTTACGCCTCTACGCCGATACCTTATCCGCCCTGCTTCCGTTACCCGTCGCCGTGAGCCGTGCCGCTGTTTGCTTCCTCACCCGCTGCCTCGTTTTCTTCTACGACCTGTTTATCACTTCCGCCGTCATCCAAGCCGGACTGGCGCTCCCAATGGCGATGTATTTTCATCGCATATCCTTCACCGGGCTTTCCGCGAACGCCGTAGTCGTACCTCTGCTCGGACTGGTTGTCCCCGTCGGTTTCGCCGCGCTCTTCACGGGTTCGCACGCCGCCGCGTCGGTCGCCGCGTTCCTGCTCGATCTTTCCCGTCGCACTGTCGACTGGCACGCCCGTTATGAACCCAATTGGCGCATCCCGGCGCCACCCGTGCTTCTTTCCTTCGCCATTTGCCTTGCCCTGATTTTCGCCGCTGTCCGCTGGAAGCGGAATTGGCTCCGTTGGTCGTCTATCGGCGTGTTGGCCGGATTACTTTATGTGCTGGTCACGTTTCCGTTTGCACCCCGCATCGAACCGGGGAAATTGGAATTCACCGCCATCGACGTCGGCCAAGGCGATGCATTGTTACTCGTTTTTCCCAATGGCCAAACCATGCTGATGGACGCCGGCGGAATCCCGGATTTTGCCCGCCACACCTCAAGCACCACTGCGGCGCGCATGGAAATCGGCGAAGATGTCGTTGCCCCGTACCTTTGGACCCGCGGGCTGAAACGGCTCGACGTCGTGGCTATTTCCCACCTCCACGACGACCACGCCGCTGGCGTCCCCGCGATTCTCAATGATTTCCAAGTGGCCGAGCTCTGGGTTGGTGCAACCCCGCCATGTGAGCTCTGGACACGCATACAAAACATCGCGCGCGCACGTGGCACTCGCATCCGACGCCTGCACACCGGGAACGCAATGCAGCTGGGTGGCGCGGCTATAAAGGTTTTGGAGCCGTCCGCCGATTACGTGCCCAGTGCTAAGCCCGGCAATAACGATTCGTTGGTTCTGCAGATCGCCTATCGCAATCGCTCACTGCTGCTCACCGGAGATATGGAGAAAAATGTGGAGGCGGACTATGCCCTGAATCAGCCTTGGCCGCATGCCGACATCCTGAAAGTCGGCCATCACGGCAGCAAAACGTCATCGACTGCTGCATTTCTCGATCAGGTCGCTCCAGGCATGGCCATCATTTCGGACGGTCACGGCAATCTATATGGCCACCCGAGCGCGATCACCATCGAAAATCTGGAAGCCCGCCACGTCGCGACCTACCGCACCGACCTCGTGGGTTTAATCTCGATCCTTACCGACGGCCAACACCTCTGGCGCCGGTGATGGGTCGTTAACAGGTCAGCTAAATTTCGCCCTTGATCCCGGATAGCTCGCCTTCGCGCTCCGCCTGTTCGGCCGCAGCCGGGCCCGCTGCCTGCGCATCCGCAATCGCTTTTTGAGCATCGGCAACCCGAGAAGCCGGTACCTGTATCGAGAACTCGGTAACCGGGAGCGTGGAGCTTCCAAATACCGTGAAGGGAATGTCGTTTGCCGTCAGGATTCCCTGAATCGCGAGCGCCTCCATCTCAGCCAGAGCGCCGGTCTCGCTAAATACAGCAACCATGTCCATGTCGGACGAAGGGTCCTCCGCGCCGGAAACGCTCACATCAGGAAATTGTTCTTCGGGCAACATGTCCCCAGAATAACGTAGACACCTTCTATTTCCGCCGCTCGGCGACACACGCATGCGAAAATACCCACGGGAGGAATTATGGATTACAAAGCCAGCGGTTTAGGTTGGTTCGCGGCCGGCGCGATTCTTGGGTCCGCCATCGCAATGCTCTACGCCCCCAAGTCGGGCAGCGATACGCGCGGGATGCTCGGCGATAAGATCGGCGAGCGGGTGGACGAAGGCCAAAAAGCGCTCACCGAGACCAGTAAGGAATTGGTCGACAAGAGCAAGGATCTCTACGAACGCGGACGGCAGATTGCCGAGGAAGCCGCCGAACTGTTCGAGCGCGGCCGCCAACTGGTTCGCGGCTAAACTGCCGCATTGATCGACATCGGCGATTTCCGGGTCCGGCTGGTCCGCGCGGGCGTGTATTGGTGGGACGGGGGCGCGTTCTTCGGCGTCGTCCCCAAAACCCTCTGGGATCCACTTATGCCCGCCGACGAGCTGAATCGGATTCCTGCCGCGTTTAATTGCTATTTGATTGAATCCGGCGGACAACGGATCCTGATCGAAACTGGTGGCGGTGTGAGACATGATCCAAAGTCGCGCGAGCGAATGCGGATGCCTGTCGGCTCAGACCGCATCCCGGTCGAGCCCGGATCGGTCGATATGGTGGTCAACTCCCACTTGCACTGGGATCATTGCGGCGGCAACACGATCGACATCGAAAACCCCCAAGGTAATAACCCCGAAACCAAAGTAGCCCCAGCCTTTCCACACGCCCGCTACTACGCACAACGTGGCGAGTGGGAACATGCCCGCGAGCGGCTCGCCCGCGACAGTGTCAGCTATCGGGAAGTGAACTACACGCCCCTGATCGACACCGGCCAGATGACGCTTCTCGATGGCGACACCGAAATCGTACCCGGCCTTGAAATGCGCGTCGTACCCGGCCACAATCGCGATATGTGCATCCTCTTGGCCCGCTCCCAGGGTCAAACGTTTTGCTTCTGGTCCGATTTGATTCCTACCGCCGCCCACCTGCATCCTACCTGGGTAGCGGCCTTCGACCTCTATCCGCTGACGGTTATCGAGAACAAAACGCGGCTGCTGCGCCAAGCTGTCGACGAAGGTTGGTGGTGCGGTTTCGCGCATGATCCCAACCTCGCCTTCGCCCGCATCGGCCAAGATAATAAAGGACGTTTCTACATCCATGAACAACTTGCCTGAGTTCCGCAACGAACCTTATACCGACTTCACGCTTCCCGAAAACCGCACCCGGATGGAAGCCGCCCTGGCGAAAGTGAAGGCTCAATTTGGCCGCCACTATGACCTGCTGGTCGCCGGAGAACGCATCGCCACCAAGGATCAACTGCAATCGGTCAATCCGTCGAAGCCTGCGGAAATCGTCGGAGTACATTCCAAAGCCAGCCCGGAAATCGCCCGCCAAGCATTGGAGAAAGTGTTCGGTTACTTCCCCGTCTGGTCGGCCACATCCGCCCAGTCCCGCGTCGACAAGCTGCTGCGCGCCGCCGCCCTGCTCCGCGAACGCAAGCTCGAGTTCAACGCATGGCTCTGTTACGAAGCCGGCAAGACTTGGCCGGAAGCCGAGGCCGAAATTGCGGAAGCGGTCGATTTCTGCGAATACTACGCCCGCGAGATGCTCCGTTTTGCGCATCCCCCCGCCGTCGTTCAATTGGCTGGTGAACGCGATGAAATGCGCTATCTCCCGCTCGGCGTGGGCATCGTCATCCCGCCCTGGAACTTCGCCCTCGCAATTCTTGCCGGAATGGCCGTCGCCGCGCTCGTTACCGGGAACACGGTCGTTATTAAGCCGTCTAGCGAAACGCCCATCATGGCCGCCAAGTTTGTCGAGTTGCTGCTCGAAGCCGGATTTCCCGCCAGAATGCTTCTGCTATTTGCCCGGCAGCGGCGCGGCGATTGGCGATCTCCTGGTCCAGCACCCCAAAACCCGCTTCATCTCCTTCACCGGTTCCCGCGACGTTGGCCTCCGCATCAACGAACTCGCCGCCAAACACCAGCCCGGCCAGCTGTGGATCAAGCGCGTGGTCGCCGAGATGGGTGGTAAGGACGCGATCGTGGTCGATGCCGATTGCGATCTCGATAGCGCCGTCGGCGGCGTTCTCTTCTCCGCCTTCGGCTACCAGGGCCAGAAATGCTCCGCTTGTTCCCGAGCCATTGTGCACGAACGCGTTTACGATCAGTTCGTGGAGAAGCTGAAAGCTCGCGCCGAAACCCTGTCCGTTGGGCCGACCGATGACCCAGCAAACTACATGGGTCCCGTGATCAGCGACAGTGCGCGCAAGAGCATCCGCAAGTACATCGAAGTCGGCAAGGGCGAAGGCCGCGTGCTGCTCGATGGTTCCGATTCCGACGGCGACGGCTACTTCCTCAAGCCCACCATCATCGCCGATATCGACTCCCAAGCCCGCATCTTCCAGGAAGAGATTTTCGGCCCCGTCCTTGCCGTCACCAAAGCCAAAGACTTTGAGCATGCGCTGACCATGGCCAACGATTCTCAATACGGACTCACCGGAGCCATCTATTCCAACGACCCCGCGCACGTGCAGGAAGCCGCGAGACAAGTTCTTTGTCGGCAATCTATATGTGAACCGCAAATGCACCGGCGCCATGGTCGGAGCCCACCCCTTCGGCGGATTCAATATGTCCGGCACTGACTCTAAGGCGGGCGGACCGGATTACTTATTGTTGTTTTTGCAGGCTAAGTCAATCGCGGAAAAGGTAGGGTGACTTTGGGGTAATTCGGCGAATGGAACTTCATTATGCGGCCGTTCGGAATCCAAAATAGTCTCACTCCCACAGTGTGGGTGACTGTCATGGCCGTTCTACTAATTCCGCTCGCACGCGGTGGAATTCGGGACTTTAAATCTCTCGCCGGATGGCGCGTACCTCGCCTTCCATAGACTCTTCCCAAGGTCCACCGACCACAACATTGTCGAAGACACACTTGCGGTACTTACAGTTGCAGATCTCGATCCTAGTACGTCGCTAGCGCGACTGCCCAACCAACCTACACAATTAAAGGAGAGTGTCGGTGAATCGGTTTATCCACCATCGCCAAGTCCCGGATCAGTTTTTTTCCCGGCGCTGTTATGGAATAAAGCGTCCACCGCGTTCTATTTTCTTCAGGAGCTGCCTGGAAACATTGACTACGTGGCCGGACGGTGTGAGCTGCAGACCAAACGTTGGACTGTAAAGGTCTCTCCGCCGCAACCATTTCGGGGCATGTCTGATCCGCCCGAAACTATTGGGCATCTCACCGCTTTCCACTTAAATCCGCCAGGTGCGCTGGACGTGAGCTTCGAAAAGACAATACCACCGCATCGCGAATTTACGGGCATCGCGCGCTTTGATTCGCTGCTCCTGACGGCGCTGCCGTAGGAAGCCGCTGGATCAGCAATTGTCGCCCAGTTAGGATTCTGGACTACTCGATCGCGCTGTCTCATCTCGGAATGGCTTTGAGAAACGCGAATCTTGCGTCCCGGCGTAAAGATTGAAGATCTACGTTCTTTTCCGCGTCGGCGCGTTCTTCCGCCGGCAGATGGTGACTGAACGCATACTGTAGGTCCGAAAATGCCTCCTCCCGTTTTCCGTCCAATGCCAGCGCGCAAGCCAGATGGTACGCCGTCAAAGGTTGTCAACGGGTGAGCCTCGCCGACGCGACCACTTCGCGCGTGTCCATTCCCGCTTTGATCAACTTGACCGCGACCCGGCGCCGTACCGGATGCTTCTGCTCGGCCAACCAAACTTCGCCCATGCCGCCGTGCCCGATCGATTCCAGAAGATGGAAGGGTCCGATCACGCGCGCGGAACTCGGCTACCCCGGCACGTTGGTGAAGGGTGTCTGGTAACTGATCACCCGGTCCTGGTTGATCAGGCAAAAGTCGTCAGTCTTTCAGTTGTATGGTCTAATCCCTCTGCTAATCTGTAATTACCCCGATTCGAAGGGGACAAAGAAGTCACGAGAATAGGATCAGATCCTAGCCGCGCGTTGGGGCGCAAACTTTTCACGAAGTTTGCGCCCCAAGCTATTTTTGCCCTCCCGCAACATCGCTGCCTATATAGAGTGGCATGTTCCTTCTGGAACCCATTTGTAGTGGTGCCGGTACTTTACTTTTGCCGCCAGCGGGTTTAGGATGAATCAAATCCCCCGCGCGACCAAGAGGAAAATGCGTTGCTAAAACTGAAAAAAGTCGAATTGCAGGGTTTCAAGTCGTTCTGCGACCGCACCGAGTTGCGCTTCCGCGGGGACGGTATTGCCGCCGTCGTCGGTCCGAACGGTTGTGGAAAAAGTAATTTGAGCGACGCCATCAGCTGGGTGCTCGGGGAGCAGTCAGCCAAATCTCTTCGCGGCGGCCGCATGGAAGACGTGATCTTCGCCGGTACGCGCGATCGCAAACCGGTCGGAATGGCGTCCGTCACCATGACCCTGCTCGACCCCGCACCGGCTCTTCCGTCAGCTGCTCCCGAAGCCCCCGTTCCCATTGAAGTCACCGTTATCCCCATCGAAGAGAATGGCCACGGCCTTGAAGCGGTGAAGAAGCCTTCCGCCCTTCCATCGCCCGTCCGCGTCTCGCCGGGCGAGATCACCATCACGCGCCGCCTCTTCCGCTCGGGTGAGAGCGAATACCTGATTAACGGACGCCCCGCGCGCCTTCGCGACATCCAGGACCTGTTCATGGGCAGCGGCCTCGGTCCGGAAAGCTACGCCATTATCGAGCAGGGCCGCATCGGCCAGATCCTTAGCTCCCGGCCCTACGATCGTCGCGCGGTCATCGAAGAAGCCGCCGGAATCACCAAATTCAAGTCCCGCAAGCGGCTGGCGGAATCGAAGCTAGAAAGCGCCAAGCAGAACCTCGCCCGCGTCTTCGACATCCTCGAAGAGGTTACCCGCCAGGTCAACTCCCTCAAACGTCAGGCGGCCCGTACTAAGCGTTTCGGTGAACTCAAGCTGGAGTTGGACGATCGGCTGCGTACCGTCCTGGGTGCGCGGTCCCAACAGCTGAACGCCGAAGTTGCCCAAGCTGCTGCCGACTTGGAGAGCGCCGCGTCGGAGTTGCGTGCCGTTACTGGCCAGGTGGCCGAAAGCGAGAAGTCTCGGGAAGCCCTGCAATCGGCATGTTTCCTCGTGGAGCAGCAACTGCGCGAAACCAGGAAAACATTGGCCGATCTGAATGTCGAGGCGGAACGCACGCGCGGCAAACTCGAATCGCAGGTGCGCGAGAGCGGCGCCATTGAAGGCCGCATGGCCCGCAATGAGGGTGAGTCGCAAGAGCTCGATAACCGACTCCAGCAAATCGATGCCGAACGCGCCCAATTGCGCGAGACTACCGCCGTTCTCGAACGTCAGATCGCCGAGAGCCGCGCTCTTCTCCTGGCCCGCAACCAGACGCGTGAAGCGCTCCAGACCAAAGTCCGCGAGCATGAAAAGGCCATCGAAGGCGGACGCGTGCTGGTGCTGCGCTTGCTCGGTGAAGCCTCTACCCTGAAGAACCAACTGGCCCAGATCGACGAATTCCTGGCCGGCATTGATCGCGAAACCGCTCGCGTGCGCCGCGACGAGGAAGGCGCTGTCCTGGAAGTGACACGCCTGTCCGCTTCCCGTGAGAAGCTGTCCCGCGATTTCGGGCAACAGCAGATGGAGCTTGAATCCCTTTCTGGGGAACGCCGCCGGACCGAACTGGACCTCGCTGAACGCAAACAATCCGCTGCTTCCCTGCGCACGGCGATCGATCAACTTCGCGGAGAGACTTCGCGTTTGCGTGCCCGCAAAGAGTCGCTCGAAAACGTGCTTTCGCACCACTCCTACACCACGGAAACTGTCAAACGCTTGCTCGGCGCCATCGAACGCTCGGGCAGCGGGCTGAAGCCGGAAGGCGTGCTGGCCGATTTCGTCGACGTGGACCCGGAATTGGAGCGCGCGGCCGAAGAATTCCTCCACCACGAACTTGAATATGTCGTCGTTAAGGATTGGACGCAGGCCGAAGCCGGCATGCAGATCCTTCGCACCGATTTGGAAGGCCGCGCCACCTTTGTGATCGAGTCCGGCGTGACCGCAACCGACTCCACCGCCCAACTTCCCCTGCGCCGGCTCACCGAGCACCTGCGTCTCTCAAATGGTCTCAGCGGCCAGGCGGGCTCGCTGCTTCCACGTCTTGCCCACTGTTTCCTCGCCGACTCCCCCGATCAGGCCCGCAGTTTCGCCCAGGCCCATCCCGAGCTCTACTTCTTGCTCCAGGACGGCCGGTGCTACCAGGGATCCACGCTAACCGGGGGCCGCAAGAAATCGTCAGGCCCGCTGGCGCTAAAACGCGAAGTGCGCGAAGTCACCACGGCGCTCACCGCCAAAGACCGTGAGCTCTCCATCCAGCTGAAAACGCAGGACGAATGGACCCGGGAGATCGTACAGCTGGAGGCGGAAGTCGATCGTTTGCGTCACGTCCAACAGGCCCGCGAGAAGGACGCGGTCGCTCTGCAGGCCGAACAGCGAAAACTCACTGAAGAGCACAATCGTGCACAATCCCGCATTTCGGTCGCCCGGTTGGAACTGGATCGTCTCCAGCGGGAAAAAGAACGTTCCGCCATGCAGCGCGCCAAAAACAGCGAAGCCGTCGCCCAAAAAGATCAGGAGCGGGCCGAGCGTGAGCGTACTTTGGAAGCCAGCCGCGCGGAACTGGAATCAATGGAAGCGGAAACGTCCCGTGTCCGCGAGGAACACTCCGCGGTGCGTGCCGAACTCGCCGGGATCGAAGAGCGATTCCGCGCGCAGAGCGCCGCCCTGCAACGTCTCGATACTCAGTCACGCGAAATGACTAACCGCCGCCAGAATCTCGCAACCGAGGTTCAGCGCCTGGGTGAGCATCGCTCCCGCTTGCTTGCCGAAAACATCGAACTCGATAAACGAGCCTTACAGCTTACCGACGAAGGGCTGCACCTGGAAGCACAGGTCGCCGACATTGCGAATCGCGAAACCATTCAACGGGCCGAACTTGCAGCCGCCAACGACACGTTAAAAGACTTGCGGGCGCGCCTGGAAGCCGGCCATCTCCGCAAATCCGAAGTGGAAATCGAACTGGTTCGGCGTCAAGCGGAGCTCAAGTTCCTCGAGGAAACCAGCCGGAACGAACTCGGTATCGGCTTGTCTGAACTGCCGCCGCCCGAATTCCCGCTAGACGCCATGGCGCTGGCGGAAGCCGAACGGCTCTACAAGGAAGTGAAAAGCCGGATTGAGGCGCTTGGCCCCATCAACCCCGCGGCGCTCGAAGAGTACGAGTTATCCTTGCAGAGGCAGGAGTTTTTGACCGCCCAGCGGAAAGACCTGATCGATTCCATCCGCGATACCGAGAAGGCCATTCACGAGATTGACCAGATCTCCAAGGCTAAGTTCGTCGAGGCGTTTAACATCATCAATCAGAACTTCCGCGAGTGTTTCACCACCTTATTCGGCGGCGGCACCGGTGAGATGCGGCTGATCGATGAGGAGAATGCCAATGAAAGCGGGATCGATATTGTCGCTTCTCCGCCGGGCAAGAAGCTGCAAAGCATTCTGCTGCTCTCCGGTGGAGAGAAGGCCCTGGCGGCGCTTTCGCTTCTGATGGCCATCTTCCGCTACCAACCCAGCCCCTTCTGCGTGCTGGATGAGGTAGACGCGCCGCTAGACGAAGCGAATATCGGCCGCCTCACGCGTCTGTTGCGGGAGATGAGCATTGACACTCAGTTCATCGTGATCACGCACTCCAAGAAAACCATGGAGTCCGCGCAGTCTATGTACGGAGTAACTATGCAGGAAGCTGGCGTGTCGAAGTTAGTTTCCGTGAAGTTCCAGGGCGATCGCGAACACGCGCCGCAGGCCGCGGTCGCATAGAAGTGAGTCGCCGTGGCTGAGTGGCGCGTTACTAATATACAGCCATGAACCGCCGCCGCTGGCTTCAACTCACGGCCACCCTGCCGCTCGCCGCACGGATCGGTCAATCCGCCGGTACTCCCGCGCGCCCTTCTCCACAGCAACTGGCGTGGCAGGACATGGAGTTGTCGATGTTCGTCCACTTTGGTCCCGCCACCTGGCAGAACCAGGAGTACGACGATCTATCTACGCCGCTGGGCCGGATCGATCCAGCTAAGCTCGATACCGAGCAATGGGCCGATGTCGCGCAAACGCTGGGGGCTCGTCAGATTGTCTTTGTCGCCAAACACACCGGCGGCTTTTGCTGGTGGCAAACCGCGGCTTCGAAATACTCGGTTGCGGGTACGCCCTGGCGGAACGGTAAAGGCGATGTGATGGCGGATCTCGCCGCGTCCTGCCGCAAACGTAACCTGAAGCTAGGTGTCTATCTAAGTCCTCAAGACCGGTCTCTGGGTATCGGATTGGGAGGTAAGTCGGACAATCCCGCTAAGCAATCCACTTATAACGCAATCTATCGCCAGCAACTGACCGAGTTACTTAGTAAGTACGGCGAGATTTCGGAGGTGTGGTTTGATGGCAGCTCGGTCGTTGAAGCCGGAGATATACTAACTCGCTACGCGCCAGACGCCATCATCTTTCAAAGTCCCCGGGCGAGCATACGCTGGGTCGGCAATGAGGATGGCATTGCCCCTGATCCTAATTGGAACGCAGTCTCCCGGGAGGCCGCAGTCAGTGGAGTTGCCACCGCGAAAGATGGCAAGCCGGACGGCGCCGTGTGGCTACCCTGCGAGGTAGACGCCCGTATCCATGACACTTGGTTCTGGAATACGGAAGCGGATGGGCACCTGAAGACAGTCGACCAGCTCATGTCCATGTACTATCGATCTGTTGGGCATGGCGCGCTGCTGCTACTCAACAACACGCCCGACACTACGGGACTGATCCCGGAACTTCATGCCCGCCGTACGGCCGCGTTTGGGGCGGAGATCAAACGCCGTTTCTCCACTCCCTTGGCGCAGACTCACGGCAGCGGCGAGACTCTGGAGTTGAAGTTCAAGCACCCCGCGCGGATTGACCATGTAGTCACGATGGAAGACATCACCAAGGGCCAACACGTCCGCTCTTATGCCGTCTTCGGACTCACTGGCACTGCTTGGAAGGAACTGTCGCGCGGTACCAGCATCGGGCATAAGAAGATTGACACGTTTCCGCCCGTCGAGGTCTCGCGAGTCATTCTCCGTGTACCAAACGAAGAGGACGGCCAGAATATCCGCTTACTCGCCGCCTACAACTGCGGAACTGGCGAGTCAACGATTTCCAAAGAGCCGCTGACTTACAGTGTCGTCTACGACTGGAAGCCCGCTTCTTTCGACTCCGGGCGGAATACCTGGGATGTTGAACTTTTGCCGTTCGTCAAAGCCGCTGGACAATACGACTTACAGTTTGTAGTTACCGGTGGTGGCGTTATCATTAGGTCAGTCACGCTGGTTGCCGAGGGCGTCTTGCATGACGAGTATGTAAGCCGAGTCCGCGATCGTCATTACCGGTTGATCATTCCTGGCTTAGGGACTTCGTTGGACCTTCGCGTCGTGATCACGGCGGAACCCGGCGACCCGTCCTTTGGTCAAATCGTTCTCAGCCGGACGGTCTAGAGCGGTCTGATACGCTACGCTTCGAACGAGCTATGTCGAAATCCTTCCTTCTCACCGTGTCGAGTTCGCTGCTGCTGGCTGGGCTGGCCCTGTTCGCCCAGGCTAATCACGACCTCGGGTTCACCGATACGCCAATTCTCCCCGGGCTGCCCTGGCACGTGCACGACCCCAACCGCCCGCATCCGGCGGTGATCACGCCTTCAACCATACCGGGGGGGCCACCTTCGGACGCCACGGTCCTCTTCGATGGCAAGGACCTGTCCGCCTGGACCGGCCACCATAGCGACATTACCAAGGCGGGTGGCGCCGGCGCTGCCGAATGGAAAGTGGCGGATGGCTACATGGAAGTGGTTCCCGGGACCGGTGACATCGCCACCAAAGAGAAGTTTGGCGACTGTCAACTACACGTCGAATGGGCTTCTCCCGCCGAGGTCAAGGGAAATAGTCAAGGCCGCGGGAATAGTGGAGTCATCCTGCAGACGCGCTATGAGGTCCAGGTTTTAGATACTTATCAGAACCCTACCTATGCCGATGGCCAGACCGCGGCTATATATGGCCAGTGGCCCCCGCTTAACAATGTCGCGCGGAAGCCGGGTGAATGGCAGACCTATGACATCGTCTTCGAAGCCGCGCGATTCGATGGCGATAAGCTGGTAAGTCCCGCTTACTTCACCGTCTTCTGGAACGGCGTAATGGTCCACAATCACAAGGCTTCCATGGGACCGATGATCTATCGTCATGTGGCGCATTACTCACCGATGCCGGCCGAAGACTCTCTGTTGTTGCAGAACCACGGCGATAAAGTCCGATTCCGCAATATCTGGATTCGGCGGCTGCACGATTACGATCAGCCGGAGAGCAAATGAAGTCCGTCTTACTCCTGACTTTTGCCGTGAGTTGCCTGAGGGCCGCACAGCCATCGTTGACGGCCCGCCAGGTAATCGAGAAGATCGAGCAGCATACGGCCGCGCCTTGGCAAGGGCCGACCGTCGATACCTTCAAAGCGGGTAATCCCGAGGCCGTCGTGACTGGAATCGCGACAACCTTCGCGGATACCTTCGATGTTCTCCAGAAGGCGGCCGCAAGCGGAGCGAACCTGATTATCAGTCATGAGCCGACGTTCTATAACCACCAGGACGACACGAACGCCTTGACCAGCGACCCGGTCTTTCTAGCCAAAATGGCTTTCATTCAGGAGCATCATCTGGTTGTGTTCCGTTTTCACGATCACTGGCATTATCCGGCGATGAAACCCGATGGGATCATGCAGGGCGAAATTGCCGCGCTCGGTTGGGAGCGGTATCACGACAGCACCGACCCGATGCTGTTTCATATGCCATCAACCACTCTGGAGGCGCTGGCGTCGTCCATCCAGCAGAAGATTGGGATTCGGAACATGCGCGTGATTGGGAATCGAAACATGGCGGTGTCCACAGTGGCATTCATCCCCGGCGCCGCAGGTTCAGATATGCAGATTCGGGCTCTGGAGCGCCCGGAGGTCGAGGTCTTAGTAGTGGGCGAATCGCGAGAATGGGAAACGGTGGAGTACGCCCGCGACGCGGGGTTGCAGCGGGCACATAAAGCGCTAATCCTAATGGGTCATGTAGTTTCCGAAGAAGCGGGAATGGACTACTGCGCCACGTGGCTAAAAACGTTTCTTCCTGGCATGCCGGTCATGTTTATTCCGGCTGGCGAGCCGTTCTGGAGTCCGCTTGCAAAGCCATAAAACAAAACGGACGGCAGAAGATCACGTCTCCGGCCGCCCGTCGAAATCGAAAGATAATAATGCTTCTATGCGCTGAACGAACTGCCGCAGCCGCAAGTTGACTTGGTGTTCGGGTTGTTGAACTTGAAACCCGAGCCTTCCAGGGTTTCGACGTAATCGACCTGTGCGCCGTCAAGGTATAGCATGCTCGCCTGATCGACGTACACCTTCAAGCCTTCGTAATCGTACGTCTTATCGAGCATGTTCGGCTTGTTTTCAAACTGCATCGAGTAGCTGAACCCGGAGCAGCCGCCACCCACAACAGCGAGCCGCAAACCGGCTGGCTGAGGAGTCTGAGCCTCCAGGATTTCCTTAACCTTGTTTACCGCTGTTGGCGTAAGCTCTACCATATTGAATTGCTCCGTGAGGGATTTCCCTGTTTAAGTATACCGATTCGCGGGGATGGCGGAAAGTCGCGGATATGTATGTGGTGGGCCCGCCCAGACTCGAACTGGAGACCTCTACCGTGTCAAGGTAGCGCTCTAACCAACTGAGCTACGGGCCCGGGTGCAATAGCATCACTATAGCATTGGGCGGGTTCGAGCCCTTTCCGCGGCCACTGCATCCGATAAGCTGCTCAACGGCACAGATGTTAAATTGGGGAGTCGCATTCGCGGATCAATCAGATGTTTAATGTTGCCATTGTAGGTTCAGGGTGCGCCGGGAACACCGCCGCCGTTTATGCGGCGCGAGCGAATTTGAAGCCGCTTGTTATTTCCGGGTACGACGCGGGAGGGCAGCTGTCGCTCACCTCCGAAGTGGAGAATTTTCCGGGGTTTCCGGAAGGAATAAACGGCCCGCATCTGGTGGAAAACATGAAGCGCCAGGCCGAGCGGTTCGGCGCGGAATACATGGATGGGTCCGTACAGGAAGCCGACCTTTCCACTCGCCCCTTTCGTTTAAATGTCGAAGGCCAGTGGATTGAAACCCGCACGCTGATCATCGCGTCGGGCGCTTCAGCTCGCTGGTTGGGACTACCCAACGAGCATCGCTTGATCGGTCACGGCGTAAGTTCTTGCGCCACTTGCGACGGGTTCTTCTATCGCGAGAAGAAGATTATGGTGGTCGGCGGCGGCGATTCGGCCATGGAAGAAGCCAACTTCCTGACGCGGTTCGGATCGGAAGTGACGCTAGTCCATCGAAAAGACAGCTTTCGAGCGTCGAAAATCATGATTGACCGGGCCAAGGCGAATCCGAAAATCAAGTTCCTGCTCAATACCGTGGTGGAAGACGTTTTCGACGTCAAGAAAATGCTGGTCACAGGCGTCAAGCTACGTAACGTCGAGACCGGGGCGGTTTGGGATCAAGACGTCGATGGGTTCTTCGTCGCCATCGGACATATTCCTAATACGAAGCCATTCTTGGGCCAAATCGAGACCGATCCCGACGGGTACATCCTGTCGAAAGGCGGCGCGGCCACCAACATCCCGGGAGTATTCCACGCGGGTGACGTACAGGATCGTGTGTATCGGCAAGCGATCACGGCGGCCGGCGCGGGTTGCATGGCGGCTATCGAGGTAGAGCGGTTATTGGAGGCGGAAGGACACTAATGCCAGCGATCGAACGATTAAATCCACCCGGAATTGCCGCGCCTCGGGGACCCTATTCACCCGCTATCCGATGTGGCGATTTCATTTTTGTTTCGGGTCAGGTTCCGGTGAATCCCCAGACTCAGCAGATGGAGTTGGGCGATATCCGTACGGAAACCCGTCTGGTCCTTACTAATATCGAGAACCTCTTAGGGGCGGCTGGCGCAAACTTGGCGGACGTGGTGAAATGTTCGGTGTTTCTGTCCGACGGCGCGGACTTTGCGGCAATGAATGAGGTATACGCCGAGATGTTCGGCGCTGCTAAGCCGACGCGGACCACCATCGTCTGCAAGTTCGTCATGCCGGGCATGCGCGTCGAGATCGACTGCGTTGCTTACCGGCCGCAGTCGTAGGTTGTCTGGGTTCGGCGAATCAAGGCTGGTTTTCCCAAACGACGGTCCTCGGCTCCCACGCTCTTCAGGTCAATACGAACCTGCTGGTCTTGTTAATCGTGGGTCTTGTAAAGAACGCCACCTCATAACCCTTGTGCTAGCATCGGTTTTGATCGACGAACAGTAACCGTCTCGAGCGTTACTTGCTGGATTTCATAAAGAGTCCTTTCCAGGCTATACAAGATTTCACGGTCCTTACCGGTCGGGCGCTGCGGAATATCGGCCGCCGTCCCCACTACGTGGGCGACATCCTGATCCAAATGGACACGATCGGGTTCGGCAGCCTGTTCATCTCTGTATTAACAGGCTTATCGAGCGGCGCCGTGATGGCGCTGCAAATGGGCCGCGCGCTCGCAAAGTACGGGCAAACGGCGCAGACCGGTCAGGTCGTTTCGATTATCCTGGTGCGCGAACTTGGGCCGGTGTTGACGGCTCTCATGGTAGCGGGCCGCAATTCCTCGGGAATCGCCAGCGAACTGGGCTCGATGGAAGTGACCGAGCAGGTGGATGCAATGCGGGCGCTCGGCACCGACCCGATCCAGAAGCTGGTAACCCCGCGGTTGATCGCGACGGCGCTCATGCTGCCCTGCCTCACCGTCATAGCGGACTTTGTTGGCATGTTGGGCGGCTACGTCATTTCAGCCCTCGTGTATCATCTGCCCTCGGCGCCGTACTGGACCAGTTCATGGCAGGCGCTGGATTGGAGCGATGTAGTCCAAGGCCTGCTTAAGCCGTTTGTCTTCTCATTCATTGTGGCGCTGGTGGGCTGCTATTACGGCCTGCGCACCACCGGGGGGACGCAAGGCGTGGGCCGGGCCACAACCCAGGCGGTGGTCATCGCTTACGTGCTGATTTTCCTGCTGGATTTCATGATGACGAAGATCTTTGTCAGCACCACGTGATCCGATGCCGGAAAGCGAGAGCATGCTGCGGTTCGAGGACGTCACCGTCCGGTTCGAAGCAAACGAGGCGCTGAAGAAAATCAGTTTCGAGGTAAAGCAGGGAGAGACCCGTATTCTGCTGGGCGCGGCGGGAAGCGGGAAAACGGTTCTATTGAAGGCCGCCATCAGCCTGACCTGTCCCGCCGAGGGAAAAGTCGTTCTATTCGGCCGCGAGATTCAGAGCCTTCCAGAGAAGGAGTTGTTTGCTATCCGGCAGCGCGTGGGCGTCCTCTTCCAGGAAGGCGCGCTGTTCGATTCGATGACCATCGAACGTAATGTCGCCTATCCGTTGATGAACCGGATTGCCACCGAGAATGGAAAGCGGGGGCAGAAGGCGTCGGACCAAGCAGAGGACACCCGTGGAATCCGGACCCGCGTGAAAGAAGCTCTGGAGTTCGTGGAACTTGGCCAGACGCTGAAGCAATTCCCAAGTGAACTGTCGGGCGGGATGCGCCGCCGGGCCGCGATCGCACGCGCGGTCGTGACCAATCCGCCGCTGTTGCTTTACGATTCGCCCACGGCTGGACTCGACCCGATAACCGCGAATACCATCATGGCGCTCATCATCAAAGAGCGGGATGTTGACAATACGACGGCGTTGGTTGTGACCTCGCGCTATCAGGACGGCAATCTGGTTGCGAACTTCCGCTACAATCCGGATAGTAAACAACTCGAACCGAGCCGAACGGCCACGGAACGAACCATCTTCATGGTGCTGAAAGAAGGACGGCTCTGGTTTGAGGGGCTGCAGAAGGATCTCGAAGCGTCCACCGATGAGTATGTTCGCAAGTTTGTGAAGAAAGACTGAGATGGCGACTGCACAAAAAGCGCGCTGGGCGGAATTACGAGTCGGACTTCTGGCTGCGGCGGCGCTCGCCATTGCGGCCTTTTTGATTTTCTTACTGACGTCGAGCACGGCGGTGTTCCAGAACAAGTTCGAAGTCCGCACGTATCTGGAAGACTCGGCGGCGATGGCGGAAAACGCGCCCGTCCGGCTAAATGGAATCGCGGTCGGAACTATCGATCACATTAAGCTGACCGGCTCCAAAGATCCGAAGAAGATTGTCGAAATTCAGATGTCGGTCCTGACTAAGTATCTGGATCAGATACCCGAAGACTCGCAGGCCGGAATTAGCGCGTCGAACTTGCTCGGTGATAAGTTCATCAACATCACTAAGGGCCGCAGCCCGAATCACGTAAAGCCTGGAGGCGAAATCAGGAGCCAGGATGTGGTGGATATCCCGCAGTTGCTGTCCCAGAGCGCGACAATCCTGACGCAGTTTCAAGGGATTATCGGTAAGGCGGACGCCCTGCTGAGCTTTGTCAATAGCGGGCAGGGAAACATCGGGTTGCTGGTCAAGGACGATAAGTTATACAGGCGCGTCGACGAGACCGTGGCGCAAGTCAATCAGATTGTGAAAGACGTGCGGAATAGCAATGGCACAATTAGCAAGCTGATCTACGACGATCAACTTTATCAGGACATCCGGCGTCCCATTCAACGAATCGACGACTTACTGGCGCAATTACAGGCCGGTAAAGGCAGCGCCGGGAAGCTGCTTAAAGATGAGGCGCTATATGACGAGGCCCGGCTATCGATTTCGGAAGCCCGCAAGATGCTGGACGATTTGAATGCCGGTAAGGGAACTGCGGGAAAGCTGTTGAAGGATGAGGACCTTTATAGGCAGGTGAATCAGATCATGGCTAAGCTGAATTCGGCGATGGATAAGATCAACACCGGTCAGGGTACCATTGGACAGTTAGTAGTCAATCCGGCACTTTATAAGTCGCTGAACGGGGCTACCAGCGAAGCGCAATTGCTCGTGAAAGACATTCGCCAGAACCCCAAGAAATTCCTCCGGATCAAGCTCGCTCTATTTTGATTCGGGTTGCCATCAATGCGGATGATTTCGGCTTCACGCGCGATGTGAACGAAGGCATCCTCGACGGGCACCTTCACGGGGTTCTTACATCGACAACGTTGATGGCCAATGGTGACGCTTTCGAACACGCAGTGGAGTTAGCCAAAGCGAATCAGACTCTCGATGTCGGCTGCCATCTGACGTTGATCGGAGGCCAGGCGCTTACCGGTGGCGCCTTGCCACGCAGCGTTCCGGAGTTGCTGCTCGCCCTGGCCCAGCGGCGGATTCCGATATACGAGGAGTTTGTGGCGCAGGTCAACAAGCTGATTGCGGCGGGCATCCGGCCCACCCATATGGACACTCATAAACACACTCATGTTGTTCCTTCCGTCCTGCGCGCGGTGGCACGGGTGGCGCGTGAGCATTCGATCGGCTGGGTGCGGCGTACTTTGGGTTTCTTCCCCATGCCGGCTGGGATTGGCGCCACGGATCACTTCGCCGGATTTCGCCTGACCGGGCGAATGGGACCGGTCGAGATGGAAGCGGCAATTCGTGCGCTTCAGCCGGGTTTTACTGAGTTTATGTGCCATCCAGGCTACTGCGGTGACGAGCTTCGCGCCGCTCCAACCCGGCTGAAGGAGAGCCGCGTACGGGAGTTGGAAGCGCTGCAGTCTCCAGCTGTGCGGCGTGCCATCGAAGAACGTGGGATCGTGCTGACTCCATTCAGATAGAATTTGGGAAGCCCCCTGACATGTCCACTCTCTACGTGGTCGCTACTCCGATCGGCAACCTGGAAGACATTACATATCGCGCGGTGCGCGTGCTGCGGGAAGTCGCCTGGATTGCGTGTGAAGACACGCGTGAGACGAGGAAACTGCTGGACAAGTTCGAGATCCGGACGCCCTTAATCAGCTATCACGATCACAATGAGTTAGAGCGCGCGAAGGAATTAAGTGCGCGGTTGCTGGCCGGGGAAGCCGGAGCGCTCGTTTCGGACGCAGGCATGCCTCTGGTTTCCGATCCGGGTTACCGGCTGGTACGGGCGGCAATCGAGGCGGGAGTCCCCATACACCCGATACCGGGCGCGACCGCTTCCATCTCCGCCTTGGCTGCGAGCGGGCTGCCAACCGATTCGTTTCATTTTCTCGGTTTCCTGCCGGCGAAATCCGGACAAAGAGCGCACCTGCTTGAGTCGGTTTGCAATGAGAAATCGACGCTGATCTTTTACGAAGCGCCGCATCGGATTCTGGAGACGCTGGCCGACATCGAACGGATCATGGGGCCCCGCCCAGTCGTAGTAGCGCGCGAGATGACCAAGCTCCATGAGGAGTTTCTGCGCGGGACGGCGGCGGAGATCCTTCAGCAGGTGAAAGGGCGCGAGACGATGCGAGGAGAGATCACGCTCCTCATCGGTAAGAGCACCCGGCCGGCGCCGACCAACGTGCCAATAGACAAAGCCGTTGAAACACAGATGGTGAATGGGCTATCGCGGATGGACGCGATGAAAGCGATCGCGAGGGAGCGAGGCCTTTCCAAGCGCGAGGTCTATAAGCAGGTAACGGGTCCGGCGGCCCAGAAAAGGGTTCCCGACCCGCACTGGTAAAATATTTTCCACAGGCCTGCCATTTGATTTCCCGCTTTTACCCCCTAGTCATTCTTTCGGTAGCATTGCCCCTAAGCGCCGCACAGCCCGGCCAACTAGATGCCAGCGAACCGCTTTTCACGGTGATGGCCGCCGCCAACGCTGCGGGCTATAACGCTGGGCTGGCCAGTTCCACGAAGTTGCGGCAGCAAGTGCGCGAGCGGGTGGAGGCAACGCACGCCCCGGTACTTCTGGCGTTGCGGGAGTGGTATCGCAGCCATCCGGAACCGGATAAAACCCGCGACCTGGCCCGGTTTCTTTCGCTAGGGCTGTCGGTCAAAGGCGCTCCCGATTTTCAATGGTCCACGCGCGATGTGGAAGTGCCGCCCGATGCGCTCGCTATGAACGAGTTTCGCAAGCTGCTTCCGGAGTTCTACGCCCAGGCCAAGGTCGACGACCTATGGAAAGCATCGCAGCCCGCAATCGACACGCTGCTGCAGTCCATTCAGGAACCGATCGCGCGGGTTGTCATGGAAGCCAACGCTTACCTGCGCCAGTCCGCCACTTCCGGGTTTCTGGGGCGCAATTTCCAGATTTTCGTCGATTTTCTGGGAGCGCCGAATCAGGTTCAAACCAGAAGCTATGGGGATAGCTACTTCGTTGTCCTGACCCAAGCGAGTCAGCCGCCGATCTTTGCCATTCGACATGCCTATTATCGGTATGCGGTAGATCCTTTAGCTATCAAGTTCGGCATGGAATTGAAAGAGAAAGGCTCATTGATGGACATTGCCGAACGGGCGCCGCTGCTGGGTGAGCAGTACCGTACCGATTTCGGACTCCTGGCAACCGAATGCCTGATCAAGGCGATTGAAAGCCGCCAGAGCGCCGATCCCAGCGCCGTCAGCGAGGCTTTGCGCGAGGGCTATATCCTCACTCCGTTCTTCAACGAGCAACTCGCGATCTATGAGAAGCAGCCTGCCTCCATGAAGATTTTCTTTCCAGAGATGGTGAAAGCTCTGAGTGTTCGGCGTGAAATCAAGCGGCTGGATGGAGTGGAGTTTGCCACTGTGTTACCCCAGCGCCCGACCGCGTCGTCGCCCGTTGTAGCGCAAGCACCGGGAAGCATCGCGGCGCAAACGGCGGCTCAAGCTGATGATGCGTACTATGAAAAGAAAGATCTGGAAGAGGCGCGGAAGCTGTATGAACGTTCGCTGGAGCAGGCGGGGACCGCGACCGACCACTCCAAAGCTTACTATGGCCTCGCGCATATTGCGTTGAAGCAGAAGAATCCAGAAACTGCGGAACAGCTTTTTCGAAAGACGCTAGAATCGGCCCCTGAACCGGAAACACAAGCCTGGAGCTATTACTATCTCGGGAAGCTTTCGGCGATTTCCGACCAGAGCGATCAAGCGCAGAAATGGTATGAACTCGCGCTGGCAGTAAAGGGTGCTTCGGCCAAAGCGCTCGAATCGACACGGGCCGGGCTGGCGGATTTGCACGCACGTGCCAAATAATGAAACAGTTCATCGGGGTAATGACGGTTATGATCAGACAATATTTCTTGCCAGCAGGACTGGCGCTCTTGCTCGCCGTAAGCGGATGGGCGCAGAAGCCGAAGTCGGTGGCCGAACAGACGGCATTGCAGGCAATGTTCGCGGCGACCGACCCCGACGTGCAGATCGCCGCTGCGAATACCGTTGTGGAGAAGTTCGCCGACTCGGATTTCAAGTCGATTGCGCTGTTCTTCATTGCGCGGGATTACCAAGTGAAGGGTGACTTCGCCAAGGCAGTGACCTATGGCGAGCGGGCGTTAGAAGCCGATCCCAAGAACTATCAAGCCATGCTGGTGGTAGCCAGTGAGTATGCGCAAAACACCAAAGACACGGACTTCGATAAAGAAGACAAGCTGAAGAAGGCCGATAAGCTGGCTAATGACGCCCTTGCCGCCATCAAAGCGTCAGTGAAGCCCAACCCGGCGATCAGCGATGCGCAATGGGGCGATGCTCAGAAGGACTTGTCCTCGAGCGCCTACGAGATTGTCGGGCAGATCGCGATGGTCCGTAAGAAGCCGGCTGAAGCTGCCGTCGCTTTCCAGAGCGCGGTGGACGTTGCGGTAACCAAGGAGCCGGCCACGTATGTGCGGCTGGCGCAAGCCCAGAACGTGTTGGGCAAATATGATGATGCCATCGCCAACGCTGAGAAAGCGATGAATTCGCCGACGGCCGTTCCCGCGGTAAAGCAGTTCGCGCAAGCGGAACGTGCGCGCGCAATGCAGAAGAAGGGCGGTGCAGCGCCTGCAGCAGCCACCCCGGCCCCGGTCACTCCGCCCAAGCCCTAGCGGTCACCTATGATTCCGGATCTGGCCGCTCTGGAATCGGCTATCGGTTATTCCTTTGCACGGCGTGAGTGGCTGGTCCGCGCGCTAACACACAGTTCGCATCGTGGCGAAAAGGGTCTGGAACGTATCCCGCAATCGGATAACGAACAACTCGAGTTCTTGGGCGACGCCGTACTCGGATTACTGGTCAGCGAGCACCTATTTCGAACCTGTCCCGATTTTGACGAGGGCCGGCTTTCGAATGTTAAGAGCCGCCTGGTAAACCGCGCCCATCTGGCGGAAGTGGCTGGTAACTTAAGCATTGGACAGCACTTAGTAATGGGGCGCGCGGAAGCCCAGAGCGGTGGCCGCGGCAAGACTTCCGTGCTGGCAAATGCGCTGGAAGCACTACTTGCCGCCATTTATCTGGACGGAGGAATGGAGAGTGTCCGGCAGTTCATCCTGAAGCACGTGGTGGCCGAATCCGATTTACGTGATCTAGCCATTTCGGCTTCGAATAACGTCAAGACGAGTCTCGAAGTTCTCGCACGCAGTAAAGGGCTGCCGCGCCCGCAGTACTCGGTTCTCGCGGAAGCGCCCGGCTACCCGCAAATGTTCGTGGCCGAAGTCCAAGTAGGCAAGGATTGGCGTGGCGGTGGTCGAGGAGCGTCCAAGAAGAAAGCCGAATTGCAAGCTGCTGAGGCGTTGATGGCCCTGTTAGAAGATCAGTTGGCTAAGGGCTGATCGCAAGTATCCAGCATGTCAGCAAGCTCTGCTTGGATTTGCTGTTTGGTCCAGTTCAAATGCCGTGCGAGTTCGTTTGCGTAGGGCTCCAATAACTCAGCGGTCCATCGCTGCTCATAGCCCCAGTAAGTGGATATAAACATCAGGTCGGATAGCCGGGTAACAAACTCCTGGCGCGCGGCAAAAGCGATTTGGGCTGCCTCCAGGCGAGTTAGTCCTGTGGGTGTGGAGACACCGAGCATCTGAAGGACATCGGGAGTTTCCACCCCATAATGTTTAACGAGATCCTGCGCGTCCCGTTCGGGAAGACCATAAGTGCGCGCGAAATCTGGTACGCGTTCCAGTAAGTCGCGTACAGCTTCCCGAGTGTTACCAAGAAGCTCTACTTCGGCGGTGCGCCGCGAAGAGTTTAACTCTGGCCAACGAGCGCTTGTTACTAAGTTCGCAGCTTCTTCGCTCATCAACCGGTACGTCGTGTACTTGCCCCCAGTGACATGAACCATCCCCTGCTCGTCGGCCCAGATTCGATGCTCGCGGCTGGTCTTGGTAGCGGACGAGGACTCATCCCGAACCAGCGGGCGAAGAGAACTGTAAGCGCTGATCGGTTGATGTGGACCGGTGCCGGGAAAGACTTTCTCGACCACGTCCATGAGGTACCGGACTTCATCAGGCGAAATGCGGACGTGATCCGGGCCACCGTGGTGATCGACATCCGTGGTTCCGAGAAGTGTGAAGGCATGTCTCCGCCCCCAAGGGATGAAGAAGATAATTCTTCCGTCATCCCCAAAGTACGAGATGGCGTTCTCACTCTTACCGATGCGCGGCAGGACCAAGTGCGATCCGCGAACCAGGCGTAACTTCGATCCCTTGGTCCAGGCGCCGGTAGCATCCACCACGGCCCGGGCACGCACCTGGACGCGCTGGTGATTCAGTGTATCGAGTAGTTCCACCGACCACATACCGTCGACATTCTTGGTGCAAGACTCCACGGAAACATAGTTCACGGCGTGAGCGCCCCGGGTGACGGCATCCCTAATGTTCAGAATGACAAGCCGGGCAGAATGCACGCGGCAATCGAAGAAGCGCGCGCCAGACGTGAAGTGGCCAATGGCAGGCTCGATTGCATGCAGTTGCCGGGCCGTGAACGCGCGATGCCGCTCGATCCGATTCTTCCCCGCAAGCAGGTCATAAAGGTACAAGCCGGCCCCGTAGAAGGCTGCCGAGAACCGATCGCGCATTGGAATTAAGAACGCAAGAGGTTCCACTAAGTGGGGCGCGGTGCGTAGCAAGATCGCGCGCTCGGCAAGCGCTTCGGAAACCAGTTTGATTTCGAAGTTCTTGAGATATCGTAAACCGCCATGAATCAGCTGCGAATTGCGCCCGCTAGTCCCGGAACTGAAGTGACGCTGCTCCACGAGTGCGACGCGCAACGGCTGAGAGGGTATCGAACGAAGCGCAAGATCGCGAAGTACCCCGGCTCCATTGACGCCGCCGCCAATTACCAGCACGTCGAGCGTGCCGGACGCCAGATGCTCCAGCGTTGTCTCTCGCAAGCCTGTCAGCGGCGAAGGATCAGTGCCCATAAGATGAGCAGGCCGAGGATGATCAGGACCGACAGCCAGACCAGTGCGGCGTGCATGTCTATTCTAAGCGGAAGCGGCTTTGCATGCGGGCATGTTGATCGCCGATTCGATCCGTTGCGTCGATATACAGCACGTACTCACCGGGCGGAGAGCCCGGTTGCAGATGGAAACTGACTACGCCCGGCACGAACGGCTTGGGATAGAAGTCCTGCGCTTGATCTCGGGCTGCAGCGGGCTCTTCAAACAAGACCCTGCCGGAGGCATCCGCGATAGAGATTCCATAGGAGACATCAGTCGCGCCGCGCTCGTCATGGCGGAAACCAGCGACTGCGAACCGCGCGTGCACTTCCTCGGCGACTCGAAAGGCGGCAACGTCCAGGGGTCGCTCATCCTCTTCGGTGCGGTAAAAGCGAAGATCCGAAATGCCCAGCGAAGTGCGCGGTTCCACGAATGGTCCGCTTACTTCGAAGGTGGATTCATGCGACGCCGATTCGCTCGATTGCTCATCGGCCACGGTTAGCAAGATGCGGCATTTCCCACCGCTCATGATAGATGGAAGAGTGAAACTGCCACGCAATTTGGGCTGCCAATCCTTGTCTTCGACGCTTAAGCTTGCGTTTTCCTCGCCGGCGATCGGCGCCACAAGCGCTGTTCCCAAAGGGTCCTGAGGATGGGCTTCGAAACGCAACTTGACCGCATTTTCTTTGCGTGTGAACCCTTCCACGTGAAAGCTGAAGTGGACCGTCTCGCCGGGTGTGAAAGTGTCGGGAGGCAGCACTGGCCGGCCATCTTCCACGCGTTCCACCTGAGCGCGGGTGATCGCCAAGGCCGCCGAACAAGGCGCCATCCCAAGACACGCGCCTACAGCTAACAGCGCACCGGAATAGCAGAACGCAGCGACAGCCCGCACGGGATTAGTTGCCTTTTTCGTCAGGCATAAGGTTCAACGGCAGATCGATATAAGAGACGATCTGATCGGTTTCGTCGGAAACGCGGAGTCTGTAATGTTTGGGTTGAACGTCGAAAGCGACCGTCCCTTTTTCCGCTTCCATCGGCTTGACCTTTCGAGCGATACCTATCCAGTCTGGCACGCCGGTACCCTCGACCATCTCATTGAAACTTTGTCCACTATCGTCGAGCAACGTTAATGTCGGGATATGACTGTCGACCGCACCGTCGTTTGAAATGTTCATGCGCACCACTAGGAACCGGTTCACCGGGATGCGAGGGTTCGGGCTACTGCCAAGCGAGAAAAACCAATGCGCGTCGTACGCAATGTACACAAGAGGGCCTGCCTGGACACGATCTCCCAGGTTGTAAGTTGAAATCTGGCTCCCCGCAGGGCCG
Organism: Bryobacterales bacterium; assembly: GCA_963752695.1. Classification (GTDB taxonomy): domain Bacteria; phylum Acidobacteriota; class Terriglobia; order Bryobacterales; family Bryobacteraceae; genus Bog-113. The sequence goes on from CAVVZB010000001.1 coordinate 756,747, forward strand.
CAAGCCAAGAGCATACAGGCAGCGCAAACGAGAGCGAGGGCGCGAAGCATCCTCACCGATTCTAGCGAAAGACTATTGGGCCTTTTGAATCAACTTCTCGAACTTCACGCGTTGCGCCGGATCGAGCACCTGGACGATGCGCTCGTGGCCTTCGGCTATTATGTTGTCGTAATATTTATCGAAATCGTTTAGGACCAACGAAATCTGATCGCTTTGATCTTTAGTAAGGCTAAGCTCTTCACGCCAGCGGTCTAACGTGACTCGTTTGTTTTCGGACAGCTTAAATTCGTGATGAGCAACCTTGAACGCATAATTCTTCATTCCCACCGCGCCCGCAGCGGCCCCGCACAGAAATGCAACGATCAAAAGGGAAACAAGTGTCGTCTTTGGACGGGCGGCGATTACTGACTCAGTGGCAGTCATTTCACTACTGATGATAATTTGCAAGTGTCACCAGCATCCCGTTCAGATGCTGCTGCTGATCCACGCTGGAATCGTGACTGGCCATCACCGCTTCTGGAGTATGGTCGACTAGGGCCATGGGATCTTCCACGCCCGTAAACAGGTAGGCACCCAAGGTGGCGAGTCCGAGCAAAGATCCGAAAGCCAGCTTGCGGGCAAACCCGGGATCCAAACTCAGTGCACCCCAGAAACTGCTTCCCTGCTTTTCGACAACCTGCCGCATTACGCGGGCGTGGAATCCCAGCGAGGGTTCGATGACGTCTGAGCTCTTCAATCCAGCAAGCGTGCCGGAGACACTCTGCATTCTAGAGACTTCCTCGCGGCACCCGGCACAACCGGCCAGATGGTTCTGGAAGCTGCGATCCGCTCTTCCGTCGAGATAATCTTCCAATCCAATTTGAATTTCGCGATGCATATCGATTCCTATTTTGCGGCCTCTAGCCAACTGTGCTACTCGGCGCTCGATCCAAGCGCTGCGAAGCCTTAACGAGTTTTTGCCGTGCCCGGAAGAGCTTCACCTTGATCGTATTCTCGTTCATATGCATCATGGTTGAGAGCTCTTCCACCGAGTACCCTTCCACTTCTTTCAGCATAAGGAGCGTCCGCTCTTCTTCGGAAACTTTCGACATCAGCTTGACCAGGTAATCCTGGTTGGCAAGTCGCTGATCGGTACGCGGTGTCCGGTCTCCGGCCGGTTCCACGTTTTCCACGCGCCGGACTTCGTCCTCGCTCATGTCGCTTTCATAAACGAGTTTGCGCACCTTCTTCTTGCGCAGGTAGTCAAAGCACTCGTTGACAGTGATCTTGTATATCCAGGTGATGAGGGAACTGCGGAAATCGAAATTGCGGATGGAAAAGTAGACTTTCGAGAAGACCTGTTGCGCGATATCTTCTACGTCATTGCGCTGCCGCACGATGCCGTGGATGATGGAAAACACCTTAGATTGGTATTTTTCGACAATCTCGCCGAATGCGGCTTCGTCGCCGGATTGTGCACGCCGCACCAGCCCGCTTTCCTGGGTATTTTGGTAATCCACTCTGGTCTTGGACGCCAGCCGGCCCTCGGCGAGCGGAGAGGCCAGACCCGGAAAAACCATCGCGCTGCTCACCATTCCCATACACTGTGACATACGCACCACAGGTGCCGGGGGTTTCGACTGAACTGGTCCCAAATGCAGAGTATCAGATTCACTAGATGGGCAGTTTGGCGGGAAGTGCTGGAAACGCCCAAACTGGACCGGGTTGCGTCATAGGATCTTGAGAGACGGAAATTATGAGAGCTAATCAAAGAGTCGCGCTGGTGACTGGCGCGAACAAAGGCATCGGATTCGAAGTTGCGCGCCAGCTAGGTCACGCTGGATTTACGGTGTACCTGGGTGCTCGCGACATCGTCCGGGGCGAAGAAGCCGCGGCCAAGCTCAAACAGAAAGGAATCGAGGTTCGGGCTTTGCACCTCGATCTGAACAATTCGGAGTCTATCGATGCCGCTGCCCAGACCATTGAATCGGAATTTCGCCACCTCGACGTCCTGGTAAACAATGCCGGGATTGTCGACCCTGCCGATGGACCGCCGAGCACCGCGGATGTGCAAGCCGTGCGGCGGGTGATGGAGACGAATTTCTTCAGCACGGTCGCTGTCACTCAGGCGATGCTGCCTCTGCTCCGCAAGGCTGAATCGGCACGAATCGTGAACGTTTCTAGCGGACTCGGATCGCTCACGCTTCATAGCGACCCGGCTTGGGAATACGCGTCCGTGAAAATTCTCGGGTATTGCAGTTCCAAGGCGGCGCTCAACATGTTCACCGTCCAACTGGCTCACGAGCTCCGCGATACCGCGATCAAAGTGAACTCCGCCGATCCGGGTTACACGGCCACCGACCTGAACGGTAATAGCGGCCCGCAGACGGTGGAACAAGGTGCAGCGGAAGCGGTGCGGCTGGCTCTGCTCGGTTCTGACGGACCCTCGGGCGGCTTCTCCGACAGTGCCGGCCCGCACCCCTGGTAGCCAAGTTGCCTGGCGGTGCGCTATCTTGGCTGCTGGATGCGCCCGTCCCGATCGCTTGCGGCCGTCTTTCTGACCTCTCTCACCCTTGTAGGGGCTTCCGTTCCGCTGCCTGCGCAAGAAGTAGCCGCGCCCTGGAGCCCAAAAGCCGCCGCAGGCTATCTCGACCAGAGGATGAACTGGTGGATCAGTTGGCCCACGGCTGCGCGTGATCACGGGACGTTCTGCACTTCATGCCACACGGTGCTCCCATACGCGCTTGCCCGCCCAGTTTTGCGCGGCGTGATGGGCGAAACCGTTGCATCGTCGCCGGAAACTAAATTACTGGACAACATCTCCAAGCGGGTACGGCTTTGGAACGAAGTGGAGCCGTTTTACCCGGACGCCACGCGGGGCGTGCCGAAGACGGCTGAATCGCGCGGTACCGAGTCTATTCTGAACGCCCTGATCCTCACAAGCTCCGGCGCACCGGATGCCGAACTGGCACTCGATCACATGTGGACCACACAATTGACTTCCGGAGATGGCAAGGGTGCCTGGGACTGGCTCCAATTCCATAACGCTCCCTGGGAAGGCGACTCGCAATACTATGGCGCCACGTTGGCTGCTCTGGCCGTGGGCTCCGCTTCGGGAGCGTACCGCGCCAGGCCGGAAGTGCAGGCGCATGTCGACGCACTCCGCGCTTACCTGGGCCAGCGCCGCGGTGCGCAAGTGCTAATCAATCGGGTGATGCTGCTTTGGGCATCCTCCCGGCTTCCCGGACTGCTGACAGTCGAGGAGCGAAACTCAATTGCAGACGAGGTTTTAAGTCATCAAAAGCCGGACGGCGGATTCAGCTTGTCGTCATTCCTGGGTGATTGGAAGCGGCGCGACCAGACACCGCTCGAAACCCAAGCCGACGGCTTAGCATCCGGCTTGGCCGCGATCGCCATGCGACAATCCGTACCCGGGAGGAATCCGGCGGCGCTCGACCGGGCGCTTGTCTGGTTGCGGCAACATCAGGACAAATCGGAAGGCCGTTGGGTGGCGTATTCGCCGAACAAGCAGCGGGATCTTACAACCGATATAGGCCGTTTTATGAGCGACGCCGCCACGGCATATGCAGTTATGGCGCTGATTAGTTCCCGCTAACCGATTCTGGCGCGGGGCCAGTCCGGTTGTGGCTTCTCTATTGCTGTTTGAGAGCCCTCACGCATGGCTCTTAAAGACGTTATTTTCGGGAAACCGATCGCTTCCGATAATGAAGGGGAACAGCGCGTTGGGATCGCTGCGGGAATTCCTATTTTCGGGCTGGACGCGCTCGGCTCGGCTGCGTATGGCCCTGAAGCCGCCCTGACCATCCTGATTCCGCTGGGCGCGGCAGGGTTGGGCTTCGCCCTACCCATCACGCTGAGCATTGTCGTCCTGCTAGCCATCGTCTATTTCTCCTACCGGCAGACCATCGAGGCCTATCCAACGGGCGGCGGAAGCTATACCGTGGCGCGCTTCAACCTGGGCGCGCGGGTCGGACTGCTGGCTGCCGCGGCGTTGATGATCGACTACCTGTTGAACGTCGCGGTCGGCATCTCGACCGGAGTGGGAGCTTTGATTTCGGCCGCCCCGGGATTGCAGCATTACACCCTGCCGTTATGTCTCGGGATTTTGGCTTTGATCACATTGATCAACCTGCGCGGAGTGCGTGAGGCCGGACTCGTGTTTTTGGCTCCGACTTATGTGTTTCTGGCCTGCGTCCTTGGCGCGATCCTCTGGGGTGTCACAAAAACTCTGCTCAGCGGAGGCCATCCGGCGCCGGTTGTTGCTCCGCCGCATGCTCACGCCGCCGCAGCTGGAGTTAGTGTTTGGTTATTGGTTAAAGCATTTGCCAGTGGCTGCACGGCGATGACTGGCGTTGAAGCTGTGAGCAACGGCGTTCAGGCCTTCCGTGAGCCGGTTACCAAGGTCGCTCAGCGAACACTGACGGTGATCATCGCTCTTCTCATTGTCATGTTGCTGGGCATTGGGTATCTGGCGCAGGCTTACCGGATCGCCGCGACCGAGCCGGGCCGCTCCGGTTATGAGAGCGTCTTATCCCAGTTGCTTGGCGCGGTCGCTGGAAAAGGCGATGTTTTACTATGTGGCCATCGGATCGATTCTAGTTGTACTCGCGCTCTCCGCTAACACATCCTTTGCGGACTTTCCTCGGCTTTGCCGCGCAGTGGCCCAGAACGGCTATCTTCCCTATGGGTTTGCCATCCGGGGCCGCCGCCTTGTGTATTCGTACGGGGTGTATGTTCTGGCGGCTTTGTCCGCCTTACTGCTGATCGTGTTTGGCGGGGTGACCGATCGCCTCATCCCGCTATTTGCCATCGGCGCATTTCTCTCATTCACACTCTCGCAAGCTGGAATGGTTGTGCATTGGCTCAAGAAGAAAGGACCGCACTTCCGCAAGAACCTGGCGGTCAACGCTCTAGGCGCAGTCGCGACTGGAATCACCGTCATTGTTGTCCTGGTAGCGAAGTTTGTCGAGGGCGCGTGGATCACGCTTGTCATGATTCCGGCTCTGCTGCTGATCATGGGAGCGATCCGCAGACACTATCATCAGGTTGCCTTGCAGATTGCGAGTCCCGCGCCGCTGGACACCGCCGAACCCGAAAACCCGATTGTCGTAGTGCCGGTGGACGAATGGAACCGCGTAACGAAGAAAGCGGTCCGTTTCGCCATGGCGATGTCGGACCGCGTAGAGGTGCTGCATATCGATTCCGCTGAAGAATCGCAAACGCTCCAGCAGCAATGGGACGAGTGCTTCGATCGAACCCGTGCCGGCGGTCTGCCTGACCCGAAACTGGTGATCTTGAAATCACCGTACCGGATGGTCGTGAACCCGATTGTGGACTATGTATTTAAGTTGGAGGAGCAAAATCCTGACAAGCAAATCGCAGTTGTCATATCGGAGTTAGTCGAGCAGCACTGGTATGAAGAGTTACTCCATAACCAGCGCGCTCGCGTCTTGACTTCGCTGTTAACGCGCAACGGCGCTCAGCGAATTGCAGTGGTGAATGTTCCCTGGTACTTTAATCAGCCAGCCGAGGCCAATGCTAGTTCGACCCACCCGGGGGACAAGCCTTCGCATCGCCCTTGAATGAATTCAGGAGTGTATACCAGCCATTCACCGAAGTAGATGCAGTCTCCCTTGTGAACCATCCGTGGAATACAAGATCTTCGGGATGATAGGTAAATCCGTTTAAGGTGATAGGAGTTGAGATACCCGTGACCGGGTCGCCGACCTCGAGGTTGCTCTGACAGGTGGAAACCTGTCCCACGCGGCCCCACGCCGGTACGGAGTTTACGCCGGTCGGGTCGTCCATCGCTTCGCCAATCTCATGAGTGATGATCTCGACATCGTCGATGCCGCTGAAATCGCCGCTATCGACATAGGAGGACACCGAATAAGTAAGGTTGCCATCCTGCGAATGGAATCCGAGAATACAGCACTGGCCTTCGGTAAACACAATGTCGTAAGAGACAAAGATGACAAGCTGGCTGGAATCGACCCCGATCGAGTTAGCGGACAGAATGTTATTGATTTGCTTCTGAAACCAGAGCAGGCTCACTTTGCCGAGATACCCGCCCGCGGCTTTGGAGGCTGTGCCATCTACCAGCGGCACGGTAAGAGTGATCGGAGCTTTGACGACCGGCTGTCCCAGGATCAAGTGATAACCGTTGGAACCCGCACCGGTTTGGCTCCAGAAGTTCGCGCGGGAGAAGTTATCGATATACTGATTGGCCCCCAGATCTGTGGCGCCCGCAAGTAGATCGACCGGTTGAAAGATCGGCGAATTCTCCAGCAACTGAACTTCGCTCAGAGTCCCGCCGTTTACCGGCTTCGTAGGATCGAAAGTGTGCTTCTGGACTTTGAAAACAAGAGGCACGAATACTACCGGCAACGTGGTGGAAACACCGGTAGTCGGGTTGGCGCCGACCATCGTATAGGTCACCCCGTTAGATGTTCCCTGCCATGTGGGTAGACCGGGGCCGGTCACGCCATTGGGCTGATCCGCGCCGAAACGGATGAAGCCGTTCGGGACGTGGTGTTTGTAATAAGGATGGTCTTGCCCGAAAGCGGCAGTTGCCAACGACAATGCAGCGGCAGTCAAGCTCGTAAAAGTACGTAGTGTCAGATGCTTCATGAGTCTCCTGGAGTGTGTTAGGCCCAGCCACAAGGGGGCTCTCTTAGATAAGTACCAACTGGGTAATATCTTTAGAGTATAACTGACAAGGCCAAACTAGCAATTGGGTTTAACGCCTAGAATTGTCGCCTAGTAACCTTTTTGCTTATCCACTACATTGACTAAAGGCTTTCCATCGACAAAGCGTTGGAGATTCTCTTTAATCGTCGCCACCATGCGTCCATGGTCTTGATCGGAGCGCCCCGCAATATGAGGAGTGACTATGGCGTTTTCAAAACGCCATAGCGGATGTTCCTTGGGAAGCGGTTCCGGATCGGTGACGTCTACCCCTGCGCCCGCTAGCCGCTTCTCATCGAGCGCTTTCACCAGTCCGCCCATGTCGTAAATCCCACCCCGGCTCACAGCGATGAAGTAGGACTGATTCTTCATCAACTCGAACTGACGCGCGCCCATCATCTTGTGACTTCTCGGAGTGTCTGGTACGGAGATAAATACGACGTCGGCCGAAGGAAGCACTTCGTCCAACTGATCCGGCTTGACGACACGCTTGATAAACGGCAGGAAAGGCTTGTCTTCTGGATCAACGCCGATCACGTTCATGCCGAACGCGCTCGCGCGGATCGCAATCTGTGTGCCGATGCCGCCCACGCCAATGACTACCGCCGTCTTGCCGGCCAATTCAATTCCGTGGAACGATCGCGGATCCCAGATCTGCTGCTGGTCATTCTTGTACAGCTTGTAGAGATCGCGGGACAACATGAGCAGCATCGCAAGCGCATGATCGGCGATCTCGGGGCCTTGCACGATCTTGTTGTTCGTCAACGTGATGTTGCTGTTTTGAAGGTCGCGGGATCCATCCGCGGGAAAAAGAACGTGTTCCACGCCGGCGCTCATCACTCCCACCCACCTCAGCTGCTTTCCCGCGCGCACTTCCGCCGAAGTGATGTTGCCGATAAAGCCATCCGCGTCGACAATCTCTTGCATCACGTTCGTGTCGGTCACTGGAACAATCTTCGCGTTTGGAACCGCGCTCTGAAAATCCCGCGCGGACGCACTCGGGCCGCCTTCAACGAGGATCTTTTTCTGTTGCGCGTTCACCGCCAGCGCGCAGACAAAAAGCACGCCCAGCTTACGGGCGATGGAGTAACTAGAGGGTCTCAGAGAAGTCGGCATGGCGTGGCAAGAAGCTACACCATATAGTAAAGCTTCTCCTGCTGCTCGCTGCCATAGAGGCTGACGCAATGCGGGCAGGAGTGCTCATTGGACATCTGATATGCATGGCGCACCGCGCGAATGGTAGAGGAATAGCTCTCGGCGCCCTGGAAGAATACGCGGTCGTCAGGCAGCCAATCGTAGAACCCCATAGCCTGAATGCCTCGCGCGAAGTCAGGCCGGACACCGCAAAGCAGCACGTGAACGCCGTCCTTGAGCATGTCCTGTAGGAAATGCTGGAAGCGTTCCAGGCAAACCATATCGGGATTGCGCGTACGCTTCAGGCGAAGAATGACGAACTGGATGCCCTCGTCGCGCGTTCGCTTCCGCAGTTCTTCGAAGCAGCGTTCCAGATCGGGAGCGGCGCCGAAAAATAGCTCGCCTTCGAAGTCGAAAAGAATCATGCCAGAGCAGGGCGGGTCAGCGGAAATACGATCGCGCACCAGCCCTTCCGGGGTGACGATCAACTCATGGCCGCGGAGCCGCGCCACTCGCGGAACGAAGAGCACAATAGAAACGGCCACGCCAATGAGGATCGAGTATTCGACGCTGATAAAGATCGCTACGAACGCCGTCAACATCACCAGGAAGGCGTCATAGCGCGAGGAACGAAGCGTGTGTTTCAGGCGGTTCCAGTCGATCAGACGCGCGGCGGTGACGAGCAATAGCCCGGCGAGCGCCGCCTTCGGAATGAAGCGCATGAGCGGTGCGAAAGCTAGCAGGACAATGCTGACCGACGCGGCGGCGAATACCCCGGACATGCGGCTCACCGCACCAGCCTGGTAATTGATTGCCGACCTTGTCAGCGATCCAGACCCTGGCAGGCATTGGAAGAATCCACCGGTTAGATTGGCCAACCCTTCGGCCATGCACTGCTTATTGAAGTCAAGAGACTGCCGTGTGTGATTGGCAATTGCCTTCGAGATGGCCAGCGCTTCCAGAAGTCCTAAAGACGCCACCGCAAGAGCGCTGCCGGACATCTCCCGGATCCACCAAAATTTGATTTCCGGAATATGCGGCATCGGCAGACTCGCGGGCACGTTGCCCACTACCGACAAGATCGCCTTGCCATCCTTGATCGGCGTGGACCAACCCAAATAGAACGCGAGCACGGTGGCGATAACCAACGCCATGAGCATATCGAGTTGCGGCATCCGGTATCTGCGCGCGAGGTAGCGCAGAATGATGACGGCGGCCACCGTTCCAAGCCCGATTCCCAGCGCACGCGGATTCAAAGCGCCGCCCTGCGTGATTGTCATCCAGAAGCGCAGCAGCACGTGCTGATGTCCGGTGCCACGATCCTTGATGCCGAGCAGATTGCCCACTTGGCTTAACGCAATTAGGAATCCCGCGCCCGTGATGAACCCCACCACGACCGATTCGGAGATATAACGTGTCAAGTCGCCAAGCTTAAACACTGCAATAAAAATCTGCAGGCAGCCGACCATGATGCCCAACAGAAAACAAGCTTGGTAGGCGTCGAAGTGCGCTTCGGGATCGACAAAAGCAAGCGCGCTAAATACCACCAGCGAAATGGCGTTGGTCGGTCCGTTGATCAAATGCGAGGAGGAGCCGAATATGGACGCGACCAAGGTGACTACGATAGCCGAGTAAAGACCAAATCGCGGATCGATCCCGGCGATCAACGCATAAGCCATCGCTTGCGGCAAACTGATTGCCGCGACCGTCACGCCGGCCATCAAGTCGCTCCGGCATTTACTCCAGGAGTAATCGACAGTCATGGCGTAATCTCCTGAATTTCTCTCCAATGCGGGGCCACAAGGCTCAAAGGAAACAGATTCATAGCCGGAAGCCTTCCGGAATGCTTGCGCATAATTGCCGCGTCGATGGGGCGGAGATCGTGCTGGGCAATGATTTCCTGGCCTTGATCGGAGAACAAGAAACGCAGATATGCCTGCGCGTATGCTTCTTTGCGAGTGCCAGCCACGTCGGCGTCCACCCACGCGACAACCGGCTCCGCACGGATGCTGACGGGCGGGTACACCAGCTGTAATTCGCCGTTCGAGTTGTCGCACTCCAGAAGGGCTTCGTTTTCCCACGCTAAATGTACGTCGCCCAGCTTCTGCTCGGAAAAGGTTCGGCTCACGCCGCGGGCTCCGGCGTCCAACGTCAGCAGATGACTCTTAAGATGTTGCACGAACAGCCGCGCCGCGCCCGAATCGCCGCCGCGCGACGTCACCGAGCCCCACGCGCTCAAGAGGCTCAGCCGTCCGTTGCCCGAGGTTTCCGGAACCGATGAGACCACGGTAACTCCCGGTTTAATCAGATCGGGCCAATCGTGAACCGATTTGGGATTGCCCCTCCGAACCACAAACACGATCGTGGAGCTATATGGCCGGGAACCGTGAGGTAGCCGCTGCGCCCATCCTGGAGCAATCAGCCCATGCGCTTCCAACGGGCCGATGTCAGACTCAAGCGCAAGGGTGACTACATCCGCCTTTAAACCCGCGAGGACGGCGCTCGCCTGATTCGTGCTCTCCCCGTTCGATTGGCGGATGTGCACGGTCTTACCGTTGTCCCTCTGATACTTGGCGACAAACTGGGCGTTGATATCTTTGTAGAGTTCGCGGGTTGCGTCATACGAGACGTTGAGAAGCTGGTTGGATGAATCGCTGTTCAAGTTGCCGAACACCACCAGGGCCGCCGCAAGAGCGACGGCGACAAGCGCGAACGCATTAAGCCATCGGGAATTCATTTAAACCTGGAGTGATGAGGCTACCACAGGGCCGCCTTGAATGTCTACTGAATCAGTACCCTTATCGGGCAGCCATAGAATGAGGATCGATGAACAAGAGTTTGCTGACGCTTACACTGCTGGTTTCTCTGACTTTCGCGAGATACGCGGCCGGTCAGACGCGTTTTGAGCCCAACTGGAATTCCATCGATCAGCGTCCCACGCCACCGTGGTTCACTGAAGCCAAATTTGGAATCTTTATCCATTGGGGCGTCTACTCGGTACCCTCGTTTGCCGCCGCCGGTGTTCCGAAAGAGCAGCAGTACGCCGAATGGTATTGGCACACGCTAACCGAGGGTCAGCAAATCAAAGATCCGGATGCGCCAGGAACCGCCACCGTGAAATTTCACAACCGCGTGTTCGGAGCGGACTTCCCTTATAAAGACTTCGCGCCGCTATTCCGCGCGGAGTTGTTCAACCCTGGCGAGTGGGCCGAGACGCTAGCCGATTCAGGGGCCAAATACGTCGTACTGACGTCCAAGCATCATGAGGGCTTTGCCCTATGGCCGAGCAAGGAAGCATCGGCAACCTGGGGCCGCCCCTGGAATAGCGTTGAAGCGGGCCCGCATCGCGATCTGCTTGGCGACCTGACCGAAGCCGTTCGCCGCAAGAATCTAAAGATGGGCCTCTACTATTCGCTTTATGAGTGGTACAACCCGCTGTGGCTTTCCGACAAACCCCGCTACGTGGCCGAGCATATGCATCCGCAATTTAAAGATGTTGTGACGCGTTACAAACCCTCGATCATTTTCTCGGATGGGGAATGGGAAATGACTTCTGCGGAGTGGCGCAGTCCCGAACTGCTCGCCTGGTTGTTCAACGAAAGCCCGGTGAAAGACGAGGTGGTGGTGGACGATCGCTGGGGCAAAGACACGCGGCATAAGCATGGCGGCTACTACACGACCGAGTACACGGCCGGAATGAGCGGCATGGATCATCCCTGGGAAGAAAGCCGCGGGATGGGATTCTCTTATGGCTATAACCGCATGGAGCGCCTGGAACACTATCACACCGGGCGCGAACTGGTCCTCATGCTTGCTGACATCGTCAGTCGCGGGGGCAACTTGCTGCTCGATATCGGGCCCACTGCCGATGGCCGCATTCCGGTGATCATGCAGGAACGGCTCCACGAGATCGGCGCCTGGTTGAAAGTGAACGGCGAGGCCATTTACGGGACACGTCCCTGGAGGCAAAGCAAGCAATGGAGCTCTGGTGAGGTTCCCAAGGTGGAGTACGACAAGGAATTCATGACTCCCTACGATGTGACCAAGCTGGTAGGCCCACCCACGGCCGGAAAGGCGATAATTGAGAGCTTTTTCACCAGCAAGGGCAATGATGTTTACGCGATACTGCCCGGCTGGCGGTCGGGCCAGATGAAGATCGCAGGATTGGAACCCGGGCGCGTCAAATCGGTAACGTTACTCGGCGTCAGTGAGCCGGTGTCTTGGACTCGAGCGAATCGGGCTATAGGGGTCCGCCTGCCAGAGTTGCCCGCCGAGTTGCGGAACCAGCCCGCGTGGGTTCTGAAGATCAGCCAATAAGGTTAACTGGAGCCGGCGGCCAGAATTGAACTGGCGACCCCCTGATTACAAAATCATATAACGGGTGTTTATGACCGTTTAAGACCTGTTATCATTAAGGCCACTTTGCTTAATAGAATGAACGGGTTGCACCGAACCAGATCACAAGCGGTAACAACCATTCCGTGCAGGGGGTGGGCACAGTATTGGGCACAATGAGATCCTAAGGAAAGAGAATACCCGCGCGTTGCGGATGGTGTTTTAGGTAGTCAAGATACATGGCGCATCGAGATCCTGCAAGACACTCTCTACAGTCAGAGAGGCGGTAGGTTAGGAGCCCGCCACCATTTTCGTTTCGATGGCAGCCCCGAGCTCGAATCGGATTCCATGATCCGTCTTTCGATTTCTGTTTCTGTCATAGAGCCACTACGATTCTAGCCCGGCGACGTTTCGAATAGCCGCCTAGCCCGGCCACAGGGCCTATCGCGGCAAGGTAAGCCCGATGTCAGCCGCGACCCAATTCGCAGCGCGCTGCTCCGCATTCCCTTAGATCATTACGGAGATGGCCGCGCTACTCAACCGGCCCTAGCGGCCGTGGGTCCCCAGCAGAGGCGATAACGCCACCGGGAGAAAGAGCCCATTGGTGATGATTCTGGTGGCGCATGAACCTATTTGCGAGGCCGAAATAATGCGCTGTGATCCACTCAAGCGGCGGCGCGTTGTCATCTGAGTTGCGAGCCCACTGTGAGAACTCTTTAGAGGGCACCCTGTCTACGATATAGAACGCCAGGTTCGGGCGCTGTACATGAATATCCCTCGCCACCGCGGCAGCCATATCGAGAGTGCGTGGTCCGTGAAAAGTAAGAATCGCCCATGTCATCCCGTCGGCGGTCCACTCTTCCGATACGAAACATCTCAGACCCGGAATGTGGCACGCTGTCAGCTTCTGCGCGGGGGCCGTCACGCAACAGAGCAAAAGGCCGAAGCGAATCGCTCGGGCGACTCCGGCAACCGTTGGGATAGCACGCTTCATTGCTGAACCATGAAGGGAGTTTACTGCAACATCGAGATGCCATTCGGACCGCGAAACAATCCGTCGTAAAATGTTCTTAGCCGCCTAGCCCGGCCAGGCGACAATCGGGAACCCTACCCTCTGGCGGCGATATCCCCCCAGCGTCCGCCGAATGGGAGGTGGCTTTGCCGGAAATTCTCTCACCAAGACCCCTAGATTTAGATTCCCCCTACGTCCGTCGGCATCGCTGACCGGTCGAATCACACTGATCCGCCTTCGCCGGACTAGCTCCCCGCTCAAGATGTTGATCTGCGGCCGGCAAGGATTGGGTATTCCCAGCGCCAACGAAGGAGGGGCACGTGAACACGAGCAGCCTCAAGAAGCAGCATGCGGCGGCGCTGAAGGCGAGTGGTGTCGATCCGTTCGTCATCTACTCCATGCGCCATACTTGCCTAACCCGGTGGGCCGAATCGGGCATGGACACATTCACTCTCAAGAAGCTGGCCGGACACGCCAACGTCAGCACCACGATGCGGTACGTCCACATGAGCGATTCCCGAAGCCGTGAAGCACTTGCTAGGGCTTGGAAGGTTCAGGGTGGGCACAAATCTGGGCACAGCCTCAGAAACGAAGCCGAATCCCTAGAAACTGTATCTTCCAAGTATTTGATTTAAAAGGGACTTATGGAGCCGGCGGCCAGAATTGAACTGGCGACCCTCTGATTACAAATCAGATGCTCTACCTACTGAGCTACACCGGCTCATCGCGCTTAATAGCAACGATCTTTTCCAATTCTACCCTGAATCGTAGATCGATTCCGGCAGCTTGGAAGCCTAAATGCATACGACTACTGGAAGGAGAATCAGCTTGCCGAATACAAAATTTGTTGCAATTTTACTCACGGCGGGTGCCCTGGTTGGCTCCGGATGCGCCACCAAAAAGTACGTGAAACAGACGGTCGACCCCGTTTCGGGCCGGTTGGATCAGGTCGCTACGCAGACCAATCAACAAGGTCAAACGCTTGATTCCACCCGTAAAGACGTCGCCCAAAATCAGCAGGACATTAGCGCTACTCGCGAGACGGCTAGAGCGGCCGATGCGCGTGCGGGTGACGCCATGAACGCCGCCAACGCCGCGGGAGCTAAAGCGGACCAGAACTCTCGAGCTCTCACTGAGTTGCGAAGCACCGTCGCCAACTTGGACGACTACAAGCCTGCCTCCATGGTGGTTGTTCCTTTCGGTTTCAATAAGTACAATCTGACGCCCGAAGGCAAAGCCGAGCTCGACAAAATGGTGCAAGGCAAAGAGCAGTGGAAGCGCTATTTCGTGGCTGTCGAAGGTTTTACCGATAAGACCGGTTCCGACAACTACAATGATGTCCTCAGCCGCCGCCGCGCTGACAAAGTGACTCAGTACCTGGTCGCAAAGTACGATATTCCCGTTTTTCGCATCCATCAAATTGGGCTCGGTAAAGACAAGCCGGTAGACGATGGGCGCGGGCGCACATCACGGGCAAAGAACCGGCGCGTTGAGGTCACGGTTTACACTGCCGAAGCGGGCGTGACCACCTCGCAGGTTCAATAGCACTACGTAGGCGTCGGGTTTACTTGCGGCGGCATCAGTGCAGGTGCCAGCCGCAAGTCCGCGCAAACTTCATCCAACATTGGAAGCGTCACCGTTCGGCTGTTCATCGCGAACGCGATCAACAGAGCGTTGTCGCATACCAGGTTGATGACGCGCGGAATCCCTCCAGCAATCGCGTGAACGGCCGTCAGAATTTCGGGCGGAAAGATCTTCTGGTTAGGCAGCCCCGCGTGCATTAGACGAGATTGCACGTACTGCGCTGTCTCCCCGGTGTTCAGCGCGCGCAAATTGTATCTGAGTGCAATGCGTTGCTTCAACTGCCGGTATCTCGCGTCCTCCAACTTCGCGTCCAGTTCGGGTTGCCCCGCCAGAATGATCTGCAACAGCTTTCCATTGCGATTCTCTAGATTTCCCAGGAGCCGCACTTCTTCTAACACATCCCAATCTAAGTTGTGCGCCTCGTCCAGAATCAGTACCGACGTCCGTCCCGCATTAGCCCGGTCGAGCAACATGCTATTCAGCGAGAAAAGAACTTCGGTTTTCGAAAATCGCGTACATTGAAGCGCGAAATCGTAGGCCAGCATTTCGAAAAACTGATCGGGTGTCAGCCGCGAGTTGAACAGGAACGCAAATGCCGTATCCTCATTCCCCAGCTGGTCGCGCAAACACTCCAGCATCGTGGTTTTCCCGGTTCCCACTTCGCCGGTCAGCGCGATGAACCCCTTGCGATTGTGCACTCCGTAGACGAGGTTGGCCAGCGCCTCCTCGTGCTGCGGACTGAGATACAAAAAAGAAGGATTCGGACTTAGATTGAACGCGTTCTCGCGCAGTCCAAAAAAGGAGTTGTACATACTCGCGCCCCCAATCGTAACATCGCCAATAACCGATTGGGTGCATAGCTTCTAGCCATTTTCTCTGGACGCTTTGGTACTTGCTCGCCGGTATCCGCCATTACAGTGCTGCGAGACCTCCGTATAATGGTGCCAGAAGCTCTGTCGCTTCATGCATGCCTTCTCAGCTTGAAAATCTTTCCTTTCGAGACCCTGCTCGCGCCCGCGACGAGAATTTAAGCCTCGCCGGAGTTTCCGAACCCCTTCTTAACCGCCTAGCAGCTCTGATTCAGTCGTCCCCGGACTCCGGCCGCGCCACTCATTTCCTCCATCGCCTACACGCCGAAAAGCCCGATGACTTCGAAGTAATCTGCACTGCTCCGAATGCGGTCCGGCTCGCTGTCACTGTCTTCGGTCAAAGCACATTCCTTTCGGAAGCGATCCTTCGTGATCCTAACCTAATTCTGAACCCGTCGCTCGGCTCCGATTTCCACCGCGTATTGCGCGCGGACGAGTATGAAAAGCGCTTAGCGAATCACCTTGGATTGTCTAACACGGGCATCCCCCCGGCAGAAAGGCTTGCATCGTTTCGCCGTCAGGAAATACTCCGCATCCTGTTGCGCGACGTGCTCGGGGCGGGCTCGCTCTCGGACATCACGGAGGAGATCTCAAACCTCGCCGACGCGGTATTGAATGTGAGTCTGCGCGCGATCCGGCGGGATCTGCAAACCCATTACCCCGAAACCGGCAGCGCTTTCTCTGTTATCGCGCTCGGAAAACTTGGCGGCCAGGAACTCAATTACAGTTCCGATATTGACCTGATGTTCGTCTACTCGGGCGATGCGCAGAAAGACCTGTTCCACAAGATCTCCAAGCAGCTGACCGAACTTCTTTCCACCTATACGAGCGACGGACTCTGTTACCGCATTGATTTGCGATTGCGTCCAGACGGCCGCTACGGCGAGATCTGCCGCTCACTAGAGAGCGCCAGAGAGTACTACGCCTCCCGCGCCCGCGACTGGGAGCTGCAGATGCTGATTAAAGCGCGAGTCGCCGCTGGAGACCCTGGACCGGGGCGGGAGCTGCTGGCGTTTGTCGAGCCGCTGATCTATTCCACGACCCTCGATTTTGAGGCGGTCGAAGCCGTGTCCGAGGCCCGTCAACGCATCCATGAGAAGTTAAAGCGCTCCCGCCACGCCGGTCTAAACGTCAAGCTCGCGAGCGGGGGAATTCGCGACATCGAATTTCTCGTGCAATGCCTTCAGCGCCTGCACGGCGGGCGCGAGCCTTGGGTCCGCCATGGCGGCACCCTACTGGCTTTGTTTCGTCTGCGCGACAAGAGCTTTCTGTCCGATCGCGAATACTCCCGGCTCGTGACTGCTTATCAGTTTTTGCGGCATCTTGAGCACCGGCTCCAGTTTCTCGATGACCGGCAAACCCACACTCTTCCCGTGGTCGCGGAAGAGCTTGCGGCTCTTGCCCGGCGGATGCCCTCGTCCAGTTTCCGATTGCCCACCGCGCCCTCTCCTGCTCTTTCCCCGGCCGAAGCGCTAGATCGCGAACTGAATGAGCAATTGAACGCCGTGCGCGAGCTCTACGACCGCGTGATCCATTCGCAACGGCTTGGGCCAGTCTCTTCGACGCGCTCAGCTGAGGCTCCTCCACCGGCTCCTCCGCCTTGCACGGTCCGGCCTGAGTTTCCATCGACAAATCTAGCCCGCTTTCTCGAATCTCGCACACCGCGTTTCATGCTGCGCCTCCGGGAAGCTCCAATGATCCGCGGCAAGGAGCGTTTCGAACACTTCCTCGAAAAGTTGACGGGTGAGCCTGGCCGGCTCGAGATGCTCGAAATCGACCCGGAGCTTACTGCCGCCACTCTCCAGTTCTTCGAATATAGCCCGTACTTCAGCGACCAGCTGCTTCGGCATCCCGCGTTGTTGCTCGAAATCGCGGAAGCCTGCGGCGAACGCCAGGGGCGCACCGGTTTCCAGCCGCCGGATAACCTCAACGATTTGCGCCGTTACTACCGCGAGCAGATGGTCCGAATCCAAAGCGACAGCATCTACCGGGCGGTCGATGTCTTCAAAACGCTCCGGCGCACCTCCGACCTCGCCGAAGCTGTTATCGCCGCTTCATATCGGATTGCGCTGGCTGAAGCTTGGGACCAAACGCCGCCTTCCACCTCGGCCTACACCCCCACCAATCAGCTGATGGTCATTGCCCTTGGCCGTCTCGGCATGCGTGAATTTGATGTGGCTTCCGACGCCGACCTGGTCTTCGTGATCCCCGATGACCACGCGCCCCACACAGCCTTCTGGACCAGCGTTGCCGAACGTCTGATCCACGTGGTGAGCGCATACACCGGCCACGGAGCCCTCTTCACCGTCGATACTCGCTTGCGTCCTCACGGGCGCGAAGGTGACCTCGTTCAGACGGAGAGCGTCTACAAAACTTACTTCGCCAGCCAGGCCGACGCCTGGGAGGGGATCGCTTATATGAAGGCGCGCGCCGTGGCCGGCGACACCGTGCGCGGCACTCAATTCCTCAATGAGCTTCAAGAAATCGATTGGCGGCTCTACGGTCAGAACGGCCGCTCGCGCCTGCAACTTAGCGAGATGCGTGCCCGGCTCGAGCGCGAACAGGGCTTGCGGAATCCGCTGAAAGCAGGTCCCGGCGGCTATTACGATATCGACTTTATTCTGCTCTACCTGCGCCTCAAGGGAGCCGGAATCTTCTTCAAGTCCCTAAACACGCCAGAGCGCATCGCGATTCTTGAGAAGATGGGCCACCTCGATCGCGAAGACGCCGCCGTGCTGCTGGATACGGCCACGCTCTATCGTGCCATCGATCACGGCATGCGAGTGTCCACCGGTCACCCCGATGGATCGCTTCCGACGTCGCCTTCGTCCCGCGCCTTACTTGGCGAACTCGCCGGACGCTGGATTCCGGAAACACTGCGCCAACAGTCCCCCGACATATTGTTCCAAGCCACCCTCGCCGAGGTGCGGCAGCGCAGCCGGGCGTTGTTCGACCGCATATTCGGCTAATGCCTTGCGTCGAATCCGGGCCGAGTTACTGTTCCCACCCGCCGCCGAGCGAGTTGTAAATCTGTACCAGCGCCAGCCGCTCATTCAGCCGCGCCACGGCCAAGTTGAGATCCGCCGAGAACGCGTTCGTCTGATTGGTTAGTACTTCCAGGTAGCTGCTAGCCCCGCCTTTGTAGCGCAGATCGGCGAGATCGGACGCGCTCCTTGCTGCTTGCGCTAACAGTTCCTGATGTTCCCGGAATTGCCGGAACTTCCGATAAGCGATCAGGGCATTCGAAACGTCGCGAAAGGCGTTCTGAATCGTCTGCTGATAGGTGAACACTGCCTGCTGTTGTTGGTCCTGTACCAGCCGGTAATTGGCGCGGATTCTGCCCGCCTGGAACAGAGGCTGACTCAGTGCGCCAGTGTAGCTCCAGATGTGAGACGCACCATTAAATAACGTCGTGAGCGAGGTGCTCTCGAAGCCGAATGCCGCCGTAAGCGAAATGTCCGGAAAAAACGCTGCGCGCGCTACGCCGATCTGCGCATTGGCGGCAACCAGCTCCTGCTCGGACTGCTGAATGTCCGGGCGGCGTTCCAGTAGCCGTGAGGGCAGGCCTGCGGGAACCGCGGCTGGCAGCGGCTGGTCCGGCAGCGCGAGTCCTCGGGGAATCGAGCCTGGGTTCTGACCCGTCAAAATACTGATTTGGTTTTCCAACTGCTGCGATTGCCGTTCCAAGTCCGGAATCGCCGCCGCCGCCGTTTCCACCAGCTGCTCCGCCTGCCGCACGTCCAGCAGGCTCACCGCTCCGCCTTGTTCCAGCGTCTGTGTGAGTTTCAATGACTCCTGCCGCGATTGCAGCGCATCATGGGAAATCGCCAGCTGCAGGTCTAGCGCGCGCAATTGGAAGTACGATGTGGCCACGTTCGCAATCAGGCTGCTGACCACCGCTCGCCGGCCCCATTCGCTTGCCAGTAAAGTGGCGCGCGCCGCTTCCGTTCCCCGCCGGTATTTCCCCCAGAAATCAAGGTCCCAGGATGCGGAGACCGCCAGTTCCGGGGCGTTGTACGAATAGGCCGGGAAAAACGGACTAATCGCCGGAGACCGCGTGCCATTTTCCTGCGTACCCCCGTTTAACACTGGAAACTGATTAGCCCGCGTGATGATGACCTGTTCCCGCGCTTCCAACACCCTGGTGGCGGCGATACGAAGATCGAAGTTCTGTTGTAGCGCCGTGCGAATCAGACTTTGCAACTGAGCATCTTGAAACACGGTCCACCACTTCGCATCCCCCAGCGACTCGGGAGTCGAATCGCTGGCTGTGGAGTCCGGCCCGCGATACGTTACCGGAGTGTTGATCGGCGGCCGCTTATAGTTGGGTCCCACCAAGCAGCCCGCGCTCATCGCAGCCAGCGCGACGACTGAAGCGGTCGACACAAGTGATCGTGATCGCATCTAAGCCTGCCCTCCTTCCGGCACGGGCTGGCTCCCGGGCTTGTTCTTCTTACCGCGTGTGATAAGCGCCTCGACCACGTCGAACGTCACCGGTATCAGGAAAATCGCGATCAGGGATGCGGCCAACATTCCTCCAATCACAATCGTTCCCAGAATGCGGCGGGCGGCCGCGCCCGAGCCGGTAGCCAACCAGAGCGGCACACAGCCCAGGATGAAAGCAAAAGCCGTCATCAGGATCGGCCGCAGTCGTAAACGGGCACCTGCCAGCGCTGCCTCCGCTACGGTCTTCCCGCCTTTCTCGTACTCGCTTTTCGCGAACTCTACGATGAGAATTGCGTTCTTCGCCGACAGCCCAATCAGCATGATCAGTCCGATCTGCGCAAACACATCGTTCTCATATCCACGGATGGACATCGCGAGGTATCCCCCGAATACAGCGATCGGCGTACCCAGCAGCACACTGAACGGCAGGGACCAGCTTTCGTATTGTGCGGCCAGAATCAGAAAGACAAAGATGAGCGATATTCCGAATACTGCCGCGGGCGGAATTCCCTTGGATGCCTGTTGCTCCTGGAATGACATGCCTAGATAATCGAAGCCCATTTCGCGCGGCATATTCTTGGCGAACACGTCTTCCATGGCCGCCGTTGCCTGACCGGAACTGTACCCCGGTGCCGCCGCACCGTTGATCTGGGTGGCGCGATACTCGTTGTAGCGCATGGTGAACTCGGGACCGTTCACTGTCTTCAAATTTGTGACCGCGCTCAGTGGGACCATGCCTCCGTTGTTGCCCGTGACATAAAATTTGCCCACGTTGTCAGGACGCGTCCGATACTCTCCTTCGGCCTCCACATATACCTGCCATTGCCGGCCGAATAGATTAAAGTAATTGACCAGGTAGCCACCCATAAACGTCTGCATGGTGTTGTAAACGTCGGCAATATTTACCCCTTGCCGGACCACCTTTTCCCGGTCGACATCCGCATAGATCTGGGGCACGCTTGGCAGATACGTTGTATTCAGTCCTGCCAATTCGGGACGTTTGCGCGCCGCACTCAAAAACTTGTTCAGGTTGTCCGTGAAGAACTGCTGAGTGCCGCCGGATCGATCTTCCAGAATGAACGTCACGCCTCCCGAGGTTCCGACACCCGGAATGCTTGGCGGCGGGAAAGAGAATGCGATCCCCTCCTGTATCCCCGCCAGCCCCTGACCGATATGACTCTGAATTGCCGCAAGCTGCTGCTGCGGCTGCTTGCGCGTGCCCCATTCCTTGAAAGGAACGAAGAAAAACGCACTATACGTGTTCTGCACCTGACTGAGTAAGCTGAAGCCCACCACGGACAGGCACCCATCCACCCCCGGTGTGTGTAGGACCAGGTCCTCCACCTTCCGCGCCGCGTCACTTGTGCGCTGCAGCGACGAAGCATCGGGCAACTGCATGGCGACGAACAAATAACCTTGATCTTCTTCAGGCAGGAACGCGGACGGCAGCCGCGAGCCTAGGAACACCGCTGCCGCCGCCACTATCGCCAGGAAGACCAGACTGAGTCCCGACTTTCGAATGAGAACCGCCGAAAATCCTACGTAGCCATCCGTCGCGCGTCCAAAGCCACGGTTGAACCAGCGGAAGAACTTGGCCAGCGGACCTTGACGTTCTTGCTTGGGCTTCGGTTTAAGTAGCAGGGCCGAAAGCGCCGGGCTCAAGGTCAGCGCGTTGAACGCGGAAAGCACCACCGAGATCGCAATCGTAACCGCAAACTGCTGATACAAGCGTCCCGTAATTCCTGGAATAAAAATCGTCGGAACAAACACAGCCACCAAAATCAAAGCGATCGCGGTAACTGGTCCGGCGACTTCTTCCATCGCCTTCAGAGATGCTTCCTTGGGACTCATCCCCTCTTCAATGTGGTGTTCTACCGCTTCCACCACGATGATCGCGTCATCCACCACCAGGCCGATCGCCAGCACCAGGCCGAACAGTGACAAAGTGTTGATCGAAAACCCCAGAAGAGGAAAAATCATGAACGTTCCAATGAGTGAGACCGGAACCGCCATCAGCGGAATCAGCGTCGCTCGCCAACCCTGCAGGAAGATGTAAACCACCAGCACCACCAGTCCGAGAGCCTCGAACAACGTCCATTCGATTTCAGTAATCCCGGAGGAAACCGCGCGCGTGGTATCCAGCCCCACCGTATACTGCAGGTCGCTCGGAAATTTCTTCTGCAGCATCGCCATCTTGTCTCTTACTGCTTGCGAAGCCTGTACCGCGTTGGAATTGGGTAACTGATAGATCGCCAGAATCGCCGAGGGCTTTCCGTTGTAACGCCCCAATACGTTGTAAGTCTGCGCTCCTAATTCAATACGCGCCACATCTTTCAATCGCAAGATCGACCCGTCCGGGCCGGACCGCAAAATGATGTTGCCAAACTGCTCCGGGGTCAGTAAGCGGCCCTGCGCGCGCACCGCGTACGTGAACTCCTGCCCTTTCGGAACCGGCTCTCCGCCAATCTGACCGGCCGGGTTCACCGTGTTCTGACTCTGCAACGCGGAAATAATCTGCGGCACTGTAATCGACAGCTTCGCTAACTTATCCGGCTGCACCCAGACGCGCATTGCATACTGCCCGGCGCCAAAAACCTGCACTTTGGAGATACCCGGAACACGAGTAAGCTCATCCACTAGATTGATGTACCCGTAGTTAGCCAGGAACGTACTGTCATAGCTCCCGCCATTCGACTCCAACGCCACAATCATCATCGGCGCCGAAAGCGACTTCTGGACCACCAGGCCCGACGTGTTTACTTGCGCCGGTAACTGCGATTGCGCCTGCGACGTTCGCAACTGCGTCAACACCTGGTCGATGTTTGGATCGGTCTTGACGTCGAAGTCCACCGTAATGGCGCTTTGTCCATTGTTCGCGTTAATCGAGTACATGTAGTTCATGTTGTCGACCCCGCTAATCTGCTGCTCCAGTGGCGTGGCCACGCTCTGCTCAAGAGTAAGCGCGTCGGCTCCCGGGTAAGTCGCTTGGACCTGAATTTCCGGCGGAACGATATTGGGGAACTGCGCTGTGGGGAGGCCCGCCATTGATACCAGGCCAACAATCACCATCAGAATGGCAATGACAATCGCAACGATAGGACGATTAATAAAGAATTTAGACATGATTAGTTGCCCGAACCCGGCTTACTGTGCAAGATCCCCGGAGCTGTCAGGCTTCGGACTTACGGGCATGCCGTTTTGAACCTTACCGGTGCCTTCCGTAACGATGCGATCGCCGGGCTTCAAGCCAGCTTGCACAATCCACAGCGATTTGTAACGGTCGCCCATGGTTACGTTCTGAATGCTAATTTGATTGTCCGGTGTCACCAGCGCGACCTGATAACGGCCTTGCAGTTCGGAAACGGCGCGTTGCGGCACCAGTAATGCCCCCTTCTGCAGGTTTGTCACCGTGCTCACGCGGCCAAACTGTCCAGGCCGCAGAACGTTGCCTGGATTCGGAAAGGCGCCCACCACGCGGATTGTTCCTGTCTGGTTCTCCACCTGTCGATCCGTAAAGATAATCCGTCCCCGCTTGCCATAGATGGTCCCGTCGGCGAGAGTCAGGGTCAACGGCACACTTGCGCTACTCTTCAACCAGTCGCCCTGCTTCCCGGTACTTCCGTTCGCCGACACTTTCATATACTCCTGTTCGCTAATCGGGAAGTATGCTTTGATCGGGTCAACTTGGGAAACAGTAGTTAGAACGGTCGTCTGACTTACGAGGTTTCCAATCTGCACCGAAGCTAGACCTGCCACTCCGTCCACCAGGGAGACCACTCGCGTGAAGCTCAGATTCAACTGCGCGGTCCGAACACTGGCCTCCGCAGCTTGAATGTTGGCTCGCGCTGACTCGATTCCGGCTTGCCCGGTCTTCAGCGTGGCCTGCGCAGTCGCCTTGTTCTGCGTATCCGTGTCCAATTGACTCTTCGCGATGGCGCGCGCCTGCGCAAGCGGCGTGTCTCGATTCACGTTTATATCCGCCAGCTTCGCTTGCGCTTCGGATTGTCCGAGTTGCCCCTGCGCCTGCGCTAAACCGGCTTGCGCCACGGCAAGCTGGCCCTTGGCCTGATCGACAACCGCCTGAAACGGGCGCGGATCAATCTCGAATAGCACTTGCCCTTTATGAACGAACGATCCCTCTTTGTAGTCTTGCCGGATCAGATAGCCCGATACCTGCGGCTGAATCTGCGCATTCACAAAACCATCGAGCGTCGCCACCCAGTCGCCCGTCACCGGAACATCTTGTTGTGTAACGCTCACCACGCCCACTTCCATGGGCGGCATGGGACCAGGGGCGGCGGCCTTCTTTTGACATCCCGTGGCCGCAATTGCCAGCAATGCGGAAACGGACAGGATTCGGGACGTTCTTCGGGAAATTCTTCGGTTCGGGTAGTTCATAGGTTGGTATGTGAACGCGACGTGACGCTCGATTCGGGTTTCTCTTATAGATGATGAACAGGGAGTTTGGTTCCGAATGGTTTCAGAACGCGGGGAAGGGAAGAAACAAGAACATGCTACGGCGTTTCCGGTCGTCGTGGACCGAAAGGTTGGAGCGACGATGCTCCTAAGCCGAGAAACCGCCGGTGATTGTTACAGACTTAAAACTGATTCCACAGGTACTGGTTGTAAATCTCGTGGTGGAATTGTACTTCCGGTGACTTCACGATCGTACCCAGCAACCGGGCGCAGCGGTCCGCCGAGGCTTTCTTTAAGTCCGCATAGCGCCCCTTAACGTCCTCTCCGAGCAATGCCGTCGTCCATTCCGAATCATTGAAGTGCGTCAAGGCATCGTAGATGTTATCTGGAAGGTAGCGCTTGGCTGTGCGCAGGTGATCGATTTGGGCAATCTTTCCCTCGATCCCGGTGCGGAAAATCGAGTAGAGCACTAGGTAAGGGTTAGCGTCCGGCCCCACTGAGCGAACCTCGATCCGCGCGCTGCGTTCGTTCCCGATAGGGATGCGCACCATCGAACCGCGATCGGTCGCCGAAGCGATAATCTGGTTCGGCGCCTCGAAATGCGGGTCCAGCCGCCGGTAGGCATTGACGCTTGCGTTCAGTACCACGCACAAATCGTTGCCCGCGGTGAGAATGCGATCGACAAACTGCCACGCGTAGTCGCTGATCAATTCGACACCGTTCGGATCCCAGAACAGGTTCTTGCCGCCTTTGGTGACCGAGACGTTGGTGTGCATGCCGCTTCCGTTCACACCCACCACCGGCTTCGGCAGGAAGCTAGCCGTCATCCCTAGTTTGGTCGCCACCTGCCGGCAGATTAGCTTATAAAGTTGGATGTTGTCCGCCGCGGACACGACTTCCGCGTAGCTATAGTTAATTTCAAATTGCGAAGGCGCCACTTCGGGATGGTCTTTCTCGTTCTGAAAACCCATCGCCCGCTGCACATCGGCGGACGTGTCGATGAACGTGCGTAGCGCGTCCCCCGGCAGCGAGTGGTAGTAACCGCCCGTGTTCACGTATTCGAAATGATGCGTCTCATGGAAACGCCGCTCCGCGTCCACACCCTTAAAGAGGAAGCCCTCGATCTCGTTAGCAGCGTTCAGTTCTAGCCCTTGCTCGGCATGCATCTTCTTTGCATAGCTTTTCAGAATGCCGCGCAAATCGGCCCCATACGGCGACCCGTCTTTGTCGATGACCTCTCCGAACACCAGCACCTTTCCCGGTCCAAAGATGTCCGCCGGAGCCCAGTAGAACGATGCCCAGTCGATATTCAGACGAAGGTCGCTCTCCTTCTGCGCCGTGAACCCGCGAATCGAGGAACCGTCGAAGGTCAGGTTGTCCCAGCTCTTCATCAGGAACTTCTTGTCGTAATCGAGCATGTGCAGCCGGCCTTCCAGATCGCTGAAAAGCAAGGTCACGGCTTTGATGGCCTTCTCGTCGGTGAGATACTTGAGGCGCTTCTCCCGAACCTGATCCTCGGGAATCCGCTTGATCCGATCGGCTTTCGCCTGGAGGTTCAACTCTTCCAGTTCAGCGTAGGGAAGCTGTAAAAAATTCTGCAACTCGTTCATTTTTCTCCTCCCTCATTAAGGGGTTTGAAGCTGGCCGAATTCCGGTTTCACTTCAGTGAATTACAAGATGGTAGCGCGCTCGGGTGTACATTCGGACGCTGGGCGGAACGCGGGGTCGAAATCCGGGTGGGCAGAAATTCAAAAATCTGCTCAACTTTGCACAATGTGGACCATAAAAGCGTAAACGAACTGTGATTCCGAGGCCTGTTTAGTAACCCGTTTGTTAAGGAACTAAGAGTAGGAAACCAGACTTTTCCGATGTCGTCTAACTAGCATTTGTACTGACGCTTTGTAACTATTCCTACCTTTGGTCGCGTATGACGGTGAAAGGTGTGCCGCATAGGCCCAATAGAAAAAATCTGGGGCGCTGTCTTACATCTACCCCGTCTCATACGACGTTAGTCCTATTGAGCAAGCAGCGAAACGCGGCTACAATTCTCATAAGACTTCCGTAGTTTCGTCTTATCCTTTGTCCCCCAAGGTGTGACTGATCAAGCGGGAGCATGTCCGAAAATTCTTCACAATATAAATGTCTGGTTATCCTTTCTCATCCTGGTTTGCGGCTCACGTGCGCGTCAATCAGGAGCGGGTTGTGGCTTCAGCGCTCGAGGCGCGTAGCCTTACCGCCTATGTGCCCTTATATAAGTCGATCAGAAATTGGTCGGACCGCATGAAGGAATTAGACTTGCCGCTGTTCCCTGGATACGTGTTCTGCCGCTTGCGGCCAGAGGATCGGCTGCAGGTGCAGACCACTCCCGGAGTGGTACGGCTAGTGGGTTCGGGCCGTACGCCGCTTCCGATTGACGATTCCGAAATGGAAGCCCTTCAGGTTCTGGTGCATTCGGGTCTGTCTCCGAAACCCTATAGCGATCCCGCGGTGGGTGACACCGTCGAAATCAAAGGTGGTCCGCTCAACGGAGCCACGGGCATTCTAGAAAATGTGAAAGATGGCCGCAAGCTGGTCGTCTCGATCACTCTCCTGAAGCGCTCGGTTGCGGTGGAATTCGATGATCGATGGGTGGCCGTGAAGTCTTCTAGCACTACGAATTCAAGTTCAAATCATTCAGGTGCAAATCAAGCGCGAAGTACCGGGCGCACTCTCTCCGGGCCGGTGCAAGGTCGTGACAATCGTGTTTAATCGCAATCGTTTCTTAGCAGGAACGCTGGTGCTATGTACCGCGGCGTTGGCCTCCCCGTCGTGGGCAGCTGAAACCATCCCCGCAGTCCCGCCGGCAAATGCAGTAGCCAATGTTCTCGGTCCCGAGGATCAGGTCAGCATCCGTGTACTCGATGACGACGAGATCCCTGACAAGCCCTTCCGCATTGATGCTGAAGGATTTCTTCATCTTCCGCTGGTGGGAGAGGTGAAAGCCGCGGGAGTTAGCACCCGGCAACTCGAGACGCTCCTCGCATCCAAGCTGAAGACCTTTGTCAAGGACCCACAGGTCATCGTGACCCTAACCGAAAGTCATAGCCATCCAGTCTCCGTATTGGGTGCCGTCAACACTCCCGGCGTGCACCAGATCGAAGGCCCAAAGCGCTTACTGGAAGTGATTTCGATGGCTGGCGGGCTGCGTCCCGATGCGGGATCGACTGCCCGAATCACCCGGCAGTCGGCGTGGGGCGAGATTCCGTTGCCGAGCGCGCGCCAGGATCTATCCGGCAAATACAGCGTTGCCGATATCGATCTCGATAGCCTCATGCGCGGCAATCACCCAGAGCAGAATATCCAGATCGATCCGCAGGACGTCATCTCCATCACCAAGGCCGATCTGGTCTACGTGCTAGGCGAAGTAAAGAAGGCTGGGGGCTTCCCGATCCTGGCTCACGAGCGGATTTCTATCCTTTCAGCACTCGGGTTAGCCGAAGGAATGGTTTCCTCGGCCGCGCCCCGGAGCGCTCGCATTCTCCGCGAGAGTACCGATGGCCCCAATCGCACGGCCATTCCGGTCAATCTCTCCATGATCCTACAGGGCAAGGCGCCAGATGTGCCCATGCAGCCCAATGACATCTTACTGGTCCCCCGGGACACCGCCCGGTTATTCGCGATCAAAGCCGCTGAGACTGCTGTTGCGGTCGGAACCGGTTTAGTGATTTTTAAGCGTTAGGACTCGAGCCCCCATGGAAAATTACAAACCAATTCGAAGACGCGATGACATGGCGCTCCCTAGCGTAAATAATGGACAAGCCCCGCAGCGCTTCCAGGAGATCGAGGTGCCTTTCAGCCGTGTCGTCTCGCCTGCGGCCGCTACGCTCCAGACCGGTCTGCTGCAATCGTATTGGCAGGTCATCAATCGCAACCGCGGCCGAATTCTTCTGTTTGCTTGCTTGGGCGCGGTCACGGGTTTGCTGTTCACCCTAGCCCGCGCCCCCTTGTACCGGGTGCGCACTTCGCTCGATGTGCAAAGCCTAAACGAGAACTTCATGAACATGCGCGCCGTGGATCCAAGCGGCGCGTCGGGCAATTACTCGGCCGAGTCCAACTTGCAAACGCATATGAGGCTCATCGAAAGTGACATGCTGCTCAGCCGCGTCATGCATCGCATGGAGGCTGAGTCGAACGCAGACGTGCCCCGGCGCGATTGGTTCTCCCGCATTGCGGCGCAAATCGGCGTTGTCCATAACCCGTCGACACCCCGCGCCACCCTAATCCAGCAAACTGCTAAATCGGTGAAGGCGAAGCCCATCGGGCTGACCCGTTTGATTGAGATTACCTGCGAGTCCGAAGACCCGGCGATTGCTTCGGAATTCTGCAACACTCTCGCGAAAGAGTATGTCGACCAGGATTACGAAATCCGCGCCGATACCGCACAGCAGACCAATACCTGGCTTACCAAGCAGGTTGCCGATGTGCGGGGTGATCTGGAGCGCAAGGAATCCAAGCTGCTCGCTTATGCCCGCGACAACAAGATTCTGTTCAATCAGGAAACAGATAGTGTCAACCAGGAAAAACTGAAGCAGGAGCAGATGGAACTGTCGCGGGCCGAAGCGGACCGCATTTCGAAACAGTCCAATAACGACTTGCTTAGTTCAGCGCCCGCCGACTCGCTGCCTCCCGTGCTCGATAGCGGCCCGTTAAAGGGTTATCAGGAAAAGCTCACCGAGTTGTTGCGGCAGAAGGCCGACCTCAGCCAGAGTCTCACTCCCAGCCACCCCAAGGTTCTGCATATCCAGGCGCAGATCGACGAATTGCAGGCGAGTATCAATAAGGAAAAAACCAACATCCTCGGCCGCGTGCATAACGAGTACACGGCAGCGCGCAACCGGGAACACCTGTTGAAAGATGGCTACAACCAGCAGGAAGCTATTGTCGCAAGCGAAATCGCCAAAGAAGGTCAGTTCAACCAACTCAAACATGAGGTCGATTCCGAGCGGCAGATCTACGACACCCTGATGCAGCACGTACGTGAAGCCGGACTGCTGTCCATGATCCGCACAAGTCCCGTGCGCGTCGTCGATAAGTCTGAGCCGCCGGTCGTGCCTTTTGCTCCCAATCGGCCAGCAAGCGCCGCAGTCGGGCTCCTGCTCGGCGGGTTCCTTGGCTTGGGCTTCGTTTTCTGGAGCGATCGTACTACTCCCAAGCTGCGTGCTCCTGGAGATTCGCGCCAGGCCTTCAACGTGCGCGAACTCGGTGTCATTCCGTCGTCACGGGTCAACGGCAAGGCTTTGCCTGCCGCCGGACTAGAGATGGTGACCTCGAACAACTCGCAATCACTAATGGCCGAAAGTTACCGCGCCACCATGAATTCGATTCTGTTCGGTCTTCCAAAGATGAAGCGCGCAAGCGTCATCGTAGTGTCGAGTCCCAATGTGGGTGAAGGCAAGACAAGCCTGGCCTGCAACTTGGGCATCGCACTGGCCGAGACACGGCGGCGCGTGGTGTTGATCGATGGTGACCTGCGCCGCCCACGGCTCCACGACGTTTTCCAGGTCTCGAACGAATTCGGAATCAGCAACGTGCTGGCCGATGGTATCGATCCGGAGAAGTTGCCCGTGGACGAGTTATTGCAGCCTTCCGCCGTTCCGGGGCTATCTATTTTGCCGAGCGGCTCGAATCGTGGTGGCATCATCTCCACGCTGCTACATGGAGCGGCGTTCGAGCGTCTGCTCGAGCGGCTGCGCGAAGAGTGCGACCTAGTTCTGATCGATACTCCGCCTCTGCTGCATATGTCCGATGCACGCGTGATTGCGCGGCACGCCGATGGAACCGTATTGGTCTTCCGGTCCGGGCTGACCACGTGCGAGGACGCCAAGAGCGTACAAAGCATTCTGGCGCACGACTCGGTGCGCGTGCTTGGGACGGTGTTGAACGACTTCAATCCGTCGAGCGAAGGCCGTTACGGCTATTACAAAAGCTATTACTCGTATAAGAATTGACCCCCGATGCCAGCCACGACATTAGTCGAACAACCAGCAGGAGGCGTTCCCGCATCGGCCGCCGTGCCCGCGCCTGTGGTTCAAACAGGTTTCGCTCCGCGCGCGCTGCTGACCAGTGCGTCGGCGCTGGTGTTTGCCACGGGAGTGGAGCGAGGGTTTGGATTCCTGGCGAATCTGCTTGCTGCGCGGCTCGGGGGCGCAGCCACTTTCGGCGGCTACTCGCTTGCCATGACCACCGCGAATAACATTGCTGCCTATGCGGGAGCGGGTATTGGGTCAACCGCAACCCGCTTTGCTGGGGAACATGGAGATGGAACCGTCGAGGCGCGGGCCGTGGGACGCGCTCTGGCGCTGGTGTCATTGCTATCGGCGCTCGTAGCTGCCGCGCTCCTATTCGGCGGCGCGCGGCCCTTAGCGTCTCTTCTACTCGGTAAGCCTGATCTTGCGCCGTTGCTGGAATGGGCGGCGCTACCTGCGGCCACGATGATTCTGTTCGAATGCTGCCGTGGATTTCTTGTGGGCCAGCGGCGTCTGCGCGCTCTCGTTATGTTTTCCGGCGTCATGGGCGTTGGCATGATCGCAAGCCTTCCTGCTATTTCGCGCCTCGGGGCGGTTCCCATGGTTTGCACCCAGGCTGCGGTGGCGGCGACGGCGATTGCGGCCGTCCTGCTTTTCGGCCACCGCTCCGGGACCGCGCCAGTAGATGTGCCAGTCACCCCTTCTGTCCCCAGCGTTACCGGCATTGCGCGGCGGGTCTGGCATTTTGGTTTTGTCCAGTTGCTGGGCATTGTCGGGTTGAATGCAGCCGGATGGTGGCTGGCGTCGTTGGTGGCGCGAGCGGATTCGACGCTGGTCGAGATGGGATTGTTCGCCGTCGCAAGCCAACTTCGCAATATCGTAGCCCTGGTTCCCGGGCTGCTCACTCAGAGCAGCTACGCCATGATGGCAAGCGAAGACGCCGAGCCGGGCCGCGTTCTGGTCTTCTGTACGTTCGTTGCGACCGTCCTCATGCTGCTCTTGGGCGGGCTGGGTATCGTGGTCCTGCCTTGGCTTCTGCCACTGGCGTGGGGTAGCGCGTACCGCGCCGGAATTCTGGCAGGATCGCTTGCGCTTGCGACAGCGATTGTTCATATGTCCGGTTCCGCTGCCGCTGCCCGCTTGACTATCCTCTCGTTGCCGATTACCGGAATCATCAATGCCAGCTGGTCGGTTCTGGTCGTTGGCGCGTCTTTGATGTGGCTGACCGGACGTTTTGGATCGACGACAGCAGCCACGGCCATGGGCATTTACCTGATTGCTCACACGATTTCCGCGGGGATGGTGCTGCTAGTTTTGGCTCGCCGCCGACATGCTCCGCAAGGATTAATCGCTCTGTTCGCAATCGGGAGCTCCGCAGCCCTGGTGTTAGCGGCTCTTGCAGTAACTCGTCTTGGGCTGCCCACGGCGGCAGCCCGCGACGGCATCTCGCTGGCCGAACTCGTCGTCGTCCTAGGCGCTACCGGTTGGGCATTGCGGATTGGCCACGCGCGCGGGCTTTCTGCGCTGAGCCTAGTCACGCCCGCAACCGCGCTCCTGAGCAAACTGCGCAAGGGAGCGGCCCGATGACCTGGCACATTCTCGATACGGGAAGCATCTGGCTGAAGGAGTTTGCAGCCGCCATGGGCAAGCGGGTCCCCACCGTGAACTGGCAGCCAGTCATGCGCACTTTGCCGTGGCCCAGGTTTCGCGACTCGGTCGAGACGCAGAGTAACCCCGATCTGACAATCTACCGCTTCCCGTTACAACGTGGGTACGCACGCTTCCCTCTCTCGGCATTTATGCCCTTCGCGCCGGGCTTACTTGCGCGCATGAATCGGGTTTCGCAAAGCTCCGGCCTAGGGGAACTGCGCGATCAGGTGCTGGTCTGCACCACGCCTTACTACGCACCCGTGGCAGAGCGCTGGCATGGGCGAGTGGTTTATTATCAGACCGACCTAACGATCGCGTATGCGGGCGTGAATCCGCGACTGATCCGCAGCCTGGATCAGAGGCTCTGCCGCGTGGCGGAACTGGTGTGCCCCAACTCAGACCGCATTGCCGATTATTTCGAAAAGGAAGCCTGGTGTCCCGCGCGCAAGATTACGGTTGTTCCGAACGCCACCCGCGCGGCAAACATCTATCCCGCGCCTCCCTCCACCGTTTCCGCACTTCCTGATGACGTCGCGGACCTACCGCGGCCCGTAGCCGGTGTCATCGGTAACTTGGCCGCCAACATGGATTGGGAGTTCATTGAGAAGAGCGTCCGCTGCACTCCGGCTTTGTCCTGGTTGTTTGTGGGACCGGCTTCCATGCCGTGCTTCAGCGCGGAGCAGTCCGCGGCTCGCACCCGCGTGATGACGCTGGGCGGGCGCGTACGCTTCCTGGGGGCTCGTCCGTATGGCGAGCTGCAAGCCTATGCACGGGCCGTCGACGTCGCCGTTTTGCCGTACCGGAAAAGTGAGCCTACCTACTCGGGAAGCTCAACGCGTTTCTATGAACACCTGGCGGCGTGCCGCCCCATTCTCGCTACCCGAGGCTTTGCGGAACTTCTGCAGAAAGAGCCGTTGCTTCAACTCGTCGACGACGCCTCTCAAGCGGCCGCGGCTATCGACCGTCTATCCGCGACCGGGTTCCGCGATGGGTTAGAAACCGAGCGCTGGCGCGCGAGCCAACAGGGAACCTGGGAACAGCGAGCCGAAACGATGCTCAACGCATTCGACAAGCGGGAAAGCCAGCAGGTCGACTCTGATTTTCCGGGCCAATTGGAAGCCCTCATTTCCCGATGAATATCCTCGCCTACGTTCATCTCCGTAACATCTATCGCTCGACCGGCGCGGGGCGGGTGGCTCGCGAGATGACCGAGCATTTGTCATTACTGCCGGGGATCAATCTGGAAGTGCTGGCCGACCCCTGCGATCACCGGACGATCGTGCCGCAGGTGGGCGCGCCTTGGGACAAATACAAATTTCACTTCATGGCGAGTGAAACGTCGCGCCAGCAAGCCCGCTGGTACCTGACCAATGCTCCGGCCGCGGAGCATTACTGGCCGGAGGCCGATCTTACTTACTGCACGGCGGAATCTTATGTCCCGGTTCGTAAGTCTCGACTCGCAGTCACCGTGCATGACGCGCAACTTTTCGAGCCCGGCGCGCATAAGATGAACACCGCTCTGTTAGTGCAGCGGCTCAAATGGAGTTTGTTATTCTCGCGGCTGGCGCGCACCGCCGACGTCTTTCACACCGTTTCCGAATTTTCCGCCGAGCGGCTGGGCCACTATTTTCCAGGCATCCGGTCACGATTGCGCGTGGTCTATAACGCGGTTTCCGCGCGGTTTTTCGAACCCGCAACCGCGGGCGGCATGCGCATTCTTAACAAGCTCAATCTGTTGAACCGCCCGTACATTCTGGTTCCGGGTGGCTTGCACTTTCGCAAGAACGCCGAGCTGATTTTAGATGCCTGGCCGCTCATTCATCAGCAGTGCCCGGAACTGTCTCTAGTAATCGCCAATCATTGCGCTCCCCAGTATCTCGAACGGGCGCGGGCTTTAAGCCCCGGGCTGATCATTGCCGGCTTCCTTGAAGAAGAAGAGCTCTGCGCGATCTACAGCGCGGCGGAGCTTGTCTGGTTTCCCTCGCGCTATGAAGGTTTCGGTTTGCCGGTTCTGGAAGCGATGGCGTGTAACACGCCGGTGGTGACCAGTAACTCGAGTTCGCTGCCGGAGATCGCGGGCAGTGCCGCTGTTCTCGCCGCGCCAGACCGGCCTCGCGAGCATGTGGACGCGATCGTGGAATTGCTGGCCGATTCCGGACAGCGGGATCGGATGCGCGTCCAAGGCCGTGCCCGCGCTTTGCATTTCACGTGGGACCGTGCCGCCGAGCATCTGGCTGCGCATTTCGCGGCTGTGATTTAACGGATCTCTCCTCTGGATTCAGAAGCCAACTTATGAACGTCGTCGTCGTACATCGCGGAGCCCGGGATTCTTATCAGGCGGCGCTTGCCATGGCTGATGCCGGTAAACTCGAGCGGCTAGTTACCGACATCTACTGGCGCCCGGATTCGCTCGCCGGCCGGAGCCTGCAAGGGCTGTTGGGCAGCTGCACGGCGAAACTGCTCGGAGCTCACGCGCATGCCCCGGTGCCCTCCTCCCTCGTAACAACCTGTTCGGCCAGCGGCTGGGGTTCGCATGTTCTCGACAAAATTCCGTACGTTCCGTTCTCCTTGCGTGCGCAAGCAGCCCGTGCGACCGATCGTACGTTGGGCAGGACCGCGGGCCTGCTAGCGCGGCGTACTGGAGCGGCGCTTTTAAGTTATAGCTACTACGGCCATAGCGCGTTCGAGGCGGCCGGACCCCATACGCCCCGTCTGCTCTTCCAGTTGCATCCGCACCCCCGCAGCATGCGGCAGATCCTGCGACGCGAATTGGCCGCGCACCCTGACTGCGCTTCCTCTCTCGAAAAAGAGTGGGAACTGGCGCTTGCCGAGGACGACTTTACGCGCCTTTGCGAAGAGCCACAAATGGCCCAGCATTTGATTGCTGCTTCGTCATTCACCCGCCAGACCCTGATCGAAAACGGCACAGATCCCGAACGCGTGTACGTGGCCCCTTATGGCGTAGACTTGGCCCGGTTTTATCCCAGTGCGCGGCTGCCTGGCGCCGAACGCGCTTTACGCATTCTGTTCGTGGGCACGGTCAATCAGCGGAAAGGCATCAAGTATCTGCTCGAAGCGCTTCAACTGCTGGGTACGCGGCACATCGAACTGGTGATCCGGGGACGCGCGGTTGACGACCTTCAAATGGTCCGGAGTATGGCGCCCGATGCCGACATTCGGCTTTCCGTGGGAGCGGGAGAACTTCTGGCGGCATATCAAAGTTGCGACTTGTTCGTTTTTCCCTCGATCGGGGAAGGTTTCGGGCACGTGTTGCTCGAAGCGTTGGCGAGCGGGCTGCCGGTGCTCAGCACCACCGCGACCGCCGCGCCGGATCTGATCACCGAAGGCGTGGACGGTTTTGTCGTGGAACCGCGCAACGCCGCCCAAATCGCCGAGCGCCTGGAGT
This sequence comes from Bryobacterales bacterium, assembly GCA_963752695.1. GTDB lineage: Bacteria > Acidobacteriota > Terriglobia > Bryobacterales > Bryobacteraceae > Bog-113. Next base: position 792,291 of record CAVVZB010000001.1, read on the forward strand.
GGGCCTCGGTGAATCGCGAACAGTTGCGAGACATGCGCTTTGCCGCCCGCGCCAAAGCCGAGCAATTCACGTGGCAGCGGTTCCGCAACCGCGTGGTGGAGATTGTGGAAACAGCGCTGGGCGAACAGATCGCCGGAGCTTCCGAACCGTTCGCACCATTGGTGGCGCAGCATGCTTGAGTTGCTTTTATGGATGGCCGCCGCGCTGGTTGCCGTGGCTCTTCTGTTTGCCTGGGACTCCAGCCGTGATCTCTTACATCCTCTCTTCTTTCTGGGGCCGATGCTGGCTTTCCTGTACGCCTGGATGCCGATGAAGCTGCTTCGCATTGGCGCGCTCGACGCGTTCTTCGATCGCGGCCAGGTGACCGGCGTACAGGCGGCTAATGTAATCGGGGTCGGCGCTATCCTGCTGGGCTGCCTGGCGGCGTCATGGGGCGTGCGGCTCTGGCAAGTGGCGCAACCGTTTGTCATGTCGGACGTGATGGCGCGCCGGCTCTTGATCGGTGGCGTAGTCTGCGGGATCGTGGGCTCGGGCGCGTGGCTCGTTTCGATCGTGAACGTCGGCGGATTTGTGAATGCTTTCAGTCAATCGCACGCGGGCGGATGGGATGACAGCGGCTATGTCCGGGATAGTTCCCTTTTGCTCTTCTCCTCGGTGATCCTGATTCTATCGACCGCGGCTGCTCGCGGGTTCCGGCTAATCCACATCGTCTCGCTGGCCGTCTTCGTCCTGCCGATTCTTTCTCAAGCGTTGCTTGGCTCGCGCCGCGGTCCCACGTTTGCGATCTTCACCGTGCTGATTATGAGTTGGTTCCTCTTCCGGAACACGCGGCCTTCGTCGATTCTGGCGGTGGCGGGCGGGATCGCGCTCTCCTATTTGATCTTGTTTCTAATTGCGAATCGCAACCAGATTCACTTCGGGTCGGATTTTGAGTTCACTACCGATGTCGCCACAAACATTGCCCAGTCCGACACGGGTAATGAGTATATCTACGGTACGGGGTGCATGTTGGCTTCCGAGAAACTAGGTAATCATTTCTGGGGCCGGCGCTATCTGGCGCAAATCCTGGTGCGTCCGGTCCCTTCCTCAATCTGGCCCACCAAGTACGAAGATTTCGGCGTGGAAGCGATCAAGCAGAATGCCGGGACTGATCTGGGAATTGCGGATGCTCTTGGATGGCGCGGCGCTCCGGGTTCGGCTCCCGGGATCATCGCCGACTTGTTTGTCGAAGGCTCATGGCTTGCCATCCCTTTCCTGGCTTTCCTGGGCTGGATCTATGGCCATGTTTGGAAGCGGGCCGTGCTGCATGGTGGGGTTTGGGCGGCGCAATACGCGATCCTTTCTGCCCTCTCGATTTATCTAGTGATGCAGACCATGGAAGCTGTTATATTCCGGCTTCTTCTTCTATCTATTCCGATCTGGCTGACCTGGAAATGGGCTTCAAGCCCGGAACCGGTTTAGTTCAGCAGTCCCTTACCAACCCATCTTTCTCATGCCAGTTCTCTCACCGCGGCGCGCCTTCGCGGGCACGCCCGCTTATACGTTTTCTCGTCCATCGCGCGGTCTGCTTTGCGCTTTCGGCATCTTGCTCCTTTATCTATTCCTTGCGTTAGGAAACGCGTTCACAGCTGTGCCCTGGTGCGATGAAGCTTGGCTATCTAACCCGGCTTTGACTTTTCTACGAAAGGGTTATCTGGGCACCCCGATTCTCACCGAGTTCGGGTGGGGTCCGCCGGAATCCTTGCTTCACATCCAGCAGCGCACGTACTGGATCATGCCGCTACACATGGTTATGCAAATCGGCTGGTACCGCGTATTTGGGTATAGCTTGCTCTCGCTGCGCTGCTTATCGATCATGTGGGGTGCAGTTGCCCTTGCCGCGTTGGCAAGTATCGTATGGAAGCTGACCGGGGACACACGAACGGCGCTGGTTGCGGCGTTGATTGCCGGTACTGATTACTTCTATCTCACCCGCGCAATTGACGGGCGGATGGACATGATGGCCGCGGCCTCGATGCTTTGCGGGTTGGCGGCGTATCTTGGATTGCGGGAGCGTAACTTAACGCGTGCGGTGGCGGTTGCCGGAATCTGCGCCGCCGCTGCTTTCTTTACTCATCCAGTGGGCGGCTTCTTCGCGCTCTGCGGTTTAGGCGTGACCGCGTTTTACTACGATCGCAAACGGCTGCGAATTTGGCATGCTGCTCTGTTCTCGATCCCATTTCTCCTCATTGGCGCGGCTTGGGGAGTTTACATCGCGCAGGATGTTCCCGCATTCCGTATGCAGATGGCTGGCAACGCGCACGGGCGTTGGGAAGGCATTACGAACCTGCCGAAGTCAGTGTATGGCGAGTTGCGGTTCAAGTATTTCCAGGCATTTGGATTGAACTCGTTCACCGAGCTTTCGCTGCAAGATCTACGGTTGCTCGCGTTGGTTGGTTATGCCGCATCATGCGTTGCGGTCGCTCGCACGCGCGCACTCCGCGCCTCGGCCGGGAACCGCCTTCTACTTTGGATCACCTTTGTTTTTGTCGTTGGCGGGATGTTGTTTGACGGCGCCAAACGCTGGTACTACCTCCTCTATGTCGTTCCCTTTTTCACCGCAGTCATGGCTGTGTGGTGCCTGTCGCTTTGGGAAACGCGCAGGCGGTGGAGGCCGGCGCTCGCCACCGCTTTCGGGATTTTCATCGCCATTCAAGCGGGTGGAACTCTCTATCGCATGCAGCGCAACGACTACAAGAACAAGTATCTTCCAGCCGTGGCGTTTTTGCAGGCTCATAACCCCAGGCGGGAACTGATCAACGGAGAAGGTGAAGCGGGATTTGCGATGGGCTTTCCCGACAACCTGATCGACGATGTTTCCCTTGGCTATTTCAGCCATCGGAAGTCGAAGTTGATCTTCGTGCCCGATACCTATTGGGGACTTTGGCTGGGCAACATGATGGACCGCGACCCCGCCGTCGGCCGGCATATCGCCTACACCTTCAGTCACGATTACCGGCTGGCTTTCAAGAACAACCTGTATAGCATCTACGAGCGAAATGACGAGAAACCATGAACTCCGCCACCGTTGAAACTCCTCCCAACAGAACGTCCGTTCTGCCCTTGTGCGTGGACCTGGATGGCACGCTGCTCGAGACCGATACTCTGCTCGAGGCGGTATTGGCATTAATTAAACAGCGGCCGTGGATGCTGTTCGTGGTGCCCTTCTGGGCGTTGCGGGGCAAAACGCTGCTGAAGCAAAAAGTGGCGGAAGAAAGCCCATTGGACGTTACGTTACTCCCTCTAAAGCAAGACTTCTTCCGCTATCTGGAACAGGAGCATGAGAGCGGGCGCTTCCTGGTTTTAGCTACAGCCACGCATACCCGCTTTGCGACGCGGATCTCGCAACACCTCCGCATCTTCGCCGAAACGATGGCGAGCGACGATACGCGCAATCTGCGAGGGCGTGAGAAGTCGCGCCTGCTGTGCGAGCGGTTCGGCAAGAACGGCTTCGACTATGCGGCCAATGCCTACACGGATATTCCAATCTGGGAAGACGCGTCCGGTGTGATTCTAGTTAACTCGCCGCCGCTCCTGGCCAATGCGTTGGGCCGGAGAAGCATCGCGATTCAGCGTGTGTTCGCAAAGCGGAAAGGCACGGGACGCGCTTTCCTGCGCTCCATTCGGATGCACCAGTGGGCCAAAAATCTGCTGGTTTTCGCGCCGCTCATGCTTTCGCATAGCTTCCGGAATCCGGCTAAGTTGCTTCAAAGCGCGCTCGCCTTCGTTGCGTTCTCGCTTTGCGCTTCCGGAGTCTACCTGCTCAACGATCTGCTCGACCTTGAATCGGACCGGCGTCATCCTAAGAAGCGCTCTCGCCCGCTCGCTTCCGGGCAACTCTCGATAGCTACTGCACTGGCGGCGGTGCCGGTGCTCACCGGAATCGCATTCCTGATCGCGGCGTTTGCGCTGCCGTCTGCCTTCTTGCTCGCCTTGCTTTGCTACTGGATCGCGACGATGGCCTACTCGTTCTGGTTGAAGGGGCAATTGCTGATCGATGTCGTCATGCTGGCCGCTTTATACACGATGCGGATCGTGGCAGGTGGGGTCGCGACAGCGATCACTGTCTCGCCGTGGACGCTCGGGTTCTCGATTGCCTTATTCCTCAGTCTGGCTCTCGTAAAACGGTATTCCGAACTGCGCGGCCTTGCTGAGAGCCAGGTGGCGCACGGGCGCGCTTATCACGCCTCGGATATATCCATACTTTCAAGCGCGGGGCTTGCCAGTGGATACATGTCCATTGTGGTGATGGCGCTTTACATCAACAGCCCCGAGGTGAGTCTTCTCTATTCCCGGCCTCTTTGGCTGGGACCCATTTGCCTGGTCCAGATCTATTTCGTTAGCCGCTTCTGGTTGTTGGCGCACCGCGGCAAAGTGCAGGAAGACCCGGTGATTTTCGCCTTGCGCGATCCCGTGAACGCTGTCCTTGCCGCAATTTCACTGCTTTTCATTCTGTTAGCACTTTAAGGGGCCCATGGAACAACACTCACTCGCTGTCATTTGGATCGACTGGTATGCCTATCATGTTGCGCGATTCCGCGCGATTGTCGAGCACTGTTCGAGCAACATCGTCGCGACAGGTATTGAGCTTGTCGGGCGGGACGGCGTACATCGCGGACAGCAGTTCCGGCAAGACGGACGGGATGGCCTAGCGGTCACCACGCTGCTTCCCGATGAGAGCTGGCATGGCGCGGGCCAGTGGAAAATCGCGACGGCGACATGGAAGAAGCTAGGCGAACTGAACCCGCAAACTGTACTGGTTCCCGGTTACTACAATCTGCCCGCAATCGCTGCGGCCTTGTGGGCGCGCCTCCATGGCCGGAGAACGATTTTGATGACCGAATCAACCGAGCAGGATCACGCGCGGTCCTCCTGGAAGGAGTCGCTCAAGAGTATGGTGATTCGCAGCCTCTTCGGATGGGCGATTGCAGGCGGTGAACCGCATATTCGTTATCTTGAGAAACTCGGCTTCCCGAAGCAACGCGTCGGCCGGTTTTATAACGTGGTCGACAACAATTTTTATAACGTGCGCGCCGACCATCTTCGGCACACGGCGCGGGCGTCCACATTCGGGTTGCCGGCCGAGTACTTTCTCTATGTAGGCCGGCTTTCGGAAGAGAAAAACGTCGTGGGGTTGCTGGAGGCCTTTGCCGGATATCGGAGTCGTGGCGGCACTTGGAAGCTGGTCATCGCCGGGGATGGACCACAGGCGCACGGACTGCATTCGTTGGCTGTTCGGTTGGGGATAGCCGGGCATGTCGATTGGCAAGGAATGAAACCCACCTCCGAATTGGTCACACTGTATGCGTTTGCCTCCTGCTTCGTCCTCCCTAGCACGCGCGAGCCGTGGGGCCTGGTGGTCAACGAGGCGCTAGCTTCGGCCTTGCCGGTGATTGTCTCCACCCGCTGCGGCTGCGCCTCAGAGCTGGTGCGCGATGGCCGGAACGGTTTCGTCTTCGATCCCGAATGCGATGGCGAACTCGAACAGACTCTTTGGTACTTCGCGGAACTCCCTCCGGCTGAACGCGCCACCATGGCCGCGCACTCGCGCGAGATCGTCGGACAGTACTCGCCTCGGAATTGGGCCGCAGAGGTGGAGCGGATCACCCTCGCGGCCTAAGCTGGTTATGCTCTCGACTGAATCGCTCACTACATCCTGCGAAAATTCCCACGCTTCTGGCAAGCCAGCTCATTGGCTTACAGTGGGTGCGAATCTCGATCCGCGCTTTGGCGGCGTCAGTGCGATCATGGCGCCACTGATTAGCTCAGTGCAGGAGACAGGCCGGATTGGAATGTCTTTGGCGGCCTTCGGTGACGCAGACGAAGACCTCTCGGCTATCGCTCGCATTGTCGATAAGCATGCCGTTTATCCGTTGCGCGGGCTTCGATCATTGGTATCGCCATCGGCTCCGGCCAACTTGGAGCGGCAGATCGGCGATGCGGCAGGGGTGCACATTCATGGGCTTTGGCAAGAGCATTGTGCACTGGCAGCGCGCGAGGCCCGGCGGCAGGGTAAACCCTACATCATCTCCGCTCATGGCATGTTAGACCCTTGGGCGCTCCAGGCAAAAAAGCGCAAGAAGGCGATGTACTTGAGTTTGGTGGAACGACGCAATCTGCAGGGCGCGGCTTGCTTGCATGCACTGACCGAAGCGGAAGCGGAAGCCTATAGGAAGCTCGCGCCCGGTGTACCGGTGACGATCATTCCGAATGGCGCGGCAGTGCCGCCGGAGGCCAATCCAGAAGTTTTCCTGGCGCAGTTTCCAGAAGTGCGTGGGCGGCGCTTGGTTCTGTTTCTTGCGCGGCTACACCCCAAGAAGGGGCTGGATATTCTTTGTCAGGCGTGGCGCGCCATCAGCGCACAATGGCCCGAAGCGCAATTGATCCTTGCGGGCCCCGACGCGGACGGCTATCGAGCCACCACGGAACGCTCGATCGAATCGCTCGGCCTACGAGATCGCATTACCTTCACCGGGATGCTCAAGGGCGAACAGAAGTGGAGCGCCCTGGCGGCTGCGGACCTTTTTGTACTGCCTTCTTACTCGGAAGGTTTAAGCGTGTCGGTACTCGAAGCTCTCGGCATGGGATGTCCGGTGCTGGTTACTGAGCAGTGCCATGTCGCCGGAATTGTGGAAGCCGGGTGTGGATGGCAGATTCAACCGCGTGCCTCCGAAATTGGAGCCGCGGTGAGTGAGTTCTTCTCTCTGCCCGAGGCAGTCACCCGCGGCATGGGGAATAACGGCCGTGACCTGGTTCGCCATTCCTATCGATGGGAAACCATCGGACAGCAGATGGCGGCGGTATATGAATGGGCGAGCGGTGGTCTGCGTTCGCACCGCGTTGTTAGCTAATTAGAACTTACTTATCTCGTAGTAACCCGGTCTTCGCCAACAAATAACTCACGAGGGCGGAATCTATCGCTTTTTTCGTCCATCATTCAACCTTCTCAACGGGAGATAGCGGCACTCCTTTCCTTTGCCGTTCACTACTATGCGGATCCTTCTAGCAAATCAATTCTTTTGGCCCGATTCGGCGGCAACCAGCCAGTTACTGACCGACTTAGCGCAAGGTCTTGCCGAACTCAATCATGACGTGCACGTTGTCTGCGGCAACGCGGGATACTCCGACCAGGATTCTTCGCCACAGCCAGATGTCACGATCCATCGGTCTCCGACGCTGCCGTTCGGCCGCTCCAAAGTCGCGCGGCTACTCTCGTATTTTTCGTTTTTCTCCACAGCGGCGGTGATCGGTGCGACGGCGCGCAAGTTCGACTTGGTTATCACGCTGACCACTCCTCCGCTGCTCTCGGTCATGGGCACGGTGCTTAAGAAGATGCGCGGCACCAAACACTTCGTTTGGGAAATGGACATTTATCCCGACGTGGCCGTGGATCTCGGGATGTGGAAGCGGGACGGCTTACTAACTAAGGTCGTGGGCGCGGTTGCCGACTACACACGCTCGCAAGCCGATGGAGTAATCGCGCTCGGCCCTTGCATGCGCGACCGGCTGGTGCGGCGCGGACTGAATGAGAGCCGCATCCACGTGGCGGAAAATTGGAGCGACGGGCAAGCCATCGAGCCGCTCCCGTTGCGAAGCACGAAAAAGCTGACTGTTCTTTATAGCGGCAACCTCGGTTTGGCTCACGATATCGAAACGATCTACGGAGCAATGTTGCAGTTGAAGTTCGACGAGCGCTTCCGCTTCGTGTTCGCCGGCGGCGGCGCGCTTCGCGAACAGTTGGAGGCGCGCTGTGCGACCGAACGAATGGCCAGCGCGGAGTTCCGCTCGTACTGCGAGCGAGCATTGCTGACTCAAAGTCTTGGGGAAGGTGACCTGGGACTGGTCACGCAACGCGATGAGTGCTCGGGGTCAGTCGTGCCGAGCAAGGTTTACGGACTGATGGCGGCCGGACGCCCCTTGCTCTATATCGGCCCGCGCGACAGCACGCCGGCTAAGCTGATCGAACGGTACCGCTGCGGCTGGCATGTAGACGTTGGAGATGTGGCTGGATTGGTCAATCTCCTGCAGCTACTGGACGCCGAGTCCGACATGTTGCGTGACGCGGGCCAACGCGGCCGGCAAGCATTCCTCAACAACTTTGACAAACCGCTCGGTATTGCGCGGATCTGCGCCATCGTTGGTGCGATGCCGGGAGCTTTTCAACTGCAACCCGTGCCGCAATCCCAAGATCTTCCCGTGGAAGAGACACCGTCGTCCGCGGCTGGCCGCTAAAACTCGCTTAAGTGTCTCAGGCCGGCCCTGGCCAATGGAGCGTTCTCGATGTCGACCGGTTCCGACACCGTCGTGCTTGCTCCCGTTTCATCGGTCGCGGTTGCGGCAAGATTGTGGACTCCGTTCGATAGGGCAGTTGTGTCCAAGTAGGTGGCGAATCTGGCGATGGTAATCAGCGGGGCGACTGGCAAGCCATCGATCGTGAATTGCACTCCAATAAGGGGAACCGCATCAAGGCCGGTTACCTCAAGCAGAGTCTCGCCGGATATGGCCGACCCGCGTGCAGGCGAACTGATCGATATTGCGGGCCCGATATCAGGCGCGGGGCTCGCGTAAAAGTTGGAACTCCCGAAACCCAGATCGCCTAGCGAATCCGTTGCAACAGCGCTTATCTGATGGATGCCGGTGGCTAGGGCGGTCGCATCCACCGTGAGCGAATAGGGCGGCGCCGTGACCTGCTGACCGAGCGGCACGCCATCTATGTAATACTGCACCCCCGTCACTCCCGCAATTCCAGCGGTCACCTGGGTACTCACCGTTGTGGCGCCAATAACGGCACTGTTATTTACCGGCGTGACGATGCTGGGAGCGGGTCCCGCCACGCCGCTGGGAGGGTAAAGGTCGAGAACCTCCTGGTTCTGCGGATCGGTATACCACGCGCGGAACATCATGATGTCGCCGCGATTTACCGACGCCTGCAACGCTGCCTGGTTTTGCGGGAAAGCGCCGTCGGGAAGGTAGATCACCGAGAATGCTCCGGGATAGACTTCCAACACGGATGGGGGCGTTCCGGTGAACCCGCCACGAAGTTCTCCGTACCACGATCCGAAGCCGAAGTACGAAGCCGTCTGGTGCTCCGGGATCAGCAACACGCCCGGGAACTGCGCCGCAACGGTTTTGAAAAACGAAGAGCTGATCGGGAAATTCGGATCACCGTTAGAGTCGATGTAAAACAGAGTCGCGCCCCATCGGTTGTAGGCGTATGCCACTTTGTTTATCAGAAGCTGCGTGGGATCGGTGACCGTCGTCTGAGTGGGTGGCCCGCCCCCCACCGGGATGACCAATTGTTGAGGCCGGATACAGATGCCAACGCGCAAACCAGCGCTTGTGAAGGTTTTGAAGTACTGATCGACCACCCCATTCATCTCCGGCGCGAGTGTTGCGAACACCGTCGGATCACCGATATAAGTTGTGGGCTGAGGATATTGCTCGCCTTCAATGTCCCAGGTGACCATCCCTTGCGCATTCATGCTCTTCAGAATGGTGACCGCGCTTTGAGCCCAGCCGAGAAGGCGAGTCTGGAAGGAGGCGACGCCTTGCGGCGTCGTCACGTCGACCGAAGGATCGTTGAACCATCCTCGCGGATTAGTTGCAAACCCCGCCGCCGTGGAACCCGCGATTAATTGACCGATGGGCCGGCGATCCGGCCAATTCACAGTAAAAGGGTAAACGGACGCGAAGGACTGATACACGTCCTGAGCGAGACTCTTAGTGCTTGCCGAGGCCGCTCCGAATCGGAGCGAAATCCGGTAGGTGTCGCTAGCGCCAGGGGCGATCGGACGGTTCACAAACGGGATGCTGTTGGGGAGCATGGAATCCTGCGATGTCTCGACGCGAACCGGAAAGATGGTGTTTGTTGGTTTGTTCAATGACCATGGGAACCCGACCAATAGCGGTTGTACAACGTCGTCGTTAGCCAACACCAACGCGTTCGGACCGGTCGTCATACGCAGAGCGGTAGGGTTCCCATTATTGATAACGACGATGGGATTCACACCATCAAACTCTTGCGGCGCAGAGGGAAACTGCAGCCCTAGAGGCTCGTAAAAGACGCCTTGCACGGTAAGACCCGAGGTGTTCGACGTGGTAATCGCCATGGTTACCCTATTTCCGGAGACGCTGTAATGCACCACGATGCGGCCCCAGCTAAACTTAATCGTCGTTCGAAGATGAGTGACATCGAACGTGGGGGTACCCGCCTTACTGCCAGCCGTAATCTTTCCGTTCCCGTCCACAAAGTTGATTCCGTTCACTCCGAAATTCCCGTAGGATAGATACTGAAATCCGTTGTAGACGATGCCTGTTAGGCCGCTCGCGCCATATGAGACGGAAACATTTCCGGATTGCGCGCAACAAATGCTTGCGGATAATAAACAAAACAACAAAATGTTTTTCATGATTTTTTAGCTGACCGGTAAAAAGGTGCAACGCTTTAACAGCATTCTCACATAAGAAATGAACCCTAAACTGCCCGGCGAGTTTTTCGAGCATCAGATGGCAAGAGTGAACCTATCAGCGTTCGACAACAGCGCTTATTCCCCCGGCCGGCCTCTGGTTATCCAGATGTTGTGGTTCTTGGTTGGGCTCCCGCTGCTTCGTTGCCCGATGATTCCGTTCAATGGATTTCGCTGCGCGCTACTTAGAGTTTTCGGGGCTAGGGTCGGTCCCGGAGTGGTTGTTAAACCGGGTGTTCGGGTAAAATATCCGTGGCTTCTGATCGTGGGCGCGAATGCGTGGCTAGGCGAGGATTGCTGGATTGACAACCTCGTTCCGGTCGAAATTGGCGCGAATGCGTGTGTCTCTCAAGGCGCGTATCTCTGCACCGGAAATCACGACTGGTCAGATCGGGCTTTTGGACTGATCGCCGCTCCGATTACGGTTGAGGAGGGAGCTTGGGTTGGCGCACGTAGCGTGGTTTGCCCGGGAGTGACGTTGGGGCCGTTGGCGATACTTACGGCGGGCAGCGTGGCGCAAAAAAGCATCCCGGCGAGCGAAATTCATAGCGGGAATCCAGCCGTATTCCGGCGTCAGCGCACTTTGCGTGATGCCGTTGGCTAATCAGAGTAGGTTGCAGGAAACCAAGAACCCGTAGTCGTTAAGGCTGCCGCTTGGGCAGAATGCGATTGACCGGGGCGGCGTTGCGGCTTCACTGTCGAACAGCAGGTAGTACCGGTCTGGTTTCACCCAGGTTTCCGGCGCGGAACTGGAAACGCTCTCCGACCCGTAGAAATGAAACTTCGGAGCGTAGGTGATGAACGCCTGTGAATCATCGGTTACGACGAAGGTAGTCCCGGCTGGGAAATTACGATCCAGTTGCGCGATGGCGCCTGCCACCCGGCGGGCGTCGTGAAACTCCGTTGCGGGCGAGAGCCGAAGCCATCCAGCTAGAGCGCTTAGGTCTAAAACCGCGAATAGTGCGAGCACCGCCAGGCCGAGTGGACGCCCAAGCCTCCTGCCGTGTTGACTCAGCTCTTGCCACGCCAAAGCGCCCGCAACCGAAATTGCAAATACGGCGTGCGATGCGTACGTCGGGTTGCGGAAGCCATTGGCCAACCCTTGCATGAAGAGGAGAGTGGAAAAGACTGTGAATCCGGCAGGCGCGATCGACTCGCTTTTCCGCACGGCGGTGTAGATCGCAACAGCGAGTAGAAGCACAAGTCCAAACCCAGGCAGCCATCCATCCCCCAGCCGGTAGATGCTGGAGATACTGTTGCGCTGTTGGAAGTAAACGCCGCTGCGAAAGATGCCTTGAAAAACAAACACGCCGTAGCTGAGCAAGTATCCGCCGCGAAGCAACCCCCCGGGCCACGCAATCACAGCTACAAGGGCAGCGGCCAGCATTCCGACAGCGCTACCTTGGGTCACTGGCGAGAAAAGTCGTGATCGAGTTCGGACCATCCAAATGGCGAAGGTGCACATAACCGAAAGCACCAGAAGCGGAGACAGTTCCAGCACGCCGACAGCTAGGCCAAGGGCAAGTGAAAAAGCCGCCAGCGCGCTTTTTCTATTTGTGTCTAACCATTGGCAGAAGAGATACATGGCCGCGATGGCAGCTAAAGAAAATAGGGCGTGAGGCGAGAGCGCCGTTCCCGCAAGCGTCATCACCGGTGAGAAACAAAGAAACAGCGACGCGGCAACAGCTATGGTGATCGAGACTCCGGCACTGGAGACGATCCAGAAACAAAGCGCGGCAGTGGCTGCGCTTGACAGAGCGACGATGATTCGTTGCGCGTGGCGGTCCCAACCAGCGTGTTCGGATAACGCAGGGAGATAGAAGCCGACAGGAACATGGAAGTGACGCAACGCCGCGCCATCGTTCTGCTGGTAGAGCAATCCCCATGGATGAGAACGGAAGCTCGCGCTCTCGCGATATCGGGCAATGAACCTGCTGGCCGAGAGACTGTCGGAATCAAAGTACAGGGTTGGTAAGCTGGACCGGCTGGCACGAACATAGTCAGCAGCATCGGAGATAAACAGATCGTTCGTGCAAAGCGGAATCCTGGCAAGCAGGGCAACTGCGAACAGGACGCCAGCTAGGACGAATTGAGCAGACCTGCGCGACATGAAGGATTGAAGGGCGGGTGCGATTTCCGACTAGTGTACGACAGCGTGCCGGCCCGACGATTGCCCCGATGACATCGAACTTCAGGCAGTGCTTTCGGACTCTAGGATGGACAAAGTCCAAAGGCAGTAACCCGAATGCGGGCTCCAGTATTCGTTAGTATGCCAGTCCCGCTCGCTCTCCTGGTTCAGCACCGCCTGATCCTGTTCATTTCCAGCAACCCCGTTTACAATCCCGCCGGGGATCAATCCCACGAACGGAGAAAATGCGGGTGGTTGGTTGTGGCCGATTCCCGTTACTAAAGAGGCTCCGAATGGGTTTGCACCGAACACCCATTCGAGGTGCGACAAGGCCAAATCGCGGTACCTGGGTTCGTGAAAGTGCTTTGCCGCGGAGGCGAAGAGAAGCGCGTGGGAAAGTAAGTGCGAGCTCAGCCCGGCAAACCCGCCTTTCGCCTTGACCGGCATAAAGAAGCGATAACTGTATCGGCCGGACAAGGGGCGGTATTTTTCATCCGAGGGCGCGTCCAAAAACAGGCCAAATGGGACGATTCCGTAATCCGAGCGAGAGGCCATCGGAACTGCGTATTGATCCAGGTAGAGTCGCGCGGCGTTATTCCAGTTTCTTGTGTTTGCGCCGGAGTTTGCGGCGTCCGATTGGGCTGCGGCCAGCAAGGCTACAGCAGGAAGCGCGGAGTGGACGGAGTCTCGAAGAGGTTGCTGATTGCCGACCCACATCGGAAAGAATCCTCGAACCATGTCCGGACCGGCGAGGGGGAATTTCACCTGTAAGCTGGCAAGCTGGTCGGCGAGCCTGGCCATCTCCTGGCGGCAATCGGCCCGGTGGGTAGCGGCTGACATTTCTACCGCGGCCATGGTCCACCAAGCGACATCGGTGACGTTGGCGCCCGTCCGTTTACTTGCATTCCAGCATCTTGCGGCCGCGGCGAGGCAAATGGCAGAGTAGGCCGGGTCGGACGAGGAAAACAGCTGCCCCATGATGGCTTGCGCAGTGACAAACATGGCCTGGATCGCCGGGCGTTTCTCCACGTTGACCCAGCGGTCATCCGCGTTTCCGGCGATGTTATCGGTCCAGTGATTGTCACTGTTGTCGCCGTGCACGCCTCCTCCGACGTCGGCCCAGACTAGTCCATCGGTGTCTTGCATTTTGAGAAAGAACGTATTGCCATAGCGCGCTTCATCGAGGAGAGCCTTCAGGCTCAAGGCGCCAGCGGCGGGACGAAATTTCAGGTTGCGAACCAGAGCGGTTAGGCCAAATAGATTCATGATCGTCGCGTCGACCCACTTGCGAAGATCTCCCGCGTCGTGCCAGCCCCCCGTGGTGTCGACACGGGCTCCGGTGTCCCGGCGCCGGGCATCATCAAGGTGACAAACCGGGTGCGAAGCGCGATCATTGTGTCCGCAACGTTGATGGTGCGCGTAACCCGCCAGGATCGGTAGGGTTCGAGACCAAGCTGTTCGTGAAACTTCGAAGGAGAAAGGCTCGCCGGCACCTAAAGAGGCGCGATAAGTTCCCTCTGGCAGAGCTCCGGGATACACCGCAGTCGATTGGTTGTCGAATCCGAGGGGGCTCCCGTTAGGGATCGGGAACGATCGGGAAAACCCACTTGGTCCAGAAATTGTGAGCTGAGTTGCATTTGGCAACTTTTCCCTTCGCACCAAAATGCGCACACGGCTTGAAGGAGTGAATCCGACATGAGATCCGGTAAGAAGAGGAACGGCCTGAGGCGTCATTTCCGGCAGGGACCGCGCGAATCCGCGGCGCTCCCAGGAGATCGCCATCCCGACGCCCAGGGGAAGCGCAAGCAGTAGATCGCGACGCTTTGGTCTAGAGAAGCTCATCCACCCGCACCCCATTTCTTCGTACGATCCTGGCGGGAACCCCGACCACCACGCAATTGGAGGGAACATTTTTAACTACTACGGCATTTGCGCCGATAGTAACGTTGTCCCCAATAGTGATGGGTCCAAGAACCTTCGCACCGTTTTTCACGTGAACGTTGTCACCGAGAATGGGAGGGCGGCTCCGATCCGTCCAGCCGATCGCAGCGCACTGATTGATGGAGCAATTTTTTCCAATTCGATGCGCCGATACGGCCGTGGCATACCCGTGTTGAATGAAGAAGCCAGGGCCGATTTCCGGGGAAGTCAGGTACAAAGTCTGACAAGGCTTGAACATCGTTTGAGCCATTAACGACGTAACCGCCCCGAACAAGTTGCCTCTTGATAACCGAAAGTAGAACAGACTTCGGAATTCCGGATACTTAGATAACAGATACAGTAGGTCGGGAAGCCCCCGGTAGCAGCGGGTAAGTAAAACGTCAATCCACTTTTCCGCATCAAGACGGATAAGCGTACCCTGATCTGTACTCAGCAAAAGAAGCAGTAGAGGAAGCGAAAAGGCTTTGCGAATACTCCAGTAGAGGCGTACGGCGGAGGCTCGCCGGGAGGCTTGATCGGTGACTCGAGCCGCTGAAAGATTTTGGGATAGAGTGTCAGACATATTTTCCATTCGTAACGTGAAGTTGAGCAGGTAAGCTCCTCAGGGTTGAAACGCAATGCCTGGAGAGGGTACCAGCCGGGAATACGCGGCTACGGTCTGCCGGACCATGCCCTCGATGCGGAAATCTGTCTGAAATCTGACGCGGCCAGCTCGACCCATGGCTCGGAGTAGATTTCGATCTTCGATCATCCTTGAGATTGAGCTTCGAACCGAGCTTACGTCCCCTGGTTTCACCAGGAAACCTGTTACGCCTTCTTCGACTAGTTCGGCGCAGCCACCTACCGCGGACGCAATGGCGGGAAGCCCCGCGCGCATGGCCTCTAGAATGCTGATCGGCAGGCTTTCCGAATCGCTGCATAGTACAAACAGGTGCGACTTGGCCAGCAGCTCAGGCACGTCGTCGCGGTCACCGAGGAAGCGGACGCGATCTTGCATACCCAAGGCGATTGCCTGATCTTTAACTTGGTTCTCACTGGGACCGCTTCCGACAAAACTGCAGCGCCAGGTGTCTGACAACTGGCTCAGAGCGGCGAGCAGCAAATCCTGCCGTTTGGGGCTGGCGAATCGCGCCACCATGATGATTTCAATGGGGTTTTGCAACTGGTCGATGGAAGTGTCGGCGGGAAAGGTCGCCTGGTGCGGCGAGTCGGCAACGCCGTTCCAAATAATCAGGTGGTTCCCACGCGGGGCGACCGCCTCCCGCTCCGCCATGGTGAAGTTGAAGTGGGAGACTTCGATGACCATCTGGTCCATGATGCTCAGCGCTCGTTCGATCCAGAGGGAAAGGGTTCGCATCACCGGAGATCGCATTGCGGTGAAACTCCACGCGTGCACCGTGTAGACAGTAGGCGTGCCCGTTAGAAATCCAGCCAACCGGGCGAGCATCCCTGCTTTGGCTGTGTGCGCGTGGATCAGGTCGGGTCGCTCGGACCGGATCAGATCCATCACCTCACGGGTCGCCAAAAGGTCTTTCAAAGGCGTAATCGGATGAACCAAATGAGGAATCAAGAAGACGGGAAAGCCAGCAGCGCGCGCCCGATCCGCGAGGAAACCTTCCTCGCCAACCGCCAACATTGGGGTGCCGAAGCGCTGGAGCCGCATCAATTCCCAAACATGGCTCTGGGCGCCGCCGCGTTCCGCTTTAGTGATGAGGTACAGGATCTTCATCTGTCTGCCTGCGCTGCCGAGGTTGAAACCAACCCGACTTCTGACGGCCAAGGAGAAGTTCGGGATCGAGCTTGCAGGCAGCGGTCGTACAACGATTCCCACTGAGCGACGACGTTTCCGATCTCGAAGTGAGTAGTCGCGCGCGCCCGTGCTTCCCGGGCAAACTGTGCTCGCCGCTCGCCGGGGAGACTTAGCATCTGCTCCATTGCCCGGGACAGAGCAACGTGATTCTGTTTGGGCACTACAAAACCGGTTTTACCGCTTATCACCACTTCTGGATTGCCACCGGCATCGGTAACCACGGCTGGGAGACCGCAGGCCGCCGCTTCCAGAAGCACAACCGGCATTCCTTCCACCGCGGACGACATCACAAATGCGTCGGCTGCCTGGAACCAGGGGCGGACATCTCCCTTCACACCTAGAAACCGCACGTGGCCCGATAGATCCAGACTTTGGACCAGTTCCGCCAATTCTGGTCGCAGCGGACCATTGCCCGCGATCAGGAGTGTCCAAGGACCAGGCTTGAGCAAAGACGCAGCTTGCAGCAGATTGGGATAATCTTTCTGGACAACCATCCGTCCTACCGCGAGGAAAGTAAAGCAACGATCCGTGATCCCTAGTTCCCCACGAGCGGACACGCGGCTCTCCGGATTCGGTGAGAAGTGGTTGCAATCGACGCCGATTGGTACCACTTGCAGCCGCTTTGGAGGCACTGCTTTTCGGTCGACGTAGTGGTGAAATCCGGCTTGGCAGATGATCGTCGTTCGGTCGGCAAGCCGGTCCGTGAGGCGGTACAGAAGCTCTTTGTGCCAGGTTGGTCCGCCGCGTTCCGAACTCTCCCGTGTGTTATGCGCCGTGCATACCAGAGCCGGCATCCGCACGAAGCAGCGAGTAACCCGGGTCAGCAAGTTCGCATGCACCATATGGCTATGCACGACGTCCGGCTTCCACAGTTGAATAATGCGGGCGAGGCGTTTGATCGCTCGCGGATCGGGTATACGCCGGCGCATCTCCAGGGAGTAAACCGCTATCCCGCTTTCGGCAAGGGTTTCCAGGTGAGCCACAGGCGGGACGAGGGAGACGACTGCGACCTCTCTACCTCTGGACCGCAGCAACCGCGCGATGTTCACGACCTGAGTGTCAGCCCCACCAAATCCAAGCGAGGTGATTACCATCATGATTCTGCCGGCGGGACCGCGATGGAAACTGCGATTTGAATGGTCAACCATGAGTCGCTTCTTGAACTCTCGTTAATGGATTTGGCAATAGTTCGGCGTACAAAGCCGATGTTCTGCGAGCAACGGCTTCCCAGGACCGGTAATCGCGCACGAACTCAAACCCGCGTTGACCCTTGGCCTGCAAGCCTGTTCTCCCGAGCGACATCGCGGTGGAAATTGCCGTCTTGACACCCTCGGCTGAAACGCTCGTGATTGGGATGCCGAGGTCGGCAGACGATAGGAGGGCCGCCAGACTTCCGATATTGCTAGCCAGTATGGCTCGCCCGGAGCTTAAGGCTTGTGCGGCGACTCCGCTTTCGGATTCGAAGTCGCGGTATGGGATGAGCACGGCGTCACAATCCGCAATGAGAGCCGCGGCCTCTTCATCGGGTATGAACCTCTCAAGCACGACAATCCCATAGTCATGACGGGCGATCTGCTCCTTACACAACAGCCAATATTCCTGTTCACGAGCGTTTGCGACCGATCCCGCAATACACAGGCATACCTGGACTTCCTCGGCGTTCAGGCTCTGGACAGCTTTGATCGCAAGGTCAATGCCTTTGTTCTCTCGAATCGAACCGAACAATAAGAGTCGAAGCGGGCCAGCCGTAACGGTTGGGGGCGAGGAACATCTCCGGGTGGACGCACCATGCGGAATGACGGTGATCTTCAATGTTGGTTGGCCAAATTCCGTGCTAAGCAGGTCCACTGCGGCGTGATTGTGCACGATGATTCGGTCGCTCCATGAGTAAGCAAGCCGGAGACATCGTTTCTCCAGGAAGCGCAAATTAGCGGGGAACAACCACTTGTGCGGGACCGGATCGTGGGCGGTGAAGACGATTGCGCGGGCCTGTATTTTGGCGAGCAGAAACATAAGTAACCCGGCGGGGAAGTAGATTGGAAAATGGAAATGAACTAAGTCGTGCGAGGTAGTTAACCGCACTTGCCGGAGGGTTGTGCTGACAAGAAACTGAATATTTCTCCGGAGCCGCGCCCCAAGTGAGCCCGGTTGGGTCGGGCGGACTTCGGAACTGGCGATAGAAACGCCAGCGACCGAGAATTCGTTCAAGTAAGCGAAATTTGGGGGACAAAAAACAGCCACCCGTTCGCCAGCTGCGTGTAAAGCCAAAGCGAGGTCGGCGACGTACCGCGCGGCGCCTGAGCTCGGCTCGGAAGTGTGCAGCAAGACTCGCGGGGTCGGTTGCCTCATGCCCGTGCCACAACTCCTACGGGATTTGCGGATGGAGGTAGAGCAATAGACGCGGATCGTACAACCGCGGGGGTTGGAACAGACGATGCCAGCATCGACGCGCGGCTAACCACAATAGCCACGAACATAGCGGCCAAGTAGTCGGTGACATCCTCGCCGTATCCAAATAGGCCTGGGACTTCCACGCTGGCTCGAAAGAAAAAGAGGAAGAACGCGAACACGAGGGCCTGTCCTTGGAAACGATCTGACCGGGGGTTCAGTGCAATCCCGCGGATTTCGCTAAACAAAATTCCGAACAAAAACAGCGCCGGGAGAAAGCAAATCAGACCGCCCTCGGCTAATAGCGTGACGAACTCACTGTGATAGCCTCCTGCGCGCAGGGCCGCTAAACCGCTCGTTCCTTTGTAATAACCCGGCAGTCTTGAGGTCAGATCGTCCCGCCATGACTCCGGCCCAAAACCGTTTAAGGGACGTTCCATGAACTTTTCGATTCCGACTGTCCAGACGTCATACCGGCCTTCGGTGGCAGCCGACATGACGACGGGCGGGACATAGATAAATGCCGTGACTAACCCAATCGCCGTGAATAGGATAGTGATGTAGGCTATTGACCGGACGGCCAACGTGCGGCTCCAGAGAAGCTTCGCGATCCATACGGCGGAAAGGCCAACAAAGGCGAGAGCCAGGGGCGCCCGGGAACCCGTGAAGATGGACCCGAAAATGGCAATGCTGCCGACCAAACATCGTAGTGTCCACCCGGAGCGAACGAGGCACAAACTGAGTACACCGAATAAGAGCGTGGCAGATGCGAGCGGGTTCAGTGCGATTCCCGAGGCGTGCTGAACGGTGGTCTTGAACTCGCGCACGGTCTCATAGCCCGGAAGTTTCGGGCCCGCGTAGTAAAAATAGACCGCCATGGTGAAGAGAAACGATAGGAAGCTCGCAATCCCGAGCGCAATACCGAAAGCGCGTGCCGTGGCCGCGTGACGCAAAGGTCGGGCGAAGGCGATTGCCAGGGCATAAATGGGCAGTACGCGAAGCCAATTGTGAAGACCACGGGATACATCCACTCCGGTCACGGACGCGAATACAAGTAGTCCAAGATAGGCGCCCAGCATCTTTGCCCATCGGACTTCCGGAGGACTCAGGGTGCCCTTTTTCCAAAGCAACGACAAGACGGCAACCGCAGCGAGGCAGAGAAATCGGAGCGCCACCACTGCCGCGTGAACCGCTTGGCCGGTGCCAAACAAGGGCCAATAAGCTGCCAGAATCATCGGAACAGACGACACCACAACCTTCGAAAGCAGCGACCCGCTCCATCGATTTACCGTCATCCCCGGAGCCCCTGGGCACTAGCTGCGGCAACCATCGGCAGTCGCACTAGCGGGCGTTTTGAGCAGGCGCTTAGGTTGAACAGGAATGCGCAGCCCTCTCCGACTACACCGCACCAAACAATCCAGGGCGCGGGCATAGACCCCGCCACGCTGAAACGCAAACAGTTGGTCAGGATGTAGCCACCCAGCATGTTGCGGGTGTAGCGAGACCCTTGCGAGACGGTGAACAGGTACCGGGCAGCCACCGCGTTCATCGAGAGCACGATAAAGTAACCTAGCCAGGCAGGAAGCATCTCCGCAACTTCGTTCAACGCAGTGTGCGAAAAGTGCCCGCGCATGTAGATGAACTGAACCACTGGATACCGGAACAGAAAGATTGCGAGAGCGAGAAGCAGCGTGCTAAGGCCCATTCCCAGCAGATAGTTCGTCACGAGTCTTTGTCTGTCCCCGTCCCTGTGCGTACACATGCGAGCCTGCATGAACTGCGTGAGCGGTTGCGCCAAAAGGCTGAAGCCGAGCATTCCGATTCTGGTTGCACAGTTATTTGCCGAGATCGCCCCGGTACCCGCCCGCGCAAGAAAATACAACATGGCGAACTGGCTGGCGGAGTAGCCGATAGTTTCGACGGAAGAATGAACGAGCTGGTGACTGAATTTGCGGAACTGCGCAAAGCGCCACGGTGCAAGTAAGTTAATGGCGGCGTGGAACGGCTTTTCGCCATATAGAACCGCGAACAGTCCACATGCCCCAACCACCAGGAAACCCACTGTCATGGAAATCGGCAGGCTCAAGTCTCCAAGACTTCCGCCAAGGTAGATTCCGATTAGGGAGAGTGTCATTACCAGATACGGGAGCCCGGTGAGTGTCATCGATCCGAGGCTTCGCCCATAACTCATCCAAATGGCGGAACAGAATCCGATCCACACAATCGGAAGGTAAGAAGCACATAAGATGGCAAGTGACCGAAAGTTCTGGACGTCGGCGGTTCTTGCGAATAGCCCGAAAATTGCCGGAGCGAGTAATAGTGTCGCGGCAGTCAACAGAAGACTCAAACCGGAGGAGTAAAGCAGCAATCCAGGTAGCCAAAGAGCGCGACGATCTTCGTGCAATGACTCTGCGTAAGCCGGTGTAAAAGCTCGGCTAAACGCCCCAAACATAAACGTAGCGAGTGTTAGGGGTAGTTGTTGAAGGCTAAAGTACGTGTCGGTGACTAGCGTGAGCCCAAAATGGGCTGTAATGAAAGCCTCCCGGGCGAAAGCCGACAGTTTGAAAAGTGCACCGGCCAGCAGAGTGATCGCGATCAGGACCGCCGATTTCCGCTGAACCAAATGGAGAAGCCTCTTCATCGTTCCCGATTCCGCCGCTAGGACGCACGTGCGATTGATTCCGTTTTGGCCGAATAAACCTTCGGCTTGGCCAGACCCTGAACATCGGTGACCACCATTCCGATCACATGCGCGCGGGCACGCCCTAGAGCGGCATACGCATCGGTGATGTCTTTCGATGATGTTGACCGCGCCCGAGCAACGACCAAGACGCTGTCGGCGGCTGCTGCGATCGGAACTGATTCCGGGGCTGCCAGTACAGGAGGAGAAACGATCAGCACCAATTCGAAATCATCATAGACTGCCTCCAGCAGGCCGGGCATACTCATCGAAAGCGCGTCCGCGCTGCTCTCCGTCATCAGTCCAGCCGGCATGAGGAAAAGATCTTCCCGCGCTACTTTCACGAGCGTTTCGCGCCAAGGCTTCTTGCCCGCTATGACCTCGGCGACACCCGAGCTCCCATCTTTCTCAAAAATTCGGTGGAGGGTAGGCTCGCGAAGGCTCGCATCAATAAGAAGAACCTTGCGACCCAGCATTGCGCAAGAGAAGCCGAGGTTGGCAACAATGTTAGCGGCGTTCTCATCGCCGCTCGGGCTTCCCACACAAATCGAGCGAAGCGAGCTCTCGTTGACCACGGAGTAAACCGAATTGCGGAGTGCGCGGATGAACTCCTGATACTCAAGAAGCAACTTCGTGCGTTTATTTTTAGGCATGGTGGCCACAACGCGCCCAGATTTCTTTCCTAGCGCGGCGGAGTTGTCGAACCTGGGAAGTGCAGCAATCACTTCGACATTCGGTAGCTTTGCCGCGTCTTCCGGGCCCCTTAGCCTGCCGTCGAGACTATCCAACACTAAGATGCCGCCGACGCCGACGACCCCCGACAGAAAGAACCCCGCCAGAAGGTTCAGGAGCATATTTGGAAATACTTGTTTGGCGCTTGTGCGTGCGGGATCGACTACCTGAAGAATCGCCTCCTGGAAACTACGGTTGATCACCTGCTCGCGCGTGATTCGTTCCAGGTCGTCGTACAGTTTGCGGAAGTTCTCGGCCTCGTTCTTCAGCCTTTGGTACTCGAACGCTTTCGCAGTCAGCCCGTCCACCTCCAGGCGGGTGTCTGCGAGGAGATCATGAGCCATCTGTTCACGTTCCCGGGTCTGGCGAAAGTCAACCGCGATGCGTTCAATGGTATTGGCGCGGAGCTCTTCGAGCTGCCTCTGCGTCTCGCCCATTTCGTGCTGGGCTTTCTTATACTCGGCGTGGCTTTCGCCAAAGACTGTTGCAATGCGAGCAAAGTCGTTCTTCGACTGGTTCAACTTCGTCATGGCGAGTTCCAGAAGTGCGCCTTGTCCGGATATCTGTGCGCCCGCGAGGCTTCCCGAACTAGTCGCCTTCATCAAAGCTTCTTTGTGCAGCCGTTCGGCTTGCGCGCTAGTGTAGTCCGTATTCAGCTGCAAGAGCCGGGATGAAAGCATGTTGACTCGCTGCTCGGGATCGATGAAGTTCAAGTCCTTGGCAAACGCGCCGAGCGCTTCATCAGAGGAAATCATCTTCTTCCTAAGGTCTGCCAATTGGTGGTCGACTACTCCCGATACCACCGAGCTCGACTGCTCGCGAGCATCAAACGCATGCTCGACGTACGATTTGGCGATCATAGTGACCACATCCGCTGCTACTTTGGGGTCGGCAGCTTTGTAAGAGATCCGGATAATGGAGGTATTTGGGACGCGCGTCACCTTCAACCGCTTGAGAACGATCCTGGAATCTCGGAGCCGCCCCGCTTCGGCGAAAGTAAGGGATTGATACTGATTCTCGAGGCTTAAAAGGTGGAAAGCTTCCGTCGCCGGGCGCAGAACAGGGTCGGACTCAATCAGTTCGATCTGAGTCGACAAAATCTGATCCATCTCGCCTGATGAGGGGAGGGAAGTCTGCTCACCAACAACCCCGCCATTTCCGCGTCGTTCAACGTTGATAGCCACTCGGGACTCGAAAAGAGGAGTCAATTGCTCGGTTACCAGCGCCGTCACAATGAGGGCGACTGCGACGAATGCCACCAGCTTCCAGCGGTGACGGTGAATAATGTCGACCAAGCTTTGGAAGGATGCGCTCGCTTGCGCGTCGGACAATTCGAAAGTAGTCGGCGGAGGCGCAATGGCTAATGGCGCCGGGCGTCCTGCTAACCGGGATTTGGTGGTTGTTAGTGCGTGTACGGGCTCACTGAATAGGTCAGCTTCGCGCTTTTCTTTAAACTGCTCGTCCGGAGGGTTCGTCATTTGCAAATGTCTCTATCTCTTGGTCAGTCCAGGGATTATTACGGAACGGCGCGCCAAAGCATTACCGTGGACGCAGCCGCGCCGATACCGCTAATTCGGTCGACAACACTTAAGGTCAGACGCTTCGAAGGGTGATCGGAAATGTATAGAATGTCGTTGGCTTGGAGGGACATATCGGCGGCCTTGTGGTTCATGATTGATTTCACGGGCACCGTAATTTCGGTCCTTTGTTTGGATCCGGGTACGAGTCTGTAGACAGTTGCCTGATCTTTGGAATACGGCAACAATCCCTGACACAGGCCGATCGCCTTCAAGATCGACAGTCCGTCGGACTCCGTTATCGGGAACGCCCCCGGGCTCTTCACGTTGCCGACGATGTACAGCTTCCCTGCCTTTGGTACCCGGATCTGTTCGCCGCCATGAAGGGGGATATTGAGTTGGGGCTCGGAGCCGTCGAAGAGTGCCTGGACCGGAATGTGCAACTCGGACTCGCCGCTGCCGCCAGTGCCAGGCAGAATGACAAGAACTTCAAACCCTGCATCCGACTCCAATCCGTCGGCTCTTGCCAAGGCGTCCAGAATCTTCATGTCTCCGAGAGCCTGAATCGTCACCGGATGTTTGACCGCGCCGGAGATTTGAACAGGCCGACTTCGATACTCCAAGACCACGACAGAGACCATGGGATTGACAAGGAGCTTTGCCTTTAAAAGACCATCGGCGATTGCTTTCTCGATGGCTCCCGGAGTTAATCCGCCTACCGGAATAGCCTCATTGATGATCGGCATGGAAATTGTCCCGGCCGGCGAAACCCGGTAGCTGCGTGTCAGATCGGCGTAGTCGGCCACGTAAACGTAGACGAGATCTCCCGCGTTAACTGGCTCATAGGAGAGATTTCCGGCGACGATCGGGGTTGCGTCTTCGCCGTGCCCGGTGGCAGGAGAAACGTGACTATCCTGCGGCGCTGCGATTAACCCTATCCCTGAAAGTATTAGGACCGCCAGGTACTTCAATTCCATTTGAACTCCTCATTCCTTAAAGACGCCTGAATTACGTGTGCGCTTAGACTTGTCTATCGGCAGTCGCTCGGAAATACTTACAGCTCAGGAAGATTTTTGGGAACTATTTCGCTGAATGTGGAGTTGCAGTCGAAATTGTCTCGTCCCATGTCGGCCTGCTGCGCCAATTGGCTCACAACTTCCTGAATTTGCGCTCGCCCGATTGAGAGTTGGGCCGCGCAGTTTCCACATGTCTTTTCCTATGGAACATATAGATAGAGACCTGGCTCGCACTGGCAAGTCGGCGAGCGAGGTGCCGTTCGGCAAGAGACTGAAGAGCCTGGACGGCTTACGCGGAATCGCGGTACTCGCCGTAGTTGCTTTCCATACCCTGAGAATCGAGTCGCCACGAGGCTTGGCTGGAGGGCTCTGGGCGGCGGTTCAGGAATCGACTTGGGCGGGTGTCGACCTCTTCTTCGTCCTCTCTGGATTCCTGATCACCGGAATACTTCTGGACTCACGCGACGAGCGGGGTTACTTCATCAACTTCTATGCCCGCCGGACTCTGCGAATCTTTCCACTCTATTACGCCGTTCTGGGGGTAGCTTTGATCTTGGTTCCAACGCTGGTCGGGCTTTCCCACTTACCGTCTCTTTATCCTCGTCTGCTACAGAACCAATTCTGGTTGTGGACATATCTCGCGAACTTTCTTCAAGCCCGTGAGGCGCACACGCTGCCGGGCTTTGGACATTTTTGGTCCCTAGCGGTAGAGGAACAGTTCTATTGGTTCTGGCCTCTTGTGGTCTTTTGGACGCCGAGAAAACTCCTGCTTCAGCTGTGCCTTGCACTGTGCTGCATACTGCCGGTATTACGCTTCGCTTTACTCGAAGCAGGGGTTCACCCCTGGGCACTCAGGCAATGGACATTCACCCGGTTTGACACCCTACTTTTCGGCGCAGTTGTCGCCATACTAATTCGCGACCCACGAAGTCTCCGGCAGAAACGCTTGGCAATTCTGGTGCTTGCTTCGATCGCCTGCCTGACATTGCTGTGGATCGGTTCACAATCCGGTTTTGTTCCCTTCGAAGGCCCTCATACTGTGGTTGAAGGCTACTCCGCCCTCGGCATAATGTTTGCGGCTATCATCTTTCACTTAGCCAGTAAACAGCCCGACCGGGGAACGCTTCTCACCACATCAACCCTTCGCTGGTTCGGAAAATACAGCTATGGGATCTACGTGATGCATTGGCCGGTTGCCCAAGCCATTCAGAGCCCTCTAACGCGCAGACTCCTGCCGCTGCACTCGGAACTGCTAACGGTGGCTGCCTACTTCGGTGCCGTCCTTATGGTTAGCAGCATCGTCGCATGGCTGTCCTGGAACCTTTTCGAAGTTCACTTCTTGAAACTGAAGCGCTTCTTTGAATACCGGGGCACCCCATCGGAGACTGCGCGCGACAAGACCAAGCTTTCGGCGGGAGTGCCCTCCCTGGACACTCATCCTTCGCTGGTCACGGGCTCTAGTACGCCCCTGCCGCTGTAAGCACCGTGCGAACAGTGCTGAAGACAATGCGCAGATCGAGCAGCGCGGACCAGGACGAAACGTATTTACAGTCGAGTTCCACTCGTTGGCCGTACCCGGTATCATTGCGGCCGGAGATCTGCCACAGCCCTGTAATGCCGGGCCGCACGGCGCAGTAAGCGCCATAAGCCTGTTTGTAAAACGGAATTTCGGCGTTGACAATGGGGCGCGGGCCCACCACGCTCATATCCCCGACAAGCACGTTCCAGAACTGCGGTAGCTCATCCAAACTGGATTTCCGCAAGAAGCGGCCCAGCCGGGTGATTCGCGGGTCGTTCCGAAGTTTCCTATCCTTCTCCCATTCCGCGCGCGCCACCGGATCGGACTCTAGAACGCGGTTGAGGACACTTTCGGCATTCGGGACCATAGTCCGGAATTTAACGATGTGGAACGCATTCCCGCCTTTTCCTAATCGGCGCTGCCTGAAGAGTATTGGTCCCGAGGACTCCGCCCGGATGAGTAGGGCGCATGCGAGAAGAACTGGAAGCAGCACTAATAATGCGCACGCTGCGAAAACAACATCGAACGCTCGCTTCCCCACTCGGAACGACGCCTTCTTCAGCCGTTCGGCCCGGAAGAGCTCGCGTTCGGGCCGCGACAGCAACCCGGCCCCGACTAGTGAGCCGTTCAGATTCAGCAGATCGGCTGAGGCCGGTCCCGCATTCTTGATCAGGAGGTGAATGGAAGTGTTGGAACCTGAGCCTGTGACCGGCTTTACGGTTTGCGGTGCAATCGGGTTAGCGGCCGAAACCTTCTGAGTACGTTCTACTTCGAGAGTGAGTGCCATTGATTTCCCCTAGGAGACTTAGATCGTTTACCGGCTTTTCGGCGGCTTAGGCACCCTATCGGGGGAACGGCGAAAATACTTTAGGAACATCACCGAGTTGGCGCTATCATCAGTGCCGATCAGCAATGCAGGACAAAGTCAGCTCCTCAGCCGAAAAACGATCACCCCCTGCTGGGGTTCCCCCTAGAACCAGCCACCTCGCAAGACAGTTGGGCGCGATAGCTGTCGCTGCCGCCCTCGTGAAACTGCTGCTGTTCGCAGTGGACCCCACCCCGGGTTTCTTCCTCGACGATTCGTGCACCTACCTCTTCACTGCGCTCTACAAGTCCTTCCCACTGGACCGGAGCTTCACGTACGGCTACTTGATTCGCAGTTTCTGCGTCAGGAATCACCACAGCCTCGGTCAGCTTGTGCTTTTGCAGATGGGGATGGGCCTCGTGTCCGCCGTCGTACTAGGAGGCGCACTCATAAGGACGCTTCAGGTTTCGTTTGCAATCGCACTCGCGTCTGCGATCTTGTACTGCGTCGAGCCCATCGAACTAGTCTCCGAACACTTTGTGATGACTGAGGCTTGCTCCGGCCTTTTGCTGGCCCTCTTCTTCCTGCTATCACTGCGATTTGTCACAAAACCAGAAATCTGGACGCTCCCAGCTCTCGCGGCGTTTGGCTTCGCTCTGGTTAGTGTGCGGCTGGCAAACCTGCCGCTGGTAATCGTGTTTTCCGTAACGATTCCGCTGGCTGCGTTCCCTGTTTTTCGGCGTGGGTTTGTAACCAGCCGCTACTCAAAACCGGCCAAGCCTTACCTCGTACTCGGCCTTGCCCTAACCGTGTCCATTGGCCTAACCCAATTTGCAATGCTGCGTTACCGGATCTGGAATGGACATGTCGGCAAACTACCCCCGGCCTACGGCTATGCTGATGGTCTCTTCTTAATCGCTGACGTTGCGCCTTTGGTGAGACCGGTGGACGAACCGGACCCGCACTTGAGAAACGCCATCTTTGGCACACTCCGCTACCCGCTTCAGGACCGGCGTTTTCGACCCGCACATCGATGGCTGGAAGGCGGATTAGTGGACGTTATCCAACACAGCGTCTCCGGCGGTATGTCGCAGGGAAATCAAGTGGCGCGCGAAATCGCTGTGCACGCCATGCGCCGCGACCCGATCGGACTACTCGATCTAGCGAGCCGGACTTTCCTCGATTACTGGAATCCGGACTTGCTCCGAAGCTCGGCCGAAGACACTGTCGGCCTGGGCCGCGCGCTAGTGCCGCGATGCTTGGCCGGGGCAAAATCTCTGGGCTACAAGGGCGGGCCAGATCAATCACTCACGCCCACCAAACAGTGGTTTCTGATTGTCGGGCCCTGGTATCTGACTGTGCTGCTCACGCCCGCGTTGTTCCTTGTTGGCCTGCCGATGCTGCCGGCCGACAAACGGCCCGCCTGGATTCTGCTTCTGCTCGCGTCACTCATCTATGTAGCGCTCGCATGCGTGCTGGTGGAACGGGTAACAATCCGCTATTTGGCACCCGTCGCCTGGCTACAGCTAATTGCTTGCGGGGTATTGGCCGAACATGTTCGGAGTCGCCTGAGTTCGAAAACCCACGGCGCGATAGACTAACGATTCGCGAGGAACCTTTTGACTGTCGGACTTTGCTTACTCGTTTGGAACGAGCGTGCTGGGTGTGAGCACGATTTACCGCTGCTCCCTTTTGCGTCCTTCGATCAGGTATTTGCCGTGGATGGCGGCAGCGAGGATGGCACGGCAGAGTTGCTTACCCGGTGGGGCATTCCAATCGTCCGGCAGCGGGCACGTGGTTACAATGCGGCCTACATGGAGGCGTTCGATCATTGCCAGTGCGACGCGTTGGTCGTGTTCCCGCCAAAAGGCAACATCGACCCCCTCGCCATATTGAAGGTTCAGGATGCACTGCTAAGTGGTGCGGATCTTGTTATCGCCAGCCGTCTGGTAGCTGGCGCGCGGAATGAGGATGACGAAAAGCTCTGGAAGCCGCGGAAGTGGTTCGTCCAGGCGCTCAGCCTTGTGGCAAGCTTTCTCTGGAATTCCAATGGCTATCGCGTGCGCGATGTCTTGCACGGATTCCGCGGGATGCAATGTGTATCGTTTCGGAAAATCAATCCCCGCCCGGAAGGACTTACCGTCGATTTGGAAATGGTCGTCAGTGCGTATCAAAACGGCCTGATTCGCATAGAAGTTCCTGTTCAGGAGTATCCGAGACTCGAAGGCGCCACCCATTTTAAAGCTCTGCCAACAGGCTGGAAAATGGTCAAGTACATTGCCAAACGGCTTCTCCGGCCTGAGGCGTCTGTGTCTGAACCCGCTAACCCCGCAAGCTCGCAATTGTAATAACAATCACGATTGTATTTCCAGTAACACAAATAGATGCGCCGATAAGCGATTTGCGTATTACGATGTCTGAGGTCGGAGGACCCAACATGACTCGTAACAAGTTGCTTTTTGCTTCTATCGCTGCCGGGTTATTCCTGGCTTTGACGCCTGCACATGCCGATAGCGTTGATGTTTATGTCGGATATGCGGATAACCTTCGCCCGAGCGGTTTTTTCCCCACGCCCTGGATCGGCGGTCCTAACGTGGTTTCGCAAAGTCCCGGAAGCCTCTCTTTCGACTCTGGAGCAATCCGCCTCGATAACACGGGCACATCGTCGATTACCATCACTAACTTACTGGTGACCCTGCGCCCGAACGACGGACCCGTGGCGTTCAGTATCTGGGACCCGCTCACCATCGCGCCTGGTCAAATTGGCATCTTCACGGAAACCAGCGCCTACAACTTCGATACCAGCGATTACGGAATACTTGGTAACGGCGCCGTGAATATCACGCCCGAATTCCCGCTCGGCGGATGCACGAATCCCTCCGACGCAGCCCAAGCCGCACTCTGCATGGCGAATGCTCCGGTCGTCTCTTTTGACGAGAACGGGACGCTAGTCACGCTGGGGGACACCGGTCACGTTCTCGACACTTTCGGATACGACTTCATCAATGGATCGAGCGATGGCAATGAATCCATTAACTGGAACTTGATCGGATCGAGCGTGGTCCGCGGCGGAGACGCTCCGGAACCTACGACTCTCGTCCTTCTCGGCGCGGGACTGCTCGCGGTTGGAATGAACCGCAAGCGTTTTCTGAGCCGCTAGCGCTATAGATAGGGGTCCGTCGACCGGCTCGGCGGCCCCGCCTTTCTCGTACTCTTATACTTTCCGTAATTTCGACACTCGTCCTACTTCTACCCACTCCACAACAAAGATATTCCCCGAATGATCGAAGCAGGCACCGTGCGGGCACACAAACCTGCCGGGTGTAAACCGGTCGCGGGGTAACTTGCGGGTATCTGCCCACTTCGATTGCGAGTCGTCCCCCAAGTGTTCGATCACGCGGTTGTGGCTGTCCAGAATCGTTACGCGCGCACCCAAATCGGGAACTACCGTATCTCCATTTCGAAAGGTGTTGAAGTTACAAGGAAGATTAGTTCCACTGACAAAGTCGATATGCTGCCCGTCCAAGGTGAACCGCTGGATCCGGTGGTTCCCTCGATCGGCGACTACCAACACGGGCGTAGCGCCGCGCGAATCCACAATAAGCCCATGCGGGCAATCCAGCTGGCCCGCATCCTTACCCTTTCCGCCGAACGTCCTGATATAGTCGCCATCGGCATTGTATTGGTTGATGTAACTGGACCCATAACCATCACCGACATAAAGATCGCCGTTGGGCGCAACGGCAAGATTCGTCGGACTGTACTTGATCCCGTTATATGGGGTGGCCATCGAGGGGTAACCCAGCATGAACACCTCTTCGCCATCCAGTGTCGATTTGACAACCACGCCCCGCTTTGTGTCGCACAGATACAGAAATTCCCGGTTGCCTTCCCGATGAATCAGAAGCCCGTGCGCCCCGCCACGAAACGCACTTCCCCAGGATTTGACGAACTTTCCATCTTTATCGAAAACCACCATGGAATCGTGCGACTCGCTCGCCGCGTTCACCGTGTGATGGATATAGATGTGACCCCGCGAGTCTTCGCAAACTCCGTGCGTGTTGCCGTACTTGATCGGGCTCGGCAGTTGCCCCCAATCGTGAGTTACTTCATAGGTATGAGCCCCGCTGCCTAGAACAGGCTTTCGGGAGCCGGACTTATCCGTCGCTCCCAGAAGCAGCGGGGCCGCTAGGCCAGTCAGGAAGTGTCTGCGATTCATTTTGGGTACTGCAAGTATATAGCGGCTTTACTCCGCGCAGAAGTCCGATATCCGGGCGATGATTCTTTGCAATCCCTCGCGAAAGGTGACCTCTGGCGTCAGAAGGCTGACCACCAAATACCCGTCGGTACCGAAATCATAGAAGTAGCCGGGCTGCACCAGGACATGATCTTCACGCAAG
Organism: Bryobacterales bacterium; assembly: GCA_963752695.1. Lineage (GTDB taxonomy): Bacteria > Acidobacteriota > Terriglobia > Bryobacterales > Bryobacteraceae > Bog-113. Next base: position 823,732 of record CAVVZB010000001.1, read on the forward strand.
AATTGGGCCACCCACTCCTCTTCGCTTCGCGTGGTTGGAACCCGCAGGATCGCAGACCAGCCGCCCTCCACGTGCAACGCCGAAACCGGCGTCCCGCTAACCTGGTTCCGAAGCCAGCCCAGATTTGCCCGAAGCCGTTCCAGGATTTGCCCCTGCACCTGTTGACGAGCTCCCAGTAGAGCCGGTAGAGCATACTGAACCGGCGTTCCGACCGAGAGAAACGCATCCGCGATGATTTCCAGGCGCGACAGAGCGGCTTCGCGCTGCCACGCCTCTCCAGCGACCACGATCCAGCCGAGCTTCATCTGCGGCAGGCCTACCAGTTTCGACAACCCATTCAACGCAAACCCAAGCGGCCGCGAATTCGCCTTTCTCAGGGGTACGGCGCGTTCGGCGTCCTTATTGAGGGAGTACTCCGCGAAGACTACATCCGAGATGAGCGCAATATTCCGGCTTGCGCAGATGCTCTCAATCTCATTGGCCTCATGTCGTTTCAAATAAGAGCCGGTCGGGTTATTCGGGTTCACCGTGACGATGGCCTTGGTCTGTTCTGTAATCTGTCTTTCCAGAGCATGAACATCCACGAACCAATCGCCGAAATAGAGCAACGGATACTGTTTCAACACCACGGACTCAAGCGCGGCTAGATGCTCAAACAATGGATACGACGGCCGTGGAACCAGCACTTCATCGCCCGGATCGCAGAGTAGCTTGAACAGCCAGGAGTAAGCTTCGCTTGTACTCGCGGTGAGCACAACTCGATCCGGTGTCGTGCCCTCCAGCTCTGCGATTCGCTCCCGCGCCTCCAGCAATCCATGCGACTGCGGGTCATAGATCAGTGCCCGCGGATTGTTGAACCCAGCGAGAATCTCGCGTTCCGGATAAATAATTCCCGCTCGAGTCGGATTGGACTCGGTGAGATCGAGTAAGTCGACGTCCCTGGCCCGAGCCAGCGCAGTCTCCCGCGCTAGCGCGCTCGGCTCAATCTGCGCCAGCAACCGCGAGGCGAACATCGGGCTTCTGCATGAGCTCCTTCAAGGATTCCGTGTACGGTTCCCGCGCCACGCCGCGCTCGGTGATAATCGCCGTGACGTACCGATGGGGAGTCACGTCGAATGCCGGGTTCTGCACAGCCGTCTCGGCGGAAGTCATCGCCACCCCATAAACGTGAGTTACTTCTTTCGCATTGCGCTGTTCAATCGGAATTTGATCACCCGACTTCAACGTCAAATCCAGCGTTGAGATTGGCGCCGCCACGTAGAACGGGATCTTGTTTTCTTTCGCCACTACCGCCACCGTGTAAGTCCCAATTTTGTTGGCTACGTCCCCATTCCCGGCAATCCGGTCCGCGCCCACGATCACGCACCCGATACGCCCGGACTTCAAGAAATGCCCCGCCATATTATCAGTAATCAAGGTTGCAGGAATTCCATCGTGTTGCAATTCCCAAACGGTCAGCCGCGCGCCTTGCATAAAAGGCCGCGTCTCATCCGCGAAAACGTCGATTTCTTTGCCGCTCGATACAGCCGCGCGGATCACGCCAAGAGCAGTCCCGTAGCCCGCGGTCGCAAGCGCACCCGCGTTACAATGCGTCAGCACGGTCTTATGATTCGGCACCAAAGCCGCGCCATGCTGCCCGATGGCCTGGTTGATCGCGATATCTTCCAACCGAATCTGTATCGCTTCGGCGATAAACTTCTCGCGGATCACCTCGCCGGATTGACCTTGCAGCGATTCGTGAAGGGCTCGCATCCGCTTGATAGCCCAAAACAAATTCACGGCAGTAGGGCGCGTGGCGGCCAGGGTATCGCAGACCGTCTCGAAGTCGGCCCCCTGTAAAACGCCGAGCGTGACACCCATCGCTGCTGCGACGCCAATAGCCGGGGCGCCCCGAATGGTCATCTTGCGGATATGGTCAGCTACGTCTTGATAAGTGGTGCAGGTAACAAAAACTTCTTCAAGCGGCAGGCGCGTCTGATCGATCATGACAACGCCGGAGTCGGTCCATTGGATCGTCTCGACCATTAGTGTGAACTTTCCCTTCCGAAATAGGCTAGAAACAAAGTGGAGTTATAGGCGACATGGGCCAGGATCGAGGTGCGCGTGGACCCCGAAAAATGACGAAGAATACCGAAAGCAGCGCCCGCCAAACTAATCATCCCGGCATATGCCCAGGACTTGGAGTTCTGCTCCCAATGGAGCATACCAAACAAAATCGCAGTTAATGCAATCCCGGCGATTACTCCCATGCGCCGCACTAAGACAGGTTGTAGAAAGCCCCGAAACGCGAGTTCTTCCGCCAAAGGGGCCACCAGAATGCCGAACGCCGCAATGAGGATTGCCGAGTTGCGCGATTCGAGTAACTTAGTAACCGGCGAATCAACTTCTGGAATCTGCAGCAGACGGCCTAAAACGCCGATTCCGAATGCCAGCGCTACCCCAGCCAGAAGTGAAAAAGCAATAGAGACGCGCGAATGAACCCATCCCATCGAACGCCAGAATGGCGCACCGTACTGCATGTGCAAAACTCCTGCCAGAAGCAGAAAGATCAAAGGATACGCAATCGTTTGCGCGGCAATCGCCAGCAGGGGACCGTTCACCGGCCAACGCAACAACTTCGCGCTAAAACCTAATAATACCTGCGCGATCACGATGATCAGCAACCCGAGTGAAAAGACAATGACAACGTCCTGCCACCCCCAAACCGGACTGCGCGGAGGCGCTGGAATCGGGCTCGCCTCAATCGCGGGATGCTCGTCCAGGGGCCGGTATTCCCCCAGGGGCTGTTCTTCGGGTGTCACGCGGCGCGTCCCGCCTGGCCGCCGATCATTTTGCGCAAAGCCTCGCCCGTGAAGCTCTTCCGCGATTTCATAATCTGCTCGGGCGTCCCTTCCGCGATAATCCGCCCCCCATATTCACCGCCGTCCGGCCCTAGGTCCAAAATCCAGTCCGCACTCTTGATCACGTCCAGGTTATGTTCAATCACCACAACAGAATTGCCTAAATCGACCAGGCGCTGCAGAACGTCGATGAGCTTGCGGACATCGTCAAAGTGCAGACCCGTGGTCGGCTCATCCAGTAAGTAAAAGGTGCGTCCTGTCTGCCGCTTGCTGAGTTCCCGCGCCAGCTTGATCCGCTGGGCCTCGCCTCCCGAAAGCGTAGTGGCCGCCTGCCCAAGATGGATATATCCCAAACCAACCGCGTTCAGCGTTTCCAACTTGGGCCGAATCTGCGGGTGAGTCTCCAACACCGGCAGAGCCTCTTCGATCGTCATCTCTAATAAGTCCGCGATCGAGTATCCCTTGTACTTCACTTCCAACGTTTCCTGGTTATAACGCCGGCCTCGGCAAACATCGCAAGTGACGTACACATCCGGGAGAAAGTTCATCTCGATGCGCTTCAGCCCGTCCCCCTGGCACGCCTCGCACCTTCCCCCTTTTACATTGAAACTGAAGCGGCCCGGCTTGTAGCCGCGCTCCCGTGACTCCGGAAGAATTGCAAATAGATCACGGATTGGGCTGAATAAACCGGTATACGTCGCCGGGTTCGATCGCGGAGTTCGTCCGATTGCGGCCTGATCGATGCGCACGACCTTATCGATCAACTCCAATCCCGAGATCGCCCCGTGCGCTCCCGGTTCGTCCCGCGATCCGTAAATTTCTTTGGCCAGCGCACGATAGATAATCTCATTCACTAACGTCGACTTACCGCTCCCGGAAACGCCAGTAACCACCGTAAGCACGCCCAGCGGAATAGCGACGTTCACATTCTTCAAGTTGTGCTCGTGAGCGTCCGTTACCGTAATGCAGTTCCCGTTCGGTTTCCGCCGTTTTTCGGGTATCGGAATTGAAAGCGCGCCCGAAAGATATTTTCCGGTCAAAGATTCGGAATTTCCTGCGATCTCAGCTGGGGTCCCTTGGGCCACGAGAATGCCTCCGAGCCTTCCAGCACCAGGCCCCAGGTCAATCACGTAATCCGCCCGCGCGATCGTCTCTTCGTCATGCTCCACCACCAGCACGGTATTCCCTAAATCGCGTAAGTGCGTCAGTGTCGCCAGAAGCCGGTCATTATCCCGGGGGTGGAGCCCGATCGAAGGCTCATCCAGCACATAAAGCACGCCGCGCAACTTCGACCCGATCTGCGTAGCGAGCCGGATTCGCTGCGATTCGCCGCCCGACAATGTCCCCGCCGACCGCTGCAAGCTGAGGTAATCGAGGCCGACATCGCTCAGGAACTGCAAGCGGCGCTGGATTTCTTCCACCACCCGTCCGGCGATCAGTTGATCGCGCCCTGCCAACTCCCATCCCCGAACCGTGAGCAGTGCACGCGCAATCGGCATTTCCACTAACTCAAAGATCGACAGGCTTTTCACCCGCACCGCTAAACTCGACGGCCGCAAGCGCTTGCCATGACAAGCGGCGCATTCCACGGGCGACATATATTCGGTCAGCCAGTCCCGGTATTCATCCGAGCCACGGTCAAACGCGTCCTGCAAGATTCCAACAACTCCCTCAAAACCGTCGCCGCCATCCAGAAGAACCTGCTGATTCCGTTTGGATAGCTGATCGAACGGCGCGCTCAGCTTGATTTTCAGCTGCTTGGCCGCGGCCTGCAGCTTTTGCTGCATGAACGCCGAACTGCCTCCCGGACCCAAGCCGCCTTCCAGCAAAGGTTTGCTCGCGTCGACAACCGCCTTGCCTGCGTCTACCCGCCATTCCACTCCCAAGCCGTTGCACGTTTCGCACGCGCCGTATGGGCTGTTGAACGAAAATGACCGTGGCTCCAGCTGGGGAATGCTCATCCCGCATTCGGTACAAGCCAGCTTGCTCGAGTAGAGCCGCTCGTCTCCATTCACCACGGAAACAATCACCAGCCCATTCGAAAGCTTAGTTGCAGTCTCAATCGACGCTTCCAGCCGCTTCTCAATTCCCGGCTTGACCAGCAATCGATCAATAATCACCTCAATGTTGTGGTTTTTTCGCCGGTCGAGTGGTACATCCTCTTCCAGCGACCGAACTACCCCGTCGATGCGAGCCCGCACGAAACCCTGCCGGGCGTATTTTTCCAGATCCTTCTTGAACTCGCCCTTCCGGCCACGCACCACGGGTGCTAGTACCATAATCCGATCCTCTGGACTTAGTGCTAGTACATGCTTGAGGATTTGCTCCGTTGTCTGCCGGGAAATCTCAATTTTACAATTCGGACAATACGGCACGCCGATTGAGGAGTATAGTAAGCGCAGGTAGTCATACACCTCGGTGATGGTGCCTACGGTTGAGCGGGAACTGCGGCTCGTGGTTTTCTGCTCGATGGAGATCGCGGGGCTCAAACCCTCGATGGAATCGACATCGGGCCGTTCCATTTGGTCCAGGAACTGTCGGGCATATGGAGAAAGCGTTTCAACGTACCGCCTCTGGCCTTCGGCATAGATGGTATCGAAGGCCAGAGACGACTTTCCCGAACCGCTCAATCCAGTGATGACGGTAAGACTATTGCGCGGAATTTCGACGTTGATGTTCTTTAAATTGTGCTGTCGCGCGCCATGGACGGTGATACGGCTAAGCATTTCAGAGGTCTTTTGGTAGTGGGTAGTATTAAATCAGTGTTTGGGAGCTGTCTCTGTAGATGGCTCCAGGAACGGAAAGCGTTTTAATCACATGCAATGCCCTAAGTGTGACGGATCATTGACGCGCAGCCATCGTCGCGGGCCGGAACGCTTCATCTTCTCACATACATTCAGATGTCAGGAGTGCAGCTATCGGTTGCGGGAAAGCTACCTGCAAACCGGCCTGTTTGGGGACTTCGCCTGCTGCCCCCGCTGCGGAAACTCGGCCCCTGATAAACGCAAAAAGCCTGACAGGGTCGATTCCATGCTGCATTCACCCATCCGGTTTGTGCACTGGATGCTGGGCGGCAAGCTCTACCATTGCGTTTTTTGCCGTTTGCAGTTTTACGACCGGCGCCCCTTACGTCCCAAGCCCGAAAAGCCAGCGTCCTCCGGCGACTTGGAAGCAACGCCTAGTAAGGCCAAGATGGCAAGTTAAACAAGCCGCCATCCACAAAGATGGTTTGTCCAGTAGTGAAATCGGCCGCGGGAGAGGCCAAAAACGCCACCATGCGCGCCACGTCCTCGGGTTGCCCTACCCGGCCCAGCGGCGTTCTTTTCCCCCAGGTCTCGGCGTAGTTTTCCGACTCCATTTTCGTGCGCTCAATTTCGATTGCCCCCGGCGCCACGCAGTTTACCCGAATGCGGTACGCCGCCAATTCGACTGCCGCCACCTTGGTGAACATCTCAATTCCGCCCTTACTCGCCGTGTAATCGACCAAGTGCGGAAATGCGACCCTATTGCAGCCCGATCCGATATTCACAATGCTTCCGCATCCCCTATGCTTCATCAGCCGGGCCGCCCGCTGGGTACATAGAAAGCATCCTTTTAGGTTGGTTCTGATTGTCCGGTCCCACTCCTCTTCCGCCAGTTCCAGCAACGGCTTCCAGGTCTGAACCCCGGCATTGTTCACCAGGATGTCCAGTTCAGGTACCGCCGCAAACATCCGGTCGACATCATTGGCGATCCCAACATCGGCTTGCACCAGCTTCGCCCGCCGCCCCACTTCCTGAATCGCACGGCCGGTCTCCTCGGCGCCGCGCGCGTCCAGGTTATAGTTCAGCAGAATGTCGCAACCCTGGCGTGCCAGTTCCAAAGCGATCCCGCGGCCTACGCCTTTGCTGGCGCCCGTGACCAGCGCCGTCTTATTCTCCAGAGGAAGCACGGCTAAATTCTAACCTGAAGGGAGAACATGCTTCACCTCACGGCCGATAACCGCGACACCGGTAAGCGCTTGGACGCCCTACTGCCAGAGCGCCACCCGGAATTCAGCCGCTCCCGCATCCAAGAGTGGATCAAGGCCGGCCGCGTGCTAGTCGACGGTCGGGCCGAGAAGCCCTCCTATTTAATTCGAGGCGCCGAGCAGATCGACATCGATCCCGCCGGTCTCACTCCCTTGCGTGCTACTGCCCAGGACATTGCGCTCCACATTCTCTACGAAGACGATTGGATCGTAGCCGTCGACAAGCCTGCGGGAATGGTCGTCCATGCGGGCGCCGGGATCGATTCCGGCACCCTCGTAAACGCACTCTTGCACCGCTTCGAGCACTTATCCTCTTTGGGCGGCGATATTCGCCCCGGGATCGTACACCGCCTGGATCGTTTCACCAGCGGCGTGCTTCTAGTTGCAAAAACCGACACCGCCCACCGCGCTCTCGCCCATCTCTTCGCAACGCGCACCATTCGGAAAAAGTACCTAACGCTGGTTCATCGCGAAATGGAATCTCCGTCGGGCAGAATCGAGAAACCAATTGCCCGCGATCCCGTTCATCGCACCCGCATGACCGCGCGACTCGCCTCCGGACGCGCCGCATGGAGTGAATGGAAGGTGCTCGAATCGTTCAGCGGCTTCAGTTTTCTCGACGTTGTGATCGGGACCGGACGAACGCACCAGATCCGCGTTCATCTGGCCAGTATTCGCCATCCGGTAGTGGGCGACACCCTGTATGGCGCACCGGCGCAAGTGCCCGGCCTGCCGGCGCTCGGGCGATATTTTCTGCACGCACACCAGATCGACCTGGTTCATCCGATGACGGGGAATCCGCTCACAATCGTTTCACCACTCGCGCCCGAACTCTCCGATTGGCTCTCGCTGGCCCGCTCTTTGCCCGGCGGCGGGCATCGGAGTAATTAACGGTGACCGCCACTCCCAAAAGGTGTTTTTGCCAACGAATCTGAACACGCATACACTAGAGAGCGATGAAATCGTTGTTGCCGATCGGAGTTTTCGCCGGACTCCTCACACTGGCTTGCACGCTCGCGGCGCAGGCCCCCGTCCGTCAGCAATCGCCGGAACCGGACGATAGCAGCCGGATCGTTGTCGGCGTCACTCGCGTCAACATCCTGTTCACCGTCACGGATAAGAAGGGCCGGTTCATCACTGATCTCACCCGCGACGATTTTCAAGTCTTTGAAAGCAAGAAGCAGCAAGCCATTTCCCAGTTCACTGCCGAAAGCGACTTGCCTCTGCGCCTCGCAATCCTCGTCGATACCAGCAACAGCATCCGCGATCGCTTCAAGTTTGAGCAGCAAGCTGCCGTCGAATTCGTCAACACTACCGTGCGTCCGCGCTCCGACAAAGCCATGATCGTCAGCTTCGATAGCTCCACGGAGCTGGTTGCCGATCTCACTGACGATCAGGAGAAGTTGGACACCGCTATCCGTAGCCTGCGCCCCGGCGGCGGCACCTCGCTGTACGACGCCATCTTCTATGCCTGCCGCGATAAATTGCAACTCGATCAGCCGCGGGATAAATTCCGCCGCGCCATGGTGATCGTCAGCGATGGCGAAGATAACCAGAGCCGCGTCACGCGCGATCAAGCGCTTGAGATGGCGCAGAAGGCCGATGTCGTCATCTACGCCATCTCCACCAACATCTCCCGAATCGAAGGCAGCGGAGATAAGCTTCTTCGCTACTTGACTGAGGAAACCGGCGGCCAGGCGTTTTTCCCGTTCAAAGTGCAGGATCTTTCCCAATCGTTCGAAAATATCGGGAACGAATTGCGGCACCAGTACAACATCTTCTATCGTCCCGAACCCTTGGTTGCCGACGGGCTCTACCACCCCGTCAGCGTGCGGCTCAAGAATCGGAAAGATCTGGTAGTCCGCGCCCGGAAAGGTTATTACGCTCCGCGCCTTTAACAGTTCCCTTTATGTCTTACTGCTCGCTGTTCTAAGTGCCGCGCTGAATTCTGCCCAGACTACCCGACCTTCCAATCCCTGGCAGCTTGTATGGAGCGATGAGTTCAACGGTCCGGCCAACTCCCCGCCCGATCCTTCCAAGTGGAATTACGACCTTGGTGGCGGCGGCTGGGGCAATGGCGAGCAGCAGGTTTATACCAATTCTCTGAATAATTCGTTTCAGGACGGAAAAGGCCACCTGATCATCCGGGCCATCAAAGACCAATCCGGGAAGTACACCTCCGCCCGGCTCCGATCCAGCGGCGACTGGACTTACGGCAAAGTCGAGGCCCGCATCGAATTGCCATTCGGTCCCGGGATCTGGCCTGCGTTTTGGATGCTCGGCGCCAACATCAGCACGTTCCCATGGCCCGCATGCGGCGAGATCGATATTCTGGAGAACTTCGGCTCCAAGATCGACACGCCCGCCACCGTCCACGGCACCATCCATGGCCCGAACTATCCAGAGGTCGGAGTCGGCGCCTCGTATACCTTGCCAGCGCGGCAAACCTTCACCGGCGGCTTCCATTTGTTCACGATCGTCTGGTCCGAGAACTCCATCGAGTTCTTGGTCGACGGCGTAACCTACCAGAAGCTGACCCCACCCTCACTGCCTCCGGGCGGATCGTGGGTCTTCAACCACCCGTTCTTTCTTCTGCTGAATCTGGCCATAGGCGGACCTAATACCTTCCTCGGATCGCCCGCCGCAGACACTCCATTCCCGCAAGAACTGGCGATTGACTACGTCCGGGTCTATCGAGCCACCGGGGTGCGGGCCTTCACCCCTTAGACCAGTTCGACCTGTTCGATGTAGAACCCATTTCGATCTCCGCCCGTCTCAACGCGGGCCTTCCTTTGCAGCACAGTCTGTCCATGGAATCCGATTCGATTGTCCGCGTCATTGAGCAGCAGAACTGGTTAGAGCCCCTCGAAGAAAATCTGCAACAGAGCCTGGACGCGGCTTTTGCCGGCGACACCAAGCGCGGTAAGCCCATTGAAAATGCGCTTCATGGAGTCTGGCTCGGCCACGCATTGCACCCCGTATTGACAGACATTCCTGTCGGCGCCTGGACTGTCGCGCTCCTTCTCGACCTGGTCGAAGAAGTTACCGGTACGCGCGAATACCGTGCCGGGACCGACGCCGCCGTCCTCATCGGATTAGCTGGAGCCACGGGCGCAGCCGTTACCGGACTCACCGATTGGAAATCGATCAGTAAGCCGGCCCGGCGAACCGGAATCGTTCACGGACTCCTGAACTCTGTTGCAATGGGCCTGTACGTTGCATCCGCCGTTCAGCGTTCGCGGAGAAGCCGAACGTCCGCGCGAGCTTTCTCCTATCTTGGCTACGCGCTGGCAATGAGTTCCGCCTGGCTTGGCGGCCACTTAGTCTACGCCAACCAGATCGCGGTCGAGCGCCGGTCGCCTCAGGAGCCGCCTACCGATTTCGAGCCGGTCTTGGCCGCTGAACAGCTTGCCGACCTCAAGCCCACCAAAGCCCGATTTCAGGAGTATTCGCTCGTCCTGGTCAAGAAAGCCGAGAAGATTTACGCGCTGGCCGACACGTGCACCCATCTCGGCGGCCCGCTATCGGAAGGCACCTTGGAGGACGATTGCATCCGGTGTCCCTGGCACGGCTCGGCCTTCCGTCTGGACGATGGCTCGGTCGTCGAGAGTCCCGCCGTCCGGCCTCTAGTGGTTTTCGAAACGCGTGTCAATGCTGGCCAAATCGAAGTGCGCGTCCGCAAAGACGCCGGTGCTGACTCCGGACCCGTTCAAAGCCAGTGAGCTCCGAATCTAAAGCCGGCCCGCCTTCATCTCGGTCGCCAAATAATCCGTCGCACGCCAGCTGAGCGCCAGGATCGTCAACGTCGGATTCTTCTCGGACGCGGTTGTGAATGACGAACCATCGGTCACGAACACATTCGGCACCTCATGCATCTGTCCGAATCCGTTCAGCGCGCTCCGCTTGGGATCTGCACCCATCCGGCAGGTCCCATGCTCATGAATGGCGCTGCCATTCTTATCCAGCCAGCCGCGCTGGAACGGAAGAATCTCCGCCTTTGCCTCATGCAACAGCTGCTCCGCCGTGTCGTACATCTCCGCGGCCATCTTGCGCTCATTCGCGCCCGTGCGGTACTCAATGCGCGCAATCGGCATCCCATATTGATCCTTCGGAGTGCCTTCCACCGTGACCCGGTTGTATGCCTGAGGCAGAACTTCCCCATAAGGATGCAGCGCCACTAACGCCGGGTAACGCTTCTTCACGCCCGCTTTGAACTCTTTGCCGAACCCCGGGATCGACTTCGCCCAGTCCGCCCCGCCCTGTGCCCCACATCCCCAAAACTGGCTGCCGAACCCGCGCAAATAATCGCGCTTCTTGCCGCGATGGTTAAACCGCGGCAGATACATGTGTTCGCCTCCGATGCCATCGTCATCGCGGGTGGCCGTCCCCACCAGTTCCGGCATGAACCCGTACATGTGCATCCGAATCTGCTCGCACAAATAGCGCCCAATTACGTCCGACCCGTTGCCAATCCCATTGGGATACCGCGATGACTTCGAATTTAGCAGCACGCGCGTCGAATCGATACACGATGCGCCGACCACCACCACCCGCGCGCGCACCGATTTCTGTTCCCGCGTGTAGCGATCGAAGTATTCAACCCCGTTCGCCTTCCCGTCATCTCCCACCAGTACCCGCGACACTACGGCGTTATCGATCACGTCCAGCCGGCCCGTTTTCAGAGCCGGTTCGATCAGATAGTCGGACGCGTTGAAGAAGGCCGAGACGTCGCACCCCCGGCCGCACGCCCCGCAATAGTGGCATGGTGTATGGCCGCGCGAGCTGTTGGTGTTCACGGCGCGCCGTCCGGCCACCAGAGGAATCCCTAAACGCGCTCCCGCTTTCTGCAGAAGCTTCTCACCGCATCGCATATTGGGCGGGGGTAGATGAAACTTGCTGCCCGGTAGCGAATCTGAATCGTCATCGCCGCCGCAGACGCCGATCAGCTGATCCACATTGTCGTAATAAGGAGCGATGTCTTTGTAACGAATTGGCCACGGGATCTCCCACCCATCGTGTTCGGCTGAAGCGAAGTCTAAATCCGAATACCGGAGTGACACCCGCCCCCATACGTTGGTTTTTCCGCCGCGGCCCCACACACGCACCAGCTCGAATGGCTGCGCGTCCGGCGTCGTATACGGTTGCTCTTTTGTGTCGACATAGAAACGCGTGGGTAGCTCGCCCCTTTCGGTTTTCTGCCGCCATTCCCACGGAGTCACATGCGTCCAGTACTTTGAACGATTGAATCGCGTCCCGGCGTCGAGCACCAGCACCCGCACGCCCTTCCGTGTCAGGTTCCATGCCGCCATCCCCCCGGCAGCGCCACTACCGATAATTACTACGTCATGGACGTCCTGTGCGCGTTGAATTTGCATGTGTCTCCCGGCGCGCTTGCAGCTGCCGCGGGTACAATTATATTTTGTCGGATTCTGAAGCGCTCCACGGCGCATTACGCCGCTACTGGGGCTACAATTCCTTCCGCCCGCTCCAGGAAAAAATTATCCGCAGCCTGGTGGATGGTCATGACACCGCCGTCGTCATGCCCACCGGTGGCGGCAAGAGCCTGTGTTACCAGCTGCCGGCATTAGTCTCCGGACGGACCGCCATCGTTATCTCCCCATTGATCGCGTTGATGCAGGATCAAGCCGCGCAACTTGCCCAAATGGGAATCCCCGCCGCCGTGATCAACAGCAGTATGGATTCCGCCGAGCAATCCCGCGTCATGCGAGATGCTGTCCAAGGCGCTTTCCGGCTCCTTTATCTTTCCCCCGAACGGCTGGCGCGTCCCGATACCGTCCACTGGCTTTCGCGCGTGCCGGTAAGCTTCTTTGCCATCGACGAAGCCCACTGCATCTCCGAATGGGGCCACGAGTTCCGCCCCGAATATCGCCAGCTCAAACGGCTGCGCGACCATTTCCCGGATCTGCCCATCGCCGCCTTCACCGCCAGCGCCACCCAGCGCGTCCGGCACGACATTCTCGATCAGCTCGGCCTGCGCTCGCCCCATAAGTACATCGCCAGCTTCCATCGGCCTAACCTTCGCTACCTGGTTCGCGAGTGCGCCGCCAAAACGCAGGACAAGCTCCTCTTGCAATCGCTAAAAGCTCACCAGGGCGCCAACGTCATCATCTACGCGCCCACCATCGCTCGCGTTGAAGAGACGGTCGACTTCCTGGGCGATCGCGGAATTCCAGCCGTCCCCTATCACGGTCAGATGGATAATCCCTCCCGCCACCGGAATCAGGAGCGCTGGATGTCCGATGAAGTGCGGATTCTGGTTGGCACGCTTGCATTCGGGCTCGGCATCAATAAGTCAGCCGTGCGCGCCGTCATCCATCTCGCTTTACCGAAATCTATTGAGCAGTATTACCAGGAAGCGGGCCGGGCGGGCCGTGATGGCGAACCCGCGGATTGCTTACTCCTCTGGCAAAAGAAAGACGCCGGCCTGCTTGCCTACTTCTGTGAGCAATTGACCGATAAGCAGGAGAAACAACGCGCCTGGGAACGCTATCACTCCATCAAGAACTTCGCCGCCAACGACCAATGCCGCCACCGCCAGATCTGCCATCACTTCGGTGAAAGCCCGAAGTGGGAAAACTGCGGCATGTGCGATCGTTGCGCTTCTCTTCCCGAGTGGCTGGAGGACAAGAAACCGCTGAGTCGCTTCGCGCGCAAGCCCGCCGCCAAGTCCGTCCCAGACGACCCCAACATTCCCCCGGGTCTGATGGACTACCTTCGCGAATGGCGTCGCACAGTTGCCCGCGAAAAGCAGGTCTCCGCGTTTCTCATCATGACCGACGCCACCCTGCGCGACATCTGTGTCCAGCAGCCCCGCACTCTCGATCAACTAGCCCACAACATCACCGGCATGGGGGCGCGCAAAGCTGAAATGTACGGGCTCCCGATCCTTCAGGCATTGGAACGCTTCAGCGGCGGTGAACGCGCCGTCGCTCCCCTTCCCAAGGAAGCCCTAATCGGCCCAGCGGAAGAGACTCTTCAGCTCCTAAGCCAAGGCAAGACATTCGAACAAATCGCGCATTCCCGAGGGCGGCAGTTAGCCACTGTGGTCGGAATGGTTGCCGTTTTAGTCGAACAGGGAAAGCTTGATTTCCAGGCAGAATGGGCGCGAGCCGGCATTCTCGATCTCGTCGAGCAAGCAGCCTCCGAAGTTGGGCATCAGTGGCTCAAGCCCTTGAAAGACCGGGTGCCCGAAGCAACGTTCGACGAAATTCGTTTGATCGTAGCCAAGCTGCGCAGCCAGGCGCTGCCCCGCTAACTCACTGTGCCGCTTTTGGCGACCCTTGCTGATCCTGTCCATCCCGCTTGGCTTTGCGCGTGCCGAATCCAAACCTGCGGCCGATGATCATTTTCACCAGCAAATGATCGGTGCCATGCGTCACCCCAACTCCCACACCCATGTTGAACTCCCAGTTCGGGCCCAGGTTTAGATCCATCGCCGGAACAAATTGCTGCTGCTGCTGGGCGAACGTGTCGAATCCGGTAATGGGCCCGAGCGATCCGTAATATTCAATTCCCGCGTTAATCCGCTTAGTAATGTCGTAGCCAACTTTGAAGTTTGGCGAGAACACCAGACCTTGTGGCACTCCGGGACCATGAAACGACCGGTCGAGCGTCGGGTTGAATGACAAATACCAGCGCCGCAACTGCTTGTCGACAATCGGCCGTATCTCCATCGTCCAGGTATCGGCCGAGTAATGAGCCCGCTGATAACCCACCTCGAGCGACAGACTCGCGCCTACCGGCCAGTGCCAATCCTCTGGCACGCGCACCCGCGGTCGAATGTGGTCGCCAACCCACTGCCACCCATGCAATTGGCTTGCGCTCGTAAAAACATAGAATCCGGTCTCGAACCACGGCGTAATTCCTTGAGTGATCTCCAGCGTCTCGTGTTCCGCATGCTCGGTGGGGTAAAGACCGTCCACTTCGGTCTTGCTGCCGGAAAATGTGAAATTGCTGTGCAACTCAACCATCGTCCGGCCCGGAGCCACCGTCTCCGCCCCGTAGACCTGGATCTCATAGTTGTCCTGTGCTATCCCTGTGGACGCCCCGATTAGAAACAAGATTGGCGCCAGCCATCGCATTTTCATAGGTTAACTATTCTGAAGGTTGCCACCCGCCTCTCGCCCACGCTCCCGCAAGCCGCCTCCGAAAAGCACGCCGTCCAAGAATACGCGCAAGCAGAGACCCACGCGCGTCCGTGTCATCCTTCGAACCCTTATCTTTTCCATAGTCGCCATTTATCTCAGCACGGCCCTCATGCTGCTGACTCTGCGCTGGGTCGATCCGCCCACCACCGCCGTGCAAGCCGAAAGGCGCGTCCAGTCTTGGGTCAATCGCCAGCCCTATCACAAGACTTACGAGCCGGTGCCACTCAGACGCATCTCTCTTTATTTGCAGCACGCGGTCATCGCCGCCGAGGACACG
Source organism: Bryobacterales bacterium (assembly GCA_963752695.1). GTDB lineage: Bacteria > Acidobacteriota > Terriglobia > Bryobacterales > Bryobacteraceae > Bog-113. The sequence continues at coordinate 839,026 of CAVVZB010000001.1, forward strand.
CGCTTCTACCACCACCACGGTTTCGATTGGAAGCAGATTCGCGTTGCGGCTGAAGACGATCTGGAAGAGGGCCGAAGCCGCGGTGCGTCAACCATCACTCAGCAGCTCGTGAAGAACCTATTCCTGACCACCAGTCACTCCTTCATCAGAAAAGGCATCGAGTTCACCATCGTGCCCTTGGCCGAACTCATCCTCTCCAAGCAGCGCATCCTGGAACTCTACTTGAACGTCGTCGAGTGGGGACCTGGCGTGTATGGCGCCGAGGCAGCCGCTCAGCATTGGTACCGGGTCGATGGGATTCATCTCACCCGAGACGACAGCATTCAACTCGCGTCCTTGCTCCCCGCCCCGCGCCGCCGCCGTCCCGGGCAGAACACTCTCTATTCCGGAAAGATCGCCCAGCGCCTTCGCGAAATGAGGTGGTAACGCTGCGTTAAACTGCAGGATTCTTGCTCCTTCAGCTAGAGTCAATTCAAAAGCGCTTCGGCGGTGTCACCGCGCTCCACGATGGCAACCTCATCGTCGCCGCGGGTGAAATCCACCTGCTCATGGGCGAGAATGGGGCGGGGAAATCTACCTTAGTCAAAATCATCGCCGGTATGATGCGGCGCGATGCTGGCCGCATGCTCTGGCGCGGACAAGAAGTCGATCTGCCCAGCCCAGCCCACGCTGCCGCCATCGGAATCGCGATGGTGCATCAGGAATCCCTCCTCTCCCCGCACTTGACCGTTGCTGAAAATCTATTCCTCGGCCGCGAGCCGCAAGGCATGTTCGGGATGATCTCCCGGCGCAAGATGCTCGAACGCGCCCGGCACGTCATCGCCGACCATCAGTTTCCACTTGAAGCTGACCAACACGTGAGCCGGCTTAGCCCCGCCGAAAAACAGATGGTCGAAATCTGCCGTGCCGTCCTCCAGGGTTCCAGCCTGCTCATCTTCGACGAACCCACATCCTCCCTCTTGCCGCGGGATAGCGAGCAGGTGTTCCGCCTGGTCCGCGGCTTGCGCGAACGCGGTATGGGCGTGATCTACATTACCCATCGCTTGGAAGAACTACGCGCTATCGGCGACAACGTAACCATCCTGCGCGATGGAGCCACCATCCATACCGGCCCCATCGCCGGGATAACTACCGGGCAACTGATCGAACGAATGGTTGGCCGTCCCGTGTCCGCCACCTACGCGCGCGACCCTTTAACTCCCGGGAAAGTAATGCTCGACGTTCAGAACGCCTCGTCGCCAAAGGTCCGTGACATCTCCTTCCAACTGCGCGAGGGTGAAGTCCTCGGTGTTGCCGGACTGATGGGTTCCGGCCGGACCGAGCTATGCAACCTGCTCTTCGGGGTCGATCCGCTGGTTAGAGGTTCTCTCCACGTGGACGGTCAACCGTCTGTGTTCCACTCCACGCGCGATGCAGTCCAAGCCGGAATCGCCTTGATCACCGAAGACCGCCAGCGAACCGGCCTCGCCATCCGCCTGCCGATCGCTCAAAACATGACGATTGCAAATCTGCCAGCCGCGAATCCCTCACCGTTCGGCCGCTTCGGCATCTTGAATCGCACACACGAATCCTCGATCGCCAATGGTTACATCGAAACCCTTCACATCCGATGCAGTTCCACAAAACAGCCCGCTGGAACGCTAAGTGGCGGCAACCAACAGAAAGTTGCTATCACCAAGTGGTTGTTTCGCAAAGCCCGTATCTTCCTGTTCGATGAACCCACGCGCGGAATCGACATTGGCGCAAAAAGAGAAATCTTCGAGCTGATCGACCACTTGGCCAAGTGTGGCGCTGCCATCTTGATGGTCAGCTCCGAACTGCAGGAGCTCCAACAACTGGCCGATCGAATCCTGGTTTTGCGCAATGGACGCCTTGCCGGTGAATTGCCCGGAACCGCCTTACAACACGAAATGATGACACTGGCCGCTTTGGAGCAAGTCGCTTGAACCGTTTGCAAAAGCTGCTGCCTTTCTTGAGCTTGATTGTTCTTTTCCTGGCTTTATGGATTGCCTCGCCGTACTTCCTTACTTCCACCAACCTTTCGAGCCTGGTGCGCCAGACGGCGGTCATCAACATCATGGCGCTCGGGATGACGATCATCATCATCTCCGGCGGTATCGATCTTTCTGTCGGCGCGATTCTTGCCATGAGTGGATTGCTCGGAACCATGGCGATGGAGAAAGGCTTACCGATTCCCCTCGGCATCGTTATCGGACTCGCCGTTGGATTACTTTGTGGGATGTTGAACGGCTTCCTCATCACCCGGCTTCGCATCGCCCCGTTCATCGTCACTCTCGGGACCCTCGGCATTTTTCGGGGGGTCACTCTGCTCATTTCGAATGGATTGCCCGTCCACAATATTCCCGCCGCGTTCTCATTTTTGGGAGAGGGGAGCGTCTTCGGTTTGCCATTCGTCCTATATCTCCTAAGTGGCTCGGCTCTGGCGATGCACTTCGTACTCGAACATACTCGTCTTGGGCGCTACTCATTCGCTATCGGGAGTAACTCAGCGGCGGCGGTCTACGCAGGTATCCGGATCGGTTTCTACTCCACCGCGGCATATGCAATCGGTGGCCTGCTCACCGGGCTCGCTGGACTGATAGAAGCCTCGCGACTGATGACCGGTCAACCAACGGCTGGGTCGGGTTATGAGTTGCAGGCCATCGCCGCTGTCGTGATCGGTGGCGGAAGTCTTCATGGCGGGGAAGGAAGCGTCCTCGGCACCCTGATCGGCGCATTCATCATGGGCCTGCTCACTAACGGCAGTGATCTGCTTGGAATCTCCAACTATCTGCAACAAGTCGTGATCGGAGCCGTCATCATTCTCGCCGTCACCCTCGACGAGTTCCGCAAGCGTCGTACGACGTAATGACCCCGGAACCTCTGCGTTTCGATGAATTCATGCGCCGCGCGTTATACGATCCCGTCTCGGGATACTACCGCCAATCGCGTCACCCCATCGGCAGAGACGGCGACTTCTTCACCGCTTCCCAACTCCAACCTCTCTTCGGACAAATTGTCGCCTCGGAAGCTCACGCGCTTTGTCCCGATGCGCACGTTTTCGAGCTGGGTCCCGGTCACAGCGAGATGTCCGCGTTCTTCTCCGGCCACTACACAGCCCTGGAGTATGGCGCCGAACTACCTCTTGATCTGACCGGTTTTCTGTTCGGTAATGAGTTTCTCGATGCCTTGCCCGTCCGGGTTGGAACAAAGCGCCATGGCCGCTTCTACGAGATGCTCGTTCAGGAAAGTAGTTGGTTAGTCGGACCCGAACTCGATCCCGGTCTAGTTGCATACGTCCAGCGTTACTGGCCGTTTGTTCCGGAAGGCGGCCAATTTGAAATCGTTTGCGACGCTCTTACTTGGATCGATCGAATCGGAGCCCGCATGGAATCCGGCTACGCCCTCTTTATCGATTACGGCTACACCACACCCGAAACTCTGCGTTTCCCGCAAGGTACGTTGATGAGTTATCGCGATCATCGCGCCATCGCCAACGTACTCGCCAGCCCGGGTTGCCAGGACATCACCGCTCATGTGGCATTTGACGCGATTGCGGATCGAGCTGTTCAGCGCGGATTCGAAGTCATCCACCTTGAGAGCCTCGCGACTTTGGTCTTGCGGGTTCTCGCGCGTCATCCGGAGCTCGGTTTGCGTGCTGAAGGCCCAAAACAATTGAAATCGCTTCTGTTTGGGATGGGAGAGACGTTCCGCTGCCTGTTGCTCCAGAAAAGCGGCCGCAAATGAAGAAGGCCTCGATCGCTCGAGGCCAGTTGGAACCTAAGTAGCGCCTCTATCGAGGCACCGAAGTTACTTACCCTTTTTCTTTGGGGCTGCCTTTTTCTTAGCTGCCGCCTTCTTGGTTGCGTTCTTCATTGAGTGATTCTCCTACCATCGAATTTTGCGATCTGAAAATCGCAATGTGATTCATATATAGAGTTGTTCGTGACTAATGTCAAGAGAAAAATGCACATCTCCAAAATCGCGTGATCGCAGCACGCGGCGCGCTTCAAAAAACCGATAGCGAAGAGCTGCTGCTCACCCACTTTTTCCATCACCGGAGATGTCGTCTCCGCGCAGCCATCCGGTGTACCCGCCCTTTCGTAATTCCCTGTAGAGTGCGCGAGGGCTCAGTTAGGTCGCTCAGTTCGCCAAGTCATCACCTTCCATCTCTGAGCGATAAACTGTCTCCATGATGCTGAACCTGCTCGTGCTGGCACTGGAACTCTCAGAACAGCAAGGGCGCGATGCGAACCTCGTGGAACGTTTGAAGAAGAAGGATCACGACGCCATGGCGGAACTCTACGATCGTTTCGGTCGCTTAAGCTACTCGGTGATCGTGGGCATTGTTCACGACGGCGCGATCGCTGAAGATCTCATGCAGGAAACATTCCTGCGGGTTTGGAACCGCGTGCAAGCCTTCGATGCCCAGCGCGGTTCTCTCGGAGCGTGGCTTCTTGCCGTCGCCCGCAACCGCGCAATTGATTACGTTCGCTCCGCTGGCGCCCGCATGTCCTTGAACTGCTTTGAACTCGAAGAGCGCGATCATCCGTCTCTGTTCGTCAACATGGAGCAGGATCTTCTTTCTAAGGACACCGCTCGCCGCATTCGCGCCGCCATGAGCCGCTTGAGCGAGACCCAGAAGAAAGTGATCGAGCTAGCTTACTTCGAAGGGCTCTCGCAAACTGAAATGGCTGAAAGACTCGGACAGCCCCTCGGCACCGTGAAAACCTGGGCGCGTACCGCACTACGTGTGCTTCGCGATGAGATGACTAAGGCGGTAACCGCATGACCTGCGATCAACTGCGCGAGGAGTACGATCTGTACGCGTTGGGCTTAGCCGATCCCGAGCAGTCCCGCGAGATCGCTGCGCATCTTCGTAGCGATTGCAGCAATTGCGTTCCCGCAGTTGGCCAGTCGCTCGCCCTCGCCGCCGAACTCTCTTATCTCGCCCCTCAGGTGAATCCGCCCGATCACCTTCGGAATCGCATCATCGCTGCCGTCAATCCGGCCTTCTACCAGCAACAGCCCCGCCGTGCGTTCGGATGGAGCTTGGTCTGGGGCGCGGTGTCCGCTCTCTTGTTGGCCCTCGTCGTCTTGCTCGGCCTGCAGACGCGTCGTCTAGGGGTGTTGCGCCTCGAAGACTCGAATCGCCTCCGGTCTGCCTTGGTCCTATTAAGCGCGCCCGATTCTCAAGAGATCAATTTCGGCACGGATCGCGCTCTTCCGCCTCGTGGCCGCGTCGTGATCAACCGTCGCGAGGGCGTCGTACTCATCGCTTCCAACCTTCCTGTGGTCCAACCCGGCAAGTCGTTCGAGTTGTGGCTGATCTCAAAGGATGGAGCTCCACTCGCTAGCGGTAGCTTTCGTGCGGCCAGCGACGGCTCAGGCTTTATCTTCCATCCCGGCCACGTTCCTGATAATCTCGGCGCCGTCGCTGTCACCGTGGAAGATGAAGCCGGCGTTCCCGCTCCCACTACCAAGCCGATCATCGTGGCCCCGGCCACAGCGGCTGGCGCGTAAACCGTTCGCGCAAAAAGAATCCATCGCTACCCGTCCCTATGTCACCATTTAAGGCATGGACGCATTGGATCTGCGCGAAAAAGGTGGGATTCGCGCCGGCGAGCCCCAGACCTCCGATCGCCGCCTGTTTATGCAGTTGACCGCTTTCGGCGGAGTTGCTTCCACCGAAGCCCTAACTAATCAGTTACGCACGGAAGGCGTTCCCTCCACCCTTTATGCCGACGTCAACGATCCTCGTGGCGTCGCTCTGCTCACCTGGAGTGACAATCCCGACTTCTTTGTTTGTCACGTGCGCGCAATGCTGAATCGCGGCGCTTTCGCCGACTTGGAAATCAAACCCGAATACTCCATGATGGGCCGCACCTATGCGCTCGGCCATGAGCCGCAACTCGAAGATTGGCTCCTCGATGCCCCCCGCCGCCGTGTGACTGATCCGGAATGGCCCTGGGCCGTTTGGTATCCCTTGCGTCGCAAAGGAGCGTTTTCCGCTTTGGCCGCGGAAGACATGGGGCCAATCCTGAGCGAGCACGGGCGCATCGGTCACTCCTTCGGCACCGCCGGCCTCGCGCTCGATGTCCGTCTCGCCTGCTTTGGTATGGACAAGAACGACAGCGACTTCGTCATCGGCCTGATCGGAAAGGATCTATTTCCCCTTTCCGCGTGCATCCAGGCCATGCGCAAAACCAAGCAGACATCTACCTATATGGAGACCATGGGGCCCTTCTTTATCGGACGCGCCATTTGGCAGCACATATAACGGTGGCCTGTCAGCCACCTCGTCTGGAACTGCGCAACGTCTCCCGTACCTACACTCTGGAACGTCAGCGCATCCCGGCGCTGAGTAACGTCTCGCTGACCGCGAACGCGGGAACCGTCACCGCTTTTCTCGGACGCAGCGGCTGCGGCAAGTCAACACTTCTGAACCTCGCCGGCGCGATGGACTTTCCCGATAGCGGCGATGTCCTCATCGATGCGGTGTCCACCACCGGACTTACCGAAGCCGGCTTGACCAAACTCCGGCGCCACCGGATTGGGTTTGTTTTCCAATCTTTCCAATTGCTGCCCACCCTCACCGTCCTTGAGAACGTCGAACTCCCGCTATTACTCGCAAATGTGCACAATTCTGCACAACTCGCACACGAGCGCCTCGCTTGGGTCGGACTGGCTGGCCGCGAGCGATCCAAGCCTCATCAACTCTCGGGCGGCCAGATGCAGCGTGTCGCGGTCGCTCGCGCACTCGCCCACTCGCCCGAAATCCTGATTGCCGACGAACCTACCGGCAACCTCGATACCGCCAGCGGCGACCTCGTTCTCGACCTGCTCCTCCGCGCCGCCCGCGAGTTTGGAGCCACCGTATTGATGGCCACCCACAGCATGGAAGCCGCCAGCATCGCCGATACCCGCATCAAAATGCGCGACGGGCGGATCGAGTAACAACGGTGTGGAAACTTTTCCGCACCATGATCCTGCGCCCGCTGCGCCGCGATATGCTTCGTACTGCGCTTACCGTGATCGCGGTTGCATTGGGCATCGCCGTGGTCATTGCGATCGATCTCGCTGGCAATGCCGCCGCCGGGTCCTTCGAATCTTCCATGGTCACCGTGGTCGGCAAAACGGATCTGGAGATTCACGCCAATGGCGGCATCGACGAGCAATGGATCGGCCGGCTCTCCGCCTTGCCGGTCAACGCCCGCTTCGCCCCAGGTCTAGATACTACGGTCAAGATCGATTCCGCCGGGTACGTCAACCTTTTCGGAATCGATGCAATTGCCGAATCCAAAGTCCGGTCAAGCGCGAGCAAGTCCAATTGCGGGGACGATGCCCCCGCCTACGTCACCGAGCGCCTCGCGCACCGTTTACCGAAACGGTTTCTAATCAACGGTCGCTGGTTCTGTATTGCCCGCACGGTTCCATCCCTGCGATCCGACTTCATCGCCGCTGACATCGCCGATGTCCAGCAAACCCTCGGCCGCTTCGGAAAGCTGGATCGCATCGACGTGTTTCTCGACAAAGGAGTAGATCTCGATAGTCTGGAACACACCCTCCGCTCGACGCTTCCGTCCGGATACCGGATCACCCGCCCGGGCGCGCGCAGTCAGGAAAACCAGAAAATGCTCGGCGCGTTTCGGTGGAACCTCCGCATCCTCAGTTACATCGCCCTCGTGGTCGGCGCCTTTCTTATCTACAACACCATCTCGATCAGCGTCGTTCGCCGCCGTTCAGAGATCGGCATTTTGCGCGCGCTCGGCGTCAGCCGCCGCTCCATCTTCTTCCTGTTCATTCTGGAAGCCGCCATGCTCGGCGTTGCCGGTTCCGCTCTCGGGCTCTTACTCGGACGCGCGCTTGCCGGGAGCATGGTCGCGCTGATTGCTCAAACCGTCCGGTCGCTCTACACCAGCAGCAGTCCCGCACCGGTTCATCTCACCATCCTCTCGATTGCGCTCGCGTTCGTGGCCGGCTTAGCCGCCTCCCTTATCTCTGCTTGGGGTCCCGCGCGCGAAGCCATGCAAGTGGTGCCGGCCGAAGCCATGGGTCGCGGCTCCCGCGAAACTCGCTCTCGTCTCAGACTGGGACGAAACTCCGCTATCGCTCTCGTCCTTGCCTTGCTTGCCTGGATTGCGTCGCTCCCCGGTCCCATCGAGGGCCGTCCCGTCTTCGGCTACCTCGCCACGCTGCTTAGTGTTGCCGCCGCCGCGCTACTTGCCCCACTTGTCGTTCTCGCCGTGAACCGCGCGTTCCGAACGCCCCTGCAGAAATGGCTCGGAGCCGAAGGCCTGCTCGCTTCTCGGGGGCTGCAGGCATCCATTGGGCGAACGTCCGTGGTCGTCGCCGCCTTGGCAACCGCCATCGCCATGATGGCCAGTGTCGGCATTATGGTCGGGAGCTTCCGCGAAACCGTACTGGTCTGGCTGGATTCCCAGCTTCGCGCCGACCTTTATATCCGCGCAATCGGGCCCGCCGTGGCCGGAGAGAGCCCGCCTCTTTCCCCCGAGATCCCCAAAATTCTGCAAAGCATTCCAGGCGTTGCCGACGTTGACGTTTTCTCCGCTATCGAATTTACCTACCAGGGTCAACGCGCCACCCTCGGGGCTGGCAACCTCGATGTGCAACGCCGTTACTCCCGGCTGAACTTCCAGTCCGGTGACCACGACGCCATCCTGAGATCGCTTCCCAATGCCGATCGCGCCATAGTCAGTGAACCGTTCGCGGAAAAGCATAACGTCCATGTTGGCGATCGGCTCTCGCTTCCCATTGGGTCATCAGTCGCCACGGTTACCGTCATGGCTATCTACTTTGAATATTCCAGCGAGCAGGGCTACGTGATTCTGGATCGCACCACGCTCCTGCGCTACCTCCCCAATCAGCCGCCCACTAATATTGCGGTCTACACCAAGCCTGGTGCCGATGTTGCCAAGATTCGTCGTGAAATTGAAACCCGCACCACTGCGTTCCCCGTTTCCGTCGCCCCCAATGCCGACCTCCGCCGCGAAGCTGTCATCATCTTCGATCGCACCTTCGCCATCACCTGGGCTCTCGAAGGCGTGGCCATCATCGTCGCGATGCTCGGAGCCGCGAACGCCCTGCTAGCCTTAGTCCTCGATCGCCGCCGGGAGTTAGGGATGTTACGCTACCTCGGGGCGGCATCGAGCCAGATTCGCCGTATGATTCTAGTCGAAGCGGGGCTGCTCGGGCTTTTTGCTCTCCTGCTCGGTGCTGCGTTAGGGCTGGTTTTATCGCTTTTGTTGATCTATGTGATCAATAAACAAAGCTTTGGCTGGACGATTCAATTTCACTTCCCGGCTCTGGCGTTGGGCGGTGCGATGCTCCTTATCTGGGCCGTCACCATACTGTCCGGCCTTTATCCCGCCCATGTCGCGGCGCGCCTCAAACCGATCGAAGTCATCCACGAAGAGTAATCTTCTAGAGCTGCGCCCCCGCTGAAGAATTTCGGAGGCAAGTTAGAGAAAGGCTCGTTGTTAATTGAATCGCCGAAGATCTTTCAGGTGCACTGGGCGTTCCTATCAAGCGCTACTTCGGACTAGCCATGTGCGGGCTACCAGCTGGCCAGTAGTGCAACTCTCACCTTGCCCAGGTGTCTTTCAGGGATGTAATCCTGTGCGAATTTGCGGCGATGGTAGCGCGATTTGCAGTCCATATCTTCCCATCCGGGGGCATGACTTTGTCGACGCACGCGACGGTTGTAAAAAGCTTCGCGACGTCGTTTTCGGACGCTTACCATCCGCCTTCGATCGGAACAGAACTGCCCGACGTGATGTCAGTAACTGTCAACGAGGCCAAGCCGTAGAAAATAGTGAGTTGCCGCGTGAGTACTCAGTGAATCAGCGTCCTTAATCGTTTCAGACTCTCTGCGCTTCTCGCATCGTGTTCCGCAAAAGCGAAGGTCGCGTCTCATAGGCGTGAAGATGGCGCACTCATTTAAACAGTCGGCAAATAATTGTCCACTTGAAGGCTCACTCGAATCTTCGGCAACTCTCTGGTATGATTTTTTGCACATGAAAAAGATGTTCCTTTTGCTCGCCTCCGCTGGGATTTGCGGTGCTACGCCCATCATTCCGCTGACACCTTACATGTTTCCGGCTATTCAAATTATCGGGTCGGCTTCTTATCAGGAACTCCCTGCCGAGTTCAATTACGAACCTTGGATGGCCAGTCTGAGCCTAAGCAGCCTCTTGCCTGGAGCATTGGACGGCGAAGACCAGACGGGCGCTGGCTCTCACCCGTGCTGTTACCCCGGCCCTCAAATTCTGCAAAATTGGGGCGATAGCGAAAACAACGGTTGGAGCTTCGCGGCGAATGATCCCGCAATTGCGCCTCTCCTCGTAACCTGTAACCTTGGGTCATGCGACAACGGGAACGGGTACAACGGGTATTCCTTCAACTTCACTCCAGAGGCGAATGGCACATTCACCGGAACGATGATCTTTTCTGAGATGGGCGTCGGCAACATTGCCATTATTCCGGTGTACGGCGATTTCACTTACACAACGAGCGGTGTGCAAGGAAGCGGCGACTTTTCGGCAACGTACGCTTTCGTTACGCCGGAACCAAGCGCGATCTGGCTTGCAACCACCGGGATGATGTTGTTACTGCTCCTCGGCAAGCGAGTGCGAGTGAAAAGTCGAGTTCTTCCTGCGACTTGCCAGACAAATCCAGGTGCTATTTCGCCACGTATGATGGCACGGGTGCTCTTGATGCCGCGGACGCGCTGAATTCAGAATTACGCTGAACAGAAGATCATCACAGATGTTAACAGATAGCAGGTTTTTTGCGACTGTTTACCAGGAGTGCGTAGGTTCGAAAGTCATATTTGGGGAGCCAAACATCGTTAGCGCAAAGTCCGTGGTTCCGGGTTGACTGCCGATGTTGCAAATACTCCTTAAAATGGCCGATATTTCGAGTATTCGGTTTTCTTACCGGCTCGAAACACGACGAACTGTCTGTATGAACCGACTTTCTCCTCGACTCTTGCCTGATATTCTCACCGTCTCCGCCTAGGCACGCACTTCGGGTTGACTGGCGAACGGTGCTATTCGAAGCAGATATCGCTTGCCGCCGATGCCAAACTAAATGACCGTCGAATCGGCTCGCAAGGGCATCTTTACTACGTCGTTTTTGTCCATACCGCGACACTTCACCTCGGTTCGCGTGTGCGCCTGCCGCTTTCAAACGCGACTGCGCAGATGCCGTGATCTGGCATCGCGCCGCATGCCGCCAAATGAATAGCGTAAATCCTGGGCAATCCAGCGTGCGATCCAGGGTGAAGCCGCTCGCGCCATTTCTCAGCAATCTTTGTGTCTCGGCCAGACACCTGGGCTGAGTGCTTAGTTACAAGCAGATTCCGTTTTGGCCGGATCTTCCGACGAGATACTCGTAAACACGCTTCCAAGCGCTGCGGCGCGGACTTTTCGGAAACGGTCATTGTCCTGCGGATAATACTGTTCAATAGGAAATTTGATGAAGCTTTCCCAGGCGATCGCATTCGCACTCTTTTCTACAGGACTGGTGAATGCCGCAGACCCAATCAAATCGGCATACATTTTGAACGGCGATGTCTTCGTTTCACGCCCGAACCACAGGCCGCTTCGGCTCACGACCGACGACTCGCGCAAGAGTCAGCTCGCTTGGTCGCCTTCAGGCGATCGCATCGCTTTCGTATCCGATGCACCTGGCGCACTGGCCATTGTCAGCGTACTACCGGCATCCGGAGGCGTCGCTCGCCCGATATCGTTCCGGCCTTCAAATCCCGGAGTTCACATCGAAGGGATGCGGGGCGTGGAGCAGTTGCAGTGGATTGATGAGAACCGGATCGCGCTCGCTGGCAGCGTTAATCCCTCGACTGTGGAGTACTGCATGATCAAGATCGACAGCGGAAGAGAGGTTGATTGGTACGCCACCGACGGATTTAGCCTCGCGGTCAGTCCTGCCGGAGAGCATGTCGCCTACGTATCTTGGGTCCCGCACTTCCAAGCCGAGGCGGATCGCCGTCCGCAACTTTGCTTTGATCACGACTGTGGAATCAACCAGACGCCATGGCGCAGCTTCCCTGGCCAGGAAAGGCATCTAGAATTTGTCGGTAGTCCCGTTTGGAATCGAAGCGGATCGGCGGTAGCGATCATCGCGCAGGATCTCGAGAACTCCCGTTTGACTCTGATCGTTAGACCGCTGGGCCACCCCGCGTCAGAGTATCCTCTTCCACAAGGATCACCTTCGGAAACCGTGATCGGAAACGATTTCGACAACACGAACGCGTATCGTCTCAAATGGGATCGCGAAGCAGTGCTGGTCAAAGCTGGACATACCTATTGGCGGTTAAGACCGGGAGAGAGAGCCCTCACCAGCGTCGGGCCGCAGGCCATTCAAGGCGTGATTGACGCAACGCAAGCCTCGCTAGACGCCGGGCGAGCGAAAGCCGAAGCGCTCGGTGCCACCGAGTCGGCTTTTTGGTGTAAGTCGTGTCCCGATGCAGAGACGCGCGGTAGCGACGCCAGCAAACCTCATACACGATAATGACAAAATTATCACTGATTACTCTCTCCCTATCTTTCGGTCTATGCGGGCCGTCCTTTGCGGCCTCGGTCGCAACCCTCGCAGAGTCATTCGCGCCCCAAGGTTCAGCGATCGCACGAGTGCCCACGCACGACGCCTTTGGTGCTACTTACGACATCCCCGCTGCGTGCGCGCCGAATAAGAGTTCTCAAACGGAAGTAGCTTTCGCGTACAGCCAGTCCGGCGTGCTCTACTTACAGATCGGTTCGGTTATTGCATCGCGAGTGATTCTTTTAGGCACTTTCTTGCAGACGAGTGAGGCGGTCAACGGCATCGCCTGTCGGGACATTCTGAGGACCAACTCCCCCCAGGTCCTGGCTTTGTCCTCGGAGGGGGCGAGTGTCGGTTCCTATCTCAATATATTCAGCGTGGTTGAAGGAAGGCTCCAGGCGCTGCCTGGTTCGCCCATTGGATTCTATCAATTGAGCGTTGATTGTCCCGACACGAAGGCTGCATGCCGGATTGCGAGTTATGGAAAATGGACGGCTCCGGACAGTGCCACCGCGGATGTCTACGATTGGAACGGATCCGCATACATCTTGAATAGTTCGGAAGAGCAGCACTACAGTGACCTTATGATGGAACGTGTGCGAGCTCAGGCCCTGGAAGACCGGCCGATGGAAGCGGCGTACCGTAGCATGTTGACCTTGCGTGCCTCCGCAATCTTGATTGCTAAAGGGCGCCGCGCCGAAGCCAGTAGCCTGCTTCAGACTTCGCTCAAGATCCTGCTTGATCGCTCGTTGACCAGTGGGTCTCTCGCGGAAATAGATTCCGCCCGGAAAACACTGACGGAGCTTGTACATAAGTATTCGCAATAAATCGGCGAGGCTGTACTCGCGACTTTATCTCGAATATGCCGAGTCATCAAACGAGAATAAGTGCGATTTGGAGTATGGATAGCCATATCCTGGGTCGCCGTCCTGGACCGCCCATGCCTTCCCTGCGCAATACGTCTGGTATGTTCAGCAGCAATCAGGTAACACCTGAGCAACGGGGAGAACGATCAGGATGAATTGGAATGGAAATCCAATGCTGTACGCCTGCTAGACGCCATAGGTGCTGAGCCAGTTCGGAAAGGCTGTCCTGGGCAGTGCAAATCGTGCAGTGGCCGAAACCCGAGCTGGTTACAAGCTGTACGAAGCTTAGGTGAAAATCCGAAACTCCCCCGCACTCGCTGAGCTGCTTTTTTTCCGAGCGCTCGACCCAGCCGCCGGTGATAAAATATGGGGATAAAGGCTTAGCGCGGGGATGGGCCAGTGTCGAAGCTCAATGAACAGAGCTTTGGCTGACGATTTAATCTCACTTACCGGCCTTGGGCGGTGGGATACTCCTTATCTGCGCCGTCACCATACCATCGGGCCTTTACCCCGCCCACGTCGCGGCGCGCCTGAAACCGATCGAAGTCATCCACTAGAGTAAGTTCCGAAAGTAAATTGATGTCAAACGAAAACCATACCGCTCAAACCCGAAATATCGCCATCATCGCCCACGTCGATCACGGCAAGACTACGCTCGTCGATGCCATGCTCAAACAGAGCGGCATCTTCCGCGCCAATGAGGAAGTTGCGGAGCGCGTCATGGATTCCAATGACCTCGAACGCGAACGCGGCATCACCATCCTTTCCAAGATCACCGGCATCCGTTATCGCGGCCAGAAAATCAACATCGTGGACACGCCCGGCCATAGCGACTTCGGCGGTGAAGTCGAGCGCGCCCTCAAAATCGTCGATGGCGTCATGCTTCTGGTCGACGCCAGCGAAGGTCCGCTTCCCCAGACTCGTTACGTTTTGATGAAGGCCTTGGAAGCCCACTTAACGCCCATCGTCGTTATCAACAAAATCGATCGGCCCGACGCCCGGCCCCAGGAAGTCCTCAACGAGGTCTATGACCTTTTTATCGATCTCGACGCCAAAGAGGATCAACTCGAGTTTCCCGTGCTCTACACCAACGGGCGCGCCGGGATCGCCAAGAACACGCTCGAAGATCCGTCCGAAGATCTACAACCTCTCTACGAAGCCATCGTCACCCACATCCCTCCGCCCGCCGGTAACCCGGACGAAGTCCTTCAGATGCTCGTCGCCAACCTCGATTACAGCGACTACCTGGGACGCCTTGCAATTGGCCGCATCTTCAACGGCGTCCTGAAATATGGCGATGACGTGGCCATCTGCAAGCTCGATGGTTCCGTTCAAAAGACCCGCATCACCAAGCTGTATTCCTTCGAGGGCTTAAAGCGCGTTGACGAAACCATTGGCTTCCCCGGCGACATCATGGCGATTGCCGGACTGGAAGGCATCACTATCGGCGAAACCCTGACCAGCGCCGAAAACCCCAAGCCCCTTCCTCAAATCCAGATCGACGAACCCACGATTGGGATGCTCTTCACCATCAACACTTCGCCCTTCGTCGGCAAAGAAGGCACTTTCGTAACCTCGCGCAATCTGAAAGAGCGCCTCGACAAGGAACTACTCACCAACGTGTCCATCCGCGTCGAAATGATTACGCCGGATTCGTTCCAGGTTATGGGCCGCGGTGAATTGCAACTCGCCATCATCATTGAAATGATGCGCCGTGAGGGTTTTGAATTGATGGTCGGTAAGCCCGAGATCATCACGCGCAAAACGGAAAACGGCGTTCAGGAACCCGTTGAACTCCTCGTCATCGATTGCCCCGAAACTTTTATCGGCGTCGTGATGGAAAAGATGGGCATCCGCAAGGGCAAAATGAGCAAGATGATCAACAACGGCAGTGGTCGTGTGCGCCTGGAATTCACCATACCCTCGCGCGGTTTAATCGGCCTGCGTAGTGAGATCCTCACCGACACCCGCGGCACAGCCATCATGAACTCGCTCTTTCACGGGTACATCGATTGGCAGGGCGATATCCCCAGCCGTCCTACTGGCTCCCTCGTTTCCGACCGCGCTGGTAAGGCAACCGGAAACGCCATCTGGAACATCCAGGAACGCGGCGAAATTTTCATTAGTCCCGGCACCGAGGTCTATGAAGGCATGATCGTCGGCGAGAACGCCCGCCAAAACGATCTCGACGTGAATATCGTTAAAGAGAAAAAGCTCACCAACATGCGCGCATCGAGCGCCGATGAAGCCATTCGCCTGGTCCCGCCGCGCCTCCTCAATCTCGAACAGGCCATCGAATTCATCCGCGATGACGAAATGGTCGAAGTGACTCCCCAGTCGATCCGCCTCCGCAAGAAGATTCTAAAATTCAATCAGCGATGAATGTCCATGTGCTCGGAGCTGGCCTGGCCGGTTCCGAAGCCGCTTTCCAATTGGCCGAGCGCGGCATCCCGGTACAGCTTCACGAAATGCGTCCCGTGGTTTGTACCCCCGCGCATCGGACCGATCGGTTTGCCGAGCTGGTTTGCAGTAATTCTTTAAAAAGCGATCAGCACCCGTCGGCCTCCTGGCTCCTTAAGGAGGAATTGCGTCAGCTGAATAGCCTTTGTATCCAAGCCGCGGCGGTCGCGCGAGTTCCCGGTGGCCAGGCGCTTACGGTTGATCGCGACTTGTTTGCCGAGCATGTCACCCGCGCCATCGAGCAGCATCCCCGCATCGAAATTCTTCGCCACGAAGTTCGCGAAATTCCGCCAGGCGCCGTGTGCATCGTCGCCACCGGCCCGCTCACGTCCGACGCTTTGGCTGCCGAAATCGCGCAGATTACCGGTTCCCAGCGGCTCTTCTTCTACGACAGCATTAGCCCCATTGTCGACGGCGAATCGGTGGATCAAACCATTGCTTTCCGCGCGTCCCGCTACGACAAGTCTCTCGATGGAACCGGCGACTACCTCAACTGCCCCATGAATCGCGAGGAGTACGATCGCTTCTACGACGCTCTCGCCAACGCCCAGCCCTTCGAGTCCCATATTTCGGGAGATGTTCCCTACTTCGAATCCTGCTTGCCGATTGAGGAAATCGCGCGGCGCGGCAAAGACACGCTTCGGTTCGGACCGATGAAGCCCATGGGTCTTACCGACCCTCGCACTGGCCGCTACCCGTACGCCTGTGTCCAACTGCGCCAGGAAACCTTGCGCGCGGATAGCTGGAATCTGGTCGGCTTCCAAAACCATCTACGCTTCCCGGAACAGAAACGTGTCCTGCGCCTGATCCCCGGCTTACAAAATGCCGAGTTCCTGCGCTACGGCCAGATCCACCGTAATACGTACATCAACGCCCCCGCGCTTCTGAGTCCGGCTCTGCAATTGAAATCGCACCCCCGAATCTTCTTCGCTGGACAAATCTCCGGAGTCGAAGGCTACGTGGAATCGATCGCTACCGGGTTGCTCGCCGGCATCAACGCCGCTGCTTATTTCACCAAAGGAGTCGTCGAAGTTCCGCCGCGCCAGACCGCTCTCGGAAGCCTGGTTCACTACATTACGCACGCCGACCCTAACAACTACCAGCCCGCCAACATTGCCTTCGATCTCTTGCCGCCGCTTCCCGACTCCGAAGTGCGCCGTTTCAAGCACGACAAGAAAGCCCGCCACGCCGAGATTTGCCGCGTCGCGATGCAGGCCATGGACGCGCACCGCTTCGCCCATGCTTGAAGACTCCATAGGCACTTTTCTCGACGAACTCCGCCTTAAGAACGCATCCCCCCACACCATCAAGAGCTACGCGAGCGATCTGCGCGAGTTCGCCGCTTACTTCACCCTTCCCGATCAACCTGCGCCCGCGCCTGCCGAATTTGACCTTTATCGCTTGCGGGAGTGGCTCGCCTCGCGTCATGAGCACGGCGCTCAACCCGTCACTATTCGGCGAAACGTGGCTGCTCTCCGATCGTTCTTTCGCTTCCTGCTGCGTGAAGGTGTCGTGCCGTCGAACCCGGCGCGGTTGTTGCGCCTACCCAAAATGCCTCAGCTTCTCCCAACTGTACCCAGCGCCGAGCAGACTAACGCCCTTCTTGACAACGTTGCGGCGCAAATGCTGGAGCGTCCGTTTCCCTTGCGCGATCTCGCCATCTTCGAAGTCCTCTATGGATGCGGCCTGCGAGTCAGCGAGTTGGTGGGTCTCGATCTTGAACAGGTTGATACTAGCGAGCGCTGGCTGCTCGTTCGCGGTAAGGGCCGCAAGGAGCGTCAAGTCCCCGTGGCTGGAAAAGCCTGGCTCGCGCTGACCAACTATATCGACCAGCGCGCTGGCAAGCCAACGCAGCGCGCAATCTTCTTGAATCATCGCGGCGGCCGTCTGACTGATCGCGCCGTGCGTTACATCGTCGAATTCTACGCCCGGCACTTTGCCCAGGATCAGGCCTTACACCCGCATAGCTTCCGCCACGCCTACGCGACGCACCTTCTCGCCGATGGCGCCGACCTCCGCTCCATTCAGGAACTACTCGGCCATGCGCGTCTGTCCACCACCCAGAAGTACACCCAGGTTTCCCTCACTGACCTCATGCGCGTCTATGACTCCGCGCATCCCAAAGCCTGAAAATGGAAGTTGAAGTTCAGCTAACTAGCCGCTCGCCGGACTAGTGCATATCCTGCTACCCCGAAGGATACGAATTCCCCTGTACGCACAAGCCAGCTAAAAGTTGTGGTAACCCGGTTCAAGGCTTCTTATTAACGCCTTAAGCCGCCGCTCCGTATTTCTCGAAGAAGTGCGCCACCGTGCGAATGCCCTTGTAATAATTCTCGATGCTGAACTTTTCATTGGGCGAGTGTAGCCCGTCGTCCGGCAATCCGAATCCCATCAGAATCGTCGGTATCCCAAGGAACCGCGCGAAGTCGCCCACAATCGGAATCGAACCGCCCGATCGCGTAAACACCGTTGGCTGCCCGAAAATGTCTTCCATGGCCGCCGCCGCAACCTGAATCGCGGGGTGGTCTGTATTGACCATCAACCCCGGCCCTGATCCTAGAACGCGCACCTCGATCTCAATGCCCTTCGGCGTGTGCTTGGCCACATGCTTTCGAAACGCTGCAATAATCCTCGCCGGGTCTTGATTCGGTACCAGCCGGAAGCTCGCTTTGGCCGTCGCCTTTGATGGAATTACGGTCTTACTTCCCGCTCCGGTAAATCCGCCCGCAATCCCGTGAACCTCGAACGTCGGGCGCGACCACACCCGCTCCAATACCGTACGGTCCCTTTCCCCGGTCAGCTTCTTCGATCCCACTTCATCGCGCAGAAATTCCTTTTCGCTGAACGGCAGCTTCGCCCAGCTCTCCATCTCCGCGCTCGATGGATCGGCAACGTCGTCGTAGAACCCGCTGACTTTGATCTTGCCCTTCCGGTTTTTCACCGTCCCCAGAAGTTCAATCAGCCCGAAGATCGGATTCGGTGACGCACCCCCATACACCCCGGAATGCAAATCCCGAAACGGACCGATTGCCTCGATCTCCATATAGATCAGCCCCCGCAACCCCACATTCAACGTGGGCATTCCCGGCGCATACATCGACGTATCGGAAACCAGCGCGACGTCGGCCTTCAGCTTATGAGGATTCTCTTCGACATACTTCGTAATCGAGACGCCGCCAACCTCCTCTTCCCCTTCAATCAGAAACTTGAGGTTTACAGGCATTTGCGGGTCGAGATGCGCTAGTGCTTCCACAGCCTTCACGTGCGTGTACATCTGGCCTTTGTCGTCGGCCGAACCGCGCGCGAACAAGCTACCATCTTTAACGATTGGGTCGAAAGGAGGGGAGTCCCACAGCTCCAACGGATCGGCTGGCTGCACGTCATAGTGGCCGTAGCAAAGCACAGTCGGTTTGCCAGCTGCTTGTAGCCATTCACCGTAAACCAGCGGATGCCGCCCAGTAGGAATTACTTCGACGTTTTCAAGTTTCGCGGCGCGCAGTTTGTCCGCTACGAAATCGGCTGCCCGCCGAACATCTCCGGTGTGCTCGGGAAGGGTACTTACACTCGGAATCCGTAAGAACTCTTTGAGTTCATCGAGCAGCCGTTCCTGATTATCTGCAACAAAACGATCGATACCTGCGGACATAACCCGATGTTATAGCACCGGGTCATCTCCGCGGGTTACGAGCTTGCTATCCGGTATGCGTCTGCGTTTGCGGCCGCGTCAGGAAGCCGGAAATTTTTTCCACCGTCCCTTGGATCTCGGTTACCTTTCGATCCAGGCCGGCAATATCGACAGTCCCGTTCCCATTCTGCCCCTTGGGGTTAGCGACGGAGCTCAAAATCGCCCCTCGCGCGAAATCGGAAATACTTCGCGCGCCTTGCCGGATCGCCGCCTGCTTCAGTGTCTGGTACTCGTCTTCCGAGAGCCGGAAGTTCACCAGTCGTGTTCGTGGACTATAGATGGCCATAATGTTGTCTCTAAGAACCTGCTACCCAGCGCCGAACCAGTGGAGGCCCGGTGACCGACATAAAGCAAGGGTAATGCCATTGCCTCACATCAGTGTTCGAAAAGACCCGGATAGAAGTTCTATTTCAGACCATCGTATCCGAAATACATCCGCTATCACTATAAATGGTTAACGATGCTGGCGAAGTATCCCGCTCCAAACCCGTTGTCTATGTTCACCACCGTCACGTTGCTTGCGCAGCTGTTTAACATTCCTAGCAGCGCCGCCAGACCGTGGAAGCTCGCGCCATACCCAATACTGGTCGGCACCGCCACAACTGGGCAGGACACCATTCCGCCTACCGCGCTCGGCAATGCTCCTTCCATGCCGGCGCACACTACCGCAATCCGCGCCGCTTCCAATTGCGCCCGATGCGCCATCAAGCGGTGAATCCCAGCCACGCCGACATCGTGAATGGCGTTTACCGTGTTCCCCATCGTCTCGGCGGTAAGCATCGCTTCCTCCGCCACGGGAATGTCGCTCGTTCCCGCACAGATGACGGCTACCGTGCCCTTGCCCGTTATTTCCCGGTCTCGCCACAAGCGAATCACGCCGGACCGCGGGAAATATTCCGCCTCCGGCAATCGCGCCCGCACCAACTCGGCCTTCTCACCATCGCACCGCGTGATCAGCAGGTTAGGCGAACGCGCTTCCAGCCGCTCCGCAATCCCGATAATTTGGTCCGCGGTCTTGCCCAACCCGAAGATTACCTCCGGAATGCCGTGGCGCAATGCCCGGTGATGATCCACCTTCGCAAAACCTAAGTCTTCGAAGGGCATGTGCCGCATCCGCTCCACCGCGTGGTCCACATCCACTTCGCCGCTCTGAATTCCCGCGAAAAGCGTGCGCAACTGTTGTTCGTTCATACGCCTAGCACTTTACCGTAATAACCTCAATTGTCAGGAACCATCCAAGTTTCGTCCCATCCAAAGCCGTCCGACGTGAATCTTACAATTGAGAAAGATGTTTCTTACCCGCCTGCGGCACAGTCTCGACATGATCCGCTTCGAGCATTCCGTGTTCGCCCTGCCATTCGCCTTCACTGGAGCGGCTCTTGCGTTCCGCGGTTCCGGAATTGGCTTCGCCCACGGATGCGGCATCGTCGCTTGGATCGCCGTAGCGATGGTTGGAGCCCGCTCGGCAGCCATGGCGTTCAATCGCGTGGTTGACCGAGAGATTGATAGCCGCAATCCCCGAACTCGCTCGCGCCATCTGCCTTCCGGCATCCTTTCGGTTCGTTTTGCCTGGTTCTTTATCGCCGCTTCGTCCCTGCTCTTCTTTGTTGCTTGTTGGCAGCTCAACGCGCTCTGCCTGCGCCTGGCCCCGCTTGCGCTCGGCTTCGTCTTCTTTTATTCGTTCACTAAGCGCTTCACGTCGCTTTCCCACTTAGTCTTAGGCTTCTGCCTTGGAATTGCGCCCGCCGCCGCGTGGATTGCCGTGCGTGGCTCCCTAGATTGGCGAATCCTGCTGCTCACTGCCGCCGTCATGTTCTGGACAGCCGGGTTCGACATCATCTATTCCTGTCAGGATTTTGAGTTCGATCGCTCCGCGGGCCTGTTCAGCCTACCCGCGAAAATTGGACTCGGCCCCGCTCTTGCCGTGTCCCGCGCGCTGCACCTATTGATGATTGGCGCGCTTGTCACGCTCTTTGTGCAGATGCATCTTGGACTGCTCAGCATCCTCGGCATCGCTGTTGTCGCCTTGCTGCTCGCCTACGAACAAAGCCTGGTCCGCCCCACCGATTTCTCGCGTGTCAATGCCGCTTTTTTCACCATGAACGGCTGGGTGAGCATCGCCTTCTTCGCATTCTGGGCCGCCGACATCGTCTTTCTGCGACCTCCCTACTGAAATGTCCATGCAAATTGAAGATCCCGCGCTGCTCGCGATTCACCAGAAGGTAGAAGCCGGTCAGCGCCTGTCCTACGACGACGGCGTCGCGCTCTATCGCTCATCTGACTTGCTCGCACTCGGGTACCTGGCGAACCTGGTGCGCGAACGCAAAAGCGGCAACACTACTTTTTTCAATGTGAACCGGCACATCAACCCGACCGATGTCTGCGTCGCCAGTTGCCGCCTGTGCGCCTTCGGCAAGAAATCTAAAGACCCGAAGTCGTACACCATGTCCCTCGAAGAGGTCTGGCACGTGGCCGGTACCGGGTGGAGCGAATCGGTAACCGAGTTTCACATCGTCGGCGGCCTGCATCCCGAACTCTCGCTCGATTGGTTCTGCGAAATGCTGCGCGGTCTCAAGTTGCGCTTTCCCGAAGTGCACCTGAAGGCGTTCACGATGGTCGAAATTTCGTTCCTTGCCAACCGCGCGAAAATCAGCATTCGCGAGACTTTGGAGCGTTTGCGTGACGCTGGAATGGATTCCCTCCCGGGTGGTGGTGCCGAAATCTTCAACGAGCGCGTGCGCCGTATCATCTGCGATCACAAAATCGACGGCCAGGAATGGCTGGAAACCGCGCGCGCCGCTCACCAACTCGGGTTGCATTCCAACTGCACCATGCTCTACGGGCACATCGAGAATGAAGAGGATCGCGTCGATCACTTGGTGCGCCTGCGCGAACTACAGGACGACACTCAGGGCTTTGTTACCTTCATCCCCTTGGCGTTCCATCCCGAGCACACCGCGCTTCCGCACATACCTAAGACCACCGGCTTTGATGACCTAAAGAACATCGCCGTCTCCCGTCTCATGCTGGACAACATCCCGCACATCAAGGCGTATTGGATCATGATGACCCCGCAGATTGCCCAGATCGCCTTGCGGTTCGGGGCCGACGATTTGGATGGAACCGTCGTGGAAGAGAAGATTTACCACGACGCCGGAGCGGTCACCAGCCAGTCCCTGCGCCGCCAGGAGCTTTTGGCTTTGATCCGCAAGGCTGGTCGCGAACCCGTCGAACGCGACACGCTCTATCGCCCGGTAAATCGGACGGAAACGGCGTTTACTATTTTGGTTTAAGGTTTCTTTAGTATGTCGCAATGCTATGAGCAGAAGGCTAGCGATGTTTTGTTTCTGTTATCCCATTCTTCTCAGGGCTGGTGTGCTGACCCAGAGGGGTCTACCCGGCGAAACGGCCCAGATATTCACATGACGGGGCTGGAACCGAATTCCATGAGAGTCAAGATTGCCATTCTGGTTGCGGCGGCCTTGATTCCTTTTGTACTGTCTTGTTTACCTGGCGGCTATATAGTGTTGGTTTACTCTGCTCCGTTTACATTCCCTGTATCGATGGGCGTGGCCTGATATGGATGGGGCTTTATAGCTTTATTTAATGTCACTCCGAACGATTTGAAAAAAGGGGCTGCGCGTTTACATGTGGCTCGCCCTTTTGGGCTTTGTTCTACCTTCGCACCTTCTCCTGCAGATGGTGGATCCTTCGATGTTTTTGTCGCATGGTATACAGCCACTCAAGCTAAGATAGCTAACTTGGCGCACCGTACAAAAACGGGATCCTTGAGTGGAGTAATGCTGCTCGCCGGGGATGGGACATCGAGAGATGGCCTCTGGGTTGGTTCCGCTGGCAATGCCGCGGCCGATCAGGTATGGCGTTCATAACGGGCCTAGCTTTCTCGGCAATTGCGTCCTGGGCTAAGTAGACGATTGAGGATGCCTAAATAGCGGTAAGTGGCAGTCCGGCGGTGGGCCTCAAGCCGGGAGCGGCACCAACGAGTCCCCGTGCGGCCGCGTATACTTTAGACGTCACCGGAAGGTGACCTAGTTTTAAGTGGAGTGCTATGCGCGGCGCAACCTGTTTCGTGACGCTGTTTGTCGTTTTTACAAGTCTTTGTGCGGGCGCTCAGTCATACCCTAAACCCAGCCCTGCTAAAAGAGTGTTTACCGTTTCCGACGTGACCAAGGCTAGTATTTCATGGCCCATCAAAGCACGTGATAGCAGTGATTTGTATACTCTGGTATGTCACTCGGCGGGATATCATGGAGATTCCGGCTTCGAGTACAGCGGCGACTTTGAGTGTCGTCTGATTCTTGTCAACGGGCAAAATACATACAGCACGCTCCTGACTGAAGACGTGGATCAGAGCCGGGACTGGGAGAGCCGGGGCCGGTTTTTTGGGGCCAGTTTGCGGGGTGAGTGTTCAAAAGTTCCTGAGTTTGGTGCGATGAGGAATTTCACACTCAGGGGTATGCGGTTGACCTTGCAAGTCCTGGACCCGAAGTTCCAAGGAGAAAAGCTGCTTTCTCTTAAACTCGCGGTTGCTGTGGTCCCCGATGCTAAAGCGCGCCGAGCTATCGCCGATATCGTTCCTCTTCCGCGCGCCGAAGTTCCCGTAAGCTGCAAGCTCTCGGAGTACTTCGCCGATTCGACTGAGGTGGTTGCCCCAGCCCAGGAGGCCGTGCTTGACCCAACGGAGTCTACCTTCAAGGTCCTTTGGCAGGGTGACAATCGTGCAGCTTCCAGTCCGGCTCTTGCCTTCGATGAAAAAAGGATACCCAGACATCGGAGTAACAGTGCACGGAGGGAGCATTCTGGCGGGCTATGAGACAGTGCTCTCTTTCAACGGAGTCAGATATCCCGTAGATACTTCTGCGCCTCCCGCACGAGAAGCTACCGGAATTCAAGGCAAGGTGATAATCTCAAATACCGACGAGGCTGCTCCCGTGCACGACTAAGCGGGTGTCCATTTGTAGAGCGGCCTGCGAAAAGAGATTTATCACGATGCCGGGAGCGGCACCAACGAGTCCGGGTGCGGCCAAGCGTTCTTGGCTTTGTTCCGGAGCAGCCACCCAAAATCTGAAAAGTGCACAAATTTGCACAATTCAGCACCAAACCCCCCGGCTCACTCGCACACCCGCCGCGCCCGACCCCTTACCCTAGTAGCAGACCAATGAATGCCAGCTGCCATCGTGTCCCCTGTTAATTCCTATCAAGCCCCTTCGTCGTCCCTATCGCGATTAGGCACCATTACTCGCCAGTTGGAGCACGCCACCGTCGTCCGCCAGCAGTTCGACCACGGCGGCGATTTCATTTTTCAGCTGCCCGGTGGGCAGGTCTACTTCGAAGGACCACTAGAGCTCGATACCGATGGTTCGTCCCTTTACGATCAGGACCCCACCGGCCAGAGCGATACCAGCATCCACGATGCCCACGACCGTCCCATCGACGCCAACCGCGTTCCGTATTTCGTGCTTCCTTGTCACGGTTTCTGCGACAAATTCGGCATCCGCCTCGGTGATATCGCTGCCGTCATCTACAACAGCCACATCGAGTTTGCAGTGTTTGCCGACTGCGGTCCGGCCAATAAACTGGGCGAGGGTTCCATTGCACTGCACCGCGCGCTCGGGCACGAAACTGTCATCGGTGGCCGCCTGCACAATGACGGCATCGACAGCGGCGTCATTACCATCGTGTTTCCCGGATCGGGCAAGCCCGATGACCCGCAGACTCCTCAGAAGATTCGCCAGATCGGCACCATGCTCTTCGACGCGCTGGGCGGATCGTTGCATTGAGTCGCGCCTGCGCCATCCGTTTCCGCCGCTTTTGCGGTATAACTTAAGTGTCGATAGTTTTACCGGCAGGGCTGAGGTTTGGACGCAAGCAGTCCGGAAATGGACGGTTTCCACCGTTTACAGCCACCGCATCGCCAGGAGTATCGACCGAAACTCGGTAAAACTCGTAAGTCCAGCGGAGGCTCACTATTTATGTTTGACGGCTTGTTCCAACCCACGCACCTGATTCTGATTCTTGGAGTTGCACTTCTGGTTTTCGGCCCCAAGAAACTTCCCGAACTTGGCAAAGGCCTCGGCGAAGGCATTAAGAGTTTCAAGAAGGGCATTAAAGACGCCACTTCGACTGACTCCTCGAATCACCCGGAAGTCTAGATCGCACGTTCTCGCAGCCGCCGGTATTTCCGGAGCAGTTCGTAAATCACGATACCTCCGGCTGTAGCCACGTTCAGGGAGTGTTTCGTCCCGAGCATCGGGATTCGGACATGCGTGTCCGCTAAATTGGCAAGCGCCGGGCTGACCCCATCTACCTCGTGGCCGAACACAACGCAGACCGGGAACTGCGGCTTCCAATCGAAAATATCGACTGCGCGGCTGCTGGTTTCAATCACCGCGATCTCATACCCCCGGTGCCGCAGATCCACTAACCGCGAAACTGGGTCCGGCCACTGCTCCCAGGGAACGGTCTCGTCCGCTCCGAGTGCCGTCTTGGTAATTTCCTTTTTGGGAGGCGCGGCCGTGATCCCCGCCAGGTATAGCCTGTCGATCCCGGCGCCGTCCGCCGTGCGGAAGAACGCCCCCACGTTGTACATGGACCGAACGTTGTCGAGCAATACCGCGATTGGCAAAGGCTTCAACGCGTCGTAGGGTGCCGCCCCACTCGTAGCCAGGAAGGGTAACCGAACCGTCAACGGTCCTCGCACATTAGCGTTACACTATTAGAAATGCTCATGTTGTCCATTGTGATCCCCATCCACAACGAAGAGCACTCAATCCTGCCTTTATACGATCGCCTCACTGCTGTCCTGGTCGCGCAACGCAGACCTTACGAGATCCTTTTCGTCGATGACGCTTCCAATGACCGCAGCTTCGAACTCCTCGCCAATCTGGTCCAGACCGATTCCCGGCTGAAGGTAATCCGCTTGCGCCGCAACTTCGGTCAGACTGCGGCATTGTCGGCCGGGTTCCACGAGTCGAAAGGCAAAGTTGTGATCGCCATGGACGGCGACCTGCAGCACGCCCCGGAAGATATTCCCGCGCTCCTCGCCAAGATCGATGAGGGCTACGACATTGCAAGCGGCTGGCGGAAAGAGCGCATCGATAACGCCATCACCAGGAAAATTCCTTCCAGAATCGCGAACTGGCTCATGGCGAAAGCTTCCGGAGTCGACCTGCGCGATTTCGGCACCACGTTCAAGGCCTATCGCGCCGAAGTCCTGAAAGACGTTCATCTGTATGGGGAACTGCACCGGTTCATCCCTGCCCTGGCAAGTTTCTACGGAGCCCGCGTGGCCGAGGTTCCCATTCAAAATACGCCTCGTCTCTCCGGCGATTCCCACTATGGCCTCAGCCGGACGTTCCGCGTTCTTTTCGATATCTTAACGATTCGCTTCCTTCTTAAGTACTTCACGCGTCCTATGCACTTCTTCGGGACGCTCGGATTATTCGGCACCACCCTAGGCTCGCTGATCCTGCTGGGCTGCGCAGTCACTAAGGTTTTTGCCCGAGTCAACATCCTCGATCAGCATGGGCCGTTGCTGATTCTTGGCGCTCTGCTTCTGCTCTGCGGACTCATGATGTTCAGTACTGGCCTGATCGGCGAGATGATGATGCGCACTTATTTCGAAAGCCAGGGTCGGCGCATTTACGCGATCCGTGATGTGCTTGTCCAAAAACGCCGCGGAGTGGTCGACGAAGCGCGCTAAATCATCCGGCCCGCCCGGTCGCGCCGTATACCTTGAGAGGCTAACCTAAACTTTTTCTTCCCACCCACCGATCAACGATCAGTGGCCATTATGATCGACACAGATTTATCCCCGGTGAACCATTCCGAGGAAGCCGGGTTTGCCGTTTCCCTGCTTTCCGAGAACAAAATCCCTGTTATTCGGATTCTTCTTGCTGATGCGCCCTCGGTCTTTCGCGATGGCTTGCGCGCGCTCTTGAGCGCTGAAAAGGATTTCGAAATAATCGGTGAAGTCTGTGAATCCGATGTTATCGTCGAAACGGCGGCCCGCCTCAAACCCGATATCGTTCTATTTGAGCCCGATTGCGCCCAGACCGCGCTCGCCATCCTCCGGGCGTTGCAGGATTCGAATAAGTCTGCGCGTGTGATTCTGTTGACCGCGTCGGATGACTCGGAACTGCTCTCCCAAGCGCTCCGTCATGGCGTTTGCGGCGTCGTTTCCAAAAAGGCGTCGACTGAGCTATTGCTAAAAAGCATCCGGAAAGTGAGTGCCGGAGAAATGTGGCTGGACCGGACGACGACTGCAACCGTCGTGCGAGAGTTGTCCGCCAGACCGATCCCCATGCCCCGGAACATGCCCGCGGCCGACAAACCGATCGCATTAAGCCGGCGGGAACGTGAAATCGTGGGCTTGGTTGCCCAGGGTTTCCGCAACCGCGAAATCGCTGACAAGCTTTACATCAGCGAACAAACGGTGAAGAACCACATGCATAACATCTTCGAGAAGATCGGCGTCCAGGATCGCCTCGAGCTCGCCCTTTACGCGATCTATCACCGGCTCCATGAATCCAACACCTAACTGTGCACAAGTCTGCACAAGTGGAGTCGATGACTCCCCCAAACCCCGGAATGCTCCCCGGGTTCGACCTTGCTACGGATGGTGCTCGCGTCATCGCTTTATTGGATCCCGAGAAGTCACCGGACAACACGCTCCTGCATGGTCTCCTTAACGTGGACAGCGAACTGCGCCGCTCGGGCCACCGCGCGCCCAACTAACCCTAGACGTCCCGCGCGCCGTACTCTTTCAACTTGTTGTGCAACGTCTTCAGACTGATTGCGAGAATCTCGGCGGCCCGGGTCTTGTTGTTTCGGGTATGTTCGAGCGTGCGTAGTATTAGATCCTTCTCGGCCTGCTCGACTGTGGTTCCGATTGGTACGCTAATCGCCTCGGCTAACGACTGTTCAACGTTCAACTCAACGTTCGCCTCGGTCGCTTCCGCTTCTGCTTCCACGGAAACTTCAGCCGCCGGAGCTACCGTGACAGGCCGCAGAATCTGAATGTGTTGCGGAAGGTTCTTCACCGGAATGTCTCCCTGTGTGGTCAGAATCACCGCGCGCTCCAGCACGTTCCGCAACTCGCGTATGTTGCCCGGCCAATCGAAGATCTGGAACAACTCCAGCACCTCGGGCGACATGCCGGTCACTTTGGTGTCATGTTTTCGATTCAGATCCGAGATCAGGCTTTCCGCGATCTGGGCGATGTCGTCCTTCCTGTCACGCAGCGGCGGTAGGTGGATGTGGAATACATTCAGGCGGTAGTAAAGATCTTCCCTGAGATGGCCCCCCTTTACGGCTTCGTCCGGAACCTTATTGGTCGCCGCAACCACCCGAACGTCCACCTCAAACTCGGTTTTGCCCCCCAACCGGCGGACTTTCGAATCCTCCAGAATCCTTAACAGCTTGGCTTGGGTCCCCATGGGCATCTCGCCAATCTCGTCCAACAGGAGCGTGCCTTGTTGCGCGACCTCGAAACAACCCGCCCGCCGTTCAGTTGCCCCAGTGAACGACCCCTTCTCGTGGCCGAAAAGTTCGCTCTCGATCAACGTCTCAGGCAGCGCGGCGCAATTGATCGCCACGAAAGGACCCTGACGGCGATGACTCAGGGTGTGCAGCGTCCGGGCGACTAACTCTTTCCCGGTGCCACTCTCCCCCGAGATCAACACACAGGCTTTACTCGGTCCGGCTTGTTGCAGAATCGCGAAGATTTCCTGCATCTTCGGCGAGTTCCCAACCATTTCGCCCAGAGTGCCCTTGTACTGCAGTTGCCGTTCGAGCACCTTCTTTTCGGAATGGAGCCCTTGGTGTTGAGCCGCGCGCCGCAGCAGAGCCAGCATCATATTCGGCTGTACCGGTTTTTCCAGGAACCAGTACGCACCCATTTCATGCACAGTCCGCAGCGCCGTTTCGATGTTGCCGAAGGCGGTCAATACGATCGTCGGAACCGCTTCGCCCTGCTCGCGCAAAGCCTTCAGCAACTCGTAGCCGTCCATGTGCGGCATGTTCAAGTCCGTGACGATCACGTCCGGTTGAAACGCCGCAAATTTATCTAGAGCATCGCTGCCGTCGGAAGCCGTTTCGGCCTGCATACTCCAGGCTTTCACCATGCCTGCCAGTCCGGCGCGCTGGCTGCTTTCGTCGTCCACAATGAGGATTCTTACCGGCCGGTCCATAGTGTGTATATTTTACAATGGTGTGAGCTGCCGCGATGACACTTACCGAGATACTCGATCGCGCGCAACGCCGGATGCTAGCTGTCCGGTTCCTCGCCGTGATTTCAGCTTCTGGTGCTATCATCCTGGCGGGCATTGCCCTGGTCCTGATTTTCGGAACGAACTTGATCAGTTGGTGGGTCCCGGTGCTCGTGTTCCTGATCGCTTTCGGAATTGACGGGATCTCGGCCTGGACGCGCGCTCCTCAGCGCCGCGAAGTGGCCAGCCTTCTGGATCGGCGCTGCGATTTGTCTGATTCACTCGCCACGGCGGTGTATTTCCAGGACCAATCGAGTGGCGTCGCTGTAGCCCAGCGCCAACAGGCGGAAGTGCGCGCGCAAAGCATTGATTTGGTTCGATCTTTTCCGTTTGTGTTCCCTCGATCCCTCTATCTGTGTTGCGGACTCGGGGCCATTGCGCTAGGGCTTTTCGCCTGGCGGTTCGGGACGGAACGCTCGCTGAATCTGACTGTCCCGATTGCGAACATGAACCTGGACGCCTTGGTCGCGGCGATCGCGCCCGCCGATCGGAGCGCCGAGCACCGCCGCGCAAGCAGCGCTAAATCGACTCCGCCAACCACTCCGGAAGGGGTAGTTAACCGCCTGGGTACCTCGACTCCGGATAATCCGAACGAGAAAGACACGGCAGGATCTTCCGAGACCGCCGTCACTTCAGGCCAACAGCAGGCCAAAGCTGAGCACGATGGCGCGCCTTCCGCCGACGGCAAGAAATCGGGAGGTCCACGCGAGCAGGCATCAGAAACAGGCGAAGCCGGAAGCGCCGCTCCGAAACAGGATCCCGAGCAACCGCCCTCTACACACGATGGCGCACCCCAAAATGCGCAGGCTTCGAGTAAACCCGGCGGCACCCCCGATAGTTCCGGTCTAATGAGTAAAATACGCGAGGCGGTCTCAAACCTCGTCTCCAAAATGAAGCCGCAAGGCAATCAGGCTCCGCCGGGCGGACAACAAACCGCGCAACAGCCGAACGGCAAACCGCCGGCCGGACAGCAACCCGGAGCGCAACAGGGTAAGCCGGACGCGAATGGAAAGCCATCTGATCAGGATGGTCAGGAGTCGGCGTCCTCTGACGACGATCCCATGGCGCCAGGAAAAGGCAAAGGCAAGAGCAGCGATCAGAGCGCGTCCGCTAAACCGGGGAGCGGCATGGGCCACCAGGACGGCAGCAAAGACCTCAAAGACGCCGAGCAGATGAACGCCATGGGAAAGCTCAGCGAGATTATCGGCAAACGCTCGGCAAACGTCACCGGGGAGATGACGATTGAACCGCAGAACGGTCCGCAACAACTGAAGACCGGCTATACGCACAGCTCGGCGCGCCATGGAGAAGCATCCGGCGACATCAATCGCGATGAGGTACCGCTCGCCTTACAAAGTTACGTCCAACAATATTACGAGCAGGTCCGCAAGCAACCGCCTTCAAAAACCAAGCGACTAGCCAACTAATCCCTAGTCACGCGATCCTGCCCTTTATTCTGCTTTTCCCAGGGCTTCTTGGGCAGATCGGAGTCACGGCCCTTCACACGGTCGTACAGATAGACGTTCGAAACCGACCCAAGCGACTGGTTGTACAGGCTCGTTAGACCAAGCGACTGCCGCAAGTCTTCCTCGAAGACATGGATCGCTTTGAGATCCGCGGCCACTGCCGGCCTGCGGACGCCCGACGGAGTACGAAAGAATTTCTGAAATCCACCGTCCACCAGCGTCCCGATTTCGTCTGCCAGCACCACTCCGGCGCGTTCGGCCATGTTGGCCCGCTCGCCGCCGTCTTCCACCACCGCAGCGATCCCGCTTCGCAAGACTTTGACCTTGCCGCCCGAAAGCTTTCTGGTCTCAAATCCGGCACTGGCTAGCTGCCCGACGGCATCTTCGAAACTGAACTTCTTCGGACGAGCGCGGCGGAAGAACATAGACGTCATTATAATTGCCGCTATGCCGTTCGTGCTTTCGCTTGATGAAGGGACCACCAGCGCCCGCGCCGGGGTCTATGACCAGCAAGGGCGCCGCGTCTCGATGAAGGGTCGCGCCTTTGAATGCAGTTACCCGCAATCCGGATGGGTGGAACAGGATGCCGAGCAGATCTGGCACTTACAGATCGAGGCTGCGCGCGAAGCCCTGATGGCCGCAGGAACCACGGCCCGGGAGATCACCGCGCTGGGCATCACCAACCAGCGTGAAACGGTGGTGGTCTGGGACCGAACCACGGGAGTGCCGATTGCGCCCGCCATCGTCTGGCAATGCCGGCGCACTGCGGCTGCATGCGCGTCTCTAAAAGCCTCGGTCGACGCGCCATGGATTGAGCAGCGCACCGGGCTGGTGATAGACGCCTACTTCTCGGCCAGCAAAATTCAGTGGCTGCTTAGTAATGTGCCCGGCGCTTCCGCGCGAGCCGCGAATGGCGAACTGCTCTTCGGCAATATCGATACCTGGCTCATTTGGAAGCTAACCAACGGCCGCTGCCACGCCACCGACGTCACCAACGCTTCCCGCACCATGCTCATGAATTTGCAGAAAGCCGAGTGGGACGACGATCTTCTGCGTGTATTCCAGGTCCCCCGCGCCATGCTTCCCCGGATTGTGCCTTCGAGCGGCGTGGTCGCCGAAACCGATCCTTCCCATTTGGGGGCCGCCATCCCAATTGCCGGAATCGCGGGAGATCAGCAAGCAGCGCTCGCCGGGCAAGCCTGCTTCCGTCCAGGCTTAAGCAAGAATACGTACGGCACCGGATGTTTTGCGCTTCTCCACTCCGGCTCGCGACTTCCCGTCTCGAAGAACAAGCTTCTGGCCACCCGGGCTGCCAGCTTCGGTGACCCGGCCTTTGCCTGCGAAGGGAGCGTCTTCGTGGCGGGCGCGGCGGTCCAATGGCTTCGCGATCAACTAGGCGTGATCGAGAGTGCCGCCGATTCCGAAACTCTGGCCACCTCCATCCCGGATAACGGCGGCGTCTACGTGGTACCCGCATTCGTCGGCCTGGGAGCTCCCCACTGGGATTCCAACGCGCGCGGGCTGGTGTGCGGCCTCACGCGTGCTACCGGTAAGGCGCATATCGTGCGCGCCGCGCTGGAGAGTATCGCGTTTCAAACGCGGGATCTAGTAGCGGCGATGGAGGCCGATGCTGGAGAGGAGCTTCGGGAACTGCGCGTCGATGGCGGCGCTGCCGCGAATGACTTCTTGATGCAGTTCCAGTCCGATCTGCTGGGCCGGCCGTTGGTGCGCCCGATTGACCCGGAAACTACTGCGCTCGGTGCCGCTTACCTGGCCGGAGTGGCGACTGGCTTCTTCTCCGGCCAGGAAGAGCTCGAAAGCTTCTGGCAAGCCGAGCGCCGATGGGAGCCCGGCATCACGGAATCCGCGCGTCAACGCCTCATTGCGGACTGGAACCAAGCCGTGGCTCGCGCAAGAGCTTGAAACTTCAAAGTTCATCGAACATCTACATGAGGAGTTGAAATTCCTCGTTTTACTCCTGTTCGCGTTGCCCTGCTTCAGCGAGGCGATGCGTGATGACGTGCTGTCCAGCTTCACTGCGGCTTCTACGGAGTCGGACCGGCAGCTGCGCGGCTCCACGATGAATGTCGAAATTGCGGCCCAAGTCCCGCGTTTGGAGAAGTCGGCTCATCTTCTGGGAATACGCGCTGTCTCGAACCAAGGCAGCGTGACCTACTCCGCGCTGGAACTGACCGGGGATTCCGCCGTGCGCCGCGAGATCATTGCTCGCTATCTCGCCGCCGAGCAGAATGCCGGCGGTCAGCGCGATTTTAGTTTGCTCGCGCTCACTCCGGCCAATTACAAATTTCGCTACCTGGGTATGCAAACGATCGAGGGCACTTCCGCGTATCTGTTCTCAGTGAAGCCGCGGAAGAAACGGGAAGGCTCGTTCGAGGGGAGTCTCTGGATCGACGCCCGCACCACCTTGCCTTTGCGGGAATCCGGGCGGGTCGTTCAGCATTCCATCTTTCTCCGGCGACTCACCCTGGTTCGAAAATTTCGCATTATTGACCGAACGGCGATTGCCGAATCGACCGCCATCGAAATTGATACCCGGCTGGTCGGAAAGGCACGAATGACCGTAAATCTCTCCGCTTTGCCGGCTCCCCAGCAACAAGGAAAGTTGACGGGAAGTCCTGAGATGGATCCACCTACCGCCACGCAATAACATAAGAAACTAATCCGCATTTCTTTCTAGGCTTTGAGTCTGCCGTCGATTTCGCTTGACAACGAGATGGAACATGATACGAGGGGGTCTAAGTGGGCAGTTTTCGCGGATCAAGTTTTCGCGTTCCCGGTTTACCTAGGAGGTTCCAGTCTTTCGCAGGTGACAAAAATGTTAGCCCTCGCGCCTCGGTAGGCGGTGCACTCGCCGTTGGCGTTTGCTGCAGTTTCGTTATGCTACTGGCAAGCAACGCGGTCGTGAACGTCCAATCGAAGAACCGGGTGAGCAACTCGCCTCAGCCAGCTTTTCATTGGGAGCCTTCGGCTGCTGCGGTTTCGACTTGGGTGCATACATAGGGCGAAGGTGAAGCTGGATCCCCTTGGCCCGCTGCAGCCGCGCCTGATCCCGGATCACATGCTGGTTACATCCGCCGCACCTGCAACTGTCGGTGAAACATTGGTCGCCTACGCCTATGGCTTGGGCCCCAAGTCTCCAGGAAATCGGTTGACGATACGTCCGGCACCGCCAATCGTGCAAGGGACCGCCGACACGGTCTCACTGTGTGTGGACACCAAGCCTAACCCGCGCTGATTTTTTCCGAGTTCCACTTGGCGGGGCTCGGCCGCCCCAACTTGCGCAACCCGTTTGCAACTTTCCGCGCGCCAACACATCAAACCGGTAGTTGGAGCGGGGCCGGCTTCGGGCGAAACCTCGCTTGGGTCCAACTACCGTACAATAGAAGATCCACCACATGCGAACTTTATTTCTGAATCCGCCTTCTTTCGAAGGATTTGACGGCGGCGCGAGTTCCCGTTGGCCAGCTTCCCGTGAAATCGAATCCTACTGGTATCCGGTATGGCTTTGCTATCCCGCCGGGATGCTGCCCGATAGCAAAGTTGTCGATGCTCCGCCTCATAAGATTTCCATTGAGCAGACCATCGCAATGGGCAAGGATTTCGAACTGCTGGTTCTGTTTACTTCTACCCCCGGTTTTGAAGTCGACGTCAAAATGGCCGAGATGATGAAGGCGGAGAACCCGGGTCTAAAGGTCTGCTTTGTCGGCCCTCCAGTGACCGTGGAGCCGGAAAAGACTCTTAACCGCTCTATGGCGATCGATTTTGTGATTCGCCGTGAGTTCGACCACCAAATCGTGGACTACGCCAACGGCAAGCCCGTTGAGGAGCTGCCTGGCGCAAGCTACCGCAAAGATGGCGTGGTGGTGAACAACCCGGAAGGGCCCGCCATTGAGGATCTGGACGCCCTGCCGTGGGTGACTAAGGTTTATAAACGGGACCTCGATGTCACCAACTACAACGTTCCGTTTCTGTTGAACCCGTTTATTTCGTTGTATACCTCGCGCGGCTGCCCCGCCATGTGCACGTTTTGCCTGTGGCCCCAGACTCACTCCGGCCATCGCTGGCGTCTACGTTCGGCCGACGATATCGCCGCCGAAGTCGCTTATGCGATCAAAGAGTTTCCGCAGGTAAAGGAAATCTTCTTCGATGACGACACGTTCAACTATCGGAAAGAACGGACCATTGAAGTTTGTAAGAAACTGAAGCCGCTGAACTTCACGTGGTCGTGTACTTCCCGCGTAACCACCGACTACGACACGCTCAAAGCCATGAAGGAGGCGGGCTGCCGCCTGCTAATTGTCGGTTACGAGTCCGGTGACCCCCAGATTCTGAAGAACATCAAAAAGGGCGCGACCATCGATATGGCCGAGCGCTTCACCGCCAATTGCAAGAAGCTTGGTCTGGTCATTCACGGCGACTTCATTGTCGGATTACCTGGCGAAACGCGCGAGAGCATTCGTAAAACAATCGATTTCGCCAAGAAGCTTGACAACGAAACGATTCAGGTCTCAATCGCTCACCCATACCCCGGAACCGAGTTCTTCGACTACGCGAAGAAAAACGATCTCTTCTCCATCGGTAACATGACCGATGAAGTTGGACACCAGCTCCCGAAGGTGATTTATCCTGGTCTTGACGAGGCTGAACTGGTCGAGTGGGTCGAACGTTTCTATGCGGAATATTATTTCCGGCCGCATGCCATTTGGCGTGTAGTCCGAAAGGCGATATTCAACAACGCCGACCGTAAGCGGCTCGCCAAGGAAGCTAAGGAATACATGGCCTTGCGCACCAAGCGGAAGCGCTTTATCAGCGATCATCGCCAGGCTACTGCAGCGGCTAACGCTGGCGATTAGTCTGGTTCCCCGGTAGTATGTTTGGAAAGACGCGCATCTTCACGCTGCTGGTTGTCGTAACCAATGTCTTGGGGAATCTGCTGCTCAGTATAGGTATGCGGCAGATGGGAAGCCTACTAAATAAGCCCGCGATCGCATACATCACTTCGCTGTTCAACCCCCTGGTTGCAGCGGGCGTCAGCCTGCTGATTGTTTGGATGATCTCCCAAATGACGTTACTCAGTTGGGCCGATTTGAGTTATGTGATGCCAGTCACTAGCATCGGCTACGTTCTGAGCGCGGTCATGGGTCGTGTGTTCCTGAATGAGCAGGTCTCCTGGCAGCGCTGGGGCGGCGTATGGCTGATTGTTCTAGGAGTGGTTCTAGTCAGCCGGACGCCTGCCTCCGCCAAACCCGTCGCGCTCACGGAAGACAAAGCGGAGTTAGTCTGCTCATAAGGTGGGTGCTGGTGGGCATCATCGTCCTCGCTACCTGCGTCGGTTATCTCTGCCAGGCGCTTGGGATGCGGCAGCATGGGGAAGTGCGAGAATTTCACATCGGTGCGCTCGGGCGTATGTTGCAGGCGCTCGCGCAAAATCGGTGGATCGTGCTCTCGGTAATCGCGATGGCATTTTCATTCTTTAGCTTCATGGCGTTAGTCTCGGTGGCGGATTTGAGTTTCGCGGTTCCGGCCACCGCGGCGAGCATGGTTTTTGAGACCGTTCTGGCGCGTTTTATCCTCAAAGAGTCAGTAGATTGGAAGCGCTGGACGGGCGCGGCGCTGGTAGCCTGCGGCGTCATCCTGCTGGCTTGAACGTCTTCGCAATCCCGGCCATCGTCTCCGCCGGTTATCATGCGTTTGCGCTCCTAGGTGGAATTCGGAAGCTGCTGGAACCACGCCGGCCTTCTTCGTTCACTCCACCTGTTTCCATCCTGAAGCCAGTGCGCGGGTCCGATGAGCGGTTCGAACTGGCTATCGCATCCCATGCGAACCAAGACTATCCGGAGTACGAGATTCTATTCGGCATTTCGGAGCCGAACGACTCGGCGCGACTCGCCATTGAGGATTTGGCGCGAGCGCGACCCGAAATCAACATCCGGCTTTTTGTGGTCTCCACCAATGCTCCGAACGGCAAGGTCGGTGTGCTCGAGGAACTGGCGCGGCACGCCCGCCATCCCTACTTACTTATAAACGACAGCGACATCATCGTGGAGCGCGATTACTTGTGCAACGTGCTGGGCCCGTTAGCCAAGCTAGGCGTTGGCTTGGTGACTTGTCTCTATCGCGGCGCGGGAGGATCGTTTGCGACCCGCTCGGAAGCGCTCGGCATCGCGACCGAGTTTGCTCCCAGCGTTCTCGTGGCCCGCCAAGTGGGCGTGCGGGAGTTTGCGATGGGCTCCACGCTGGCTTTGCGAGCGTCGCAATTGGAACAAATCGGAGGCTTTGCTGGAATCCGGGACTACCTTGCCGATGATTATCAGCTCGGCAAACGGCTGACGGGGCTCGGTCTGCACGTCGTGCTTGCGCCGCCGGTAGTGGAAACCTGGCTCGGCGCGGGTGCTTGGAGCGGTGTTTGGAAACATCAGCTTCGCTGGTCGCGAACCATTCGCGTTTCGAATCCGGGTGGCTATTTCGGTTACGCCATCACCCACACGGTATTTTGGTGCCTCCTCGCGGCGTTATCAGGGAGCTTCAGACTGGCGGTTGCTCTTTACGCGCTTCGGATGCTTTGCGGCTTACTGATCGCCCGATTAGTGATGCGGGACTTTGCCTCGGTACGTCTTTGGTGGTGGATGCCTGCGCGGGATCTATTCGGTTTCGCCGTGTGGCTCTCGGGGTTGTCGGGCAGCCGCGTGGAGTGGCGGGGCCAACGGATGAAGATCGACGCGAGCGGACGCATTTTGACTAACAACACGCGGGCATAGCGTTGTTACTCGAAGATTAAATTCAGAATCGCCGCCAGCCGGTAACCAGCCTTCGCTAACTGCTCCTCCACGACAGGAACTGCTTCGGCTTCGTAGGGCGCGGCCACCTTGATGTGCAATGCACCGAACCCTTCCGCGACTACTTTGCAGTCCGCCTTTGGGTCGATGTCTTGAACTGGCGGTTCCGGAGTCAAGTCTCCATAAACCACTTGGCGGGCGATCAAATGCGCCTCCCAGGCCCATCGGTCGAACTCGGGGGCATTCTTAATCCATTTCGCTCGGCCGCTTTCGTAGCGCCGATCCAGATCCGCCGCTAGCTGCGCCAGGTTCTCCTTCCGCGTCCGTCAAATCGCGATTGATGATCATGCCATCCCAGACGCTGTGAAGATTAGCGATCTTAGGATCGTCGAAGAACTGGACGGGCGTGCAGTTCCCGCCCCGATCGTTATTGGAAGTGGTGTGAAGCGGCTGGTGCAAGTCGCCAACCAGGTGAATGAGATAGCGAAGAGCTTTGGCCTTCTCCGCATCCGGCTCGTCTTTGCTGTGGAGTACGTTGACGGCATATCGGAGCGCGCTTAAGACGCAGCCCGGACGCTGCCCGCCATTCATAGACGGTCCGATTGGCTCACAGTAAGTTTCCGGGTCGCCCTTTTTCAGTCCAAGCGGGATATCGAGGTAATGCCAGTAGGCGGTGTTCTCGGGGCCCTTTGCGTCATCGGCCCACGTGGAGGCAAGTGCTAGAGAGTCCGTGGTGGTGTCCTGGCAGGCACGGGGATTCTGGCTCGGGTTGTCTTGCAGGAGCTTGGTCGCCGCAGCTTGAGCCACTGGAGTCAAATGCTTCTCCGCGATCAGCGCTACGGTTTCGTGACCTTCGCACCACCACCCAAAGGCGGGCGCCGCCGTTATCGTCAAGCTTGCGGCCAAAATAAAAAGCAGAATTTTCATTTCTCCCAGTATCTTCTACAGGCTTTCGATCGATCTGCCGATGCATCTACCAGTGACCGGACCGCGCGATGCCACCCGATACCTCGTTCAAACAAACCAAAATCCTGCTGGGTGACGGACCATCCATGTGGCGAGATGGCTTGCGTGCTCTTCTTGCCGCCGAAAGAGATTTGGATGTGGCCGGCGAGCCTGGCGAAGATGGGCCGCTTGTGCCGCGAGCCCTCAAGCATCGTCCAGACGTGGTGCTTTGCGATTTCGCGAATGGCGTTGCCGCTCTCCCGGATCTCCGCCGATTGCGGGACAGAGGGTTGCAGATCCGGGTCGTCGTTTTTGGATCAATCGCGCAGGCTTCTGCGCTACCACGCGAGGTGCTGCGGGAAATTGCCGCCGTGATTTCGAAAGACGCGCCTACCGAGTTGCTGTTAAACAGCATTCGCGGGGTGAATCGTGGAAGTGGCGCCGCAAGAATCGCGCCTGCGGATCGCCCGGCAGCAACCGGCGAACAACCAGTCCCGCTGAGCCGGCGTGAGCGCGAACTCGTCGGGTTAATCGCTCTGGGGTTCCGGAATAGGGAGATCGCCGACAAGCTGTTTATCAGCGAGCAGACCGTTAAGAATCATCTCCACAACATCTTCGAAAAGACTCGGATCAAGGACCGGCTGGAACTCGCCCTGTACGCGGTTTTTCATGGCATCCACCACTGAGTCCACCGCGGAAGACCTGCACCGTATAGTGTGATTTATGTCCGCCTCGGCCGCTCTTCTGATTCACTGCCCGGATCGCAAAGGCATCGTCGCCACCATCTCGGATTTCCTCTATACGAGAGGAGCGAACATCCTGCATGCCGATCAACACCAGGACACCGAAGCTGGCCTTTTCTTTATGCGGATCGAGTGGGATCTGGCCGGGTTCTCCCTTGAAAAGACTGCATTCGCCGTGGCGTTTACGCCAGTCGCCGAATCCTTCGGAATGCAATGGAAACTGGCCTATAGCGATCATCGACCGGCAATCGCGATCTTTGTTTCGCGCTACCAACATTGCCTACTCGATCTGCTGTACCGCCAGCAAGTTGGTGAATTGCACTGCAGGGTGGCACTGATAATCAGTAACCATCTGGATAGCCGCGAGCTAGCCGAATTCTACGGTGTTCCGTTTCATCACATTCCGGCTACGTCCCAGAATCCTGACGACGCCGAGCAGTTGCAACTCTCGCTTCTAGAGAAGCACGGGATCGAGTTGGTCGTGCTGGCGCGTTATATGCAGGTGTTGAGTGCGCGCTTTGTGGCAAGCCACCCGCAACGCATACTGAACGTCCATCACTCCTTCCTTCCCGCCTTCAGCGGCGCGCGCCCGTATCATGCCGCCTATGAGAAAGGCGTCAAACTGATTGGCGCAACCAGCCATTACGTAACCGAGGTTCTCGATGAGGGGCCAATCATCGAGCAGGACGTCCTGCGGATTTCGCACCGCGATCAGATCTCCGACCTAATTCAGAAGGGCCGCGATCTGGAACGCGTCGTTCTTTCGCGGGCGGTTCGCTGGCATTTGGATCATCGAATTCTGCAGTATGCGGGCAAGACCGTGGTGTTCGACTAACGCGGCGCCAGAACAAGAGTAAACTGGAGCGTTCTGCCAGAGATCAAGCCGAAGATCAAGAAAGACGCGCGGTTCCAGGAGATCTTCGACCAGCTTGGTCCTGGGCTGATCACCGGTGCCGCCGATGATGACCCGTCCGGCATTTCCACCTATTCGGTAACGGGCGCCACATTCGGCTATGGGCCGCTTTGGACGGCGCTGTTTTCGTTCCCGCTGATGTGCGCGGTGCAGTTGATGTGCGCGCGCCTCGGACTAGTTACCGGTCGCGGCCTCGCCGGTGTGATCCGGCTGCGCTACCCGCGCTGGGTGCTGTGGTCTGCGTGTCTCCTGCTGGTCGTTGCCAATGTGTTCAACATCGGGGCGGATCTGGCTGGAATGTCGGACGCCATGATGATGGTGACAGGGGTGCGGTCGGAAATCTGGACGCCGGTATTTGCGGTGGGCATCGTGGCGGCGCTGATCCTGTCTTCGTATAAGCGCTTGGCAACGGTCTTCAAATTTTTCACGCTGAGTCTGTTCGCGTATGTGATTGCGGCGTTTCTCGCACGGCCCGACTGGGGAGCAGTGCTGCGGTACACGTTCGTGCCTCACATCTCGTTCACACGCGAGTTTCTCGCCGTTCTGGTGGGCATTCTTGGAACCACAATTTCCCCCTACTTGTTCTTTTGGCAGGCAAGTCAAGAGGTGGAAGAAGAGCGCGAGCGGGGCCGTCACTCGGTCCGGCAACGGCGCGGGGCGCGGCCCGAAGAGCTACGCGCGGCTCGCAACGATGTTGCCATCGGGATGTTCTTTTCCAATCTGGTGATGTACTTCATCATTCTCACCAGCGCCGCCACCTTGCATGCTCATGGGAAAACGAATATCGAAAGCGCAACGCAAGCGGCTGAGGCGCTTCGCCCGCTGGCCGGCAACGGAGCGTACCTTCTTTTTACGCTCGGGATCGTGGGCACGGGAGTGCTCGCCATACCGGTGCTCGCTGGCTCGTGCGCTTACGCCATCTCCGAGGGCTTTGCCTGGCGCGCGACGCTTAACGCGACTCCGCGGCTTGGCCGCAAGTTTTACTCCGTGCTGGCCGTCTCCGTATGCCTCGGTTTCCTCCTAGACCTGGCGCGGTTTAACTCCGTGAAAATGTTGTTTGCCTCTGCCGTGCTTAACGGTGTTTTGGCGCCGCCTCTGATCGTGCTCGTGGTGCTCCTAACCAGCGACCCGACGGTGATGGAGGACGCGGTAAACGGGCCCTTGCTGAAGGCACTTGGGTGGGGTTGCGCCGCCGTCATGGCGGTCGCTGCTATTGGAATGTTCGTGGCTTAGGCCGCGGGAACCGGGCACCGGTATGCAGGATTCATCCGGCCCCGGACATCCTGACTCTCAAGCCCGCGAGTGTACGTCCGATAGAGATCCTCGAAGACCGGTGTCCAGGACCGGGTAAGGGCAACCTGCCGGGCTTGCGCACTCATGCTTTGCCGCAAGCGCTGGTCCGCCATCAGACGCAGTAGGCTTTCCGTGAAGTCGGCCGCGAGGAATCCAGTAACGCCATCTTCGACTCCAGCACACATGCCGGTTACCGGATCGGTGACAACAGGTACTCCCGACGCCATCGCTTCCAGGATGACCAGGCCAAAGGTATCCGTCCTGGAAGGAAACACGAATGCGTCCAGCCCGGCGAAAGCTTGCGCTAGGGACTCATCGCGAAGAACACCAGTAAACTCGGCCGCTTTCATATTACGCCGCAACCAAGCCCGCTCGCTGCCCTCTCCGACCAGAACGAAGCGAAAGTTGCCGGCGCATGCGGCCGAGAGACTTTGTTCCAAGGCCACCAGAGCTCGGACGTTCTTTTCCGGAGTCAGACGCCCAACATATCCGATGCGGAAACTATCGTCCGTCCGAACCCGGTGTATCGGCGAGAACCGATCCACATCAACACCGTGCGCCATCAGGTAGGCGGGCCTTCCGGTGCGATCCTTTAGAAGGTCGACCGTTGCTTGATTCGGTGCAAGAATGAAGTGGGACAGACGATAAAAGGCTGCCAAGGCGCGAAGGCTCTCCTGGAGCACGGCGTTCGCGGCCAAGTTTCGCAACCCCTCAGGCGCGAACGACAGATACTGGTAGATCCTTCGCCCGGCGTACTCATGGAGGTTGGTGTGCCAACTCGCGACCATGGGAACCTTCAGGAGATTGGACGTCCAGAAGCCTAAGATTCCCAGATCTCCAGGTCCGGTAATGTGAATCAGGTCGGGCTGGAATGCGCCCACTTGCTCCAACATTCGGTTCCGGTAGCGGTTCAGCAAGGGATCGCAATAGAGATCGGCGTCCATTTTGAATGACGCGAAGCTTCGCTTTAACTCGAGTGTGAGGACGGACCCTTTCTGAGTCGTACGTGTTGCTGGACCGCCATGCACACAGCAAAGTGCTAAATTCTGGCTCTTTGCATGACGGACGAACTCACGCGCGAGTGTAGCCACGCCATTCGGCTCATAGAACGAGTCGGCAAAGAGCGCCACCCGGATTAAAGGCTTCAAAAAGTCACTTCGCCCGATCATCCTATCACCGGATCAAGAATGAACCTATTGCCTGATCCGACTTACTTCCGGCTTGTTCCACATTTGCATGGGACCAAGCAGCACGCTCTAGGCCGGGGGTATAACCTCCGCGAGTGTCAAGCGTCACTGAAAACCGCTTCCTGAACCTGTCTATTTCAGACAAGGGAGTCCAAAATAGAGACTGAGGAAAGCAATCCTCAATAGTAAGGAGACGGAAATGAAAAAGCAGATTCTAGCAGTAGTATTCGCAGCGGCTCTGACGACACCGCTCACCTTTGCTCAGGCCGGTGGTGCGGGCGGTTCAGGTTCTGGTTCAGGTGCTGGTTCGGCCGGGCAGTCCGGCACTTCGGGCAGCGGTTCTGGCAGCACAGGGTCCGGCAGCACGGGTTCGGGCAGCATGGGATCGGGCAGCAGCTCGGGTTCGGGCAGCATGGGTTCGGGCAGCGGCTCCGGGAGCATGTCCTCGGGAAGCGGCAGTGACTCAAACATGAATGGAAGCAGCAGCACCACTGGCAAGAAGAGCCACAAACACAAGAAGTCCGGCAGCTCCTCCGGCAGCAACGGCAGCATGTCCGGTTCGGGTAGCTCTGGAAGCAATGGCAGCAGCGGCACCAACGGCAGCACCAGTCCGCAAGGCTAGGGTAATTCTATGAGCGGGCAACCTTCGTTTGTCCGCTCATTTCCTCATGCGTTTGGCCCAATGCAAATAGCGAGTAATTTCCCTTCGCGAAGCCCAACTCAACCTAAAAAAGTCCCTGAGCCCAATCTGACTTGCGCTAACACCGGTGTAAGTTTCTAAACGCCAGAGCAAGTAGGGACTACGCCAGGGAGCAAGTCGATAGCCCCGCGTCATGTCCCACAACAATCGAAACACTTATTTGCTGGCGCCCGATGAATGCGGGGACGCCATACTGTCCTTGGTTGCGTAATAGCCCGTTCGAGTTCTCACGACCGGATGATTCGGAGCGCTCGCGGTTACTTTCACCGCGTGATATGCGCCGTCCATCAGTCCGCTCGGAGGCGCGTAACCCAAAGTGTACTGGTTGCGAATATCGTGAGCTACTTGGTGGGCGATCTGTTCTACCTCATTGGCGTCCCGCGGAAAAAACGCCATGCCCCCCGTCGTTTCGGTAAGTGTCAGCAACGCATGCTTGGCCCGTTTAGCTTCCCGCTTTTCTTCTTCACTAAGCAAGCCGATCGCATAAATCACCACATCGCTGCTCTGCGCTTCGCGAACCAGGTTTTCCAAACTGACCATGCTGGCGTTGTCATCACCGTCTGTGACGACAAGTAACACCCGCTTGTCGCGCTTAGCTTTTTCTTTCTCGTGATCGATGGACATCCGGATTGCATCCCGCATAGCCGTGCCACCTCGTGAGTCAATTTTGGATAGGCCTTGCTCCATCTTCTTGATGTCACTGGTGAAGTCCTGGTCGAGAAATGCTTCATCATTGAAATTTACGATGAACACTTCGTCGTCTTTATTGGACTCTTTGACCAGGGTGATCGCGGCGGACTCGACCCGCGACCGTTTGTCTCGCATGCTGCCGCTTGAATCGATAATCAACCCAAGCGAAACGGGAACGTCTTCGCGCTTAAACAACTTCAGTGCCTGTGGCGAATTATTATCGAAGATCTGAAACTGGCCCTCTGTCAGGTTAGTGACCAGATGGCCACTCTTATCC
Source organism: Bryobacterales bacterium (assembly GCA_963752695.1). Taxonomy (GTDB): domain Bacteria; phylum Acidobacteriota; class Terriglobia; order Bryobacterales; family Bryobacteraceae; genus Bog-113. Next base: position 883,919 of record CAVVZB010000001.1, read on the forward strand.
TGTACTGTCGCCGGTAAGATAACCAAACGCGTGTCGCTGGTATAAACCACGTCGCTTTGTGCGACACAATTCGAAACCAAACCGTAAATCACAAGGAGTGCCCCAACGGCGGCACTACTGAGTCGGTGCATAATATCCTAATCTCCAACTCGCACGCAGCGGGGGTAGCCCGCGTGGCTGGACAAGCTGCACTTTGACGCGGCGGTATTTGCCATCGCGCGCGGCGTTTGAAGGAGTGTAACCGATTAAATATTGATTGCGCAGTTCGATGCCGATCTTAGCAGCAACGTCGGAAAGGTCGGCCAAATTCTCCACGGGGAAATGGCGGCCGCCCGTTTGCTCGGAGATCTCGCTTAACAAACCCGGGCCAGAGAGCTCTTCGGCGGTACGTCCCCGCCCGCTGGTAGGTTCGAAAATCCCGATGGCGTAGATCTGGACGTCAGCCTCCCGCACCAGATTCTTGATTTCACTTTCGGTGTAGCGGCTGCTGTTATCGCCACCGTCCGAAATGATCAGCAACGCCTTGCGCGGATTGTGCGCTTTCTTCATGGTGTGAAGCGCAAGGTAGACGGCATCCAGTAGCGCTGTTCGCCCCTTGCTTTGGGTGAAAGTGAGCTTGTTCTGAATCTCTTCAAGACTGGATGTGAACCCGTTTACCAGTTCCGGCCGGTCATTAAATTCAACAAGGAAAAACTCGTCTTCCGGATTCGCCGTCTTGAAAAATTGCGCTACAGCCTGTCTCGATTTATCGAGCTTCTGGCCCATGCTGCCGCTGGTGTCGAAAACGATGCCTACCGAAAGCGGAGCGTCTTCGCTTGAAAAATAACTGACTTTCTGCTCGACCTTGTCTTCGAAAACCCGGAAGTTCTCCTTGTCCAGTCCAGTGACAAAGCGGTTCAACTGGTCGGTGACAGTCACCGGTATCTGCACCACAGTGGTGTCGATCCGGATGTTGGCCTTGGGCGCCGGTGCTTGTTTTTCTCCGGGACGGGCGCGGGGCTCCAGGCTGACTTTTGGCGGGTCGGAAACGGCAGGCTTCGCGGTCTCAGCCGACCGTAGAGCGGTGGGGAGGGTCGCCGCGAGCAATCCGCAAACCGCTAGGTGGCAAATGCGCATGCCCACTTCCTCTTCTGCGCTCAGTCTAACATAGGGTTTAGTGTAGTAATATAGCGTGTGCAGCGCAGAATCCTGGGCGTGATTCCCGCCCGGTACGCTTCCTCCCGCTTTCCTGGAAAAGCCCTCGCCACCCTAGCCGGAAAGTCGATGATCCAGCATGTGTATGAGCGGGTTGTCATGGCCAAGTACCTGGACGCGGTGGTTGTAGCAACCGACGACGAACGAATAGAGAAAGAAGCTCGCAGCTTCGGAGCCCCGGTCCGCATGACGCGTGCCGACCATCTCTCCGGGACCGACCGGGTGGCGGAAGTGGCGTCAGCCGACAACGCGGACATCGTCGTGAACGTGCAAGGCGATGAGCCGCTGATCGATCCATCCGCAATCGATGCCGCCATTCTGCCGATGATCGACGAGCCCTCGATCCAGATGGTCACGCTCAGCAAGCGCATTGAGGACCCGGCAGAGATTAACGATCCGAACGTGGTCAAGGTGATTACCGACCGCTTTCAGAACGCGCTGTACTTTTCGCGATCCGCCATCCCTCACGTGCGAATCGGCGGGGCCGGTCCCGTGTTCTTCAAGCACACGGGGCTATATGTTTACCGTCGAGCGTTTCTGCTGCGTTTCCCGGACCTGGTAGTGGGACCGCTGGAAGAGGCCGAGCGGCTGGAGCAGTTGCGTGTTCTAGAAAACGGATTCAAGATCCGAGTAGTCGAAACCGAATACGAAAGCTTCGGTATCGACACTCCCGAAGACATGGCGCGCGCACGCTATTTATTCGAACAAATCCCAATTGGAAGAAGAGGAGCGGTAGAACGAACGAATGGCTAAGTGCATCTTTGTGACGGGCGGCGTGGTTTCTTCACTCGGTAAGGGGATCGCGGCGGCGTCCATCGGATGTTTGCTCGAAAGCCGTGGCCTGCGAGTTACCCTTCAGAAGTTCGACCCGTACCTCAACGTGGATCCCGGAACGATGAGCCCGTTTCAGCATGGCGAGGTCTTTGTCACCGATGACGGCGCGGAAACCGATCTGGATCTCGGCCACTACGAACGCTTCACGCACGCTCACCTGACGCAAAGCAACAACCTGACCTCTGGACGCCTTTACGAACAGATCATCCTGCGCGAGCGCCGCGGCGATTACCTGGGCAAGACGGTCCAGGTTATTCCCCACGTCACGAATGAAATCAAAGCCGCCGTGAGCAAGGTTTCCGAAGGCGTGGACGTGGTCATCGTGGAGATCGGAGGCACGGTGGGAGACATTGAGTCGCTCCCGTTTCTTGAGGCGATCCGGCAATTGCGGCATGAGATGGGCCGCGAGAATTCCCTTTTCGTGCATGTCACGCTCGTGCCCTGGATTGCTGCCGCGCAGGAGTTGAAGTCGAAGCCGACGCAGCATAGCGTCAAGGACCTCCGAGCCATCGGTATCCAACCCGATATTCTGCTGTGCCGCGCCGAGCGCTTCTTGCCCGATGAGATGAAGGAGAAGATCGGACTGTTTTGCGACGTGGATACCCACGCTGTGATCACCGCCCGTGATGTCAGCTCCGTTTACGAGGTGCCGCTGAACTTCGCCGAGGAAGGCGTGGACGAGATTATTCTGAAACAACTTCACCTGACTGCCGGCGACCGCGACCTGTCCAAGTGGGGTCAGATGCTCGACAGCATGCGCAATCCCCAGGATGAGGTGACAATCGGCTTGGTCGGCAAGTATGTGGAGTATGAAGATTCCTACAAGAGCTTAAAAGAAGCTTTGCTGCACGGCGGAATGGCGCATCGCGTGAAGGTCAACATTGTCTGGATCGAAGCCGAGGGGCTGGAGCGCGAGGATTGGCAGCGGCAGATGAGCGAGTTTGATGGCATTCTGGTTCCAGGCGGTTTCGGCAGCCGCGGAATCGAAGGCATGATCCGGGCCATTCGGTTTGCGCGCGAGAACAAGGTCCCCTACTTCGGTATCTGCCTGGGAATGCAAACGATGGTGATCGAGTTAGCGCGGCATGTCGCCGGACTGGACGCCGCCAACTCGACTGAGTTCAACTCCGGTACGCCGCATCGCGTGATCTATAAGCTGCGCGAACTGAAAGGCGTGGATGAATTGGGCGGGACGATGCGTCTGGGCGCGTGGCCTTGCATCCTACACGAAGGAAGCTTCGCCAGGCGAGCGTATGGGACGGCGGAAATCAGCGAACGGCATCGGCACCGGTTTGAATTTAACCGTGACTACGAAGCGCTGCTGACCGCAGCCGGCTTACGAATCACGGGGGAGACGCCGGATCGCACGTATGTCGAGATTTGCGAGATTGAAGATCATCCGTGGTATTTGGGCTGCCAGTTCCATCCCGAGTTCAAGTCGAAACCGATGGAGCCGCATCCTCTTTTCCAATCGTTTATTGGCGCGGCCTGTCAGCAAAAGCGACGCCGGATGAACGAAAGCCTGCTGTTCGAAGTCCCCGAGTATTCGCGTGGGGATTAAGGGGACATTCCGGTGAAGCTCTCCGTTTCAACAAAAGCAGGCAGTGTGCATTTCGGCCCCGGCGAAGAGCTTGCGTTGATTGCGGGCCCATGCGTGATCGAGAGTGAAGAGCATGTGAGCTTCATGGCGGAAGCGATCGGCGCGATCGCCGGCCCGTTCGTGTTTAAAGCATCGTTCGACAAGGCCAACCGCACGAGCGTTGCAGGTTTTCGCGGGCCGGGCTTGAAGGAAGGCTTGCGCATTCTCGCCGGAATGCGCGCATCCGGACACGCCGTGCTGACGGATATTCACGAGCCTGCGCAAGCCGAAGCCGCAGCCGAAGTGGTGGACATTTTGCAGATACCGGCCTTTCTCTGCAGGCAGACGGATTTGCTCCTGGAGGCGGGCCGGACCGGCAGGATCGTCAACATCAAGAAGGGGCAATTTGTCGCACCGTTCGACATGCGGCACGCGGCGGACAAGGTCGCTTCGACAGGGAACGACAAGATCATTCTGACCGAGCGCGGATCTTCGTTCGGCTACAACAACCTGGTGGTGGACATGCGGGGGTTGCGGATAATGGGCGAGTTCGGCTGGCCGGTGGTGTTTGACGCGACCCATAGCGTGCAACTGCCGTCGGCAGCGGGCGGCGCGTCGGGCGGACAGCCACACTTCATCGCGCCATTGGCCTCGGCGGCGGTGGCGACGGGCATCCAGGGCTTGTTCGTTGAGGTGCATGACAATCCGGCGCGGGCGTTATCGGATGGAGCGAACGCGTTGCGGCTGGACCGGCTAGGCAAATTGCTGGAGCGGGTGCGGGCGATCCATCGTGTTCCCGGCGTGGAAGTGGTTTAGACTGAAGAAACCAGCGAATGTCGGGGCGTAGCGCAGCCTGGTAGCGCACCTGCCTTGGGCGCAGGGGGTCGGGCGTTCAAATCGCCCCGCCCCGACCAAAAGAATGAATAACTTGCGAGCATTCTAGTCTGGATCGCTTTCGGGCTTTAGTCGATTCTGAGGCTGTGATTTCCTCACCTCGAGATCTGGGGAATTTGCTTCAAACGCGCCCGTGGTTACACGCAACGCCCGCTATACGCTCTCAGGCATGGCACGGAATTCCGTCGAACCCGTGAGGAGTTTCCTCGCGGAGCATTGCCCTATTTTCATAAAAGGGGGTCTGCTGGGTGTCAATAGTTCGAGCCGCGAGGCTGGTCAAATAAAATCCGCTCTCTGATGGGCCGATTTTCAGGGCGGGACTATACTGGATTCTAAGTTTCGCATGAGTCTAAACCCACCGGATCCGCCATCGGGTGCCCCGGCACCCTCACAAAGCGTCCAAGGAATGCAGCTGCGTAGGCCATCTCGACATTGGCAGCAGGTATTCGTGATCTTGCTCCTTGTGGGACTGGTGGGCGCTTTAACGTACGTAATACTTCCACGCGATCATTGGGTGCAGACCCTTGGAACGTTAGAAGAAGCGGCGAACATGACCGCAATGTTCGCAAGCCTCATTTCCGCGACGGCGGCATTGCTGTTGACCGGTGTCATCGTCATGGCACCGCTACTTCGCTGTCTCTCCACCAGAGCTACGATCTCTTATTCCAATTGTATGAGAAACTTCAAGATTCCAGAAAACAAACGCCGTCCAATGATTTGGATAACCTCGCAACGGACCTGCTCGATCGCCTTCAGTGATGCGTTGGTTACCGTTGCCCGCGCCGGGTGAAATTCTTCCGAGAGGTCCCTCGGCAGCGTCCGTCTATGGCGCGACACCGACGCTGAACTCCATGAACGTCACTCCGCTCACTCGGCTGTAGCCTTCGTACTTCGAGGCAATCCGCAAGTCCTGTCCTTCGATTTCGATTACCCTTTGGACCTGCTGGACGGCGAGGCTCTTGTTCACTTGACGCCTCAGGTTCGCGAGAATTGCGTTGGGTTGCGGCACATTCCTGGAGCAGGAACGCCGCGTCCGCACGACGGTCTACGAGCTCAGCCCGTTTTTTCTTATTATGGCTTTTAGCATCGCGCGGTCGAGACAAACGTACTTGGCTTTCCAGGAATAGACCGTGTACGTGCTCACGCCGATCTCGCTGCGACTCTCACGGCCTCACGGCCGGCCTCTAACTGCTTTACCACCAGTAGAATCTGCTTTTGGCTGTGTTTCCCTCGTGACATCTTTTCTCCCTTTCTTCGTCCGAATCAGTATTTCAGTTCGGGGAAATGAGGTTCACGTCGGTAGCGTTTCGGCGGTGGCCGTCAAGCCCGAGTTAGATTATTGTGGAAAGCATAGAAGCGTTACAGACCACCAGCTCAGTGATGCCCCACAAATATCTAGGGTTAACCATTTGAACTTCGATGTGCCGACAAACAATGGAGTCGGAGCCGAACTTTCGGACCATGCTACATCATCGAAAGAAATGATTAAACAAACGCCAGATTCTCATCAGAAATATCCTTTAAAGCTAGCATGTATTTCATAATTCCAAGAAGCTTATGATCGTAATGACCATCAGGCCAGATATACAGTCGATCATCGCGGATCATGTCCAAGTGGCAAAGACCTGCTTTATCGGCCAACGTTTTGCGAATAGAGACGCTTCCCCTTACCAGTTCTGTGTGCCGAACTAGTTCCCGTGCCTGCAGGCGCTTTATTCTGACGAGCGGCTGCCACAAGTCGGGAAAAACAAGCCGATAAGGGACCGCAACAGCGACAGAATTTCATAGCGCGCAAATATCCGTCTAATTTCCAACTCCCTACAATTTGTCTCACGGGTCAATCGATCCACGCTACAGAAACCAGTTACCGGAGAAGGGTCAAATGCGAACACCTGGGTTACCCTTTGAACTGTTTCATTTAGCGGCACAGCATACGCAAATTGTTGACCCAGCCCACCCCCTAGTAAGGCCCGATTGAGATCCTGTGCGGCTCCGTCTCCTCTCCGGATACGTGCTTTGTAAATAAGCGCCCACGTTTAGCCAATGTATCTAAAGTCGCGCAAAACCACGCGGCAAAAGCATCGTAGGCCACAGCACAATGATGTAGGGAATGGTGCGGAGCGACGTAAACCAAAACTATATAGCCCCCAGGCGTGTCGGTTGTCTATGCCTGCGCCGGTAACTGTTCGAAACTCCGGTTCAGGACGTGCGGCGTCGTGAACGCCGAGGCCGAGTTCAGCCGCTTCAACGAATCGTAAGTGTACAGGATGCTCTCGCCCGTGATCCCATATACCTGCTGCGTGATTTGCCCGTTGTTGCTCGCGTTCGCGTATAACTAACTCCTGTTCAGCAATGTCGCTGCGGTCCACGCTGTTCAGCTGACCGAGAGAGTTATATCCCCGCTGCTCCGTGGCCGTCCCGACTAAACTTGCACGAATTCGCCTTCAACGGTCGGCATAAACAACTCGCCAGTCGTGTCGTATTCCCGTTAGCCGTGAGACCTATAGACGACGACTGCCTACCCAAGCACCGAAGGAGTAGCAGATTGAGCCCCACGTTGGCAGAGTTAAGAAGATGAACAAAATTGCAGAACCGCGCTCATTGGAAGGCCAAAAGTATTCTTCGAGAGCGTAATCGAGCGAGAACAATCGGGTATCAGAAACGAACGCCAGTAGAAATACCGAAAGCGGAACCAAAAACGCATACTTACCTGGGGTTCTAGAGAGAGCAGTGTGGAGCTGGACGACATACCCGCTTCCTAAACCCAAGCCGAAAGCCAAAGTCAAGCCGAAGTACCCATTTAACGAGGGTGTAGACGTGATGACGGATCGGAGAATTAGTCCAATGGGCATCATAAGTGACAACGTTCCAATCCACGGGAGCGCTAGCGCCAAGATGACATGGACGAGGAACGGCCAAAACCGAAACGAGTTTCGGTCAGAAAGTTCGTCGAACATCACAATTTACTCCTCGGCCGGCGGATCGGGAATAACGACTATGTAGGGAAATCCCGGCAGAAGGAAAAAATGTCGTTGTCGTGCCCTTCGTGTGAATATTCCTGGGTTGTCACAGCCGCCATCCTTCTGGAGAGCTTTCAGCGTAGCATCCGGTAGGCTCGATAGAAGGCATGTAAAATCGGTATGCTCGCAATTCGTCGGAATAACCTGTACGTTTATCGGACCCTGGAAATCGCAGTAAGAAGCTGGCACCAACGTCTTTACCGCCCTTACCGGTTATGATTGTCTCGGTTCCCTGAATCGTTGACGGGTTTATTAGATCTCCCATACCCCCTGGCGCAAAATAGACCACATTATTAACTCTGCCCTGTTAACCGCGGATCCGCGTTATTAAAGGTCGCTGTGGCCACCGACGCTCCGCCACTGTAGCTGACTAGATCGATCGATCCCGGCGTTGCGGCTGCGGCGGCAAAGGCTTTCGACCCGACCTGGATTGCGCCGGATGCTTGAAAGAGGGCGTCGTAGACGGATGAAGTATATTGTTGAACCTAAAAGTCAAGATTCGGGTCCGAAGGATGCGTGCGAAGTGCGCCCCGGTATTCGATTAAGAGCGATATGTTCGTGCTCATCTCCCAGCAGCTTCCGAAGTCTTAGATGCCTCAGCCCTGCTACTCCTCCCAAGAGGATCGCCGAGCTTGAGCCGTAGCTGTAGTCACATCTGTAGACGAGGGCTCCCAAATCCTCAACCGGAAACCACGCATTTCAGTAGTTCCGCTATAACTATATGAAAACGAACGACCTTCAAACAAGGCATTTCCACTGCGCATTTAAGTCTGCCTTGGGCGCAGGGGGTCGTGAGTTCGAATCTCGCCGCCCCGACCAAAAGAATCAATCAATTAAGAGTATTCTAGGCTGGAGCGGTTTCTGGCTGTAGCCAATTCTGAGGGTGTGATTTCCTCATTCCGAGGTTTGGTGGATCGGCTTGGATGATGTGCCCCAGACCAGGGTAAACTGCCTATGATAGTCAGCAATGTTACCGGTGTGGCCTCCGCATTGCGATCCACGAAGACCTGGGGTTCTCAATGCGAAAATAGAGACCGAGCGTTCGTCAAGATTGCCCCCGAACAGCCGTCGAGCCACTAACGCCACCGCGCGGGGCGATCCCGTGCATTGACATAGCTGTACTCACATTTCTAGACGAACGTTCCCAAATCCTCAACAAGGAGCCACAAGATTCATCTGGCTCGAGGTATCGCGCCTACAAATGCATTGGGCGCAGGGGGTCTGGCGTTCAAATCGCCCCGCCCAATCAGTTGTCCATTTTAAAAATGTTCGCGGGAAAGAAAGTAGTGCGCCCGACAAGATTCGAACTTGTGACCTTCTGCTCCGGAGGCAGACGCTCTATCCAGCTGAGCTACGGGCGCGAGTGTTACTCCCATATTGTAGCGCTCGGGCGCAGCCAGCAGAGCGGATTGCGTGTTAACATCGAAGAACTTGACGTTTCACCATCGGAGAGGTGGCTGAGTGGTCGAAAGCAGCGGTTTGCTAAACCGTCGTAGGGTTTAAAGCTCTACCGGGGGTTCGAATCCCCCCCTCTCCGCCAGCGAAATTCAAGACTGCCAACACATCCTAAGCGACGGATCGCCGGGCTTCGGCCGCAGCCGTGGCAAGCGCCGGTTGGGGCATGACTCGCACGACGTGCTTCCGCGTCGAGGCCGCAATCGCGTCTTCGTAAACGTCCATAGTTCGCTGCGCCATTCCGCCAAGGGCAAATTCAGATCGGACACGCTGACGGGCGGCGGCGGCGAACTTCGCCCTGACGACGGGACTCTCGAGTAAGCTGTTGAGCGCCTGCGCCAAGGCCTGCGGATCGCGAGGCGCCACGGTCAGTCCCGATTCGTTGTGCCGGGAAACAAAAGGAACACCTGAATCGAGATCCGTATTCACGACCGGAAGGCCGCACGCCATGGCTTCGAGCTGTACTATTCCGAAGGCCTCGCTACGGGCAACCGACGGGAACGCGAATACATCGGCGGCGCGGTAGTAGGGCGCGAGATGATCGTTTTGAATTTCGCCGAGTAATTGAACTTTGTCTTGGAGATTGGCGTCATCAATGCGCTTCTGAAGGGCCTGGCGAAGCGGTCCATCACCCACAATCAGGAGCTTGCCGTCTACTCGCTGCATGGCGTCGATCAGGTATTCAAACCCTTTGTAGTAAACCAAGCGGCCGACAGCGATGATCAGCCGCGATCCGAAACGCCGGCGCACTTGGGCAATCTCGTGCGGTTCGGCATCGGCAATGCCGGAGCAGGGAATGCCATACGGAACCACGATGCATTTGTCACGGAAGCGGGCCAGCGCGGGCGAGGTTTCGAGGTAGCGCTGGGATGTGCAGACAATCGCGCTGCTCCGTTTGAGGATCATGCGCAGGAATGGTTCGAAGGCGGCGCCGAGGAACTTCTGGCGAATTACATCGCTGTGATAGGTGGTCACGATGGGCCCTTGGTAGCCACTGGCTAACACGGCCAGAGTTGCCGTTGGATTTGGAAGATGCAGATGGAGCAGGTCGGGAGCGGTTGCCTGAATGGCGGGAATTAGACCGGGGCAAAACGAAGCCGATGCAAAGTTGAACTTCGTACCCACTCGGCGGACGTGAACAGGTCCGTCCATTTCTGCGACGGAAGTGGGCCCGTCGTTGGCGACAATCGCGTGGACCCGTTGGGTTCTGGCGAGTTCGCGGCACAGATTCTGCAAATGCGTTTCAATTCCGCCCATGTGCGGCGGATAAAACTTTCCAACATGCAAGATACGGCGTTCAATCATCGAAACATTTCCTTGTGCTCGGCAATCCACGCTTGCAGGCGATTAAGACCGGTCGGGACGTCGAATCTGGGGGACCATCCGAGTTCCGCGGCGGCGCGGCGGATATCCGAAACATAGATTCGTTGGTCGCCCGGACGCCAGTCCGCATGCGCGTACTGCAATGAGCCCTGATATTTTTCCTTCAAGAAACAAAGCAGTTCGAGGAGCGACAGCGCGTTCCCCGGACCACCGCCGATGTTGTAGACACGCCCGGCGGCGGTATCGATATGCTTAGCGGCGGCATCGTACGCATCCAGCAAATCCTCAATAAAGAGAACGTCCCGGACTTGCTTGCCGTCGCCGTAAATAGAAATCGGCTTCCCTAGCTCGGCGGCGATCATAAACCAGGCAACCCAGCCTTGGTCCTCCACGCCGAACTGCCGATAGCCATAGATGCAGGACTGCCGGAGCACTACCGTCTTCAATCCATAAATACGGTGGTAATCCCGAAAGTACTGATCAGCGGCTCCTTTGGAACAGCCATAGGGCGAATGGAAGTCGAGCGGTTGATCCTCCGGCACACCCAGCGGCCGGTCAGCCAAGCGGTACACCTGACTGTCTTCGCGGACTTCGAGGTCTTCCAATCCCCCATAGACTTTATTGGTAGAAGAGTACAGAATCGGACAGTTTAGTCTCGCGATTCTGGCGGCCTCGAGAATATTGAAGCTTCCGATGGCGTTGATCTCGAAATCTTCACGCGGATCGGCTACCGAGGTAGTCACGGCGACTTGACCAGCTAAGTGAAGCACCAGGCGGGCGTCACTGTGCTGCTGGAAGATGCGTTCGACGCGATCACGGTCGCGAATGTCCACGTGACAGAACTGCAATCGTCCTTGGGGGCGAAGCCATTCCAGGTTGCGGTCCGTGCCTCGACGCGACAGATCATCGATTACGATGACCTCGTGTCCTTGCCGCAAATATCTGCTAGCGGCGTTACAGCCGATAAATCCGGCTCCGCCGGTGATGATCACTTTTTCAGACATATCGATCAAATTTCCATTCCGTTTACTGAAAGCACTTTGTTGTAAATTCCGATCATGGCGGCCGCGTTACGCTCCCCCGAGAAAGCGCGAGCGCGCGCGCACCCAGCTGCCACCGTGGCCTGCCAACGTGCCGAACGCATTCGACGTTGCTCCAAAAGGTCGACGATCTTTTCTGTCCATTCCTCGATTGCGCCTATCGGACAGAGCGCCGCTGCGCCGCCCGAAACTTCGCGCAGCGCAGGTATATCCGAAACGACACATGGTGTTCCGCAAGCCATTGCTTCAGCAAGCGGCAATCCGAAACCCTCGGCTTCGGAAGGAATGAGGACCAGTGCGGCTCTTCGATAGACAGCAGCCAGGAGTTCTTCCCTGATTACCGGCAGGCAAACTGTCACGTCGTGCAGCTCCAACTCCCGCAGAAGGCGGAGTTGCTCATTCGTGAACGGCGCTCCCACGCGGACCAGGCGCACGGCGGAAATTGCGCGCCGGCAGGCTTGGATCACACGCAGGAGCACGTCGATGCGCTTGCGGGGAATGGTGCTGCCGACGTGCAGGATATCGAGAGTATCGCCCTGGGCTCCAAGCAGCTGGGACGCGGCCGCATCCCAATACTCGTCTGGCTGCGATTGAAAACGCGCATCGATGGAATTGAAAACCACATGTACGCGCTCGGGAGGGACGACTTTGTTTGCCAAAATGCAATTGCGCGTGGAGTCACTGACGCACACCACGCAAGCGGCCTTCTGAAGACCAGCCAGGGTGTGTTGCACCATGGTGCGGAACCAATACGGGCGCTTCTCCAGATCGGGGTGAAACAGGCAATTAAACGTGTCTAGGTCGTGGCAGGTGACTACCGTTCGCTCAGGCGCAAGCTGATGGACCAATTGTGCGTAACTGTGATCGATGACGTGGAATAGGTCGAAACGAGGCAGCGCGCGCGCCAAGCGAGGATAGCACCAGAATCGATTGAGTAGGCGATCTGCATTGAACCCGGCTCGCGCGGGCGCGCCGGTACGCCGCAAAACATCCTGGAACGGGCGCTTCATGGGCGGCTGGACGCGCGTAGCTTGCAAACCTCGCTGGGCGGCTGGAATGGACGAAGTGTTGATCCGGTCAATCAACATGGAGGCACAGTGCTCCATGCTGGGCCAGTTCTCTTCGGCATAGTCGCACAGCACCGCAACTTGAAGTGCGCTCATGGAACCAATACTCCGGAGAGCCGCTGGTTGCGTTCGCGGCAGACACGCTCGAACAAATTGATCAGCGCGTCGACATGCACTTTGAGGTTGAAGCGGGTGATGGTTGCCAGCGCGCCTGCGCTTAAGCGCGCGTGGACGGCGGGATCTCGCAAGCAACTGGCAATGGCTTGAGCTAACCCTTCCGCACGCGGTGGATCTCCGGGAGCGGCCATTCCGTTAATGCCGGGCAGAAGCCATTCGGTGATTCCGCCGACAGCAAACGTTGCTACCGGAACTCCATGGGTAGCGGCCTCGGGACCCACTTTGCCGAATGGTTCCGGCCAAAGGCTGGGTACCACCAGCAGGTGCGTGCTAGAGAACAACTCCTGAAGTTCTTCACCGGCCAGCCAACCATGAAAGTGTATGCGGATGGACGGGTGTTCAGAAGTTAAACGTGACGCCAGAGCCTGCCATGATGCGCACTCGGGCCCATCTCCGGCAAAGTGCAATTCCACCGGCCGCCGTAGCGCGTTTTGAACTTGAGGCAACGCGGCAATCAGTACCTGTCCACCTTTTCGTTTCTCCATACGCCCCACATACAGTAAACGAGCGAGATCCTCAACCGGCGGCCGGCCGGACAGCGGCGGCGCATCCGACTCCCTCCCCGTGACCTCGTACGGCAAGCCGTGAATCCGATCGGGAGCGAGCCCATGGCGCCCGTATTCGATCTGCATGTGCCGGGAGTGCGTCACGATGGCGTCGTAGCCGGCCATCACTTGTAACCGGTGCCGCTCGCGGGCGTACCGGCGAATCATCGTGCCCGGGTTACGGCCTCCGCAACGGCGCGGCAAGTAGTGCACAAGACAGGCTGGCCCGAAGACCCGGCTACAGGGTTGAATGATTGGGAAAGCGTGACTCTTGAGTCCGCTGATGCAGGTTCCGTAGTAATTGTGGACCGAGTAGACGGAAGGCGCCATGGGCAACAGGGCGGACTGGAAAGCCGGGTCGATTTCGCCATGAACGTTAATCACGTCGGGCTGAAAGGCTTTTATGCTGGCCAGTGCCGCCGCCTCACCTTCCTCCGGCACATGGACCGCCTGAGTATTCGGCCCGGTGCGAATTGCCGCGCGTGCGATCGGCTGATCGTGGAAATACACAAACTGGAGACTATGACCGCGCCGTTCCAACTCCGGAAGGATAACGTCCAGGTTCTGCTCGGTTCCCCCGATGCGGCGGGAACTGTAGTTGACGATTGAGAGTCTCACGCGGCCACCCGAGAGGATTTCCCAGCTTGGGCCGTGGCAGGCAATAACGCGGAAATTGTGTGGCGGATATCAAAGCGCGCCTGGTAAACGGAGCGGGCGCGGCGCGCGAGTTCTGACCGGCGTTCGCTGTTGCCGAGCAGCTCCAGAGTGGAGAAGGCTAAATCGTCCGGGTGGGAGGATGCGGCAAGCGCAATGGGCCGGGCGGCGGCCCAGAACGGCTCACTTAGCCGGCCAAGGTTACTCACGACAGGCAAGCCAAGCGCGAGGGCGGTCATCGCGGTTCCGCGGCGAGTCGAGATTCCGTCCGGATAGGGCTGAAGCATGATGTCACACGCCGAGAGCACGCGGGTGACGCCGCTACTGGAAAGCTCGCCCGCGATGATGAGCCGGGATTCAAAGCGGGGATTTTCGGTGAGGAAGCGCGAGTGAAATTCCAGGCTTCCCGAGCCAGCGAGCAGGATTGCGGCGTCCGACTGAGGGAGGATTTGTCGCAGAGCCGGCATGAGCAGGCGTGCAATGTCCGGGCGATAACTTCCAAAATGACCCACGACGGGGCAACTTCCGCGGAGCCGAGGGACGGAATGGTCGCGGTCTGTGGCAACGTTGCTGGGTACTGGAAGCCAAGCAAACTCCGTGGATCGCCGCAAGCACCAGGGGCGAAGGGCGGACTCCCAGGCGGGAATGGAGAGCCAGATTTTGGAAGCAGCCGCAAGCAGGACCACAATGTTGACTCGATGGACAATGGCGGCGAGGTCCTGCCGCCAGGTGCCCTCGCCGAAAGCCAGGAATGGTTCGTGGGCCATCACTTCGACATGGTCCTTTTGGAAGAAGGCGCGCTTCCAAAGCCACAAAGGGAGGAACGGATTCAAGCTGCGAAAGCCGAAGCTGTGGGGCGTCCATTGCACCAGAATTCGGCGCGGGCTGGGGTAATGGTTCAGTTCAGAATCGAACTGCCGCAACCCCTCGGGTGTGAATTCAGCTTGGGTTCGATGGACGGTGACGCCCGGTTCCGTCGGCGTGATGACAGAACCGCTGGTCCAGACGTGAACCGCCTCGCCTTGCGCGGCCAAACTGCGGGCGACCAGGGCCGTGTAGTCGCTAACGCCGCCCGAAACGGGGGGAAACTCGCCGGTGAATATATGAATCATTTGCGTTTTGCAAAACGAACCCAAAATAGGTCGGACTCGACCGATTTGGGGTCCCAGCCGCTAGCGAGCAGGGAATCAAACAGGGGCGTTCCGGTTCGGGCAATCTCCCGGGGATCGGTTTGCGGCTTGGGTGGTGCACCTACAAGCACCCGCAGCATAAGCCAGTTCACCGCCAGCGGAGAGAAACGGGGATTGAAGCGGAGATCGTTGATATCGACGCGATTTGTCCCGCCGAGCGGCTGACCCGGATACAGGGCGACATGCGGCAATTGGCGGTTGCGGATCAGGTAATCGGCGGCAATGGGATCGACCAGGACGGCAAGCGCCTGGACGCACAATCCGGCGAACGCGATACCGGCGACGAATTTCGGAATGCGCTCTCCGCCCAGGAATTCGGCGGCCGGTATACACATCAGCATGACGCCGGGATTGAGAAAGCGGATGCCCCAGCAATCGTCGCCGGACCAGTCCCACCACCGCGCGTAAAGCAAGATTTCAGAGAGGAGCACCGACGCGAAAAACCAGTAATCCCGAGATCCAATTCCTTTTTTTGCAAGGCAAACTAGCGCCGCAATTCCGAGCAGCAATGGAGGCGAGTAGAGCAGAATGCTGCGGCCGGGGGAAAACAGAATGCCATGGAGGCCGATCAACAAAGCGACGCTGAACGGTTCGCCAGCATAACCGGCTTCGAGGAACGTGCCCCAACGCACCCAGTTAGCGGCGGCGTTGATCAATAAGGCCGGAGCGCAGGCCAGGGCCATCCACGCGGAAACGCGGATGTTCCGCTCGGTCCACAAGTACCAGGCGCCCAGCAGCGCAACCGCGATGATCGCATCCGGCCGGACGGTAATGGAGAAGCTAGCGATCAACATGCCCATGATTGGGCGGTTCAACTTGACGGCTAGGAACCCTCCAAAGAGGAAAGTGAGGACGAGCTGCTCGATAGAATCCATGCGGGAGCAGGGCAGCCAGACGGTACAGAAAGCAAGCAGCAGCAGCGTCCTTCGCGTCTGGCGAACGTCGAACCGCAGCCGCAGATAGCGGCAGACCAAACCCAGAAAAACCGCTGCGTTGATGACAAAAAGCAGCATGTAGATGGGCCCCTCGGCGTGGACGTGGGTGATCCGCTTCACCGCTTCGGCGACTGCCAGGAACGGCATCGCGAGCAAGGAGTGACCGATCGAATACTTGCAGAACGACGCACCCAGGCCAGCGTCATCGATGCGCGCGGTGTGATGGAAAAGCATCGACTTCGCCCAGGCGATGCGGTAAGAACTATCGCCCGAATCCAGGTGCCCGGCCCATGTGAGAAGGTACGCACAAGCGAACACAAAGCTTACGGTCACTGGACGATGAAACAAGGGCACGCGAGGCAGAGCGCGTTTCGGTGGAGCTACGGCGGTGGGAGTGGCCGTCAATGCATCTCTCGCATGGCGCCGATATTCCAGACGCGAGCAACCACTGCGTGTCTGCGCGCTTGCTCCAGATAGGGCTGCAAGTAAGGCCAGAGCGAAGATCGGCGAAGCACCGGGAACATTACCAGCGCGTAGCCGCTAGTCGAGACAAAGGCGAGTATTCCGAGAGACACCGGGCCGGGACGCGGAACCGCTATCGCCAGCAAACAAGCTGCTACGCCCGCCAGCAACATGCGCCAAAACCACCCGGTGAGCGGCGCAGCCAGTTGCCATTGCGAAACTCCCAACTCACGGGCAAGGCGGCGGCCATTGCCGAAAAGGAACACACAACAGGTACTCAAGATCGATCCAAGCACGATACCGATAGCTGAGTGCAGACGCCATGCGAAAAGGATCGAGAAAATCGTGCTGAGGACGCCGTCGGCCAAACTCGTTTTCGCCAGGAGCCGTTCATGCCCGAACGCAAAGAGGGCGTAAATGGCGGTGATGTTGAGGTGACGCAAGAGCATGGAGACGGTAAATAACACTGTTAACCAAAGCCCGGCGAAGTAGGCGTCGCCAATCCACCAACGGACGAATCCGGGGTTGACGGCAAGAGCCAAGGTGGCTACCAATCCGCTCGCCAGCAACATGGCAAAGCTGAGCGAGCTGGTTACGGACTTCAAACGGTCACGGCCGGCACCCGCCCGTAGTTCGCTCAAGCCGGGACCGGCGGAGCGCATGATGTGCTGCGGCTGGTTTTGCAAAGCGGTGATCAACCGTCCGGTGCAGTTATAGGGGACTACTGCCGGAGCTCCGAAAAAGCGTCCGATGATGGCGGCGTCGGTTCCATAGATCAGGACTTGGGCGATCTGGCTAACGCTTATCCATAATCCGCGGCCGAACTGCGTTCGCATTCCAGACGCTCGCGGGACCGACCACGTATGGGGCCACGCCTGCGGGAATCGGACGCGAATTCGGACCAAACTCAGGGTGGCGTCGACCAGTTGATTGGCCGCCCAACCCATGGCAAGCGCCCGCAATCCAAAGCCGGCCTGGACCGAGGCAATCATGGTGAGCAAACCGGCCAGCCATGCCGCCATGTAGGACCAACTGTTGAACGCCAAGTCCTGCAATCCTTCTAAAACGGCTCGAAAGATGCGGACCGGAAATAGGAGGCACACTGCGAGGGCAGCCCAGCCAACGGGGTCGCGAATTGAGTCATAACTGCGTGGAATGCAGAGCCAGAGCGCCGCAGCCAAAATGCCCAGAGCCGGAGTCTGCAAGAGCACGATCCGCATGGTGCGGGCGACTAAAGCAGGAATTTCGTCCGGCGAGGAACTGGAGCCGGTTGCGGAAGCAATCTCGCGGGGTAGCAGAGCAACGACGCCCAAATCCATCAAAGCGAGATACACCAGCACCTGCTGGCCGACAATCCAGATTCCATACCCGGCGGCTCCCAGACGGTGCAAGAGGAACGGACTTAGCCACATACCGGCGATCATTGTGATTGCCTGGCCAAAAAAACCCAGTAGAACGCTTTGGGTGAAACTGCGAGAGCGGCGCATGGATTAGCTAACGGGCCCTCGCCACTGTTTGCGCGCGACCCCGTACACGAGCGCCGTGAAAAGCCAATACTGGAGGCCCATGGTGGTGTTGAATGCAGGCCCGGAAAAGCTGGCGCCGAGAATGTTCGCGTTCATGCAGAACACAAGCGTCGCGGCGAAGGGAACCGCGGCTCCATAGCTTGGCGATCGAGCCACGCGCAAAAGAAACAGCAAGGACGCACCCAGGCCCGCGCCATACAGAATCCACATGGGGACGCCCCCGTCGTAGAGCCATCCGGTGGGCTGGATCTCGGCCCAGAGCGGAGGCGAATCGGGACGGTAAGGGTCGCTGAAGTAGGTCCCCATCATCCCCCAACGGCCGGGACCGGCGCCAAGAGGATATTGAGCGAGACCTTCGCCGAACGTGTATCGCCAGAACCAGCCGCGGCTGTCATCGTAGCTCGCAACGAAACCTTTCTCGGCTAGATTGGCGTAGCGATCCTTGACCTTATCGCCGCCGGCAGTGACGGCCCATGTAAACGAACCGCCTATCAGCAGCAATACGCCGCCGAGCAACCACGTGCGATTCCAGATTTCGGTCCGCCGCAGGCCGAAGATCACTAATAATGCGATGGCGAGTAGCGTCATCACGGTGAGCGAGCGGACCTGGGTAAGGTAGAGGACCGAGATTCCAGCTAAGGCTGAACAGAAACATGCAAAACGAACCCAGATTGGGGTTGAGCGGAGCGC
This sequence comes from Bryobacterales bacterium, assembly GCA_963752695.1. Classification (GTDB taxonomy): domain Bacteria; phylum Acidobacteriota; class Terriglobia; order Bryobacterales; family Bryobacteraceae; genus Bog-113. The sequence goes on from CAVVZB010000001.1 coordinate 902,504, forward strand.
GCTGAAAGCGAATCCTAATATGGCGGCGAGCGAACCAGCCATGGCGGCGCCGCCCGGAAGGTCGCTCAAACCGGGTGGACGGATGAGAAGTCGGCCGCTGGGACTGGTGAAAGTCATGGAGTGCAACCAGCTTGCCGATGCTTCGGCGCTGAACTCGGCGGGGAGAAATTGGTCCGGAAAATAGATCTGCAGCAGACCGACTGCCGTGGCTACGCAGTTCGCACTCCAGACAATCCACAAGAGGCGCATGAGGCGCTGGTCGCTCTGAATCAGTCCGGCCGCCCAGAACGCTGGGCCAATGATGGCGAGCTGAAACAAGACTTGTGCGAATCCGGCTTTGAGCTGTGTGTGCGGATGGAACAGGTTCAGAATCAAGAGGACGAGCACGAGTTGGGCAGCCAGGCCGCCGGGAATCATCGGCGCTCGCGACTTTCTGCGAATCAAAGCCAATGACGCGAGGCTCGCGGCGTAGGGCGTAGCTCGAATGGCGAAACGGAGCGGCTGCATGCCGGGCAGGAGCAGAAGTCCATTTAGCAGAAAGAGAATAAGGACGAAGATCTCGATCCACCCCCAACGAGAAGCTTCGGCAGAGCTCAAGCGCTCGCACCATGGGCGTGGCTGCCCGGGGTGAGCGAGAAAAGAACAGCTTCGTAACGCTCGATGGCGCGACTGATCGAGAGTTCCTGGCTGCGGATGAGGCCGCCCGAAATCCAACTTTCCCGCTCTCGGTGATTGCTCAGCAGCGTTACCAATGCGCCGGGGAAGTGGGCGTCATCGGCAATCAGTTTGCCGTAGCGGCCATTCTCGAGTACTTCACGGCTGCCTGGATTGTCGGTGGCGATGACCGGAGTGCCACTGGCCATGGCCTCCAAATAAGGAAGGCCGAAACCTTCATAGACACTCGGAGCGGCAAGGACCCACGCAGCGCGATACAAGGTTGCGATCTCGTGCTCCGGAGCGCCGGGGAAATAGCGCACTCCGGGCGACGCGGGTCCGCTCTCGCTCACCATCCAGAGTTGCGCGGACGGTATGGCCGGACGGATAACATCTTCGAACCAGTTGAGGAGCAGACTTCCGCGCTTGCGGCCGCCCAGAGTGCCCACGAAGAGAATAGTAGGGACCGCTTCCTTGTCAACAGGCCGGGGAAAAAAGCGCGAGGTGTCGACCCCATTCGCGATGATCTCCTGAATCGACGGGTAACGAGCTTGCGTATTGTGGCTAATGGCGATGGTGCGCTGGGTTCGCGCGGTGATTTTTTCCTGTAAGTAGACGCCAAACTGCATCAGCTTGCGAAGCGGCGAGCGCGCTGTCAGCGATTCGTCGAGAGCGCTCCCGTGCATGACCCGCAGAAGCGGAATCCCGAGCAGCGGAAGCAACAGGCTGTCGCCATGGGCGAACAACACGTCGGGAGCGCTGTAATTCGGCAAAAGAACGAGCAGGTTTCCGAGATAGCCACTGACCAGACGAAATCCCAGCCAGTGATTGATTAACCGGGTTCCGGGGATGCGCGCGACCTCGTAAGCCGCTCCGTCCGGCTTCGGATCGGCGCTCCACACAGTGACTTCATGCCCGCGGTGTGCTAACCCTTGAGCCAGGTCGTGGGCCACGCGTTCCCCACCGCCGCGCTTGACTCCCGGCAGAGGCAGACGGAAGCTAATCATGGCGATTTTCACGCCGCGTTCCTATAGGCCGTGATACTGCCGATCGCGCTTTCAAGCTTCTCGACCTGCGAGCGGGGATGGCAAAGCTGACGTGCGCGGGCGGGACCGGATTGGGCCAACGTTGCGCGGAATTGTGGATTGTCGATCAGTTGGCGCAAAGCTCCCGCGACAGACTCCACGGTGGGCGCAGCCATGATTCCGAAGTCCGGTGCGAGGATTTCGCGATCTCCGCCGAGCGCGGTTGCAACGATCGATAAGCCAGCATCCAGCGCTTCCACAAAGGTCAGTCCGAACGGTTCCGGCGCGGTGTCGGGCTGGCAGTAAATGTCGGCAGACCGCATGAGGGACGGCATGTCGCTGCAATGGCCTAGGAAGGAAACGCGATCGGCAATTCCCAATTTGCACGCCAGTGCTTCCAATTCGGCTTGTAACGCCGCTTCTTTGGACCGTTGAGCGCCACCGGCAATCCAGTGAGTCCAATTCAGGTTGTCGCGCAAAGTTGCGAGCGCCCGAAGCAGGAGTGCGTGCCCTTTCCAGGGCTCAAAACGGGCGGCCTGCAGAATAACAGTCTGCGTGTTCGTGCGCGCGGAAGCAGAAGCAGAGGTGGCCAACTCCACGCAGGGATGAATAACTCGCAAGGGAGCATGCTTGTAGTGCCCGGCGATAGTACGCGCGGTGTACTGGCTATTCGCAATCACTAGGTTAGGATGTGCACACCGCGACCATTGGGCAGCCCATCCGAACCGGTCGAGCGTATCGTGCTGGTAGAGAACCAGTGGACGGGGCGCTGCAGGACCAAGTAGCGTAAGCGCCCACGCGGAGTGAACGATCGAGGCGTCGAAAGCCGAGCGGGTACACAGAATGGATAAGGCTTTCCGGACGCGGACGACGGACCCCGGCTCGCGCGCTCTCACGCTTCCCAGGATGTGCACTTCGCATCCCGCTTGCCGCACCTGCTCTGCGATAGCGCCATCAGTTGTGAAAGCGAAAACGGGCTGATGCCCCGGCGTATGAGCGCGAGCCATGGCGCCCAACATAGTCTCTACGCCGCCGTAGAGATTGCCGCTGTGGATGTGGAGAATTCGCACGGTCCCAGCACCTCCCGATAAAAAGAAGCTAACGATGGGCCTAGCCGGTCGCGATTGAAGCGAAGCTCGGCTTGCTGTCGCGCGGCGCGCCCCATTTTCCAGCGCGCGATGCCGTCGTGATAGAGCTGGCAGATGGCGGCGGCGAGAGCGTCGGAATCACCGGGTGGAATGGCAACGCCCGAATGTGCGTGATCGAGAATCTCGGCCGCTCCGCCTTGGTTTGTTGCAATGACCGGACGGCCGCAAGCCATTGCCTCCGCGATCGCGAGACCGAACGGTTCAGGAAGTGTGCTGGCGTGAACGACAATATCGAGTGCTCGCATCGCCGATGCCGAGTTTTCCAAAAATCCGGTGAACGTTGTGCGATTAGATAGCCCCAGTTCCTCCACCAGCGTGTCCAACTCCGGACGTGAATATTGGCTGCCGCTCGTTTCATAAATGGGGCCACCGACAACGTATGCGTGAATATCGAGGGCCAGGATCGAGGGATGCGCCATCGCTTTTAAGAAGACTTCGTGGCCTTTCCAACGTGCGAAAGTCGCGATCAGGCCGATCCTTACGGTCGGGGAACTTGTCCGGCCGAATGGCGCGAGCGCTCCGCGGGGGTGAAATCGGGCAAGATCGACGGCGTTCAGGACGATTTCTACGGCTACGGATGAAGCCAGAACCTGGAGGGCATCATTGGCGACGCTTTGCGAAACCGCGATCGCTCCCGTGCAGCGAAGCGAGCTCAATCGCAAGGCCCAACTTCTGATCCGGCTGTGTGAGAGGAAATCGTGAAGGTGCCACACGATGGCCGCGCGCTGCGGGAGCCATGCCGCAAGCAAATGCATTTTGAAGCCATTGCTATGAATCACGTCAGGTGAAATGGCGCGGATGACTTTGCCGAGCCGCCACCAATACAGAAATAGAACAGGAAGTACCGGCGCGCTGGCAAAGGCAAGCTGGGCGAGAGAGTTTCGGAAACTGCCCAGTTTCGCCAGCAGCGCTGGGAACGGCACCACAATGGTTTGGACGCCGAGGGCTTGCGAATTCGCGACCAGCGGACCGTCAGCCCCGGTCAAAAGGTAGATGTCCCAATCCGGCTCAGCTTGCCGCAGGCTCGCCATGCTATCGAGAAGGCAGCGCTCCGCACCGCCCCATTGGGCGCAAGGACTCAAGAACAAGATGCGCAAGGAAATCTAAGCTGCTTTCTGACGAGGGCGCGGCGTCCGCCCTGGGATGAAGTTTGCGAGCCGCAAGGCGCGCGTCCTGCTGACCGGTTGAGGCGTACGGTAGGGCTTTTGGGCCTGTTCGGAATTCCAATCGTTGAGCACACATCCGGTCATTCGGGTTTTATCCTCGGCCATCCTCTGACATACGGTCAGAAGGGCATCGCGATCCGTGCGGCCCGCGCGGGCAACTAGAATGACGGCATCCGCTGCCCGGCCGAGCATACGTGCTTCTGGGATCTGAAGCAGGGGTGGAGTGTCGACAAGAACAATATCGAAATTGTTTCGCGCGTAGGCGATGAGGGTGGGTAGGTGCTGAGAGTAGAGCAACTCGGCGGAGCGAGTTCCGGCGTGTCCGGCAGGCAACAGCGAGACCCCGGCCAAGCCGGATGGACAGATGTAGCCGCCAATGTCGGTTCGGCCCACCTCGTCGCCCAAAAGATCGATGAGCCCAGACGTCCCCGCTATTTTGAAGGCGAGGTGGAGGCGCGGAGCGGCAAGGTCCCCATCGATCAACAGAACCCGTTTGCCCACGGCAGCGAGGGAGGCAGCCAAATGCAAGGTGATGCATGTCTTGCCCTCCCCCTGATGCGCACTCACCACGGCGAGCACCCGCGCGCTCTCCTGCGGCGGATCGAGCATCAGAGAGGTACGCATGGCGCGGACGCTCGACAGACTGGCTACTCCGGCGGGCTCACGTTCGAAGGTCGAGACGTCGATGGGGCCACTCCCGGAAGGGAAAGGCGCGAACTCGCGGACGTGCAGCAGCCGGTTCAGTTCCCCGGGCGCGCGAACGGCGTGGTCGGTCTGCTGACGAGCGGACGTAAACCCAAATCCCAGAAAAAGTCCGGCGATGCTGCCGAGAAGCGCTAAACGCGCGCGTCGCGGTTGAAACGGCTGCGTGGCGGGTCGAGCTGGATCGAGCACGCGCACATTGCTGGAACGCATACTGGAAGCAATGGTGGCCTCCTTGGAGCGGGCAAGCACGGCGTCATAGATGCTGCGTGCTGCATCCACCTCGCGGCGCAGGGCGTCGTAATGTACCTTCCTGGCTTCCTGCACCGCCACGGCATCCATCTGGGTCCGGTAGGCGGAGGCTAAAGAATTTTCGCGCTGGCGAGCTTCTTCGTACTCACTTCGCGCCCGGTTTTCAGCACCTTGCAAACTCTTGGCGATGGCGGCTTCGAGCGGCTCAATCTGGGCCTGCACGCGCTTCACTTTGGAATACCCGGGGGTATAGGTGGTCTCCAGCTCCGCGAGTTGACGGCGCAAGTCGGTGAGCTTGGCTTCCATGTCATGGATTGTGGGGTCGTTAACGATCGCGGTCTGATCCACGGAGGCAGACGAGCGCACGGCGTCAAACCGCGACTGCTTCATTACCGTGTCGCTATGAGCTTGGGAGACCTCGGTCTGTAGCGAGCGCGCTTTATCCTCCCCCAGGATATTGCGATCGGGAGACAACAGCAGCCCGGACGCAGTCGCATATTCCTGCAGCGACGCTTCCGATTTTTCCAGTTTGCCGCGCATTTCCTCCAAGGCGATTGTTGTTTTTTCGACGCCGCGACGCGCCCCGGTCCAGCGTGCCTCGGTATGTTGATCGATGTAATCCGCCGCGAGGGCGTTCACGAAAAGTGAAGTTATGCGGGGATCGGTGGAATCGCTCGAAATTTCGATGATCCGGGTGGGACCGGCGACGTGGGCATTTAGTGTCGCCGCGGCTTGCCGAAGGGCTGGAAGAGAAGCCGGACCCTCGCGGGCAGCAATCCCGCTGACCACATGGTCGACCACGCTGCCGCTCAGCATGATCCGGATCTGGGTCTGTAAATCCATTAATTCCGATTCCGCGCCGGCGTTCGGATTTCCGTCTTGCGATTTGAGGAAATTGTCGGTAATAGCCTGCACTTCGATACTGGTGGAGGCATGATACAGCGGGGTGGTGAAGGCTGCTATGAGGAGCCCCAGTGAAGCTCCGCAGGCAGTGAACAGCAACAACGTTTTCCAGTTTTTTTGCCCTGTGCGCCAAAGCTGCAGCCAATACAGGGCGGGAAGTTCTTCGGGGAGCCGAAAGAGTTCCGCGTCAAGCGCGGACGGCACTACCGCGAGCCCCGGAAAACGGCAATGGACGACCCGGTCCCAATCATAGCTTCCAGGGCGCGGGTGGTAATTACCTTACCTTTATTGGTCGGGATATATAGAATATCCGCCGGTTGTAATTCGAATTCTTTTTGTTTTCCAGCAAGCATGTGATTCAAGTCCACGACGAACTCCATCCGATCGGATTTTCCGCGCGAAGGCCGTAAGACCCTTGCGCGCGAGGAACTAGCGTTGCGGTTGGCACCGCCCGCTAGAGCCACAGCGTCCAAAATCGGAATGGTTCGGCTGCTCTTGACTTCATAGCCGCCTGGATGTGAAACTTCGCCCAAAATGTAAACCAACTCCGCTGGAGGCACTGCGACAACATCGTGAGCCAATAGCTGTATATTTTCTCCGGGATTGTTGGCGTGAAGCAGGGAATATATTTCCACTTCGGCCACGTAAAACTTCTGATCGCTGTCTAACCGCGAGTTAGCGAGCGGGATCGGCCCCGCCAACCGGGTTCTTGTCAGTTGGACCGTGGCACCCGCGTCAGCGCGCAGCCCGCCAGCGTCGGAAAGCGCCTCCAATAGCGTCTTCTGCCCACGGATCTGTTTCACTCCGGGAGAGTTAACCGCACCCAGAACGGTTACTGGGGCATCGCGAAACTCGGCCAGCGTAATGGTCACGACGGGGTTTTTCAGAACCGCGCGGAGACGGGTTTCGATCTGACTTTGCAGTTCCCGGGTAGTCAGGCCGCTTGGATGCAACTCGCCGACAATGGGCAGAGTGATATTGCCTTGCGAGTCGATTCGAATGGGCCGATCCGGAATCTCTTCCAGATCCAGAACGCGCACGGTGATCGTATCACCGTCACCAAGCCGATAATCAGGCGGGGCCTCCGCTACCTGCGCCAGAAGGCCGCAGACGAACCATCCCGAGACAATAGCGGCCTTAAGCCGCATCCGCGGTGGAGACTCTCTTATTGACCAGTCTGCTCTCGATCAATTCGACCAGTCTCCCGACTTCGTGATCAAGGGCGCTCATTTTTGTGTCGAGCTCCTGCAGGCGGCCCTCGATGTTCGGTGTGCCCGTGTGCGCCTCTCCGATGACCTTTTGCATGGCGTTTCGCGCGAACTCCGAGACGCTTCGCGAACCATGAACCCGGTACAAACTTCGCAGGGTCTCATACTCGTCGTTGGACAGCCGCAAGCTGATCATCCTGCTCTTACGTTTTAGAATCGCCACTTCAATGCTCCTTTACCGCTGAGAAGTAATACACAAAAAGTATCAGAAAGTTTCAACGTTGCATACAAATAGACTGAATAAACGGCATAAATCGCAGGATTATTTACGCACTGAACAAGCGGAAACGCGATTTTCTCGGTTGCAGTCTATGTTGCGTCAGCGGAACCCCGTCGAGAGCCAGGCGTGGATTGTCCCGAAAGAGGAGGTCGGCGGTCTCCACGGAGTGCTTTTTCGCCACTTCTGCGTAAGCGCGATCCAGCCGCGGGGGCCGGTGTTCCATGTCGTGCCCGTCACTAGCCACGAAGTGAACCTTGTTCTCTTTAAGCAAACGCCACGCAATTTTATGGGCTGTCCTTCCGAAGTTCCCTTCCAGCGATTGTGCCGTGATTTGCACATAACAGCCCACCTTCAGCCAGGTGTCGAACTGATTTTCGTCTCTCCAAAGAGCGCGATTGCGCTCCGGGTGGGTGATGACGGGCAGGATACCGACCTGCAGCATACGCTCGAAAACGTGGCCCAAATCGGCAGGGATCAGAGTATCGGGAAGCTCAACCATCAAGTAGCGCAGGTGATTGATGGTGTATGGGCGGGGATCGTTCAACGCGTCCTCGATATTGCCAAAGCTGAGATGAAAATCAGATCCCAAATGCAGCCGCGGCTTCCCATCGAGAGCTTGTCTCAGGTCCACAACGCGCTGCTCAACCAGCGCCGAATCGAAGAGATATCGATTGTTGGCGTGGGGCGTGGCCACAAGATCGGTAGTGCCGGTTTCGGCTGCAAGCCGCGCCATCTGGACACTTTCTTCGAGCGTTCTCGCGCCATCGTCAAGATCCCAGAGGATGTGGCTATGAATATCGACCATCAGCGTACGCGTTCTCATCGTCGCACGGCTCAAGGCTCGCTCCGGCGTGATTCGAGTCCGGTTAAATCAATTCTTTCCATGCATTACGATGGGCAGTAATGCAAACGCAATCCTGTGACATTGGGCTAATCGGTCTCGCGGTGATGGGCCAGAATCTGGTCCTGAACATGAATGACCACGGCTACAAAGTGGCGGTCTTCAATCGCACGACGTCCAAGGTCGATGATTTTCTCAATAACGAGGCGAAAGGCACCGAGGTACAGGGTGCACACTCCATTCCAGAGCTCGTCGAGCTGCTTAGGGCGCCCCGCAAGGTCATGCTGATGGTGAAGGCCGGCGACACGGTGGATCATATGATCGACGCGCTGGTCCCGCACCTTCAGCCAGGGGACGTCATCATCGATGGCGGCAATTCTAATTTCCTCGATACGAACCGGCGGACACAGACGCTGACCGGCAAAGGAATTATTTTCGTGGGCTCCGGCGTCTCAGGTGGCGAAGAAGGCGCGCGATTCGGGCCGTCGATCATGCCGGGCGGGAACCCCGCGGGCTGGCCATTAGTGAAGACGATCTTTCAATCCATTGCTGCCAAAGTTGAAGACGGAACCCCCTGCTGCGATTGGGTTGGCGAGAATGGCGCGGGCCACTACGTCAAGATGGTGCACAACGGCATCGAGTACGGGGATATGCAGTTGATCTGCGAGGCATACCATCTGCTGCAGGTTGGTCTAGGCCTGAATGCGGACGAGCTGCATGATGTATTCGCCGAGTGGAATCGCGGGGAACTGGATAGCTTTCTGATCGAAATCACGAGCCAGATCTTCCAAAAGAAAGATGACGACGGAGCGCCGGTCGTCGAGAAAATTCTCGATGCAGCCGGCCAAAAAGGGACTGGCAAGTGGACCGTCAATAGCGCTCTCGATTTAGGCACGCCGGTTACGTTAATCGGTGAAGCCGTTTTTGCGCGCTGCTTATCGGCTCTCAAGAGCGAGCGTGTGGAAGCCGCGAAGATTTTGGAAGCGCCAGTTAGACCATCCGCGCCGGAACGCAAGGCATTCATCGAAGATGTACGCTGCGCACTCTATTGCTCCAAGGTGATCTCCTACGCGCAAGGCTATATGCTGCTGCGGGAGGTAGCCACGGAACAGGGGTGGAATCTGAACTTCGGCGGCATCGCGTTGATGTGGCGCGGTGGCTGTATTATTCGTAGCCGTTTCCTGGGAGATATCAAGGCCGCATATGATAGTGACCCCAACCTTTCCAACTTACTGACTAATAAGTTTTTCAGCGGAGTCCTGAACAAATATCAGGCATCCTGGCGGCGCGGCCTGATTCACGCGATCGAGCTTGGTGTGCCCACTCCGGCCTTTTCCACCGCGCTGTCGTTCTACGACGGTTACCGTACAGCGCGCTTACCCGCCAACTTACTTCAGGCACAGAGAGACTTCTTCGGCGCCCATACTTACGAGCGCCTCGATAAGCCACGCGGCGAGTTCTTCCATACGAATTGGACAGGCAAGGGCGGTCGCATCTCGTCCAGTACTTACAATGCGTAAGTAAGGAGTAAGTACCGGCGATTACGGCCGTTCGCGGAGGCCATTTGCGAATCCGGCGGCGGATTCGAACTCGCGTTGCATCGTGCGCGAACTTAAGTTGTCGCGCAGATACTCAAGCTTCTGAATGTATGCCGTAAGTGCTTCCGCGATCGCGTCGGGATTAGTTAGCAGGATATCCCGCCATATCTCGTACGCACTTAAGGCCAGGCGCGTCGCGCCCACAAGCCCCGGTCCGGCAAGCGTCTCTTCCGAGGCCAGAAGCGCAGCCAACGCGGTGGAAGCTAATTGAGGCAAGTGCGAACTGAAAGCCACCCGGCGGTCATGCTCTTGAGCTCCGACGATTACTTCGAGCGCGCCCATCTTTTCCAGCCACTCCCGCAACTCGTGAGCAGCGGGGTGCTGCAGTTCAGATGGATTTCCCGGCGTCAACACGTAGGGCCGGCCTCGGAACAGATCGGGCTCGGCGTTTTCGACGCCGCGCGACTCCTTGCCCGCCATTGGATGGCCGCCCAAAAATGCACAATGGCGGATGTGCTTGCGCGCGGTTTCCACGATCAAGTGCTTGGTGCTGCCCGCGTCGGTGACCAGAGCTTCCGGGCGCACGAAATCATTCAGCTGATGTAAAGTCGCGAGAATGCGGCCTACGGGCTGAGCCAGATACACCAGGTCCGCTTGACGAACGGCCGATTCCAGGGTGTCTGAGCGGTCGATGGCTCCGCGGATTAAGGCCTTCCCGATGGTTTTGGCCGAACTGACGCCGATAATTTCGCCCCGGAAGCCCGCCGCGCGTAGGGCCAGGCCAAACGATCCGCCGATTAGTCCTACCCCAACAATTGCGACGGTCTCCACGTTAAAGAAGAATTCCTTGCGCGCCAGCGGCCAGCGCAGCTTTCCCGATCGCGCTAACCACATCGTTGCGCTCGCTCAGCCCGCCCGGCGCGGCAATCACAGGGAGATGCGTCAACAGGCGCAGTTCGGCAATCGCGCCGATGTCAAGTACGCGGCCAGCAGCGCTTCGTACGCCACTCTCACACAGGACGACGTCGGAATTACCGCCTTGCAGAATGGAGTCGGCGGCAGTCAACCAGTCATCCACGCTGGCCAATTCTGAACGCTTTAAGATCACCGGGACTGCCGCGCCCCCAAGTTCACGCAGCAGCGCGCTATTTTCCATGCACGCCGGGGGCACGACTAAAGCATCGGCGTGGGCTCCCAGCACACGCACCTGTGAAGATTCCCAGACCTCGCGCAGCGTCGCGCCGCCGGGTAGCAGAACCGGATCGGGGCCGCCCACTTCAAGCAAGCCGATGCGCACCAAGGTTCCTTCCGGACGCGTATTCCGCGCAGCGAGTTTCCAACGGCTCGAAATTCGAATCGCCTCCCGCACTCCAGGCATGGATCGAAACTCGCGGGCGTCGAATTTTTGGGCATCCCCGATTCCGCCAAGCACGGTGTAAGTCATGCCGCTCGAACGATGCACATCGAAACCCAGGCCGATCATCCGCTCCATCACGTTCTGGATCTGTTCATCGGTAACGCCAGAATCCATGATCACCAGCATTATTGGGCCATCCGTTCGCGCTGTACTTTGCGCATTTCGTCGATGATGCGTTCGAAAACACGTTTAGCCGCGTCGGGCGGCATAGGGCCGGAATTATGGGCCGCGATGTTTCGAAACACCTCTTCCTCGCGCTTAGGCTCATAAACGGGCAGGCTCACCGTTGCTTTGATGCGTCCGATAACTTGCACCGTTTCCGTGCGCTCATTCAGCAGCGCCATAATCCGGCGATCGACATCGTCAATCCGGTCCCGGCATTCAGCGAGCGCTCGCGAGGCTTCTTCCGGCGTCATGCCGGAAACCCGCTTTTTAGAGTTCGCGTGAAGGCTTCCAGCCGATCCTCAAGATCGGGAGCGTCTCCATGCGCTTCGATCAGGCTCATGATCGCACTGCCGACGACGACGCCGGGAGCGACGGCGCCAATTTCAGCAACATGCTCCGGCTTAGAAACGCCGAAGCCCACTGCAATCGGAAGCTTCGAGATCGCCATGACACGCGCCACCAGCGGTGCGACCGACAGCGAGACCGCGCTCTGCACGCCGGTAACGCCGGTCCGGCTAACCAGATAGATGAACCCGCTCGAGAGCGCAGCTACCAGACCCAGCCGCCGGTCGGAACTGGTCGGGGCAGCCAAAAACACGGTATCCAAACCCTGTTCGCGCATCACCCGAACGTAATCCGCGGCTTCCTCCACGCTGGCGTCAGTCAGCAAGCATCCATCGATGCCAGCGGCCTTAGCGTCGCGCGCCACACGCTCCACACCATACTTCTCGATCGGATTTAGATACGTGAACAACAGGATCGGGACTTCCGACACGCTGCGGATTTGACGCGCGATTTCCAATACCCGGGCCAGCGTCGTGCCTTGTTGAATGGCTCGGTATCCAGCCCGCTGAATCACCGGACCATCCGCAATCGGATCGGAAAATGGGACCCCGAGTTCGATCAGATCCGCGCCGCCTCTTTCGAGCGCGGCCACTAACGCCGGCGTGCGATCGGGATGTGGATCGCCCGCGGTGATATATGCGATCAGAACGTGGGGCTTTTCCCGGAAAACCTTCTCAATCCGGGTCACTCGGCGTCGAGTTCCTTCAGATTCTCACGGTAGATATCCATGTCTTTGTCGCCGCGTCCGGAGAGGTTGACCACGAAAATGGAATCCTTTTGACCGGGTGCGCGATGGATCGCCTCAGCCACCGCGTGGGCCGTTTCCAAAGCCGGGATAATCCCTTCCGTACGGCTCAAGCGCACCGCTGCGGCTAACGCTTGATCGTCAGTAGCCGAAACGTACTCCGCCCGCTTGCTGTCATGGAGCGACGCATGTTCCGGGCCTACGCTCGCGTAGTCGAGGCCCGCCGAAACCGAGTGCGTCAGAGACACCTGCCCATGCTCGTCTTGCAGAAGATAGCTTTTCGATCCATGCAGAACGCCGGGCGATCCGCCACTGAAACGCGCCGCGTGCTGGCCGAGCGTGGTTCCTTTGCCACCTGCTTCCACCCCGATCAGCTTTACCCCGGCGTCCGGAACGAAAGGATGAAAGATACCGATTGCGTTACTGCCGCCGCCCACGCAGGCGAAGATCGCGTCCGGCAGGCGCCCTTCGGCCTCCAGAACTTGCGCCCGCGCTTCCAACCCGATCACCCGGTGAAAATCGCGCACCATCATCGGATACGGATGCGAACCCAATGCCGACCCGAGCAGATAGTGCGTGGTCGAGATATTGGTCACCCAATCCCGCATGGCTTCGCTGATGGCGTCTTTCAACGTGCGGCTTCCGGAACTCACTCCGATCACCTTGGCTCCAAGCAGACGCATGCGAAAAACGTTCAGCTTTTGCCGCCGCATGTCTTCTTCGCCCATGTAGACAGTGCAGTCGAACCCAAACAACGCACACACCGTAGCCGTGGCTACGCCGTGCTGACCCGCTCCGGTTTCCGCGATGATGCGAGTCTTGCCCATGCGGCGCGCCAGCAATCCTTGCCCCAGGCAGTTATTGATCTTGTGCGCCCCGGTGTGTAGCAGATCTTCGCGCTTTAAATAAATGCGAGCGCCGCCCAGTTCAGTGGACAGGCGATGGGCAAGTGTGAGCGGCGTCGGCCGGCCCGCATAGGTAGTTAGCAGGTGGTCGAGCTCTCGCTGGAATGCGGGATCCTTGCGCGCCTCCGCATATGTGAGCTCCAGTTCTTCCAACGGAGACATCAGCACTTCCGGGACATAGCGCCCGCCGAACGGGCCGAAGTGTCCGCCCCCATCGGGCTCGGACGTTAATTGGAGATCGAGAATACCGGGTGACATACTTTTAAGAAGCGTGAGAGACGCGCTTGATCCTTTTTACCAGGGGAAATTTCCAGGGCCGAACAAGCATCAATGCCCCATGGCTGTGCTTGCGTGATCGCCCGCTCTACATTCTGTTCGTTCAGTCCACCGGCCAGAATCACGGGCTGACTCACGTTCCTCGCGAATCTCCAGTCGAATGACTGGCCCGATGAAACCCCGTCCAGAAGAACGGCCTCTACCCCGAACTCCTTGATTGCGCGCGGCAGCCGATCCACAATGCGGAAGGCCTTCCACACGCGCACGAAATCCGGCATTGCGGCCGGCAATTCCGATCCATGTAACTGCGCTACATCCAGTCGCAGCATGCGGGTGATTCGCTGTATTTCCATTGTGGGGGCATCCACGAAAACTCCCACGCGCCACACGTTTGCCGGCACGCAATCGATCCATCTCTCCAGCATTTCCGGTGGGATGAATCGCGGGCTCGGCTGATGAAAAATAAACCCCAACGCGCGGGCGCCACCGTCGATGGAAGCCTGTGCATCGTCGCGATTGGTGATTCCGCAGATCTTCACGAACATCGCAATTCTCGCAGTTTCCCGGGCGGGTCGGCGGCTTGCATCAGATGCTCGCCCACCAGGAAAGCGTCATACCCAGCCGCGCTCAACCGCCGGATATCGTCCGGGGTCCGAATTCCACTCTCGCTCACGCGAATCAGATTGCTAGGAATCAGCGCGGCCAAATCTAATGAAGTCTCCAGGCGAACATCAAACGACCGCAGATCGCGATTGTTCACGCCTACTATCGCGGCGCCGGAATCGAGCGCTTTCTTCAGTTCCTCAGCGTCGTGCACTTCCACCAGCGCGGCTACTAGGAATTGCGCCGCTAGCTCGCGGAAATACTGGAGTTCTTCCACCGAAAGGACAGCCGTGATGAGTAGGATGGCATCCGCCCCATGCGCGGCAGCCTCCAGTACCTGCGTAGCGCTAATGGTGAAATCTTTGCGGAGCACCGGCAGAGTGACGGCTCCGCGCGCGGCCTTCAAATGATCCAGACTTCCTTGGAAGAAATCACGATCCGTGAGCACGGAAATGGCCGCCGCGCCCCCATTCTGATAGGCGGTGGCCAAGCTTGCTGGATCATAATTGTCCGTCAGCAAACCTTTGCTGGGCGAGGCCTGTTTAATCTCCGCGATGATCGCCGGCTTCGACCGCCGAAGTGCCGCCGCGAACGCTCGCCGCTGCATTACCGACCGCTCCGCCCCCAACTCCAGTTCCGCAACGGAAACCCGCGATTCGCGCAGTTCCTGACGCTTGCGTTCCACAATTCGGCTTAGGATATCGGGGAGCGTCGTGGTCAAGTCTTAATGTTATCGCTAGTTCACCTTCCACAAGAGCCCAGCGCGGATAATGCGCGGGTCGCCGATCGTGGCTGTGGGCGTGTACCCGGTGTAAAACGTGCGATCCAGCAAATTGGTAATTTCCAGCGAGGCTGCCAGGCGGGGCACAATCTGCTCTCGCACGAGGAACTGCACGACCGCGAACCCGGGCAGCAGGAATCGATTCTGATCGTCATCGAACTGCGACGAAGAACTCCGTACGCTGGCCGATGCCAAGGTCCGTTGATGGGCCCACGTCAGGGTTGCAGAGCCTTGACTTCGCGGCACTTGAGGCACGCGCAATCCGGTTACGTAGCGCGAGTCGGCGAAAAGATAGCCAGCGCGGCCGGTGAACTCGCGCCAACGGTGATCCAGACTAACTTCCACCCCACGGCCCAGCGCATTGCCTGCGTTTTCGCGTTCACGTGTAATGGAATTTTTGGTGCTGTTCAACGTTACGTTAGTCACCAGACCATGCAAACTGTTGCGGAACGCGGTCACGCGCAGTGCTCCGTTTTCGGTCACATAGTCGGCGCCGGCCTCAGCCCCGAACAGCGTCTCCGGCTGCAGTTGCGGATTCGGCAGCGTGTCGGTATTGCCCACGCGGAACTCTCGATACAGTTCGTTCAAAGTTGGTGAACGGAACGCCCGATAGACGCTTCCGCGGGCACGCCACCGGTTTTTCCCCGCGACAAATCCGCCGCTTGGGCTGAAGAATTGATGCCCATCGAAACCGGTAAACTGATGTCGCGCTCCGGCGAAGAACTGAACGGGTCCCGCTGTCAAATTACCCTGGAGAAATTCCCCATGTTCCAGGATTGAGCCGCCCGCGACGCGAACGTTTTTAGCGGAGAAACGATCCGTACTGAACCCTCGGTCCTGCTCGGCGTCGGCTCCCGCAGCCAATCCGAAACGCGCCGCGGTGTGCGTGTAGATGGCCGCGCCGCCTAGCGAACTCTCCGGCACCGTTTGTGTCGAAACCAGCCGTTCCGTGTTCCTACCGGGCGATATCGACGAATAGTCGCTATGGAATTGGCCCGTGGTCCCGAATCCCGTCACTGCCGCACTATTGTGCGCGCCTTGATAGAGGTAGCGCAGAGCCCCGGTACCCACCGCGGTCGAGTTGTGCGTGATATACGTTCCGTTCCCGCGCTCTTCTACTACGGAATTTACCCACGCGTAGACGCGGTGAGGACCGTTGAACCAGTCCAATCGAATGTCGTCATTCACAAAGCGGACATTCGCGCGGCGATCGATCGCGCCCCTGAGGTCGCCTGGAACGACGTAGTAGCCATCAGTCGTGAACCCTCGGCCCCCGAGCGTGATTGCGAAATTGCGAAACGCCTCCGTGTAACCGGCGAACACATCGTAGGTGTTTTGGGTACCAGCTTCAGCGCCTGCGGAAACATGCCGCTGCCGGGGTTCGACCGGGAAAATGTTAATGGCGCCGCCCATGGCCAGATTTCCGAAGACACTGGTCGATGCACCTCGAGATACTTCCACCCGCGCGAGATCTTCGGGCGCAAATCGCGTCCAATACACCCAGCCGCCGAATGGATCGTTGAAAGGAACGCCATCAAACAGCACCAGGGTCCGCGAAGCGCCTGACGATCCGATTCCGCGCAACGAAATTCCCTGCGTCGTGGGGTTCGCAATCTCGCTCGAAGTCCGCCGAAACAAGCTGAATCCGGGAACCTGCCGCAGCCGGTCGTCCAATCCGACACCGGGCGTTTCGCTCAATTGCTCTTGCGATACCGTGCTGATGTTTGCGGGAGACTCCGTCGCGACGTGCTCGTTCACGGTTATGGAGGTCTGAATTACCGGTAGTTCGGGGGGGAACCAGCGGACGGAGCCGCAGGTGTCTGCGCGTTCGCGGACATTCCCAACAACATGGCGATCACCAACGAATATAGGTTGTTTGTCAACGTGATGTCAGGATATCCCAATCGCCGCCGGGCACTGGGCGATATTCAGCGAGCAAGCGCTCTAGCCTGTGCCGGGTAAACATCACCTGCATACCATCCGAAACGCTTGCGGAAAGTGCTCCGCGTGGGATAATGAGGGTCATGCAATTGAAGTACTTGCTGCACGCGGGCGTGGTCTCAGCATGCTTGTGCAGCCCCGTTCTGCTCTCGGCCGCAGATGCTAACACCCCGGTCACCGTCGATCTTCACACCCGCATCGTTGAAGAAATTGTCGCGAAGGTGAATGGCGAGATCATCACTCAGAGCGAACTTGAGCATCAGCGCGAGTTGATTTCCGCCGAGTTGAAGAAACAAAATCCAACGCTTTCCGATTCGGCTCTTGACGCCGAAGTGAAGAAAAAGCAGGCCGACGCTTTGCGCGACCAGATCGATCAGCTGTTATTAGTCCAGCAAGCCAAGGATCTGAACATCAACGTCGACCCCGAAATCACGCGCCGCATGGCCGGCATTCAGGCCGATAGCAAATTGGCCGATCCCGAGGCTTTCCACAAATGGGTGCAGGACCAGGCCGGGATACCGTTTGAAGATTTCCGCAGCCAGATGAAGAATCAGATGTTGACCCAAAGGGTCATCAGCCAGGAAGTCGCTTACAAAATCCAAATGCCGCAGTCCGAGCTCAAGGACTACTACGAAAAGCACAAGACCGAGTTCGTGCGGCAGGAACAGGTGTTCCTTCGCGAGATCCTGATTGCGTTCAAGAGCAATTCGGATGCTGACGTTGCCGCGGCTGAAAAAAAGGCCAAGGAATTGGTTGCCCGTGCCCGCAAAGGCGAGAAATTTCCAGAGTTGGCGCGATCCTACTCCGACGCGGCTACCGCTCCGGAAGAGGGGCAGTTGCCGCCCTACAAGCGAGGCGATCTGCGAAAAGAGATCGAAGACGTAGTTTTCAAAGCCAATCGCGGCTTCGTCACCGATCCCATCCGGACCAACTCCGGGTATGTCTTTTTCAAAGTAGAAGAGCGCTATGAGGCGGGTCAGGCTTCCTATGAAGACGTGAAGAACGAAGTCATGGAGAAGCTTTACGCTCCGAAAATGCAGCCCGAGATTCGTAAATATCTCACGCAGTTGCGGAAAGACGCGTTTATCGAAATACGTGGCGGGTATGTGGATAGCGGGGCAGCTCCGGGCAAGGATACGGCCTGGAAAGATCCGGCCACGCTGAAGCCACAGACCACGACCAAGGAAGAAGTGGCGGCGCGCCGGCGGAAACGTATCCTCGGGGTGATTCCTCGAAGCAGCGCGAAGGTCAGTTCTTCCGATCCCGGCGCCGCCCCCAGAATGCCGGAAACCCCCACAGCGAGTCCCGCTCCTGCCGCCGGATCGAGCTCCAGTTCGAGCTCGTCATCCTCATCGGCTGCTCCGCAACCTGCGCCAAAACCATGAAGCCGCTGTTCGTCAATCAGCTCGAGCCCAACCAGAACATTACCGACTGCTTCCTGGTTCAGTCCAAAGAAATTCGCGAGAAGAAGACCGGAGAGCCCTATCTTTCGTTGATGCTGTCGGATAAATCCGGCCGTATCGACGCGAAGATGTGGGACAACGTCACGGAAGTGCTCGATTCCTTCGATCGGGATGACTTCGTCAAGGTGAAAGGGCTGGTGCAACTGCATCAGAACCGGCCGCAGCTAACCATTCACAAGATTCGCAAGGTTGAAGATCGCGACGTGGATTTTGGCGATTACTTCGCATGCTCCACACGCAACCCGGATGCGATGTGGCTCGAGCTCACGGAGATCGTTGCGGCAGTCATCAACCCTCACGTGCGGGCTCTTTTACAGGCATTCCTGGACGATCCGGAAATCGCAGCGCGCTACCGTCGCGCCCCCGCTGCCAAGAGCATTCATCACGCCTACCTCGGCGGTTTACTGGAGCATGTGCTTTCCCTTTGCAATCTCAGCCGGGCCGTAGCTGCGCAATACCCACATATCGACCTTGACTTGCTGATTGCCGGGGCCGTGCTTCATGACGTCGGCAAGATTTACGAGCTTACGTTCGATCGCGGTTTCGGCTATTCGAATGACGGCCAGCTTCTCGGCCACATTCCAATGGCGTTTCGCATGATCGGGGACAAAACTTGCAAGCTTCCCGGATTTCCTGATGGCCTACGCACGCTGATCGAGCATATTGTGCTGAGCCACCACGGGCACTTGGAATTCGGTTCTCCGAAAGTTCCATTGTTCGCCGAAGCCATGCTGTTTCACTACCTGGATGACCTCGATTCCAAGATGGAATGCATGCGCGCACTAGTGGACAATGACAAGCATGCACTAGGAGCATTCACGCCCTATAGTGGAGCCCTGGAACGCCCGGTATTGAAGAAAGATCACTTCCTAGGACAAGCTTCGATTTCGGTTCCGGCCGCTCGCCCCGCTACTCCGGTTCCGGTGGCGGCGAACGGCAGTTTGTTCGGATCCAAACTGCTCGACGCCCTCCGCGATAAGTAATGCATCCACCGGCCAGAATTCTGATCCGGGCCACGAACTGGATCGGCGACGCGGTGATGTCACTACCGGCCGTGCGGTCCGTCCGCGAACGCTTTTCGAACGCTCACATCGCAGTGCTCGCGCGCCCATGGGTAGCTGATCTGTACGCCTCGGAATCAGCGGTGGATCGGATTATTCCCTACATCTCTAGATCTGGGTTTGCCGGCCTGAAAAGCAAGCTCCGCGTTGCATCAGCTCTTCGTAATGAAGCCTTCGATTGCGCGATTCTGCTGCAAAACGCCTTCGAAGCGGCGGCGATTGCGAAGCTGGCGGGAATTCCGCAGATCATCGGCTACAATCGCGACGGTCGCGGATGGCTCCTGTCGCAAGCCATCCCTGTGCCTGCAAAGGGAGAGATCCCGCCCCACGAACGTTTCTACTACCTGGAATTGCTCCGCCGCGCGGGGATACTTGAAACTCTCCCTGAGTCTCCCGAGATTCGACTTTCGGGAATTTCGGGCCTTGCAGAACAAGGACGTGAGCGTATGGCCCGTTTGCCTCTGCCGATGCCTGTGATCGGGCTAAGCCCAGGCGCCGCTTTTGGTCATGCGAAGCGGTGGCTTCCCGAACGTTTCGCGGATGCTGCCGAGTCCCTCGCCCGTGAACATCACGCCGGCGTGTGCCTGTTCGGCGCAGCGACCGAACACGCTTTATGCAAGGAAGTTGCCAGCCGGATCGGAAAGGATGTTGAGGTTTGCAATCTGGCCGGACAGACCTCACTGCGTGAATTCATGGAACTAGCCGCGGCCTGTTGCCTGTTTCTCACCAACGATTCGGGTTCCATGCATATTGCCTCTGCTCTCGGCGTGCCAACGGTGACAGTATTTGGCGCCACCGATCCGATCACTACCGGACCGACCGGCAATCGCGCCCGCATCATCCGCGAACCGGTCTCCTGTAGCCCCTGTTTGTTGCGAGAATGCCCGATCGATCATCGCTGCATGACCGGCGTCACCGTCGCACGGGTGATCACGACCGCTGACGAACTCCTCTCAACTGTTGGATGACACCCTGACCAGATGGACACCCGGAACAAGATCATCTCGGTAGATCAAGCTTTAGCTTTGACCGGCAGACTCGGCGAGAGCCGCGCGCACTTCAGTATCGTTCTTGGTTATTTCGATGTTTTGCAGCCCGGCATGCTGGTCGCACTTGACAACTTCGCTGCGTGTGGAACGACGCTGTTCGGGATAGTTCTGAGCGACCGCAAGTGTCTGCTCTCCAACCGGACGCGTGCGGAGTTGGCAGCCGCTTTGCGAGTGATAGACTACGTGATTCCGTTCGAGGAGGACCCTTCGGATTTAGTTCGAAGCCTGGCTCCCGCCGTTTGTCTCGACCAGCGGGACGCGCACGGTCTTAGTACGGGGAACTTAATCGCGCATGTCTTCCAACGGCACGGTCTCGAGCAGAAAGGAGGCAGCCTCCATTAGTTCCGGCATGCTCGTTGTACGGCTTGGCGCAATGGGAGATGTGCTGCACGCTCTCCCGGCAGCCGCGTCTTTGAAACACAGCTTCCCAACTGCTCCATTGACCTGGGTGGTGGAAAACACGTGGGCACCACTACTTCAGCAGAACTCGTTCATCGACCGGGTAATCTGCTTGGACCGCCGCCATCCGCGTACGTGGATCAATACCCTTCGTGAGCTTCGGGAGCAGCGTTTCTCGATTGCCATGGATCTGCAGGGCCTCCTGAAATCAGCCCTCACTGCCACCTTGGCCCGGCCCGAGCGGATTATCGGCTACGACCGCAGCCTGGTGCGCGAGCGCATGGCCGCGTGGTTCTATTCAAACCGGGTCTCCACTGCCGCCGCGCATATCGTGGATCGGCACCTGGATATGGCGGCGGCCGCTGGTGCGGTCAACCTCCTGCGCTCGTTTCCGCTTCCAGCCGGTGTGGCCGAGGGTAGTCTGCCCGAGGAACCGTTCGTTCTCGCGAGCCCGTTCGCTGGCTGGAAGAGCAAACAATGGCCGTTGGAGTATTACGCCGAACTCGCACTCACGTTGCGGACCCGCTGGAACTTGCCGCTGGTTTTGAATGGCCCGCCGAACGCACGAGAGAGTCTTCAAAAAGTCCCGAACACCTGGACGCATGTCAGTACGGTGGCCGGACTGATTCACGCAACCCGCCGGTCCGTAGCCGTTGTCGGCGTCGATAGCGGTCCGATGCACCTCGCCGCTGCTTTGGGGAAGCCGGGAATCGCAATTTTCGGGCCCACCGACCCCGTGCGCAATGGACCGTACGGCGGGTCGTTACGCGTGCTGACCAGTGGCCGTACGCCGACACAATTCGTCCGCGGCGATTATGACCGTGGGGCGGCAATCGATCCAAGCATGCGCGAAGTCTCCCCCGGGCAGGTTCTCCAGGCGATGGAGCCGCTCCTCAGCGCCCGGTTCTGATGGGCCGCCCCTGGTTTCCCAAGCCGTATGCTGACCGTGTCGCCCGTTTACGCGTTCCTTTTGGCTTTCTCCTGGCGTTTACCTTTGGTTGGCTTTCTCATCCGTCTGCCGGGTCTCTTCTGGCTGGCTTTCCCGTTTCGATCGCCGGTTTAGCTTTACGGGCGTGGGCTGCGGGACATCTCGCGAAAGACAGCGTGTTGGCGAGATCCGGCCCCTACCGGCACACCCGTAACCCTCTTTACATCGGCACTCTGCTGGTGGCCTGTGGGTTAGTTATCGCCAGCCGCAATCTTCTGCTGGCTGCCATCTTCGGCGCCATTTTTCTGTTAGTTTACCTGCCCGCAATCGAATTGGAAGAGCAGCACCTGCGCGAGCTATTTCCCGACTACCAGAATTTCGCCGCGAGCGTGCCCGCTCTTTGGCCGCGTTTCTTACCTTCCGCGAATAACGAGCGGCCATTCCAACCATCCCTTTATCTAAAGAATCGCGAGTATCAGGCATCACTCGGGTTCCTGGCGGGAGCCGCGTATCTGATCGGTAGACTTTGGCTGCGATGAACCTTGCCGTCGTGCTCGTTTCGCCGCGAAATCCGCTGAATATCGGAGCCGCCGCGCGGGCCATGAGCAACTTCGGATGTTCCGATCTCCGGGTGGTCAATCCCTACGAGAAAGCTTTCCGGGAAGCCGTGAGTGCGGTAGGCGGCGCACCGGTCCTTCGGAGCGCGCGCGTGTACGACGACCTCGGAAGCGCGCTGGCCGATTGTTCCATGGCCGTGGGCACCACCTCGATCGGGAATCGCGAACTCCAGCATCCTCTGCACCGGCTGGAAGATGGTGGGCCGTTGCTGCTTAGTCACATGCTGGGCGAGAAAGCCGCCCTGCTCTTCGGTTCGGAAAAGTTTGGCCTCTCCAACGACGATCTGAGCTTCTGCAATTTCCTCATTCGCATTCCGACCGTTCCGGAAACGCCCTCAATGAACCTGGGTCAGTCGGTCGCGGTCTGTCTTTATGAGTTGGTTCGCAAGAATGCTACTCCGCTTGGCGTACCGCCCGTCCGAAAGCCAATCGCTGGGGCCGAAGCCGAGCAAATCACTCGAATGTTGCTGGAAACACTGGAAGTGTCCGGGTACACCAATCGAATCGTTGCTACTTCGACCGAACAGAAGGTGCGCCGGTTCCTGCGCCGGTGGCAACCCGACCGCGCGGATGGCCGCCTGGTACTCGGAATCCTTCGGCAAGTACTTTGGAAGTTGAAAGCCGATTCGTAACCCATCTCATCCACTTACAATAGATTACTCGTACAACTATCTTTCAGGATTATACTTGAATGGCTCCCAAACTCGTTTTAAAGGAACGTATGAAGTATTTCGGCTCTCGTCTGTCTGTTTGCCTGTTCGCTCTATCGCTACTCACCATCTCCAGTCTTTCGGCTGCAAGCGTCCAACCCGTGCGCGCGATCCCCGCTGCCGCCCCTTGTGGGGTAATCCCCCCGATCGACCCGAACAAAGATTTTATCGGCAACTTTCTCAACAATTGCTATGCGGTCGGGATGTCTCACAGCAATGGCAACGCGCAGGTCGGAGACCTGAACGCGACTTACAACCAGGCTTACTATCAGGTCGTGCAGCCGGGATACAGTCTGATCATTTTCGACAAGTTCCCGAACACTCGATTCCTTTCCGCGACGGCCTATGACGATCACGCCGTCATCGTGGGGCAAATGGTGGATAACCAAATTATTCCTCTTAACGCGGCAATGATCAATCCGTTGCTTCCGGGCGTCAAATACGTTTCCAACCAGCAATACGGGATCACGGTCAATATCGGAAGCGGGACTACTCCAGCCGTGGTCAGTCCCGGTTGCTCCACCGCGGACACTACGATCGATCAGAATGTTATGGATGCGTCCCATATCCACTCGGGACTAACATGGACCGGCTATCCCAATTTGCCGCCGGGCTTCCCGCCGCATGAAACTGGCGCGAACAAAGGTGGAATCCTGGAGATTCGCAAATACGTCGACATTACTCCGGTCCCGTCTACAGCTGTGGTCCTCGTGCGTGACCTATCCACCGGATGTGCAATGCCTGGCGTCCAGGCGCTGGCGATGAACATCATAGCGCCTACCCAGCCCAACCCGACAACGTGGCTACATGAAGGCCAGATGCAGAATCATCAAACGTTCGCCGAAACCATCTTGCCCCGGTTGTGTTATCCCAGCGATCCGTTGAACAAGGTGAATTGGTCACGGACTCGCGATTACATTCCGATCGATAACGGTGCGAACGCCTCGGTGCAGGCACCCATTAATCCGGCGTATATCTCGGCTTTAGTCGCGGGAAAGGGCTATATGCGGATACAGTTCCAACTACCCACTCACCCAACGACTCCTTGTAACGACGGCAATTGCGTCCTGACCGGTAATGAGCAGCAGCGTTATAAAAGCTTGTCATTCCAGGATGCCAAGAACACACTGCTTTCGCTGAAGGATTCGGATATGGTTACTGACCCGAACGGCAACGTGACGCTAATTATCGGCTTGGGCGCACCGCAGCCTGCGCAAGTTACGCCGGCGAATTATTACACCTGGATCGACCTGACCAGCAATCCTAATTACGCTCAACTGCAGACGCTGTTTGTGCGTGACATTCTCCCGAACCCCAGCTTCAACTGCTCGGGTTGGAACGTCCCATACAAGACCATGGCTTACAACGACCAAGGCGGTTTTATGGGAACTTACAACATGACCGTCGATTTCGTTTCCTCAAGCCAAATCCCAACGACACCTGTTCCGCCAGCGCGTACCAATTCGTGTGCGCTGATCCCAAGCCCGCCGTTCACGTGTTCCGCTCCCCCGCCACCCGCACAATAACGCGATTATTTTACCGGCGCCTAAAATAGAGTTGAACAAGTCATGATTCAACTCTCGGGCGCCGGTAAGCGGTTCGGCCCTAAAATCCTCTTTGAAGAGCTCGACTGGCTGATCACTCCACGCGAGCGCGTGGGTATCGTGGGAGCCAACGGCACGGGCAAGTCCACTTTGCTCAAGTGTCTGGCCGGCCTGGAAACGCTGGATTACGGGTCGATAACACTTGCCAAGGGAATCACCGCAGGATATCTTCCCCAAGATGGTCTATCCCTCTCCGGCCGCAGCGTTTTCGCCGAGTGTCTCTCCGTGTTCGACGATGTCTTTGCGCTCGAAACCGAGCAGGAAGACCTCAGCCGCTCAATGGCGGAACTCGATCCGCAGAGCCTGGAATATCGCCAAGTCGCGGAGCGTTTCCATCTATCTCAGTCGGAGTTTCAAGCCCGTGACGGTTATTCCATTGAAGCGAATGTCGGACAGGTACTCACTGGTCTCGGCTTCAGCCGTGAGGATTGGAAGCGGCGTACGGAGGACTTCTCGGGAGGTTGGCAGATGCGGATTGCGCTCGCCAAACTCCTGCTGTCGAAGCCGAATCTTCTACTGCTCGATGAACCCACCAACCACCTCGATTTAGAAGCGCGCGACTGGCTGGAAAGCTACCTGGCGGATTACCCCCACGCCTTCGTTCTAATTTCGCACGACCGCTATTTCCTTGACCAAACAGTAAGCCGGATTGCGGAACTTTGGAATAAGCGGGTGCATTTCTATGTTGGCACGTTCTCGAAATACGAGACGCTGCGTGCTGAGCGCCGCGCCCAACTCGAAGCGGCCTACAAGAACCAGCAGGAGAAAGTCGAACAACTGGAGGCATTCATCAACCGCTTCCGTGCCCAGGCAACTAAAGCCAAGCAAGTGCAGAGCCGCATCAAAGAATTAGAGCGGATTGAGCGGATCGAAATTCCGCCGGATGAACGCACCATTCATTTCACCTTTCCTCAGCCTAAGCCGAGCGGTCGTGTAGTCGCCGAACTCCGCGACGTTGCCAAGGACTACGGTCCGAAGCACGTGTTCTCGGAAGCGTCGTTTCTGATCGAGCGCGGGGACCGTGTCGTGCTGAGTGGTGTAAACGGGGCAGGGAAGTCCACCATGATCAAAATCCTGGCTGGAATCGAGCCGGTGACACGCGGCGAATACATCATCGGCCACAATGTGCAGCCGGACTACTTCGCCCAGGATCAATACAAAGAACTCGATCCCGAAGCGCGCATTATTGACGACCTGGGACAAGTCGCCCCACGGGCAACTCAAACTGAATTGCGCACCATTCTCGGCAGCTTCCTGTTCTCTGAGGACGATGTATTCAAACGCATCGGTGTGCTCTCCGGCGGTGAGCGCAACCGCTATGCGCTGGCTCGGATGCTGATGAGCCCGAGCAACTTTCTGCTGCTGGACGAGCCCACTAATCACCTGGATATGCGCGCCAAGGACGTTCTACTGACCGCGCTGCAGAAATTTACCGGCACTGTCGTCTTTGTTTCTCACGACCGCTACTTCTTGGAGCAGTTGGCGACCCGCGTAGTTGAAGTCGGCGGAGGCGCCGTGCATTCATTTCCTGGAAGCTATCGGGAGTTCCTGGTCAGCCGGAATGGTCAGGGCGCGGTGAACGGCTTCGTGAACGGCGCGGCTCCCGCGCCCAAATCGGAGCCGGTAGCAGAAGATGTTACGCTGCCGCCCACAGTGCCGGAGACAAGTACAAAAGCCGTCCGGCTCAACCCAATTAAGCTTCGTCAAATGAAAGAGCGGCGTCGCACAATCGAAGACGAAGTCACGCGTCTTGAAGTGGAGATCGCCGAATACGAGCGTGAACTGGCCAACTACAAGAATCCCGAAACGACGATCGAGGTGAACGATCTCCTGAACGCCCGGCGCCTGGACCTGGACAATCTCATGACTGAGTGGGAGCAGGTTGCCGAGACGATCGAGGCCAACGCCTGACTTGATATAAACTTCAGGTATCTCCCTTCCATGTTGAATACGGGTTCTAAGATCACAACCCGAGCGCTACTGGCTTTGGCGCTCACCTCTTCTCTCACGCTGCGAGCCGATTGGCCAACGTTCGGCGGCGATCCGCAGCGCACGGGCTGGAACCGCTCGGAAGATACCTTTACCCCCAAGAATGCTAAAGACATCGGTCTTCAGTGGAAAATCAAACTTGGCAACCAAGACCGTGAGCTAAATTCGCTGACTCCGCCGGTGGTAATGGAAGGCGTGCTGACGCTCGGCGGTTTGAAGGAGTATGTGATCGTGGGCGGGGCGTCGGACACGCTGTTCGCAATCGATGCCGATACCGGGAAACTCGTCTGGAAAAAGCAGTTCGCGATCGACCAGACAAAGCTGCCGAAGCAGGACGTTAACTGGCTTTGCCCGAATGCCCTGAATGCCACGCCGGTGGTCAACCATTGGGAAGATCACTATCTGCCCAATAACACGGTGTTCGCGCTTGCCAGTGACGGCAAGTTGCACTCGCTGAAGGCCAACGATGGCGAAGACGCCGTTCCGCCCACCCAATTCACGCCACCTTTCTCGAAAAACTGGAGTTTGAATATCCACGATGGCGTGATCTACACAAGCGTGTCGCAAGGCTGCGGAGGCGCGAAATCCGGCGCTTATGCCATGGATTTCCGAACACCCGAGCACAAGGTGACTTTCCTGCCGGCGACGACAAGTGGCGGTGCCGGGGTCTGGGGACGTGGAGGCGTTTCGATCGGAAAAGAGCGCGTGTTCGCTTCCACTGGCGACGGACCCTATGATGTCGAAAAGGGCAACTATGCCGATTCCGTCCTGGGGTTTTCCCTCGCCGACAATCGGCTGGCCGACTACTACACTCCCGCGAACCGCAACTACATGACGCGCAAGGATCTGGATCTAGGCAATACCACTCCCGCGGTGTTCCCTTACAAGGATCGTGAACTGCTGGTTGCAGCCGGCAAAGAAGGCGTGCTCTATCTGCTTGACACGGCCAAGTTGGGCGGAGCCGATCACCGGACGCCTCTATTTCGCAGCCCCATGTACATGAATGAAGGCGCGAATTTGGCGAGCCATGGATTCTGGGGAGCCTTCGCCACATGGCAGGACGAAGCCAAAACACGATGGATTTATGCCCCGGCCTTGGGTCCCATTGCGAGTCAGGCGCCCACCTTCGCTACCAAAAATGGCGATGCACCCGACGGCGCTCTGCTGGCGTTCAAGGTCGAGGACAAAGACGGCGCGCCCGTTCTCGCCCCCATATGGCAGTCGCGCAATCTAAGTGTGCCGGAGCCGCCCGTGGTTGCCAACGGAGTGATCTTTGTGCTTTCCAGTGGCGAATTCACCGGCCAGGTTACTGAAACCGGAGGTCTGCTCAGCACTGCGGATCGCGTCAAGCGGCACACTGGAAACGCCGTTCTTTACGCTTTAGACGCGGCCACTGGGAAGGAACTGTTTTCCAGTGGGAAGACGATCGAAAGTTTCACTCACTTTAGCGGGCTGGCGCTATCGAGCGGGCACGTTCTAGTCACGACATATGACAACACGCTTTATTCCTTCGGATTGAAGCAATAAAGGCCGGCTAACAAAAGATGAAACGAAGAAGCTTTCTCCTGGGCGGAGCGGCCGGCACGGTCGCTTTGCATCAGTTCCCCCAGCCATTATTCGCCGCCACGGCTGCCAAGGAAGCCTCAGACCGCATCAGCCTGGGACCGCGTAAAGTAAGCGTCAGCAGGCTAGCGATGGGCACGGGAACCAATGGATCGGGTGGTAGCTCCGATCAAACGAAGAAGTTGGGCATCCGCGGCTTGGCCGATCTCTATAAGTTTGGCTACGACAACGGAGTTACGTTTTGGGATTCAGCCGACCAGTACGGCAGCCATCCGCATCTGAAACAAGCGTTGAAGAGCGTGAAGCGGGAAAACGTAACCATCATGACCAAGACGCACGCGTCGACCGAGGCTGAAATGAAGGCTGATCTTGATCGTTTCCGGCGCGAGCTGAATACTGACTTCATCGACATCCTTCTGCTGCACTGCATGACTGATGCGGATTGGCCGGAAAAGAAGAAAGGCGCGATGGCGGTGTTAAGCGAGGCGCAGGAACGCGGTATTATCCACACGAAAGGGACGTCCTGCCACACTCTTGAAGCCCTGAAAACAGCCGCAGCCAGCAATTGGGTTGAAGTGGATCTTGCCCGAATTAATCCGGCGCAGGTCGCCATGGACGCGCAGCCCGAAGTCGTCTTGAGCGTACTGAAGCAGATGAAAGCCGCGGGTAAGGGCGTGATCGGGATGAAGATCCTGGGCGCCGGACAGCTCCGGGACCGCGTGGACGAGTGCTTGCAATATGCTCTCGCCCACAGCTCCATCGTGGATTGCTTCACTATCGGCGCCACAAGTCAATCCGAGCTGGCCGACCTAATTCGAAAGATTCCAGCAGCCAGCGTCCGAGGTTGAACCTCTCAGGGATTGCTGATCGCTGGATAGCGGATCACCGTAGCATTTACCAGGCTCACAACATCCTTTCCAGCAGTGCTCAAAGCAGCTTGAAAGCTGATCGAAATGGGCGCAGTTACCGGCGTTGTCGTCGTCGTCAGCATGGTAGCCAGAGGCAGTGCCGAACCGTAGCTTTCGCCGGCGATCTGCGTGCTGCCGGGAGCCATCGCAGCCTCGAATTTGCCATTGATCGCGGTATCCGCTGTCCCGGCAACTCGTTGCAGTGCCGGGACTCCACCCCAGCCAGCCGAATAGGTGAAGCCGCTAAGCGTTCCGGAGTGCGCGAAAAGAAATCGGACCTCGACACGATCGCCCACGCTGAGAAAGTTGGCTGGTATTGTGCAGCCGCCAAGTTTCGTTAAAATCGTGGCGCTGGTTTGACTACCGGATGTGGAACAGATTACCTGTGGCGAACTAGTTGATAACTGTGGAAGCGCGACTAACGCTCGGGCTTGGGCGCCACCTGCGGCCACTGAGGCAGCCCGATACCAGGCAACTAGAGTGTCTCCAGGTTGGGGCGAGTTTCCGCTTACAAAGGTGACTTGTGAACCAGTGAGGTTGTAATCGAATCCCGGCTTTTGCGCCATCCCGTTTCGAAAGAGCAGGAGCGAACTCGCGGGCGCTGGTTGGGTCGCCAAGGCGAACGATCCGTTCGAACCATCGACCACGCCCGCCGGCGTCTCCGCGTCGGAGTAAGTCGGCAACTGCGTCGCATCGAAGCACGGCCCCGACGTTCCATTCACGTACACGCAGTCATTGAAGTTGCCGGAGATCGTGTCCAGTGCGCCGGTCGGATCTACAATCGCCACCCGGCCCGGAACGTAGGTAGAGCCTTTCAGGGGGCGCGCCGAAAGGTCCGGAAGCAACCCGGTAACATTTGCTTCCGTTACAGGCCCGCTCGCAACGCCACCACCTCCGCCTGTCAAACCGCCGGCGCCTCCAGTTGTAGTGCCTGTCCGGACGTCGCGAATGCGCAGCGGCGACGTGCTCGGCGGAACCATCCAGGTTTCCCCGAACTGAATCATCCCGTCGCTGGAGTATTCAACGTTGTATGGCTGACTGGGAACCGCATTCGTGTTCGGAACCAGCTGTACATACAAATTTCCATTGACAATCGGTACCGAGATCGTCTGCATCCCGATCGCGGAGTGGTCCCCCGCTTCGAACGAGTACCAGGTGATGACTGCCGTGGCGTTCATGCGCGTGCCATCTGCTTTATAGATAGTGTCCTGGATGGTAGTCAACGGCGGCTGGGCCCATGCCGCTGCCGCGCCCACCAGAATAAGTAAGGCCATAACACGGCCGATCGACATATAAGGTTCAACCTCCCAGAAAGGCCGTAAGGTCCTTCTGGCCAACAGTCTAGGAGCGCATACGCCCGCGCATTCCTTAGCCGCGCAGCGTGGAAACGTCCGATCTGATTCAAACTAGTAGACTTACAGAAATTTTTTCAAGCGGTGAACGGACCTACAGAGATGGACTAATTGCCGTGTAATAAGCTGTGAGCGTGAAACATCTGCTCCTCTGCGCGCTTTCCCTTCTGGCATTGTCCGCGCCTCCCGCTCCAGCCGCCGGTCCCATCGCTGTCATGCTGCTGGATGGTCAAAGCGGCGGACCCTATCATGCCTGGCAGCTCACCACGCCCGTCCTCAAGAAGGAGTTGGAAGACAGCGGCCTGTTTCAGGTAACCGTCGCGACCGCGCCTCAAGCCAGTGGTGATTTCTCCAGCTTTCATCCGGAGTTCGGCAAATTTCAGGTGATCGTTTCCAACCTCGACTCTCCGGATTGGCCCGCGGACCTGAAGACTCAATTCGAAGCCTTTGTCAGCGGTGGGGGCGGGCTGGTGATCGTACATGCGGCCAACAATTCCTTTCCCGATTGGCCCGCGTACAACCAAATGATCGGGATCGGCGGATGGCGGAATCGCAACGAGCATGCCGGTCCGATGTGGTACTTCCAGGGTGACAAGCTGATTTCCGATCCAGCACCGGGCAATGCCGGTGCGCACGGGGCTCGACTGCCGTTCCAAGTCAAAACGCGCGAACCCGGCCACGCGATCATGAAAGGCTTACCAGCTGAGTGGATGCACGCTTCGGACGAGCTTTATGGCACGCTGCGCGGTCCTGGTGAACATATGACCGTGCTCGCGACCGCGTATTCCGATCCGGCCAACCATGGAAGCGGCCACGACGAGCCCATCTTGATGGTCCTGAAGTACGGCAAGGGGCGCATCTTTCACACCGTCATGGGCCATGACATCAGCGCACTCAGCTGCGTCGGATTCATCACCACTTTCCAACGCGGCACGGAGTGGGCGGCGACCGGCAAGGTGACCCAGAAAATTCCCACTACCTTTCCCGGTGCCCAGACGGTGAGCTATCGGGTCGATATCGCTGCAATGGACCCCGCCTACAAGAACGGTACGGCGGGATTTAACAAGTCCCATTGATCGGTATGGTTGCAGCGCTTATTGACTGTACGGGTTCTTCGATCTGACGTTACATGCGTGTAGTTTGAAGATGAATAACCGAGGGTTACGTGATAATAAATCAACCCTTGAAGTAACACGAATCGCTCACACAGCACGACCGTTAGTTATCGCGTCGATATCGCGGCTATGGGCCCCACCTACAAGAACGGCACGGCGGGATTCAATAAGTCACACTGACCGGTAAAGGCCATGCTCGCGAATGTACGCGAGCACGCCGGGATCAAGATCGTGAGGAGTTTCCCCCGCGGCGAGTTGTTGCCGTACCTGCGAGGAAGAAATCGGAAGGCTCACGCCGCGGACTGGTTGGAGCCGTACACCGGCGGGCAGTTGGTAACTGGCACCAGGCCGGTCGATCACGGCAAACGTGACGATTGCCGCCAGGTCCTGCCAGCGATACCAGGTGCTGAGCTCGGCAAACGCGTCTGCACCAATGAGGAAATAGATTTCATCGGATGCGGAAACCGTGGAACGGAGCCGCTCCACGGTCTGAATCGAGTAACTTTTCTCCGGGGTGTCGTCGAGCGTAGATGATGTGAGTATCCCGTGGCCGCAGCACGCGATTTCAATCATACGCAGCCGATCCGCGTAAGTGGCGAAAGGGCCTTGCGTGCGATGCGGCGGGTTAGCCGCCGGGACAAGCAGAACGCATTCTAAGGCGCATTGCGAGGCGGCGGCTTCCGCGATTTGGAGGTGCGCGTTATGAATCGGGTCAAACGTGCCCCCGAGGAGGCCGATGCGCAAACCAGTTACGCGCCCGCTTCGGTGCGTTCAATGGTGACCGAGTTGAGCTTCACTTCCTTTTTCGGGCGGTCCTGCCCATCGCGCGGAAGGCGTGAAATCTTCTCGACCACATCGTAGCCCTCGGTAACTTCGCCGAAGATGCTGTGTTTGTTGTCGAGCCACGGGGTCGCCGCAACAGTCACAAAGAACTGGCTGCCGTTGGTGTTGGGGCCGGCATTGGCCATGGAGAGCAGACCTTTCTTGGTGTGCTTGAGTTCGGGGACAAACTCATCGGCAAACTTGTAGCCGGGACCGCCGCGTCCGGAGCCTTCGGGGCAGCCGCCCTGGATCATAAAGTCCGGGATGACGCGATGGAAAATCAAATTGTCGTAGAAGGGTTTGCCGGTCTTGGTGCCTTCCGCGAGAGAGGTGAAGTTCTCCACCGTCTTCGGGGTCTTGTCGGCGTAGAGGCGCGCAGTAAACTTTCCTTCGCTGGTGTCGAAGTGCGCAAAAACATCGTTAGGCATTAGTCAATTGTATCGTGGGGGGCGACTGGACCGCCCGGCCCCGATGTGAAGGTCGGGCCGCGGCCGCACGTATCTTCTTGTGCCGCCTTGGCTGATTCGGGGAGCGATTGCGAATCTTATCGGCTATGTCCGGGCGTGATCGCGGTAGGGTCGATTCTGACCGAAGGAGCGTTGCGCCCGCCTAAAGTCCACGAGCTTGGGAACCATCCTTGAAAGACGAGCAAGCGGCCACCGCTACAACCGCGGATGGAGTTACGCTTGGCGGGGTTTATCTCGTCCCTGCCTTGAAGCGCCGGGGCTGCGTGGTCATGCTGCATGGAATCGGCGACACCCATTTCGGGATCGAAGGGCTGGCACGCACGTTCCAATCGGACAGCTTCGCAGTGTTGCTTCCCGACAGTCGCGGTCATGGTTGGAGCGGTGGCGACCTTGTCACGTACGGCTTAAAAGAAGCAGGCGATGTTCACGCGTGGGTGAACTGGTTGGAAGCTCATGACTGCGGAGCGCAGATCTATGGCCTCGGCGAATCTCTGGTTTGGCGCGGTGTTGCTGCGATCGCTAACAATAGCGTATTGGCCAACAGAGCCGGCAGGGTGCCTTGGATAACTGCGGTGGTGGTTTGGCCTGCTGTTTACGCGAGCCTGGGATACGCGTTTGTGCCTACGGCTTGAGGATGTGGGACGTACCGGCCACGGAATCGGTACGGCACTCCACCATTCCCGTATTGCTAATTCACGGCTTGCTCGATCGCACTACTTCAATAGAAAATTCCCGTCGTATTGTCGCCGCGAACAAGCATTCCCTAAACATCACATCAACCACCAGAAAAACGGAACCGTTGGTACACCCACTGTCCAGCCCGGCCCGTGCCCGCTAGCAGCTCGACGCAGCCAGCAACTGCTCCACTCCGATCAAATCGGTCGGATAGTCGCCGGTATAGCATGCATAGCAGTAACGAGCATCCGTATCCGCGACCGATTTCCGCAGCGACTTCAGAGACAAGTAGGAGAGCGAATCGGCCTCAACGAATTTTCGAATCTCTTCAACCGAGTTATTGGCCGCAATCAGCTCTTTCCGCGTCGGCGTGTCGACCCCGTAGAAGCACGGGCTGACGGTCGGCGGACAGGAAACGCGGAGATGCACTTCGCGGGCTCCGGCGGAACGAACCATGCGCACGATCTTGCGGCTGGTTGTCCCGCGCACGATGGAGTCATCCACTAGGACCACGCGCTTGCCCTCCAGCAGATGCCGCACAGGATTGAGCTTCAGCTTCACGCCAAAATCGCGAATCGCCTGGGACGGCTCGATAAATGTACGGCCTACATAGTGGTTGCGAATTAGCGCCTGACGAAAGGGCAAGCCGCTCTCCGCCGAGTAGCCAAGCGCGGCGGCCACGCCCGAATCGGGAACCGGCACCACAATATCGGCGTCGGCGGGAGCCTCCCGGGCCAGCAGGCACCCGAGCATCTCGCGGGATTCCTGGACGGAGCGGCCAAAAACCATGGAATCCGGACGAGAGAAATACACATGCTCGAACGCGCACTGGCTTTTTTGCTGTTCCGGCGCAAACCGTTCGCGCGTCACCCCGTCCGGGCCCACAATCACCATTTCTCCCGGCTGCACTTCGCTCGTATAAACCGCGTCGATTAGATCGAACGCGCAAGTCTCCGAGGCGAAGGCGTAACAAACTTTTCCGCCGGACAGTTCCATCTGACCCATTGCGAGCGGACGGAATCCATGTGGATCGCGGGCAACGATCACTCGATCCTCGGCTAAAAACACCAGCGAAAATGCGCCTTCGAGCTGCAAAAGCGCGTCGCGCAGAGCTCCCGCCAGGGTGCGCTCATGGGAGTGCGCCACCAAATGAAGGATCACCTCGGTATCGCTGCTCGCCTGGAAAATAGCTCCGTTGCGCTCCAACTCGCGCCGCAGTTCCGCCGCGTTCGTAATATTCCCGTTGTGCGCCACCGAGATGCGGCCCTTGTTGCAGTTAACGGAAAATGGCTGCGCGTTCAGCAGAGCCGTATCGCCCGATGTCGAATAGCGCGTGTGGCCGATTGCGAGTGAACCAGGAAGCTCCCTCAATACCGGCTGCGTGAAAATGTCCGCCACCAAACCCATCGACTTGCGGGTGTGGATGACCGCGCCGTCGCTGGTCGAAATGCCCGCGCTTTCCTGTCCCCGGTGCTGCAAGGCATACAGGCCCAAGTAGGCGAGTTTCGAAGCCTCCGGGTGTCCATAGATCGCTATAACCCCGCACTCATCGTGGAATTTATCGGTCATTCGTCAGCCAGGCTCCGTTTATCGCGGGATTGGTGGTTACAGGGTTGAAGTTCGATATGCCGATGCGCGCGGAGTTAGTTATCAGTAAAGCCGCTGGGCATTCCGGCCCCATTGAGAAATGTTTCGAGTCCAGGCGAGGCGACGTCGGCGCAGGTCGTCTCGATGCATGTTCCACGCCGATGAGAAATCGCAAAGGTTAACTCCATTGTAACCCCAATTTCTGCACTTTCGACGCGATGCAGATTACAAATTTCACCCACGCGTGCCGCATTTCCGGTACTAATCACAATGCGCGACGGCCCTTCATGGAACAGCAGGAACGCCGTTTCCATACCACTATCCAGATCGGCGTTTATCCCTAAATCCGCAGTGCAACATTCCGCCAGAGTCACCGCTAAGCCTCCGTCACTCACGTCGTGCGCCGACTCCGCCAAACCTTCTCTGTGGATGTCTCGCATCGCGTTATGGACTCGTTTTTCATAGTCCATGTCGAGCGCTGGTGGCTTGCCCCAGAGCTGCTTCACGATTGTCTTGGCAAATTGCGTCGACCCGAATTGTTCCGCATCTGCGTTCCCGTAACCGCCCAGCAATACGACCGCGCGGCCCGAACTCTGAAATTTTACCGGTGCCGGTTGTGCAGTTTTGAGCAGCCCGACAATTCCAATGACCGGTGTCGGATAGATCGCTTCACCCAGCGTTTCGTTGTACAGACTCACGTTTCCGCCGGTGATTGGCGTTTCAAAGAAGCTGCACGCTTCCGCCATGCCTTCGATGGCTTCGACCAGTTGCCCCATGATCTCCGGCCGCTCCGGATTGCCGAAATTCAGGTTGTTCGTGGCTGCAACCGGAATGGCTCCAGCCGTCGCCAGATTGCGGCACGCTTCGGCCACGTTCAATCGCGCGCCGTCCCGCGGCGAAAGATAGCAATAGCGGCCGTTCCCGTCCAGCGACATAGCGATCGATTGGCCGGTTTCCTTCACTCGCACAATCGCGCAATCCGAGCCCGGGCCCGCGATGGTGTTCGTCCGAACCGTGTAATCGTACTGCTCCCAGATCCAGCGCTTGGAGCACAAGTCCGGCGAGGCAAGCAGCGCCTTCAAGTCGGCGGTGAAATCGCGATTGGCGTAATCAAAATCGGGTGCAGTCAGCTTCGCGGTCCGATAGGGTGCCGTGTGGGGGCGGTCATAACGCGGCGCTTCCTCCGCGATCGCATGATTGGGGATCTCCGCCACCACGCCGCCTTTGTGCCGCACGCGCAACAAACCATCGTCAGTCACAGTCCCGATAGTCACGGCATCCAGACCCCACTTCCGAAATACGCGAAAAACTTCTTCTTCCCGCCCCTTGTGAGTCACCAGCAACATGCGTTCCTGTGACTCGGAAAGCATCATCTCGTAGGCGGTCATTCCAGTCTCGCGTTGCGGTACCAGATCCAGGTCGATTTCAATCCCCACGCCGCCCCGGCTTCCCATCTCGCAGGAAGACGAGGTCAGCCCCGCCGCGCCCATGTCCTGGATGCCGACAATCGCGCCGGTCTGCATAGCTTCCAGGCACGCCTCCAACAGCAGCTTCTCGAGAAACGGATCGCCCACCTGCACGTTCGGCCGCTTCTGTTTCGATTCCTCGGTGAACTCCGCGCTCGCCATTGAAGCGCCGTGAATGCCGTCGCGGCCGGTCTTGGCGCCCACGTAAATCACCGGATTTCCGATTCCCGACGCACTCGCGTAAAGAATTTCTTCCTCCCGGCAGATTCCGAGTGCGAACACGTTCACTAGCGGATTGCCGTCGTAGCAAGCCTCAAAAACACACTCGCCTCCCACGGTAGGAACCCCGAAGCAATTGCCATAATGCGCAATTCCAGAAACAACGCCCTCCAAAATACGCCGATTCCGCGCTCCATTTGCACCATTGTTGGGCAGACCAAAGCGGAGCGAGTCCATTACTGCGATCGGACGCGCTCCCATCGTGAATATGTCCCGCAGAATGCCGCCCACTCCAGTCGCCGCGCCTTGAAACGGCTCGATGTAACTGGGGTGGTTATGAGACTCGATCTTAAAGGCAGCTACCCAGCCATCCACCAGCCGAATGATCCCCGCATTTTCGCCGGGTCCCTGCAGCACGTATTTGCCTGTAGTGGGTAACTTCTTGAGATGAATGCGTGAGCTTTTGTAGGAGCAGTGTTCGCTCCACATCACGGTGAAAATACCTTCTTCGGTGTGCGACGGTTCGCGCTTCAGAATCGCCTTGACGCGTTCGAGTTCCTCAGACGTCAACATCAGGCGGCAGGCACCTGAGCGAGCGACTCAACCATCGACTCTAGAATGCCCCGGCCATCCACCGAGCCCATCAACGGATCGCACGCGCGTTCCGGATGCGGCATCATGCCGAGCACATTTCGGCCTTCATTAAGAACTCCGGCAATCCCGCGCAATGACCCGTTTGGATTGTCCAGATAGCGGAACGCCACGCGATGCTCCGCCTCCAAGGCATCCAGCGTGTGCTCGTCCGCATAATAGCGGCCTTCGCCGTGAGCTACCGGAATCCGCAACACCTGGCCAGCCGTTAACAAGTTGGTGAACGGCGAGCCGGCCGTCTCCACGCGCAACCTCACGTCCTTGCAAACGAATTTCAGGTCTTGATTGCGCATCAGAGCGCCAGGCAGCAGCCCGCACTCCAC
The DNA here is from genome assembly GCA_963752695.1 of Bryobacterales bacterium. GTDB lineage: Bacteria > Acidobacteriota > Terriglobia > Bryobacterales > Bryobacteraceae > Bog-113. The sequence goes on from CAVVZB010000001.1 coordinate 940,367, forward strand.
CAGGATCTGAAATCCGTTGCAGATTCCTAGAACCGGCCCGCCTTCCGCGGCAAACCGCTTGACCGCGTCCATGACGGGTGAAAATCGCGCAATCGCCCCGCAGCGTAGATAGTCTCCGTAAGAGAATCCACCCGGGAGCACAATCGCGTCGGAGCCTCCCAGGGACTTGGCATCGTGCCAAAGGTATTCTGCCGTAGCGCCCAGATTCCGATTGAGGGCGTACCACGCGTCATGGTCGCAATTGCTGCCGGGAAAAACGACGACGCCAATTTTCATGGGTGACCTTTATGGATAACCTTATTGAAACACGCCAAGAGTGCTGTCCCGGCGCGACTGCACCCCGTTTGCAACTTTCCGCCGCATATCCGAATCCAACGTCGCATGCCCAGTACCAGTGGCTTCCATCACATCACCGCCATTGCCAGCGATCCGTCGCAGAACTTGCACTTTTATAAACGCGTGCTCGGCTTGCGTCTGATTAAGATCACGGTCAACTTTGACGATCCCGGCTCCTACCACCTTTATTACGGCAGCAGCAACGGCGCGCCGGGCAGCATTCTGACGTTCTTCCCCTGGGTAAGTTCGGCCCACGGCAGTCGATCCACGGGCGAGACCAGCACGGTCGCGCTCGCTATTCCCGAAGGCGCGCTTAGCTTCTGGAAGACGCGCCTTCAGGCCGAAAGAATACGTTTCGAGACCGGCCTGAACTCGATCACCTTTGCTGATCCGGACGGCTTACAGCTGGAACTGGTTGAAGCCGCCAAGCTCGATCCTGCATTGCGCTGGAATGAAGGGCCGGTCAGCCCGGCTCACGCCGTCCACGGAATCCACCATATCGCGCTAGAGATCTACGCCCCGGACGTCGCTGCGACGCAGAGCGTTCTCAAGCAACACTTGGGCATTGAAGCCGGAACTCTGGTCACCGTAGATAGTGCGCCGGCGCGGAAGCGTGGCCGTATGGGACCCGGCATTGTTCACCACATTGCATGGCGCGCATCGAATGACGCCGAACAGGCAGCTTGGCAGCTTGCTCTGTCCGGCGGAGGTCTTCACGTCACGCCGGTGCAAGACCGCCAATACTTCCATTCGATTTATTTCCGCGAACCCGGAGGCGTTCTCTACGAAATCGCCACGGACAATCCCGGATTTCTCACCGATGAATCACTTGAGGAACTCGGCACGCGGTTGCAACTCCCACCCTGGCTCGAATCCGAGCGCACCGCAATTGAAGCCGCATTACCCGCGCTTACGGAGACGTTCTCGTGTCAAGCCTGAACTTCATTCATCGATGGGAAGACGGCCCTGCCAGCGCGCCCGTTTTGCTGCTCTTGCACGGCACGGGAGGCGATGAGGACGACCTGCTCCCGCTCGGTCGCCAGCTTGTTCCCGGAGCGCGTCTCCTTAGCCCCCGCGGAAAGGTGCTGGAGCAGGGTCTGCCACGCTTCTTTCGCAGGTTGGCGCTCGGAGTTTTCGATGAAGAAGATGTGAGACTGCGTGCCCACGAATTGGCCGATTTCGTGGTCGCCGCCGCGGCCGAGTATGGCTTCGCGCTGAATCAAGTCACAGCGCTCGGCTATTCGAATGGCGCCAACATAGCAGCGGCTCTGCTCCTATTAAGGCCGGAAGCGCTGGCCAATGCCATGCTTTTGCGCGCGACTATGCCGCTTCGTCCGCGCGTGGTCCCCGACCTAACCGGCAAGTCCGTCTTACTGTCAGAAGCTCACGTCGATCCCTACGTTCCGCGCCACCACGCCCTGGAACTCGAATCTACTTTCCGTCAAGCGGGCGCCCAAGTGGAGACCCTCTGGATCGCCGAAACACATGCGCTCGAATCAGCCGAGATCCAGCCGATTCAGCGCTGGGCCAAGCGTTTTTTGGCGGATTGAACTAACGAAGCGATTCCTGTAGGGCCGGGTAGTCCGTATAGCCCTTTTCGGTTCCGCCATAGAATGTTTTCCGATCGTAGGAATTCAGCTCGCTATTTTGCGCGAAGCGCTCCGGTAGATCGGGATTCGAAATGAACAACCGGCCAAACGCTACGGCGTCGGCCAAGCCGTCGGCAATCTCCTGCTCGGCACTCTGGGCGTCATAGCCCCCAGCTGAAATCAGCACCCCGGAGAACGCGTCGCGGAACGCAGCCGCAGCTGCTGGAGCGTCGTGGTTGAGCTTCGCATCCGCGCCGGCATTGCCCGCCCGCGGCTCAATAATGTGAACGTAACCGATATCGCGAGCTGACAGCTGCTCAAGCACATAGGTGAATAGCGCGATTGGATCGGAATCTCCCATGTCTCCGAATTTACCGAATGGCGAGAGCCGCACGCCCACCCGGTGCCGTCCCCATACGCCAACCGCCGCATCCACCACTTCAAGCAGTAGGCGGGCGCGGTTTTCGACTGATCCGCCGTAAGCGTCGGTCCGGTGATTGGTCCTGTCTTCAAGAAATTGATCCAGCAGATAGCCGTTCGCGCTGTGTACTTCAACCCCATCGAAACCCGCGGCCTTCGCATTCTCCGCGCCTCGACGGTAATCATCCACAATGCCGGGCAACTCCGCCGTTTCCAGAGCACGAGGAGTCTCGTACCGGACTTGTTGGAAGTCCGCGCGGAACGTTTTGCTTCCATCACTCGGAGCGATAGCTGAAGGGGCCACCGGCAATCCCACCTCGGGGTGCAACGAGCTATGCGAGACGCGTCCTACATGCCAGAGCTGCAGGAAAATAAACCCGCCTTTCTTATGGACGGCATCGGTCGTGAGCTTCCAGCCCTCGACCTGTGCGGCGGAGTAGATCCCGGGAGCCGCCGGATATCCTTTCCCCTGAAGCGAAATCTGCGTCGCTTCGCTGATAAGCAAGCCACCCGCCGAAGCGCGCTGGCCATAGTAATTTGCGTTCAAAGGATTGGGAACGTCGCCCGGCTGTGTGGAGCGCATGCGCGTCAAGGGCGCCAGCACCACGCGATGCTGCAGCCGCAGATCACCGAGTTGCAGGGGGGATAAAAGATGTGGATAGTGGTTCACTCCCAATAGATGAAGCCCGCGAGGGCGGCGACGCAGGATGATTGTCCGGCGGGGGTGCGCTTCCACGCAATTTCCGGTTGAGCGGTTCGCTAAAGTAATGGGCCGCCAACGCGCCCACAGGAGCCGTCACTACAAGGATTCCAACGACCCACGCCAGCGGCGGTCCGACGCGCGTCGCGACATACAGCGCGGTTCCCCACACCACGACAAACTCGTGCGTCAGATACACCTCGTAACTGTGCCGTCCGAACCAGCGAAGCGGTGCCGTCCACCGCGTGCCTATGGCATTCCTCCGCACACTCGAGAACATGATCAGGCAAGTGCCAAGCGCCAGAATCGTGCTATCCAGACCTGTCCGGCCCACCCACCGAAGTACCGTCCAATGCGGCCAGATCGCAATCAGCGCCAGCATAGCCGCGCCCGCGAACTGTAGTGCCAACAACGACCGGCGTGACAGCCAGGGGCTTCCACGCCGCTGTTCCCGGTCCGTAACCAGGGCGCACAAACAGCCGAGCGCAATCCCGTCCATCCCGCCCAAATACGACTTTTCCTGTTGGATTCCTTCGCTATTCCAAATAGTCCGCGCGAAAGGGCCGCAGACCACCAAAATTAGCAATAGAGCGAGCAACATCACCCAGCCACGGCGAAGACGCAGCAGCACCACACACGTGATCGGAAAAAACAGGTAGAACATCTCCTCCACTGAAAGTGACCACAGCACGTCCCAATTCGCCGGCAGATAACCGCGCATCGCCTCCAGCCAGTTCAGATGAAATGTCAGCGCCGCGAACAACGCTCGCGCCAGCGAGGCTTTCTCTGCAGCAATGTAGAAACCTCGTGCGTGGATCAGGTGCAGGAAGCTGAGCACGGCTAGCAGCAGCAGCAGTAAAGGCGCGATGCGCGCAAATCGAATGCGGTAGAAACCTCGAGGCGAGACACGCCGGAGCGAGCCCCAACGCCGGAGTGATGTCGTCGTAATCAGGAACCCGGAGATCGCAAAGAACACCGTAACGCCGTTGTTGCCATTCCAAAACAGCAGATGGTAAAGCCACCCCGGCATGCCAGCGTCAAGCCCGACTCCCGCCCCGCGTAGACGAATCGCGCTATGGAGCAGAATCACGGCTACAATCGAAAACCCGCGCAGCACGTCGATGTCATCGAATCGCGGAGTAGCGGCTCGGGTATGCGGGGCGGCATCCATGTCCTTCGTAGTATCGCCAAACGATTTGACATCACGAAGCAAACTACTCACGCGGGAAGCTGCGGAAATAGTCGCGAAGTCTTCTCTGCGGCAAAGTCTTTGAACGCCCGTACCGCGCGGGACAAGTGCCGGTTACCCATGTGCAACAGCCACAAATCGAATGTTCGGAACCGCCAATCTGGCATGACCTCCACAACCTCCCGCTTTCTCGAAATTCCGGGTAACACGACTGGCGGCAGCTCTCCGATGCCCACCCCTGCCACGATCGCGGGAGCTAGTCCCGCATAGTCATTGATCGAAAGATATGGCTCAAAAAACAATGTTTCTTTTTCCGCGCCATTCACGTTCTCGAAGATCCACCGGTCTCTGGGCTTCCATCGCGCAAATGAAAGCAGCCGGTGTTGCAGCAAGTCCCGCGGATGCCGCACTGGCGTGGCTTTCTTTAGGTACGCGCGACTCGCCAGCAATTGATGACGATAACTGAGCAGCTTTCTCCCAACCAGCGTCGTGTCCTTGAGCGGACCCAAGCGAAAAATCAGATCGATCCCTTGTTCGATGTGATCCACGGCGCGCTCAGTCACCAGCACTCGTACCTGAACCGCTGGATACTTCAGCTGAAAGGCTTGGATCAGCGGCGCCAGCACGGAGTCTGAAATGCTCGGCGGCGCTGCCAGCCGCAATCGGCCCGCGACCGTGGAGCCATAATTCGACGCCACGTTTGCTACCGCGTCACTTAGGTACGCCCCTTGCTTGGCGTACTCCAGAATCGCCGATCCCGCATCGGTCAGCCGCAGCCTCCGCGTGGACCGCTCCAGCAAACGAACTCCCAGTTGATTCTCCAACTCCGCAATGCGACGGCTCACGGTCGAGGTCGGCATTTTCAACTGCCGTGCCGCCTCGGAGAAGCTATTTGCATCCACCACGCGCGCAAAGACAACCAGCGAGTTCAGATCCATCATCTTGTAAATTATCCCAAAATTGGAACAGTCATTTGCGATTTATCCCACTACACACGAGTCTTGCAATCCGCTACCCTCACACTTGGAGAACAGAAAACGATGAATCTCGACGAACAGACGATTGCCGCGGTGCTTCAATCCTATGAAGCCGCGCTCAACGCCTCCAATACCGAAGCCGTGATGGGACTCTACGCGTCCGATGGAGTGTTCATGCCCCAACATTTTGCGTCCAGTGTCGGAGCAGCCGATGTCCGGCAGGCCTATGACGCTGTGTTTCAAGCAATTCGGCTAAGTGTTTCCTTTGCCATTCGGGAGATCCTTCAAACGTCGCCCGACTGGGCTTTTGCACGAACCAACTCCGCCGGGACTGTGTCCATCCACGCCACTGGCGAAACCAGCAAAGAAGCCAACCAGGAGTTATTCGTCTTTCAGAAGTTGGACGGCTTATGGAAAATTGCACGCTACTGCTTTTCCACCACCAATCCGCCGCGCGCTTAAGATCGGAACTCAATGGCCAACATGAAAGCTATCGTGATTCACGAACCCGGTGGGCCTGAGGTCCTGAGATTGGAGGACCGTCCGATCCCCGCTCCAGAGACCGGGAAGGTACTCATCCGCGTCAAGGCTTTTGGTCTGAACCGCTCAGAAATGTTCACCCGTCAGGGTCACTCCCCCAACGTGAAATTCCCGCGCGTCCTCGGCATTGAGTGCGTGGGCATCGTTGAGCAAGCGCCTGGCGGCGAGTTCCAGCCCGGCCAAATTGTTGCCAGCGCCATGGGTGGGCTCGGACGCGATTTCGACGGCGGCTATGCCCAGTACGCTTCCATCCCAGCCACGCAGGTACAGCCCATCGACACTCCGCTTGAATGGCCGGTTCTCGGCGCCATTCCGGAAATGCTTCAGACCGCTTGGGGCTCGCTGTTCCGCTCTCTTCGTCTCGCCGAAGGTGAAACGCTGCTCGTTCGCGGCGGCACCACTTCCGTAGGTCTAGCCGCAGCTGCTATCGCCAAACGCCATGGAGCGAAAGTCATCTCGACAACTCGTAATGCCGATCGCGTTGACATGCTGCGCTCCAGCGGTGCCGATGAGGTCCTCCTCGATTCAGGTAGCATCGCGGCCGCTCTCCGGAATGCTCACCCGCAAGGTGTACACAAGGTGCTTGAGCTCATCGGCACCACCACCCTCGAAGACTCTTTGCGCTGCGCTTGCGAGGGCGGAACCGTCTGTATGACCGGTATTGTCGGCAACAAATGGGCGTTCGATAACTTCGCGCCCATGCAAGCCATTCCCACTTCCGTCTGCCTGACCTCCTATGCTGGCGAGTCGAACGACTTCATGCGTACGCCGCTCCAGGAACTCGCCGGGCAAATCGCCGCCGGCTCGCTCAAGGTGCAAATCGGTAAGGTCTTCCACATGGAAGAGATCGTTGAAGCACACCGGGCCATGGAATCCAATACGGCCGGGGGCAAGATCGTCGTTCTCGCGGATTGACAGGCAATCAGCTCTCGCGCACTTCGTTCTCGAATTCAGAGATCGAATCAAGCAAACCGGTCGCCGCGTTCAGGTTGTAGCCCGCGAGTTCTCTCATCAGCCACTGCACGACGGGGAACCGGCTCATACGGGCCCCGAATTTCCTCGACACCCAAAGGGCCAGAGGGATAATCGCCAGTCCGGCCGCGAAATTAGCCATCAGAAAACCCGTACCAAACACCTTGTAGACGTCGACGTCCCAAAATTCCTTGAGCGCCACAATCAGGAAGGGTGTCCACCAAACGGCTTGCCCCGTCAGCAAAGCCCATCTGGTAATCCGAATGCGCAACACCCGCAACGACGCGAGCTGCTTCTGGATCAAGGCGATCGGCTTGTCATAGTCGACCTGCAGCGCCATCGTCATTTGCCTAATCGATGCCGCCAGACTTGCGATCACCCAGACGTGCAAAATCACAGCGGGCAGCACAAAGCGCGGCTCCGCCCAGTGCCGGAAAATGAAATGGCCAAGAATCACGAGGCCCACCAGCCCGACCAATGCCCCCAAGCCCATAACACAAGCGAACCGCCGCAAGGGCGATTGCACCCGGCTCATTTTCGCCGTCATAAGCAACTGACGGTTCAGACGGATGCTGACGTCAAGCTTTCGATCATGTTCCGCCCACTTCTCTTTGAGTACATCGAGCTCCATTGTTCTTGCTCCTTCAAGCTTTTCGGATCAGCCTAATTCCTGCTTCATCTTCTGCTTCAATCTGCTTATTTTGGTTGCGACGTTGGTTTCCGTAATGCCGAGAACGTCCGCGATTTCCCGATAGCTGTTCTCGTCCAAATACAGCAGGATAAGAGCTTTGTTTAACGCGTCAAGTCCGTCAATAAGTTTGTACAGACGCCGAACGTCCTCCGGTTGGCTTTCCGTTTCATCAGCCGTTTCCAGAAGATGCTGTTCGCCGGAAATCACGTGCCGTGTTCTGATGCTCTCTTTGCGATAGAACGAAATCGCGACGTTGAGCGCGATCCGGTACATCCATGTGGAAAAGCGGCAGCGCCCGTCGAACTTGCTGAACGATCGCCATAGCTGAATCGTGATTTCCTGCGCAAGATCATCCCGGGAGTGTTGGTCTCTGCAGTACGAGTTGCAAACCTTATAGAGTGTCTTCTTGTGCTCCTCAAGCAAGTGCTGAAACGTTTCCCGACGATCTCGCGTTGTCATCTGCTTCCTTATGTTGCGCAGCCGTCAAAGTCTGCTCTGTCCTTCATACCGTTATTCGCGTTGAGGCAGGGAAATATCACGACACTGGCGGAATTTTTTTAAGACCCCAACTGTCCCCGGCCTTCGAACAACTCGCAAACGCGATACTGACAGGAGTGTTTCTCTACCACCACCGGCAGCTTCACTGCGGGGCTGTCCCTCTCGATCGAATTGCCAACGCGGTTGGCACGCCCTGCTATGTGTACTCCGCGGAATCCATTCGCGATGCTTACTTGAATTACGAATTCGCACTCAATCGTCTGCCTCATCGCATCTGTTACGCGGTAAAAGCCAATTCCACACTAGCCGTCCTCAAGCTCCTGGCTGACGCCGGCGCCGCCTTCGATATCGTGTCTGGCGGTGAACTCTACCGCGTGCTGCAAGCCGGTGGCGATCCCGCGAGAGTCGTCTTCTCCGGCGTTGGCAAGACAGCCGCCGAGATTGAATATGCGCTAGCCACTGGCATTCACAGTTTCAACTGCGAGTCGGAAGATGAACTCGCGCTCCTGGACTCGGTTGCCCGGAAACTAGGCGTGGTGGCCCGCTTCTCGCTGCGTGTCAATCCCGACGTTGACGCCGGCTCTCATCCCTATATCTCCACAGGTCTCACTGAGCATAAGTTCGGTATCGAGATTCGACGTGCCCCGGACCTATACCGCAAGTCGCTACAATACCTCTGGCTTCGTGCCGACGGAATCAGCTGCCACATCGGTTCCCAGATGCTCGACGTTGCCCCGTTACTAGAAGCCGTCAGCAGGATTGTTTCGCTAGCCGAGCAGTTGCAGGCTTCCGGCCACGCGCTGCGGCATCTCGACATCGGAGGTGGCATCGGCATTGCCTATGCCCCGGATCAAACTCCGCCCGACATTCATGCGTTTTTTCAAACGCTCCACCCGCTCTTGCTCGCCAGCGGGCTTGAGATCTTCGTGGAACCAGGCCGTTCCATCGTGGGCCAAGCGGGCGTGCTGCTCACACAAGTGCTTGCGCGCAAGCGAAACGGATCTAAAGAATTCGTCATTGTGGATGCGGCCATGAATGACCTGATCCGTCCCGCGCTCTATCAGTCCCACCATGAAATCCTTCCCTTGGATCAGAGTGAAGAACTCTCCGTGGTCGACGTCGTGGGGCCGGTTTGTGAAAGCGGTGACTTCCTTGCTCGCGACCGCGCGCTAGCAGGAGCGCGTCCTGGTGATTACCTTGCAATCGCCTCAGCGGGTGCGTATGGCTTCGCGCAATCTTCCAACTACAACTCCCGCCCGCGTGCGGCGGAAGTCCTCGTCGAGAACGGCACGTGGCGCGTTATTCGGGAACGCGAAACTTACGGCGACCTTGTGCGCGGGGAAACCCTCTGATTACTGGAGCAGCCGCATCGCTTCCGCTACCAGAAACAAAGACCCGGAGATAAATATCGGCCCGCCGGTCGCGAGGCCTTGCTCCAGCGCGGACTTTAGGTTGGCCGCGACCTGCAAGTCCGGATGATCGATGAGGTTGAGAAATGTCTCGGGCGCTAGCGCGCGCGGCTGATCAGGTGCGGTCACGATCACTTTTCGAAACAGCGGGAACAGTATTCCCGCCATCTCTTCCACCGCCTTATCGCGCATCACCCCAAAAATCAGCACCGGCTTCGGATCACGGTAGTGTTCCCCCACGTAAGCTGCAAGCGCGCGTGCGCCCGACGGATTGTGCGCCCCATCGACGATGGTTTCGGGGTCGTGCCGCAGCCGCTCGAGTCTCCCCGGCCACCTCGTATTCCGAAGTCCCTCGCTAATAATGCCCGGCGCTATCCCTAATTCAGTGAGCGCCGTTGCCGCGGTCGCCGCATTCACCATCTGATGGCGTCCCAGCAAGGGTAGTCCCTCAATCCACACCGGTTCGCTATCTATCATTCGGACTTGTAATTCCCGCGCGCGCTGCAAGATCACGGCTCTTGCTTCCGCGGATTGGGGCGCAATAACCACGGGCACTCCGCGCTTCAAGATCCCCGCTTTCTCGAAAGCAATTGACTCAATCGTTGTCCCCAGAAATTGCTCATGATCGAAATCCACGGGAGTAATGACGCACAGTTCCGGCTCCACCACATTGGTCGCGTCCAACCGTCCACCCAGGCCTACTTCAATCACCGCAATGTCCACCTGCTTCTCGCGAAATACAAGAAATCCCATGGCGGTCACGGTCTCGAAGTAGCTGGGATGCAGATCGATTTCCCCAGTTTCGATCAGAGCTTCCGCCGCCTCATGCACCCGGTCGAAGGCTCTCGAGAAATCACTCGCCGACACCGGCTCTCCATCAATACGGATTCGTTCCGTGGGCTCCAAAAGGTGTGGAGATGTGAATAGCCCAGTGCGTATTCCCGCGCGGCGTAAGCCGGACTCGATCATCGCGCAAGTGGAACCTTTCCCGTTGGTCCCCGCTACATGGACGAAGCGCCCCGGACGCCGATGAGGATCGTTGATCTCGCGCATCAACCGATCCATGCGCTCCAGACCGAACTTCGCCGTCTTTAGCTCGTTGCCGAGCGCGTGGAGAAACCGAACGGAATCCGGGTACTCCACCTGCTCAGAACTTGACGGGACCGCTAAAGAACCGCAACGCTTCAGCGATGTACATCTTCATCTCACCGCGTGGCACTACGGCGTCCAGCATCCCATGCTTGACAAGGAACTCGCTACGCTGAAATCCGTCGGGCAGCTTCTGACGAATCGTCTGCTCGATGACGCGCGGTCCGGCGAATCCAATCAGCGCGCCCGGTTCGGCAATGTTCAAGTCTCCAAGCATCGCAAAACTGGCAGTGACGCCCCCCGTCGTCGGGTCAGTCAGCACACTGATATACGGAATCCTCGCTTCATCTAGCCGCATCAGCGCCGACGAAATCTTTGCCATCTGCATCAGACTTATCGCCCCTTCCTGCATGCGAGCGCCACCCGAAGCAGACACCACGATCACCGGGCATTTCTCCGCGATGGAGCGCTCGATCGCGCGCGTGATCTTTTCGCCCATCACCGATCCCATGCTGCCCCCGATGAACTTCGGCTCCATCGCGCAGATGTTCACCTTTCGGGCCATCAGCTTCCCGCTCGCCGAGATGAGCGCATCGCTCAATCCCGTCGCTTTGGTGGTTGCCAATAGCCGGTCTTTGTATGGCTTTGAGTCCACAAAGCCCAGCGGATCGCTCGACATCAACCACTTGTCATGCTCTTCGTAGACGCCGTCGTCGAACAACATTTCGAGTCGCGAAATCGCACCCATCCGGAAATGCGCGCCGCAACTCGTACATACGTTGTGACTGACATCGAGATCTTTCTTCCAGATAATCTCGCGGCATTGAAAGCACTTTTCCCAAAGTCCTTCCGTCTTAACGGTCTTCGGGTTGGCATCGGCTTTCAGCTTTTTTTCCTCGTCGTTTTCGGTGCGTGAGAACCAGGACATAGTGAATGAGCGTTGGATAGAAGACGATCTATCACTTTCTCACATCAGCGTGGGTAGGGATGGCCGCGCAGAATTGCAAACCCGCGATAAATCTGCTCGGTCAGCATCGCCCGCGCGAGCTCATGCGGAAATGTCATCTTCGATAGTGAGAGAAGCAGGTCGGCCCGGTCGCGCCATGCAGTTGGAAGCCCGTCCGTGCCGCCAACTAAAAACACCAGATCCTGGCCCTGCATTTCGCTCTTTGCAAGCAGTCGCGCGAACTCCTCCGAATCCGTCGCTTGTCCTGCCGGGTCCAGAAAGATCTTCCGCGCATTGGGATGCTTGCCGAACAGATCGAACTTCTCCGGACGAATCTCAGCAGACTCGGCGGATACGTAATGCGCAATCCGGCTGAGGTAATCCGCCGCCAGCGCGTTGGCGTGCGGATCGCGCGGCTTACCAATGAAATAAACTTTGATCTTCAAGCGGCCGGGATTGCCAGCGTCTTGGCCATCCGCCAAAGCCGCTCGAGATCATAGAACTCGCGTGCTTTGGGTGAAAAGATGTGTACCAGAAAGTCGCCGTAATCAGCCAAAATCCACTCGGCCTGATCGTGCCCTTCTAGACTGACCGGCATCTCCCCAATCTGCTTGAGTTGATATCCAATCTCGTCGCTAATGGCTTTGACTTGTGGCGCGCTTGTACCAGTAGCGATAACGAAAAAATCAGTGAATGACGTGACCCCTGTCAAGTCTAAAACGACAATGTCTTTCGCTTGTTTGGATTCAGCCGCACGTACTGCCGTTAGCCAGCTAGGTTCGTGAGATTCGGATGAAGCGGATAGAGCTTCCGGGGCGTCTGTAGGAATATGGTTTTCGCTTGAAGGCAGAACTTTCCCTCTGTTTTCATCGTACTATAAAGAGAACGTTTTTGATGAGAAATCGGTCAAATCTACTTGGAATTGCACTTACCTTGGGGTCGTGCTTGTACCCTTGCAATGCGCAGAACGCTCCCGCTCCTGAAGCTGCCTCGGTAGTTGCCGACCCTGTTCTCCGGCGTGCGCAGGAAGAGGTTACCCGCGTGCAGAGTTTGGTCGACACCGGCGTACTGCCACGCATAAGGTTGAGTGAAGCGCAGTCCCATCTACTCGATATGCAAGACGATGCCGAACTGCGCACGTTGCTTTACCAGAAAGACATTACAGTAGAGCAAGCCGACGCCATGGTTGAGTTAACCGCGCGCCGAGTGGCTCGGCGTCAGAAGACGGCGGAAGACCGCTACAAGCTGCTGTCCCAAGGGATCATTGCGCAATCGGAATTAGGCGATGCGGTCGATCAACTTGGCACCGCCAAACGCGAGCATACGTTTGCTGTAAGCCGCGCCAACTTTGCCCGTGAAATGTTGGAAGCTGCCAAGTCTGAGCAGGAAATCATGCACCAGCTTGAACTTTCCGCATCCGGCCGCGCGTCCAGCTCAGCGGGGATGATCCAGCATTTCGTCGGTTCCAACCGCTTCGAGATGGCGCAATTCGCCTCAATCGATCGAGCTTTCGAGAATCGCTTCTCGCATCCGCTCCCGGTAAGCGCAATGGGCGAAACCGAGGTTCATCGATCGCTCGGTTTCGACCACCGCAATCGCATCGATGTCGCCTTACAACCGGAGTTACCGGAGGGTTTGTGGCTCCGAAATTACCTGACTGCGCATAACATTCCGTTCTTCGCGTTTAAGTCTGCGGTCGCGCATAAAGCTACGGGCGCCCACATTCACATTGGCCCTCCTAGCCTCCACTACATCGCGCAGGCACGTTCTAAGTCTTTGTCCGGCGGGACGAACTAACCCGAGCTAAAAGATCGTCGTCTGGGCGTGGTAGTTCTTCCAATCGAACCAGTAATCCTTGATCATCCGCACCGGTTCTAGGCAGTGGCCTGTGTCGCTTCCAGCCACGGCGCATCCTTGAAAGTTCCACTGAGTGCCTGTTTGCGCATCCGTAAATAGCGCATTGGTCCCCGCCTCCAACCGGTAGAAGTCCCGAGGCGGCGAGAGATTACGAAACGCCCTCACCGAAGCTTGATCCGGCCCTACGATCAGGACCACCGCCTCTGGTCCAATATGGTCCAGGACTAGTTTGCTGGCCAGAACCTTCTTCACTGGAAAGGCCCGCGCCGCTGATTCATTCGCAATCCCAAACACCTGCGCCCGCATCATGAGGCCGCTGTCCGGAAATTGGACCACTACTCGCGCCTTTTCCATTTTCTTGTCCCAATCGGCGTCTTCGTAGTCGGACGCGTACTTCTTGATCGGAGCCAGAACCTTGCCGTTCGGCTGTTCGGCGCGCCATAGCTGCATGGAAATTTCATCGCTGTGAATCAGCGGCAACGTGCGGCCTTTCATGGGACCGGAAATCGCCAACCCACTAATTTGTTGCCAGTAACTCCCGGTCTGCTCATCGCGCATCAGGAAGTTCTGATTGTTAATTCCTGCCAAGTGAAATGTTAGAACCTGGCCTCCGACTTCGCGTCCCCACACCAGACCGGTGTGACAAAGCGTTCAATAAGTGGCTACAATCGGCACGCCGCCCACGAAGTCGTTGACCACATGGTGATAGCCCATTTCGCGAATCGGGTACGCGTGTGCATCGCCATGAAGTGACACGGTGGTGAGCATGTCCTTGGGATCGAGTGTTGAACTTCGGACTGCCACGAACTGCGGGGTCCCTGCCGGGTGAAACATCTGTTCGAACACATTCACCCGGGTCAGAAAAGCGGCGGCACACGCAACTGTGCACAAAACTGCACAAAGCATCCGGGCCCGCACCCGCATGCTACGCCACGCGAATACCAGGATTGCGAGAGCAAGCAATGCAATGAGTAGACTCCCCGCCGGAGCAATCCGGAAAAACGCTAAAGCCCTCTGCAGATCTTGTGGGTTCTGGTGCTTAAAGGGCTGAATGACGGTAAGCGGATAGATCAACAAGCCGAGCGCGGCCACACACGCCAGCGAAATCGCAACCAGTCCCCAACGACGCATGTCGGGTATTATGCCAAACCGGAAAGCCTAATCTTTTGCGGTTCAGCCTTCTCTTCGTGATATTCCGAGATGTGCTCGTAGGTCTTATCGGAGAATTCCAGATGCTTGTAGACATTGCACGCATCCGGGTCTTCGGGATTGGGGCAAATCGGGAACTCCTGTTTTGCGTTCCACTCGAGGATGCGCTCCCGCCGCGGCGGGTTATAGTTACGCTCGGCGACCTGCTGAATCATTCCGCGCGCTTTGGCCTCGTCGGTGTCCGGCGCTTGTTTCAACTGCTCAACCAACTCGTCTTCGGTAAGAAAGTGCCGCCCGACCATCACGAATGTTAACCGTCCGTAGTGGCCGATGTCTTTCTTTTCGGCAAGCGCGTCAATGAGATACGCCATCATGGGTTCTTTCTTCAATTCTTCGAGAGCCATGCTGGTTACTTAGCAATTGGTTCGCCTTTTGTTCTCTATTCGGCCGCCTGATTCCACCTTTGGATAACCCGTTGTTCCCGCTCGTACCCAAGAACACTGATTGCCGCGGTCCCGAGCGCAAAGAGCCGTCCATCCGCGGGCGCCAAACCCAACCAGCAAGCGGCCAGGATTCTGAGAATGTGTCCATGCGCGAACAAAGCCACATCGCCGGCCGCTGATTCTGTAGCTCGCGCGATTACTGCCGCAGCCCGCGCATACACTTGCTCGACGCGTTCTCCGTTCACCGGTCCATCGCGCCAAAGTTCCCAGCCCGGTCGCAATTTGCGGATATCGGCGGTGGACTGTCCTTCATAGTCTCCGTAATCCCACTCGGAAAGATTATTTTCGACTTGGGCGTGGTCTCCATAACCGGCAATGCGGCATGTGTCACGCGCGCGCTGCATAGGGCTAGTCAGCACCAGCCCGAACACATGCCCCGCTAATGCCCGGCCACTCGCTTCCGCTTGCCGCTTCCCGTTTTCGGTCAACGGAAGATCCGTCCGTCCAGTATGCGCACCCGATAGACTCCACGCCGTTTCACCGTGCCGGATCAGCCACAACTGGACAGCGCTGGACATACAGCCAATTTATACGACGGGCGCGGTCGTTTCCCCGGCGCCACTCTCCTGCATGCTCGCCAGTAGCTCCGCCGAGGGATAGCGTAAAATCGCGCACACCGGGACACCGTGCGGCATCTCATCCGATCGCAGCAAGGTTGCTTCCCCGCCGTGTTTCAGAGTCTGGATAATCGCGTCATTCAGCAAATCGACTAGCGGTGTGATCCCGTCTTCATGGTGTTTCACTCGGTTTCTTACGTCGTCGAATACGCCGCGATACTCTGCCGTCTCCTGCAAAAACAAATGGGCGACGCGCCCCTCGAACGCCGCCCGGATGATCTCCTGAGCGTGCGAGGACGCGTGGCCGGTCCCAGCCAGTTTCTCGAAGTGCGAGAGCTTGCTGCGAATGTCATCCGGCCGGTATGTGGCCAGCAACTCCAACGCGCGCTTGTGCATCTCTCCACCCTTTAGACCATCCGGAGCGCCATGCACACCGGGTTCGACCATCTGCGGATACGTGTTCACCGACCGATAGATCGCCAGCTCGTGCTCAACCGCCACAACGACCAGCGGCAGCTTGCTCCCATTCAGGATATGGCTCACACCACGATCGATCGCACGGTAATAGTCGTGATGGAACTCGTTCTTGTTGTCGGTGTCGCTGGAAGTACCGGACATTACACCCTTCATCGAGCCGGTTGAAGGACCGCTCGCCGACCGGTTGTCCAGTACGTGATCGGGTTGGCGGGTCTCCCGGAACTCTAGAAAATTCTTGGGCACCGACGGAGGCAGCCCCACCTCTCCGGACGTCGATTCGGTGCAATGCAGCAAACGAGGATGATTCTGGCTCAACGCGAGGATGTAAAACTCTCTCTTCTGCTCCAAAAGCATCATCACCGGGCGAAGGTTAAAGGCGTTGCCGACTTCCACCACCTCCAGCACTGGCTCACTCGATTCGAACCGGAAATGCATCTCCGGGGAACTCAGAACGACTGTTCCCCTATCTAGATCCTGGTCGGCGCCGTTCTGGAGAAAGTGTTGAAACGAAGTAAACGCTTCGTGCGGAATGGAGAGGTCGCCGGTGCGGAACTGCTCTTCGATGCGCCGCATGGCTTCAGCCCACCGCGCCCGCGCGTTTCCGCCCCCAGGCAGCGCAACCGTGATGCACGGCGGTTTTGCGTCGACCAGCCTCCGGAGCAGGCCGAGCGTTAGTTCCTCGTTAATTGGGGTTTGCATAACATCGCACAACTGCAATTGGATTGCAGATATGATAAGCAGCACGTTCTGCTAATCCAAGATCCCCACCGGAGGAGAAGAGACCAACCGATGACGCCACAAGAACGACAACTTCTAGAATCGCTGACTAGCCGAATCGCGAGTACGCAGATACCACAAAAGGATCCCGAAGCCGAAACACTCATCACCCAAAATCTGGGCAGAGTGCCTGATGCGCTGTACATCCTGACCCAAACGGTTCTCATTCAGGAGATGGCGCTCAATCAAGCTAACACTCGCCTTCACGATCTACAGCAACAGATTGATACCCACCGCGGAGATCAGTCGCAACCGACCAGCTTTCTCGGCCGACTATTTGGCACTGGCGCTTCTCAACGTCCGCCCGGACCCGCGCAACAATTTAACGCCCCGCCGTACGACGCTCCGCAATATCAGGTGCCCCAGTCCCAGCAGTATCAAATGCAGCCACAAGGCTCCAGCTTTCTGCGCAACGCCGCGATGACCGCAACGGGAGTTGCCGCCGGCGCACTCGCTTTTGAAGGTATCGAATCGTTATTCGGTCACCATGGGGGCTATGGAGGCGGCTTCGGTGGGAACTCGTTCGGAGGCGGCGAATTTCTCGGCGGTGGGCCTTCCGAGACCGTCGTTAACAATTACTACGAAGAGCCCGTGGGTGGCGATCACAGTGGTGACCGCGACCAGTTTGCGAGCACGGACAATACGGATTTTCAACAGAATGACGGCGGCGTGGGCGTCGAAGACGCTAATTTCGACAGTTCGCTCGATAGTTCGAATGACGACTTTTCATCAACAGATGTGTAGAATCCGTTTGACAGGAGAACCCGTATCCGGTTGAGAGTGATCTCTCCCTCCAAGAAGAGCGCGGCGACCTATATGCCGCGAAACCGGGCAGCAGCAAGATGAAAACTATCCTCGTGGTGGACGATGAGCCCGGCATCACCAAATATGTGGAGGCAGCTCTCACTCAGGGCGGCTATGCCGTTGTAACAGCGGAGTCAGCCGAAGCCGCCCTTGAGATCTTCCAGCGCGAGAGCGGGCGTTTCGATTTAATTTTGTCGGATATCATCATGCCTGGCCAAATGGACGGCATGTCGATGATCCGCGCAATGCGAGCTGTGAATCCCACGGTCAAACTGCTCTTTATGACCGGTAAGATTCGGGGCTTGCCTGAGGATCTGACTGACACGTGCGGTCAGGTCCCCAAGCCATTTAGTCCGGCTCAGATCGTGAAGGCAGTGCACCAATGCATCGATCTGAGCCCGGCGAGTTGAATCCCGGTTAAATCGGGCCTCCCACGACAACCGAATTCGGCGCCACGGCTTCCTCGCTTCCAGTCTGAACGTAGACTGCCTCCGGCTGGGCTGGCGCAGCTGGGTCGGCCGTTAACGTCACTGTCAATTGCGTCGAACTGATTACGGTGACGTTCGACGGTACGATGGACGAGACTGGCTGGCCCGGGCCACCGGTTCCACCACCTGCAACGGGAACTAATGTCGTCACTCCCTGAACGAAATTCGTATTCAGGCCAGTGACGGTGAAGGTTGCCGAACCACCTACCGCAAGGGACGTCGGAGACACCGAAGTGATAACAGGTTCAGTTGGCGGAAGCAATTGGTTGAAGGCGCCGCGCATCACAAACAGCGCCATGTCCCCGCGCGTTACCGCAGAACCTGGGCAATAAGAGTTTGGTCCGCACCCCGCAGTGACGTTGTCTTGTTTCATGCGTTGCACCCACTTGAAGGCGAAGTCGGTCGTGGGCACGTCTTGGAAATAGGCGTTCGGGTTATAAGTGAACGCGGTATTCGCTCCATAGCGGGCACGGATTATGAAAATAGCCATCTGATCCCGAGTTACTTGGCTATCTGGGCAATAATTGCCGCCACCGCAACCAGCTGTAATCCCGAGTTCGTACATCTTCTCAATCCAGGTATATCCAAACGTTGACGGGCTAACATCAGCAAAGTACTGGGTGTTTCCGATCGTGAAATTATCGCTGCCATACACCGCGCGGACAATAAAGATAGCCATTTGGGCGCGAGTGATAATCTGCGCCGGGCAGTACGTGCTCGGTCCACAGCCTGCGGTGATGTTCTTAGTCTTCAGGAGGTTTACCGCATCGAACTGGTAGCTGGACGCCGGTACATCCGTAAACTGCGCAACCGTGAAATCTTCCAGAACGCTAACGTTTTGGCCAGCAATCGCTAAGGTTGTGGTTCGATCAGCGGGGTTGACCTGAGGCGGTGCATAAGGCTGAACGGTCGCAACCACGGTTCCGTTGCCTGTACCAGAGGTGGCCGAGAGGGTTACCCAGCTCGCCGGGCTAGTCGCCGTCCAACTGCACGACGGACCGGCTGTGATGGTGAAGCTTTGCTGTCCGCCATTGGCGTCATAAGCGAGAGGTGCCGTTGGGGACACTGCGGCGCAGCCGCCAAGAAGAATTCCCAAGCCGCCCGTCGGTCCATTGAAGTATCCAAGATCCGCAACAGCCAGGTCCACCAAGCCGTCGCCATTGAAATCACCGGCTGCGAGCTTGAAGGCCCCCGGGCCCGTCGTGGTGTTCTGCGCGGCTTGCAAGGTTCCATCGCCGTTTCCGAAGAAAACACTCACAGCGCCTTGTGACCCATTCTCGTAATCCGCCGCTACCACATCCAACTTGCCATCTCCGTTAAAGTCAGAAATCAGAATGCCGCTGGGCGCCGTCAGGGTCGGGTAGGTTCTGGCAGGCTGAAACGTCCCATTTCCATTGCCGAGCAGCACGTCGACATGGCCACTTCCATAATCCGCCACAACTAAATCGAGTTTGCCGTCACCGTTCAGATCGGCCGTTTGCACATCGTTCGTGAGACTCCCCGCAGGGATGGACGAACCCATGGTGAAGGAGCCGTTCGAGGTACCGAGCAAAATGACGATCTGCCCCGCCGATACAGCTAGGTCGGGATATCCATCGCCATTGAAATCACCAATCGCGAGTCCCACAGCTCCCCCAGTGGATCCAGTGGAATAAGTGGTGCTGAGCGTCAGTGTTCCCGTCGCGCTGCCGAAGTAGATGCTCACATCGCTGTAAGACTCGTTGGCGACTGCGACATCCGGATATCCATCGTTATTGAAATCGCCCACTGCGACTGCGTATGGACTTTCATCGGTGGTGTAAACCACCGGCGCCTGAAAGCTGCCATCCCCATTACCGAACAGAATATCGACCGAGGGCAGCACCGCCGGCTGCACATTCCCATCGTAGACATTAGCGACTACTAGGTCCGGCTTTCCGTCGCCATTGAAATCGCCAACAGCTACTGAGATTGGGCTCGCTCCTGCCGCGTACGTGAGTGGCGCTTGAAAGGTGCCATTTCCGTTTCCTAGGAACACAAATACCGCTTGTGACGGGCCCGACACCACCGCGGTATCAAGTTTCCCGTCGCCGTTGAAATCAGCCGTGACCACGCAGCAAGGATTGGTTCCCGCCGGGTAATTCACTATAGAAGCGAAACTGCTTCCGGCTAGAGTTGAAACCGTGAACGGCACTGCGTTTGACAGCGCAATCGGATTGGAGCCGTCGCCATCGTAGCGAGCCGTGAGAACCTGATGCCCAGCGCTAATCTGGCGGGTGGCTAAGGTGGCGACCCCACCCGAAACGGGCGCTAGTCCCAGGATCTGCGACCCACTGTAAAAAGTTACTTTCCCGCTGGCCGTGCCTGGCGAAACCGTCGCGGTAAGCGTGACAGGTTGCCCAAAGATGCCCGGATTGGGGCTACCTGCCAGAGAAACCGTCGTGGCCTGTGCTGGGATACAAATGGACAGCACTGGTGCTAATAGTCCGAGTGAAAAATGTTTAAAATTCATGAGGCGAGAATCCGTTCTTCAAAGCGTATATCAGCATCGAACTGTTTAGATACCCGGCGTGTGTTAAAAAAACATCAATTCGCGCCCATTTGCCATCCGTACTAGCGTAGCGGCGAAAATCTCAGGATTTTCTGGTACCAATAGATGGTTCCCGCGAGGAAATGTACGGAGTAACCCTAAAAACCTACATCTCGGAATTGACGTACCGCTAGCGAGATAGTACGGTTGTATCAGCGCATCGGCCCATCGTCTTACGGAGCGCGAAGAACGAATTCGGAGGAAGTAATTATGAATACAAGGTTTCTCACAACAATGCTGGCGGCTACAGCCTTAGTCACCAGTGTCCCGGCGTTCGCCGACATCCTCAGCACGACAGGTAGCGTTGAGGTCACAAGCGGTAGCATCGCCTTCTATCCCCTCGGAGGTACTTCCGGGCAATACAACATCGGACCCCCTGATACCGGGATCTTCGCTGGCTTAGCAGGAACTGGTGGCACTATTTTGAACATCACTAACGCCGCCGAGCCGATCAACACCATGGTAAACGTTCCGGACTTCATGACTTTCAACGGAGCGTCAAACCTGAGCTTCACGTTGACGGAACTCCTTGGTGGCACTTTCGGAGCCTGCCCTGCCCCGCCGCCGGTTGCCGGTCAGACATGCACGCCTCCCGGTACGCCGTACAACCTGACGAACTTAACGCCGACCAGCTCCTCGGCCGCGTTCACCGTCAATGGTTATGTTGTGGATACCAAGAATCCGGGTGTTCAGACTCCGTTCTTCGGAATCTTTACCACACAGTTCGCGAATGAGAGCCTGCAGTCGGTTGTCAGCGCGATCGAGACCGGTGGTACGGTCGACGCCACCTACTCCGCGCAGTTCATCACTTCGCCGGTAACCGGTACGCCGGAGCCTGGCACCATGTTCAGCCTGCTCGCTGGCGGCCTCCTGCTCGTTGGGATCGGTAGCTTCGGCAAGCGCGTCCAGGGTTCCAAGCGCGCTTAGTTCGATCCTTGGGGTCTTGAACCCCGAATATAGAAAAGGCCGAGGCGGTTTATTCCGCTTCGGCCTTTTCTTTTGGTGCTGATGGCGTTCCCGCTGCTTAGCAAGTTCCTTTCAATCCACCCTTTCTAACTGGCCCACGATAGTTCAGCTGCCTCCGACCGGCAGATGATCTGGGTCGACAACAACGAAGCCCGTACCCCTTTTAACAACGCCAGATACTTCGGGTTCGGCTTGCGGGAATCGAACCGGAGCATCTCCATCTCACAGTTGTACTCCGGATCGTAATACTTGGGAATCACTTCGCCCTCAGCAACCAAGGAACGGCCGCCAATACGCCGCAGGATCGATGAAGATCCATGTTGCACGGTGGCGGTGGTGAGCCCGAAACACCCGCCTGCTATCTGGCAGAATGCGTAGGAGGCTAACGCCATTCGCGCCGCTTCCGAAGTCCCCCGAAGATGACGGTCGAGTGTCCATCCTCCGAACTCAACCAAAGAGAAGGCGTGTTTGCGCGCTTGCCGCAATTCCCGGTGCAGCGCCAGACTAACCCTGCGCCCCCAGTTGTCGCATCCGAATCGAGCTGTCCGGCGTACTCCCAGCTCATCGATTGCCACATTACTTGGATGCACCAAGTAACGCGCGCAACCGGACACCCTTCCCCGGTGCACCACCAGCAAATGCCAGCTTTCTGTATCAACAGGAGCTTGGTGACGCCCTGTCTCATCCAGATGATCTTCCGATATCACGGACTCCTCCACCATAATCCTCCCCCGCAGTTTCTGGAGTTGGTGCAGCAATTCGTGATAGCGCAGGTCGTCTTGCTCGATGTTTCGATATGGCCCCGGAATGCGCGCACCTGCAGGCGCCAGAAGGATGACCTTTCGATCGGTCTCAAGATCTTTCATCGGCTATAACTTGCTCCCCCCAATTGGTAGTCGCCGTGCGGTCGACTTCTCACAGTGCTTCTTTGATCTAATGCGTCAAAGTATCACTATTGAATTCTGGATTTCAATAGTTTCCTAAATTATTGTTAAAAGAATTTCACGTTAAGGTCGTACATCGTCATACGCAGCACAAGTCGGCGTCCTGCCGGCTCGAATATGTGCTAAGTATCAGCAAAGATTCAGCTTGCTGGTACGCAATCGCGCGCACATCGCCGAAAGGTGACGCCAGCCAGCCCGTCCGGCACTCGAACTCATTCTTCGGAATTCAGAAGATCTCGCGCCAATTCTTTACGAATCTTTCTGACTTTTGGCATCACGAGCACCGTGCATACCTTCGGTTAAAGTAAGCACTTGGTTAGCGTGTACGCTGGCGAGTTTGTCCACTAGACCGCTAGGCCACCGAACCTCGATCGCCGCTGTATTAGAATCCTTTAACCCAAAGTGAATCCGAAAGTCGCTCTGAGAGAAATAACTGCCGCCGCTCCTCACTTCGTCCATTTGCGGATGGCCCCCGTCCGGAGTGCAGATCACGCGGGCGCCGATCGCCGACCGGTTAGACTTCACGCCAACGAGTTTCAACTTGAGCCAGCGGTTCTTTAACGTGGAATCGCAGCGAAGCAGCTGCGGAAAGTCGTTCACGCAGTTCACGACCACGTCCAGGTCGCCATCGTTGTCGTAGTCCCCGATCGCGCAACCACGCCCCGGAACCGCTTCCAGAATCCCGGCACCCGCCTGTTGGGAAACGTCTTCGAATTTGCCGTTCTGCAGATTGCGGTAGAGCACTTTCCGCTCCCGGTACCCCGACTCGATCGCCGTCTCATTGACCTCCGGGTAAACGTGACCGTTGCAAGTGAGGATGTCGGGCCACCCATCGTTATCGAAATCCAGGAATGACGCACCCCAGCCGAGGAATCGCGTATTCCTCCCCAGACCGGACTGAAAAGTCATGTCTTCAAAATTGCCGGAGCCCAGATTGCGGTAAAGCGTCGAAGTGTCCCCCGCGAAATTCGTTTTGAAAATGGCAAGCCGGCCATCTCCATAGGCGTCCCCCGCGGAGACTCCCATCCCCGCCTGCGTCTTTCCGTCGGGGCCGAACGCAACTCCAGCCTCCACCCCGATATCGGTGAAGGTTCCGTCGTGGTTGTTCTTCCAAAGAGCAGAAGCGCTCGAATCGTCAGCGACGTAAATGTCGGGCCATCCGTCGTTGTCGAAGTCGCCAACAAGGACTCCGAGGCCGTAAGTGCCTTTCTTCTTCAAGATGCCGGATCGCTCCGAAACGTCCTTGAATGTTCCGTCCCCGTTATTGTGAAACAGGATGTCTTTGCCGCCGTCCAACCCTGGGGGCCCGCAGGCAACCATAATCCCCTTATATAAGCAGGGACCGCTTTCCGGTAGCGGCGCCGTCTTCGGGTCAAAGTCAATATAGTTGGCGACGTAAAGGTCCAGATGCCCGTCGCGGTCGTAATCGAGAAACGCGCAGCCGGTGTTCCAGCGGGTCAGCTTGGTTTGGGTCCGAGTGGTCACGCCCGCTTTTTGCGCCACATCGGTGAAGGTTCCGTTTCCGTTGTTGCGCCATAGGGAGCAGTCGCCCCAATAAGTCACAAACAGATCTTCGTGGCCGTCATTGTTATAGTCGCCTGCGCAAACTCCCTGACCCCACCCAGTCTTGGCGACACCCGCAGCTATGGTCACATCCGTGAACGTGCCGTCCCGATTGTTTTTATAAAGCCGGCTTACCGGCGCCTTCCCAGGAGCGTAAACCGCTTCAAAACGCGTTCCGTTGACGAAGAATAGGTCAAGCCACCCATCGTTGTCGTAATCGATGAAAGCCACTCCGCACCCCGTGGTTTCGAGCAGGAATTTATTCTTGCGCTCGGCGCCGAATACCGTCTTTGCATTCAGTCCGGCTGCCCGGCCCACGCTAACAAACTCCACCCCCAGTGGAAGCCCGTACATCAATTGATCCAAGGTAAACACCGAGACCGTGGCGGCGATCGATCGGACGAAACAACGGCGGGAAACATTCACAGGCGAAACGTCTATTATCCTCCTCTATAGCGATCCTTGTACTACGATGCGAGTGTGACTTCGCGGACGGCTGCGCTCCTATTCGCGTTGTGGGCTCGTTCAGTGATCGCCGCCCCAACTGCATGTGTGGCCTGCCACCCGGGCGAAGTCCAGGCACATGCCAAGACCGCTCATGCCTCGGCCCTGCTACCGGTGCCCAAAAGCCTCTTCGCCATTCATCTTCTGGAGGGATCTGCTGCCCGGAAGCCCCTACTTGAAGCGCCCGGAGGATACGCGTTCACCTACCGGAGTGCCTCAAACGGGTTGGTTGCCGAAGCACACAAAGATAACCGCTCCGCCGACGGGCTGATCCAATGGGTGTTCGGCTCCGGCAGGCGCGGCCAGACACCGCTGATCGAAACCGGCGGGCACTATCTGGAGCACCGCGTGAGCTTCTACGCGGAGACCGGACAATATGGCATCACCACCGGCCAGGAAAATGGCATCTCTCGCGATCCACTTCATGCCCTGGGAATCCTGCAATCGGACTCCGATCTGAAATCCTGCCTCGGTTGCCACTCCACCGGAACGCTTGCGGATCAATCAAACTTCCAACCGGGCATTCAGTGCGCGCGCTGCCATGCAGGCGCCGAAGAACATGCTGCGGGGCGGGGAAGACCGGTCAACCCTGGGAAACTCGACCATGTCGCGCAGGTCCAACTTTGCGGAACCTGTCATCGCGTCGGCCCGCAGCCCGGGCACGACAATGAAACGTCGAACGTTCGCTTTCAGCCGCTCCGTCTGATGAAAAGCCGCTGTTATCTAGAAGGCCAGATCGCCTGCACTACCTGCCACGCCGCGCACGTCGACGCTCGCCGGAATGAACCCGCCTACTACAACGCCAAGTGCCAACAATGTCATGCCGGCCAGCAGTCCCATATTGCGGCGGTGAAGAGTAACGACTGCATCTCCTGCCACATGCCTCGCCGCCGTCCGCACCCGCTACTCGAATTTACCGATCACTTTATTCGCGTAGTGGCCTCGAAATAGCCCGGCCATATAATAGAGTTCGAAGTGAAGTTTCTGGTTCTGCTCGCCGGAGCGGCTCTCCTGCATGCCGCCTCGCCTTTATCCAGCGTCCTCAAAACAGCTAACGCACTCAAAACCAAGGGCGACGCTCCCGCTGCTTTGGCGGCATTCGAACAGGCGGCCTCTCTTGATCCTCGTTCCGGTTCCATCCAGGATGAAATCGGCTTCTTGTTAGCCGTTCTGAACCGCCGTCCGGAAGCGATCGACCATTTCCAACACGCAATCGCGCTTGCTCCCGATTTGTCCGTGGCGCACTATCATCTGGGCGTTGCGTATTGGCTCAACGACGATCCCAATCGAGCCATTCCCGAACTCCAGACTGCGGTTAAGCTTGCCCCGCGCAACTTCGATTTCCGTTTTCAACTGGGTGAAGCCTTCAACGCTACCGACCATTACAAAGAAGCACTGCCGCATTGGAAAGTCGCGACCTCTCTGGAGCCCGGAAACGCCGCTGCCTGGAATCACCTGGGGTTTGCGCTCCAGAAAACACAGGATTTAGCGGCCGCCGTCGAGGCCTACCAACATGCGGTCGATCTGCGGCCAACCAACATCGAATACCTTAGTAACCTGGGCACCAACCTCGTCAATACCCGGCGGCCGGACGAAGGCATTGAGCAGTTCCGCAAGATCCTGGAGAGCGATCCCAATAACGACCTTACCCGTGTGAACATTGGTTTCGCCTACATTGCCAAGGGTCAGCTCGACGACGCGGTGCGTGAACTTCGCCTTGCCATCGCGCACGACCCTAAGCTAGCCGTGGCCCACTACGATCTCGGCGTCGCGCTGAAAAACAAAGACGATATCGAAGGTGCCAAAGCCGAACTGCAAAAAGCCGTGGAACTCGAGCCCACACTTGCCGAAGCGCACTATACGCTCGGAATTGCCGCCTGGCAGACCGGGGAGGCCGATCAGGCAGCACACGAAATGCAGGCGGCCATCGATCTGCGCCCGGATTATGCCGAAGCCTGGTTCATGCTCGGCACAGCGCTTAAGCAAAAGGGCGATCTTCCCGCTGCCGAAGCCGCCTTGCGCTCGGCCATCCGCCTGAACGCCGAAAACCCCGGCGCCCTGAACCTTTTGGGGCAGATACTTCGGCAGAAAGGCGATGCCGAGGGTAGTAAGCAGGCTTTTGCCGACGCTGAGCGCATCAAATCCCGAAAGGAAGCGGAACTCGGCAAAATTCTTTCGAAAAAGCCGTGAGTTACCGGGTAGCTGCAGTCTGGCTGGCCACGAACTGCGGATTGAGCGCCTTCGCGAGCGCCAGCGCCTTCCCGGCTTCTTCCGCTTTTCCCTGCTGCTGCAGCACTTGTGCGAGGTTGAAGTACAGTTCAGCCGATAGCGGATTGACATTTAAACCGCTCCGATAGGCATCGACCGCCCCAGCCGATTGCCCCGACGCAAAAAGTGCGCCCCCAAGGTTTAAGTACGCTGGCAGCAGATCCGGTTCGATACCGATGGCCCGGCGATACATGTCGATGGCTTCCCCCGGCCGCCCAAGGCTTTCGAGCGCGATTCCCAGGTTGTAGTGCGCCGCCGGGTCTTCCGGGTACAGGCGTTTAGCCAAGTCTAGGATTCCATAAGCCTGCTGCGCTCTGCCCAACTGCCCTTCCGTCACTCCCAGCAGAATCATCGCTCGCAGCAGACCGGGATAAGAGCGCAGGGCCTCCAGATACTTGGTAGCCGCTTCTTCCAGTCGCCCGTTGCCCCGGAGCGTCGACGCCACTTCCGCTAACTCTCCTGCGCGCCACCGGAAATCGCGGGGCAAGCGTCCGAAAATCACATAGCTTCCCTCGCGCGTGAGAACAGAAGTGATTCCTCCCGGCTGTAAACCAGTTACCGCGGCGCGAAGGCCCGCTTCCATTTCAGCGGTTTTCACCTCGCCAAGGTAGCCGCCGTTCGATGCGGAGGGGTCGGTCGAGTACTTCGTGGCTAGATCGAAGAACGATGCGCCCCGGCGCAGCTGACGATCCAGATCGGCTGCCAGACTTTGGTCTTTAACCGACATGACGCGCAAAAAAACGCGCACTGGGGTAACCCTCGTTTGCGAAGCGGCTGAACTCGGCGTCCTGCCCCCTGCGGGCTCGTCCACCACGCGGATCCAGTGATCCACCATCTGGAATGGTCCCCGCTTGCGCTTCGGCATGTGACACCCAATGCACCCGTCCGTCTTGTTCACCGGACACAGCGCGGCGTGTTCTGTCACTGCGGCGCTATGGCAGAGCAGGCACGTTTCGGTGTAAACCGGCTCATTCGCTTTCGCGTTCCGATGTGGATCGTGACAACTCGTGCAACTCATTCCGGCGCCGCTTTGGATGTAGCACTCAGTGTTTCGTAGCGCGGTAGCTTGACTGGAAATCAAGAGATCGTCCGGCAGCGGATCGGTCACGTCCATAAAGCCGGAGTGGCAGGTGGCGCACACTTCCACACTACGGGCGTTGCCCATTCGCGCCGGGTTCAAGATTCCCTCGCGCGGCTTGCCTTTTCCGACCGCGAGCAGGTGATCCTGGCCAGGACCGTGGCACGTCTCGCAGTGCACTCCCGGCTCATTGAGTGGCGAAGATTCGGGCGCACCATGACATGCCAAACACTTCTTCTCGAACTTCCCGCTGAGAACCCGGCCTATTCCACTTTCCAGCGACGCGGGGGTAGATGTCGAGAATCCCGGCGAGAGGACCAGCCGCTTTTCTGTCGCGCTGTGCAGGAATCGGGCTTCGATCAGAGGCGGGCGTGGTAGATCGATTCCGTCCAGAGTCTTCAGGCGGGCCAGGAAACTGATCCCGTGCCTCTCGCCCCCGACTTCCACTTCCACGGGCAGCGTCTCGGTCGATCGTCCGGAAAGTCTCGTAACCCAGTCTTTCCCGCCCGAATGCACGGAAACCTGATACCCGTTTCTTCCCTCACTCACCTGCTCCGGCAGCGCGGGCCCCGCCAAACTACGGTACGTTCGGGCCATATTGCTGGCTTCCTGCGTGTGTGCAATCGACTGATGGCAAGTAGCGCAGCCTGCGGATCCAACAAACGCAGCAGCTGCCAAGTAGTCCGGACACGTCAGATGAAGCGACCCGCCAATACCGGCAACAAGCCAAAACGCAGTGGATCCGACATGCGCCTTTGTTCGTCTCCAGCAAGGCGGCCGCCCAACGAAATTTCTCAACCCTGCGCCAAACTGCAAAAATCGCGTTTCCAGAAACCGCGTAACATCGTTTAACAAATGCGCTAAACTGTTCAAACTAGGACCAGAAAACACGTTAACAGTATCAGACCCCATTAATACTTGTTCTTTGCATCATTGGAGATACATTATCTAAGGGCTAGAGGTTTGTTCGCAGTTCTGTAATAGAACCAGGTAATGCAGGTGCCTTGGAGCATCTGCGAAGGAGAAAAATTGTTCCAGGAAAATCGACCCGCCAGCGCGAATTACCGTTCGCTACTGGTTGTTTTGTTTGCTATTTGCTTCACGATTCTGTCCGCTTCAAACAGTTTCGCTCAGAACGTTTACGGAAGCATTTTTGGTACCGTAACCGACCCGTCCGGTAGCGGTGTTCCTAACGCCAAGGTCACCATTGTTGACCAAAACAAGGGCACTATATTCGAGACCACCACCAATGAAACCGGTAACTACACAAAAGGACAACTCATTCCAGGGTCCTATAACGTTACCGTCGAGGGTGCCGGTTTTTCGAAAGCTGAATCCAAAGGCATCGTGGTTAACGTCGATGCCGCTCCTCGCGTTGACATCGCTCTCACTGTTGGAGACGTCACGCAAACCGTCGAGGTAACCAGTGCGGCCCCGGTTCTTCAAGCGGATCGCGCCGACGTCGCCACGACGTTTTCGACCACCCAGTTGGAAAGCATTCCAAATGCTAACCGTAATTTTCAATCGTTCCAGTTGCTCACCCCCGGCGTTTCCGAGTTGAGCTGGCAGCACGCCTCCAGTGAAAACCCGCAGGGCAGCGTGCAGTTGAACGTCAACGGGCAGAACTTCAGCGCCACCGGGTACTTACTCGACGGTACCGAAGATCAGTCGCCCATCCTCGGCATCATAGCCATCAACCCGAACCTGGATTCGCTCAGCGAAGCCAAGTACGCCAAGCAGGATTATGATGCAGAATTTGGCTACGTCGGCGCGGGTATGGCCATCGCTTCCACCAAATCCGGAACCAATTCGTTCCACGGAAGCGCGTTCGACTATCTGCGTCTGAATTCCCCGGGCTTTTCCGATTACGCCCGCAACCCGTTCGTTTCGTCTGAGAACGGTGGCGCCCCGCATGAGACCCGCAACACGTTCGGCGGCTCCATCGGTGGAAAGATCATTAAGGATAAGTTGTTCTTCTTCGCCGATGCGGAGTTGATTCGTGAGCGCCTGGGGTCTACCGGTCTAAGCACCGTGCCCACGGTTGATGCGCGGAACGGGAACTTCAATAGCTACCTCGGACCGGTCGTCTCGGGTCAAACTGTGCAGACCACCGAAGGCAACATCGTGCCTGTACAGCAGAACATGATTTTCGACCCTACCACGGGTGATCCGTTGACCGGCGCCGGTCGAAAAGCCTTTCAGACCAACGGCGTCCTCAACGCCATCCCGACTTCGCGCCTGAGCCCTCAAGCTCTCGCGTTGTTGTCCTATTACCCGCTTCCGAATGCTCCCGGTAACCCCGGTCAGGCCTACGCCAACAACTATGCCGGCACGGGCACCTACTCGCTCGATAAGAATCAATGGGATACCCGTATTGATTACTTCCAGAGCGATAAAGGATCGTTCTTCGGTCGCTATACCTACGCCAAGTTCAACGTCGCCGCTCCTGGCGTTTTCGGCCTTCTGGCTGGCGGCACGGCTCTCGATAACACCAACTTCGCCGGCGTCTCCGATGTTCTCGATCAGAGCATTTCCGCCGGTTATACCCGAACCTTCAGCCCGACGCTGGTCGGCGATTTCCGCTTCGGCTACTTGCGCATCGCGCAGAAAGTCGGCAACCCAGACGTTGGCCAGGCTCTGGCCACCAAGGCAGGCATCCCCGGTCTGAACCTGGATAATTTCTACACCTCGGGTCTTCCCGAAGTAGACATCCAGGGTGGTACCAACGAGAGCTCGGTTGGATACGCACTGACCAATAACACGCATTGCAACTGCCCGTTGACTGAGCAGGAACAGCAATATCAGTTGGTCGGCAACCTCACCAAGACCAACGGCAATCACACCTTTAAGGTCGGAGCGGATCTTCGTTACGCACTGAATCTCCGCGTACCGAGCGATAGCCACCGGGCGGGCGAGCTCGGCTTCAACGGCAACTACACCGGCTTCACCCCCGAGGGATCCACCGGAGGCAGCGCTCAACAGGGAATCGGTTTTGCGACTTTCCTCCTGGGCGATGTGACCAGTTTCGGCCGCTACGTCAGCTCCAGCGTGGATGCTCGCGAGCGCCAGAAGCGCAACTTCTTTTACGGTCAGGACGAGTGGCGCATTACGCCCAAGCTGCTCATGACCGTCGGTCTCCGTTGGGAACTGATCTGGCCGGAAACGGTCAATAAAGCCGGAAACGGTGCGCAGTTGAACCTGGCTACCGGCAACGTTGAAGTATTTGGCGTCGGTTACAACAACCTGCACGGCATTCAACGCGTGGAACTCGGTAACTTTGCTCCGCGCTTCGGTATCACCTATCAACTTTCGCCCAAAACGGTCGTGCGCGCTGGTTACGGCTGGTCTTATGAGCTAGGAACTTTCGGCTCCACTTTCGGCCATAACGTCACCCAGAACATTCCCGTTCTGGCGAACCAAAGCATTTCACAGGGTAGCGGCGTCAATGGCTTCGGAAACGCCGGTGGTAACACCAGCTTCAACTCCGTATTCAACTTGGCGCAAGGTCCTCCCGCTCCGGCACCGTTTGTCATTAACAACACGACAGGTACTATCCCCCTGCCGGATGGCATCGATGCCAAGGTTCGTCCGAGCACCACCAAGTTGGGTCGCGTCATGCAGTACAACTTGACCGTGCAACGGCAGCTCACTAAGGATTTCACCGTTTCCGCCGGCTTTGTCGGCAATGACGGGCGTCATGTCTTCTTTGGAAACGGTCCGAACTACAACGCCAATCAGGCCGGCTATATCCAGGGAGCTCCCTATTGCGGCGACGGCGTTTCCGGCACTTGCAATCCCAGCCAGAACCTCCGCAAGCCGTTTTACAACAAGTACGGATGGACGCAGAACATCGATGCCTATCTCAACGATGGCAACGATAGTTACCGGTCCTTCCAGGCCACTGCGGAGCAGCGTTTCTCTCACGGCTACACCGTTCAGGCCAACTACACCTATCAAGTCGTGAAGGGCTACCACGGTGACTCCTACGGAATCCTTTACGATCGAGCCCTGGATTACGGGAATCAGGACTTCTTCCCGCACAACCAGCTGGTCATCGCTCAGAATTACGAAATTCCGTTCGGCAAAGGCCGGGCTTTCGGCGGAAACTCCAGTCGCGTGTTCGACCTCGTCCTCGGCGGTTGGAATTTGAACGGAACCACCGTGTTCTATAGCGGCCGCCCGTTCACGCCCAGCTTCGGTAGCGCTGCAGTCTCAGCGCGGCCGGACGTCAGCTACAACAGCCGTCCCAGTGTCGGATCGGGCAACCCATACGCTTCCGATCAGAACCGCGATCACTGGCTTAACACGCAGACCTCGATTGGTGGTCCGTTCACCGATCCCGGCGCTTACCTGTTCGGTAATTATCCGATCGATAGCCTCTACGGCCCGATCTTCATCAACCAGGACATGAGCTTGGCGAAGAAGTTCCAGCTTTCGGAGAATCGCAACATCGAGTTCCGTGGCGAAGCGTATAACGTCTTCAACCACACCAACCTCGGTGATCCCAACACGAACGTCACTGGCAGTGGTTCGGGCGTAATCAGCAGCCTGGCGCCTAACTACCTGATGCGCCGTCTGCAATTCGCCCTGCGTCTGAACTTCTAACCTTCAGTCGCTGCGGTACCCTGAGGGGGTAGGAAACTACCCCCTTTTTCTTTATCTTCATCAATGCGAACGTGGTTCCTTATCGCGGCCAGTTGCACTCTCCTTTCCGCCTCTCCGGGTCCTACCTTTTACAAAGACATCCTCCCGATCACTAACGCGTACTGCGCCCCTTGCCATCGTCCCGGCGAATCCGGCCCGTTTTCTCTTCTCTCCTATAACGATGTCAGCAAGCGCGCCCGCCAGATCCTTGCGGTAACAAAAAGCCGCTACATGCCGCCATGGCTTCCCGACCCGGCCTGCAACCGTTTCAAGGATGAGCGAAATTTAAATCCTGCACAATTACGCACAATTGAACAATGGGTGGCTGGTGGACTCACCGAAGGTTCGCCCGCAATGGCCCCACCAGCACCGCTATTTACTCCAGGTTGGCAGCTCGGGCCGCCCGATCTGATCGTCACTGCGGCTCAGCCATATTCGCTGCCCGCCGATGGTCGCGACGTGTTTTGGAACTTCGTCCTGCGAGCGCCGGTTGATCGCACGCGCTTCGTGCGCGCCATTGAGATCCGGCCCGGCAACCTGCGTCTTGTGCATCACGCCAACCTGCTTGTCGATCGCGCCCAAGTTTCCCGGGCGCGCGAGGCGTTCCCCGGAGCGGGCTTCGGCGGAATGGATTTGGAGATCGAGACCGATACTTTTGAGCCGGATAGTCACTTCCTGTTCTGGAAACCTGGCGGGACTCCTTACGTGGAACCGGACGGAATGGCGTGGCGGCTGGACAAGGGAAACGATCTGATACTCAATGTCCACTTCCAGACCACTGGAAAGCCCGAGCAGAGCCAGCCCGAGATCGGCCTATACTTCACGGACCGGCCGCAAACCAAATTCCCCATGCTCTTGCAGTTGGAGCACGACGGCAATCTCGACATTCCCGCCGGCGACTCGGATTTCAACGTCACTGACAATTTCCGCTTGCCGCTGGACGTCAACGTCCTGGCCGTCTACCCCCACGCACATTACCTGGGTAAACAGCTCGAAGGCTATGCCACCCTGCCGGATGGGACAAGAAAGTGGCTGGTTCGGATTCCCGACTGGGACTTGAACTGGCAGGCCGTTTACCACTATGAAACGCCGCTCTTTCTACCGCGCGGAACGGTGCTTTCCATGAACTACCACTACGACAATTCCGCCGCAAATCCCCGCAATCCCAACCATCCGCCCCAGCGCGTTCGCGGTGGTAATCAGTCCATCGACGAAATGGGCCATCTCTGGCTTCAAGTCCTGCCTGCCGGTCCGGACGATCAGCGGGCCGTGCTGCAGGAAGCCCTAATGCGCCACAGGCTGGAGAAATACCCCGGCGACTTTTCGGCAAACTTTAACTTGGGTGCACTCTTACTTGCGCGCGATCAACCCGCACTCGCAATTTCTCTTTTGCGGGACGCGTTGCGAACCCAACCCGAGCAGCCTGCGGCCCTTACTGCCCTTGGCGCCGCGCTTGAGACAACCGGGAATTCGGCCGAAGCAAAAGCGCAGTTCGAACATGCTCTGCGCGTTCAGCCAAGCTACACCCACGCCCGCTATAACCTCGCTGGCTTGCTCGCCAATGAAGGCCAGCTGCCGCTAGCGGTGGAGTACTTTCGGCAAGTTGCCCGTGAGAACCCGGACGATTCTGCGGCCCGCAAGCGCCTGTTCGAAACGCTCACCGATCAGGTCAACCCGCTCGCTGCGGCGGGTAAGCTTGCCGAGGCGACCGCTGCGCTCAGGGAAGCTCTGACACTCTTCCCAGGGAGCGCGGACGCGCATAACAATCTGGGTGCTGTCCTCGCCCGCCAGGGTAATCGCACGGCTGCTATTCAAGAGTTCGAAGCGGCCTTGCGGTTTGACCCAGCCCACGCCGAGGCACGCCGCAATCTGGCTCTTGCAAAGAAGCAATCGCCATGATCGCCCTCCTGCTCGCCTTACAGATAACCGCAGTCGATCCGCACCAGCTTGCGCTCGATCAATATAAGAAGCACGATTACGCCGCCGCCGTTGCCGCATTCCAACACACTCTGGAAATCGAGAAGAGCGGTACACCGGCTTATCAGGAATCCGTGCTCTTACTCGCCCAGAGTCTCTTCCTCACGCATCGGGCTCCGGAGGCCATCCCCTATCTCGAGAAGGCGGAAGTCTCCGGCGAAGTCCTCTACATGCTCGGTTCGGCCCACCTGATCAACCACGACGCGACAAAAGCCAATGTCAGCTTCGCCGCGATGTATGGAGTGCACCCGGCCTCCGCCGCGGCGCACTTAATTACCGCGCAAATGATGATGCGTCAAGAATTGGTGGACGATGCCCAGAAGGAAGTGCAGCGCGCTTTGGAACTCAACCCGAAGCTGCCCCAGGCACACTACCTTCTTGGCGAAATCCAAATGTTCCGTGGGGCCGCCGACTTGGCAATCGCAGCATTCAAGGATGAGATCGCCATTAACCCCGACTCCTCCACTGCTTACTACAAGCTGGGCGACGCCTACTCACGGCGTTCCGACTGGACCTCGGCCATCGCGTCCCTCCAGAAATCGGTCTGGTTAAACCCCGATTACAGCGGTCCTTATATTCTCCTCGGGAAAGGCTATCTCAAGCTCGACCAAGCCAAGAATGCCGAGGGCGTTTTACGGCACGCGATTCAACTCGACCCTCGCAATTACTCCGCCCACTACCTGCTGGGCCAGTCGTTGATCCAGCAAGGCCGGACCGACGAAGGCCGGCAGATGCTCGACGAATCACTGAAGCTTAAGCACTAACGAGATCCGGCCGGAACCGCGATCGTGATGTTGCGGTACTTCATCCCGCCTGTATGATCGCCTTGGATGTAGATCGGGCCCGGCTCGTTTTCATTGCTGTCCAAAGCTCCGCCCGTAATCCCGGGAATCTCCTGGTTGTCGATCGTCGTCACGCCGTCACGAACCACGGTCACTTTGCGCCCCACCAGCGTAATGTCGAAGGACTCCCACTGTCCCGGCTTCTTGGGGAGATCGACGGAAGGCGCGAGAAAGCCGTAGATCGCTCCCAGACCGTGAAGCTTGTCATTGGCGTCGACGGGTTCATATTCCACCTGCGTCTCATAGCGGCCCCGCAGATACACACCACTATTGCCGTTCTGGGGACAGTTGAACTCGACATGAAGTTTGAAGTCGTCGAATTTTGCTGTTGTCCGGATGTTGGCTCCGGCCGCCGTGTTCACCAATTCGCCATTCTGCGCGACCCAGTTGCTCTTCGGCGATTTACCTGGTTCGCCCGTCACGATTGGTTCCCACCCCGCCATGTCCTTCCCGTTAAACAGGGGCTTCGGCTTTTCCCAACTGGTGATGCGTCGGGCACTCTTGGGTGTAGCCGGCACCCCGCTGATCTCCCCTGTGGATCCGTCCGCGCGCTTCTGGGTTCCCGAAAGCTTTCCGCCCGCCGCGTGGATTTCCCAGTTGACGCCAACCTGCTTGCCCATGTACTCACTGGTTTCAAACGTCAACCCGCCCCGAACCTGCTGGACATTCTTGCCGGGATGCACGCTCGCTACCCGGCCAACTATGCGGACCCCGTCGGGAGTTACTTCCAGCCACGAAGGATAGCTGTCCTTCGCCGTCTTCACGGTCAGGTCCCAACGTCCCAACAAGGCCTGTGGCACGGGTGCCGCCACCAGAGCGCTCATGCTCATCAAACAAAGTAAGCTCAGTTTCATCGCTAGCTAGTCTACTGCAATGACACTGCCGGGAAATACTCGCCCTTCCACTGCCGCGTCCACCAGTCTTTGCTCGCGCCGCGCGTAAATCGATATTCGTAGACCTGCGCCCGAATGTACTTGGGCGGCACTCCGTTAAACGGGTCGCTTTCCAGGAGTCGCAATACCGGCGCCGAACCTTGCAGCAGCCGCAACAGCAACTGGCCGAACCATGGATTCTGCTCATATCCGCCGAGGGCTGCAAACCACATCTGCCAATCAAGCCGGGGTTGATACGGCGCCACCCAGGCAGGAGCTCGATCGAGCGGGCCCGCCTTATACCGGAATGGATAGGCGATCCAGGTCTTCGCGTCCCGCGAGCCCTCGATCACGATTTCCGGCCGCGTCGTCGTCATGGAAGCGAAGAGCCCGTACTCATTGATCAATCCATAGCGCCCGATCACTGCTGATGCTTGTTCGATAAAACGCGGCGGCGCTAAACCGAAAATTTCGACGATCTGCGCGCACCCGAACACGGCCACAAACGCGCAGAGGACAATTGAAACCCATCGGTTGGCGCGAGGGGATACATCGGGCTTTAACGGCGCACCTAAAAACCTGTCATCCAGCAACGGAAGGCAGAGAGCAACCGTTAGCCAGTTGAAGAATGTGTAATTGCCGGTCAGCAAAATCAGCACCTGCAGCGTTACCGTGCCGATCGCCGCGGCCTGTTTCAAGTAGCGCGGCCCAAAGATCAAGAGCGGCAACACCAGCTCCACCACGAATACGAATCCGGCGGAGATCTTCTGAAACCATAGGGGAAATTGCGCCGCATACCAAGCAAGTGGCGTGGGAAGCGGCTGCGATTCGTAGTGATAGGTTAGCGCCGTCAGGCCGCTCCAGGTCGCGTCATGGCTCTGCAATTTCACCAGTCCGGACTCAAACATCAACCGGAACAGCAGCCAATGAAAAACCCACACACGCGGGGCGGCAGGCGTAAGAAAGATAACCAGAAAGCCCGCCTCCAGCAGTAGATAATCCCACTGGTAGCCCATGAACACCTGTCCGGCCGTCACGATTGAAAGGTAAAGAAGAAACAGGACAGCGAAACTGATGCGTTGCGGCCAGCGATGCGATGGCAGTAATGCTGCCGCAATCGCGATAACCCCTCCAGCCCAGCAAAGCGCTCGCACCGCCAAGTCGCTTGAAGCCCATCGGAACACGGTCGGGAATTGCCATCCGTTTGCCGCTTTGAGGAACACGCTTACCGGCAAGATCCCGTGCGACCCGATCAGTCCGTCCGCCTGCAATGCGAAGCTTACGAACGCGATTAAATAGATGATCGCCAGCGCCCGCGCAAAAAGTCCTGCTCCGCGGATGTACGTCGAACCGTGCTCACCTTTCCACCCGATCACTCTCCCCAGAACTAACACGCCAACATCCAGCTGCGATAGCCCACAGCGAGTTGATAATATGCTCGTACCAGACGGGAGTTCGGAATGATACAGCCAACTACGCAGGCAGCACGGACCGAGTTTGCACCAGCCCAGAATTACGGTCCCGCATTGGCTATCCTGACCACCCTTTTCTTCATGTGGGGGTTCGTCACCGTGCTGAATGACATCCTGGTCCCGCACCTGAAGAATATTTTCGAACTGAGCTACACGCAGATCATGTTGATCCAGTTCACGTTCTTCTCGGCGTACTTCATCATGTCGTTGCCGTCGTCCCGCATCATTCATTGGCTGGGTTATCAGAGGTCCATCGTGACGGGCCTGTCGGTGATGGGCGTTGGCGCACTGCTGTTTCTTCCCGCTGCCAGCATGGCGTCTTATCCCCTATTCCTGTTCGCGCTTTACGTGCTGGCGTCTGGAGTCACCTTGCTGCAGGTGGCCGCCAATCCCTACGTTGCGGAACTCGGCGATCCGGCAAAAGCGTCCAGCCGCTTGACGCTCGCCCAAGCTTTGAATTCGCTCGGCACCACCATCGGCCCGTATCTGGGAGGGATGTTTATTTTGTCGGCGGCGAAGATGACCACCGATCAACTGCATGCGCTCACACCCGCGGCCCGCCAGGCGCATCAGGCGCTCGAAGCCTCCTCGGTGCGATTGCCTTACCTTGGCATTTCCATTCTGCTGTTTCTGCTTGCCATCGTCTTCTGGAAAATTCGCTTGCCCATCTTGGCTGCTATCGACGAGACCGCGTCTTCCGGCAACAAGACGGCCGCACCGCGCAGCGTCTGGAGTTATCGTCATCTTGTACTCGGCGCCGTCGGAATCTTCGTCTACGTCGGCGCGGAAGTCTCTATCGGAAGCTTCCTCGTGAGCTACTTCACCCTCTCGAACATCGGAGGGCTTAATGAACAGCAGGCGGCTCTGTACGTATCATTTTACTGGGGTGGGGCGATGGTGGGGCGCTTCATCGGTTCGTGGCTCATGCGAATTGTGAGCCCCGGTTTGGTCTTGGGCGGCGCGGCGATTGCCTCGGCACTCTTGGTGGTTGTCTCCATCGTCAGCTCCGGACCGGTCGCGATGTGGAGCATCATTCTCGTGGGCTTGTTCAACTCGGTGATGTTTCCCACCATCTTTACTCTGGGAATCGATGGCCTCGGAAAAATGACCGCGGCCGGGTCCGGGTTACTCGTCATGGCTATTGTCGGCGGTGCCATTCTTCCAGTTATCCAGGGCGCACTAGCCGACAAGTTTGGCGTCCAACTCGCTTTTATCCTTCCAGCTCTGCTTTATCTGTATATCGTGTTCTATGGGTTCGTGGGCTCGAAACACCCGGAGTTGGAAACGACTTAAGTACGCGGTTCCGGCGATAGATCCTGATCATTAGTAACGATCGTACGTTTGTTACTTAGCCTCCGTAACTAGTGTCCGAAATAAGTCAGGTGACAACTGTGTATTTACCTCCCGAAGCAATCTCTTCAGCGCTGCGCCGTTGCTCCAGAAAGCTAATGTCATCTCCGACCGCGGCGTCATTCCTTTAAGCGGGAGCGCTGATCAATTTCTCTCCGAGGCTGCCATTGGCCGCATTTGGGAGCGGGAAGCGAAAGTTCGCCAAGTGGTTTAGCCCTCCACGGCCATCGCTCGTTTCCCCGCGATGGCCATCACCGTCTCAAAATGCGGCGCTAGCGCTTCGCGATGGACAACAGCGATCGACGCTTCTTCGAACCCCGCGCCGCGCAGCAGTTCCATAATTTCCACCTGGGAGAATCCAAGCCACACGTCCGCGTACATTTCGCGGGCTTCCTCGAAACCGTGCTTCAGTAAGTCCATGATCACGATCCGGCCGCCTGGCCGTACAATCCGCCAAGCCTCGTCCACCGCCTTCTGAGGATGCAGCGCATGGTGCAGACTCTGGTGCAGTAAAGCTAGATCTACTTCGCCATCCGCAATCGGCAGTTCTTCCAGATCCCCCATCCGGTATTCCAGATTGTTGACGCCATTCCGCGCTGCCACGTCCGCTCCGAATTCCACCATCTTGCGGGAGCTATCCACGGCAATCACCTTCCTCGCGCGCTGGGCCAGCATCAGTGCCAACGTGCCTTCGCCAGCACCCAGGTCGGCGATCGTCATCGGCGGCAGCAAACGAAGCAGCATTTCGCTTAAGCCTTCCCAACTGCGGCCCGGCACGTAGTTTTTTCCGAACCGCCCCGCCAGCTCATCGAAGTAATTCCGCAGCTTGTCTTTACGCCTGCGCAGAACTAGCCCCAGGCCCTCGTCGTCCTGAGACGCCGCCGGAATCTCTTCCGCGCTCTGTCGTAACACTTCATCGATAACAGTCGCTTCGGCTGTTGGCGGCGTAAAGCGGTAGAGGCTTTTGGCGCCGGCCCTCCGCACCTCAACAAACCGCGCCTGCTTCAACTGGGCCAGCTGCATCGAAATCCGGCTTTGCCCCATGCCCAAAATTTCCTGGAGTTCGGCCACGCTCAGCTCCTCCTGCTGCAAAAGCCGAAGAATTCGTAGGCGTCCCTCATCGCCCATCACCCGCATCGCCCGCAAAAGCTCACTCATGTTTGGAAGCCATCAACTCATCATGATATATTGATACTCGTATGAGCACTACTCTCCTCGAGCCTCTCGCCATTGAATCCAAGGTTGCCGACCCGTCACTTGCCGACTGGGGCCGCAAAGAAATCACCATCGCCGAGCAGGAAATGCCCGGCCTGATGTCGATCCGCCGCAAATACGCCAAAGCCAAGCCGCTCGCTGGCGTCCGTATTACCGGCAGTCTGCATATGACGATCCAGACCGCCGTTCTCATTGAGACGCTGGTTGA
Organism: Bryobacterales bacterium; assembly: GCA_963752695.1. GTDB lineage: Bacteria > Acidobacteriota > Terriglobia > Bryobacterales > Bryobacteraceae > Bog-113. The sequence goes on from CAVVZB010000001.1 coordinate 980,807, forward strand.
TCTCGGTGCAAACGTACGCTGGGCCAGCTGCAACATCTTCTCCACCCAAGACCACGCAGCTGCCGCCATTGCCGCGACTGGCGTCCCTGTCTTTGCCTGGAAAGGCGAGACCCTCGAAGAATATTGGTGGTGCACCTATCAGGCAGTCAGCCATCCAGATGGCCAGGGACCGCAGCTGGTTGTGGATGACGGCGGTGACGTGACCCTGCTGCTCCACAAGGGCTTTGAGCTCGAAAATGGGAGCGACTGGGTTAATACGCCATCCGGCAGCCACGAAGAAAAGGTGATCAAGGATCTCCTGAAGAAAGTTCATTCCGAAGACCCCCGGCGCTGGCACACAATCGTGTCTGCCTGGAAGGGCGTCTCGGAAGAGACCACTACTGGCGTTCACCGGCTTTACAAGATGCAGCAGGAAGGCACGCTGCTGGTTCCGGCGATCAACGTCAACGATTCGGTGACGAAATCGAAGTTTGACAATCTCTACGGCTGCCGCGAATCGTTGGCCGACGGAATCAAACGCGCCACGGACGTCATGCTGGCGGGCAAGGTGGCCGTGGTTTGCGGATATGGCGATGTCGGCAAAGGCTCCGCTCAATCGCTACGGGGAATGGGCGCGCGCGTCATCGTGACGGAGATCGATCCCATCAACGCCTTACAGGCTGCGATGGAAGGCTACCAGGTTGCGCCGATCGAAGACACTCTCGGCACTGGCGATATCTACGTGACCTGTACGGGCAACGTCGACATCATCACGCTCCAGCACATGGAACGCATGAAAGATCAGGCCATCGTCTGTAACATCGGGCATTTCGATAACGAAATCCAGGTGGAGCCGCTTAACCAGGCCGCCGGGGTCAAGAAGATCAACATCAAGCCCCAGGTGGATCAGTACACATTTCCCGATGGTCACAGCATCTTCATGCTCGCCGAAGGCCGGTTAGTTAACCTTGGTTGCGCCACCGGTCATCCCAGCTTCGTGATGTCTGCCAGCTTCGCCAATCAGACGCTTGCGCAGCTCGACCTCTGGGAAAACCGCAATACTTACAAGATCGGGGTCTACACCCTTCCCAAACGCCTCGATGAAGAAGTGGCTCGCTTACATCTGGAAAAGATCGGGGTAAAGCTGACCACGCTGACGCCGCGCCAAGCCGATTACATTGGCGTCGCGGTTGACGGCCCTTACAAAGCCGATAGCTACCGCTACTAGGCTCCGGCAAGGCAGGGCAGACTGGTCAAAAGTCTGCCCTGCATGCTTCCTGATTACCGTACGTGTGCGTCTTCCAGGTACGTGTACCCGCTCAGCCCTTCCTCATAGAACCGCAGCAGCTGGCCGGATTCCTCATAACCGAGACGCCCGTCGCGCACGGCGGCTTCCACGTCGCGGCGCAACTTCGAAATCAGATTTTCGGCATTGAACTGCACGTAGTTAAGCACTTCGCGAACGGTGTCACCTTTTACCACCGCGTCCAGGATCGCGTCCCCATTTCGCCCGATGCGGACATGCACCGCATTGGTGTCCCCGAATAAGTTGTGCATATCGCCAAGGATTTCCTGGTATGCGCCCAGAAGGAATGTAGCGAGATAGTAGTCATCCCCGGTATAGCGATGCAGAGCCAGCGTCCGTTTCACGTCTCTGCGATCGATGAACTGGTCCACCTTGCCATCGGAGTCGCAAGTGATATCGCCCAGCACTGCCGGCTGCGTGGGCTGTTCATCCAGCCGGTGAATCGGCATTATGGGAAACAGCTGCTTAATGGCCCAGCTGTCGGGCATGCTTTGAAACAGCGAGAAGTTGCAGAAATAAGTGTCGGAGAGCGATGCTTCCAACCCTTCCAGCTCCTCCGGCACAAAGTCAAGATCGCGCACCATTCGCTGCACGCGGCGGCAGATAGTCCAGTAAAGGTTTTCAGCCAGGCAACGTTGCGCCAGCGAGAGATAGCCAAGGCTGAACAGGTTCAACGCCTGATCGAGCGCTTGTTGCGCATCGTGATACGACTCAAGCAGATTGCGGCCGGTCATCGACCGGTAGGTCTCCTGGAGATCAATTAACGGCTGCTCGGGTTCGGGCTCGGCCGGCACCTCAACGTTCGAATCCTCGTCTCCCATTCCAGATACGCCAAGGACGTTAAACACCAGCACGCTATGAAACGCGGCGATTGCCCGGCCGCTCTCGGTGACGATGGTCGGGTGCGGAACGCCGACCTCGTCGCAGACGTTCTGGATGTGATAAACCACGTCGTTTGCATATTCCTGCAACGTGTAATTTACGCTTGATTCGAAGTCGGTTTGCGAGCCGTCATAATCCACACCCAGGCCGCCGCCCACGTCGAGGTAGCGTAATCCCGCGCCCGCTTTAACCAGCTCCGCGTAAAGCCGCGCCGCTTCGTTGACCGCCGCCTTGACTTGCCGGATGTTGGTGATTTGGCTGCCCAGATGGAAGTGCAAAAGGTGTAGACAATCGCCCATGCCCCACTGCTTCAGTTCCTCGAGTGCACGAACAACTTCTGTGGTGCTTAAGCCGAACTTGGAGCGATACCCGCCGGAAGATTTCCATCTCCCGGAACCCCGGCTGGCAAGCTTGACCCGAATGCCGATCGTGGGCCGCACACCGACCTTCTCCGCGTACTTTGCGATCAGCGCGAGCTCGGTGTATTTTTCAACCACGGGAATGATGCGGCGCCCGATCTTTTGCGCCAGCATCGCCATCTCGATGTATTCGTCGTCTTTGAACCCGTTGCAGATGATTGGAGTCTCGTTGTCGGCCATGGCCATCACGGCCAGGAGTTCCGGCTTGGAACCCGCTTCCAAACCAAAGCCCAAGGGACGCCCAAACTCCAGAAACTCCTCCACCACTTGCCGCTGCTGGTTCACCTTGATGGGATAGACGCAGGTGTAACCCCCGTTGTACTTGTGATCGGTCATTGCGGTCTGAAATGCCGCGTGAATCTCGATCAACCGATGTTTTAGAATTTCAGCGAAGCGGATCAGAATCGGCAGTGAGATCCCGCGCAGCACCAAGTTGTCTACCAGCCGCTTTAAATCGATGAAGCTGGCCGGATCTTTTTCCGGGTGGACCAGTACCGTCCCGTGATCGCTAATCGAAAAGTAGCCCTTCCCCCAACTGGCCACATCGTACAGCTCGCTCGCGGCTGTACAGGACCATCGGGCCGAGGGGTCTATTACAGTGGCGTGACGCCCGTTTTTCTCCAATTCGTTCCTCAGCACTCAGTTTCGTTCTATATCCGTTTGGACGCAAGCGAAAGGTTTCCGCCCCGCGTTTTCCGCGTTGCTGGATATGCCGGGATGCGATATTGAGGGGAAAGGAAAGCACTTGCGAAATGTTGGAGTCTTGCTCCGAACCTGGCTGTTCACATTACCTCTGATCGTTCTGGCGACGGTTAGCATGGCGACGCTGTCGTTGATCGTGTCCCTGTTTGATCACACCGGCAACCGTATGCACAACCTGGCCCGCGTGTGGTCGCGCATGCTGCTGGCTATCGCCTTCGTGCGCGTCGAAACGGAAGGCATGGAGCAATTAGATCCAGCATCGAGCTACGTGCTCGTCGCCAACCATTCGAGCTACTACGACACTCCCGCGATCCTGGCTTCAATCCCATTACAATTCCGTTTCTTCGCCAAACAGGGATTGTTTCAGATTCCTTTCCTGGGCACTCACTTGAAACGTGCAGGACATTTTCCCGTGATGTTCGACGATCCCCGGGCTTCTCTGAAGAGCATGCTCGATGGGGCGCGTCAGATCAAAGCCCGCGGCTTATCCGTGCTCGTCTTTCCGGAAGGGGGCCGTTCGCTCACCTCGCTGGAAGAGTTCAAAGAGGGTGCTTCGCACATGGCTATCAAAGCCGGCGTGCCAATGGTTCCTATCGGAATTGTGGGCGCCAGGAAAGTCATTCCCATGCACGGAAAGCGAATTCGCTCCGGTGTGATTCGTCTGCATGTCGGCGCCCCGATCCCCACGGCGGAAATGGGATCGCGTGACCGGGCCGAACTCACTTCCCGCGCCATTCACGGTATTTCAGCAATGATCGGGGAGCCGGTTCCCGGCACTTTCGAGAAAGCCAAACTTGAAGAATCATAAGCATCGAAAGGGCTGCCCCGCGTTACGGTTTTTTGTAACGAGATGTAGCAAAATGTAATGAATCGTAGCAATAGGCTGTTGACTCACCGTTCGCTGGCACGTATACTCAGTCGGGCTGAAGGAATAGCCCAAAAAAAGGAAAAGGAACCACAAATGAAGATGATTTCGAATTTTGTGCTCGCGTTGGGAATCGTGGGGGCACTCGGTGTGGCTTCGGCTAGCGCAGCAACACCCGTCACCATTTCTTTCGACGGTTACTGCGATGGCATGATGTTGACCACCGCTGACGCATTAGTAGGCGGAACTCTGACCGGATGCTCTGTTGGATTCGTGCTCGGAAACAAGGGTGTGGACTACGGTTTGATTCCCCTGGACGGTACAACCGGCGTTGTCTCGAACGTGCAGTCGAGCGTTCTAGGATCCTCGGAGATCGTAACGTATTACCTTGACTTCGAAAACAACACCTGGTCTGTGTACGGCGCGACCGGTTCGACGCCGTTCTTGATCAACTCCGGCACGTTCACGGTCACTGGCAACGGTGTAGCCGCGAAAGCTGGCAGCATGCCCTCCTATGTGAAGTCGGGCAACGCTGTTCCAGCGACCCTCCCGTTCTCCCACACCGCGACCATCCAGTTCACGGGCTTCTGTGACGGTATGGCGCTGACCTTCTCCGGTGATCTGGTCGGCGGTACGCTCGCTGGCTGCTCCACTGGCATCGCCGCTGGTAACACAGGTACCGATTACAGCATCGAGCCCTTCGGCCCGACCGGTTCTGGCGTTGCCGCGAACGTTGGTTCCAATGCCAACGGCGATGGCTACCTCCTGAACTACTACCTCGATTTCGCTCACAAGACCTGGGCGAACTATTCGACCACCACGGGCGTTCCCCAGTTCCTGCGTACCGGCACCTTCACCATCGTCTCCGGCTCGCAGCTGACCAACAGCGGTCCTCCGTCTTCCAAGTAGTGACGGATCTATCCTCCTAAGTTGCACCGCGACGCCGGACGTTCCCCGTTGGAACCCCGGCGTCGTTTTTTTTGGTTCCTCACACCTTTGGTCTTGGCTTGCATTCCGCTGCCGCGTCCAGTAGCATTACCCCGTGATCTCCTCCCGCTTCCCACTCCTCCTCTTGCTCTGCCTGCCGCTTGCCGCCGCTGAACCCGGTTTTACTTCGCTGTTCGATGGAACCGATCTCACCGGTTGGAAGCCTAGCGAGAATCCGCAAACCTGGTCGGTCCACGATGGCGCCATCGTCGCCCACGGGGTTCGCAGCCATCTGTTCTATCAGGGCAGCTTCTTGAACCACACGTTCCATGATTTCGAACTCAAAGTGGACGTGATGACCAAGCCGGGCGCCAACGGAGGCATCTACATCGAGACCGAGTATCAGGACGGCGGTTGGCCCGGCAAGGGTTTTGAGATTCAGATAAATAACAGCTACAAGACCGACCCTCGGAAAACGTTCAGCATCTATGAAGTGAAAGATGTGAATGAACAGGTGGTTCCGGATAACGAATGGTTCACCGAGGACATCATTGCCAAAGGCGATTCCATCACCGTCAAGTACAAGGGCCGAACCATTGCCCAATGGACTCAGCCCGCGGATTGGAACGGCACCAGTGACTTCAAGGGACGCCGCGTCGGGCCCGGCACCATCGCGCTCCAGGCGCATGATCCAGGAAGCGAAGTCTGGTACAAAAACATTCGAATTAAACCATTGAATTGACCTGCTCAGGCCAATGCGGACGTGCGTGTTACGCTCAGGAGCGAATGCCGTCTCGCACCGTCTTCGAGATCCTCCAGGACACTGTAGCTGCCCATGGAGATAAGCTCGCTTTGTCGCAACCGGTCAACTCCGAGGGAGCGCGCCATCACCGTACCTGGACGTGGAATGAGCACCTGCAAGCGGTGCGCGAAATCGCCATGGGATTGGTCGCTATTGGAGTTCGCAAGGGCGATATCGTAGCCCTGTGCTCGGAAACTCGCGCTGAGTTCTATCTCGCGGACCTCGCCATCATGTCGATCGGTGCGATCGCCGCGGCCCTCTATCAGTCGTACCCCGCGAAGGATCTCTTAAAGACACTCGCGGCCAGTGACGCGCGCTTTCTCTTTGTTGAAAATGCAAAGACCCTGGAGCCTCTTCGCACGGCTCAGGTCGAAGCTTTCATCGTGATGAGTGGCGGCGCGGAAGGCGCTCTGTCACTCGATGAACTGCAAGCCCGCGGCCGCGAGTTGATCGCCGCCGGCCCGAACCACTTCACCACCCTCGCGCAAGCCGTCACCCCGGAGGACTATGCGATTCTCTATCTCACCTCCGGCGCTACGGGCGAGCCCAAGATGGTTCTCACCACTCACGCCGCCGTCGTAGCCAATGTCGAGATGGGGCCGGCCGCGCTGCCCCTTACCACTGACGACGTTACCATCGCCTTTCTTCCTTCCGCTCACATCACCCAGCGCATCGCCGTCGAGTTGGTGCCCATGTACTTCGGCACCCCGGTCGTTTTTTCGGAAAGCCTTCTCAAGCTACCCACCGAAATCAAAACCGTGCGGCCCACGATGTTTGTCGCCCCACCGCGCATGTGGGAACGGGTTTACGCCTCGGTCTGCACGGAGATCCGAAAGAAGCCCGCGGCCCTAAGAAAGCTGTTTTACGCCGCTGTCGGCTTGGGAATCGAAGCCGCGCGTTACCAGCGCGAAGGGAAGCGCCCGCCCTTGCTGATTAGGATTCCCCTGAAACTGGCCGACAAGGTGATCTTTGCTCCCATTCGCGCCCGCCTGGGCGGTCGCATGCGCATCCCAGCTTCGGGCGGTGCTCCTTTAGGACAGGAACTCGCCGATTTCTACGCCGCGATCGGCATGCCGCTCGTGGAGGGCTATGGGTTAACCGAAGGTGGCATTGTCACTTTCAATCCGATCGATCAACCCCGCGGTGGCAGCATCGGAAAATTGCTCCCGGGAGTGGAACTGGCCTATGCCGCTGACGGTGAACTCCTGCTTAAGAGTCCCTGCCTGTTCTCGGAATATTATAAGGACGCGCGTTCCACGACCGAGGTTTTGCAGGACGGATGGCTCAAAACCGGCGATATCGGGTACACCGACGCCGATGGCTATGTCTACATCACCAGCCGCAAAAAAGAACTCATCGTTTCCTCCACCGGCAAAAAGATTTTTCCCTCCCGAGTGGAAGGCCTGTTCAAGTCGGAACCGCTTATTAGCCAGGTCGTCTTGATTGGCGACCGCTTGCCCTACCTCACCGCCCTATTCACCATCAATCCCGCTATCGCCGAGAGCCTGTCTGGAGCCGATGAGTGGCGAGGCAAGCCGGACCAATTGATTACCTCGCAACCCGTCTCCGTCGAGGTGCAGAAGATCGTCAATCGCATCAACAAGCATCTGGGAGACTTCGAGAAAATTCGCAAGTTCCGCGTCTTAGCCCGCGATTTCTCCATCGAAACGGGCGAGTTGACAGCCACCATGAAAGTTCGCCGCGCCAAGGTGCTTGAAAATTTCCGGAATGAAATCGATTCGCTCTATGCAGAGAAAGCAGTTGACGGACTGGCGGCAAGCGCTTCGGGATTTCATCACTGATCAAGCCAAACCACTAGACAAGTTCGGCCACCAGCCGCGCTTGTACGCACTGACTCAGCAGGTCGGCAGCGGCCTGGATTATGACGACGATGTTGTTTACGCCGCCGCCTGGTTGCACGACCTTGGCGTCTTCATCGGCCATCGCCCTGCCGAGCCCGCCGCTTTAGCAGTCTGGGACAACGTACACTACGCCATCGAGCAAACCCCGCCGTTACTGCTCGAGTTCGGCTTCCCGGACGGGAAAATCGAACCCGTAATTGAAGCGATACGGACTCATCAGGCCTCCGCCGAGCCCACGATCCTGGAGGCCACCATCCTGCGTGACGCCGATATCTTGGAACAACTCGGCGCCATCGGGATTCTTCGCGCTGTCTGCAAAGTCGGCCGCGATACCCGCTACCCGATGTTTTCAGACGCTATTCCCGTGCTCCGCGCCGCCCTCGAAAACCTGCCGGGTCAACTGCGTCTTGACTGCTCCCGCATCTTGGCCCAGCCTCGCGTCCACGTACTCCGGCAATTCTTGGAAAATGTGGAACACGAAGCTGGCGATCTGCTTTACTAGAGCGCCTCGCGCTTACCCAGCTTTCACCACGAAGTTGACCAGCCGGTCAGGCACCACGATCGTCTTCACAATCGTCCCCTTACCGATCGACTGTTGAACCTTCGGGTCTTCCAAGCCTCGCCGCTTCAGTTCTTCGTCGGCGGTCCCGAAAGGCGCTTCGATCCGCGAGCGCACTTTCCCGTTCACCTGCAATACGATTTCAGCGCCGGATTCGCGCGCGCGTTCCGGGTCAAACTGCGGCCACGGCTGCTTGAATACGGGCCCGCTGAACCCCTGCTCGGCCCACAACTCTTGCGCCAGATATGGAGCGAATGGGCCCAGCATCAACGGAATAGTGCGTAACGCTTCGCGCATCACTCCTACGGAAATGCGCGCTTCTTCGGCGTGCAGTTCGTTCATCAATTCCATGAACGCAGCAATCGAAGTATTGAAATGCCAGCGCGACACAAAATCTTCGCTGATCTTCTGCAACGTCTGATGCAGCTTGCGCAACACGCGCTCGTCACTGCTGCCATCGCCCCCGCTCGCATCCACGTTGCGAGTAACGAAGCGATAAACACGGCCCAGGAACCGGACTATTCCCTCGATTCCGGCCTGCGTCCAATCCATCTCTTTCTCGGGGGGCGCGGCAAACAGCACGAACATGCGGGAAGCATCCGCCCCAAAGTCTTCCGCCACCGAATCAGCGCCAATCACATTCCCGCGGCTCTTCGACATCTTCGCTTGATCCCGAATCACCATCCCTTGCGTGAATAGCCTGCGGACCGGCTCCACGTTGCTAGTTAAGCCGAGATCGCGCATCACTTTTGTCCAGAAACGCGAGTAAATGAGGTGCAAGATGGCATGCTCAACGCCGCCGATGTATTGGTCGATAGGAAACCAGTAATCGATCTTCGCCCCGTCGTAGGGTGCCGCGCTATTGTGCGGGTCGCAATACCGATAAAAATACCAGGACGAGTCGACAAACGTGTCCATTGTGTCGGTCTCCCGCCGAGCCGCGCCGCCGCACTTGGGGCAGGTGACGTTCACAAATTCCGGCACATTTTCGAGCGGCGAGCGGCCCTCGCCAGTGATTTTCACGTGGCTCGGCAGGACCACCGGTAAGTCGCTCTCCGGTACCGGAACCACGCCGTCAACGGGGCAGTGAATTACGGGAATCGGCGTTCCCCAGTACCGCTGGCGGGAAATTCCCCAGTCTTTCAACCGGAACGTAATAGAAGCTTTTCCGAACCCCTCTTGTTCAGCGCGCGCAATCATCTGACGCCGTGCCTCGGCACTAGGCAGGCCCGAGTACACGCCCGAATCTTCGACCACGCCCTCGATCTCCAGAGCCTGTGTGAGTGGTCCGCCGGCCACTTCGCCCGCCGCTGGTCGAACTACCGGCCGGATTGCGATCCCGTACTTCGTGCAAAACTCAAAGTCACGTTGATCGTGGGCGGGCACGGCCATGATTGCCCCCGTGCCATACCCCGCCAGAACGAAATTGCCTACCCAAATATCCAGCCGTTCGCCACTAAATGGATTCCGCGCCTGCAGCCCGGTCGCAAACCCCTCTTTTTCGAAATCACCCGGACCTTGGCCGCCGCGCGCATCGATCATCGCCTTCGCCTGGGCTTGCATGAGTTCGCCCAGCCGGCTCTTCACCAATCCGTGCTCGGGGCCGATAATCAAACAGGTTGCGCCGAAGATCGTGTCGATGCGGGTGGTAAACACACGAAGCTTTTCCCCACTCTCAAGGACTCCGAAATCGACTTTCGCCCCTTCGGAACGCCCGATCCAGTTCCGCTGCATTGTAAGCACGCGGTCCGGCCATTGCCCTTCCAGCTCGCGCATATCGTCTAGAAGCTGGTCGGCGTAACTGGTCGTTCGCAGGAACCACTGCTCCAGCGCGCGCTGCTCGACAGGCGTAGTCTCGTGACGCCAGCAACACCCATTCACCACCTGCTCATTGGCCAGTACGGTCGCGCAGAGATTGCACCAGTTCACCAGCGCCTTCTTGCGGTACGCGATGCCTCGCTCCAGCATCTTCAGAAAGAACCACTGGTTCCACCGGTAGTACTCCGGCTCGCAGGTCGCCAGCTCGCGCGCCCAGTCATAAGAGAACGCAAACCGGTGATAGGTCCGCTTCATCTTCGCGATATTTTCGATGGTCCAATCCCGGGGCGGACGGTGGTTGGCAATCGCCGCGTTTTCCGCCGGAAGTCCGAACGCATCCCAGCCCATCGGGTGCAGCACGTTGTAACCGCGCATCCACATATGACGCGCTAAAGCGTCGCCAATTGCATAGTTCCGGACGTGGCCGATATGCAGCGCGCCGCTCGGATAAGGCAGCATCTCCAGCACGTAATATTTCGGCTTGCTGGAATTCTCCTCAGCCGCGTATAGCGCCTGATTTTGCCACTCGGCTGCCCACTTATTTTCTATTTCCTGGAAGTTATACGGCTTTTCCGGCATTTGTGTTCTTCTTTATTGCTGGGTTTTCTTGTCCCGCGCCTGCTGCGACGACAGCCGCTGCAGCGTTTCAATGTCCCGGCGATGATCGCCCTCTTCGTCGTCCGGGGTTTCTAGAATAAAGGGTTTCGGTCGCAATTTGGGGTGATTGAGCAAACGCCCAAATCCCTCTATCCCGATGTGTCCCTTTCCAATGTTGGCATGGCGGTCAAGCCGCGATCCTAAAACGCCCCGTGAGTCATTGGCATGAATTAACTTGACGTGGCGCATTCCCAGCACGCGTTCGGCAGCGTCTAGCGTATCCGCCAAGCCTTGCTCCTTCGCAATGTCGAACCCCGAAGCATATAAGTGACAGGTGTCTAGGCAGTAGCCGATAGGCAAGCCGGATAGCCGCTTACTCAAGGCCCGTATCTCCCGCAACTCCGCGAAGGTTCCGCCCATTTGCGCGCCCGCCCCTACCGTGTTCTCAATCAACACCGTTAGGTGCTCTAGTCGCAGCCCCTCGGCGGCATCGCGCAATCCCAGCACCAGAGCCGCCATCCCTTCCTCGCTCGAGTAAGACTTATGGTTTCCCGGATGCGTCACCAGGAACTCGGCCCCAATGCACACGGCACGCTCTAACTCGCCGCGAAACGCCTCGATCGACTTAGTCCGGATAATCGGGTCGAGCGAAGCCAAGTTGATTAGATAGCTCACGTGAATCGCCAGCGGATAAAGATCGAAGCGCTCCCGCGCATTTCGAAATAGCCGCACATCGTCAGGACTCAACGCCACTGTCCGCCAGGTGCGCGGACTTGCTGAGAAAATCTGAAACGTATTGGCTCCCAACTGTTTCGCGCGAATTGCAGCTTTTTCGAGAGATCCGGAACGAGAGGTGTGAATTCCAATACGCAGACCCGCCATGGTAACAGGTAAGTCAGCATCAAACAGTGCGTTTGTATATAGTTTCAGGTCATTGTTCTGCTAAACTAAACTACTCAAAGGGGCTTAGCTCAAAAAAGTATCGTCAGTCATGGGACCGAAATTGACCACCGCCTTAATCGCAGGAACGGCGTTGTTGTGCGCCACTGTTTGCCTGCGTGCCGGGACGGACGATTGGATTTCGGCCGGACCTTTCGGCGGCAATGCCGAAGTGGTCGTCGCAAGCGCATCTGACCCGAATGTTCTTTTTGCCGGCACTAAAAACGCAACTATATTTTTGTCGAAAAACGCAGGCGAAACCTGGGAAGCCCTTTCATTTCCCCGGCAATATTCGTCCATGCTGCACACCCTGGTGATCGATCCGCGAAACCCCGCTGTTGTTTATGCGGCCATCGCCGACGAGCCCAGAACCGGTTTGTATCGCAGTGCGGATTTCGGCCACACTTGGAAGCCGTTGAATGGCATTGGCTCCGAAGAGGTCTACTCCCTCGCGTTTTTCAATCAGGATCCGCAGACTATGGTCGCGGGGCTTCGCCAAAGTGTCCAAGTGACTCATGACGGCGGCGCAACGTGGAAAGCCATCTCCACCCTGGAGAACCCCGACATGCAGCCGGTGGTATCGGTGGCGTTCGACCCTAGCGACATCAACACGATTTATGCCGGCACTCCTCGCCTGCCCTGGAAAACCGTCGATGGCGGCGCAAATTGGAATCTCATTGCCGAGGGCATGAGTACCGATTCCGATATCATTACCGTCCGCGTCGACAGCAGCAAGCCGTCTCGCGTGTTCATCGGCGCTTGCAGTGGTTTCTGGCACAGCAATAATCACGGCGAACTGTGGTCGAAGATGGCGGGCATTCCTTTCACCTCCCGGCGCACCTACGCATTCGTCCAGAACCCCGAGCACCCGGAGACAATCTTCGCCGGCACCAGCCGTGGCCTCTACCGCACTGTCGATGGCGGGGCTGCCTGGAAGCTGATTGCGCCTTACGAAATCAAGTCGCTATCCATGTCTGCGGGGCAACTCTATATCGCGACCGCCGACGCCGGGCTTTTCAAGAGTTCCGATGGCGGCGTCACGCTCAAATCCATCGACACCGGGTTTACCAGCCGCAACTTCTCCCGTGTAGCTGAAGCAGGCGAACATCTTTACGCTGGTACCGGTTTCGAGCAGGATGCCGGAGCCGTCTTTGTCAGCGCGGATGGCGGCCTTCACTGGGATCGCATCAGTGAGCCTGCCCAACTCGGAAGTGAAAACGTGCTGGCGATCGCCCGCAGCCCGAAAGGCACACTGGTCGCCGCTACTTCCGGTTCGCTTCTGCGTTCGGTCGACGCGGGTAAGACTTGGGTCCGCCTGAAAGTGTCCCCGCCTCGCGTGACGTCGCTGATTGCTGTCCACCAGGGCTTTCTCGCCGGGACGGAATCCGGAATCTTTCGTAGTTCTGATGACGCATCTTCCTGGAAGCAGGTGATTACCTCTGCCTCCACTACAAAAGAAGCAATTCATGGCCTCTTACGCGGTGGCTCTATCATCGCTGTTCTTGCCCATGGCATGCTGGTTTCCCAGGATGATGGTGAAACGTGGTCGCGCCGGCATCTTCCGTTCTTCACCGAAGTGTATGATGTTGCCGCCGCGGGCCAGTCCATGATCGCCGGCACGTCACGCGGTTTGTTCCGCAGTGTGGACGCTGGCCAGACCTGGGAAGCCGCTCAGTCCGGATTACCTCCTGCCAGCATTACTGCCGTTGCGATTGACCCCGTATCCCCGACCCGCGCATTCGCCTTCGAGTACGGGAACTTGTATGAATCGCACGATGCTGGGCTGCACTGGCAAAAAGATACTTCGACCGGGCTCGCCGGAGCGTTTATCCGCAGCTTCGAGATTCCCTCACAAGGACCGCATAACTTGATCGCCGTGACCGCGACGCGCGGTATTTTTGTCCGTCCCATCGATTCCCGTCCAACTGATGGCGGAAAGCTGACTCAGACCGATTTTTCCGCCCCCGGCGCCAAGGCCGGAACAAGGGCCGACACCAGAGTTGATTCCAAAGTTGACACTAGAAAGGACCTATATGATCCAAACCAGCAGAACGGCAAAACGCCTGCTTTGTAGTTGCGTCGGGGCGCTCCTGGCATGTGCCGGAATTGCGCAAGCGCAGAATGTATCGCCAGATTACGAAGTCGGACTTTTAGCCGGCGGAAGCTTTTTTAAACAGAAGAAGGATCCCCTCATGACCGAGGTGATGCCTAGCGGAATGGTCGAAGGTATTCTCACCGAGAATTTCGCCAATTACCTCGGCACTGAGCAGAGTTTTGCGTACATGCAGAACGACCTTCGCTTCCACCAGAATTTCGGCGGCATCACGCAATCTCTAACCCTGTCGCAACATTTGTGGCAGTTCCAGGAGAGCTTGCTCGTCTATACCAATTCCAAAGAACACTTTATACGCCCGTATTTCTCTGGCGGCGTCGGCTTTGTTTCGTACCGGCCTACCGACAAGACCAAGAGCCTTCTCAACGAGCCTCTCACTGCTAGCCTCGGCGCGAGTAACTTTCAAACCGACACCAAACTAGCCTTCACCTACGGCGGCGGTATCAAGGTTCGGCTGAGCAATCACTTCGGCGTGCGGGCCGGCGTTTCCGGTCTGCTCTCCCGCGAACCTCATTATGGTCTGGCTCAATATGGAACCGGGCCGCAGTTGACTCTGCCCTCCGGCGGTATCTTTAACGGCTTGGAAGCCACTGCGGGTCTCACCCTCATCTTCGGGCATACCCTTGCAACGGCGCCGATCGTTGTCCCCGCCCCGGGGTTTGCGGGCGTGACGATCCAGCCCTCTTCTCCCGCCGCAGTCTGCTCCAACACGCCGGTTAGCTTCACGGCCACCGTGGACGCCGTCGCGCCGAACCACACCCCGTCGTATCGCTGGACAGTGGATGGCCAGAATGCGGGAACCAATAGTTCCAGCTTTAACTTCACTCCCACCGGCGCCGGTTCCCATACCATCGGCTTAACCGTTCTCGACAATATCACCCAGCTGACCAAGCAAGCCGCTCCAGTCACCGTTACCGTCAATGAGCACACCGCGCCCACCCTTACCGCCAATGCCGATAAGACTGACTTGGCTGCTGGTGATAAGGCCATGCTCTATCCGCACCCGCAGGCCGGCAATTGCCCCGGATCGCTAACCGTTACCTGGGCTGCCGCGGAAGGTTCGGTAACTGGTACCGATCCTGCCACCTTCGATTCGGCTACTGTTTCGTTTGACTCCAACAACCCCGCTGCTCAGACCAAGCAAGTCACGGTCACGGCCACGGTTACCGATAGCGCTGGCGGTTCCGCTTCCGCTCCGGTTACGCTCAACATCTCCAAACAGCCCACCTTCGTGCGGCAGGATGATGTCATCTTCCCGACCAGCAACTCCCGCGTCAACAATTGCGGCAAGCGCCTCCTGATCGACGTTGTTTACCCGGCTCTGACCTCCGGTCAGTACCAGAATTACGATGTGATCCTGGTTGGTCACATGGGTAACGAACCCACCATGCCTGTTAAGGGCCGCCGCCGTCGCGGTGCAGCACCCATGACCGCCGCCGATCTCGCTACCCAGCGTGCTCAAAACGCCGCGGCGATCCTGGCCTCTGGCCTCGGCATCTGCCCGAAACCCGGAATCGACCCTAGCCGCATCAAGATCGCGACCGTGGGACCGAATGCCGGCGCTGAGTTCAAGAAGCCGATTTGCGCTAGCTCCATTAAGGAACGCCGCGCTTCCCAGATCACTGCCTCGGATGACATGCTGAAAGATCAGCGCGTCGAAATCTGGTTCGTTCCGAAGGGTGCCACTCCGCCGCCTTCGGCAGCCAATGCCCAGGCCGCTCCGGACAGCATCAAGGCGACCTGCCCGAAATAAGCGCATCGCTTACGCCTAGCAATAACGCTTAGCAGTCACCCACCGGGCTTCAGCCCGGTGGGTTTTTTTTATTGCATCTTCTTTTGGCACCACAAATGCTTCTCCTCAAGTCGTAAATAGCGGATTTCGCGCTGAATCATAAAGGAGAGCTTTTCATGCTTTGGACAATCTTCGTAATTCTTCTCGTGCTGTGGCTGCTCGGGATGGTCAGCTCATACACCCTAGGCGGGTTTATTCACGTGCTTCTGGTAATTGCTATTGCCGTCGCCGTTATCCAGTTGATTTCTGGACGCCGCGCAATTTGAGGAGGGGTTATTAGGAAGAGTTCTAATTTAATGAGCTAAGGGCTGCCATTGCTGGCAGCCCTTTGATTTCGTACGGCATGAACTAATACTTAGGTACGCGGCTATCGACCTTGTCACTCCATGCGAGAATCCCACCCCGCATATTGGCTACGTCCTTAAATCCTCTTTGTTTCAATAACTCCACTGCCTTGGCGCTTCGGCCTCCGGACTTACAATGCACCACGATGGATGACCCTGGATCTAACTCACCAATGCGGCGCTCCAGCTCTCCAAGCGGGATCAATTTTGCCGTCTCGATTCGCGCAATTTGATACTCGTGCGGTTCCCGGACATCTAGCAACAGGAAGTCATCTCCGTCGTCTATCTTTCGCTTCACTTCAGTTACATCGAGTTCACTTTTCAGAGGTTCGTTGGCCACCTGTTGAGGAATACCACAAAATTCCTGGTAGTCGATGAGCGCCGTGATCGTCGGATGATCCCCGCATACCGGACAGTCCCGATCGCGACGAACCTTATATTCCCGGAAGCGCATCTCCAGTGCGTCATAGCGCAGCAACCGCCCGACGAGCGGCTCTCCGATTCCCAAGATCAGCTTCACCGCCTCAGTAGCCTGGATCAGCCCGATAATCCCCGGCAGAATTCCCAGAACCCCGCCTTCGGCACAGCTCGGAACCAGACCCGGCGGCGGCGGCTCGGGATACGAGCAGCGATAGCAGGGCCCGCCCGGATAGGCAAATACAGTAGCTTGTCCCTCGAATCGAAAGATCGATCCGTAGACATTGGGCTTCTTCAGCAGCACGCAGGCGTCGTTAACCAGGTAGCGCGTGGGGAAGTTGTCCGTGCCGTCAATAATCAGGTCGTAGCCCGTCAGCAGATCCAACGCGTTTTCGCTGGTCAGAGCCACATCGTGCAGTTCCAGCTCTACGTTGGGATTGATGTCCCGCATTCTATCGGCGGCTGAATCCAGCTTCTTGCGGCCGACGTCCTTCGTCCCGTGAATCACTTGCCGGTGCAGGTTGGTGTGGTCGACCACGTCGAAATCAACCAAGCCGATCCGTCCGATGCCCGCCGCCGCAAGATAAAGCCCCAGCGGAGCCCCAAGTCCACCCGCTCCCACCAGCAGCACGCTCGCGTTCTTCAACTTGAGCTGGCCGTCCACTCCTACTTCCGGCATGATCAGATGCCGGCTATATCGCAGAATTTCTTCGTTCGTCAGCTCCGTCGCGTTCGCCGGAACCGTAGTAGCCGGAGCGTCCGCCACCACGCTGCCACCTGCAATGCTCGGAACAATTGTCAGTGTGTCACCCGCCGCAACCGGCGTCGCCTGCTTCTCCAGGTACCGGATGTCTTCGTCATTAACGTAAACGTTCACATAGCTTCGCAACACTCCGGCATCGCTATAAAGTTGGGGGCGTAAACCGGGGAATTGCGTCGTCAGTGCTCGCAAGACCTGCTCTACCGTCTCGCCATCTACCTCCACCGCGCTCTGTTTTTCTGTGTATTGCCGAAGCGGCGTGGGAATTAATATTTTGGGCATGTCATATCTTCCTTCTCTGCCAAAGTCTGTTCGGCATTGGGCAAAAAGCTGTTTGCGTGGTCGAACCGGCCATCTTTCACCGACAGCACCACGAACGAATACCACGGGCAGGAATTCTTCAGATCAGTCTGGGAGAAATAAGCGTCGCAATCCGGATGTGAATGGTAGATTCCCACCAGATCCATCCCATGCGCGCGGGCTTCCCGATCGGCCTGAATCAAGTCTTCCGGAGCCACCTCATACCGCGCCCGGTGCGATTCCCGCGCCACGTTTTGCAGCGCTGTCGAACGCCGGACTATCTTCACGTCGTCCACGCTGCCCAGCATGACCCCGCAGCATTCGTTCGGGTACGTGGCTTCCGCGTGCGCCACCATGGCTCGCCACGGCTCTTCTTCGATCTCGATCATGCTCGTGTATTAAGGATTCGGCTCGTCCCAGAAGGATTCGCTCAGGTACTTGTCCGCGCTATCGCAAAAAATGGTGACAATCACGCCTGCCTGGCCCTGCCCTGCCAACTCCCGGCCGATTTGAAGGGCCCCGCAAACGTTAGCGCCCGCCGAAACTCCTACCAGTAATCCTTCTTCCCGCGCCAGCCGCTTCACCATCACGTGTGCGTCCTCGGTTTCCAGCCAAAGGTTCCGGTCGGCCAAACTCTCGTCGTAAATGCCCGGCACGATCGCCGTCGGCATGTGCTTCAGACCTTCCAGCCCGTGAAATCCAGTTGCGGGCTGCGCGGAGATGCACTCCACTGTTGGCCGTTCCTGGCGCAAATAACGCGTCACGCCCATGAAAGTCCCGCTGGTTCCAAGCGCCGCCACAAAATGTGTAATTCGTCCGTCAGTCTGCTCCAGGATCTCCGGTCCGGTACCCTCGAAGTGCGCCTGCCAATTCGCCGGGTTGTTGTACTGATCGGGGTAGAAATAGCTTTCCGGATCGGCGTTATAGAGCTCCCGGCATTTTCGAATCGCGCCGTCCGAGCCTTCGCCCGGGTCGGTAAAGACGATCTCCGCGCCATAGGCCTTCAAAATGCGCTTGCGTTCTTCCGACGCGTTGCTCGGCAGACAAAGCCGCACCGGAATGCCCTTGGCCGCGGCGATCATCGCGTAGGCGATTCCCGTGTTGCCGCTAGTGGAATCGATCAGGATCTTGCCGGGTCGCAGCTTCCCCGCTGCTTCCCCTTCGGCAATCATGCGCGCCGCTGGCCGGTCCTTAACCGACCCGCCGGGGTTGAAATACTCGGCTTTGCCGTAAATCTCAATTCCCGGCAGCCCCTCGGTCACACGCGCTAACCGAATCAGCGGAGTGTTCCCGATGTTCTCCAGCAGACTGCTCGTGGTTTGGCTTGGGCGCCCCGGGCGTATGGTCGCGATCATTCCAGCTAGATTAATTGTAAGGGGGGCAAGCTCGGCGAGTGAGACGGCTTCTGATCCGGCCTGGTGCGATCGGCGACTTCCTCGTTTCCCTTCCCGCGCTGGAGTTCCTCAGAACCAGCTACACCGAAGTCTGGTGCGCGGAACCCAATGTCCCGCTGGCCTGGTTCGCGGACTGCGCCCGCTCCATCGGGTCCACGGGGCTCGATCGGGTCGGAGTCCTGGACGCCACTGGCATTCTGGAGCGTTTAGCGAAATTCGACGAAATCCACTCTTGGTATGGTGCCGCTCGGCCTGATTTCCGGGCCGCCGTCCGCCATCTCCCGTTCCGGTTCTACGACGCGCTTCCGTCCGCCTCTCGCCTTCCAGCCACGGAGTTCTACTGCCGCCAGGTTGGTGCGCCAGTTCGGGCGCCTTGCCTTCCCGTTCAGCGGGTCCCAGGGTCCTATGTGGTTCTCCATCCCTTCGCCTCCAGCCCCGCCAAGCGCTGGCCACTGGGTTCGTTTTGCGAATTAGCGGGTTTGTTCAAGCAAGTTGCCTGGTGCGCAGGTCCGGAAGAGCCTCTCGAAGGTGCTGTAAAAATCGAAAATCTGCACAATCTTGCACAATGGCTTGCCACAGCGCGGCTCTTTATCGGGAACGATTCCGGCATTACCCACCTCGCGGCCGCGTGCGGCGTACCCGTCGTCGCTCTGTTCGGCCCCACCGATCCGCTCGTCTGGGCCCCACAAGGCCCGCACGTTCACGCCATCCATCGCCAACCGATTCAAGCGATTGAAGCGGCAGAAGTACTCACGGCGGCCAAAACTCTGCTATAAACGGAACGGATATATGGCGGCTGCTCTTCAGTCCGGTCTGGATATCTGCGAATTGAGGCGGTTGAACGCCTCGGACTTCGCGCCTCTTCTGGACGAAGAGACAGAGTTTTGGCGCGACACCCTGGATTGGGATTTCCAGCGTTCGGCCGACCTTGTTCGCAAGTTCGTCGATGTGCAGGCTCTGAACGGAGTCGCTCTCATGGCCGGACCAACCGTCGCCGGGTATGCCTATTCCGTGCTGGAGGAACACAAAGGCATCGTGGGCGATCTTTACGTTCGCCACGCATTCCGCACTCCCGAAAGTGAGTTCCGGCTCCTGTCTCATGTTCTGGAAGACCTAGTCGCCACCCCGTTCATACGCCGCGTCGAAAGTCAGCTGATCCTGTTTGGAACCCGCGACCGCGTAATGCCCCGGCCGCATCAACTGCAGACCTTCGACCGTGATTTCCTCGAGATCGATCTCGATACGCTCGATCTGCTCCCGCCTGCCACGCTCCCCGGCATCTCCATCGAGCCTTGGGCGCCCCATTTCCAGGATGCCGCCGCCCACCTGATCGCCAGCGCCTACTCCGGGCACGTCGACGCTCTGATTAATGATCAGTACCGCTCCGTCGCCGGCGCCCGCCGTTTTTTGTTCAACATCGTCCAGTACCCCGGTTGCGGCAGCTTCCTATACAAGGCTTCTCTGGCCGCCTTCGAACGCGAGACCGGATGGATGGCCGGACTTTGCTTAACCAGTAGCGTGAGTCCGGAGGTCGGGCACATCACTCAAATTTGTCTGGGACGCGACGCGCGCGGCCGTAAGCTGGGTTACGAGATGATGCGTCAGAGCCTGCACCTGCTGCGGCTCAACGGATGCAAGCGCGTCAGCCTCACGGTCACCAGCGCCAATCGCCTCGCCATGAAACTGTATCAGCGCCTCGGATTCCAATCGTTGCGCCGCTTCCCGGCCTTCGTCTGGGAGGGATTTTGATGCTTCCGATTCCCGGCGATATCGCAGTATAATCGGGAGTTTCTTACCGAGGCGTCCTGGAGCCGCACCCATTCAATTCCGAGTACGTGAAGCGGCTCGCCGCTCGTGACGCTGAAACCGAGCGTCACTTCGCCGCTTACTTTGGGCCACTTCTCATCGCCAAGCTGCGCTCCCGGTTACGGTCCACCGAGGCCGCCGAAGACGCCCGGCAGGAAACGCTTATGCGTGTCGTGAACAATATCCGCAAGCAGGGCGGATTGGAGCATCCGGAGCGGCTCGGCGCCTACGTGAGCGCGACCTGCAATCACGTTCTTCTGGAAACGTATCGCTCCTTGAAGCGCTTCAACCAGCCGGACGAAAATCTGCCGGAGCAGGCCGATTGGCGTCCCAATCCGGAAAGCGAATTTGTTACTTCCGAGCGCCGCGCCTTGGTCCGTTCGGTCCTGCAGGAGCTGAATTCCAAGGATCGCGACCTGCTGCAGGCCGTGTTTCTCGATGAGCGGGATAAGGAACATGTGTGCCGCGAGATGGGCGTCGACAGTGGTTATCTACGCGTGCTGCTGCATCGGGCTCGCGGGCGCTTCAAATCCACGTTGCTGAAGCGCCATTCCGCCGCAGGGTAAGCCGTGTAACGTTCCGGCGCGTGATGACAGAAAGGATTTAGGGCTTGATGAATCATTCGGAAGCGGTCGAGTCACAGGCAGCGGAAAAATATCTCCTGGGAGAACTGCGGGCCGGAGAACGCGATAACTTCGAGGACCATTTCTTCGTGTGCGATGACTGTGCCGATGCTGTGCGCTCTGGAATGCTGTTTGTCGATAACGCGGCCGCCGAAGTGAAAGCTGCTTCCGCCACCAACCCGTCGGCGGTTCGCGAGCCAGTGGGACGGTCATGGAAAGACTGGTTTCGTTTCGAGTGGCGCAGCCCCGCCTTCGCTATTCCGATGTTGGCCTTGGTTGGGGTGTCCGGTCTCTGGATGAACGACCACGCCCGTCTCAGCGATACCCTGGCCGACGCCACGGCTCCGCAGCCGCTCGTCAACTTGCCTCTCGATATCACCCGCGGAGCCGCGTCCGCGACCGTGAGCCGCCAAGCCCATTTCTTCGCTGTGACTTTCTTTATGGAGCCGCGTCAGAATTCCGAGTATTCGGTCCGGATTTCCGGGCAGGGCGTATCCCCAGCCAGCGTCACCATACCGGATCGGCCCGATGGCCGCTTCAGCATTCTCCTGCCGGCCTCTCGTTACCAGGCAGGCCATTACGACTTCACCGTGAATAGCGGATCAGGCAGTGCTGTCCGCGTCTTGCAGCAATTCTCTCTCGATCTAAAGTAGGAAAACCTAACGTACGTAAGGACAACCAATGAAACATGGGTTTCAGTATCACGCCTTTGCCACCGGCCTTGCCGGCCGCGTCAGCCGGCCTTTCGAATATCTGATTGAGGCGCAAGCCCCCAGCGCCCTCTCGCCGGCCGGAGGTTACAGCAGCAACCGCGTGGAGCATTTTCGCCTGAAGGAGATTCTCTCTTTTCGCGCAGCGTACACCCAGGTAGCGGGCGCTTTTGTGGACGAAGGTGGACGGCAGTCCTGGGACACTGTCATGACATCCACCGTCGAGGGGCTGAACATCATGGGCGTCGTCACGGCCGACCTCATCGTGGCCAGGCTCGCCTCTCGCCACGGCATCAGGGACCACCAGGCGTCCATTATTCCCATTGGCAGCCGGATCGAAGGTTTGCGGGTTGCAGGCTTTCCCGTCGAGATTGAGTGGGATGTTGACCTGTATTCCCATCTCGATACCCATGCCAAGATTGTGTCCGCTTACAAGGACAACGAGAACGGATTTCGCGCCCGATTTGACGCCGCGAGCCTGATGGGGCAGAAGTGGAATGAGCCGGCCGTCACCGACCATACGCGCCTAATTGCCACCTCGCTAGCCTCCCGGTTAACATGTAAAAGCGATTTCGTCGCGATCCATGGGCATGTTATCCACTTGCCACAATTTGGAATCGTGAAGATCGGGCAATTCCTGGTGGATGGCAGCGCCCGCCAGGTAACGATGCTCCAGGTTCATCCGGAGTGCGCCGTCGGAGTCGAATGCGCTGCCGGAAGTGGTCAGACGAATGGAGAGCCGGTCCCGCCGGTACCTAAAAAGCCCTAAGCTGCTCGTCACCGGCGCGGCAATCCTGGGGCTGTCCATTCTGAGCGGGTATGCCCGCAATCCGGACTGCAACTGCAACGCATTCATCGATCGCACCCAAGCCCTGCGTGAGTCGGGCGATAATGCCGGCGGCGCTCGTTGGGCAGCCTTCGGAGAACGGCAGTGCCGCGCGGAAGGCAACAAGCAGTTCTGGCGATTGAATCTCCTCAAAGCCGAGTCGTTGACCGACGCCGGCGAGTACACTTCCGCTCTGCGCGTCCTTGACTCCAGCCCGCTGCCCGGCTCCAGCTTTGCGCTTCTACGCGCGCGCCGTCTAAACGATCAGGCTTGGATTCATTTCCTGCTCACGGAGTACGACGCAGCCGAACGGCTAGTCAACGAGGCTGACCAGGAAGCGCATCGCGCCAGTCCCCCGCGGATCTCGGCCATGGCCGACGTCTTGACGACGCGCCTTTACC
This sequence comes from Bryobacterales bacterium, assembly GCA_963752695.1. Classification (GTDB taxonomy): domain Bacteria; phylum Acidobacteriota; class Terriglobia; order Bryobacterales; family Bryobacteraceae; genus Bog-113. The sequence goes on from CAVVZB010000001.1 coordinate 1,003,950, forward strand.
TCTACGGGAAAACCGGCAATCTGGAAGCCGCCCGCCACACGTTTGATCTGTTGAAGGAAACCGGACAAGTGGACCCGGCGCACCTGCTCGGCACGTACGGCACTTTGTTAGATCGGTCCGGACGCTTCGAAGAGGCCGCCAGCTATTTCGAAGCCGCGCTGTTGCAGCCTGGCCTGAATGCGCTCGAAACCGGCAAATTCCAGAACAATCTCGCCGAAATCTATTACCACCTGGGTAATCCGGATCAGGCGTTGGCGGCTGGAATCAAGGCGGAACCTGCTCTGCGGAAGGCTTCAGACCGGTCCGGCTTGCGCGTCTGCCTCAACACCTTGGGTCTCGTCCATATGGACCTCGGCGAGATGGAGCAAGCCGAAGAAACGCTCGACGAATCTCGCCAGCTCGCGGCGGATTTAGGCGACACACGCGCCATCGCCGAAGTCGCCAACAACCTGACCTTGCTGGCGATCAAACGCGGTGACTGGACTGAGGCCGCCGAGCGGAACCGTCAAGCTTTTGAGATTGAACACAGTCTCAAAGACGTTGAATCGGAACAATATTCACACATTCACGCCGCCCGCATCTACGCCGGCCGCAAGCAGTTTGCGGAAGCTTTGGCGGCATTGGGCGCCATCGACGATAGCCGGTTGGATAATCCCAACCCGCGGATCGACGCCGAAGTCGAGTTCATCGCGATCTATCGCCAGCTTGGTGACCAGCCGCGGGCTCGCGCGCACTACCGGTCCGCGCAGAAGCTCATCGCCACCGTTCGTTCCCGCATGGATAAGGACGAAAACAAGCTGGCTTGGTACGACAGCCAAAGCGCGCTGAATCAGGAGTGGGTGCGCTTCCTAATGCAGACCGGGCATACCGGCGAAGCTCTCGAGTCCGCCGAAGCTAGCCGTGTTCTGCTCATGCGCGAGCGGCTCGGGAATCGCGGCAAGGTCGCGGGGCGGCTTAGCGATTATCGCGTCATTGCCAAAAAGCAAGATGCCGCGCTGGTCTCCTATTGGCTGATGCCGGACGTTTCCTATGCGTGGGTGGTGAACAACGGAACCGTACAGTTCGCCAAGCTCCACGGCGAGCACGCCATCGCCTCCCTGGTTGGGCAGTATCGCGCCTTTATTGAGGACGGGAACGATCCGCTTGCCACGCAGAGTCCGGCAGCCGATCAACTGCGGCGCGCGATCCTCGATCCCGTGCTCCCGCTGTTAGCCGGTGCAAAGCGCGTGATCGTGGTCCCCGATGCCCAGCTCCACGCTCTCAATCTGGAGACCCTGACCGTCAACGGGCATTACTGGATTCAGGACGTGGCGCTAACGATCGCTCCCTCGCTCAATGTCCTAGTCGCTGCCGCCGAGGCAGGTCCGAAGGTCCCGCTCGGTCAGGCGATCCTCGCCGTGGGCGACCCCACGCCGACCGCCGATTTCCCCAAACTTCCAAACGCCTCGCGCGAGCTCGATGCGGTCACGCGCGTGTTCCACGCAAGTAACGTCCTTCGAGGTCCACAGGCAACCCCTGCCGCCTACTTCGCCGCTCGCGCCGGTCCGCGATACATTCACTTCGCCGCCCACGCCGCCGCTTTTGCCGAGCAACCTTTGGACTCCGCGATCATTCTTTCAGCCGGGCGTCTCACCGCGCGCGACCTGCTCCACATGCCGATCCATGCCGAACTCGTCACGTTGTCCTCCTGCAGCAGCGCGGGTACCCGCTCCTACCACGGCGAAGGATTAGTCGGTCTGGCGTGGGTGTTTCTGCAAACCGGGGCGCACGGCGTCATTGCGGGCCTGTGGAATGCCAACGACGATGCGACCGCAACCCTCATGTCCGCACTCTACCAGCGCATCGCTTCCGGTCTTCCTCCCGGTGACGCTCTGCGGCAAGCCAAGCTCGCCATGATCGCTGGGGGCAACTCTTTCGCTCGTCCCTACTACTGGGGACCCTTTCAGTACTACCGTGGCGCGGACCGTTAGGACGGCAGCAATCGTATGATGGGAACGGGCGGCTGCTGCCTACGCGCAGCCCGTATGGGTTCACTATCTTCTTTGCCTGTGCTTGGAAAACGTGTCGCGATTTTCTTCTGGGATGGACATCTCGCCGTGGCCCCAAGCCTCGTCAGCGCTATGCAATCCATGGCTCAGGCCGGCTACCAGGTAGATGTCTATATCCGAGGTTTGGGTGAAGCGATCGGTCCCATGGGCGCGCTTCCCGATGGCGTCCGCATTTTGGACTACTCGTTTGCGCGCCGTCTCTCTTCGGGTATTTGGCGGCGGCTGATTCCCGGTCGGTTGAGCGTAGGCCTGGGAGTCTTGCTCTACTTGGCTTGCGCTGTCAGGGAAGCACGCCGCCAGCCCTATGCCGCCGTTTTCGGGGTGGACGCCATAGGCGGCTATTGCGGGAGCCGTCTCGCGCGATGGTTTCGTCTACCGTTTTTCTACTGGTCGTTGGAACTACTCTTTGCCCGCGACTCCCGGCGCCTGTACGAGCGTGTGCTGGTGTACTTCAGCCGGCAAGCCACGCGCGCGGCATCATGGATCATCATCCAGGACGCGGAACGCGCCAAAGCTCTGCTAGCCGAAAATCGCCCAGGTCACGACCGCGTGCTCCTGGTTCCGAACGGTCCATCTGGCCCCGCCAACCTCGGTAAATCGGATTTCTTGCAGCGCCGCTTCGGGATACCGCACGACACCCAAATCGTTTTGCACGCCGGCATGATCGGGGATTGGGTTTTGTCGTCGGAGATTACCCGCTCTGTCCGCGATTGGCCCCCAGGCTTTTGTCTGGTCATGCATTCCAACGAGCCCCGGCGCCTGGATGAGCCCGACATCCGGCAGCTCAGCGATCTTCACGAACCGCGTCTGACGCTTTCGCTCGATCCGGTCGCGGCCAGCGATGTCGATGACCTGATCTCGTCGGCCTCCATCGGCATCGCGGCTTACGGACAAGGGCTTGGACCGAACTGGGACCTGATTGTCTACGCCTCCGGTAAACTCGGACACTATCTCCGCAACGGACTCCCGGTGATCTGTTCCGATCACCCTGGCATGCGAGAGCTGATCGAGTACTATCGTTGCGGAATTGTCGTCAACAGTGTGGATGAGATCGCGGCGGCGCTGGAAAAAATCTCTCAAGACTACTCTTCTTATCGGGCTGGCGCGCTCGAATGCTATCGGCGCCGCTATGAGTTTTCCGCGCACTTCGAAGCCGTTTTGGAGACTCTGGCCCGCGAGTGCCGCCTAGCGACCGCGCCCGTGGAAGGAGCGCTCGCATGGAAGTAATCAGCGCGGCCGATGGCAGCGTTCTCGCCTATCTGATCACCCGCGAGAGCACGTTTTCCGAAACCACCTTCGTGAGTCCGCCCGAGACGCCTATGCAGCTCGGGTTCGTCGTTTATGGGGCGGGGAAGACAATCGCGCCGCATTCACATTTGCCGGTTGAGCGCCGCATCCTAGGCACGAGTGAATTTTTGTGGGTGCGCCAAGGAAGTTGCCGGATCGATATCTATGACGATCAGCGTGTGTTTGTAGCGGCCCGGGATCTGCGCGTGGGCGATGCGATCCTTCTGTTGGCTGGCGGCCACGCGTTCCACATGCTGGAAGATACGGTTCTGGCCGAGGTCAAGCAAGGCCCCTATTTCGGCATGGAAGAGAAAGAGCGATTCTGATGATCCCGGTCAGCGAGCCCTGGTTCCTGGAAGAGGACGCTGCTTGCGTAGCTGAATGCGTGCGCACCGGCTGGGTGTCCTCGGCGGGTCCGGCAGTAGCGGACTTCGAGGCGGCCTGGGCGGCGTACTGCGAACGTGCTTTCGGGGTTGCGGTCAGCAGCGGCACAACGGCTCTGCAGCTATCGATCAACGCGCTGGACTTGCGCCCCGGCGATGAAGTCATCATCCCCGCGTTCACCATAATTTCCTGCGCGCTTGCGGTGATCTACGGAGGCGGAACCCCTGTTCTGATCGATGCTGATCCGAACACCTGGTGCCTGGATGTTAGCTGCATCGAAGCCAGAATCACACCTCGAACCAAGGCGATCATGCCAGTTCATATTTACGGGCACCCCGTCAACATGGCTCCGCTTTTGAAACTCGCGGAGAAATACGGACTTGCGGTGATCGAAGATTCCGCCGAAGCCCATGGCGCGGAGTATTTCGACGGCGCAACCTGGCGGCGATGTGGCTGCTTTGGCCGCATGAGCTGCTTTAGCTTCTATGCCAACAAGCTGATCGCTACCGGTGAGGGCGGCATGATTGTGACCGATGACGAGCCGCTGGCTCAGCGGCTGCGGTCATTGCGCGATCTGTGTTTCGATCCGAAGCGCCGATTTGTGCATCCCGCCATGGGCTACAACTACCGGCTGACCAACCTGCAAGCGGCGTTAGGACGGAATCAAGTAGACCGGATGCCGGAACTGCTCCGACGAAAACGGCGTATGGCGGAAATCTATCGGCGGCTGCTGGCCGATATTCCAGGCTTGGAGCATCCGCCCGAAATGTCATGGGCGCGCAGCATGTACTGGATGTACGGGATCGTGCTCGGCCAGCAGCATCACTGCGGCGCGGTTGATTTCGCCGTCCGTTTACGGCAACTCGGCGTAGACACGCGCCCGTTTTTCGCCGGCATGCACCAGCAGCCCGCCTTGCTGGAGCGTGGTCTGTTCGCGGGAGAGAGCTACCCACAAGCGGACCGCTTGGCTGAACGCGGTCTTTATCTCCCTTCAGGCTTGGGCACTAGCGAGTCACAGTTCGAACAGGTCTCGGAAGCCGTGCATCGGGTGCTTGATGTCTGAGTTCGGGCGAACCTACTCGGACGCGTACGATGCCCTGTACGGCGATAAAGACTATGGCGCGGAATGCCAGACCATCATCAGCCTGCTGGACCGATACGGTAGCCGCCCCCCAAAAAACCTCCTCGATCTGGGATGTGGATCTGGTAACCACGCCATCCCGCTCGCTGCTGCCGGGCTCGCGGTCACCGGTGTGGACCGCTCGGCCACCATGCTGGCCCACGCTCGCCGCAAAGCCGCCGACGCGCACTTGGATCGCGCCACATTTGAAGAATGCGATCTGCGGATTTGTAATCTGGAACGCACCTTCGACGCCGTCCTCATGATGTTTGCGGTGCTGGGCTATCAGGTGGAAAATAACGACGTAATAGCCGCGTTGCGGACGGCGCGCCGCCATCTGCAACCGGGCGGACTCTTGATCTTCGATTGCTGGTATGGTCCTGCTGTCCTGAATCAGCGCCCGTCCGATCGGAGCAAGACGGTGAACGCTTCCGGCGGGGAAGTCACCCGATTCACTTCCTCCGAACTGGATCAAAGAACCCACACCTGTCGCGTCAACTTCCGCGTGCGACATGGCTCTCAGACGGCCAACGAAATCCATACCGTTCGTTTCTTCTTTCCGCGGGAACTGGAGCTGTTCCTTGATCTGTCGGGTTTCTCGCTGATTCGCTTGGGCGCCTTTCCGAATATCGACTCCGAACCGGACGAATCTACCTGGAATGTGCTCGGCGTCGCGCGCGCCGAAAGGTGATTCGTCTTGTAAGAAGCAGTTAGGTACATTGGTATGTTGCAGTCTTGATCTGGCCAACGCTAGAATCAAAACTTTGCAATTATATTTCTGTGAAGTGTTCCCCCAGGAGGAAAGATGGCTTCTGCGATTGAAACGAAGGTAAAGCAGATTATTGTCGAGCAACTCGGCGTAGACGAAAACCAGGTCGACAATAATGCGTCGTTCGTCGACGACCTTGGTGCCGATTCGCTAGATATCGTTGAATTGGTGATGGCGTTCGAGGAAGCCTTTGATCTTGAGATTCCGGACGAAGATGCCGAGAAAATTCATACCGTCAAAGACGCGGTGGACTACATCGAAGCCAAGTCCGCCAAGAAGTAAACTGGTTCTTAGGGCGTTAGCTTAAGGAGAACCTGAATTCCTCGTAGAGTTGTAGTGACAGGGGTTGGCCTAGTGTCGGCCCTGGGTATTGGTACCGAGGCAACCTGGCAGTCCGTTCTGCAAGGCCGCAACGGGATTTGTCCGATCACGCAGTTTGATGCTTCCGCTTTCGCCTGCCGCATTGCCGGTGAGGTGAAAGGGTTCGATCCGCTTCTTTATGTGGATAAGAAGGAAGTCAAGAAGATGGGGCGGTTCATCCACTTCGCCATTGCCGCCAGCGAATTCGCCGTGCAGGACGCCGGGCTGAAGGTGACCCCGGAAATTTCCGAGTCTGTTGGAGTTTATATCGGAAGCGGCATCGGCGGCTTTGAAGTGATTGAGCGTGAGCACCGCAATTTGCTAGAACACGGTCCACGTCGCATTTCGCCTTTCTTCATACCCGCCACAATCGTCAATCTCGCTTCCGGTCACGTCTCCATCCGAACCGGTGCCAAGGGACCGAATTCCGCAACGGCAACCGCGTGCACCACCAGTGCGCATTCCATTGGCGATTCCTACCGCATCATTGAGCGTGGCAATGCGGACGCAATGATTTGCGGTGGCGCCGAGGCCTGTATCTCGCCTTTGGGCATTGGCGGTTTCGCGGCCATGCGGGCGCTCTCCACGCGCAATGATGACCCCGAGCATGCCAGCCGCCCCTTCGATAAGGAGCGCGACGGCTTCATCGTCGGTGAAGGCGCGGGCATTTTGGTGTTGGAGGAGTTGGAATTTGCGCAGCGGCGCGGCGCGCGTATCCTGGCCGAAATCGTGGGTTATGGGATGAGCAGCGATGCGTATCACCTCACGTCTCCCGCCGAAAATGGTGAAGGCGCTACCCGCGTCATGAATAACGCGTTAAAAGACGCGAAACTCCGCCCGGAACAAATTCAGTACATCAACGCGCACGGGACTTCGACCGAGATCGGCGACGAGCGCGAGACCCAGGCCATCAAGGGCACGTTCGGAGAACATGCGTACAAATTGGCGGTGAGCTCGACTAAATCCATGACAGGCCATTTGCTCGGCGGCGCCGGGGGCCTGGAAGCTGGTATCACCGTTTTGGCCTTACGCGATCAGATCGCCCCGCCTACCCGCAACCTGGAGTTTGCCGACCCGGCTTGCGATTTGGATTACGTTCCCAACCAAGCGCGACCCCTTGCGATCGAACACGCCCTCACCAATTCGTTTGGCTTCGGTGGCACTAACGGAGCGCTGATATTCAAGCGCTTCGACGCGCCAGCCGCCTAGTCTCCTACTGGAATAATTATGAAAATTGTCGTCGCGATCAAACAGGTTCCTGCGCGCGATTCCCTGCTCCGAATCGATTCCGCCGGGCGATGGATTCAAGACACCGATCTCACTTACGAGATTAATGAGCCCGATGCCTATGCGCTGGAAGCGGGTCTGCAGATGAAAGAGCAGTACGGCGGCGAGGTGGTGGTATTGAGTCTGGGGCCGGCACGTGCCGCGCAGACCATCCGTGAAGCGCTCGCCAAGGGTGCGGACCGCGCCATTCACATCGAGGTCGAAAACGTTGGCGATGGCGATCCGCTCGTGGGCGCAAAGTTGATGGCTGCGGCTTTGAAGCCGGAAGCTCCTGACCTGGTACTCACCGGGCTGCAGTCGGATGATCTGGGCATGGGACAGACCGGCGTCATTCTGGCCGAGCTTCTCGGCATTCCCCACGCCACCATCATCATGCACATCGAAGTGGCTGACAAAATTATCAAGGTGAAGCGCGAACTGGAAGATGGCTGGTTTCAGCATGTCGAAATGCCGCTCCCGGCACTCCTGACCATGCAGTCGGGCAGCAACAAATTGCGGTACGCGACGCTCATGGGCATCAAAAAGGCAAAAAGCAAAGAGCTGAAGCGGATAACAGCCGAGGAATTGGGCGGAGTCACGCAGCCCGCGACCCACGTCGAACGCGTGTACTTCCCGGAGCGGAACAAGCAATCGCAGTTGTTCGATGGCCCAGCCAAGGAATCGGCAGCCAAACTGGTGGAGAAATTGAGATTCGAGGCGCGCGTTATATGAGCATCCTGGTTATTGGCGAGCAGCGCGACGGCGTGCTGAATCCTATGTCGCTTGAGACCGTGACTGCGGCTCAACTCATCGGGAACCAGCTTTCAGTGCCGGTATTTGCAGCTCTCTTCGGCAAGGGGGCAAACGAGGCTGCGGCGGCTTTGCAAGCCTGCCAGTTGGAGCGCGTGCACATTATTGCGCATGAGTTATTGGCGGACTATTCCGCGGATGCGGCCTCCATCGCGTGCCGCCAATTGATTGAGAAACATCATCCCCGTATGGTGCTGTTTCCTCACACGTATCAGGTCCGGGATTATGCTCCCAAGCTTGCGACTTCCATGTCCCGCGTGCTGGTCAGTGATGTGGTGGCCCATAAGAACGAAGCGGGCGATATTGTGCTTGTGCGCCAATTATTTCAGGGCAAAATCAACGCGGATGTGAAATACTCCGGTGAGCCGCCGTTCCTGGCGTCCATACAGGCGGGCGCTTATCGTGCCGATCAACGTGTCGCTGGAACGGCCGCCCTTGAGACGTTCACACCGGAGATCACTCCCGACCGCGTTCGTTCCAAGCCGCTCGAACTATTTCGGGAGTCGACGCGCGCTGTCGATCTGGGCGCGGCCGACATTATCGTGTCAGTTGGGCGTGGCATCAAGGATCCCGAGAATCTACCGATGATTGAGCAACTGGCCAAAGCCCTCAACGCCGAAATCGCTGCATCCCGGCCTATCTGCGACAACGGATGGCTGCCAATGGAGCGCCAGGTGGGAAGTTCTGGTCAGACCGTCGCACCTAAAATGTATTTGGCGGTGGGGATCTCGGGGGCCATCCAGCATCTGGTCGGAATGAAAGGTTCCCGTATCGTAGTTGCGATCAACAAAGACCCGGAAGCGCCGATCTTCGAGATTGCCGATTATGGAATTGTGGGGGATTTGTTTCAGGTAGTGCCAGCTCTTATCGAAGAATTAGCTAAAAAGTAAGAGATCGAAAAGCGGCAGCCCGTCTTACGAGGGACTGCCGCGCTATACCCTTAGAAACGCAGGTGAAGTGCTACCTGAATGATCCGCGGGTCGTACGTTGTGGAGACCTGCCCGAACGTCGAATCGTTTATTGCCGTGTCGGGATTTCGGAACTCCACGTGGTTGAATAGATTGAAAGCATCGGCGCGTAATTCCGCGTCCAGCTTCTCCCCGATCAGGAAGTGCTTTGAAAGGGAAAGATCCATGTTCACCCTTCCCGGTCCGCGCAGAGCATTCCGGGGGAACGATCCATACGTGAACTGTCCGTTCAGCTGGGAAGCATCGTTTCGGGCTTGCGCGTTTAGTGCGTCAATGTTGGTAACCGAGAAGTTGGAAGGATCGAACCAGTAATTTCCCGCGTTGCCGCCCAAAGTCTGAAAGCTGGAAGGATTCAGCGTGTTGACTTTGGTGCCGACTAGATCCGCACGAACCGCGCCGGCGTCTCCCGCACCCGATGGACCAGGGTTACTCCGGCTGGTGCTGAGCCCGGCGAATACGTCGAGCGGGAACCCGGTCCGGTAGCTGACAATCGGGTAAAGGCTCCATCCCTTGGTCAGCAAGCTGGGTCCGCTGGTCCACGCTTTGTTGAACGGCAAGTCCCAACCGCCGGAAAGGGAAACGAAGTGCCGGACATCGGTGTCACCCGAAGCCCGGAACTCATTGTGGTTGTAGTACGGCACCAGCGAATTGCGTTGCCGGAAGCCCGAGACATTGTCGATTTCATGCGACCACGTCCAGGCCAAAGTGAAGAACGCTCCGGAAAGCCACGGATTCGAAGAACCTCCGAATCGCTTGGTCAGGGTGGATTGCAATGCGTTGTAGTTTGCCTTACCTACGTTTTCGAACGTATCGGTGTAGCTGAAGTCGGCATTTGGGTTAGCGTTGAGCTGCCGCGTATTGGTCCCCAAGATGAAAGGATTGGTGTCCACCAGGCTGGTTAGTTTATGCGCATCGTAGCCGACATAGCCGATTTCGGCCACCAGGTTGGTCACAATCTCCTGCTGGACCGACATGTTGTAGTGGAACACGTAGGGGGTTCTCAGGTGCGGGTCCACAAAGTAAACGCCGCCGCCGCCGAAAGGAAGAAAACCGGAATCGCCGAAGTTGATATTCGTGGCTGGGGATTTCGACGGGAAGGAATTCACGGAGCCCGTACTTCCAAAAGGATCGGCGTAATAGCCGTTGGCACTGGACTGGCTTGATGACGGAGAGTTAAAGAAGAGGTCCGCGTACCCGAAGAATGGTCCTTGGCCGTTGAACTGAAGATTGTCCTCGCCTTTCAGAATGTCGTAAAAAACGCCTCCGCCGCCGCGAATACTGGTCTTGCCGTTTCCGAATACATCGTAGGCAAATCCAAGCCGCGGGGCCCAGTCGTTTTTATCCGGAAAGTTAGAACCGGTCGGGGCGCCGGCGTCGCCGGGAAACACTAAACCAGCCGGCGCGTTCGGGAATCGGGTTGACTGCAAGCCCGGAATGATCGAGAACGATCGCCCGTGCGTGTCGTACTTCGGCTGCGCGTACTCATAGCGCAATCCGAGTGTCAGCGTCAGGCGTTTCGTTGCATGCCATTCGTCTTGGCCGTACGCGGCATACTGATGCGTCCGTATATTGGAAGGCGCTCTTCCAAACTGGAGGTACTCGTCCGGCAGTCCCAGTAGGAAATCGGCGAAATCCGTACCGGAGCCAACACCGGTCGACGGGCCGTAAAAATAGAACGAGCCGTCCACGTAGTAGTCGTAAGTCGTGTTGTTCTGGTAAGGCGAGAAGTAGAAGCCGAACTTCGCGCTATGCTTTCCTTTCGTCCAAGAGACATTGTCAGAGAAGGCGTAGGTATTGTCGACCAGGTTCGTGGGACCGTTCGGGCTGAAACCGGTATACAACCCGCTCCCGAGAAAGCTGAGAAGCGGTGGCCCGGTCACCTGGTCGGGCGTGATTCCCACCCCGAGAGATGTTGGAGTGGAGCTTGCAAACGACCCAAGGGGGGTGGCGTTGTGCGTATTGTTGCGCTGCGCGGTGATCCGCAACTCGTTGATGAGGGACGGCGTGAAGGTGTGATTATACGTGACGGTTCCCAGATACGAGTTCACCTCCCGCGAGATCGGATAACCGAGAACATTGGCGTTCGAGAACGGGTTGGTCGTTGGATTGTCGTTCGCGCTGAAGGTTGCGCTCACAATATCCTTGGGTCCGATGTTGAAGTCCATACGGCCCAAATACTCCTCCCGATTGTCGAGCGCGCTTGCTTCGGGGAAAAGGAATCCAGTGGGCGATGTCGGGATCAACCCGCTCTTGAAGTAAGCAAGCGCCGTGGGATCGATCTTCGATGGATCGATGATTCCCTGAGCCGCTAGAGCTGGATTGGGCTGGTAATACGGATGGGGCGGCAGGTAATTCGAATCACCGGGGTTTCCGCTACCCGCCAGGAAGTTGACGACATTCGGGTCGGGTCCGCCATTCACGGCTTGAGAGAAGTCTCCGTTGGCTTCCGCGGGCGTGAACGTGTTGACTTTACCTTGTTGCACCACGGAGGTCTGCTTCTGTCCCTGGTAGGAGAAGAAGAAGAACACGCGGTTGCGCCCATCGAAGACCTTGGGGATAAACAAAGGGCCGCCGATGGTGCCGCCATACTGATTGCGCTTCAAAATCTGACGCGGAATACCCTGTTGATTATTGAAAAACGTGTTGGCATCCAGATCCTCGTTGCGAATATAGTCGTAGAGCGTGCCGTGCAAGGAATTGGTGCCACTCTTCGTAACTACGCTGACGATTCCGCCAGCATTGCGTCCGTACTCCGCGCCGTAGTTACTCTCCAGAACGCGAAACTCCGCGACGGCGTCGGGGTTCGGATTCACGACCGCGGAGTTGCTGAGTAAGTTGTTATTGTTGCCGCCGTCCAGCAGATAAGTCACGGAGTCGGTCCGCCCGCCGCCGATGCTGTATTGCCCGGCCGCCCCGGAATCCGGGTTCGTTGGCGTTACCCCGGGCTGGGTGGCCAATAGATCCAAGGTATTGCGCCCGTTCAGCGGTAGTTCGAAAATCGCGTTGCCGGTGACGGTGCCCCCGACGGTGGCATTCTGCGTCTCTACGATGCTCGCCTGACTGTCCACCGTAACGACGCTGCCCACGCTGCCGACTTGCAGCGACACATCGACGCGCAGGGTTTGATTGATCTCCAATGGCGTAGACGGCCGCAGGACGGCCTTATCGAATCCGGGAGATTCGGCGGTTACCTCGTAGCGGCCGATAGGAAGCTGGCGCACCTCGTAGTAACCCTGTGCATTGCTTACAACAGTCTTGGTGATCGAAGTCTCGACGTTAGTTACGGTGATTCGCGCCCCCGTAACCAGTGCGCCGCTTGGGTCACTTACGTTTCCGGCGATCTTTCCGGTTGTATCTTGCGCGACAGCGGCTGTAAGAGCAAGGAAAAAAAGCGCAGCTGCCCGAAATCGATTCAGGTTCATTCGGATCTCCTCTAAAGATTTGCTGGGCTTTGCGCGGCGCTCGACGCGGATTACCGGCGTGACCCACCCCTGACTCTGCGGTGACACGGAACGCAGGCGCTCCCGTCACGAATTTGAATTCCACGAGAGTAACATAATTCTTATCCATGATGTGGAAACAATTCCAGCGCCCGCCGGCATGACGCGTACGACGCGGCGGATTCCGGAACTGGACGGTATCCGGGGCATCGCAATTCTGCTCATCATCGTCGTGCATTTCGGGGACTACACGCCGACTTCGCAGAGCACCTGGGTTCAGGCGGTTCGCGCGGTAATCGGATTTGGCTGGACCGGTGTGGATCTGTTTTTCGTGCTCTCCGGATGTCTGATCACCGGCATACTCCTCGATCTGAAGGGCGCGCCGCGCTACTTCCTGCCTTTCTACGCGAGGCGAGCATTACGAATATTGCCGCTCTACTACTTGAGCGTGGCCTTATTCTTTTTCGCCGTGCTGCCATTAGCCCACGCGCTTGGCCGGGGAGCGCGCATCCATGAATCCGAGCAGGTCTGGTACTGGCTCTATCTTTGTAATTGGCGCATCGCAGTCGACGAATACGCGGTGGAACCGCTGAGCCATTTCTGGTCACTTGCCATCGAAGAGCAGTTCTATCTGGTATGGCCCCTGGTGGTCTGGGTAGTGGCGGAATCGCGGCTGATCTGGATATGCTCCGCGATAATCGCGGGCGCACTGGCTTTGCGCTGCTTGCCCCTGTCGCAGTCTCTGCACGCCACGTACTCCGGCTTTCTTTACGCGTTGACGCCGTACCGTATGGACGCGCTTGCCATGGGCGCGGCCATCGCCGTGATCATGCGTAACCCACGCCTGCGTTCCCGGGCCGAGCGCTGGCTACTCCCCGCATTGCTAGGTGCGTTAATCGGCTTGGGAACCGTGATTTTCGAAGCACGAAGCGTGCGCCCGTTCTCGTTCGCGATGGGCACATTTGGATATACGTTTACCGGTCTCGTGTTCGCCTGCGGCGTTCTTTACGCACTCTTGCGGCAGGGTTCAGATGCCCCGCTGCCGCGCTTGTTCCGCACTCTGTTTTTGCGCAGCTTGGGCAAATACAGCTATGCGATGTACGTGATTCATTGGCCGATCAGTCTGTACCTCACGGAGTGGTTCCAAAGCCGCGTCCACGGAGCCGATGGACTCGCCGCAGCCTCGCTCTGCATCCTTGCAGGGTTAATGATTTCGTACGGGCTCGCGCTGCTGTCGTGGCATCTGTTCGAAAGCCGCTTCCTCAACCTGCGAACCCGCTTTCCCTACCGGCCTACTTCGATACAACCAGTATCTTGAAGGAATCCGGCTTGACGCTGGGCCAGGGATGCGGGCGCTCGGCGGTCGGCGCGGGAGCGGGACCCATCGTTGCCGACGAGAGATAAATCTTATGAGTCTTCGTGTCGAGCGCCATCGTGCGCGCGCTCTTCGCGGTGGGAACAGTTTCGACCACGGAGTACTTATCTTTGCCTGTCTCGCGGATTACCGTCAACGTTCCGTCCTGTCCGTTGGACGAGAAAGCAAGATGCGTGCCCGGATCATAACCGGCAGCATCGGGACCTTCACCAATTGCGGGAGTCGCCACAACTTTGCCCGACTGCGAATCAACGATCGCCATCATCTTCTTGTCGCAGACCGCGAACAAGCGGTGATGTTCAGTATCGATGGCTAGCCCGGAAGGCGATTCGCAAGGCGCGATAGACCAGTGCGCGGTCACTGTCATCTTCTTCGGATCAATGCGAATGATCTCGTTCTTTTCTTCCATGTTGACGAACACATTGCCCGCGGCGTCGCTGACGGGGAACTCCGGCTTGCTCCCGAGAGGAATCGTGCCAGCTAACTTCCCGGTGGTCGCGTCCACCACTGTCGCGTCTTCGCCGCCACCGTTGAACGAGAACACCCGTTTCGAAAACGGGTCGTAGAGAATTCCGTCCGGATTCTTTCCCGAAGTCACGCGGTTCTTGATTGCGAGAGTCTTTAAGTCGAAGGAAACGATTTCGCTACTGCCTCCATCGCTCACAAATCCAAGCCCCAGATCGTCCGCGACGGCGATCCCGTGCACGCCCTTGAAGCCGGAAAGTTTGCCGACCGATTTCTGGGAGTCGAGATCCAGCACTTCCACCACGGGTCCATGGGACACATACAGGCGGCGATTCGGCGAATCGGCCGTGAGGTAATCCCAACCCCCGGCACCACCCACGGGAATGGAACCGGTCATCTTGTAAGATTGCGCGAAACTCGCGCTGATTAGCGCAAAAAACGGAAGGGCAAGGGCTAGAACACGGGTCTTTATCATCGGAATCTCGTTGACCTAAACTATACCCGCAACCTGAAGCCACCCTGAAGCGCGAGGCGGCTGATAGAATCGCTTCCGCATGCGCAATCTTTCTCTGGCTCTCATTGCCTGCCTTCTAGCGGGCGCTGGCTGGGCGATTACGCGGCCGCCGGAGCTTCTGTTCGAGAAGCACATGATCGATCCAGGTGCGAGCGAGACTGCCGCGGTTGCCGACATCAATGGCGACGGCCGGCTAGACATCGTCTCCGGCGAGAATTGGTTCGAAGCTCCCACGTGGAAAAAGCACCGCTTCCGCAACGTTCCCTACACCAACATGTATGTGGATAGCTTTAGTCTCTTGCCGCTGGATGTAAATGGCGACGGCCGCATCGACTTGATCGATTGCGCTTGGTTTGCAAAGAAACTCTGGTGGATGGAGAACCCCGGCCATGCCGGCGCCGAGTGGAAGGAGCATGTGATCGAGGCCGGCCACAACGTGGAGTTCGCTTTTCTGGTGGACCTTGAAAACAGCGGCATGAAACGCGATGTGCTTCCCGAGTTCGGCGGAAAAGATGACCCGCTGACCTGGTACGAGCCGCGCGGTGGAGACTTCGTGAAGCACGTGGTCAGTCCCTCGAGCTATGGGCACGGAATCGGCGCGGGCGATGTGAACCGCGATGGGCGCACGGATCTCGTCACGCCGAAAGGCTGGTTCGAAGCCCCGCCGGATCCGCGCGCGGGCTCGTGGAAATTTCACGCGTTTCCCGATCTGGGAGCAACCGGGTTCATCTATGTTCTGGACGTGAATGGCGATGGACGCAACGATCTGGTTACCACGATGGCCCATGACTTCGGCCTCTTCTGGATGGAACAGAATCCGGACGGCTCCTGGACGAAACACGTGATCGATGACAGCTGGGCAGGCGGGCACGCCATGACAATGGTCGATCTCAACGGCGACGGACAGATGGACTTTCTGACCGGCAAGCGCTTTATGGCGCACAACGGTCACGATAACGGTGAGCGCGAGCCGCTAGGAGTTTACTGGTACGAGTTCGTCCGAGGACCCGCGGGGCAGATCGAGTGGGTAAAACACGTGATCGACTACGGTGGCCGCGCGGGCGGCGGCATGCAGATCCCGGTAGCGGACTTAACCGGTCACCAGAAATCCGACTTCGTGGTGGCCGGCAAGAGCGGATTGTTCCTGTTCGAGAACTCGACTAACGCGGCCAAGCCGAATTGATCTTCCACATCTTAAGCGCCTTAATGCGCGCCGTTCCGCCTTTGGAGTAGAACTCGATTCCGTCGCTTGCAGCGGCGGGAAAAACGCGATCGGAGATTACCGTTTCCCCATCGTTAACGAACACCTCGACCGAAGATCGATCGACCAGCACGTGCAACAACGACATCGATCCTTTGCGATAAGGGGCAGTCTGCCGTGCTGTGAATTCGGGGCTGAAGCCGACATTGCCGGATTTTCCACGGTCGACAAAGACATGACCGTCTTGCGTCATTCCGACCACGGTTCGCTCGCTCGCGCCTTTGTGCACCAGGACGCCAAACTCTTCGGCATTGCCAGGGTCGAAGTTCACTTGAATTTCTAGCTCGTGCCCTTTAAATCCGTCCGCGCGAATATCCTTGTTAACCGACGCGATGTCGCGATTCTGCATACTCATCTCGGTTCCATGAAGGAGCGCGAGCTCGTTGACGGGAGCTTGGATCAGGCGCGCGCCATCCGGATGCATTCGAAGCATCAGTTGCCGGGGTATCGCCATGGCGCCACGCTGCGGAGCCGTAGGCTCATTTCGGGCGTACAACCAATTGCCGAACCAGCCGACAAACAGGGTACGAGGATCGTCCGGCGGGGCATTGAAATAGGAAACGGCGGCGTAGAAATCCTTACCCCAGTCCACCCACGAAGTCTTGGACGGCGGACTGTCATTGTGAAAGGTCTTGCCGTCGAAATTGCCGACAAAGTATTGGGTAGCCGAGCCGCCTTGGACACCACCGGGATTGACGTTGACAATGAAAACCCACTTTCGGCTGGGAGGCGTTGTGTCCGCGCCCACCGTGAACAGATCCGGGCATTCCCACTGTCCTCCAGTCGCCCCCGCCGGACCGAAGTCGCTCAGTTGGGTCCATTGGCGCAGGTTGGGCGAGTTGTAAAGCCGAATCTTATGCTCGTTTGGCAGCGACACTGCCATCACCCATCGCTTTGTGGGCGCGTGATAGAACACTTTGGGATCGCGAAAATCCTTCATGTGCAGGTCGATGATCGGATTCTTCCCGTACTTCGTCCACGTTCGTCCGTCGTCGTTGCTCACGGCCAGGTTCTGGGTCTGATCGGTTGGCGTGTGACCGGTATAAATGGCGACCAGACAGGAGTTGTCCTTGGGGTCCTTACTTCGGCAAAGTCCGCTGGTGTTGCTGTCGATCACCACACTGCCCGAGAAGATCATCTGTCCATGCTCTTCCGGGATGGCGATCGGCAACTCCTTCCAATGAAACAGATCGGGACTCACCGCATGTCCCCAACTGATGTGTTCCGGAAGATTGCCGAATGGGTTGGTCTGAAAGAAGAGGTGGAATTCGCCCTTGTAGAACACGAGCCCGTTGGGATCGTTGGTCCATGTCTTGGCGGGGCTGAAGTGGTACTGCAAACGGTATTGCTCGTTATAAAGGCGGTCGCCAACAGCGATTCCGGTAACTGCGACGGCGAGCAATGCGGTTGCTGTAAGAAAAAGTCGTTTCATTCGGTGGTAGGAGAAAAGTCTTGGAGTTCGTCAACGGTCCACTCGGGAACCGCTCCGGCCCGGCTGGCGACGAGCGCGCCTACCTGGTTAGCAAACGACGCCACTTGTGCCGCCCGCCATCCTTTGGTAACTCCGTGCAGGAAAGCCGCGCCGAAGGCATCGCCCGCGCCAACGGTGTCAGCTACTTGAATGGAGCGACCTGAGTCTTCCGCATACTCGCCGCGAATCCACACCGCGCAGCCGTTCTCGCCCCGGGTAATCGCAACCGCTTCCAGTCCAAACAGGGTAGCTTGCGTTTCGCAGAATTCACGGAAAGAGAGGTGTTGACTACCGCTGAGAATCCTTGCTTCGTTTTCGTTCAACTTGACCATGGTGGCACGCGAAAGCAGATCCTCGACGCAGCTGAGATCGTACCCGGGACGCAAATTCACGTCATAGAAACGAACCGCTTTCGTAAACGTACTCAATACGCGGATGATCGCGCGCCGCGCAGGCTCGAAGGACTGCAACAGCGAGCCGAAACAAATTGCATCGAAACTATCGGCAAGCAGTTCATCCGTGGGCGACAGAAAATCATAAGCGCTTGGCCGCACGATATCGAATGTGGGTAGGCCTTCAGCGTCTTGACCGACGCACGCGATCCCAGTCTCCGCTTGCAAGCTGGTGCTAAGGTAGCGCGTGTGGACGCCCAGCCTTTCGGCCTGTTCGCGCGCTCGCTTTCCGCGCTCATCGTCCCCCACGGCGCTGAGTATCCACGCTTGATGCCCCAGCCGCGAAGCGTGTACCGCTAAATTGAATGGAGCGCCGCCCAGGTGCTCCCGGCCGCCGATCACGTCCCACAGGATTTCGCCAATACTGAGAATCTTCAAGCGATTTAGATGCTATCAGAACCCATTCCTACTTGTCTTCGAAGGTGATGCTGCTCGAACTCCCGAAGCGCTGGTAACTGCTGTAGCGAATGGTCAGCTTAATCCGTAGGGGGCCATTGTGGAACGGCAGTGTATCGTCGGCGTAGGTGACGGCGGGGAACCAGAACGTATTTCCAGCCGGCTTATCGTTAACAGGCTGTCGAATGGTGGTAAAGCGCGGGAATAGATTTTCTTGGTGCAAGCTATAGATCTGTGGAACGGCTTGGCCTTCGGTGCGCACAATGGCGTAATCCTTCTTCGAAGCCCACAGCAAGCCTTCGAAGAATCGTTGGCTCTGTAGAATCTGCTTGGGGCGAATTTGCAGCACCCAGCAATCCACGCCATCCATGTTTTCTTCGCCGCGAAACTTCACGTCGTAGTTGCTGACCGACTCCTCGCGTAACACAAACGGCTGAATTTCCCGGATGTCGCGAAAGTCTTCTTCCGTCATCTTCAAATTCTTGAGATTTTGCAACGGCAGGCTGATCTGTTTTTCTGTGCGTTCGTGTGTGGGCGAGAAGACGATATCGCGGGTTTCGGAGTACCGGCCCACCTCGGCGCCATGCTCGCTGAGTTCCTGTAAGCGAACCGACTGCCGGTAGGCATAATTATTGCGTGCTTCCACGGTTTCGTCTTCATGGTGCGCGATGCGCCGAATCAAGTCAGCTGGCGGCGTCTCCGCGGCCCCTAGGAACCGGATGGACATAATGGGGGAGACGAGTATGACGAGCGCGGTCAGCCAGCCAGTCGCCACCCGACCCTTCCTAACACGGTTCCTGATTGCGCTGGTTGCGGGATGGTTGATTCTGGCTGCAAGCGCGGAAGCGTTCGCGACCACGCGGCAGGTTCCGGCCACGATCACGATTCCGCTGGCGTTGGCGTTTCTCACCGAGTACTCATTTTATCTACTGCTAGGTTTTGGAGCGGCGCGGGCTTGGCTCATCGAGAACCTGAGCCGCAAGCAATTGGCGGGTGCGATTGGCGCGAGCGCAATACTTCCATATCTGATATTTAGCTGTGCGCCTGGCACGTTCCGCCCGCTTCCGGCGCTCTGTTGGATCGGGATCTCGGCAACTGTTTCCATCTGTTTCCTGAACCCGATCCGCTCCAAGCTTTGGGCAGGGGTCCGCGATTTGGCGTTCCTCAGCTTCTTAGCCGCTCTGATCATCTCGGGCGCGCTCCGCTGGATTTTTCCCATTCCATTTCCGAAAATCCCCATGGAGGTTCTGGGGCATGTCACTCTAGTCCGCAGCGCGATCCTTTCCATTCTGCTGCTGCGCGGCACCGGGGAAACCGGGATTGGCTTCGTTTTGCGTTGGCGTGATTTAGCAATCGGAGCGCTTTGGTTCGTGGCGTGTTTAGCCACAGCGACCCCGCTTGGTATTGCGCTCGAGCAACTGCACCTCGCCACGCGCCGGCCTGTTTTCTTACCTTCCATCGCCCTGGTGCTGGGAGTCTTCTGGGTGCTCGCGCTGTCAGAAGAATTTTTCTTTCGCGGACTTCTGCAGCCTTGGCTCACCGATTGGACTGGCAGCCGCGCAGCCGCGCTCATACTGGCTTCGTTTTTATTTGCCGCCTGTCATCTGGGATTTCGCGGCGCTTTTCCCAACTGGCGAGTGGCTAGCTTGTCACTTATTCTTGGGCTGTGTTGCGGGGCAGCCTTCTTACATTCAGGAACAATCCGTGCCAGTATGGTGACACACACCTTAGCGGTGTGCGCGTGGCGGTTGTTGTTGAGCTAACAAGACTTTACGAAACGCACTTCCTGGAACTTTCGTCGGAGTAGTTTTACATCATGAATATGCGCCGTCTATTTTCGCTTTTCAGCCTTACTTTTGCTCTAAGTTCCCTGCCGCTCGGCGCGGCCCACACCAGCGCGCGATTTGCTTTGATACTGGCGGATAAACCAGCGGCTAAAGCGGTGCGAAGTGGAGGCAGACGCGACGCGCTGGAGGTTGTCTCCGCTCGTCAGCAGATCCGCGCGAAACAGGAGGCGCTCCGCTCACAGCTGGAGGCCAAAGGAATTCATGTTACCGGCTCCACTGATACTCTGCTGAACGCAGTCTATGTCACTGCCGATTTGTCCGATGTGCCCGCGCTGCGCACTATGCCCGGCGTGCAGGCGGTGTTCCCCCTCGGCGTGCAGCGGCTGAAGTTGAATACGGCTGTTAACCTGATCGATGCTCCCGCCGCATGGGATGCGCTTGGGGGAATTCCCAACGCGGGCGCTGGTAAGAAGATCGGAATCATCGACACCGGAATTGATCAGAACCATCCCGCGTTTCAAGATCCGACGCTGACTGCGCCAGCGAACTATCCGCCTGTTGGTTCTCAGCCTAACGTTCCCGCGTTCACAAACAGCAAGGTTATTGTGGCTCGAAGCTATGTGCCGCTGGAAGTAGGAACAGGACCGGCGGTGTCAACTCCAGACGACGTTTCGCCGCGCGATCGAGTCGGCCACGGCACAGCTGTCGCGATGTGTGCGGGTGGTAATACGAACACCGGTCCTCTGGCGACGATCACCGGACTCGCTCCGAAAGCATTCCTTGGAAACTACAAGGTGTTCGGATCACCTGGAATCATCGATGGAGCTTACACGGATGCGATCATCAAGGCTCTTGAGGATGCTTTTAAGGATGGAATGGATGTGGTAAACATTTCCTCCGGAGGGCCTACTTTCAGCGCACCGCTGGAAAACGACGCTTTCTGCACAGCCTTATTTGGAACCTCCCAGTGCGACCCGGAAGCCATCGCCGTGGAGAATGCGGTTGAGAGCAACATGGTTGTTGTCGCGGCAGGCGGTAATGAAGGGCAGAATGGCTTTTTCAACGGCGTTTACACCTATGACACGACGGGCTCGCCCGCTTACGCTCCTGACGCGATAGCCGTTGCCGCCACGGGCAACTCGCATCAGCCCTCGCAATCCATTCACATCTTCGGAGCTAATCTCCCCGGCAATCTGACCACAATTCCGGCTTTGGCCGATACTGCCACCTTCCTCTCCTCCGCGATTACCGGCACGATAATCGACGCGTCAACCGTGGGTGATGTGTACGGTTGTACCGCCTTTCCGGTTAACTCCATGCAAGGCGACATCGCCCTTATCCAGCGTGGCGGAACTCCGGCGGCTTGTACTTTCGACGAGAAGCTGATCAATGCCGCGAACGCGGGCGCAACTGCCGTGCTGCTGTACAACAATGGGCAACTTCCCGATCTGTTTTCGCCTACACTGACTAACACCACTCTAATTCCGTCTTACTTTATAGGTACCAGCAACGGGATGGCAGTCAAGGCCTATGTTGATTCCAATGCCGCCGCAACCGCGTCGCTCGATCCCAGTGCTGCGGCGTTCGAGCCTAGCTCGGACACGAACCAGGTAGCTTTCTTCTCCTCGCGGGGCCCGGCACTGGGTTTTGGATTGAAGCCGGACGTGGCAGCTCCCGGTGAGAATATCTATATGGCCGCTCAGACTTACGATCCTCAGGGAGCTCTCTACGATCCATCCGGATACACCACAGCGAGCGGGACCAGTTTCTCCAGTCCTATTGTGGCGGGCGTTGCGGCAATGGTACGACAGAGTAACCCGTCATTTACCGCCAAGCAAGTCAGATCGGCGATTATCAACACGGCCACCAACGACACGACGGATCCGTTCGTGTCCTCGAGCGGCGCTCCATCCGGTGTGCTTTCTGTAGGCGGCGGAAAAGTAGAAGCTCTACACGCGATTCAGACCAATGTAACAGCGGAGCCCGCGACCATCTCATTCGGCAATCCTACTGGAACGGTCAATGCTACTCAGCCGATAACGATCACAAATTTCAGCCCCAGCTCACTAACACTTACGATCGGGGTTACAAGAACAACTCCCGACGCTGCCACGACACTTTCCGTAAGTGCCGGCAGCATCACCCTGGCCCCGAATGCGAATGGGACGGTAAGTGTTTCGCTCTCCGGGTCCAAGCCCGTCCCCGGGATTTATCAGGGCGCAATCACAATCACGGGCGGCGCGCAGCCGCTTCATGTTCCATATCTTTACGTAGTAGGCGACGGCGTCCCTTACGAAGTCATCCCGCTGGCAGGTGACAACTATGTCGGGTCATTCCCCGGCGTGGTAAACGGGTCTGTTTCCGACGGGTTTTCGGCTTTCCAAGTTATCGATCAGTATGGTGTGCCGGTTGCAAACCTGCCAGTAACGTGGGCTGCAACGAGTGGAAATGGTAGCTCGGTTACTAACGCCGACTCCACGACGAATCAGTATGGCGAGGCCATTGCGCAGCCAATTTTGGGAAGCGTCCCAGGAACTTATACCTACCGAGCAACGATCACCGGATTGAATCTGAATGGCCAAAGCTATTACGACTTCAATGACGATGCGATTGCCGTGCCCACCATCAATACGGGAGGTATCGTAAACGCCGGAAGCAACGCGGTCGGTAGCGGAATAGCCCCCGGTTCCTATATCTCTGTTTACGGAGTGGGATTCGCGACATCCAGCAACGGGGCAACTTATGTCCCACTTCCCATATCGATCAGCAATACTTCAGTCGGATTCGATGCAGTCGGAGTCAGTGTTCCCGGCCCGCTAACTTTCCTCGGCCCCAACCAGATCAACGTTCAGGTCCCATGGGAACTCGCAGGTCAAAGCTCTGCTCAGATCAAGGTGTACATTGAGCCAAATCTAAGTAACCTGGTCACGGTCCCGGTAACTACCTATTCGCCCGCATTGTTCGTAGTCAACGGCATTGCCGCGGCTACTAATGTCACGGACGGCAGCGTGGTTACAGCAGACAACGCAGCTAAGCGGGGACAATACATCTCGCTCTATTGCAATGGACTTGGCCCAGTTACTAATCAACCTGCGACTGGCGCGGTTGCACCGGGCGCCCCGGCCTTTGCTCAAACCCCTCAGTTGCCGACCGTGAGCATAGGGGGCCAGCCCGCTACGGTGTTGTTTAGCGGCTTGGCACCTGGCTTTGTCGGCCTGTACCAGGTAAACGTGTTGGTGCCCGCTAACATCGCGGCAGGCGAAGTGCCGCTAGTGTTGGCAATCGGCGGAGTTACCGCGCCGAAAGTTAACATTCCGGTTCAGTAAATGCGCAGTTCCGCGATTTGGCTTTTCATCCTGCTTGCCGTGGGGCGTTGGTGTCTCGTCAACGCTCAGATGGATGAAAAGCCGCCGGTACTGAAGCGCGGTAACAGTACCCCTACCATCGGAAGAACGGGTAAGCCGGACTCTTCATCGAAAGACGATTCGCTCATCTCGGCTGGTGGAGTCATCAAACACCTGGATCCCAAAGTGGTGATAATGGAAGCTGATGACACTCGTATCCTTACCTGTAAGCTGACCGCTTCCACAGCATTTCTGGGTCCGGAAGGCAAGCTGACCGCTGATGACTTCGATCCCGGCATGCGCGTGCAGATAAAGGCCAGAATGGAGGGGGATAGTAATGATCTCACCGCGGTCTCCATTACGCTCGAGATCCCAACTCAGAAGCCGACGGACCTGAAGACTTCAACCGCTGAAGGTCCGCCTGACGAAGAAGGGCGGCCGGTCCTGCGCCGGGGGAAACCCACCAAGCGGCCTTCCGTTGAGACGGCCGAGAACGACAGCAACCCCGCGCTAGCACCTGATCCGGAATCCGCTGCAGCCGAGACACGTTCCTCCCATCCTGCGGAACCGGCACCAGCGCCCGTTACAGCAGAGTGGGCACAGGCTGCCTTCTTAAAAAAAGTCCGTGATGTGACCGCTGAGTATACCCGCAGACTGCCGAACTTTGTATGTAAGCAGTTTACAACGCGTTACGAGCGCGAGTCGCGATCCGCAGGTTGGGAGGCCAGGGACGTGATTACCGCGGCTTTGGTTTACCAAAATGGAATAGAAGAGTATCAGAACATTAAGATTGGTAACAAAGCCGCTCCCAAAAACATGATGGACGCCAAGGGACAGACTACAACTGGCGATTTCAATAGTGTCCTGGCGAGTCTGATGGAAGCACCTTCCAACGCAGAGTTCCATTACGTGAAAGACGCTGAGATGAAGCGGCTACATACCAAGGTGTATGACTTCGCGGTAAAACGGGAAGGTTCCAATTGGAGTATTAAGACCGGAGGTCAATCCATTATTCCGGCGTACAGCGGACGTTTGTGGATTGACCGCGAATCCGGGCGGGTCGTTCGATTGGAACGACAGGCGGACAAGATTCCCGTGACATTTCCAATGGACACACTGGAACAGACTGTCGACTACGATTTTGTACTTTTGGGAGAGCGGAAGGTTTTGTTGCCAACTGAGTCTGAGAGCTTATCGTGTCAACGTGGATCGTCTTTTTGCGCTAAGAACGTAATCGAGTTTCGCAACTATCAGGAATTTCGGGGCGAATCTAAAATCGATTTCGACAAATAAAGCCAGGCGGCTAACTGCGAGCTACCCGGCTCATATTTGGTCTCTAACTCACTAACTGAGCTGTTAAATGGATCTCCACCCCAGCCAGAGCTTTCGATACGGGACAGCCTTTTTTCGCATTTTCGGCTTGCTCCTGGAACGACTTGTCATCAATGCCTGGAACCTCGGCCTCGGTCTCAAGGTCGATACGCGGAATTGCAAATCCGCCCGCGGCCTTTTCAAGGTGAACTTTAGCCGTGGTATGAATGCGGGTCGGCTTAAATCCTGCCGCGCCGAGTTGCGCGGAGAGCGCCATCGAGAAGCAACCCGCGTGTGCAGCGCCGATCAGTTCCTCCGGATTTGTTCCGGCTCCGTCTTCAAAGCGTGTCTTGAAGCTATACTTTCCTTCGAAAGCTCCGCTGCCGAGCTTGACCGTTCCCGATCCATCCTGCAGCGCACCTTTCCATTCCGCTTCCGCGGTTCTCGTCGGCATAAAATCGTTTCCTCAGCTTCCAGATTATTCCATCTCGACTTCATCGATGTAACACCACATCCAGCTCTCGCCCGGTTCGATCGACCGGATAATCGGATGTTGCGTCTTATGGAAGTGTTTGGTGGCGTGCTTGTTCTTCGAGGAGTCGCAACAGCCCACGTGCCCGCAGCTGAGACATAAGCGCAGGTGGACCCAATGATCGCCTGTTTTCAGACACTCGGCGCAGCCATGGGTTTGGGGTTGAACGTCCTGGATTTCATTGATGTGCGTGCAACTGTTCATCGATCGGTCTCCGTGCAGGGGGAGTTAGAGGCAGGCGGATCTGAAAGCTGGTATTTCCTGGGCGCGATGCGAACCGGACTTCGCCATGGTGACGTCCGACGATGCGATAGACCAAATCAAGCCCGAGCCCCGTACCTTCGCCAACGCCTTTGGTGGTGAAGAAGGGCTCAAATATCCGGCTTTGGATTTCCGGCGGTATCCCCGGGCCGTTGTCGCTGATTTCGATCAGTGCGAGGTCGTTCTCCCGAAGTGTGCGGACATGGAGTTCGCCCTTGCCCTTCATGGCGCTGATCGCATTATCGATTAGATTGGTCCACACCTGATTGAGCTCCCCGCCATTGGCAAGGATCTTTGGGAGTCTTGGATCGTAGTCCCGTGTAACTTGAATCCCATTTTTCATGCAATGTCCAAGAATGGTGAGCGTGGTGTCAAGGCCGCGGTGGATATCGGTTTCCTGCTCTTGCACGCGATCCATATAAGAGTACTCTTTGACTGCTTTCACCAGGACTGTCATCCGCTTGGTGCTGTTCTCGATTTCAGTAAGTAAGCGATGTACAGTAAACGTAGCCGCCACCCGCCGGAGCGCGCTTCCCGCCACTTGCTCGCCCACCATCCCCAAGACCTGGTCGAGACATTCGCAATCGAAACCTGAATCGGCCAAGGCGTGCGCTATTTCAAATCCGTCGCGAACTCCGTGCTCGTCCAACCACTGGATCAGTTCTTCTTCGCGGTCACTGAGCGCAAGCGAATCAAGCAGCGGCTCGGCATCTATCTGCTCGGCGGCTTTGCTTTCGAACTCGGCAAGGCGCTCGCGCTGGTCTGGGCTCATGGGACACGTCGCCAATTCATGATTCGATTGGGCGAGCTGCCCAAGCGCCTCGCGCAAGTTGGAAGCGGCGCGCTGCGCAGCCGATGCGGGATTGTTCAACTCATGAGCCAGCCCCGCCGAAAGCTTGCCGAGGGCGGCCAACTTTTCCCGATTTTGATCGATCTTTGCCGTCTCCCGGATGCGGTCCGACAGCACGCCCACCAGGCGCTCACCCATCGTCGGGATCACGGTAAGCATCTCCGGAAAATTCTCTTCGCGCAAGCGCCCGATCCGAGTAGTTCCCACGGCTCGCACGGTGGAAGGAAACTCTCTCATCCGGGAGAAAGGAAGCTTGCCGGTGACCCGCCCGGCGCCAGCCATGAAGATTGGGCCGTCCTGCCCCATCTCGGTCCGGCGAGCCTGCAACTCGCCCTCGAAGATGGCAACCATGTAGTTTGCGGGCGACCCGGCTTCCACCAGAATCGAGCCCGGCTCGTATTGTTCGTTGCTGAAATGGGAAGCCAGCCACGCGAGTTGCGGTTCGCCGAGATCGGCAAAGACCGAGATTGCCTTTAGATCTTCAATGGACGGATGATCGCTAATAAGCTGTTCCATTTCAACTCCGGTTCAAATACTGATGAACGAATTGAACGGCGATTGAGCCTTCGCCCACGCCGGAAGCGACACGTTTCACCGATCCGAAACGTACGTCGCCGACTGCGAAAATACCGGGAACACTCGCTTCCAGAAGCATAGGAGCGCGGTCGAAGTTTTTTGTGGAGAGGTCTTTCGGAATTTGCGGGCCGGTTAGGATGAATCCGTGATCGTCACGCGCCACGGTGTCACCGAGCCATGAGGTCTTCGGCTCTGCGCCGATGAAAATGAAAAGTGACGTTGCGGGGACGCGATCGGTTCTACCGGTGGCTTCACAGTACAACGACAACTCCTCCAGGTGGTTCTCGCCGTGAGCCTCGCGCACCTGGGTGCAGTATTCCACGTGAATGTTGGGCTGCTGCTGAATTTGGTCGATGAGGTATTGAGACATGGTAGCGGCCAAAGTCTTGGCGCGGACCAGCAGAATCACGTTTCCCGCGTACCGCGCAAAATGCATGGCAGCCTGCCCGGCTGAGTTCGCTCCACCCACGATGAACACGGTTTCGCCCTTGCATGTGGGGGCTTCGGTAAGTCCGCCGCCATAGTAAATGCCCGCGCCCTGTAAGCGATCGAGGCCCGGCAGACTGAGCTTGCGCCATTGAACACCCGCTGCAATGACCAGAGCGTCGCATGACAATTCCGCGCCATCCGAGAGCGTTACAACCTTGAAAGGCTGCTCAACGCGCAGTTTGGTCGCTTCCTGAGGGATCAGCAGCTCCGCCTCGAATTTCTTGGCCTGTGCGACGGCGCGAACAGTTAGCTCCTGCCCGCTCAATCCACCCGGAAAGCCCAGATAGTTTTCGATACGCGAACTGGCTCCGGCTTGGCCGCCTGGTGCCTCGCGTTCCACAACTACGGTTTTTAATCCTTCGGACGCTCCGTATACAGCTGCCGCCAATCCCGCGGGGCCACCGCCCACAATCACCAGATCGTAATGCTCAAGCCGGGCATTTACATTAAGCTTCAAATGTCCCGCGAGATCGGCCGTGGAGGGCTCTGAGATGCTCTCGCCATTTTCGAAAACGGCGATCGGGAGATGCCGTAGCTTGCCCTCGAGAGAATCCAGAACCCGCTGCGTGTTCTTGTCGAGATCCTTGGCTTCGGCGTCGATCCATCGATACTGGACCTGATTGCGGCCCAGGAAATCACGCAATTCGTAGGACTTTGGCGAATACCGCGTGCCGACAATCTGCAGGCCCTGATAGGGGGGTCGATAACACGCGAGCCACGATTTCAGAAGGTCATCCAACACCGGGTACAACTTCTCTTCCGGCGGGTCCCACGGCTTCATTAGGTAGTAGTCGAGCCGCACGCCGTTGATGGCCTGAATCGCGGCATTGGTGTCCGCATACGCGGTGAGCAGCACGCGGCGCGCATCCGGAAAATGCTCGATCGCTTGTTCCAGGAATTCAATGCCGTTCATCTGCGGCATTTTGTAGTCGACCAGAAACAAAGCTACGGCTTCGCCACGTTTGCTTAGGACGGGAAGCATATTCAGAGCGGCTTGCCCGGAGGAAGCGCGGACTATTCGAAACTCTTTGCTGTAGAACGGATTGCGGCGGAGGTCACGCTCGACGCCCCGCAGCACTTCGGGATCGTCGTCAATGGTCAGTACTACGGGTCGGGCCATACGCGATATCAACTCGATGCTACCTGAACGTCAAAGGTTGCACAGGCTACGCTGGGTTCGTGCTCGCATCTCACGATCCGCCCAACCCCGAAGTTGAATACGAGACGCGCCTTACCGCGCGCCGGGAGCGGCTCGGGAGAGAAACAGCGCGGAGGAACCAGCTCGGAAACGCACGGTTGGCGATAACAGTGGCTGCAGTTGCCGCGATTTGGATAGCTATCGCTTACGATTGGCCCTGGTGGTCCGCGCTCGCCGCAGTATCTTTCGCTGTGTTGATCGCGCTTTTCGTTGCCGGCGATCGCGTCGCTCGCCGTATGCAGATCGCCCAACGAAGCGTTGAGTACTACGAACGGGCTCTGGAACGTGTGCGTTACCGTCAAAATCCACGTGGCGAAACGGGCGAGCGGTTCCTTGATCCTCACCATCCCTACGCGGTCGATCTGGACATTTTCGGGAAACACTCGCTGTTTCAGCTGCTTTCCACCTGCCGAACTCGTGCTGGAGAGAACCTCTTGGCGAGATGGATGTTGACTGGAAGTCCGGCCGAAGAAATCGCCTCGCGTCACGCGGCCGTGGCGGATCTGCGCGATCGGCTTGACCTTCGCGAGGATCTGGCTGTTCTCGGCGAGGACTTCCGTTCCGGCGTGAACCCGGAAGCGCTCGAAGCCTGGGCGGTAGCACCCGCAGTTCCAATTCCTCAAACGGTGCGCTATATCGCCGCGAGCTTTTCTTTTCTTGGTTTGGTCGCACTAGCGTTATGGGTTTTGTCTTCTTTCAGCGATCCTCGCCTGCGCATCGCCATGGTCATGATCGGAGTGATGGAGGCGCTGGTATTCGCGCGCTGGCGCGGCGTAGTCAACCGGATTGCCGGTGACGCTGAGGCGCCCGGCAACGATCTTGCGCTACTGGCTGCGGTGCTGGCTCGAATCGAGCATGAACAATTTCTGTCTCCGCGTCTGGCACGCGGTTGTACAGCTTTGCAGGAACCTCGACCGGCTTCGGTGTCGATAGCCCAGCTCAGCCGGCTCATCGAACTGTTGGAATCTCGCGAGACCTGGTTCGTTCGCATCTTCGGCCCGCTTCTTCTTTGGACTACACAGGTGACGTTCGCTCTGGAAACCTGGAGGCAGCGCTACGGCCACGCAATCCCACGCTGGCTAGAGGCGGTGGCCGAATTCGAAGCTCTCGGTTCTTTGGCCGCATTGCGCTTTGAACAGCCAGGCGATGTCCTTCCGCAGGTCATTAATCAGAAACGCTTACTGGAAGCACGCGATCTGGCCCACCCGCTGGTCCCGGGGTGTGTCCCCAACGACGTCAGCCTCAACGAAGGAGCCGCGCTGCTCATCGTAAGCGGATCGAACATGTCGGGAAAGAGCACGCTTCTAAGATCGATTGGGTCTAACGTCGTCCTTGCTCTGGCCGGCGCACCAGTCCGGGCGAGCTTCATGCGACTGGGACCACTATCGATCGGAGCGTCCATCCGCTCTTCGGACTCACTGGAAGGCGGAATTTCGCGCTTCTACGCCGAGATCTTGCGAATTCGGCAGCTGTTCGACTTGCCGCGTCCCGTACTCTTCCTTTTGGACGAACTGCTAGCTGGAACCAATTCTCACGACCGCCGCATCGGGGCTGAGGCCATCCTCCAAGGGCTCCTGGAGCGTGGGGCAATAGGACTCGCCACGACGCACGATCTGGCTCTGTCCGCATTGGTAGACGCGCTTCCCGGAAGCGCCAACGTTCACTTCGAGGACTTCATCCACGAGGGCCGTATGCAGTTCGACTACCGGATGAGGCCGGGCGTCGTGACGCGAAGTAATGCGCTCGAGCTGATGAGGTCGGTTGGCCTGAAGGTGTAGCGAGTCCCCCTTAGGCTTCGAAGGAAACCCCGCGACTAAAGTAACTTTGATCTCCCGCCGATCAACCCGGTACAAGCGTTGAAATTACGCCGTTGTACCAGACGTTAGTTCGAAAGCGAGACTCAAGTTGCTTACAAAAATTACGATCGGTGCCGTTGCACTGAGCTTTCTGATACGGAGCGGAGTTGCTCAAACACCGCCCGCCGTACCGTCCCAGTATCAGGACGCCTACAACGCAGTCAATTCAAACCTGACCAGTTTCCAAACCACAATCAATTCCGCATGGAACGGAACGCCCTCGCCACTGGTCTACTCGTCGCAACTACAGACGGTGAATTCTGATCTAACCACGAATCTGCTTGGGGCAAATTACTACCCGATGACAGTGTTGTCGGAATTGAACTCGCTGCAGGCACTCGGTGTCCGGGCAATTACTTTCCACATTAATTTCCCGGCGCTTTTGCCGTCCTATTACACCAACGCCGCGGACTATCAGGCCTATGTAAATTTCTACACAACGCTGGTTTCCGAGATCCGATCGCGCGGCCTGAAGGTAATTATCGAGAATACGATCGCCATCGTGTATCCGAGTAACAATAGCGCCGGCTTCATCCCGTACTATCAGAGTTTGGACTGGCCAACCTACATGAATCAGCGCGCGCAACTGGCCGCTAATATCGCGAATCTGTTTCATCCGGACTATCTAGTGCTGGTCGCCGAACCGGACACTGAGGCCAATAGCACCTTTCAGGCGAACGCCAATACAGTTGCGGGTAGCACCCAAATGGTGCAAGGGATGATCTCGGCGGTGAAAGCCACGGGGGCCACCAGCGTGAAATTGGGAGCCGGTTCGGGAACCTGGAATCCCTCCTTTATGCAGTACATCCAGAGCTTTTCAACCCTGCCGCTCGATTTCGTTGACATGCACGTGTACCCGGTAAACAAAAATAATCTACCGAACGCTCTCAACGCAGTGAATGTGATCAAGGCCGCGGGTAAGCAGCCGACCATGAGCGAGATGTGGGCCTATAAAGAGAGTGATGCGGAGTACACGTCCAATAGTCTCTCCTATACAACTGTTTATGCTCGCGACGTGTTCAGCTTCTGGACTTCGACTGACATCGCGTTCCTGCAGACCATGTCGAAGTTTGCCAACTTTGGGAATTTCATCTTCATGACTCCATTCTGGTCCCACAACCTGGCGGCCTACCTTGACTACAATACGTGTGCCGGGCAGTCGGACTCTTCGTTGATCTTAGCGGGTGGTACAGCCGCAACCGCGGCCAACATGGTAGGTGCGTTCACCACCACGGGACTCGCCTGGGAGAATCTAGTTATTACCTCTCCAGACAATACACCACCTGTGGTTCCCGCACCCCCGGCATTGAAGGCCGCTTCGCAAACGGCAACTAACCTGGTGTGGACGCCCACCACGGACAATATCGGGGTGGCAGCTTACAACATCTACCGCAATGGCGCGCTCGCGGGAACAGTAAGTAGTCCACTAAACTTCTACGATACGGGTCTTTCCGCTAGTACAACATATTCCTACTCGATTGCGGCGTTTGATGCGGCGGGAAATCTGTCGCAGCGGTCCGCTCCGCTTAGCGTGACAACGCTCGCGTATCCTGACAAGACTCCGCCCACGACGCCGGCCGGCGTAAGCGCCACCCCATTCTCCGACACGCTGATGAATTTAGCCTGGACTCCATCCTCGGACAACGTAGCGGTTTCGGGCTATGAGATTTACCGAGGGACAAGCCCGGCTTCGATCACTCCATATTCCACGTCCACGGTAAATTCATTCCTCGACTTATCGGTGGCGCCGTCCAAAACTTACTACTATCAAATCGACGCCTACGATACGTCAGGGAACCACTCACCGCGGAGCACGGTAATCACCGCGACCACAAACGCGGATACGACTCCGCCGACTGCGCCCGGGAATGTCACGGTTGTCACTCAGCCGGGAGCCGCGGTGATTAGCTGGACTGCTTCCACCGACGACTATATGATCGGCGCCTATCAGGTCTACCGCGGTCTGACAAGTTCGAGCTTGCAATTGATCGGCGGCGTTGTTTCACCAGCGTTGACATACACGGATACGAAAGTCACTTCAGGGAAGACTTACTACTACGCGGTCGCAGCGACCGATGTGTCTAAGAACCTTTCGACGATGAGCCCTCAGGTTGTAGTTACGGCGCCGTAGGCGGCCTAGGAATGACTTGCGGCGGCGTGTCGAATTCGAACCCGCCGCAAGATTGTTATCTTCCCCTCTTAGCCAAGCGGTCCAACGAATCTGCCATATCTTTAGCCGCTCCGGTATCACCCCCAAAGCGAACTGCATAGTAAGCCGCTGTGAATGAAGGAAGTTCCTCGCTCTCCCGCACGCCTGTAGCAAACTCCTCCGCCGTGAACCACCCTGGTTTCTGATAACCCCTTCGTCGCATAACCTTCAGCATCCGGTTGTAGAGAGCGGTAGCATCCCCTTGCGACAGCATTCCCGTTCTGGCTCGCCGCGCCGGAATTGCTCCGCGCACTCGTAAAAGTACCCAGAAGCTTAACCCCGAACCGGCGACAACCCAGGCAATCCGCACGCCCCACATCCACATAGCCTGGTTTTTCGCGAGCGCTCTGAACTGCCCGGCAGCCGCGCGCACCCATGTAACCCCTCTTAAGAAGCCATTTTGTCTGAAACTGGTGGCGTGCAACTCAACTCGCGAAGCGAGCGTCAGTTGCTGGCCCAGGTCGTAGCTGAGCACCCAGTCGCGCCAAAAGGTATCCGCCGCATCCAGGTAAAGCGCTAGCTTGCTCCACACGGTTTGGACAGGAACACGCCCAGCAAGCGGCGTTGGATCGAAGACTGTCCATCCCGTATCAGGGAGGAATGCTTCCACCCATGTGTGTGCGTCGGATGCCCGAATTACCAGCGTCCCGGAGTAAGGGTTCGCGATGCCGCTCTGAAAACCATTCACCAGGCGCGCCGGAATTCTCAGCGACCGAAGCATCACGGTCATCGCCGAGGCGAAATATTCGCAATACCCGGCCCGCCGCTCGAACAGAAAAAATGCGATCGGATCGCGCGGTGGCGTCTTTGGGAGATCGAGAGAATACCCATAATCCGCCCTTAGATGCTGTTCGATACGTGTAGCACGCTCCCGGTCGCTGCCCGCAGTCCGCGTCATGGACCGCGCTAACTCCGTCACGCGCGGATCGACGTTGGGCAGTTCCAGATTCGCCTCGCGATCCGCCGCACTTAGTTGCTGTCGCCGCGGCTCGGAGTTGTTAGAGCTAGTGCGGTCTCTCGGCTTCAGGAAGCTATACACCTCGTAGCGCACCGTGTCGCCTGGGACGTACCCGAAGCGGAATGCGCCGCTGGGAGCTCGCGCTATGCGAGTCTTTCCGGCATTAAGGAATTCGGGAGTTCCCGCTACGAATAGCGCGTCGGCGTCCACGTTCTGAATGTCAACGCGATATAGAATGCGCGCGCCGGGCCGCCGGCGCTGCACATCGTCGACTACTTTCACCAACCCGGAACGGTCCGGGGCCAGGCTTCGAAAACTCGAAGGGTCTGTGGACCAACGACGCCCATCGAACCGCTCAAGGGCCAGCCCGCGCCATTTCAGATTCAGCGGCAACTCCGCCCCGGTCGCCAACATTCCGCCAACCGGAAGCGGCCTAACGTGCATCACCGGACGCGAATCGCTCTTGAGTTCCCCGAATTCCCCAAGCATCACGTCATTGGAAAAGCCGGTGAGGTGGTACCGGTTGGACGCCAGGAATTGTAGCGCCGCGTTGGCTGTTCTCGGGAGCATGAAAAATAGCCCAGCGGTCAACGTCAGAATCCCGCAAGTCATGAAGAACACCAGGCCGGCCAAGCGCCAAGGCGCTGTCGAACGGCCCCCAGCAATCAGGTTTTCAGACTTCCCCAGACGCCTGATTTCCGAAGCCGAGAGCGTCGCTACCGCGCATAACAGATAGGCAACGAGACAAAGAAAGAAGGAGCCGCTTGCCGAGAACAATGCAGCCGCCAGTAGTTCGATAAACGCCACTGCTGCCACAAATACATAATCTCTGGTCACTCGCGCGGTCAGCGTCTTCACGCCGGCCACGAAAAACACCACGTGAACAGTGGCCACAATCCACGTGTGAGAGAGAAAGAAGTAATCCACCGGCGCAAACACCATGTAAGCGACAGTCGCAATCGTCACCACTCGTTCGGGAACTTGCAGACGTCGCGCGCCCGACACGATCAAGGCCCGCCAAAGTAGTCCGATACCGGCCAGGATCACCGTCGGGAGATCGACATATCCTGAACCCGCAATCGCTAGGTATCCGCTAGCGACCAACCCGAGCAGCGCGAATTGGAAGAACCGGTCGATTGACGGGAAGAACCTCTGTTCCACCCCTTTAGTATCCCGCTCGTTCCGCGTTTTCCAGTTTTCGGACGAGTGCGCCCGCATCCGTCGGATCGGCCCCGTCCCAATCCACCGCAGTGAAATAGCGACCGCTATAAAAAGCGATGGCATTGGCCCGGACGCGGAAGCGCTTCATGCGCTCGGCTCCCGCCGATGTCCCGGTGATCGCTGCAATCCTGACATGCGCCGTACCCGGGCCGCGGTAGGTAGCTACCCAGCCATCCGCACCTTTAACAATGTCCGCCAACACCCAACCGGGCGAGATCGATTTTGGCAGCGCCGGTGTTTTCGCGGCGGGCTCGATGCAACCAGCCAGACTCAGTACACTGAAGGTGACCGAAACCCGGAAGCGATTTGTCATTAGCTCTTTCCATTCTCAACGATGCGGCCCGCGCTCAGACCGCAGAATTTGCCGCCCGCTTCGGTAGCGAGAACGTGCTCGCTCGCGTTCGGCCCGGGAGCCGTTCCAGCGACACGCCAGAGCAAGAGCAACTCGATCGATTAGGCCGGGGCTCATGGGGAGTGCTCGATCTTCCCGGCCTGGCCGCAGCCCATCCCGAATGGCCCGACATCGTCAACGCCGAAGTCGACGCCATCCGCGCCCGCTTCAAAGCCGTTCACGGCACTACCATTCGTTTTCTGATTTGGGCGGGAATGGGCGGCTCCATGGAAGACAAACTCGTCTATGAGGCCGCCGGTCTATTGCGTGGGGGCCCGCGTTTTTACGCGCTGGATTCGACTGATCCTCAGAAGCTCAAATCCATCATTCACGACATGCAGGAGCGTTCGCACCTGCCCATGCCGGATCTCCTCAAGTCCACTCTGATCGTCGGAATGGCTGTGGGGATGACATCGTATGAGCCCGTTGTGAATCTGGAGAAAATTGCTGTTCTCTTTGAGCGGAACCACGTTGAGACGGCACCCAATTTCCTCTGCCTGACCTTGCCCGGGTCCCTGCTCGATCAAACTGCCGAGAAGCATAGTTATGCGCGCGTGCCCCTGCAACTGGACGATGCAACCACCACTGCTGGCCGCCATAGTGCGCCCCTCACGCGCGGAAGTTTGTACGCGCTGGCGCTAGCTGGAGCGAACCTGGTCGAGTGGATCGCGGCGGCTAATCTCCCTGAAACGGAGATTCACGCCGCTTGGAAATTGGCCGCGTTTCTGCATGCGCAAGGCCTCAATGGCCGCGACAAAGTTACTCTGCTGCTGCCCAGAAGCTGGTCCGGCGCGGCACTTTGGACCAAGCAAAACTTCGAGGAGAGCCTGGGAAAGAGTGAAGCTTTAGGGGTCAAGATCGTTATCAACGAACGCGTGAAGACACGCTTCTATCAGAAGCCCGGAAATACGAAACAGGACCGCTGCTTTCTGTCGGTTCAACTGCGAGGTGAACCTCACCCGGATGCCGACGCGATCACTGAACTTCGCCACATGAAGTACCCGATTGCGGCTCTAACTTTTCCCCGCAATTCCTCGCTAGCCACGTGGATGCAGTTCATTCACTACGTCGTGTTCGGTCTTGCGTACTTACGGGAGATGAATTTTGTCACCCAGCCTTCGGTCGAACTTTATAAATCCATCGCATCGGAAATATTTCAAAATCCCGGGGACTCTTGGCAGGGGTTGACTGCGACTCAGGAACAGTGGACGCCGGTCATCTATGCGGAAGCCCTGCGTTCCGCGGTTCGCGCCGGTGCGACATACGCCGAGCTCACCTTTTTCGGTGACATGCGATACAGCGACGCTGGCCGGCAAGTGCGCCGCATCCTGGAGACATCGGCTGACCGCGTATTCCGAATGCCGCTGAAAATGCCCGTCGATATTCATGAAGGGCCCGCGATGAACCACTCGTACCACGAGATGATTATCGGGCACGGCGGCTGTTTTTCCACGCTGATCGCATCAGCCCGGCAGGCGCGTTTTCCAGGCGCAGCCTATGAGCCGGATTACCACATGGCTCAGTTCCTCGCCACAAAGACCGCGCTCGAGCGCCGCGGACGAGCCGTGGTGCCGCTGCTCATCAAAGATCTTGAGCCTGCTTCGCTGGAGGGCCTGGAAAAGTTCTTCAACGAAGTGGCTGCCAATTTGTTCAAAACCGATACTTCTCAGAATGGCTAAATACAAGAATCCTGGCGCTAAGCGCCCGGCCCCCGCGCCGCGTGCGGGATTACCCTGCCTCATCATTGTGATTGCTGGCATCATAGGTCTATTCGTGTTCTTATTTCTGGTGATGAAATATGCGGGTTGACGGAAGGTCCGCGTCGCAGATGCGGCCCGTGACTATTGAAACGGACTATCTAGCGACAGCAGATGGCTCGGCATTGATCAGCGTTGGCAACACGCGTGTGCTTTGCGCCGCCACTGTGGAAGAATCCATCCCAGGGTTCTTGCGTGGTTCAGGCAAAGGTTGGGTGACTGCCGAGTACTCCATGCTCCCGCGCGCTACCGCCACCCGCACGCCGCGGGAAGTGAACAAAGGAAAATTGTCAGGGCGCACCCATGAGATCCAACGCCTCATCGGCCGATCTCTGCGCGCCGTTACGGATCTAACCGCGCTCGGCGAACGTTCCCTCATCGTCGACTGCGATGTGCTCCAAGCCGACGGCGGGACCCGCACGGCGTCCATCACCGGTGCATTCGTCGCACTCGCGCTCGCGTTCAAGAAGATGTTGGCAATTCGTGCCCTGACGCGCATGCCGCTGCGGAATTACCTGGCGGCCACTAGCGTCGGCATCTATAAAAACGAGGCATTGCTTGACCTGTGCTACGAGGAGGATGCCAAAGCCGACGTGGATATGAACGTCGTGATGACCGGCAGCGGCCGTTTCGTCGAACTTCAAGCGACCGCGGAGCGGGAGGATTTCGATGACCAGCAGATGAATCAGCTCCTGGCATTGGCGCGCGCCGGCATCGCCGATCTGATTGAGGTGCAGAAGCGGGTCGCACCAATCGCGTGAAGCTTTGGTGCGCCACCACGAACGCGGGGAAACTGCGTGAGTTCCGCCTTCTAAATGCGGGCGTTGAGCCGCTGCCCGGCTTGCGCGAGATACCGCCCAGCCCGGAAGAGGGCGATACTTTTGAAATGAATGCGGCGCAAAAAGCTATTTATTACAGCCGCCACGTCGAAGGCTTGCTGTTCGCGGATGATTCCGGCCTGGAGGTTGATGCGCTTGGCGGGGATCCCGGCATACGGTCGGCGCGATTTGCGGGCGAGCACGCGACCGACAGTGAAAATAACGCGCTGCTGATGGAACGGCTGAACGGAATGACGAACCGGTGCGCCCGATTTGTCTGCGTGATCGCTCTTGCCGAAAGGGGCCGACTCATTGCCACCTTCCGGGGCGAAGTAGAAGGCCAAATCCTCTCCGCGCCGCGAGGCTCCGGGGGCTTCGGATATGATCCTTATTTCTTCTATCCACCGCTTGGGCGAGGGCTGGCCGAACTAAGCGAGCAAGAGAAGTTCGCAATCAGCCATCGAGGCAAGGCGATGCGGAAAATGCTGGTTAGCCTCGAGGAAGCCCGATGAACTTACCGGCGGTGCTCGAAAAAGGTTTTCAGTAGCTCGGTGCAAGCCGCGCCCAGTACGCCTTCCACAACCTCGACCCGGTGGTTCAAGAGCGGGGAATCCGCAATCTGAAATTTACTGCGCACACCGCCGAAACGCAAATCGCGCGCGCCGAAGACGAGCCTTCCTAGACGGGCGGCCACTAATGCGCCCGCGCACATTGGGCACGGTTCCAGCGTGACGTATAGAGTGGCGGCTTCCAAACGGTAATTTTGGATCTCTAACGCGGCCTGCCGCAACGCGAGGATCTCTGCGTGTGCAGTCGGGTCTTTAAGCCCGATCGGGGAATTCCGCCCGCGCCCGATCACGCGATCGCCCATGCGAACGATTGCTCCGACTGGCACTTCACCCCCACTAGCCGCCTCTCTCGCCAGTTCCAGCGCTTGACGCAGGAACCATTCATCGTCCATTGCGATACTATGACCTAATTCATGGCAGAGTTG
Organism: Bryobacterales bacterium; assembly: GCA_963752695.1. Lineage (GTDB taxonomy): Bacteria > Acidobacteriota > Terriglobia > Bryobacterales > Bryobacteraceae > Bog-113. The sequence continues at coordinate 1,042,888 of CAVVZB010000001.1, forward strand.
GAAATTCATCACGAAGGTCACGAGAGCGACCCGCTTGGCAAGAAGATCGGCATTATCGCGGCAGTTATTTCCGTCTTTCTCGGCGTAGTCACTATCGCTTCGCACCGGGCTCATACCGAAGGCGTTCTGCTGAAGACCGACGCAAACGACAAATGGTCGTACTACCAGGCGCAGCGCATGAAGTTCCACAACCTCGAGTTAGGGGAGGACTTGCTCGGCGCTATTGCTAACCCGCCTCCCAGTACGCAGAAAACCCTCGCTCGTTATCGCACTGACAAAGACAAGTACGACCGAAAATCCAAAGAGGCTTCGGACGAGGCCAACGCGTTGGAAAAAGAGTCCAAGGGTGTTGAGCAGAAAGCTCTGCGGTTCGATTTCGGCGAAGGGCTTCTTGAGATCGGGCTCGTGATGACGTCGCTGTTCTTCATTTCGAAGAACACGATTTTCCCGGCACTAGGAGTGATTCTGGCCATCGCCGGTTGCGTTATGGGAATACTCGGGTTCCTGCTGTAGGTTTCTAAGACTACGATCTCGAATCGCGCGGGGGACCTTTGCGATGAGGCTTGCTCCCGCCGCCCGGCTTCTTCGGACCGCCCGGTCGGGCGCCGCCGAACCGTGGCTTGAAACCAGTTGGCCTTGGAGGTCGAGATCCCTCGAACCGAGGCCGGTCACTGCCAGCACGCGGAGGTGATGGGGGGCGATCGCCACCTGGCCGTGGCGGACGAGCACCTCGAAACGCGGGCGATCACCGCCTGGCCGTGGCGGACGAGCGCCTTCGAAACGCGGGCGATCACCTCCTGGTCGAGGCGGACGGGCACCTTCAAAACGCGGACGATCTCCGCCGGGGCGTGGTGGACGGGCACCTTCGAAACGCGGGCGATCACCTCCTGGTCGAGGCGGACGGGCACCTTCAAAACGCGGACGATCTCCGCCGGGGCGTGGTGGACGGGCACCTTCGAAACGCGGGCGATCTCCACCTGGTCGAGGCGGACGAGCGCCTTCGAACCGAGGACGATCTCCACCTGGTCGAGGCGGACGAGCGCCTTCGAAACGCGGGCGATCGCCGCCCGGTCGAGGCGGACGGGCACCTTCAAAACGCGGGCGATCTCCACCTGGTCGAGGCGGACGGGCACCTTCAAAACGCGGGCGATCACCTCCTGGTCGAGGCGGACGGGCACCTTCAAAACGCGGACGATCACCACCGGGGCGTGGCGGACGAGCACCTTCGAAACGCGGGCGATCACCTCCTGATCGAGGCGGACGGGCACCTTCAAAACGCGGACGATCTCCGCCGGGGCGTGGCGGCTGAGCACCTTCGAAACGCGGACGATTTTCCACCGGCTTTCGTTCCGGAAGCAGAGCCGGCGGAGCGTCCTGGTCTTCCGCAGCGTGAACCTCGGGACGAATCTCAGCCGGTTGTTGCTGCTCGGGAATGTCCGCTTCGCGCTTGACTGCGGGCCGAAAATTACGAATCAGCGGTGGCCGCACGGGAGGACGCAGCGCGGTCGCCTCGACTTCGGGGGTTTGTACAGGTGGGCGGCTGCGGCGCGGGGGAGCTTCCGTGGCAGGGAGCTCTCGGGCTTCAGCCAGACTCCGGGAAGCGCGCCAAATTTCATCGGCTACCGCCACCACCACCTTCATCGCCTTAACGTCATGCACGCGGACCAAGTGCGTGCCAGCTAAGACTGCGGCAGCGACAGCAGCCGCTGTCGCGAATTCGGTCTCGCGCTCTTCGGGTTGGGCCAAGAAGGACTTTCGTGACGCGCCGACCAGAATCGGCAGCTCCAGGCGGATCATTTCTCCCAAACGCGCCAGGATTTCGGAATTCTGCTCACGCCGCTTACCGAATCCGATGCCTGGGTCGATCACGATGCGCGATCGGTCAACGCCTGCCCGGCGAGCGCGATTGACGCTCGCGTCCAAGTCCTTGATGATGTTTCCCATCACGTCGGGCATGGGACCAAGAGTCGCCCAGGTCTCTGGCCGCCCGCGCATGTGATTCAAAATCACGCCAGCGTCGAACTGCACGATCGGTTTCGACAGGGAGGGATCAAACGTGAAACCGCTTGGATCGTTAATGATTTCCACCCCAAGCTCGAGAGCGCGTTCGGCCACTTCCGCTTTGTACGTGTCCACCGACAGGGGGATGGAGAGTTTCTCGCGCAATCGCTTCAGTACGGGTACCAGACGCTGGAGTTCTTCCGACGCGGTCACCGGTTGTGCGCCCGGTTTCGTGGATTCAGCGCCGATGTCGATAATATCCGCGCCCTGCTCTTCCATTTCCATCGCGCGCGCGTAGGCGCGATCGGGGTCTAAGTAATTGCCGCCATCGGAGAAGGAATCCGGGGTGACATTCAAAACGCCCATCACAAGCGTGCGTTCGCCGAGGGCGATTTCGCGATTACGGATTTTCCAGGTACACAGTCGGCGGGGCATGGGCGGGAGAACTTCAGTGTCCCACGCCTCAGATCAAGCCCCGCTTTGATGCTTAGACTGTCGCGATCTTCTGCGGGGCGGCACGCTTAGGCGAGCGCGAACTGTCGGTGCGTCCGATTCCGGTGTAGTCGAAACCGGCCTCACGCGCCAACTGCGGATCGAATAGATTCCGGCCATCCACCAGAATGGGTTGCGCCATGGAGGCGGCGAGTTGATCAAGGTCGAGGTTGCGGAACTCGGGCCACTCCGTGACCAGGATCACCGCGTCGGCGCCATCGGCCACACTCTGGGCGTTGTCGCAATAGCTGATCTTCAGCCCGGGCTGCTGTACCCGGCATACTTCCATGGCGATCGGGTCATAGGCGCGAATCCGCGCACCCATGCCGAGAAGACGCTCAATGATTTGCAGGCTCGGAGCGTCCCGAAGGTCGTCAGTGTTCGGCTTAAAAGCTAAGCCGAGAATCCCAATGGTGCGGCCTTTCAAGATGAACAGCTTTTCCTGCAGCTTCTGGATAACGAGCTGGCGTTGGAGCCGGTTAACTGCGAGCGTTGCTTCCAAAAGCCGCGCCTGGTAGCCGTAATCCCCGGCTATGTGCATCAACGACTGAACGTCCTTGCCGAAACAGCTTCCGCCCCATCCCAATCCGGCGTTGAGGAATGCAATACCGATACGCGAGTCTAGTCCAATGCCGGCCATTACTTCCGGCGAATCCGCGCCCACCTTTTCGCAGATATTGGCCATTTCGTTCGCAAAACCGATTTTCATGGCCAGAAATGCGTTGGCCGCATATTTAATCATTTCCGCGCTGGTCAACGTTGTCGTGACCACCGGAATCGCGGGCCGGAAACTTTCCGGACGACGGCAAAACGAGGGTTCCGGAAAACGCTGTTCCACAAGCGGCTGATAAAGCTCACGTAGTTTGTTGATGGTGCGCTCGTCCTGCGCCCCAAGCACGATCCGGTCGGGATACAGGGAATCGTTGATGGCGGAGCCTTCCCTCAAGAACTCGGGGTTGCTCGCCACGCCGAATCCAATCTCGCGTTCCTTCCAGATACTCTGCTCCCGCACGCCTTCGCGGACGAGTGCTTCCACAAGGTTGCCGCAGCCAACCGGGACAGTCGACTTGTTGACGATCACCCGATAGCGAGATGCATCCATGGCCGCGCCCACACTACGCGCGGCAGCTTCCAAATACATCAGATTGGCTTCTCCCGTAGGCAGTGGAGGCGTTCCGACTGCGATGAAAATGACATCGCTTTCGCGCACCGCTGGGGCGAGTTCCGTACTGAATTCGATACCTCCGGCGCGTTCCGCGAGGGGCAATAACTCGGCCAATCCGGGTTCGTAAATCGGAACATCATGCGCGCGCAAGCGGCTGATTTTCGACTCGTCAGTGTCCACGCACGTAACGCTGTGGCCAAGATAAGCCAGGCAAACGCCCGTTACTGTTCCCACGTACCCCGTGCCGATTACTGTTACCCGCATGCCACCTCTCTGTATAATTGGCGCGTTCGCCCGAAGATAAGCTCTTATTGTAGCTTGAAATACCGCAATTTCGCTCGGTTCAAGTACCGCGTTCGGGGCTCCTTTGCTGCGCGAAATGATCGTAACCCAGAGCAGGCAAAAGTCGATTTCCCAACCGTACTTTACCTGCAACCCCTTTGGTGATAGCGCCAATACGGGATAATGAAACGCCCTGGAACGCATTGGGAATTTTCGCCGACGCCGGGGCCGTGAACAGTAATTCGTAGTCTTCTCCCCCGTGCAGCGCCTGATCCAAGGTTGCCCCGGGAAACATGGGGGGCGGATCGATACTGGCGGCTACTTTCGATTCCAGACACAACCGCTTCAGATCAAGCGAGAGTCCGTCGCTCAAATCGATGGCCGCCGAGGCTCTGCCGCGAAGGTACTGCCCAAGGGCCAGGCGCGGCTCGGGATGCAGGTGTTTGCGGCGTGCCGAACCGCGCTGCAAAACGAACCCAGTTGCGGAGCCGCCCAAGCTGCCAGAGACCCAGATGCCATCACCCGCTCGAGCGCCCGACCGCTTCAATGCCGATCCCCGCTCCACCGATCCGCACGCTACGATGTCACAAATGATTATTGGCGCCCCCGCCAGATCGCCCCCGGCCAGGGGACACCCCGTAGTAGCGCTAAGCTGCAGGAGCCCTTCGAAAATGCCCGTTAGAAACTGCGCAGTCGTTTGTGGAGGGGTGGCCAGGGAGAGCAAGCAAAAGCGGGGTACTGCGCCCATGGCTGCCAAATCGCTCAACCCGCGGGCTAGAGCCTTGTAGCCGATGTCACTCGGACGATGTGTCTCTCGGCGGAAATGCACGTTTTCGATCAGGAAATCCGTCGTGAAAACCAGATCTTCGTTGGGCGAAGGCTCGTAGATGGCGCAATCGTCACCGATCCCCAGCTTCAAACCCGGAGCATTTGCGGTTATCCGGCGGCGCAAGCGTTCGAGAATCGACCGCTCGGAAGTCATCCCGATTATTGGAACATAGGCTCGCGATCCGGCTCCACCGCCGCACTTTGCGGGATCGCGACAGCTCCCGCCAAGGCGGAGACCAGCAAGCTGAGCGCGACCACGATGGCCAATGCGACGCGAAGCCCGGTGTAATCGGCGGTCAGCCCAATGGTAGCTGGGCCTACTAAAAACCCGAAGTAGCCGACGGTGGAGACTGCCGCCAATCCAGCGCCAGCTGAACTCCCCTGACGTCCGGCTGCCCCGAAAACCAGCGGAACAATTACCGAAAACCCTAAGCCGGCCGCAGCAAAACCGCCAAATGCAGCGGGAACATTCTGAATGATCAGTCCGGCTGCCAACCCGACTGCGGAAATGAGACCACCGGCACGGACAATCTGCACCCGCCCAAAGCGCGAAGTCAGCCAATCGCCGCCGAAACGCCCTCCGGCCATGGCGAGAGAGAAGACTGCGTACCCGGCAGCCGCGACACTTTCAGGAGTCAGCAACACGCGGCGCAGGTAAACCGAAGTCCAATCGGCCATGGCGCCCTCGTTGAGCAGAATGCAAAAAGCCAGGGTGGCTAATGCCAGTAGCGGACGGGTCACCTTAGCAAAAACGGGCTGGCCGGGGGTTCCCTTGTCATCGCGCAGCAGGATATGCCCGGCGGCCAAGCCGATAACGGCGTAGGCAGCGGCTGAAACTGCGAAGTGCGCCAGTGGACGCATGGATTGGGCAGCCGCTAAACCGCCCAGCGCCGCCCCAGACATGCCGCCGAAGCTAAACAAAGCGTGAAATGAAGACAGAATCGGACGCCCGTACCGCTGCTCCAAGACCACGGCCTGGGCGTTCATCGATACGTCCATAGCGCCAGAGAACATTCCGTACACAAACAGCGCGCCAGTCAAACTGATACGCCCGGTGGAAAGTGCGATCGGCAAGAGCGACGCGCACATGAGCACGGTGGTGATCGTTGTGACCGGCCGGCTTCCCACGCGGGTGACCAGAGCGCCGGCAATGGGCATGGCGATCATAGCGCCCGCCGCCGTCCCTAGAAGCGCAAGCCCCAAATGCCCGGCAGTCAAGCCGAGACGCGATTGCACGGCCGGAATTCTGGAAATCCAGGTCGCGACGATCAGCCCGTGTAAGAAAAACATCCAGCTTGTGCCAACGCGGGCGGACCGCAAAGAGGGCGTCATAATCTGTTAATCTCAGAGTACAGGCACAAACCAGCAAAAACAAGCATGAGCAGGCAGAGACAGGCAAAAACCGGCACGCTACTAGTGAAAGAGGAGCGGCTTAACTGGATTCTAAGTCGCGTCAAACGGGACGGCAAAGTGCTCGCGGCCGAGCTCACTACCGATCTCGGGGTGTCGGAGGATACCGTTCGACGGGATTTGCGCGAGCTTGCCGCCGCGCGCCAAGTCCGCCGCATACATGGAGGAGCCCTGCCGCCGTCTCCACCGGCTCTGAATTACGCGGCGCGTGCTCATCAGTCCGTGCCACAAAAACGGTCGATCGCCCGAGCGGCGGCGCGATTGGTACAACCCGGAGCCGTGGTGTTCATCGACGGCGGGACTACCAACGTCCACGTCGCGGAAAGCCTTCCCGGCGACTTGCGCGCCACTATCATCACGAACAGCGTCCCAGTCGCCATGGTGTTATCGGAGCATGCCTCGATAGAGGTAATCCTGATCGGCGGAAGACTGCTAGGCGCCTCGCGAGTGACGGTGGGTTCTGAGGCGGTGGACGCCATACGGGGTTTCCGCGCCGACCTTTTTCTGCTGGGCACTTGCTCACTCGACCTGGACGTGGGGATTACGGTACCCCACGTTGAAGAAGCTCCCATTAAACGTGCCATGATTGGCGCAGCGACCCGGGTAGTGGGGTTGGTCACCGCCGAGAAACTTGGAACCGCGATGGCCTGTGTTGTGGGACCTCTAGCTTCGTTGGACGCGATTGTTACCGAATTCACTACGCCGCTTGAGGCAATCAGCCCTTACGAGCGCACTGGGTTACAAGTAATTCGAGGAGAAGAAATCGATTGAAACGGATTGCCATCGACATGGATGAAACGATCGCCGACGCGCTCGGGAAGCACATCGTGCTTTATAACGAGGCATTTGGCGCTACGATCTGCCGCGACGATTTTAACGGGCGGCGGCTCGATCACGTTATACCGGCCGAACACATGGAGGCGGTCGAGTCGATGGTACGGGCGGAAGGGTTCTTCGCCGATCTCGATGTGTTTCCGGGCAGTGTAGATGTGATTCGCGACCTAACCGCCAAGTACGAGGTGTACATCACCACGTCGGCAATGGAAGTGCCGAGCTCGTTCGTCGCTAAGTTCAATTGGCTGGAGCGGCATTTCCCATTCATCCGGCCGAGTCACATTGTCTTTTGCGGCGACAAGGGGATCATCGCGGCGGACTATTTGATTGACGACTCACCGCGTCATTTTCTGCGCTTCCGCGGGGAGGGGATTCTCTTCTCGGCGCCCCACAACCGGGATGTCACCGGATATCGAAGGGTCGATACGTGGGAAGATGTTCGCCGGATGCTGCTTTAAAACGCATTCACTCAGTAACTGGCGAATACTCCGGGTCTAATTGCACGCGCACCCGGTTGGATTGTTCCCCGTCGGCGGTCACGTAAAACTCTGCGGGCCCGGCGTTTAGGATCGCCGGCAGTTGGACCTCGATCAGATAGTAGCCCACATATCCGGGCGCCAGAGTGGCCTTCGACACTTCCAGGGGCACTCCGTCCAGGTAAGCTTTGACGTTTGCCACAACGGCCGGTGGATTCTCAACAGGGGCAGGAACGCCCGTTGGCCACATCGGTTGCACCCGGCCAAGTCCGGTCGCCAAAAGCCGTAGCCGCGCGCGAGGGTGCGCCACCGATGCAGCATCGAGCGCCAAGCCTGAATCGGCGTCGACCAGAAAAGGAAACCCATCCGGATCGACAAAAATGGCCGGCGAAACGGAGCGAATAGTCAGCGGAAGGTTAACGGGTCCGCGGGCAGCGTCGACTGAAAGGTCGACGGTATTGGCCCGTGCTTCAAACGGAACTTGTAACTGCGATTCCCCCGCATCGGACGCGAGCACCGGAAATTTCAAGTCGCCAGCGTGCGCAGTGGCTACCTTCGCGCCGAGAACGCTGATTAGCGACCCGGGAGCGGCAGGGCGCGTGGAAAAATCGGCGGAGTTGGTGATCCGCATGGCTCCGGTTCTTACCGGCACCGGCGCGCTAAACAGCCCGTAACCATAGAGGGCGGCAAACAATTGGCTTCCGGTGGCGTCCAGTTCGATGTCGACTACGGGAGCGGCAGGAAGGGAGGCGTTCAGCGGCTGCCAAAGCGAAGCGGGAGCGAACGCGTTCATGTCGACGCGCGCCATGAATACGCCACGCTCGGTAGCAGCATAAGCAACACCTGCGGCCCGGTCGGCCACTGCGGCGTGCACCTTGAACTCGGCTAGATTCCCGGTGACATCGTCCCAAACAGCTCCCCCGTCGACCGTCCGCAACAAACGCGCGCCCGGACCGCCTGCAACTGCAAGTGCAGCGCGAGGAGCGTCCTTATCGACGTATATCCGCTCGATCGAACCGCGCGCAGCACTCATCGGAGGAAGCCAACTGACTCCACGGTCCCGGGACGTCCAGATCCGCCCATCCGCTGAACCGGCATAGGACCACTCGCCAGCATACGAAACGGCGGTGATTTCAGCTCCCAGGAACGATTTCAGCCGCTGTTTTTGGGAAGCTTCATTGGCCAGGGCGCTTTCAGTGGGGACCACGTTCCATGGGGCGCGCACGCCGCCTAGTTGGAGTGTTCGACCATCTTCAAGGGCCACCCGAACGGTGCCACGGGTCGTCGAGAGAATTCGCGAGATCGGCAGATTCGGAAGTTTATCGTTTAACCCCGCCCAAGTTTCTCCCCCGTCCTGAGTCTGCCAAACGCCGGCATCGTTCGCGACGGCGAAGGCGGACGACGCATCGGGTTTACCGGCGACGTCGTGTTGGGCGCTTCCAATAACGCCATCACCCGGTCCCGAGATGTTCGTCCAGCTTCTTCCGCCATCGTCCGAACTGAGCAGGTTGTGCCCTAATGACCAGAACCGGCGAGTATCGCCTGCAATTGTGACCACATTGGCTTGCGCCTCGGGCTTGTGAACCGGATCTACACGTTGGGGAGCATCAGGACGGGAACCGTCGCTAGGAGTCCAGTTCTCGAAATCCGCGGTTTGGAAAATACGCCCGGACGCGGTTCGCGCATAGAGAGAGGCCCCATCAGTTGAATACCAAACGCTCGACACTGGGCCCGTTGATGGTCCGGCCAAGTGGCTATTAATGGAAGGCTCGCCAATACGCCTCCAACTGGGTGTTTCGCCAGCGGGAGTTGCCGCAACCTGAGCCCATCCCGCCACGGCGGTTAACGCCAGGGCAGACATGTAGCGCCAACTTGTGGCCCCTTGACTCATAATTGTGTCCTAATTCTACCCCGGCAATGATGAGGGACTAAGAGAAAACCTTGAGTCCACTCGACTTGCGGCGTTTCTAGTATTCGGACGTCCACATTCGTAGGCATGTTCAGTGCTAGACTGTGGTGTCCGCGTGATTTCGGAAATTTCACACAATCTTCGCTGTGGAGCGTCGCTTCCGATCCTCCTGGCGATCGTGTCCGTTTCCGCGTTCGGGCAGAGCGCGCCTTCATCCGGGCACGGCGCTATCGCAGTCCGCACTTACAGAAGCCCCGATCCGGCACTGGCGCAAGCCGCGCGAATCATCGTGATAACCGGTCAGGTTTCCGTTCTCCGCGACAATGTGCCCTGGGCCCTTGCATCGGGCGATCTGGTCCACCCTATGCAAACCGTAGTTACCGGGAGCGACGGCTACGCGGAACTCCAGGTCGCCGATGGCAGCCACTTCGAAGTTTTTCCCAACTCTCGCTTCATCTTCCGCAATAACGCGGGCGATTGGCGCGACCTGCTGGATGTTCTGATCGGCAAGGTTAAGGTGCAGATCGAGAAGCTGGGCGGGTTACCCAATCCCAACAAAGTTCGCACTCCGACTGCTGTCATCTCGGTACGCGGCACGGTGTTCGACGTAGATGTCGAAGACGACGACGCCACCACGCTTGTGCTGGTGGAAGAAGGTCAGGTCGAGGTTCGTCACCTGCTGCGTGGCGGCAACCCGCGTGTTCTTAATCCAGGGGAGTGGCTCCGCGTGTACAAGAATCAGGCGATTGCGGTCCAGTCTGTGGATCACGGCGCGATCGTACAGCGCGCCATGCGGGCCGGCTGGGACGCGATTTATCAGGCTTTGATCAATAATCCGGGTGGGTCTGGCTCCTCGGCCGCGGGCGCTTCGGGAGGTGGGCCGGTGGGCGGAGTTCCCGATCGGTGTCCCCCGAGCAATCCGAATTGCAAAGCGCCGCCACCTCCGCCACCCGCCCCTCATCCGTAGCCGGCCGCTTTGTAACTTTTCCCTTCGTGCGTCAAGCCGATTGTGGTACCGTTTGCCTTTGATGCTCGGCCACAACTTCTATGGCGACTGAAGAACGAGGTGCGGTGAAGGTCGAGCGCGCCTTCGACTCCACGTTGGAATGCGTGGACGAGGCCGAAACAATGATTCTGAAAGCCGCGGAGAAGGCGGGGTTCGACGAAGACGACCAGCACCACATCAGCATGGCCGCCCGTGAATGCCTGGTCAACGCGGTGGTGCACGGCAACCGGTACAGCGGACTAAAGAAGGTTCACGTCGCCATCGACGCCTCCGGGGAGCGGCTGAAAGTCGTGATCCGGGACGAAGGTGAAGGGTTCGATTTGAGCGATCTGCCGGACCCGTTGGCCGAAGAAAATCTGCTTCGAAACTCGGGGCGTGGCATTTTCCTAATTCGGGCTTTTATGGACGAATTTAACGTGCGGAAGGTCAGCCCGCATGGCACGGAAGTTACTTTGGTAAAAGAACGAGGGAGGAACGAAGACAAGTGAGTGTAAAAATCAAAGATCGGCAAGTCGGCGACGTGACCGTGATGGACGTCTCCGGACGCATTACTCTAGGCGAAGGATCGAGCACGCTCCGAGACGCTCTCCGCGATCTGGTAGCGAAGGGGCACAAGAAGATCTTGTTGAACCTGGGCGACGTTTCCTATATCGATAGCTCGGGAATTGGCGAACTGGTTTCAGGTTTTACCTCGGTTTCTAACCTGGGTGGCCACCTGAAGCTGCTTGGCCTCACTAAGCGCGTGAAAGATTTGCTGCAGATAACCAAGCTGTATACCGTCTTCGAAGTGCATGACGACGAAGCCGCGGCCGTTCGCAGCTTCACGTAGATTCCGATCCTCCGGAGGCTGGCCGGCGCTAGCCTCCGCCCACAAAGTGTACGATTTCGATTTCCGCGCCGTCGCGGATCAGCGTTTCCGGCCAGTGTACCGGTTTGATGATTTTGCGATCCAGTTCAATTGCCAGGCGGTCGGCGGGCAGGTCGAGCTTTTGCACCAAGCTGTGTAGAGTTTCGCCCGTTACCAATTCGCGAGTTTCCCCGTTCACCGTGACACGGATCATGTACGCCGCTCGCGATCATTTATAGTCATTAATGAAGGTTATTACGCTCGTCTCCTAGATGCCTACATCTCAAGGTGAAATCTACTTTCCGGTGCTCGTTCAAGTGGTCCTGGCTATCGCGATCGCCTGCGCGTTCATCGGCTTGTCGTTACTGCTTGGGCATCGCGTGCGAAACAAGGCGAAAGACATGCCTTACGAATCCGGGATGGTCCCCACCGGCGACGCACAACATCGCTTCAGCGTGAAATTCTACCTGGTTGGCATGCTGTTCATCCTGTTCGACATGGAAGCGATCTTCCTTTACCCGTGGGCAGTGGTGTTCAAGGAGCTGAAGATGTTTGGCTTTCTTGAGATGTTGCTGTTTATCGTTTTAGTCCTCTGCGGCTTTTTCTACATCTGGAAAAAAGGGGTTCTGGATTGGGCTGCGTTAGGCAAAGACGAAAAGCGCATGTGAGGGACTTGTGATCATGGTTCCCGAAGAATTACTCAATTATGAAGACGTCTCGAGCCTGAATGCGGCTGTTCCAGGCGCGGTGGTTGGAGGCAAACATAAGTTTGGCGAACTCACATTGGAGATAGCGCCTGAACAAATTGTTTCCGCAAGCCGCCACTTGAAAACGGCCCTCCGGTATGAACGGCTCTCTTCAGTGACTGCAGTCGACCGGCATCCGAACGAGCCGCGATTTGAGATCGTTTACCACTTTCACTCGCTCGGGCGGAATGCGCGCCTTCGGCTGAAAGCGCGCATCAGTGGTTCAATGCCGGAAATCGATTCTCTGACAGTCGTGTATCTGGCGGCGAACTGGTACGAGCGCGAGATTTTTGATCTGTTTGGCGTCAAGTTCCGCAACCATCCCGATCTTCGCCGGATTATGCTTCCCGAAGACTGGGTCGGCCATCCTTTGCGTAAAGACTACCCCAAGACCGGACCGCGAGTTTAGATATGGATTCCGTTACTGCCGATTTGTTGGAACAGGACGCGGCCGTCCCCGCCGGAGGGCCGGTTCGCCCGCGCCGCATGCTGCTCAACATGGGCCCGCAACATCCGTCAACCCATGGAGTGCTCCGGTTGATTTTGGAACTCGACGGCGAGACGGTGGTGAAAGCCGAGCCTGATATCGGCTACCTGCATACCGGTATCGAGAAGGAATTCGAAGCCAAAACCTGGCAGCAGGCGGTCACGCTAACCGATCGCATCGACTATCTGGCAAACCTGTCCAATAATTTCTGTTACGCCTTGGCGGTGGAGCGGCTGCTGGAACTGGAAATTCCTCCCATGGCGCAATGGATGCGCGTGATGCTGGTGGAGTTGACGCGGCTCAATAGCCATCTGGTGTGGCTGGGCACTCATGCGCTCGATGTTGGCGCGATGAGTATGTTCCTTTACTGCATGCGCGAGCGCGAAGAGATCCTCAAGATTTTCGAGATGTTCTCCGGGCAGCGCATGATGACCAGCTATATCCGGATCGGGGGACTGGCCTTGGAGCCTCCTCGCGGATGGGCTGGGCGCGTACGGAAATTCATCGACGACTTTCCGAGCAAGGTGGACGAGTACGAAGACCTGCTCACCAAAAACAGTATCTGGATGGGCCGCACCAAGGGCGTCGGCGTGATGACCGTCCCGGACATGTTGGAGTTAGGCGTGACCGGTCCCATGTTGCGTGCCGGAGGATTGAAGTGGGACGCGCGAAAAGAGAATCCGCACTCTTCCTACGACAAATTCGATTTCGAAATTCCGACCCGAACCGCGAGCGACGTCTATGCGCGGTATGAAGTGCGCATGGAGGAAATGCGGCAAAGTACGCGCATCGTCCGGCAAGCCTTGGATGGCATGCCCTCGGGCGCGTGGAAAGCCGATGCACCCCACGTCGTGCTGCCTGACCGCGACAAAATGAAAACGGAAATGGAAGCATTGATCTACCATTTCAAGATCGTGACCGAAGGCTTCCGGGTGCCAGAGGGGGAGGTGTACCAGATTGTGGAATCCCCGCGCGGCGAACTGGGCTACTACGTGGTAAGCGACGGGACCGCCAACCCATATCGCGTGTTCGTGCACGGCCCGAGTTTTGGAAACCTGCAAGCCACGGCCAAAATGGTGGAGGGCACATTGCTCTCTGACGTGATTGCGTCTATCGGCAGCATGGATTTCGTCTTGGGGGATACCGACCGCTGATGACTCTTTCCCCCGAACTTGAATCCAAATTTCAGAGCATACTAGCTAAGTATCCGGAGGATCGAAAGCGCTCAGCGGTGATCCCGATGCTGCTGTTCGGCCAAGACGTGATTGGCTCAATCACACGTGAACTGGTTGAGGAAGTGGCGCGGCGCACTGGCCAGACTACCCTCTCGATCGATGAAGTAGTCACATACTACTCGATGCTGCATCGCAAGCCGCTCGGCCATGCGCACGTCCAAATTTGCACGAACATCAGCTGCATGTTAAACGGTGGTGAGAACCTTTGGAAAATCGCCACTGAACGGTTGGGAATCGGGCACAAAGAAGCGACTGCTGACGGCAAAATCTCGCTTGAAGAAGTGGAATGCATTGGCGCGTGTTCCTGGGCGCCGGCAATGCAGGTCAATTACGATTTTCACCATCAGGTGACTCCTGAAAAGCTGAACGATCTGATCACGCAGTTGCAGGGGGCAACCTAGCCAGCCATGCCGTACAATTCACCTCATCCAGCCGAAGTGCGCGTCCTATCCAAGCGCTTCGGATTGGAAAATTCGCAATCGATCGACGTATATCTGGCCAACGAAGGCTACCAGGGTTTCGAGAGCGCCCTGAAAATGACTCCCGACGAGATTGTCAACGTCGTGAAGGCTTCCGGACTGCGAGGTCGTGGAGGTGCCGGGTTCCCCACCGGTCTGAAATGGAGTTTTCTCGCCCGCACGTCTCCAAAGCCCAAATACATCATCGTGAATGCGGACGAAAGCGAGCCCGGGACATGCAAAGATCGCCTGCTCATAGAATTCGATCCGCATCAGTTAATCGAAGGAATATTAATCGCGGCCCTCGCGGCCACCTCGAATCAAGGCTATATCTACGTTCGGGGTGAATATCGCTATCTCATAGACATTCTCGATCGCGCTATTGCCGAAGCCTATGATCGCGGCTATCTCGGCGACAACGTGCGCGGGTCGGGTTGGAAATTCCACTTGGCCACGCACACCGGCGCGGGCGCTTACGAGTGCGGTGAAGAATCGGCACTGCTCGAATCGTTCGAGGGCAAACGCGGCGTTCCGCGCATCCGGCCGCCGTTTCCTGCTGTAGCCGGCGCATATCAAAGCCCGACGATTTTGAACAACGTCGAGACCTATTGCGCTGTGCCATCCATCTTCCGTATGGGTGGCGAGGAATGGGCGAAACTCGGCTCACCCAAGAACGGCGGAACACGAATGTTCTGCTTGTCGGGACACGTAAATCGTCCGGGTGTTTACGAGTTGCCGATGGGTTTCCCACTCATGCGGCTGATCGAAGAGGTCGGCGGGGGCATTCGTGGTGGAAAGAAGCTGAAGGCGGTGATCCCCGGAGGCTCTTCGTGCCCGGTCCTGAAGCCCGAAGAGTGCAACATCAACATGGATTTCGATTCACTTGCGGCAGCCAAAAGCATGCTCGGATCAGGCGGCGTTGTAGTCATGGACGAAACCACCGACATCGTGGCTGTCGCGCTACGAATCATGCGATTCTACGCCCATGAGAGCTGCGGATGGTGTATTCCGTGCCGCGAAGGAACTACCTGGCTGCGCAAGATTCTCACGCGTGTCCATGGCGGTCAGGGGCTCGACGGCGACGTGGACCTGATCGATGAACTCGCTAAGAACATGCTCGGCCGTACATTCTGTCCGCTGGGCGATGCCGCCGCCATGCCAACCATTGCTTTCGTGAATAAATTCCGGGATGAATTCCTGGCCTATATCGAGACGAAGACTCCGGCTGCTCGGCCAGACCCGCTGTTGCAACTAACGACCGCTTAATTCACCCCAATGGCTGATTTAGTAAAACTGACGATCGACGGGCAACAAATCGAAGCCGCTCCCGGCACGCTGCTGATCAATGCCGCTAAACAGGCGGGTATCGAGATACCTGCCTTCTGCTACTACGAAGGCTACTCGTTGCAGGCTGCCTGCCGCATGTGTTTGGTGGAGGTAGAAAAAGCTCCGAAGATGCCGACCGCCTGCACAACGCCTGTGGCCGAAGGCATGGTTGTTCGCACTGATACCGAGCAGGTCCGTAAAGCGCGTAAGATGACGCTGGAGTTTCTGCTCACCAATCATCCGCTCGACTGCCCAGTTTGCGATAAGGGTGGCGAGTGCGAACTGCAGGACATGGTTTTCCGCTATGGCGCAGGTGAAAGCCGGTTTGTGGAAAACAAATTCCACGTGGACGAGAAGCAATGGTCGCCGGTGGTTTTTTACGATGGCCCGCGCTGCATCCTTTGCTTCCGCTGTGTGCGGGTGTGCAATGAAGGCATGGGTGTT
Organism: Bryobacterales bacterium; assembly: GCA_963752695.1. Lineage (GTDB taxonomy): Bacteria > Acidobacteriota > Terriglobia > Bryobacterales > Bryobacteraceae > Bog-113. Next base: position 1,058,834 of record CAVVZB010000001.1, read on the forward strand.
GGCGCCCTGGGCGTGGTGAATCGCGGTTCGGTTTCCGAGATAGCCCCCAACGAAGGCGATCATCTGAACTGCGATGAATGCGGCATGTGCATCGACATTTGTCCGGTTGGCGCGTTGACTAGTGGCATTTACCGCTACCAGGCGCGGCCGTGGGAGATGGAGCATGTCGGCACCATCTGCACGCATTGCTCAAACGGTTGCAAAACGACTCTTGGCACCCGCAACGATCACATCTTACGAGGGAACAACCGCGATCGCTCCGGAATCAATGGCGAGTTCCTTTGTATCAAGGGGCGTTACGGGTTCGATTTCTACAACCATCCCGACCGGTTGCTTTCCCCGATGATGCGCGTGAACGGACAGCTTGAGCCGGTCTCGTGGTCACAAGCGTTGGAGGCTGTCGCAATTCGCTTTAAGGAAGTAAAAGATCGCCAGGGTACATTTGGCGTCATCGGATCTACGCGCACCACCAACGAAGAGAATTATTACCTGCAGAAGTTCGCCCGGGAAGGTTTGGGAACTAACAACATCGATCACCACCGGTCCGGCGACCTGGTTACCTTGCTCGATGCGCTTAGCGGCGTGGAAAGTGCGTCCCTTGCTTCGACAATCGACCTGTACGAGTCGAAGGCGATTCTGATTATTGGCGCGGATCTGTCGGTAGAACAGCCCTTGCTCGCCTTCCAGATTCGCGCGAACTTCCGTCATCACAACGCGAAGGTGTATGTCGTGACGCCCAAAGAAGTCCGCGAGGATAAGTCCGCGACGCGTTCGGTGCGCGCTTCGGGCGATCAGGTCTGGCTGGCGCTCGACAGTATGAAGGACGCGCTTGCAGCCGAAGCCGGCCTGGTCATTCTCTTCGACGATTCCATTCAGGGCGAAGCGGTCCGGCGTCTGGTCGAGTTCGGCAAGTCGCTGGGCAACCCAGTGAAGTATGTGGCTCTGCTCGATTATTCCAATTCTCGCGGGGCGGTCGACATGGGAGTGACGCCCAATCTGCTTCCTGGTTACCGTCCGGCCAGTGCAGTAGGTCTATCGTTGGACGCCATGATGGCGGCTCCGGATCTCGACGCCTTATGGGTGATCGGTGCAAATCCGCTATCGCGGCAGCCTTTAGCTTCGGCCGGCGCCTTCGTCGTGGTTCAAGACATGTTCTTAACCGAGACCGCACAACGCGCCGATGTAGTCTTCCCCGCTGCTTCGGCCTACGAAAAGAACGGCACGGTTACTAACGTCTGCGGCGAAGTGCAGCGGCTGAAGAAGGGGATCAGCACCATGGGCGCCAAGCCGGATTTGGAGATTTTTGGGTTAATCGCCAAGGAAATGGGACTTGCCGCCGTGGCGGGACCTTGGATCAGCGATCGCGTGTTTGAAGAGATTCGCCGCACCGTACACGGCTACGATGTCTCGCTTCCACTTATCGCGACGGGTGGAGCGCCGCAAACGATGCCGGTGAACGGCAAGATCGAGGTTGCGGGCAGCCCTGGACGCATTCAATCGGCCCACAATGATTTGTTCGCGTCAGGAACCCTGGGGCGCTATTCTAAAATACTGAATTCGGTCCTGGAGAAGACGGTAATTCAAACCCCCGACGATCGGGATGCGCTCCGGCCGGAGAATGTTCAAGCTTAATGGAATTCTTCCTCATCAGCATCGTCAAGACATTGGTAGTCTTCGCCGGTCTAATGACCACGCTGGCTTACCTGCAATGGGTGGAGCGCAAGGTCATTGCTCACGTCCAGGTGCGCGTAGGCCCATCGCGCGTGGGCCCGCATGGTTTACTCCAGCCGATGGCGGACGTAATCAAGCTGATGACCAAAGAGGGTCTGTTCCCGCACTACGTGAATCGGCCGTTTTACCTACTTGCCCCGATGATCGCCGTGGCGATGTCCTTGATCTCAATCTCCATTATTCCTTTCGGTTCGGACATTACCGTATTCGGCTATCGGACAGCGATGCAATTGACCGACTTGAACGTCGGTATCCTGTTCATCCTGGCAATTAGCTCGCTTGGTGTGTACGGGGTGGCATTGGCCGGCTGGTCGTCAAACAATAAGTACAGTCTGCTTGGCGGCCTGCGAAGCTCGGCCCAGATGATTAGTTATGAACTGCCGTTGAGTCTGGCAATCACCGCACCTCTTCTGATCGCGGGCACGTTAAGCTTGCGCGAGATTGTGATCTCCCAAGGCGGTTATCATTTCGGGTTCCTGCCGCGCTGGTCCATTTTCACCGGACCGTTTCCGCAGATCTTTAGCTTCCTTATTTTCGTGATTGCGGGTTTTGCAGAGACCAATCGTGTTCCGTTCGATCTTCCCGAAGCGGAGAACGAATTAGTGGCCGGGTTTCACACCGAATTCAGCAGCATGCAGTTCGCGTCCTTCTTTATGGCCGAATACGCGAACATGATCACCATAACGTCGATAACCACGATCCTGTTTCTTGGCGGATGGCAGCCGCTGTTTCCGGTATCTTTAGGATCAAATTACGTTCCCGTGGTGTTATTTGCGTTGGCGGGAGTGTATGCCATGTTGAACGGACTTAGCCCGCGGCGCAAGCGAGACCGGCTCTCACTGCCGGTAGTCGCGCTCGTTTGTTGGATACTGGCAGTCGCTTTCTTCCTGCCCGCCACCCATCAATTCCTGATTCCATTTTTCTGGTTCGCGGCGAAGGTCGGCTTCCTTCTGTTCACGTTCATGTGGGTGCGCGCGACTCTACCGCGCTTCCGTTATGACCAACTCATGAACTTTGCCTGGAAGTTTCTGTTTCCAGCCGCGCTGGTGAATCTACTAATCACTGGGTTCCTGGTTGCGTTGACAGCGAAATAGCAATGGATATCTTCTTCTTCCTGTTGTTCGCTTTAATCGCGGTAGGCTTCGGCGTAAGTGTGGTAACTCAGAAACATCCGATCGCAAGCGCTCTATCGCTGGTGGGAGTGATGGGAGCGTTAGCAGTCCTTTATTTGCTCCTGGGCGCTGAATTTATCGCCATGGCGCAGATCATTGTTTATGCCGGCGCCATCATGGTCCTGTTCGTCTTCGTCATTATGCTGCTGGGCACTGCGGCGGAAGTACAAGAGAGCCGCTCTTTGACGGTGAAGTTGCTTGGTGTTCCGGCGCTCGTGGCCTTTGCTGGAATACTCGGATTCTTCTTCACGACCAGCTTCCGCGGAACGCCGCTGGTTCACTTTGGAAGCTTCGCCGGTGGCTCGCCACGCAATATCGGGCGCTTGTTATTCCGCGCTTACCTGCTTCCGTTTGAAGTTACTTCCATTTTGATTCTGATCGCGATCGTGGGTGCGGTCGTATTGGCCCGCAAGGAGCTAGATTAAGTTGCACGGTGTTCCCCTTTCCTGGTATCTCATTCTGAGCGCGATTCTGTTCTCGCTCGGAATCGCCGGTTTTCTCTTCAGGAAGAACATCATCACGGTGTTCATGTCCATCGAGTTGATGCTGAATGCCGTGAACCTCTCTTTTGTCACCTTCTCCTATCAGCGCGGCCAGGTGGACGGTCATATTTTTACTTTCTTTGTAATGGTGGTGGCGGCTGCCGAGGCAGCGGTCGGCCTGGCGATTATCCTGACCGTCTACAAGAATCGGAACAGCCTGAATATAGATGACGTCAGCGAGATGAATAATTAGCGATGCCTGTGCTCTGGCTGATTCCTGTTCTACCCTTCATTGGATTTCTGCTGAATGGCTTATTTGGCAGGAAGCTTCCCAAGGGCGTGGTTGCGGGCATTGCCGTTGCCAGCGCAATGTCCTCCTTCCTGTGGGTTCTGTACGTATTGCGTATTCTGCAGCCTTTGGACGTCCGCCATTTTGAGCACTACTTCACCTGGATTCAAAGCGGGGAGTTCCGCGTCGGAGTAGACTTCGCACTCGACCGTCTGACCGCCATCATGCTCCTCGTGATTACGGGCGTGGGGACGTTGATCCATATCTACTCCGCCGGGTACATGGAGCATGATTCGGGATACGCCAGATACTTCGCGTATCTCAACCTATTTATGTTCTTCATGCTGACCCTGGTCCTGGCAGCTAACTTTCTGCTGCTGTTCGTGGGGTGGGAGGGCGTAGGTTTGGCGAGCTACCTTCTCGTCGGGTTCTGGTTTGAGCGCAAGAGCGCCACTAATGCAGGGAATAAGGCATTCATCGTGAACCGGATCGGTGATTTCGGATTTTCACTGGCCATGTTTCTCATCGTCATCACATTTGGGACCTTGGATTTTAATACTGTGTTCCAAGCCGCTGATGGTAAGCAGCAGGGTGTCCTTACTGCGATCTGCCTCCTGTTGTTAGTGGGGGCTTGTGGAAAGTCAGCGCAGTTACCCCTGTATGTCTGGCTGCCGGACGCGATGGAAGGCCCAACGCCGGTATCCGCATTGATTCACGCCGCAACCATGGTCACCGCAGGCGTCTATATGGTTGCGCGCTCGTCCGCGCTATTCATTCATTCCGGGACTGCGATGGAAGTCGTCGCGACTGTGGGAACACTAACAGCGATCTTTGCCGCGATAATCGGCTTGGCTCAAAATGACATCAAGAAAGTCTTTGCGTACTCGACTGTGTCGCAGCTTGGGTACATGTTCATGGGCCTAGGCTGCGGCGCATTCTCCGCCGGGGTCTATCATCTGGTGACTCATGCGTTTTTCAAAGCACTCCTGTTTCTTGGTGCGGGTAGCGTGATTCATGCTTGCGGCGGTGAACAAGACATGCGCAACATGGGTGGGCTGCGGCGTCAAACGCCGATTACTTTCGTTTGCCTGATCGTGGCTGCGCTCGCTATCTCCGGCATTCCTCCGTTTGCCGGCTTCTATAGTAAGGACGAGATTCTTGTGGCTGCGGCCCATCATCAGCCGTGGATGTTTGTAGTCGGAGTACTCACTGCCGGGCTTACCGCGTTTTATGTCTCTCGCGCGATTTTCCTGAGCTTCTTCGGTAAGTACCGGGGCGATGCGCATCCGCACGAATCGCCACTCTCGATGACGATTCCCTTGATGATCCTGGCGCTCCTATCGTTCGCGGGCGGATTTCTGTTCGATGTGCCCACGTATCTCGCCAATATGTTTCCCGTGGCCGAAGTTACGGGCGGCACCCCCTGGATCTTGCAGGGCCTGTCGGTCGCCGCTGGAGCTATTGGAATCTTAGTGGCATACGGTTTCTATATCGTTCGGCCTGGGCTGCCAGAGGCGCTCGCGCAATCGCTCGGCGGGGTGTATACGGCGGTATACAACAAGTTCTTTGTGGATGAGATCTATAACGCGGCCATTGTGCGGCCAACTGTTGCCGGTTCCCAAACCGTGCTGTTGCAGGGTGTTGACCGGACAGTTCTCGATGGAATGGTGAACGGGGCCGCCACTAACATTCGTAACATCGGGTCAGGGCTGAAGCGCCTCCAGTCTGGCAACATACGAAGTTACGCCACTTGGGTGGTATTGGGATCGGTGGCGCTCTTAGTGGTGCTTGGGTTGGTAACCGGCGGAGTGTTGCCGCGATGAACCTGCTCGATATTATTCTGCTGCTCCCACTGGTTGGTTTTTGCTTGATCTTCTTGATTCCGAAAAGTCAGGTTCAGGCCATTCGGCTTTTCGCGCTCCTCATTTCGTTGGCTACTCTCGGTGGTGGCTTGTCTCTGGCGGCTCATTACCATCCGGGACCCAGTCCCATGTTCGTGACCGATGTTGTTTGGGTGCAAAGTCCGGAGATCCATTATCACGTCATCGCCGATGGAATCGGATTGTGGATGATCGTGCTTTCGACATTTCTAACACCCCTTGCCATTCTCGCTTCCTGGACGTCCATCACCAGCCGGGTCAAGGAATTTTTCGCTTTCGTACTACTCCTGGAGTTCGGACTCATCGGGGTTTTTGCCGCCTACGATCTGTTTCTGTTCTATGTGTTTTGGGAGGTTAGTATCGTCCCGTTCCTCTTTCTCATTGGTATCTGGGGCGGCGAACGGCGGGCCTACGCTTCCTTAAAGTTCTTTGTCTATACGATGGCCGGGTCCGTACTCATGCTGGCCAGCTTGATCTATATATACACGCGGACGAAAACGTTCGACGTTTCGGAAATCCTCAATCAGCTGGCCGGTGGAAGATTGGTGTTTACGCAGAGCGAACAGACTTTACTGTTCCTGGGCTTCTTCGCGGCATTCGCCATCAAAGGGCCGGTGTTTCCGTTTCATACATGGCTCCCGGATTTTCATGAGCAAGCCCCGTCTCCGGTATCTATGCTTTTGCTGAAACTAGGAGTCTTTGGGATGATCCGGTTTTGCATCCCTTTGTTCCCGGGCGGTGCGCGGGACAATGCGCCGTGGATCATCGTTCTAGCCATTATTGGAATCATCTACGGGGCATTATTGGCCTTGGGTGAGACGAACATACTTCGCTTAATTGCCTATTCATCGGTAAGTCACGTAGGATTCATGGTGCTCGGGATCTTCACATTTACGCAGCTCGGGACCGATGGCGCGGTATACCAGATGATCAATCACGGCATATCTACCGGAGGCTTGTTTCTGATTGCAGGCTTACTCATCCAGCGGCGCAAATCAGCCGAGATCGCAGATTTCGGCGGCGTGGCTCATGTCGCTCCGTGGCTGGCAACCTCCTTTCTGATTACTACCCTGGCCGGCATCGGATTGCCGACATTGAATAGCTTTGTAGGTGAGTACTTAGTCCTGCAGGGTGCCGCCCAAGCTAACTTCCGTTACGCCATCTTCGCTGCGATCGGCGTTATCCTCTCGGCCTGTTACATGCTATGGCTCTACCAGCGCTTGTTCTATGGAGACAAGCCGAGCCGGACTTACTTGGATCTAGACTTCCGCGAACTGGTTTGTGTCGTCCCTCTGCTGCTGATGATGTTCTGGCTGGGCATTGGAACGCAGACTTTCCTGCCCGCGATCACTGGAGCGACTGCCCACATTCTGGAGGATGGCAAGCAGAATATGCCACTTCGCGTAGAAGCGGGTTCCGCCGTAGTCTTGGGGGCGCACGGTGCAAACTGAATTCGTGCCCGCGTCCGTGGAGTACTTCAGAGTACTGCCGGAAATCCTGCTTTGTGCTGCGGGCGTCTTCTTGATGGTGCTCAACCCTCTGGTCAAAAAAACATCTAGTTCGATCTTCGGAGTCTTGTCAATCTTAGCGATGCTCGGAGCAATCGCCGCTTCGGTATACGCTGACACCATACCGGGCGAGGCGTTCTCGCGCATGTTAGTGATCGATGGGTACGCCACTTTCTTTCGTGTGTTGGTCATCGGTATAGGGATTGTCGTCGTTCTTGGTTCCTTTCACTTCCTGTCTCGTGAAAGGGCCGAAGCCGGCGAGTTTCACTCGTTGATTCTGTTCTCGCTTGCCGGTCAATGCATCATGGCGGAAGCCAATGAGTTGATCATGATCTTCATCGGTCTGGAGATCTCTTCCATAGCGACTTACATTCTGGCCGGTTATTTACGCGATGACCGCCGCGCAAACGAAGCGGCTCTCAAATACTTTCTCTTGGGATCTTTCGCCACTGCATTTTTCCTTTACGGCATTTCGATCATCTACGGTTCCACCGGCTCCAGCAATCTAAGTCTGATTCATGGGATCGTTACTAATCCGCAGAGTCAGGTTCCGGCGGTTTTACTCGGAGTTTCAGCGGCGCTGATGTTTGTCGGGCTCGCTTTCAAAGTTAGTGGCGCCCCATTTCAGGTCTGGGCTCCAGATGTCTACCAGGGAGCCGCATCCCCGGTCTCTGCGTTCTTATCGGCCGGCCCGAAAGCCGCTGCTTTCGCCATTTTCCTTCGAATTTTTCTGACCGCGTTCCCCACGATCTCGGGTGCTTGGGTGCCGTTAGTTTGGATTTCGGCTTTGCTCTCAATGACCATCGGTAACTTCGCCGCGCTGACCCAATCCAACATCAAGCGGCTGCTGGCTTACAGTTCTATCGCGCACGCTGGATATGTTCTAGTTGCGGTAACTTCGCGGTCGGACTTAGGAACCGGCGCGGCGATGTTCTACCTGGCTGCCTATGCGTGCATGAATGTGGGTGCGTTTATAGTTGTGTCGCACGTCGCTGGAAAAGGTGAGCGCCGTGTGCAGATTTCCGATTTCGCTGGACTCGGTACCCGGCAGCCGCTGATGGCCACGCTGCTGACCATCTTTCTACTCTCTTTGATTGGTGTACCGCTCACCGGCGGATTCTTTGGAAAGTTTTATATCTTCGAAGCCGCGCTGCAGTCTAAGCTGGTTTGGCTGACCGTCCTCGGTCTATTGAATAGCGCGGTGTCGGCCTACTACTATCTTCGAATTATCGCCGCCATGTACATGCAGGACGCGCCGAGCGATGCCCCGGAAATCGAAGCGCTCCCGGGTGCGACGCAAGCGGCGTTGCTAGTTCCCGCAATCGGTACGATTCTTCTGGGTGTCTTTCCCTCGCCAGTACTGAATTTCGCGATCCGCTCCGCTAATTTTGGGAAATAATAGGCGGAGAGGTTTTCCATGAAGCCGCTCTTCGTATTACTGTCTTTCTCCGCGTTGGGATTTGCTCAAGAGATTAAGGTCGACGTCACCCCGGGGCACGCGACAAATATGTTCAGTCCATTCCGGGCGATGGGTTCGGCAGTGGATGGTGTGCCGACCGGCACAGTAAACCAAGTGTACACTCCTCAGAATATCGGTGAGATGCTCTCGGCCGGGTTCCGGCCTTTAACTTACCGGCTGTACACCGAACTTAGCGTGCAGGACTGGCATTGGAATCCCACCGGCTCATTCAGCGCGCCAGGTAACCAAGGTTATTGGACGGGAACGCGCACCGTGGGGCCGGCGATCGTTCATTCGCACGGCTACAATTTGCCGCGTAGAGGCTCCACGACGGATCAAGGGAATAACAGCAGCTACTCGCGGGTAGACGATGGCGATCCGTCCACTTTCTGGAAGAGTCAGCCTTATCTAACAAGCGCGTTTACTGGTGAGTCCGATGCGTTGCACCCTCAGTGGATCGTGATCGATCTAGGGGCCCGTAAGCCTGTGAATGCAATTCAACTCAACTGGGCCGAACCATTCGCGACTGACTATCAAGTGCAGTATTGGACCGGCAGCGATGCGGTCGGCAATCCCTCTCAGGGGAGTTGGGTTACCTTCCCGGCAGGCGCAATTACGGGCGGTGCCGGGGGCGCGGTTACCTTAACGTTGACAAGTGCGCCGGCTTCCGTCGAGTTTATTCGGGTGTGGATGACATCCTCCTCGGGAAGTTGCGTTGGTGGGCAGAGCCGCGATATTCGGGATTGCGTCGGCTACGCGTTGAACGAAGTGGGTGTAGGAACCACCAATCAGGGGGTGTTCACCGACTTGGTGAACCACATCCCGAATCAATCGCAGACACTCATTTACTGCTCGTCGGTAGATCCTTGGCACACGGCAAAGGACATCGAGGCCGGGGAAGAGCAGCCAGGGCTAGATCTAATCTTCACGAGCGGCATCGCACGAGGGATTCCGCCGGTTCTCCCCGTCACGATGTTGTATGGGACACCCGAAGATTCCGCAAACCAGATCGCCTATCTGGAGAACAAGGGGTACAAGATCGGGTTCGTGGAACTGGGTGAGGAGCCGGATGGACAGTATATCCTTCCAGAAGACTATGCCGCTCTATATCTACAGTGGTCTAAAGCTATCCATTCGGTCGATCCTAAACTAAGTCTTGGAGGTCCGGTGCTATCGGGAGACCTGGAGATCACTACTTGGCCCAACGCGGCTGGGAACACGTCATGGCTGAATCGATTTCTCAATTACCTCAAGTCTCACAATGCGATGGCGGATCTCTCGTTCATGTCTTACGAGCATTATCCTTATAACCCTTGCACTATTAAGTGGACCGACCTTCTGCAGGAACCCTCGTATACGCGGGGAAGTCTGGCTACCTGGGCCGCCGACGGGTTGCCCAAAACGGTTCCGGTGTTTGTCACTGAATCGAATGTTAGTTATGACTATCAGGAACAGCAAGTCGGTCTCTTCGGAGCTCTCTGGTTCTCTGACTTTACCGGAACGTTTCTAACGCTCGGTGGGAAGCAGGTGTATTTCTATGAGTATGAGCCGCTTCCTTTATTTTCTAGCTCCAGTTGTAACTCGTGGGGCAACTTCGGGATGTTTGAGGCAACTAATCAGAGTCAGGTACTGGGTTATACATCGCAGTATTTCAGCGCCCAAATGCTGACCGAGCAATGGGTGGAGCCTATCGATGCATTGCACTATGTCTACCCGGCTGAAAGCAGCATCAAGGCGGCAAATGGCGAGTCATTAGTTACTGCCTATTCGGTTCTGCGGCCCGATGGACTGTGGTCGCTGATGCTGATCAATAAAGATCAGACAACTGCGCACGCGGTGTCGGTCAAATTCTTCGACGAGGGGCCGGGCATAAACCATTACTTCAGCGGCACGGTTACGCAAGTGGGTTTCGGGGAACAGCAATACACCTGGCACGCCGCCAACGCCAACGGCTTTCCATCTCCGGATGGACCGATCGTCACCGAGTCTGTTCCAGGCGGCCAGAACGCCCACTATACGCTGCCTCCGGCTTCGATCACGGTTCTTCGCGGCAACATCCAATAGCGCCGATGACGGACTGGACGCACGAGCCAAATCTTGCGTGCTGGGTTGACTCGGCCAATGACCCCGAGACCGACTTCCCGATCCAGAACCTTCCGTTTGCCACCTTTCAGCGGCCGGGGGAAGAGAAGTTGCGAGTGGGGGTCGCGATCGGGGATCAGGTTCTCGATGTCTCGGCCTCGTTTGAAGTGCTGACGTTGCGGGAGTTGATGGGTTGGCCTCGAGAGGCCCGCCTTGACTTGCGCCATCGGATTTGCCGCTTCCTTTCCGAGTACTCGCCCGGTGCCAAAGAGTTCCTGGTTCCGCAGGATCAGGTTTGTTTATTACTGCCTTGCGAAGTCCGGAATTATACGGACTTTTATGCCTCGATCGATCACGCGACGAATGTAGGCCGGATGTTCCGCCCAGACCGCCCCTTACTGCCGAACTATCGGTGGGTGCCGATTGCATATCATGGCCGGGCCTCATCCCTGGTAGTGAGCGGGACGGCCATCCAGCGGCCATGGGGACAACGACAATCCGGGGAACTCGATCCCGAATTCCTCCCCACCCGATCGTTGGATTACGAGGTGGAACTTGGCGCCTTTCTGGGACCGGGAAATGTGCATGGTGAAACGATTCCGATCGGAGCCGCGGAGAACCATCTGTTTGGAGTTTGCCTCTTAAACGACTGGTCGGCCAGGGATGTGCAAGCCTGGGAATACCAACCGCTCGGACCGTTTTTGGCCAAGAGTTTCGCTACGTCAATCTCCCCGTGGGTGATCACGTTGGAGGCGCTGGAGCCATTCCGTTGTGCAGGCCCGAATCGACCGGAGCCACTTTCCTACCTGCACGCCAGCGACGGCGCCTTCGCAATCAAGGTGGAAGCATGGCTGAAAACTTCTCTGATGAATCACCCAGTCCGCCTTAGCCGCGCGAGTTTCCGCTCCATGTATTGGACCTGGCAACAAATGATCACGCATCATGCCTCGAATGGATGCCCGCTCCTGGCCGGCGATCTCATCGGGAGCGGAACCATTTCAGGACCGGAACCAACCAATCGCGGGTGTCTGTTGGAATTGACGGAACGCGGAGCGGCGCCAATCGAGCTGCCATCCGGAGAGAAGCGAAAGTTTCTTGAAGACGGCGACACTGTTACCTTGCGGGCTTTCTGCGAAAGAGCTGGCTTTCGGCGGATCGGATTTGGAAGCTGCACCGGGGTTATCACGCCGGCTCACCCTTAAGCGCGATACTGAAAGAGCATGAAAGCTTTAGTGAAGAGGGAGCGAGCCCCGGGCTTGTGGCTCGAGGACATTGAGGTTCCGCGTATCGGCATCAATGATGTTTTGATCCGCGTGGAGAAGACAGGAATCTGCGGAACCGATCTTCATATATACAACTGGGACGACTGGGCGCAGAAGACAATTCCAACGCCGATGGCGATCGGGCATGAGTTCGTGGGTCAGGTTGTGGAGACAGGTTCCAACGTCACTGACTTCTTCCCCGGAGATCTAGTAAGTGGCGAAGGTCATGTAGTTTGCGGGCACTGCCGCAACTGTCTGGCGGGCCGGCGTCACTTATGTCCACACACCAAAGGCGTTGGCGTGAATCGGCCGGGAGCCTTTGCCGAGTACATCGCACTCCCAATGACGAACCTCTGGCATCACCGCGACGGCATCGACCACGAGATCGCGGCGATCTTCGACCCATTCGGCAACGCGGTGCATACGGCGCTCTCTTTCTCCGTACTCGGCGAGGACGTCTTGATCACTGGCGCGGGGCCGATCGGAATCATGTCCGTAGCGGTGGCTAAGCACGCCGGAGCGCGGTTCGTGGTGATAACAGATGTCAACCCGTATCGCCTGGATCTCGCGCGCAAGATGGGTGCGACCGTCGCATTGGACGTCCGCTCGGGCAATTTGGCGGATGTTCAGCGGGAGCTACGGATGTCGGAAGGCTTCGATGTCGGGCTCGAGATGTCCGGCAATCCGTCTGCGTTTCGATCGATGATCGACAACCTGTGTCATGGCGGAAAGATTGCGATGCTTGGCATCCCTTCCGAGCCAATTGCAATTGACTGGAATGAAGTGGTCTTTCATAGTCTGACGATCAAAGGGGTGTATGGCCGTGAAATGTATGAGACCTGGTACAAGATGACCGTGATGCTGCAGAGCGGACTCGACATCTGCCCGGTAATTACACACCGGCTGCACTATACGGAGTTCGAGAAAGGCTTTGAAGTGATGCGCCAGGGCAACGCTGGCAAGGTCATCCTGAGCTGGACCTAATTCGTGAAGACCAGCATTTTTGAGCTATTCAAGATCGGGATCGGGCCTTCGAGCTCACATACCGTGGGGCCCATGCGTGCTGCCCGCGCGTTCGTGCAGGAACTAGAAGCGCGCGGATTGTTAGATGGCGCGATCACGGTGCGGACCGAATTATATGGCTCACTAGCTCTAACTGGCGTCGGGCACGGTACGGACACCGCTGTGTTGCTGGGACTGGCTGGGGAGATACCAGAGGATGTCGATCCAGAAGCTGCGGCGCGGGTAAAAGGGCGAACCGAACTCGAATTACTCGGGCGATGCGCGGCCAAATGCCCCATCGTCTTTCATCGCGATCAAGTGCTGATGGGACATCCCAACGCGATACGTTTCACGGCTCTGGCCAGCGACGGAGTGGTGTTGCTAAGTCAGGTCTACTTCTCTATCGGTGGTGGATTTATCCAGCTGGAAGGGGCACCCGTTGCGGGGACGGATAAGACGGCGGTTCCTTATCCGTTTGAAAGCGCGGCGGAGTTGATGGAGCGTGCCGAAGCTAAGGGGTGGCCGATCTGGAGAGTGGTGCTGGAGAACGAGAAGACATGGCGTCCCGAACACATGATTCGCACTCAAGTGAGCCGGATCTGGTCCGTGATGCGGGACTGCATCGAGCGCGGATTAAGAACGGAAGGTATCTTGCCAGGTGGACTGAACGTCCAGCGGCGCGCTTACCGGTTATCGAAGCGGCTGGAGAAATCTGGTTCGCAGGATCCATTGGCTCCGATGGACTGGGTGAACGTGTTCGCGATTGCGGTGAATGAAGAAAATGCCGCCGGGGGAAGAGTAGTTACCGCGCCAACTAATGGCGCCGCTGGGATTATACCCGCAGTGGGACGTTACTACGAACTGTTCGTTCAGGGCGCAAGCGAAGAAGGAATATTCAAGTATCTGTTGACCGCCGGAGCTATCGGTATCCTCTACAAGGAGAATGCATCGATCTCCGGGGCCGAAGTCGGTTGTCAGGGTGAAGTGGGAGTGGCGTGTTCGATGGCCGCTGGGGGACTGGTAGCGGCATGTGGTGGTAGCAACGACGAGGTGGAGAATGCCGCCGAAATCGGCATGGAACACAACCTTGGAATGACTTGCGACCCGATTGGCGGGCTGGTGCAAATCCCCTGCATCGAGCGGAACGCGTTTGGAGCTGTCAAGGCCATCAACGCAGCTCGCATGTCCGTTGGTGGACATGGTGAACACAAAGTCTCTTTAGATCAAGTGATCCAGACCATGTATCAGACCGGTCTGGATATGCAATCGAAGTATAAAGAGACTTCGCAAGCTGGATTGGCCGTTAACTTTGTCGAGTGTTAGCCGGTCCGTCTAGATCCGGCCTAACAGGACCAAGATGATGACGATGACGACAATCAGACCGAGACCGCCACTTGGATAGTAGCCCCAACCCGAACTATAACCCCAGGTGGGTAGCGCGCCGAGAAGGGCGAGTATCAGGATGATGATGAGAATGGTACCTAGCATTGAGAGCTCCTTACGAATTTGAGAAGCAATCAGAGTTCCTACTTTGAGATAACTTACGCCTTCTGGTTGTAATTATGCATCGCGCGAACGCCTAAAGTAGCCAACGTCCGAACCACCAGGTTCATGGACGGCCAAAGATCTCCGCCTCGTCGCTTAGTCCCGTTTCGGGAAGGCCCGGGGAGGATAGACGCCGTAATGGCGCTTAACAGGCGATTGGTTGCGTCCGGAAAAGCTTGATTCACTTTAGCGATGACTTTTGCGGGGAGAGATAAGACGCTCTCCGTTTCGCCACTCCTAACAGCTTCGACAATCTGCCGCGCGGCGCGATCGGTATTCATCGAAGCTCCCGGAACGGTGGCGCCAAGCGTAAACCAATCGGCCTCTTGTTGCTGCCGGCCTTTGAAGCGGGCCTGGACGAAGGAACCAGTCCGCAAAAGTCCGGGATAGATGGTGGTAACGGAAACACCCTGAGGACGCAGTTCAGCCGCTAGACCTTGAGACAAACCGGCCACGGCAAACTTAGCACTCGTGTATGGCAATAAGTGAGGCACGCCGACTTTGCCACCTATTGAAGAAATGTTCACAATGCGGCCGCTTTGCCGGTTAAGAAATGCAGGCAGGGCAGCGAGCGTTGGGTAAAGGGTTCCCCAGAATATAGTATTCATGGAGTCTTCGAAGTCTTGAACCTTGAAGCTCTGAATGGGACCAACGTCAATCACGCCAGCGTTATTGACAAGGATGTCGATACCACCGTAGTGCACGGTAACGGCTTCGATCATCTGTTTAACTTCATCCTCATTTCGGACATCGCAAGGCACGGCAAACGCTGGAATTCCGCGCCCTTCCAGGTCAGCCACGGCGCGGCGCAATTCATCGGCGTCACGGGCGCAAATGGCGATACGGCATCCATGAGAGCCGAACTCCCGAGCTAAGGCGAGGCCAAGACCGCGCGAGCCACCAGTGATCAGTGCAACTTCGCCGCGAAGAGATTGCGCGGGTGCTGGTCTCTGAAGCTTCTTAGCGAGCAGCGCGGCACTCGCTAGCGATACTCCGATGAGTACACCGGTCTTTTTCGTCATGGCTTCAATACAACTTTGACGCAGTGATCCTTGCGCGCGGCGAACGTCGCGTAGCCGGTTGGAGCTTCGTCCAAGGTAAGACGGTGCGTGATGATGAAGGATGGGTCAATGTCCCCGCGTTCGATGCGATTCATGAGCGGTCGCATGTAGCGCTGGGTATGAGTTTGTCCCATTCTCAGAGTGAGACCTTTAGCGAAGGCCGCCCCGAGTGGAAACTTATCAAGAAGGCCACCATAGACGCCAGGTATTGAAACGGTACCACCCTTGCGGCACGCGTGGATGGCCTGACGAAGCGCATGTGGGCGGTCCGTTTCAAGCATGAGAGCCTGCTTAGCGCGATCATACATCGCGTCGAGGCTGGCTCCATGCGCTTCCATTCCGACGGCATCGATGCAATGATCGGGGCCCCGGCCGCTGGTCTTCTCGCGAAGCTTCGCTTGCAGGTCCGGGTCATTGGAATCGATTGTCTCCGCATGGCTTTTTTCGCGCGCCATGGCGAGACGCTCGGGCACATCGTCCATGGCGATGACGCGCTCGGCTCCAAGCAGGAAAGCGGATCGAATGGCGAGTTGCCCGACTGGCCCACAACCCCAGATGGCAACCGTGTCTCCGGGCTGAATTCCGCATTGCTCGGCAGCCTGGTAGGCGGTCGGGAAGATATCGGACAAAAAGAGCGCTTGCTCATCGGAGAGACTCTCGGGAACGACGACCGGACCAACATCGGCAAACGGAACGCGTGCATATTGCGCCTGCCCACCTGCATAGCCGCCATACAGGTGAGAGTAGCCAAACAGACCGGCACCGCTATAGCCGTAGAGCTTATCAAGCAAGGCCGCATTTGGGTTGGAGTTGTCGCACAGGGAGAAGAGTTTGTTCTGACAAAAGGCGCAGCCGCCGCATGCGATATCGAACGGAACGACGACACGATCGCCTTTCTTCAAATTCCTGGCGTCTTTTCCGACTTCGACGACTTCCCCCATGAACTCATGGCCGAGGATGTCGCCCGATTTCATAGCGGGAATCCAGCCGTTATAAAGGTGCAGATCCGAACCGCAGATCGCTGTGAGAGTGATCTTGACGATGGCGTCACGCGAGTTGATGATCTTAGGCTCGGGGACCGCTTCGACGCGCACGTCGGTACTGCCTTTCCAGACTACAGCTTTCATAGAAGTAGAATCCTTTTAAGTCAGTAAGGTTAACGAGGACTTAGGTCCATGCCGGCGCGTCACTCGCGGGGAAGGAGCCTTCAGAGGCGCTATGTACATCAGCTTCTTTGTCGAGCTTATCCCTCTTCTTATCTTCCGCCTTATGATACTCGTGCAGAGTCTGAGGAATCTCTCCAGTTTCGAGCATCATTTTGAAGCGGCGCAGATCGTCTTCAATCTGCTGATCGGGATTCTCGCCGAGAAGTTTGGCGACAAAGGCTCCGACAGAGCCGCCGGGCGGGATGTATTGTAGCTCGACTTTGACTTCGGTACCGCGATTTCCGAAAGCATCGCGGAAATGAACGGAGCCGGCATTAGGAACGTCCGCCCCGGGAAGCGAACGCCAGGAGATCAGTTCGCCGGGAGTGTCGTTAATCACTTCGGCGTCCCACTCGACCGAGCGCCCGAGCGGCGCTTTAGCAACCCAATGAGATGTGCGATCACTAGTTTGGCGCACACGCTCCAGGTGGTTCATGAAACTGGGTAAATTCTCGAAGTTGCGCCAGAAGGAATAAACTTCGAAGCGCGGCTTATTTACTGTGACTGCGCGATCCACCCGGATGCCTTCGCCGTGCGGGACGCTGACATGATTCTGCTCATCAGTAGAGTTGGAGCGCATACCGACGGCTCGATACACTTCGCACTTCCCGGTAATTCCTCGCTTAATGAGCGCCGCCCCACCGAGTGCGAGCGCCAGGCCGGACCAGCGCCCGCTGCGTAGGCCGGTGAAAATTAGCAGCGATCCGGCTGCGATAGATGCACCGCGTTCTGATTTTCCGACATTGATGGCAGAGTTTGTTTCGATTGGCATAAACCCTCGTAAGTGAAACAGCTAGGGAGCATTTCGAGCGCCAATGTCACCGGATATCCGAGTTTGGCGCCGCCTTCTCATCACGGCGATGTTTGGCGTAAATGTGGGTGAACTCGGCGCCGAAAAAGAAGATCTGGGCGGAGTAGTAAACCCATACTAATATAGCGACGAGCGACCCGGCGGCACCATATGCGCTACCGATACTCATCTTCCCAATATAGATCGCGAGCAGGGCCTTGCCGACTGTGAATAACAATGCGGTGGCAATTGCGCCGTGGATGACTTCATTCCATTCGATATGAGCATCGGGCACGAATTTATAAATGAGCCCGAAAAGAATAGAGATGACTGCGAAGGAGAGGACGGCGTTGAATGCTAGCGCACCGGCGGGGACTGCCGGGAGGAAGCCGGTTACCCAATGCTCGAACACGCTGAGCGACGCGCTGAGGATCAAGCTGACAAGAAGCAGGAATCCGATAGTCAGGATCATGCCAAACGAGAAGAGGTAATACCTCAGAGTCTCCACGAATGAATTTATTTTCGGATTTTTCGGTACGCCCCAGATCTTGTTGAGGGACGTGCGGAGTTCGACGAAGACTCCAGAGGCACCAACTAACAACGTAACTAACCCGATTACTGTAGCTACGATTCCAGAAGAAGCCTGGTGCGCGTTTTTAAGGACACCCTGAATGACTTCCGCGCCGGCTTCCCCAACCGTGTTTCGAACCTGAAAGACGATTTGACCTTGTGCGGCGCTTTCCGCAAAGATGGTTCCCGCAATTGCAAGCGTAATCAAAACGAGTGGCGCCATGGAAAGAACCGCATAATAGGCGACAGCGGCACCCATGCGCGGCGCTTCGTGATCGCTCCAGCACGTTGCGGTTTCTTTGAGTAGAGGCCAGAGCTTCACTGCTGGCCTCCGCTGCAACTCGGGTTCCTTAATAACAAGGATAATGACTACGCATGCGACGAACTAACTTTTGCGGGTCCAGGAACTGGTGTCGGTAACCCCGTAGGTGCGGGAAGGATCGGACGTCTGAAGGTCGGCGTCGCGCTCGCTACCGGGGAAATCGGTAACGTCTATGGGACGGCGGCGTAGTTCGACTGGGAGATCGGGTTGATTGAGACGCTCAAGTGTGGCAGCGTCCGGCGCTTCGTTGTTTAACGTGGTGACCGGCGAAGGAGCGTAAGGCAGTTCCTGGCCCATCGGCTCACGGACAACCGGCTCCCAATATGGTTTTTGTCCGTAATGGGTGTGGACGTCTGCTCCGAAGGTGTTGTCAGCGAAATTTGGCCAATTGTCTTTATCGAACCCGGGCGCTGCTTCGAGAGTGGCCTTATCGACATCGAGAAGAAACTCGCGGCGATCAGTGTCGATTTCGAAACTGTTCCAGGGAATAGCAAAGAGTTTGTCGCCCAAACCAAGAAAACCGCCGAACGAGACAACCGCGTAGGCGACCTGCCCGGACTCTAGATCGATCATGATTTCCTCGATGCTCCCGAGGTCCTCATTCGCGCGATTCGTGACGCGGTCGCCAGTCAATGTTCCCGCAGCTAAAACGCGGCGAGTGTTATCTGAGATAGCCATACCTTGCGATGACATGATGATTTCTCCTTGACTCCGATTACTGGTTCAAATAGACGGGTTGATCGAGCTGGAAGCTAAGAACGGTTTCAGCAGGCACGCGAACTTCGGAACCCTTGGTGAGGACTTCGGTCCCGACTCCGGCCGCGGCACCGGCCACCGCACCGATTGCAGCTCCACGACCACCACCAGCGATCGCTCCGAGCAACGTGCCGAGCACAGCTCCGCCGCCAGCGTAGACGCCCGTTCTTTGGTTCGCTCCAACACCACGATTTGAGTGACCGGTTTGGGTAATGTCTTGGGTATTGAGCGCGTAACGCTGCCCGTTAACCGAGACGGACTGAAGGTCGAGGACGATCTGATGCTCACCCATGTCGCGTACAACCAGGATGGCGGGTGAGCCGCGCGGGATGACTATGTTTCCATTGGAATCGGCAACGTCTTGATCGATTGTAGCGGCATAGGTGCGGCCAGCTGCTCCACCGCTGGTGTGGATGGCGTCGGCGGTACGAACGGCGATCTGAGTGTTGACGGGCAGTACGGCGTAACTTCCGTTCTGCGAAACTGGCGCATTATCGGGCGGGGGATTGTCCGATCGGTAAACCGGCTGGGGTTGATTCTGGTAAGGAGGCTGCTGTTGGTTGGGATAAGCCGGAGGTTGGTTATATCCGCCCTGGTTGGGAGGCGGAACGTTAGTGCTCTGGTTGCGATAGACGCCCGCATTTGGATCTTGGGCAGGTGGCTGGTTGCTATAGCCAGTATCGGCGGCGGGACCGCTGAAATAGAGACTTTGGACCTGATTGACGCCAAAACGATGACGAATTCCTTGCTGGTCCACAAAGGAAATCAGGTCAGCGGTGCCACCAGCGTAGCGGCCCTGATACTGAGTTCCGTCATTTAGAGTAATGGTCTGTTGTGCAACTGCAAAAGAAAAAGGGAGCAGGAGCGTCAACGCCACTTGGTGAATCTTTGCCATAAGCGTGGTTTCCTCGCCAGTTCGGGAGCAATCCGCTGGCCATCAACCCGGTATTCGGCCACAACCCCATTTTGTTGCAGATCTTTAATCATGCTGAGGACGCGCCGTTCGATTTCGTCGCGGACTTCACGATGTATGGTGATGTCCTCGTTAAATGGGTCGGTGATGTTCCATTCCAAGAGCGCTGGACCCTGGAATGGCGGGAGCAGGAACCCGCTGATGTTGACGACAATGTCGTATTTTGACGCGGCGACGGGGTCGAAATCCTTAGGGAACTGGTCGTCGAGGGTGATGCCTTTCTCGAGCATGACCCGGCGGGTATCGGGGGCGATGAAGTGGGTGGCGGCAAGGCCCGCGCTGGCGGGGTTGAGGATGGTGGGAGCGTGGTGACGAGCGAAGGCTTCCGCCATTTGGCTGCGGCAGCTATTGCCGATGCAGACGAAAAGAACGTTTTTCACAGCTTGCTCACAAACAGCTGGTGGAGCCGCAGATCGCCGGACAGTTCCGGATGAAAGGTGGCGCCAAGGTGACCATCCTGCTCCACCAAAACCGGGGCGCCGCGATCTTCAGCCAGCACTTTCACTCGCGGTCCGATGGAGCGGATGATGGGGGCACGAATGAAGACGGCCTCGAGAGGACCGGGGGCGGTGCGTTCGATGAAATCCGCTCCGGGCTCGATCTGGCGGACGGAGCTATCGATCTGGCGGCCATAGCCGTTCCGCTCGACCGTCAGGTCCATGAGGCCGAGGCTGGCTTGTGCAGGGTTGTGCACATTTTCAGAAAGCAGAATGACGCCTGCACAGGTGCCGAAGATGGGGCGGGACTGGCCGAAGCGTTTGAGGGGTTCGAACAAGTCGTGTGTTTGTAACAGCTTAAGCATTGTGGTGCTCTCGCCGCCGGGCACGATTAGGCCATCAACAGCGGCGAGTTGTTGTGCAGTGCGCACAAATACCGGTTGTGCACCCACTTGGGCGAGGGCGCGGCGGTGGGCGTCGAAATCGCCCTGCAGGGCGAGTATGCCGACCGTTTTCATTACCAACCGCGAGTCTGCATCAGCTCGCCTTCTTCGATCTTCGAGATATCCAGGCCGGCCATGCCGATACCGAGCTCTTCGCTAGCCTCGAGCAGTTTGGCGTGGTCCTGATAGTAGGTGGCGGCGGTGACGATGGCGCGGGCGCGGGCTTCGGGGTCGGATGACTTGAAAATTCCGGACCCGACGAAAACTGCCTCGGCGCCGAGTTGCATAACGAGGGCAGCATCGGCGGGGGTGGCGATACCGCCGGCGGAGAAGTTCGGGACGGGGAGTTTGCCATGCTCCGCCACGTACTGGATGAGTTCGAGCGGGGCCTGGTGGCGTTTGGCTTCGGCAAAAAGCTCTTCGGGTCCGAGAACGGTGAGCTGCTTCATCTCTTTCACGATGGTGCGGATATGGCGAACGGCTTCTACGATATTTCCAGACCCGGCTTCGCCTTTGGTGCGGATCATGGCAGCGCCTTCGGCTATCCGGCGGAGGGCTTCACCGAGATTCCGGGCGCCGCAGACGAAGGGAACCTTGAAATCGCGCTTATCTACATGGTGCTCCTCGTCGGCGGGAGTGAGGACTTCGCTTTCGTCGATGTAATCGACGCCAAGAACTTCGAGGATGCGGGCTTCGGTGAAGTGGCCGATGCGAACTTTCGCCATGACGGGGATGCTGACCGTTTGCATGATTTCACGGATGATGCGGACGGGGGACATGCGAGCGACGCCACCCTCTTTACGAATGTCGGAGGGGACGCGCTCGAGCGCCATGACGGCGACGGCGCCCGATTTCTCAGCGATATGGGCCTGCTCGGCATTGACCACGTCCATAATGACGCCGCCTTTCAGCATTTCGGCAAGGCCTGACTTCAATCGAAACTGTTCGTCCAAAAACATGATGCTGCTCCTTTAATTTCTTGATGCTGGTACTTAGACCAGCGCTGCCAAGGGCTGGCGCTCCGCATTGCGGCGGGACTCCTGCTCATCTTTGAAAACGGTCCCGAGAATCTGAATGCCCGAGCGGATCTGCTCGGGGGCGCACCCCGCAAAGCTGAGCCGGAGACAGCGATCGGCTGGTGCGTGGACCGAGAAAAAGCTGCCGGGAAGGTACGTGACGCCGGCGCGTTGAGCGCGATCGAGCAAGCCGCCCGCGTCGAGGCGGGGAGGCAAGGTGACCCACACGTTGAAACCGCCTTCTGGCCGCGTCCAGCGAGCATCGGAAGGGAAGAAGCGCTCAAGAGAATCCAGGGTGACGCGGAGACGCTGGCGGCCGACATCAATGGTCGAGGCGATGTGCCGATCGAGGCGGCCGGATTCGGCAAAGCGAAGCATGACGGCCTGAGAAAACTGGTCGGAATGAAGATCGGTGTGCTGTTTGGCCTGGCGCAAGGCGTCGATTAGTGGGCCGGGTCCGATCACCCAGCCCAGGCGGAGACCGGGAAACGCAATTTTGGAGAAGCTGCGTAGGAGAACGGTACCGGCTCCGGGCGCCAACTGCTTGATAGAAGGAAGAGATTCGCCTTCGTAGCGAAGAGCGCTGTAGATATCGTTCTCAATCAGGACCGTTCGATTCCGCCCGACTTGATCGAGGAGCAGCTCACGCTGCGCGCGAGGAAGGGAAAGACCGGTGGGATTTTGGAAATTGGGGGTGGCGAGGGCAATCGAGACGCCGCGAAGGTTGAAGGGATCAGATAACGTATCGAGTTCCGATTCAGCAAGCACGTTCTTTAGACCGGGGTAGACGGGGTCTTCGACGGCGATCCGCATGCGGGGGCGAACAAGGACGCGGCGAAGAAGATCGAGAGCTTGCTGACAGCCGTTGGTAATCAGAAGATCGTCCTCCGGGCCGAGCACGCCTTCGGAGCAGGAAGCGGTCTTAAGAAATTGGCGTAGGGGCTCATAGCCGCCTGCCGGGCCTAGTTGCAGGATGGACGCGAGCTGGCGGTCACGAAGGACTTCCTCACAGCTGAGGCGGAACTGCTCAAGGGGAAATAGCTCATGCGGGGGACGCGACGCGGCAAAGCTGATGGGCGCAGCCGACGGATTGAACGGGAGCGACGGCGCAGGTCCAGTGGAAAGGAGATGAAGCCAGTCCGGGGATTTCCAGCCAGAAGAACTTGCGACGAAGCTGCCACGACCGACCTGGCCGGAGAGAAGTCCCTCATTTTCGAGAAGTTCGTAGGCGGCTGAGACGGTGGTGCGGTTGATTCCGAGATGACCAGCCAATTCGCGAGTGGCTGGAAGGCGCTCGCCAAGAGGGAGCGCACCGGAGCCAATCATTTCACGTAAGTAGGCGGAAAGCTGGCGATAAAGCGGGAGTTCGAGACTGGGGTCGAGCTTTGGCTCCAGAACCATTCCATCCAATCCTAACAGATTGGACTGGGCCCAGAATTAGACTGGTAGAGTTCCGATTAGAAGCTTTGCGACGATATCCGACACCTTTGATCCGCATGGCGCGGGCTGCGCTGCGGCACATGGCTTTCGCCATGGACAGCGAGGCGAGCGTCCCTCAGGCCGAGCCGTTCGACGGTGACAAGTTGGCGGCAGCAGAACGAGCCCTCCGTGGACTCCCCGTAGTAGATGAAGCTGGGCGGGCTTACCTGGAGAAGCACATCCCGCGGTTAGCCCGCACGCTGGCTCTGATTCCTGCTCCGCAAGGCGCGAGCCGCGTGTTGGAACTGGGCTGCTATGGGCAGATTACTCCATTCCTGCATTCCTTGTGCGGGTACGGGGAGGTGCGGGGCGCGTACTTCGGCGAGCTGGGAGTGATCGACACGAAATGCATTTTGGGTGTGACCTTCGATGTGGATCATTTCAACGCGGAGCGGGACAGGTTTCCTTATGAGGATGGATCGTTCGACCTGGTGGTGGCGGGGGAGATTATCGAGCATCTGATTTCGGACCCGATGCATATGCTGCTGGAGTGCCGGCGGGTGTTGCAGGATGGGGGGAAGGTGCTGGTCACGACGCCGAACGTGGGAAGCATCACTAGCGTCGCCAAAACGCTTGGAGGGAAGGACAACCCGCAGATCTATTACCTTTATCAACGGCCGCTGGCGGGAAGTGCTCCGGACATCGGTCATTTCCGGGAGTACACGACGCACGAGGTCGGGGAGACGATGCGAGCCGCGGGATTCGAGGTGGAAAGCCTGTTTACCACCCATATCGAGGAGTACGCGTCGCACCTGCCGTTGTTACGGTTGTTGAGCGAGCATGGATTCAGCACGGAGCACCGCGGGGAGCAGACCTGGTGTGTGGCTACTAAGCGGGAGCGGTTAGAGGTGACAAGGTATCCGTGGTTTCTTTATGAGGGGTGATTTGGAGTTGAGCGGCATTTCAGTGCGGCGTGATGGCTCTGCGCTCGCGCTCGCGTTGTTCTCCTTGAGCCATTTCGTAGACTCTGGCCGAGCGTGCTGGAACAACTTGACTCGGGCGAACTTCTTAATCGAGATTCGCTGACGCAGTCACAACCGAAGCCCGCTTTAATCCACCAATCACGCCCATAGCAAATGTTAGCCGGCAACCGCTGGTTCAGTCTGCCGATAAGCGTCCTTGTCGCCAATTGAGACTCTAAGTTACACCAGCCTACAAAGACCCTTAGGGGAGCAGACCTGGTGCGTGGCGATCAAGCGGGAGGGGTTGGCGGTGACAAGGTGTCCGTGGTTCCTTTATGAGCGTGCCGCGGGCGATGCGAAGCAGAGGCTGAACTTCGCCTGGGAACTCGCAGTTTCTTTATGACGGCTGAGCGGGTACTATCTGGGTAAACCGTCTCAATGAAAAACGTCCTGGTGTGGTGTCTGGTTGGGGCCGTTCTGGCTCCAGTTGCAACTGGTAAAAAAAAGAACAAAGAAGAGGTAACGCAGACTCTGGCGGTGCCGCGTGATCCGCCTGCGGCGATTGTCGTGCAGACGCGGCGGCTGGTTTTTCATACGTCGGCACTGAGCGCCAAAGGGCTCCTGACGCAGCAGACGCGGGACGCGGTCCGGGACATTCTCAAACAGAATGGCGGGACGCAAATTGTCAGAGTGCGGGCGTTTGTGGCTGGGGCTGGGGACTTGCGGCGAGTGCCTCAAATCGTAAGCGAAACGTTTGCCGAAAAGAAGCATTTGCAGGTACCGGTGGTGAGTGTCTTTCAGGTCGGCGGGCTGCCAATGGAAGGGGCGCAGGTGGTCTTGGAATCGGTATCGGAAGCCAAGCGAGATATGAATCCGAACGGGTTGGTGTACGTGGCGGCGCAGGAGCATTCCGTAGATGCGGCGTTGCAGCCGTTGGGGAAGCTGGCGGAGCAATCGCTGGCAGATGTGACGGGCAAATTGGCGGGGCGGGGAGAAGCTTTGCGGGTCACCTGCTATGCATCGAGTTTGGAGGAAGGCGCTGGGATTCGGGCGGCGATCGAGGCGCGGTTCCCTGGAGCTGCAGCCGATTTGGTTCAAGCGCGACGCGCTTCGGCACGCAGCTCGGTGGCTTGCGAGGCGGTGGCGCGGGCATTAGGACCTGAGAACGCGGGAGATGCGGGTGTGGCCTACGTTACAGCGGAACGCGTAGTCCTGAGCGGCGAGCAGGTGGCTTATGGGTTCGGAGATGAAGATGCGCGGCTGGCCTTTCGAAGGATGGAGCGGATGCTGGGGACATTCGGCGCATCGTTGAAGGGCGCGGCGGTGTTGGATTTATATCCGTTGTCGGCATCGATCGCGGCGCAGGTGACGCGGTTGCGGAACGAGTTCGTAGATGCCGCGCACGCGCCAGCGACGACGGTGCTGCGCCTGGAGGGGATTCCGGGGATGGACGCGAGTTTCGCGATCGAGGCAGTGGTTCCCACGAGCTCGGGTCAGGCTAGCTCTGAGTTCTAAGCAGGCATAGAATACAAAGTGCTCGTTTACGAAGCGGAAGGGTGAACCGGTTTGACGATGAAAGTTTCTACCACAGGGAGTTCGGCATGGATTGCTGGCGGTCTGATGCCATTGGTGATGCTCGCCGCAGTGATGACCACGAACTGTACCCCGAATAAAGAAAAGAGCGCGGCGCAGGAGCAAGGCGCAGACGCGAACGACGGAGCGAAGATGCAGAAGGAATTCGGCAAGACGCCCACCGGAGAGACGGTCAGCCTCTACACGCTGAAGAACGCGAAGGGCATGGAGGCGGACATCTCGACGTATGGAGGTGTGCTGGTCGCGTTGCGGGTGCCGGATCGGGGCGGGAAGACGGGCGATGTGGTGCTCGGGTTCGACGACTTCAAGGGATATCTGCTACCACCACCTTATTTCGGGGCGCTCATCGGGCGGTATGGAAACCGGATTGGGCATGGGAAATTTACGTTGGATGGCAAGGAGTACCAGCTAGCCAAGAACGACGGCGATAATACGCTGCACGGCGGGTTGAAAGGGTTCGATAAAGTCTTGTGGAGCGCGAAGCCAGTGGGCGCGTCGTCATTGGAACTGAAGTATCTGAGTAAAGATGGCGAAGAGAACTTTCCGGGGAATTTGTCGGTAACGGTGGTGTACACGGTGACCGAGGATAACGGATTGAAGCTCGAATACACGGCCACGACGGATAAGGACACGGTGTTGAATTTGACGAACCATTCGTATTTCAACCTGGCTGGCGCCGGCAATGGCGACATTCTGAAAGATACGCTGATGATCGATGCGGACCGTTTCACACCCGTGGACAAGGGCCTGATTCCGACGGGCGAACTGAAGAAAGTGGAAGGGACACCGTTCGACTTCCGCCAGGCGCACGCGATCGGCGAGCGGATTGATCAGAAGGATCAGCAACTGGTGTTTGCAAAGGGCTATGACCAGAATTTCGTTTTGAATCATCCTGGGGATTTCAGCGTTGTGGCGGCGCGAGTGACAGAGCCGACCTCGGGGCGAGTAATTGAAGTGTTCACGACTGAGCCGGGATTGCAGTTCTACACAGGCAATTTCCTGGATGGGACGATCAAGGGTAAAGGCGGCAAGACGTATGCGAAACACGCTGCTTTGTGCATGGAAACGCAACACTTCCCGGACTCGCCGAATAAGCCGAACTTTCCAACGGTGGTGTTGAAGCCGGGGGCGACTTATCACACGATGACGATGTACCGGTTCTCGACCGACGCCGGGAAGTAAGGGCAATGAGCATGGTAGCGGGCGTGGATTTCGGGACCCTGAGCGTGCGGGTCTCGATTTTCCACCATGAACGCGGGCGATTAGGCTCGGCGAGCGCGGAGTACGCGCTTCATCGAAGTGCGACCGATCCGGACTATGCGACCCAGAGTCATAGCGACCACTTGGAGGCACTGCAGAAGGCGACTCGGGCGGCGCTGGGGAAGAGCGGGGTAGCCGGGGCGGAAATCGAAGCGATTGCGCTGGACACGACCGGATCGAGTGTCATTCCGGTGGATGCGGAGATGCAGCCGCTGGGTGAGTACTACCTTTGGTGCGATCACCGCGCTTGGCGGGAAGCGGCGGAGATCACGGAGAAAGCCCGGCGCGCCGGTTTGGAAGCGGTGGATTGGTGCGGGGGTGTGTATTCGAGCGAGTGGGGATTTTCCAAGCTGCTCCACTGGCTGCGGCATAATCCGGACCTGCGGGGGCGGTTCGCGTCGGCATTCGAACATTGCGACATGATCGCGGCGACGTTGGCCGGGGTAACGAGACCGGGCGACGCCGTGCGAAGCGTGTGCGCGATGGGGCATAAGTGGATGTGGAATCCGCAATGGGGAGGGTTGCCGTCCGAGCAGTTTCTGGTGAGTGTCGATCCATTGCTGGCCGGAGTGCGGGAGAAGCTGGGCGGCCGGTATGAGACTTCGGACCGAGTGGCCGGGCATCTGAGCGACGGGTGGGCGGAGAAGCTCGGGTTGCGGGCTGGGATTCCGATACCGGTGGGAGCCTTCGACGCGCATTGGGACGCAGTAGGCGCGGGAATCCGGTTGGGGGATGTGGTGAATGTGGTGGGGACGTCGACGTGCATTATCGGGATGACGGAAGGGGCGAAATTGGTGCCGGGCGTGTGCGGCGTGGTGCCGGGCTCGGTGTATCCGCAGCATACGGGGGTGGAAGCGGGGCTATCGGCAACGGGCGATATTTTCGAGGCAATCGCGCGGCGGGCCGGGACTTCGGTGGCGGAGTTGTCGAAGGGGTTGGAAGGATATCGGGCTGGGCAGACGGGGCTGTTGCGGATCACCTGGGATAACGGGGACCGCACGGTTCTGGTGAATCCGGAGTTAGGTGGCGTGACGTTGGGCTGGAATCTGGGGCATACGGCGCAGGATGAACTGTTTGCGGCGATTGAAGGGACGGCGTTCCACACGCGGGTGATTCTGGAGCGGATGGAGCAATTACGGGACGCCGGTGCAAAACGTGATCAATGGGGGTGGAATTCCACAACGAAATAACGTGCTGAATCAGGTGTACGCAAACGTATTGGGAAAACCGGTGCTAGTGCCATCGGGAGACGTGACAAGTTTAGGGTCGGCCATCTTTGCGTTTCTGGCGGCGGGTACTTTTCACACGATCGAAGATGCGCAGACGGCTTTGTGTCCGGCGCGCCGGACAGTGCAGCCAGAGCCGAAGAGCGCCGCGGTGTACGACGAGCTCTATGGGCATTACCGGTCCTTGTATTTTGGGCTGGGGGCGAGAGATGCGGGCCCGGTGGCGATAGGGAACGTGTTGCCGGAATTGCGGCTAATTTCAGAGCGGGCGCGGCGGTGGGAGAGTTAGGCGATGACGATAGAGGCGCTGCGCGAGCAAGTACTGGAAGCAAATCTGGAGGTGGTGCGGCGGGGTTTGGTGCTGTATACGTGGGGGAACGCAAGCGGAATCGATCGCGAGCGCGGGGTAATCGTTATAAAGCCGAGCGGTGTCGCTTATGAGAGCTTGCGGGCGGCGGACATGGTGGTGACCGATCTGGAGGGCGTTGTCCTGGAAGGCACGTTGCGAGCGTCGTCGGATTTGGCGACGCACGTGGAATTGTATCGCGCATTCCCGGGAATCGGGGGAGTGGTGCATACGCATTCGCGATATGCAACGGCGTGGGCGCAGGCTGCGCGTGAGATTCCCTGCATGGGGACGACGCACGCGGACTACTTTTACGGGCCGGTGCCACTGACGCGGCATTTAACTTCGCAAGAGATCGAACAGGGTTACGAACGGGCCACCGGTTTGGCGATCGTGCGACGGTTCGAAAGTTTGGAGCCTTTGGAAGTTCCCGGAGTTCTAGTGGTGGGCCACGCACCTTTCTGTTGGGGGCCAACTGCGATGGATGCGGCTCGCCACGCGGTCATATTGGAAGAGATTGCCGCGATTGGGTACCACGCGGTGAGCTTGAACGACGGGGGAGTGCTTTTGCCAAAAGAAGTTCAGGAGAAGCATTACTTTCGGAAGCATGGGCCGGGTGCTTATTATGGGCAGCCGGGGAAGTTGCATTAGGTTGCGGCTTGGCTCAGCAGCGGCGGAGGCTGTTGAGCCAAACTTGTCAAGTAGGAAAAGCCTAGTGGTTACTGTGCGGGCTTCAGGATCAGCACATGAAGTTGTTGCCCGGTGGCGGCCTGTTGGAACTTTGGAATGTCGGTGGTTTGCATGGCATC
Source organism: Bryobacterales bacterium (assembly GCA_963752695.1). Lineage (GTDB taxonomy): Bacteria > Acidobacteriota > Terriglobia > Bryobacterales > Bryobacteraceae > Bog-113. Next base: position 1,088,434 of record CAVVZB010000001.1, read on the forward strand.
CCAGCGGTTGGCATAACCATCGACTTCGGCTTTGAGTTTGGTGAATTGGGCGATGGCAGCCTCTGTGGGGGCGGCATCAGCATCACCGGCGACGGCTCCCGCAAGGGCGGCAAGATCGCCATCGACGCCGAGAGCATATTTGAGCGAGTCTTCATTAGCGCGGACCTTTAAGTTGATCAGATGGTCCTGTAAGGCGTTCAGCTTCTCATCGAGTGACTGCGATTCGATAAGCAGAGATTTCGATTTCACCGGATCGACGCGCTTCTTGAGGTCGGCGAGCTGGGTGCGAAGATCGATGACGGCGTTAGCGAGATCATAGACGCGGGTAAGTTGCCCTTGGATTTGAGTTAAGGTCGTGAATTGCTGTTGTAAGTCGGCAGGCGAGACAGTTACACGTGGGTCAAGCTTGACCTCGATGGGAACGGTGAGGGACTGGCCGTCCACCGTCACGCGGGCTTGATATTGGCCAGGGAGGGCTAAGGGTCCGCGTGCTCCGCCCTCATATTCGTAGAGAAAGTAATTTTCGACGCCGGGGGTGCTTTCGTAACGCAAATTCCAGGTCACGCGATTGAGGCCAGGCTTGAGTTCGAGTTGTTTTTTCGGCTTCTCATCCTCGGGGTCGAGTTGCTCGTCAGTTTCTCTGTTTTTGGAGGATGAGTAAATGCGAATCACCTTTCCAGCGGCATCGAGGATTTCGAGCTTAGCTTCTTTGGGCTTCGCCTTGGTGTAAATGTACACGAGGGCTCCGGAAGGCGGATTTTCGCCAGCGTTGGACGGGGCATCATCGGGGCCGCCGCCGGACCCATGAACGCGAAGGGCAGGCGCGGGTTTGTAGACCCAGAAGGCGGCTTTGGCAGAACGGTCGTCAGCTTGGCGAAGGGGAGAAATATCGTCAAGAATCCAGAAGGCGCGGCCGTGCGTGGCGAGCAGAAGATCGTCACCTTTGACGATTAGATCGTGGACGGGCACGGTAGGCAGATTGAGCTGGAGAGAGGCCCACGTGAGCCCAGAGTCTTTCGAAACGAAGACGCCTGTTTCTGTTCCGGCAAAGAGGAGACCTTTGCGTTTGAGATCTTCGCGGACGGCACGGACAAAGGAGCCATCGGGAATGCCGGCGGTGATCTTCTTCCAGGTGACGCCATAGTCGGTTGTAGCGAAGATATAGGGCTGCATGTCGTCGTTCGCGTGGCGGTCTACGGCGACCCAGGCGGTACCAGGATCGAAGGGTGATGCATCAATCTGGCTGATTTTGCTCCAAGCGGGAAATTGTTTGGGGGTGACGTCCGTCCAAGTCTTGCCGGCATCCCGGGTGAGCTGAATGAGGCCATCGTCGGTGCCAGCCCAGATGAGGCCGGGGGTGAGCGAGGACTCGGCAACGGCGAAGACGGTGTCGTAATATTCAGTGCCGGTGTCATCGATGGTGATGGGGCCGCCCGAGGGCTGCTGCTTGGTCTTGTCATTGCGAGTGAGATCCGGGCTAATGGGGACCCAATGGGTGCCGCCGTCGGTGGTCTTGAAAATGCGCTCGCCCGCGTGATAGACGGTGTTGGGGTCGTGAGGCGAGATGAGCAAGGGCGCGGTCCACTGGAAGCGGTGTTCGAGGACGGCGGCGCCTTTACCATCGCTCAGGACGGGGCTTTCGGTGATGCTGCGGAGTTGATTGGTGTGCTTGTCGAGCCTAGTGATCTGACCTTGGTAATCGCCCGCGTAAACGATGAGAGGGTCGCGAGGATCGGGTGCGATATAACCGGCTTCGCCGCCGCCGACCGGATACCAGTCCTGTCTACCGATCGGACCTTGTGACCCGCGACTGGCAATGGCGACGCTGCTGTTATCCTGTTGCGCGCCATAGAGGTAGTAAGGGAAGCGGGTATCGGCGGCGACGTGATAGAACTGTGCGGTTGGTTGATTGTCTTGTAGTGTCCAGTGCGCACCGGCATCGTGCGTCACGGTAACACCGCCGTCGTCACTCTGAACCATGCGGCTGGTGTTTAGAGGATCGATCCAGAGGCCATGATTGTCGCCATGGGGTACCTTGATCTTGTTGAAGGTGTGGCCGCCGTCGGTGGAACGATGGAAATCGACGTTCAGGATGTAGACTTTGTTGGCGTCGACAGGGTCGGCAACGACATGCATGTAATACCAGGCGCGTTGGGTAAAGCGATCGTCGGGGTTGACGAGTTCCCATTTATCCCCGCCGTCATCGGAGCGATAGAGCCCGCCTTGCTTGGCCTCAATAAGGGCGTAGACACGTTCGGAGTTGGCGGCGACTGCCACGCCAATCTTGCCGAGGGGTCCTTCCGGCAGGCCATCTCCCTCGAGCTTCTTCCAAGTGTCACCGCCGTCAACAGAGCGATAAATTCCACTTCCTGCGCCGCCGCTATCTAAGCGCCACGGCTGCCGGCGCACCTGCCACATGGATGCAAACAGGATATGAGGATTGTGGGGATCGAATGTGATGTCGACACCGCCGGTATTTTGATCGACGAATAAGACCTTTTGCCAGGACTTGCCGCCATCGGATGTTCGAAAGATGCCGCGTTCGAGGTTGGGGCCGTAGGGGTGGCCAAGGGCGGCAACGAAGACGATGTCGGGATTGTGGGGGTTGACAATCAACTTTCCTATCGCGCGGGAGTCTTTGAGACCAATGTTTTTCCAACTCTTACCGGCGTCGACGGACTTATAGATGCCGTCACCTTGGGCGAGATTGCCGCGGATGCAAGCCTCGCCAGTGCCGACATAGATGACGTTGGGGTCGGACGCGGCAACGGCGAGACTGCCGATCGACGAGGATTTTTCGTGGTCGAAGATGGATTTCCAGGAAATCGCGCCATCGGTTGATTTCCAAACGCCGCCACCGGTAGAGCCGAAGTAGTAAGTGTTCGGGTCGCCTGGGATGCCGGCGGCGGTGAGCGAACGTCCGCCGCGAAACGGGCCGATGGAACGGTACTGCAAACCCTGCTCCTCTTTCTTCTCCTTCTCATCTTTGTCAGGGGTTGCGGGGCGTGACTGTTCGAGCTTGTTGCGTGGAATGGCGTCAGCTTTTTCGACTTGGGCGAGAGCAGGGATAACGAGAAAGGCTGCGAGCAGGATCGATGAGCGCATGAATTTATGTCATTCTAGCGTTCTGCCTCCTATGCGAACAGTGAGTGGTCTTCTTTTGTTAGGTGCGATGGCACTGCGGGCTCAGTTTCCCACCGAGCTGTATAACGACATGAAATGGCGGATGATTGGGCCGTTTCGGGGTGGGCGCACGGTGGCTGCCGCTGGAATCCCGGATCAACCGAATGTATTTTATGTGGCGGCGACCAACGGAGGAATTTGGAAGACGGTGGACGCAGGACGGGTTTGGAAGCCGATTTTCGATGAACAGAATACGGGGTCGATCGGCTCATTGGCAATTGCGCCTTCCAATCCGAATGTGATCTATGCGGGAAGCGGCGAAGGGCTACAGCGGCCGGACCTATCGGTAGGGGACGGGATTTACCGCTCGGCTGACGGAGGGAAGACATGGCTGCACTTCGGGTTGAAGGATGGCTGGCAGATTCCAGCGATTCTGGTTGACCCGAGGAATGAAAACCGGCTATTTGTTGCGGTGCTGGGACATCCGTACGGGCCGAACGAAGAACGGGGGATCTACCGCTCGACAGACGGAGGCCGTCATTTCGAGCGCGTGCTTTACAAAGACGAGAATACAGGCGGAATGGACCTAGCGTTCGATCCCAGGGACGCGAGAACGGTGTACGCGGTGCTATGGGCGGGGAGACAGGCCCCGTGGGAGATAGGGGGGTCCTTCAATGGACCAGGAAGTGGCCTGTTTAAGTCGACCGATGGGGGGACCACCTGGAAACCGCTCTTGAAAGGGTTGCCGGGGACAGCGGACGGACTGGGGCGGATCGGAATCGGAGTCTCGCCGAGCGATGGCAACCGAATTTACGCGATGGTGGATGCAGCCAAGCGCGGGGGAGTCTACCGGTCGGATGATGCGGGTGAGAACTGGACGCAGATCAACCACGAGGAACGGATCTGGGGGCGAGGTTCGGATTTCGCCTGTGTGCGCGTCGATCCAACTAATCGGGACCGGATCTACGTGGCAAATACATCGACATACCGGTCGGACGACAGTGGGAAGACGTTTACAGCGATCAAAGGAGCGCCGGGTGGCGATGACTATCACACGATCTGGATCAATTCACTAAATCCGAAGATCATCTTACTCGCGGCAGATCAGGGGGCTACTGTTTCCGTAGACGGTGGAGAGACATGGAGCTCCTGGTATAACCAGCCGACAGCGCAGTTCTATCACGTCATTACGGATAATCGTTTTCCCTATTGGGTGTATGGGGGACAGCAGGAAAGCGGATCAGCGGGAGTGGCGAGCCGGAGCGATTATGGCTCGATCAGTTTTCGCGATTGGCACCCGGTGGCGGTGGAAGAGTACGGGTATGTGGCGCCTGATCCACTGAATCCGAACTTGATTTATGGCGGGAAAGTGACCCGTTTCGATCAGACTACTGGAGACGTGCAAAACGTGGGTCCAGTGCTCGGCCGGTCGAGCAAATACCGATTTGTGAGAACGATGCCATTGCTGTTTTCGCCAGTCGATCCGCATGTGTTGTATCTGGGATCGAATGTAGTGTTCAAGACCATGGACGGGGGGAACAGCTGGGTCACGATAAGTCCCGACCTGACTCGGGCGACTTACGAAGTACCCTCAGCGTTAGGTGTTTTCCGGACCCTTGATCCAGAAAAAGGGAAACATCGGGGAGTCATTTACACAATTGCGCCGTCGCCGAAGAATGGGGATGTGATTTGGTGTGGAACAGACGATGGACTGATCCATTTAACGCGGAACGGAGGTAAGACATGGATGGACGTTACGCCTCCAGAACTCACTCCTTGGAGCAAGGTGTCGTTAATGGATGCGTCTCATTTTGACGAAGGCACAGCTTATGCGGCCGTCAATCGATTTCGTTTGGACGACTTACGGCCGCACATTTACCGGACTCATGACTTCGGAAAAACGTGGGCGGACATTACGACTGGACTACCGGATGACGCCCCCATCAACGTGGTGCGCGAGGACCCGGTTAAGAACGGGCTCCTGTATGCCGGGTCGGAGCACCAAGCCTATGTCTCGTTCAATGATGGGAACGACTGGCAATCGCTGCGGCTGAATATGCCCGCGATTTCAATTCGCGATTTAGTGATTCATGAAGACGATCTGGTGGTGGGGACGCATGGGCGGGGTTTCTGGATTTTGGACGACGTCACACCTTTGCGGCAGATGAATTCGAAGGTATTGACCGAGCCAGTCACTCTTTTCCAACCGCAAAGGGCACTACGGTGGAGGTGGAACCGCAATTCAGATACCCCGCTGCCACCGGAGGAGCCGGTAGGGCAGAACCCGCCGGACGGTGCAATCATCGATTACTATCTGCAGAGCGGTGCGCAGCGAGCCAGCATAGAAATTCTGGATGCAGCGGGTAAGTTAGTCCGGAAGTATACGAGTTCTGATGTAGCGGATCTCATTGACCCGGAGTTGAATGTACCAACTTACTGGATAAGACCCTCGCCGGTGGTGAGTACGAGCGCGGGTATGCACCGATTCGTGTGGGATTTGCATTACGCGCCGCCTTACTCCAAGGAGCATGAATACCCCATATCTGCGGTATACCGGAATACGCCTCGAGTGCCGTTGGGGCCGACGGTGCTGCCGGGTGAATACCAGGTGCGGCTGACAGTAGACGGGAAGAGCTATGTGCGAGCTTTGAGCGTAAATTTGGATCCGCGGATCAAGACAAGTGCCGAGGGACTGAAGAAAAAGTTCGCGCTGTCGACAAGAGTGACGGAAATGATGAACTCGCCGGAGGGACGGGCGGACGCGGTAAATCGCCGTCTCGGGGCTCTGCTGGCAGTCTTCGAAGATAGCGATACTTCGCCGACGCTGCAAGGCGAGGAAGCTGTGGCGGAGATGGAACGGGTGTTGCGATCGCCTGGTGAACGCGCGAGAATTGCGGCGGAGCCGGAGCAGGGCGAGGAACCGTAGGTCGATAGGATCGGCTGATCCGAATCCCGCGTTTTGGGAATTACAATTGCATGCCTAGTTCTCATGGAAGAGAAGACCAGAAACGATGAAAGCGGCGAGAAGGACGGGTTGCTGTTTGTAGCAGCGAAAGCTCTTGGATCGGTTGCGGGTAAGGTGGCGAGTTTGGGCCGGGCGAAAGAGTCAACGGCAGCAGGAACGCATACTGAAGCTGCTGCTATCCAACCAAACGGCAAATTTGCGAAAAGTCACAAATCCCGTTTGCCACGAAAAGTTAAGAAGGCGACCAAGAAACTTCAGTTAGCAAGACGGTAAATCCTCGCGTTCCTCCTGCCGACCATGGGTGGCGGGCAATTAACGCCAAGTTAATAAGCCACCCATGGCTCTCCATCCCTCCTTTTAGCTCTGTACTTTACTCAGTAACCAGCAATTTCCAACTTTATTGCCCCTCGAATCAGCGAGATAGCCTAACGGTGCGCGACAGCAGCAGGAACCGCTGATAGTTTCGGTGGTGAGAAGGGCTGAGCGCGCAGGTGCCAATAAGCGCTTCCAAGTTTCAAGCTCTCAGCAGAGGCCGGAATGGCAAAGAAGCTTCGCAACGTATCTGGCTCCGGAGAGCGGGAAGTCGAAACATCAAAGGTCACATTAGAAGACGATGACGGAAGGAAAGAAGTTGAAGTCCTTTTAAGGGTGGCGCTCGAGGGAGTTATCCGGGCCTTTGCCGAAGGGGTGTCGCTGGATGGAAAGGGCGTTGCGCCTTCGATTTCGGACCTTTTGCGGATTGTGCAATTACTACGGGATCTGACAGTTCAAGAGCCGATCAAGGGGATCGAAGTGAAATGGGTAGACAACTCCGAAGCGGAATACTCCACGTAGAGATCGAGTATCAACCGCTTCCGTCTCAGCTACTCTTCCGTGAGTCGCCGGCGCGATTCAAAGGCTTTTCCGGTCCAATCGGGTCAGGTAAGAGCCAGGCGTTGGTGCATGAAGCGATCCGGTGTAGCTACAAGAATGAAGGGCGTTGGGGACTCATAGGAGCGCCAACGTATCAGATGCTCCGGGACTCAACCCAGAAGGCAATGTTTGATGTTCTGGAGTGCGAGAAAATTCCGTTCTCATTTAACAAGTCCGAGAACGCGCTACGACTTGGGGACACGGGCTCGACTGTGGTCTTCAGATCTTTGGAAGATCACGAGCGACTCAGAGGAACGAACCTGGCTTGGTTCGGAGTGGACGAGTTGACCTATACCCAAGAGGCAGCTTGGCTCAGGCTAGAGGGACGACTACGAGACCCTCTTGCACAGGACCTGCGGGGCTTTGCGGTGTGGACTCCAAAAGGATTTGACTGGGTGTACCGCAAGTTCATCCAGGACGAGACTGGAAACTATGATGTGATTCGAGCAAGGCCATTCGAGAATCGCCACGTACTGGCGGCGGTACCGGACTATTATGAGCGACTGAGAAAAAGCTACGACCAACACTTCTTCGATCAGGAGGTGTTGGGATCCTACCTCAGTATGAGCGGTGGGTTGGTGTATAAGTGCTTCGCGCGAAACGATCACGTCCGGGAAGTTGCCATTAATCCGCAGGCGCCTCTGTACTGGGGGCTGGACTTCAACGTCGATCCGATGAGTTCGGTGGTGGTGCAGAAGACTGGGGACGTGGCAAAGGTGATTGATGAGATAGTGATCTCGCGGGCCACGACGGCCATGGCATGCGACGAGTTTTGTAACCGGTATCTAAAACACCCGGGTGGCTTCCGAATCTATGGGGACGCTTCGGGAAACAACGGGCATACGACGGGGTCTTCGGATTACAAGATCATCAAGGACTATTTCCTGAGGCACACGGGGTCAGTTCCGGAGCAGCGTGTTCCGAGGTCAAACCCAGGGGTTCGGGATCGCATATCCCTGGTGAATGCCCTTCTGCGCAACGCGGACCAGGAGATCCGACTGTTAGTGCATCCCAGGTGCAAAGAGTTGATTAAGGACTTTGAGCAGCTGGCGTTTAAAGAAGGGACGACGATACCCGACAAAGACAAAGACACGTCACGATCGCATGTGTCCGACGCATTGGGTTACGTGCTCTGGCAAGAGTTCAAGAGCAGCAAGGGCGGGCAACAACCAGAGCGGCTTCTATGAAGACAGACGTGGAGAACGGCAACAATCATTTCATTACGAGAGAACACCCAGAATATGTAATTAATGGGCGGAACCGGCTCATGTATAAGGATTTGTATCTGGGTGGTGAACGGTTTAAAGCGAATGCCTCAAATTACCTGGTTCGCCGGCACAAAGAGCCGAACGACATCTACTTTGAGAGGCTAAATCGCGTCTTCTACGAGAACTACATCGGTTCGATTATTGACTGGTATACGGCGACCGTTTTCCGCCGGGAACCCATCATTCAGTTTTTCGGTGCGAACGAGAGCGGCCGTGGGTTCTTCGACGCGTTTGTGCATGACTGTGACCGGCGGGGAACGGGACTTACTGACTTCTATCGTAAACAGCTTACGGAAGCGCTGGTATACGGAAAATCTTATATCGCTATCGATTTTCCAAAACCAGACGCTCCGGCGTACAGCCGAGCCCAAGAAGACGCAACGGGTTTGTCTCGCGCCTACTTAGTGGATTACACGGCTGAGGAAGTAATCAACTGGTCTTACGATCAACACGGATCGCTGGACTGGATTGTCATCCGAACATCTGATCTAAAGCAAGAATCGGTGATGGATGAAAACTGGAAAAGACAAACCCGATGGTTGTACTACGATCGCGAGAGTTTCGAATTGTACTCCGGGGGAAGTGGGAATGACGGGCAAAATACAAATCCGAAGCTGATAGCATCCGGCGCACACGGATTGGCGGCCCAACATAGGGTTCCGGTCTTCGAGTTAGGCGTGAGCCACGGGCTCTGGCTTATGAACAAAGGATCTCTGTTACAGCTGGAGCACTTCAACAAGTCAAACGGGCTCGGGTGGGCGCTGACCATGGGTCTGTTCGCAACGCCGGTGGTTTACTCCGACCGGGAGTTCGCACAGATTGTGGGCGAATCGTACTTCATACAGCTCGGTCCACAAGACCGTTTCGGATGGACTGAACCGTCCGGGAACGTCTATCAAGTCGCGGCTGAAAATCTGGTGCGGCTTCAGGATGAGATTTACCGTGTCTGCTACATGAACAGCCAATTCAGTGGCAAGGTTGGCGGCGGAGCGACGAGCGGTTTGAGTAAGGCTTGGGATTTCACTGTGACAGAGGAGATTCTAAGAGCCTTCGGAGACATCGCTAAGCGGTCCATGTCGGCAGTGATGAACGCCGTCTCGGCTGCGCGGCAAGACGAGCTACAAATTGAAGTCTCCGGCATTGATGAGTTCGATATACAAGATCTAAGCGGCGAACTTAAAGATGCACAGAGTTTACTTGCCTTGCAGATTCCGTCGGAGACTCTGAAGCGGCAGCTGTTCAAGAGAATCGCAATGAAGTTCTTCAGCGACTCCCGACAGGATGTAAAGACAAGGATCGCAAGCGAGATCGATCAGGCGCGGGCCGAGTAACGGCGCAAAAGTGAGGAGGAACGAAAAGGCATGGATGATTCGAAAACGCAAAACCAGCCAGAACTGGATGTGCAAGGGCTGATTCAGCGTGCAATTTCTGAGTACGTCAGGCAGGATTCGACGCGTCGGGAGCCGGCACTTAAAGCTGAATTGCAGGAGGAGAGACGAAAAAGGGAAGGACTAGAAAAGCGGCTGAACCAAATGGCCACAGAGAACCAGAAGAGCCGTGAGGCCGCCGAGCTCGCGGAGCGAAGTTCAAAGATCAAGAGTGAGTTACAGGCGTTAGGGGTGGCGAAGGTTGACCTTGCTTATAAAGCAATCGGAGACAACATCCAGCGGACTGACGATGGCAGGCTCATCGCGCGGACTGAAGTAGGCGAAGTAGGACTTCGCGAATATCTCGGAAACTTCGTGCATGAGAATCCGGAGTTTCTTCCTGCGCGGATAGCTGGCGGTACGGGTGTGGTGGCAAGCCCGCGGGCCAGTCAGGGGCGTGCTGCGGTAGATATTGACTTCATCTCGCCTTCGATGACGACGGAGGAGAAAGAGCGTGTCCGGCAGGAGATCTTGCGAGTGACGTCGCAGGGGTCTCGCGGAGTGTAGGGAACAGTTTGCGCCGAAGTAGTACAGAGTAGGCAGGGTCGATCGGAATTATCTAACAAGACATAAGGAGAAACATGGCAGCAATTACTTCAGCAAACGTAGCGAGCGCGATCGTGAAGCTTGTAGCAGCCGACGCGCTGCCGGCTCTGGTCGGGAACCTGATTATGGGTAACTTGGTGAACCGCGACTACGAGCCGGTGTTGGCTCAGGCGGGCGATACCGTGAATATACCGATTCCCCCAACTCTGGTGGCGAATAACATCGCGGAGGGTGGGACGGTTCAGACCCAGAATCCAAGCCTAGGGAACGCGCAAATTGTTCTCAACACACACGCCGAAGCCACGTTCCAGATTCCAGACGTGACGCGGGTGCTGGCTGTACCTGACCTGCTCAAAGTTTACATGCAGCCGGCCGTGATAGCCATCGCGGAGCGGATTGAGACTGACTTGCTGAATACTTACGCCGGGTTTACATCGAATGCGCCGGTGGGAACCGCTGGCGTCGCGATTAACGAATCCGCGGTAGACGCAGCGGAAACGGCGCTGTTTGCAGCGAAAATACCGGTAAGCGAGTCGAAGTACCTTGTTGTTGACCCGAACACGTACTCGCAAATGCGGCAGATCCCTCGGTTCAGCGAATTTCAGACCGCTGGCGAGGCTGGTCTGCGAGCTCTGATCGAGGGAAGCTTCGGTAAGTTGAAGGACTTCTTCGTCTTCCGGTCGCAATACGTGGCCAAGACCGGAAGCGCGCCGTTGAATACTCATAACATAGCATTCGCAAAGAACGCCATCGGCCTTGTGATTCGTCGATTGCCGCAACCTTTGGCGGGAACAGGAGCTATTGCTGAGTATGCGGAACTCGGCAATTTTGGGATGCGGGTGACCATGAGTTACCAGCCGAACACCCTGGCCCAGCAGTTCACAGTGGACGTATTATACGGAGTCGCCGTGCTGCGAAACGCGTTCGGGGTTCAGGTAAACAGTTAGGTCACAAAGCGCATCGAGAGGGCATCGAATGGTGCCCTTCGAACCAGGACGGGAGGAAGAGAATGGACTTACGAGCTTACTATAGGAACATACGAGAAGTGGAGAGCACGATACCAACGCCGTTTATTGTTGTTGTCGCACTTGACACGCCAGAGGGTGGGAAAGCCGGGACATGCTCGGAAACCACACGTTTCGTTGCGGCGAAACTTGTCGCAGAAGGTCGAGCAAAGCTGGCTTCGGAAGAGCAAACAAAGAGGTTTTACGAACAGCATGCCGAGGCCAGGCGCGAAGCTGAAGCAAACGCGGCGGCGCAGCGGATGCAGGTAACAATCGTTGGAACTTCCGAGCTGAGACAAAAGCCTGGGAAAGCCGCGAAGGAGTAAATCGCCGATATGGGCCTTTTCTCCGATGGACCACCTTCAACAGTCGACGACTTAACAGCTCAGGACTCATTCCTAACCGGCGTGGCGGGCACCGAGGGTGTGGATGTATCAATAAAGACAGCCTTGGCGTATGACGAACTCGAGATCGAGCTAACGGAGATATTTGGTCGAGAGGCTTCCATCTACGCCCCCGTGCTAGGCCAGGCACCACTGGATACGATGCACTTGGCTGTAACACCCGCGCTCAAGCTGTGGCACACCTTCAAGAGCCTGGAACTCGTTTACAGAGATTGCTATTTCAACCAGCTAAACGATAGATACAAAGAGAAGTGGGCGGAATACCAGCGCCAGGCAAATCTCAGCAGAGTACGATTTATCAATACTGGTGCATGTCTTGTCATCGACCCGCTTCCGATCCCGAGCTCAGCGCAGACCTCTTTTCAGGCTGCACCGCAGGGCGGGGGCACAATCTATATCGGCGTAACCTTAATCAACGCGGAGAATGAGGAGAGTTCGGTCTCAAGTATTCTGGAATGCGTCGTTCCCGACCAGCAGCAGCTAGTGATAGCACTTCCAGCGGCTCCGATTAACGCTGTCGGCTGGAACTTGTACGCCGGGTATGGGCCGAACGCTATTACGCTCCAGAATACAGCATCGCTCGCTATAGGAACCTACTGTGATTTTGTGTTCCCGCCCACAACTATCGGTCGTGGGCCCGGCGCAGGCCAACAGGGAAATGTGATGCGAGATCTTCCGCGACGCATCATGCGAGGCTAACAATGACCGGTTTGACAACCGCTGCGACCGCGAGTGTGTTCAATCTTCTAACCGCCCCCGCCGGACTGGATATTGCGGTAAACGCGATCGCTCACAGCTTCGGGAACGGGCCGACAATCTCCCCAGGGTCCGTACTAGTGGGAAATACGCCGCCGGAGTTCCTAGAGAAGAGCGCCGCGCTTAGGTACCCAACAATCCACGTCTACTGTGATAAGGCAAGTAATAAGCTAGTCGAGAAATTCCGGGTATTTTCGGGGAAGATCTCAATCGTAGTGGAAGTCCGACATTCCCACGATCAAATCGGGCAAGTGCAGGAAACGCTTGAGACATACATCAGCGCGGTGTGCGAGATTCTGGACAGCTCGCGAGGCGACCTGGGTAATGGAATCTTCTACAGTGGGGGCTACGAGGTAAGCTTTGCTCCATTGAAGCGAGGTGGTTTGAACTTTCTACAAATCGGGCGAGTTGCCATGGAACTCGACGCTAGCGTGTAAGGCTCCACTACAGAGAAGGAGAGTCATCGATGGGCTACATTTCTTCAAACAACAACCGGTGGTACTGCCAACTAGAACCGAGCTTCGGGCAAGTTCCCGCAGTGACATCCACTAACCGATTCCCAGCCGTTCAGATGTCCGTTCAGCAGAAGTTGCTGACGCCAAAGCGTCTCGACAAAACGGGAACTCGTACTTACCAGGGATCTCCCGTCAGTCTCCGGAAGCAAACCAGCTTCGACTTAAGGACTTACATGACTGCATGGACAAACCCAGGAGCTCCGTCATATGGTCCTCTATTTCAGGCGAGCTTAGGGGCTACTCCGTTGACATTTCATGGCGGAAGCTCGGCAAGCTCAACGAGCGCAATAGTGTCTTTCAACGCACCTCACGGCTTAGTTGCACAGCAGGCAATCACCTATTTGAACGAGATCCGTTTTGTGACCTCGATTGTAGATGGGCAAACCGTTCTTCTGAACGCACCATTTTCGACGACTCCGGCGCCGGGCGCTCCGATTGGTCAGACTGTGACATACCTTCCCGCAACAGAGTTACCGAGCGTCACTATATTTGATTATTGGACACCAAACACAGCGATCCAACGAATACTCTGCGGGTGCGCCATCAATCAGGCTGAAATACAAGTAAATGGAGATTATCAAGAATTTGCGTTCAAAGGAATAGCTCAAGACGTTTTCGACTCGGCCAGCTTCGTTTCTGGGTCAGGGCAGCTGACGACCTTTCCAGCCGAGCCCACCATAACGTCCGGCGCTCCAACTACTGTGATTCCGGGCCATCTTGGGCAAGCGTGGCTGGGAGCGTCGGAGTCTAGCTTTGCGATGCTTACCGCAGCAAGAGTCTCAGTGAAAAACGAGTTGGACACGAGGACGCGTGAGTTTGGGTCAACGCTACCGCGGGCGATCAACCCAGGAATGCGGTCGGTCCAGCTTGACCTCGACTTGTATGGCCAAGACGACTCGGCGACTGTTGCGCTCTATCAAGCCGCGAGAACGCGTTCGCCGGTCGGGGTAGGATTCCAGGTTGGCCAAACGAGCGGCCAGATTCTTGGAATTTTTCTCAAGAGCGTTGTTCCCGAACTTCCCGATTTCAACGATAAGGAGCGAAGGCTTCAGTGGACTTTCCGCGGGTCTCAGGCGCAAGGTGTGGGGGACGACGAGATCGCGATTGCCTTCGGGTGAAAAATGATATACGAGAGTACAGAAGTCATCGCGTCAAAGTTAGCCGATGGTTTGGTTTACAAGGTTAATCGAATGTCTTTCGGCCGCCGATTAGAACTTATGAAGCGCGTGAGAGATATCGCCCCCCGCCTGGAGTGTTTTCAAGCCGGAAACACGCAACAAGACAGAATTGAAGCCCGTTTACTTTCGGCCGAGATTGATCAGCTCTACGTCAAATGGGGGCTAGCGGCGGTCGTGGGGCTAAATATCGATGGCAGGGACGCGGACCCGATTAGCCTTGCAGAAGCCGGTCCAGAGGATCTGTTCAGCGAAGCACTGGCCTGCGTAAAGGCTGTTTGCGAGCTCTCTGGAGAAGAAAGAAAAAACTAAGAGTCGCATTCCACTTCCTGCGGGAAAGACGGACCGGGTGGAATTGCGACGAGTGTAGGTCAGCCGGTCTGGAGCAACGACGAAACTGCGGATATTTGTCAAACCGGGAAAATACGCGGGAGTTCCCAGTGTGGATCCATCGAGACTTAGCGCTATTCGAATGCCCTAAACCGGTCATAAGTGGTCAGAGCGCGGTGTTTGTAGAAGCGTTTTGGATTTGGAACAGGTTTGGCTCGGGCGCCCTCGAGGAGCGTCCGGCGAAAGAGGTTGAAGCTTTACTATTTCTAGACGCCGAACTGGCGAGAGAGGCGCAATTCGATGCACGAGAGGCTTAGTGAGCTAATTCAGAACGCCGAGAGGCTTGACAATGAGGACTTACAGAATGCGAACCGTACGACGGCTGCGACACAGGGCGACGGATCTTTTACGACTCAAGCAGTTCAGGACGCGACGCGTGCGATCAACCAGTTGCAAGCAGCAACTCAAGGGAGTATAGAGTCGCTATCCGCGAATACCGAGGCGCTGGGCCAAACGTCCCAGGCCCATGGCGGTGGCGCTACCAAGGCGCTCGAGACTGCAGTAGGCGGAGCCTTCGGCGGTGGGCTACTAGGCGGAGGTGTTTTCGGCACAGGCCTTGAACTCTTGTTCGATGGGATCAAGGGACTGTTTGGTGGTGGTCCAGCTACGCCCACTCCGCTTACTAGCTATTCACCCCCACCATCGCGGAACTTTGAACTGGCGACAGCAGACGGAATCATCGGGCAGGCTGTCTACAACTCAGCATCACAGCCAAGAGAAGTAGACACGAGTGATCTTGCTCTAAGCGCGATGACTAGGACAGCTGGACGGGGAGTTCCAAACGGATCGGGCGGGGCCAGTCCTAGCTCGGCCGCTACACATATCACTGTGCAGGTAAACGCGATGGACAGCCGGTCCTTCTTGGACCACAGCAGCGATATTGCATCTGCCGTCAGGGAAGCGATGTTGAACATGCACTCGATCAACGATGTAGTGGGCGACCTCTGAAATGGCAGTTTTTCCGCTTCTGAAAACTGGGGCTGTTGCCCAGTATCCGCTGAGCACGACTCTCACCTATCGTGCGGACATTGTCTGGTTTATGGACGGATCTGAACAGAGGTTCCGTAACGCTCCATCGGTTCTCCACGAATGGGAAATCGCGTTGGACCAACTAGACGAACAGGAAATGGCTAGCATCGAGAGCTTCTTCCTCGAGAACGCCACTGTCGCAGGTACGTTCGCTTTCAACGACCCATCAACAGGTGTCACCTACCCAAGCTGCTCGATAGCAAGTGATGAGATGCGGGTAGCGTTTAAAGGTCCATCTTCCGGATCGACTAAGCTCACGATTCGAGAGAACAGAGAGTAAGTATGTTGATATTTCCCCAACTCGCCAGCGGAGCAGTGGTCCAGTACCCCAGCGTTAAGAGCCATGTCGAGAGAATCATTCGAAATCTCACCGAGGACGGCAAGACTATTGTTCTCAGCGATAACAACGCGAGAACGACGCGCTGGAACTTGGCTTACAACGCCTTGACAGACTCGGAGCTATACGCGCTAACCAAATTCTACACCGATTGCGAGGGTCCGCTCCAGCCATTCCTATTTTTGGACCCGACTCAAAATCTTATCGCTTTCAGCGAGGACTATAGACAGCCAAACTGGGTTGGGAGTTCACTCCTCAATATCACACCCGGGATTGACGACCCGTTCGGGACACTTCGCGCCAGCCGGATCACAAACAACTCTCAGGCTGCCTTGGCGCTCACGCAAAGCCTCGCTTTGCCGGGGGTTACGCAGTGTGCGTTCAGCGCGTATCTCCGATCGTACATGCCGGCGGACACTACTGGTTGTATTCTGTCACGCACCGATGGTTCGAGTGTTGCTACGGTTCCAAGTGAGAATACAGCTTCATGGAAGCGCGTGAGTCTTAGCTCCGGATTTTTCAGCAGTACGAGCGATTCCTGTGACTTTTCTATTGGCGTGCCTGGCGGGTCGTCTGTAGATTTGTTCGGGCTACAAGTAGATGCCCAGCCCTCGCCAGCGCCGTATGTAGTCAGCACAAACAATGTGAGTATATTTCAGAACGCCCGATTTGACAGCACTGCGGTAACGATAACGGCGACCGACCTTGGTCAAAGCTCGGTGACCGTCTCAGTAATCGCAAGGACCCATGGTTAGCGTCGCATGAACACAGTCTACCAATCGAAAGAACTCGCTGTCAGCGACACACCACTGCTGCTGTTTGACTGCCTACTCGGCCAGTCGCTAGCGGAACGATGGAGCACTCACGGTGCAAATGTTAATGGGCTGACCTATTCCGCGCGCGTGCTCCGGCAAAATGTATTTGAACTACAAGCAGGCTCGGACCTGGGTGTGGATGCGATCTCAAAGGTGAGTATTGAACTGGCAAACGCAGACTCGTATTTCTCCGAAATCGAGCGAAGCGTCGGGGTCAAAGGTGGAATGCTCACGGTATCCCTTGTATTTTACAGCTTTGCGGCTGGGGCGCCCTCGAGTACCGTTCAGGTTTTGTTCAAGGGAATTCTAAATCCTCCGGAGTTAATCACAGAAGAGATATTTCGAATCAGCGCCAGTAACCGCCTGTCGTTACAGCGCGTCGCGCTTCCGGACATTCGAATCCAGAAGCGCTGCCCATGGAACTTCCCAGGAAATCTCGAACAGCGACAAGAGGCAGCGATAGGTGGACAGTCCGGAAAGTTTTCCCGCTATTACCGGTGTGGCTATTCCGCAGATGTGACTGGAGGGGTAGGAACCCTGGCACCGGACGGAACCGCTTTCTCTAGTTGCGCTTACACGCGAACTGATTGCACGGCGCGCGGCATGTTCGCTTTCGATGCCTTATCACGGCCCACGGCCCGGTTTGGGGGAATCGAATTTGTCCCGTCTTCTATCATAGTCCGGAGCGCCGGGGAAAGGGGTACACATGTCTCCGCGACCCAAGACAATGAAGCTAGATACAACGACTTTGTTCCCTTAATATATGGGACGGCGTGGCACTCTCCATGTGTGGTGTTCGCTCGCAATGATGGAAATCTGACCCGCTTTGAAGTGCTTATCGGTGCGGGACCGATCCAAGGTGTCCAGAAAGTAATCGTTAGCACAATTGAAATACCCGTTGGACAAAGCGGTCGAAACATGACCGGCACTGGATGGTATAACATCGTAAGCGTCGGTTCGCGAAACGGGTCCTTCAACCTAGATTTTGCGGATTCGGGCGGCAACCCGCTGGGCGATCCGTATGGCAGCATGGCTTACCTTTCGGTAGTGGTTCCGAATCGGATCAATGACGGGAGTAGCGTACCGTCGATTCAAGTGCTCTTAGACGGGCTGCAAGTCTCTCAATATGATTCTCAAGGGAATAGTCTCGGAGAAAGCTTTTCTAACAACCCGGCTTGGGTGGTGCTCGATCTGCTTGGCCGGATTGGTTGGTCGTTGAGCGAAGTTGACCTGCCCTCCTTTGTTTCAGCAGCGTCCTACTGTCAAGAGCAAATACAAACGAGCGATCTATTTGGAAATCCAGTCCTCATCCCGCGTTTTCAGTGCAATCTAGTGTTGAAGTCGCGGCGTGCAGCCGCCGACGTGGTTCGAGGCATTCGCAACGCAAACCGGCTTTCGTTGCGTTATAGCGCGGCGGGTTTGCTGCAACTGACGATTGAAAATACAATCGCGCTACAACAACCTACGCAGACTCCGAGCACTAACGCGCAGAATTCCCTTAACGGAGGCTGGCCGGCCTATGAGTTCGGTGATGGAACTAGTGGTACAACGGCGATCGCCAGAACTAGCTCAGGAGCTTCGACTGTAACAATGATGGCCAAGGCGACAGTAGACACGCCAAACCGGTTCGCCGCCGAGTTCCAAGACGCGTTTAATGAATATCAACAAGATAGCTTGTCGATTGTGGATGCCGACGATGTTGCGAAAACCGGCCAGGAAATCACAGGGGCAATGCCTGTTCTGGGACTTCCCCACCTCGACCAAGCCGCTCGAATCCTAAAGTTTTATTTGGACAAGAGCGTCGCTGGCAACACAACTATTCAATTCGACACGAGCATAAAAGCTCTTGGCTTGGCGACGAGTGACATAATCTCCGTCACTTACTTAAAAGAGGGGTTTGAGCGGCAGCCGTTTCGGATCACTAAGATACAAGCGGGTAGCAACTATCGTACCGCGACGATAACGGCGCAGATCCATGACGATGCTTGGTACCTGGATACAAACGGGCAGACGAGCGCGGACGCAAGCCGTCGTCAAACAAATTCGAGCGTTGGAGTACCCCGACCGCTGGCTGGGGTTATTCCTGACTCGATGGGCAGTCTCGATTTCGCAGTTGTTGAGAACGTAACGCAGTCACCAGATGGTAGCGCTACCGTAACCGCGACAGTCAGTTTCTCGGCGCCTAGGACAAGCCTACAGGCGGGACCCGACGTACCGTTGATCTCGCTAGCCTCGACGGTTTCTCAAACCGGTGGATCTTTGGGCTCGGAACGAGACCTATACTATGCAGTCACCAGCTTATCGGCCAGTGCCGCGGAGAGTGGACTGTCGTTCGTAGTTCACGCGGCATTGCCCCCGGGGCCTTCGACATGCTCCGTCACCCTAACGGGACTGAGTTTCCCTGCAACGGCCAAAGCTTATCAGGTATATCGCGGGCTGAACCCGAGCAATTTGTTTCAGATTGCTGGAAATCTTCCCCTTGCAAACACATTTGTCGACACTGGAGTCGAGGCCACGCCGATCTTACCTCCAGACCCGAGCTTCGATCACGCTGACTTCTATTGGCGGATGGAATTGCAGCCCCCGGTTGCGGCTTCGTCTTACGGCTCATTTAACATCGGTGCGAGCATTCTGGAAATGCAACCCTCCCGTTACGCTGGGATGATCGCTCGCATAATTTCAGGTACGGGTGCCGGACAGGAACGCTTTATAGCGGGAAATACAGCCAACACAATCACCATAGTGGCCAAGTGGGACGTCATACCTGACGCCACAAGCACCTTCGTGGTCGCGCAAGGAACGTACCAGTTTGGCGGGCTGTCACAAGGCAGTCCCATTCAATTCTCTATTCCGAACCAAGCAGGAGCCGTGGTCCATTTGTCTGGTCGCAGTTCGAACTGCAATGGTGTGGAAAGTCCTTACGAGATCTCCCCATTGACTCGATGGACGATTGGAGGGGCGAGCTTTACAAACGTCGACGCCGCTCCTCCGGACGTACCGCTTTTCGGCGTTAACGTCTCCGAAAGCGCGGGCGGGACAGTAACATTTAGTGCACTCTCATTCTCAGATCTGAATAACCTTGTTACGGCAACGGCCGGAACCTATACCCTCTATTACCTTGACGAATTAAATCCTGCCTCTCTTGCGACCTTGTCGGTATCGGTTGGTCTGACAGACTCCCTTGTCACGGTCTCTCCTCCGCTCGGGAGCAACCCGCCATCTTTTCTACTAATCGATTCAGAAGTGGTCAGTATGCAAACAGTAAGCCCCGACCGAACCCAAGTGTCTGTTAAGCGCGGGGTGCATGGATCTTCTGCAGCCAGCCATAACGCTGGCGTCCCTATTTTCGCTCTGGGCGCCCAAGTATTTGTGGTTCCGTTTCCTAAGCGGTTCTTTGGAAGTCCCGCGAGCGGTGATTGGAGCTATCCGGTTTCGTTTCCGAACGTCCGGATTGTTACTGCGGAGATGACTCTTACGAACTCGCAGGGAAGCAGTACTCCGGCATCGCTCGATTTTACAAGTCTACGCGACGGCGGGTTGCGAACGCTATCGGGCGGTCAATTTTCTTTTCAGATTGGAGGGTTTCTAGCTGTTCAAGCCGGTGCTGCTCCCGATATCATCGTTGACGCCTCCAAAGTCGTCCGGGACGCCTACGCCGTGGTAAAGCAAGCTCCTTCCGGAGCTCCCATCGTGATATCTGTCTTGCTTAACGGCAACCCGTACTTCACCCTGACGATTCCGGACGGTGCAACAACTGTCGCGTCCGCTTTGGATGGAGTGTCCCTCTCCCCCTTGCATTACCAGGACCAGCTAAGTCTTAACATCAGCGGGGTTGGGCAGCGCATCCCAGGCAGCGGCCTGACCGTTATTATTAGGGTATAAATGGCGGAGATCTTACAAAAGCTGACCCCCAGCCGTGACTTGGTATCTTACTTTGAGCATCCCTCCGCGATCGCTGCATTGAGCGCTACGAGTGATACCGGATTCACACTTTCCGGAACCTGGCGCCAGCAATTCGACTGGGCAGTAATCGAGTGGAATCGTGATAACACATTTGAGCATCCCGCCTTACGAAATCTTCCCGATGGAGACCTAAGCGGACTTGTCCTTAGCTACAACGAAACCCGAACAAATTGTATACCGCTCGACTCGAACCTTTATCCCTACGGTTGATTGGCCCTACTTGCGGCTCTGGATGGACTCTGGTCAGGGTGATGTATTCCGGCGAGTCAAACTCGCTCAGTATGCGTCTCCAGCACACGGTTCGTTCTCGGCCGCGACAGCCGTTTTCAAACTAACCGGCGCGGTTACGCCCGGAGACTTGATTGAGCTCGCCTGGGATCCGTTTAGCTCGTTTCATTACAATTATCAAATCACCGATAACGACACGTTAATTTCAGCAGTGGCCAGTCTTGCGGCAATCATCAATCAGTTTCAGTCAACGGCCTCAGCCAGTGCTACCGCTTCTGGAACTCAGATCACACTTACATTGCAGAACGCCGGCGCGGGGGCAAATGCAAATCGGCTCGGTGCTTACGGCACTGCTTCAGGTGCGGCGACTGAAGTGTGGGAACCGCAATCTCAGCCTTTCAGTGGTGGAACATCGCCTTCCACTTGGACAATCACGCTGCCATTCGGATCATTGACTGACGCGGATACCGGCGTGGTGTTTTCTGCAACCTCGGTACGTAAAATGCGGTGGACGTATGCCGCCGACCTGCAGTCTGCCGGGTACTCGCGGTCTGAATTTAACGCAACCATCACGAACTGGAGTGTCAGCGGAAGTGGACGTGGTTATTACGTTGCTGGGCCTGGCTCCCGACGAATTGAAGACGATTCCTCAGAAGTTGTCTACACCGGGGTGTGGTCTCCTTCCGCTCAGAATCGCGGGAACTTTTCAGGTGGGTCCATAGCCACGACAACGTCTCCGAACAGTGCTCTGTCCATTCCATATTCCGAGCCTGCAACTCACGATTTGTACTTGGGGACCAGGAAGGCGACAATCTGCGGCACTGTTTCAGTCGTTGTAGACAACTGCACTCCGCAGAGCATCTTTTGTACGCTCGTTGACGATGTGCTTGTAAGAGTAAAGCTGGGATCGTTCGGACCTGGAGACCATATCGTCACAGCAACATTTACCGGGACGGCAGGACAGTGCTTCTACTTTGACTTTCTTGAAATCGCCTATCCGACGCAAAACCTCCCAGAATTTCCTGCCCAGTCTAAGATCACGCTTGCAACAGATTGGGATACCGATCACTCGCTAGCCCTTCCTCCAGAGCGCACCGCGTGGCTCATATCGAAGCTGGGATTCTCGGGTCGCGCAAATCATTATCAGGGGGCCCTTTGGTTTTTTGAACTTACCCGTCTGGGCCAGATATACGCATCGGCGACGGTTACCTTTGGCGGCCAAACTGAACTTGGCGTCGTGACTACGTTGACGGTCAGTTCGACAGCAATGTCACACGTACATTTAAAAGGCGATACGGCTCAGACGGTGGCTTTGGCATTTGCTCTCCAGATCAACAATGGATCAACAGGTGTGTGGGCTGAATCGAGTGGTGGAGTCCTGACTGTGACGGCTCGGGCCATGGGCATCATCGGGAACTTTTTAACCATCTCGGCCTCCGTGACCCAGTTCAACCTGAGTTCATTCACAGCGCAAGTGAGTAGCCCCACTCTGCTCGGGGGCGTAAACGGTGCACCTAGTGGAATTGGATATCAGGACACAAGCGCAAACATTGGATGGAAAACTGACCTCGGTGCACCGCTCCTTCTCAACCGGGCGGCTCGCGACTGGTCGCAGGCATTCTTTAGAGCGTTGGGTTCCTACGGGATTACTTCAACTGCAGCGTTTAGCACCGAACTCCAGTTTGTTGATCCTTCGCTGAGCGCGGGCATGGCTCAGCGGTACTTTGATGGGGCTCCCGTTGTCCTGAATACGCCCGCAATTCAAACGAATTTCTCCCCAATTAGCCTGTTGTTTTGGCAGCAAGTGTACCTGGAGATGGCGAACGTGATGGTGGCCGCGGGACAGCAACCATATTTGCAGTTCGGTGAGGTCCAATGGTGGTATTTTGCAGATGCCGAGCCGAGCCTGCCTTTTTACGACGCCTACACCAAAACGTTATTTCAAAAGACCTACGGCAGGCCGATCTCCCTAATAAGGAACAATACCATTCAGCCTTCTGCATTTCCTCAAGAGGCCGCTTTCCTGCCTCAGTTGATTGGGGATTTTACAGCTTCTATTATGTCCTACGTTCATCAGGCGCTTCCTCAAACGAAGTTTGAAGTTCTGTATCCGCCTGACGTTAACAATTTCCCGATGAACGCCGCCGTGAATTTCCCGCTCACCTATTGGACCCCAAGCACGTTAGTTTGTCTTAAGACGGAGAACTTCACTTATACCGGCAATCGTGATTTGGACCATGCGGCGCAATCCGTCGACCTTCCCGGGTCCCTTCGATTTCAGCCCTCGCAAGCCAGCCACCTCGTGGGGATCGGGGATTATACTACTCCATGGATAGCCGAAGTGGGGTTGGCTCTCGGGCAAAATGTAGATTCGGTGGTGTTGTTTGCTCTCGACCAGTTTTGTCTTATTGGATATCCGCCGGGTTTCTACAAGAACCTACAGCGAAGCGTTTGGATGGCGTGAGGTACGCGAAGGCACCACGGTATCCTGGAACTGAAGTTCTATTTGTGCTCCTAGTTCAGAACGTCTCTAAAGTTTATCGCCTTTACCGTAAGCCCTCGGATCGTATCTTCGAGATCATCGATGTGGGTAAGAGGAAGCGGCACTCTGATTTTTGGGCTCTTCATGACATATCGTTCACCGTTGAAAAAGGTGACTTCCTGGCCCTGGTTGGCCCAAATGGCTGCGGCAAGAGCACGCTCTTGCAGATTGTCAGCGGGATTCTTCAACCTACGACCGGCAACGTGATAACCCGCGGCCGTGTAGCCGCCCTTCTTGAACTCGGGGCAGGTTTTAATCCAGAGTTCACCGGGCGCGAAAACGTCGTAATCAACGGAGAGTTGCTTGGACTTAGTGGCGCGGAAATCCGTCGAGCCCTACCGAAGATAGAAGAGTTCGCGGGGATTGGCGCTTTCATTGATCGGCCAGTCAAAGAGTATTCGAGTGGCATGTATGTCCGCCTAGCGTTCTCTACCGCTATTCACGTCGAGCCTGAAATCTTAATTGTCGATGAGGCACTGGCGGTCGGCGATGCGGCCTTCGCGAACCGTTGCATCCGAAAATTTAACGAGCTGCGTGATCGCCGCGTAACAGTATTGTTCGTGTCACATGATATGGGCCTCGTGAAGCAACTGGCACATCGTGCCTTGTTCCTATCAGAGGGGCGCGTCAAAGCGGAAGGAGATCCGAAGGTTGTAATCGACCGATATATCGCGAGTGTTCTCGCACATCACGCTCCTAAACGGGATCTCTCGGGAGGCGCTGACGATTCATCACAAAGAACTCGCCACGGCGATCTTGCAAGCGAGATTGTCGGCGTCGAGTTCCTGACCCAAGAAGGCGAGAGCCGCACCAGCATTGAGAGCGGCGAAGCTGTGACGATTCGCATTCGCTCCCGCGTGCATCGGCAACTTCGTTCTCCGTTGGTGGGAATCCTAATCCGAAACCGAATCGGAATCGAGGTTTACGGCTCCAACACCGGCATAGATGGAGCGGAGCTTGGTGACTTTGATGCGGGTGATGAATTTATAGTCGAGTTTCAACTCGATTGCTGGCTCACTCCTCAACAATATTTACTCACCGTGGCTACCCAGAACTCGGACGGTACGAGCCAAGACTGGTTAGACGACGCAATCGTGTTCGACGTCGTCTCCCTTCGACACGCAGCGGGAGTTGCCGACCTGCGGGCAAAGGTCCGCTGGTCGAGAGCTTTGAAAGGTGCGGCGCCTCAAGAAAGTCATTAGCTGGACCGGAACTTGCGATAAAGTGACAGTCAGTGCTAAACCTAGACGAGATTCAGTCGCAACTTCGTGATCAACACCTTGACGCGTGGCTCTTTTTCGACCACCATCTGCGTGATCCGATTGCCTATCGGGTGCTCGGTATTCAACGCCATCACGTTACTCGTCGCTGGTATTACCTGATTCCGGCTGAGGGGGAACCGAAGAAACTGGTGCACCGCATCGAAAGCAAGGTGCTCGACGGTTTACCCGGCTCTGAACAGGTCTATTCGAGTTGGGCCGAGCAGACCACGCGGGTTGCCGATTTGCTCAAAGATCACAAGAAGGTCGCAATGCAATATTCGCCTTTTTGCGCCATACCTTACATTTCGAATGTGGATGCCGGAACCCTCGATCTGGTTCGTTCCTCGGGTGTTGAGGTGGTCAGTTCTGCTGAACTGATCCAGCACTTTGAAGCGAGACTTAATGAATCGGCGCTCCAATCCCATCTCGAAGCCGGCAGCAAGGTGGACCGGATTCGCGAGGAAACGTTCCGCTGGATCTCTGAAGCGATAAACGCCGACCGGACTATTACCGAGTGGGATGCGGCGCAATTTGTTAGGGCGAGTTTGACCGGCGAAGGTCTAATCACTGACAGCGGACCGATTGTCGGCGTCAATGCGCATGCGGGTGATCCCCACTATGAGCCCGCCCGCGATGGAAGCGCGGCAATAATGGCGGGAAGTTTTGTACTTCTGGATATGTGGGCTAAGCTCGATCGCCCTGGTGCGATCTTCTATGACATCACCTGGACGGGTTATTGCGGGACCAATGTGCCGGAGCCAATCAATCGCGTTTTCCAGGTTGTTCGTGAAGCTCGTGACGCCGCCATTCACCGAGTCAAGGAATCGTTTATAAGTCGGCGGCCCCTACGCGGCTTTGAAGTTGATGATGCAACACGGAACGTGATCAATCAAGCCGGATACGGTGATCAGTTTATTCATCGCACCGGTCACTCGATCGGCGTTGAGATCCATGCCAACGGAGCTAACATGGATAACCTCGAGACCCACGACGACCGGCTGATTACCCCGTGGTCGTGCTTCTCCATCGAACCCGGGATTTACCTTCCCGAATTCGGGGTCCGTTCCGAAATCAACATGTTCATTGACGCTACATCAGCGCGTGTTACCGGCGCGGTTCAAGACGCGGTTGTACTGATCGCTTAGCGAGCTACTTATCACTTAAAGCTTCAACGCCCGGAAGCTTAACTCCCGACAGAAACTCCAATGAGGCGCCGCCCCCGGTGGACACGTGAGAGATCTTATCGCTCACGCCGGCTGACTTGATCGCCTTCTCGGAATCGCCCCCACCTACGACTGAAACGGCGTCCGAATCAGCGACCGCATGAGCAATCGCCATCGTTCCCTTATCGAACGGAGGCTTCTCGAAGACGCCCATCGGGCCATTCCAGATAACAGTCTTCGCGCCAGCTATCTCTTTGGCAAACAGGTCAATCGTCCTCGGTCCTATGTCCAATCCCATCATCCCGTCCGGGATAGTCGTGACCGTGTCATTCTCCGCGCCTTCCTTCAATTCAGCAGCAACTACGTGATCAACGGGCAGCATTAGCTTGTCGCCATGATCGAGCAAAAGCTGTTTCGCGAGGTCCAGCTTGTCATTCTCTACAAGTGACCTACCAACCGGCTCGCCTTGGCACTTAAGAAAGGTATAGGCCATGGCCCCGCCAATCATCAATCGATCAACAATCCTAGTTAGATTCTCAATGACTTCGATCTTGTCGGAGACCTTGGCGCCTCCCAAAATCGCGATAGCCGGGCGTTGCGGATTGTCCGTCACCATCGTGAGGTACTTCAACTCCTGCTCCATCAGCAACCCAGCGGCGGCCTCGGGAACAAATTGGATCATGCCTACGGTCGAGGCGTGCGCGCGGTGCGCGGTTCCGAATGCATCGTTCACGTAGAGGTCGCAAAGACTCGCCAACTGCTTCGCAAACCCAGGATCGTTCTGCTCTTCTTCGGCGTGGAACCGCAAATTTTCCAAGAGTAGGACTTCACCGGGTTTCGGTAGCATTGCTTCCACGTCTCTCCCAACGCAATCCGGAGCCATGACGACCGTGATCTTCAAAAGCTCGCTCAAACGAGCAGCCACGGGCTGCAGGCTCATCTCGGGGTTCACCTTACCCTTTGGCCGCCCCAGATGGGAGGCCAGAATAACGGCAGCGCCATGGTCGAGGGCGTACTGGATCGTCGGTATCGAAGACTTCACGCGCTTATCGCTGGTGATTTCCTTGCCCCCCGCAGCGAGTGGCACATTGAAGTCGACTCGGATAAATAGCCGTTTGCCCTTCAGGTCTAAGTCTTTGATTGAGAGTTTCGCCATGTCTGAGTCTTGAGCTTAACAACTCACTTCAGCCCGGGCACTCCGGACAGCGTCGGCGATCTTCCGGCACTCTGGTAAGCGTCCAGTAATGCCCCGGCTGCCGGGTCCATAAGGGGCGTCATGCACCGGCACCCTTCAGTCAATTCGACCAACAATCGGAACCGGCTAAGAACCGCCTTGCTTCGGAACACCCCTCCGACGAATGCAACGTCAACAGTGCTCGACTCTGCAAACAGCACCCGCCTTAAGCATCCCGCTAGCGATGCAAGGTTCTGCCCCGCTTGCTCCAGAATGCCGCGTGCGACGGAATCGCCACTCAGGCCCACTTGGTCGACCAGAGCAGCAAGTTCCGCCACCCGCCATCGCGGCCAATCGGACGTGTACAGATCGTGCATCAGCTCGTTAGCGCTTACAGCTTGGCTCGCACTGAGAAGTTCCGGAAGCAACGCGGTCTTCGTTCCCCAGCCTTCCTCCTGCCGCAACGCCGCACGTACTGATTGTCGTACGATGTCGAAGGCGCTGCCTTCATCGCCATAGATGTAGCCCCAACCTCCGGCGCGTAACATTTCCCCTGAGCCGTTTCGGCCAAGAGCGATCGACCCCGTCCCGGCAATTACCACAATTCCAGGCAGTCCCGCGAACGCACCGGTGAGCGCAATCTCGGCATCTGTTTTGACCACCAGCAGCTCGGTCATGATGATCTCGCGAAGCAGAGATTCCTTATCTACCGGGCCGCCGCTCATTCCACAACACGCCGCCTTGAAGCGAAGCGTGTCATGGGTCAATCCCGCGATACTGCCCGCTTCAGCAATGCAGTCCTTGATTACGCGAGTGAACTTTTCCGCTGCTCCGGGACCACTTACGTGATTACATGGACCGCCGCGCGCCCATCCGATCACACGGCCCGACGAGTCGCCAATCAATACGGTGGTGGATGATTGGCCGCCGTCGATACCGAGAAAAAGTTCCATTCCAAATAAAAAGGGCGAGCCGCAGCCCGCCCTTCATTATCGCAATCTATTAAAGAGCCTAACTCTTTCGAGGGGCTGGATTCTGTACTTGAAGATTGTTGATTACCGGACCGAAGCTCGTACCCGCTCCGCTTGCCCGGATGCCTGCAACATTCTTTTCCATATCAGTGTCCACCACCCCTTCGAGGGTGACATGGCCGTTGTCGACGATGATGTGGATCGGCGGTACTGCCTGCATGCTGTAACGCGACAGCACCGGGTCACGATATAAAGCGCGCGCAACCTGAATTCGTAATCGATTGTCGAATGGTGATAGCGGGAGAACTTCCAAATCATTAGTCACGCTTCCCACTCCCGGAATATTCGCCGCAATTCGCTGAAGGTCCGACTTCTTATAGGGTTGGCTTACCTGACCGATCAGCGCGACATTGCCATTCTCCACACGCACTTTGATGTTGTCAAAGATACTGTAGTTCGGGTACATCCGAATCTCATGAATTACTTGCCGCTCCAACTGGGCGATATCGGGCGGAGGCACCGTACCAGCGGCCGTTGCAATTCCACTCGCCAGCAACAAAGCAGTCGCGAACTTGCCAAATAATCTATTCAATTGTTTGCTCCACCTGTATAGATGGGACTTGTTGCAGTTGGGTTTCAACTCAGACGGTCTTGTCTTTGGCGTAACAAAGCTTCTCGATCGGGCACTCTGCACAACGGGGATTTCGAGCAATGCAAAGCGCGCGCCCGTGCAGGATCAATTGATGGGAGAACAGAATCCACCGATCGCGCGGGACAAGCTTGATCAAGTCTCGTTCTATTTTTACCGGATCGGTCTGCCTGGTGAAATCCAAACGATAAGACAAACGCTGTACGTGCGTATCCACCACTACCCCGCTTGCAATCCCGAACGCCGTGCCAAGGACCACGTTCGCCGTTTTGCGCGCAGCTCCCGGTATCGTGAGCATCTGTTCCATCGTTCGGGGAAGTTCCCCTCCAAAATCCTCAAGAACTCGCTTCGCTGCGCCCACCACCGACTTGGCCTTATTGTTGAAGAACCCTGTAGATCGAATGTCTTCGGCCAGCGCTTCAGGTCTTACCGCCGCGAAATCCTGAATGGTCGGGTATTTCTTGAACAAGGCTGGCGTCACTTCGTTCACCCGCTTGTCTGTGCATTGCGCCGACAAGATTGTTGCGACCAGCAATTCCCATGGGGACGTATGGTGCAGCGCACAGGTGGCATCCGGGTACGTTCGGTCTAATAACGCCAGAATTTGGCTCACGCGCTCGCGTTTGGCTGCGGCGGTCTTCGGGCGCGGCACGCGGGAACCCACCCTCGACTTCGATTCGCTCACTCGACCAGCTTAAGCCACCGGTCGTACGATAAGTATTGCTTTCCAGAGTTCTTCTGTTTGCCGCCGTGCTGCTTGCGTTTGGAGCTTCGATCACGCACGGCTTTCATTTTGACGACTACTCAGTCCTCCGCGGAGCCTCATGGCAAGCGTGGCAAACGCGCCCGCTAACGTGGCTCTCGTTCGTTCTCAACGCAAGAATTTCCGGTCATCCCGCGACATGGCATCTAGTCAGCTTGATAGCGCACCTCCTATGCGTGTTGCTCGTCTATGAAGTGCTATGCCACTTTATGGAGCCGCTGAGCGCATTCCTGGGGGCGGCGATGTTTGCCGTACATCCTATTCAGTCCGAAGCTGTCGCCTACGTATTTTCACGGTCGACACTGTTTAGTACCGCGCTATCGCTCGGTGCATGCATGCTTTGGGTCAAAGGGCGTCGATGGATGGCGGTAGCCAGTTTTGCCGTCGCGCTGATGGCTAAAGAGGATTGCGCGACTTTGCCGGCAGTCATCTTACTGTTTGACTGGACAAAGGTAAGGGAGAGGATTGCTCCACTCACCTCGATGATCATCCTAGCAGCCGCCGCCGGCGTTCACACACTGCTTGCGACCCGCTCGATTCCTGGTTCTGGAGCAGGCTTCAGCGCTGGAATCTCTGCCGGATCTTACCTGTTGAATGAAGGATATGCGGTGCTGCGTTATCTCAGACTGCTCATTTTTCCATTCGGCTTTACCATCGATCCTGACATTAAGATCGGTGTCCCAACCGCGCTCGGCGCATGGATGTTGTTAATCGTAATTGTTGGTGTGGCTATCTGGAGGAAGAATCGCTGGTTCCTCGCGGGACTCCTACTCCTACTTCCAAGTTCGTCGTTCATTCCGCTTGCGGACTTAGCGGCCGATCATCGGATGTATCTTCCCATGGCAGCTTTCGCGGGCCTAGCTGGCGTGTATCTTGGGAAAATTCCTCGTGCTGCTTCCTTCCCGGTCGTGATTATTCTTATAGCTTTGTCTGCCGCTCGGATGAATGTGTGGGCAAGCGATGAGCGACTCTGGTCAGAGGCTGCTGCCCGGGCTCCTCACAAACTCCGCCCGCGCCTGCAATTATCACGCGCCATCGAACCGCGACAAGCGTTAACGGAGCTACAAGCCACGCAAGGCGAATTCCCAGATGCTATTGAGATCGATGCCGAACTCGGGCGGGTGTACCTGCAAATGGGACAACCTGCCTTGGCTTTGGCTGAGTACGGGAAGGTCTTGGGAAAACTGCCGCGGGATGCTGATGCCCTGAACAATCGCGGGACCGCTCTCCTGGCGCTAGGACAATCCGAAGCGGCACGTCAAGACTTTACACGGGCGTTAAAGCTCGATCCATGTCTGGCCTCCGCTCGTGAGAACCTTGGCTTGCCGCCCTGCCACTAAGGTGATGTAATTTGAACTTCGGGCGTGGCATTCTGCCAGTCCGGCAGCTCGTAAAATTTCAGCTTTGTGCTTAATGGTGCGGTCATTTCCTTCGACCCGTTGCCAGGCAGCGACGGCACTTTGAAAGTGAAGTTTCCGATGGAGTCTTCTTCTGACCGCGTCGTACTCGCCCATAGAGTAACCGTCGCTGTCATCTCATCAAGCGAGTTGAGGGAATGGTTAATAACTACGAAGCGAGCTTGCGGCTTCCTTCTACTGTCTTGAACCAGGCGGATTCCAACAACCTCCACAAACTTACTAAGCGGGCTGGCGAGCTTAGTGCGCGCAACGTTCGCTGCCGGATCGAGCCCTGTAGAGGTAGCCTGTTTGCCATTTCGGTAATAAACCACCCCGAAGTAGATCGCCGAACCCAGCCCAAGGATTGCGAAGCAGGAGAGCAATGTCAGCAGCCACGTGGGTAGTGCGGAGCGACTGCCTGCTGCCTTCTCCTTTGATGCCACGGGCCGCGAAGGCAGTTCGCGTGAAGGACGTGAAATGGGCGGAGCAAACGTTGGTTGGGGATCGGAATGCTCGTCGTAAGGCTCGGCGGAGGTCTCGGCGTATTGGTCAACAAGCGGGGCAGCGGTTTCCACTTGCGGCTCGGGCTCGGCATCGAACCGAGTTCCACACGAGATACAGGTTGTAGCAGACGGTGGATTATCGCGGCCGCAACGTTTGCAGATCCAAGAGAACATGCCCCTAATCTAGCGCAGCACTGATGCGGAACTCACTTCGTATAGCGCTGGTAAAGTCTTTCGAGGTCCACGGCTTGGGCGCTACCGGAATGGATGACTACGCGGTAGCGGAACCGCAATTTGCCGCCACGGGCGAGGGTCAGCGACCCATCGTTCTCCTTGTCATTCGTAAAGGCTCTCACCCCGAACACATTGGCCGCCACCAGGCCGTAGCCCCGAGCATGCCAGTACGTTGGATGTCTTGGATTTTCCGGATGGTCCAAGATCGCCACCCCCAAATCTTCCTGGCCAATCCGTCCCGACACATCGATCCAATCGGCGCGCTTTCCCCAACAGCCAGCCTCCTGCTGACATCCGGCGGAAGAGGTCATGACACCGGTTCGAGCAGGCTCGGGCGGCGCGTCCTTGGCCGGTTCTTCGAGCGCCGCGGCGAGGCGAATCCCAAATACACCGTCTTTATCGTCTCCGAACCGAATTGAGGTTCGCGCGGTTAGGATGAAATCGCAATCGATAATCCTGGGATTGCCAGAGTAGAACGTCATCGTGCGGTGTTCCTGCAGCAAAACCTCGTTAGCCGGCGTGAGCCAATCTAGATCTGCATCGATGGATCCGCTTCGTTCTCCACTAGTCAGACGGTTGATCTTAGTCACGACAATGTGACCCATATGGTCGTTGTGGTAACTCGGGTCGGAGTTCCAGAAGTCGATTCCATTCACGTTGGAATGTGCGAACCAGAGTCCCCGATGATGCATATGGTCATGACGTTCGCCCGGCGGCGGCTCCATGGGCCACATGCGCGAGACAACGGTACCCGAAGCCAGCCGTAGTGGATACACGTAGGGCTTAGTGACTTCCTGCCCATAGTAGAAGAACGTTTCCGATCCCTGGTCGATGCGGACCGAGATGCGGTCCTGCTGCTGCGTGACGGTCACCGCAGCGGAAACGGCTACCCCCGCAAGCAATAGATAAGCCGCAATCTTAGAACCGAAGTTAGTCATCTGGTCACCGGATCAAAGCAAGCCGCGCCGCCAGGGCTTCCTCTCTCGCCTTTTCCGATGACGCCGCTACTACAGTGATGTGCCCCATCTTGCGGCCCGAGCGAGGCTCCAGTTTGCCATACAGATGAATCTTCGCATTGGAATGGGAACAGGCCGCTACCCAGTCTGGTTCCCCGTTTTCCCAAATCTCGCCCAACAAGTTAACCATGCAGGCGGGGCGGGGCATTTCAATACTGCCCAGTGGCAAACCGCAAACTGCCCGTAGTTGCTGCTCAAACTGACTGGTTACGCACGCGTCAATTGTAAGGTGGCCGGAGTTATGGGGCCGTGGCGCTGTTTCATTAATCAGAAGCTTGCCGTCGCGAGTTACAAAGAACTCGACACACAACACACCGATAACTCCCATATCCTCAACCAATGCCCGCGCAGTTTCAACGGCCTCGTCCCTGATCCGACTCGCAATGGCCGCCGGGGCAACACTAACATCCAGAATCCCATTCTCATGATGATTTCCGATTGCGCCATAACTGGCAAATGCGCCATCGCTTCCTCGCACCGCCACCACCGAAATTTCGCAGACGTAGTCGATGCGCTTTTCGAGCACGCCCTCCTGTGCAAGTTGCCGCCAAATTTCCGGTAAGCCAGCGTGGTTGGAAATAGAGAACTGGCCTTTGCCGTCGTAACCAAAACCGGCTGACTTCAGGATTGCGGGAGTTCCGATAATGGCTACGGCCCTCTCAAGTTCTTCGAGAGATCTCACCGTTTCAAAAGGCGCCACCGGGAAGCCATTCTTAGAGAGATACTGCTTCTCACGGAGCCGGTGTTGGCTGATATGTAATACGTCTCCAGCTGGGCGCACCGGAGTTTGACTTTCCGCCGCATCGGCAGTGGCCGCGGGCACGTTCTCAAACTCAAAAGTAACCACGTCGACGCCGGCCGCAAACGCACGCACGGCATCCAGATCATCATAGGAGGCGGTTACTTCGACGTCAGCAACTTGGCCCGTGGGAGTGTCTTCGTCGGGAGAGAAGGTATGGACACGATAGCCCATGCGCCGCGCCGCGATTGTGAACATACGGCCCAATTGACCGCTGCCCAAAACACCAATAGTCGAGCCCGGCAGAATAGGCTTCAAGCCCGGCGGAGTTATGGTCAAGAAAGATGCTCGCTCTTGATACGGCTGGCCGTTTCGGCGCGCGAGCGGATCAGTTGCTCGCGCAATTCCTGACGCGTGAGCGCCAAAATCTGCACCGCCAAGAGGGCAGCATTCTTCGCGCCAGCCGGACCGATCGACAAAGTACCTACGGGCACGCCGGTCGGCATCTGAACAATAGAGAGTAAAGAATCTACTCCGCGCAATACGCGGCTTTCCACCGGTACACCCAACACCGGTAGCACGGTAAGCGAGGCCACCATCCCAGGTAAGTGTGCGGCTCCACCGGCCCCGGCGATGATCACCTGTAAGCCGCGCTCCTCCGCAGTCTTAGCGTATTCCCACATCATCTCTGGCGTCCGATGGGCGGAAATCACTTTGCACTCGTGCACGACGCCGAACTCGGTCAGCGTCTGGCTCGCGAACTGCATCGTCTCCCAATCAGACTTCCCGCCCATGATGATGCCGACCAGCGGTTTGGTGTCATTGGTCATGGTTTACTCCACTCGAAGGTTACTGCCCCTGAGTTACCGTGAATCCAGGCTTTCCGTCGAAGTTACGGAGAGTCTCAATCTTTACGATGTCGAAGCCCGCAGCAGCGACCTTTTCCGCTAGCCCGAACACCTGGCCATGGGTAACCGTCGCATCCGGATTGGACTGATTCATAAATCTACAGCGGAAGCTATCGGTAAGAAACGTCTCTGACATGAACTCGGGCCATACCGCCACGCCCCGATTATCTACCATGGTTAGCTGTAGACCGTCCATCCGAATTGCCTGCAGGGAATCTCCGAACGACTTACCATCTTTGGATTGGGAACCGATAAACAGATCAACTCCTACCATGTCGACTTTGGGAGCAGGTAGATTGCTGCGAACCCATTCCTTCCGCCGAGCAGCCTCTGCGGAATAAGAGACAGGCTTGAGCGTCCGGGGTTTCCGGCCCAGATGAGCCACCACGGCCTTTGCAAATTCCTTAGTGCCAACCTTCGTCTTACTGACGCCTTCTTTGTAAATATCGTAGGTGTGGATTCCCTCTTCCACCGTGGTAAGCCAAGCGTTGTGTACGCGGTCGGCCGCCTCGATCTGACCGATGTGGACAAGCATCATGATGCTTCCCAGTAGCAGCCCCGAGGGATTCGCCAGGTTCTGCCCAGCCCGCCGCGGCGCAGAGCCGTGGATGGCCTCAAACATGGAGCATTGCAGCCCGACATTGGCCGATCCAGCCAAGCCCACCGAACCTGCAATTTGCGCCGCGACGTCGGAGAGAATATCGCCATAAAGATTCGGCATCACAATCACATCGAATGCTTCGGGCGTATCGGCCAACTTAGCGGCGCCGATATCCACGATCCAATGCTCGTTGCTAATATCCGGGTACTCCGCGGCGATCTCATCGAAGACCTTATGAAAAAGACCGTCCGTCACTTTCATGATGTTGTCTTTGGTGAAACACGTAACTTTCTTGCGATTGTTCCCCTTCGCGTATTCAAAGGCGAACCGAATGATCTTCTCGCAGCCCGGACGGGAAATCAACTTGATACATTGGGTAACTTCGGGACTTAGCCGATACTCGATACCGGCGTAAAGATCTTCCTCGTTCTCCCGAACAATGACGACGTCCATATTAGGATGTTTGGTGTCGACAAAGGGCGCGTATGCCACGCAAGGGCGGACATTCGCGTATAAGCCAAGTTTCTTACGCGTAGTCACGTTGAGACTCTTGAACCCACCCCCCTGCGGAGTGGTAATTGGTGCCTTCAGGAAGACCTTGGTTCTGCGCAACGATTCCCAAGCGCTCGGCTCAATGCCGCCGGCGTTTCCACGCAGGTAAACCTTTTCGCCAATCTCAATCGTTTCTATCTCAAGCTGTGCGCCGCCCTCGGCCAGGATGTGCAGCGTGGCCTCCATGATCTCGGGGCCAATGCCGTCCCCATGCGCGACTGTTATCGGAGTTCTATTGCTCATGATTGTTGAATCGACAGGATATCAGGGCGCGGCTCCACGGAGTCTAGCGGCATTAAAGGTGAGAGGCGCTACAAATGTCTGACACTTCGAGTTTATTCCTGGAGGAATCGGATGGAAGTACGCGACCGTCAAAAAACGATCGATCAGACCCTGATCGCACTAGAAAAGCAATTCGGAAAGGGGGCTATTTTAAGGCTCGGCTCCAACACGGTGACCGCGGTTTCGGTCATCTCGACGGGCTCAATCTCCATCGATGCCGCGCTCGGTGTCGGGGGCGTGCCAAGAGGCAGAGTGATTGAAATCTATGGGCCGGAATCGTCCGGGAAAACAACTCTGACGCTGCAAATTATCGCGCAAGCTCAGAAGAGCGGCGGGGTGGCCGCGTTTATCGATGCTGAACACGCCCTCGATCCGGCTTACGCGCGGCGGCTTGGCGTCGATACCGACAACCTGCTCGTATCGCAGCCCGATCATGGAGAGCAGGCGCTTGAAATCGCAAACTCCTTGATCAATTCCGGAGCGATCGACGTCGTTGTGGTCGATTCCGTGGCGGCTCTGGTGCCGAAAGCGGAACTGGAAGGCGAGATGGGCGACAGCCACATGGGTCTGCATGCCCGTCTGATGTCTCAGGCGTTGCGGAAGCTTACGGCTACGGTCAGCCGTACGAATACTTGCCTGATTTTTATCAACCAGGTTCGGGAGAAGATTGGCGTGATGTTCGGCAACCCGGAAACTACCACCGGCGGTCGCGCGCTGAAGTTCTACTGTTCAATCCGCATGGAAGTCCGCCGCACCGGGGCCATCAAAGACGGTGAAGCAACGGTTGGAAATCGTACGAAAGTAAAGGTCGTCAAGAACAAAGTCGCCTCCCCGTTCCGTGAAGCCGAGTTCGACATTATTTACGGGGAAGGTATCTCTCGCGAAGGCGATCTTCTCGATTTAGGCGTACAACAGAATTGCGTTGAGAAATCGGGCTCCTGGTTTAGCTACAAGGGCGAGCGCATCGGGCAAGGGCGCGAAAATGCGCGTCAGTATTTACGCGACCACTTGGATCTAAGCGTGAAGTTGGATGGCGAACTCCGCGGGCTGCTCCATCTTACGGGCTCGGTCCAGTAGCAGCGCGCGTCAGATACTAAGACCCTTGCATGCGGGCTCTGGTGCTATCTTCAAGCCAGAGTTCCCATGCTGCTCCGAAGGGTTTTCTGTGCGGCCTTAGGGCTGACTACTGTATTTTCTACTCTCTGGGCTGTTCAGCGCCCATTTCGGCAGTTCCCCGGGGTGGAATACGAGGAATTCGAACTCACGCCGGACTGGCAGCAGCCCGGGGAATGGACCTTCGCGCGCCTCATGTTCCCGCCGGGCGCCAACGATGGTTATCGGGGCCGCTTCGATGGCGACTGGAGACAAGGCATGTCTCTGTGGACGCAGGATTACCCGCGGGCCGATCGTCACTTCTCCGAGGCTCTTCGCCGCCTCACACGCATCCACACGCGCTCGGTGGAACAACCCGTCAACCTCGACGAGGGCGACGCTTATGACTGGCCATGGCTGTATGCGGTGCAAGTCGGCGAGTGGGGCCTGAACGATCAACAGGCTAAGGAACTGCGCGAATACCTGCTGCGCGGTGGATTTTTCATGGCCGATGACTTTCACGGCGCGCTCGAGTGGGAAGTCTTTCAAGCGTCCATGAAGCGCGTCTTCCCCGACCGGCAGATCGTGGAGATCGAAGATACTGACGCCATTTTCCACACGGTGTACGACATCGACGATCGTTATCAAATTCCGGGCGCCGCGCATCTCCGGCTGGGTTACAAGGGCAATGGAATCGGAGCCCACTGGCGGGGGATCTACGACGATAAAGGCCGCGTTATGATCGCGATTTCCTACAATTCCGATCTCGGGGACGCATGGGAATGGGCCGATGATGCCAAGTATCCGGAGAGGTTCTCAGACCTCGCGATTCGGCTCGGCGTAAATTACGTGGTTTATGCGATGACGCACTAACGGTTTACTCGACCGGGATTTCCAGGTTGATTTCAGCCTCTTCTTTACTGTCGAATTTGCTTAATACCTTGGTCTTGGAAAACCATCGCTTGTACTTTGCGGTAAGTTCGTAGTCGATTTCAGTGCTCAGCCGATGAAAGCTATATTGGCCGTTTTCCCCGGTGATTGCAGAGAGAATGGAAAGGGTTGCCGGATTTTCCAGCTGCACCGCTGCGCCTTTCAAAATATTGCCGCGTTTATCGGTCACTACGCCGTGCACTGACCGCACGCGCGATGTGGGGGGCGCCGCGGTCAGCCTAATCGGACTAGCGGCAAGTAAGAGCATTGCGCAGGCCGTGAACCAAAGTTTCATCGATCTCATCGCCTGCGCTCCCTACCCAATGATAGTTCGATGCGCGCATTCGGCATGGACCGGGTTGTATGCTCAAACAGAAAAGGAATCCTGATGCGCCATTCAGTCGTAGCCACGCTTGCCGCGGGCCTGTTCCTCGCCCCGAGCGCCGTTCCACAGTCCGCCCGTCATCTAATGCTCGTAGTTAGTAAAGGTTTGCCAGGGATCACTCTGTATGACGCGGATTCCGGGCAGCTCATCTGCCGGGCGACTCTTGGGGTGAGCCCGCATGAAGCCACCTTCTCGAACGATGGGCAGTATGCGTTCGTGCCGGTCTACGGCTCCTCGTCTGTCGGCCTTCCGGGTACAGACGAGCACACGTTGCACTTCATCCGCACGACGGACTGCAAGGACGTATTCACGCTTGATACGGGCGACTACAAGCGGCCCCACGGGATCGCCGTTGGCAAGAGCGGAATGATTTATTTAACGTCTGAAGTCAAACAATCGATTCTGATCATCGATCCGCGTCAACGGAGCATCGTTGGCACAATTCCGACCGGGTCGGACCGCTCACACACGTTTGCGCTCAGCGATGACGAGAAAACCATCTATGTAAGCAATGTGCAATCGAAAACGGTGTCGGTTCTCGACATCCCCGATCGGAAGTTGGCCAAACTGATCGATACCGGATCTGAAAATCAACGCATGGCGATTAGCCCGAACGGAAAGTGGTTCGCTACAAGCCTCGGGCCGGAACACAAGGTCGCCTTCTATCGCACTGCGGACAATACGCTGGATTTCACCATCCCGGTGGATGGAGTTCCCTTTGTGGGCCGCTTTAGCAAGGATGGGAATTATCTATACGATGCTGGAATTCAGGGTGGCAACATCCATGCCTGGAAGATCGATTTGAGCAAACGCGCAGTAGTTGCCACAACTGAGCCGTTAGGTACTGCCACGGGAACTCTAACGGTGAGTCCTTTTAATCAAGACATTTACGTGAGCGATGCAAAGAGCAACAAGATCAGCCAAGTCGACCACGAAAGCTGGAAAGTGAGCAAGTCTTTTTCGACCGATAAGACGCCCGACGCGATCTTGTTTCAGACAGCCAAGTAACTGGGTCTGAGTAGCCAACTAATTGGCGCGGAGGTCTGACTCGTGCGGGCGAAGGCGAAAGCTGCTAGAATTGAGGCTCGCTGTTGATTAATCGTAAGACGCTCCGAAGGATGAACTGCACATGACAGGCAAGATCAAGACTTATAATGCGAGTACTTGCAGCGGTTCCATCGAGTCGGATAGCGGCGTTGACGTCCCGTTCGATGCGTCGGTTGTAGTCGCCTACGACATCAGTTGGATCGGGGTTGGGCAATCGGTCACTTTTCAGCAGGGGAATTCCGCGGGGTCTCGCGCCTCTTATGTTGGGGTGGAAACACCGCGCGCATCATCGGAAGAGCCGCGCAAGGAACAACCTTTGCTCCTCCGGTATCTTGGCTTCGATCAGCAAAACAGCATCCGCGCTTATCGCTTCGAACGCGTGATACCCGGTGAAGACAACGTGGCATTCACGGTGAGTACGGACTTGACTCTGTTCGCCAAGCTTCACGTCGGGTTGCAGGAAGGCCCCGGCTTAAGCAGGATCGTGCTGGTGAAAGGGATTGCTGACGGTAAGCATCAGAACCTGCACTTGACCGAACCCGATCTGGAAGCCTTCATCGCTGCCCGAGTCATTCCAGTAAAAAAGCCTTTCAAGAAGCGCGCCGCAGTCGCGACCGCCAGTTCAGAGTAACCCGCCTCGGCCGGGGGCGCAACCGATTCGAATATACTCGAACCGATGCGCTCCTACCCTCGTCTTATTTTTTCCGCGATTCTGCTTGCATTCGGCGTGGCGGCCCCCCTTTTAGCTCTCGATAATGGGCTCGCCAAGACTCCGCCCATGGGTTGGAATAGCTGGAATAAATTCGGCTGTAAAGTCTCCGAAAGTCTGATTCGCGAAATGGCGGACGCCCTGGTGAGCAGTGGCCTCAAAGCCGCCGGATATGAGTACCTGGTCATCGATGATTGCTGGCAAACTTCCCGCGATGCTTCCGGAAATATCGTGCCAGACGCGGCTAACTTTCCAGGTGGCATTAAAGCCCTGGCCGATTATGTCCACTCCAAGGGGCTGAAGTTCGGGATGTACTCGGATGCGGGCACCGGCACATGCCAAAACCGCCCCGGCGGCCGCGGGTACGAATACCAGGATGCCCGCCAATACGCGGCCTGGGGCGTTGACTACTTAAAATACGATTGGTGCAATCACAGCACCCAGGATTCCCAGTCCTCCTATGCCTTGATGAGCGATGCGCTGCTGAAGAGCGGACGTCCTATCGTGTTCAGCCTTTGCGAATGGGGAAGCACCAAGCCCTGGCTGTGGGCGCGCGATGTCGGTAATCTCTGGCGAACCACGGGCGATATTGTCGACAAGTGGGACGGCAAAGAGAAATGGGGCGGCTTAGGCGCGATCCAAATTATCGAACTGCAGGACGGCTTACAGACCTATGCCGGGCCAGGTCATTGGAACGACCCCGATATGTTAGAGGTCGGAAACGGTGGTATGACCGACACCGAGTACCGCGCCCATTTCAGCATGTGGTGCCTGTTTGCGGCGCCGTTGATGTCCGGCAATGACATTCGCACCATGAGCCCGGCGACGAAGCAAATATTGACGAACAAAGAACTGATCGCCGTGGATCAAGACGCGCTCGGAGTGGCGGGTCATAAGGTTCGCACCACCGGCGATTCGGAAGTTTGGATGCGGCCGCTAGCGGATGGATCCCGCGCGGTCGCCCTGCTGAATCGTGGAGCCGCGCCCGCCACTATTTCTGTTGCTTGGACCGACCTTGGTTATCCCGAGCACTTGAGTGCTTCCGTCCGTGACCTCTGGGAGCATCAGGACAAAGGCAAAGCGCACGCGACATTTTCCGCGGAAGTGCCGAGCCACGGCGTCGTTATGTTGAAAGTCACGCCCTAAGGCGCACCCGCGATTTGCGGATCGCGGATCACTGAGCCGCTGATCTTCTTCTCATAATCGTCCTGCACTTTCCGGCGTAACGCGGCGGCCGCTGCAAACTCACGTTTCGCCCCGTCCGGCTGGTCTAGTTTCTGAAGGATCTGCGCGCGCAGGTAGTGAAGGCTTGCGCTGTTCCGGTCTTGCGCGCTGGCTAGATCAGCTTCCTTGAGGGCCTCATTCAGCCTGCCGCTGTTTCGATACAACTTGGCAAGCGCGTAGTGCGATGTGCCCAGCCGCGGCTCCAGCGCGAGCGCCTTCCGATAATATGTCTCCGCCTCGTCGGGATGACCTTGGGCAACGCAGATATCGCCGAGTTCTTCCTGATCGAACGCGATATCGGGCTCGATCGCAGCGTCTTCAAGAAACTCAGCCCTCGCTGTCTCGAAATCCTGGCGCTTGCGGGCCATCACGCCAAGGTAGTAATGCACAAAGGGCAGTTTGGGATTGGCGGCGGCGGCTTTCTGAAACTCGCCCAGCGCCTGCTCATCTTGCTCATGCGCAAAACTGGCTTTCCCGAACAGGAGATGCACCTCGGGCGAGTCCTGGCCGACTTCGAGAAGCCGCGCCAGAGCCTGCTTTTCCAACTCCGCGTTGCCATTCTTGCCGGCCGCGATGCCCAGCACATACAGGTATTGCAGGTTGTTGGACTGTGGTTCGAAAATCGGCTGGAGTTCCGCTTCCGCCTCCCTATAGTCTTCCGTGAGAAAGCAAGAGAGCCCGAGCCAGTAGCGTGCCTGCATCGACGTGGGTTCTTCCCGCAGCACCGACCGGAAAACCGGGATTGCAGCCGCGTAATCGCCGCGGCGGAACTGAACCAATCCGATATTCAGGCGAATGCCGGTAACCGCGGGTGCCAACCGCCGGGCAATCTCGAGTTCATGTAACGAGGCATCCCACTGGCGCTGCCGCAGGTAGATGACGCCTAAGTTGGCGTGCGCGCCCGTCGAATTCGGATCGGAAGCGAGTACCTTGCGAAACTCCTTTTCGGCCGTACCCAGATCGCCAGCTCGTAATGCTCTTTCCCCATCCTCGAACGCGACCGGCGGCGCCTGCGCACGTGCGGCGGTCATCGCAAAAATCAACCTAGCCACGGCAACCAAAATTGTTTTACTCATTGTCCACAACATCGGCCCACAAACCGGGTTCGCTCCTGAAAACCGTCACAGCTATTGATCATTGTTGCGCGAAGGTTTATCATTCGAGACACACAGCGCGAGGGGCCGAGTAGCACGGGCGCGCAAGGGGGTTATTTTGAAAGTGAATTTCATTTCGCGGGCGATCCTGGTGGTCGTCGCGGCAGCTCTTCAACTCACAGCCCAGGATACCGGGTCGATCAGCGGCACCGTTCGCGACAATACCGGCGCGACGGTTCCGAACGCCGAGGTCTTGGTCACAAATCTTTCCGAGGGCATCAACCGCAAACTTGCCACAAACGCGAATGGCGATTATCTGGCCGCGGGCTTGCCGGCCGGACACTACGACCTACTTGTGTCTGCGAGCGGGTTCAAACGCTACGAGGCGCGTGGGATCGTCCTCCGCATTGCGGAAAAAGCGCGCGCCGATGCCGAACTGACCATAGGCGACGTCTCCACCACCGTCGAAGTTTCCGGTGAGAACGTGGCTCAGGTGGAGACCGAATCCTCCGAACTGGCCGGAACTGTTACCGAAAAGCAGATCAATCAGTTGGTATTGAACGGGCGCAACTTCACTCAGTTAGTGACGTTGGTTCCTGGAGTCAGTAACCAGACCGGACAGGATGAAGGTACCGTCGGCGTCAACGGCAACGTAAGCATGAGCATCAACGGGGGCCGCACCGAATATAACAACTGGGAACTCGATGGCGGAGACAACATGGACAACGGAAGTAACACTACGTTGAACGTATATCCGAACGCCGACGCGATTGCCGAAGTCAAGGTCCTGACTTCCAGTTATGGAGCGCAATATGGGCGAAGCGGATCGGGAACCATCGAAACCATCACGAAGTCTGGTACAAAAGCCTTCCACGGCGACCTGTTCGAATTCGTTCGCAATGACGTTTTTAATGCGAACAACTTCTTTTCAAATGCCGGTGGGACACCGCGCCCTTCCTATAAGAAGAATGATTTCGGCTACACCATTGGCGGCCCCGTTTTTATTCCCAAGCTCTACAACACGAGTAAGGAAAAGACGTTCTTCTTCTTCAGCGAAGAATGGCGGCGTGATCGCGTGCCAGGACAATTGTTTAACGTTCGTGTGCCCTCGGCGGCGGAGCGGGCCGGAAACTTCTCGGATATCTGCCCAGGCCCTGATTGCCCGCACGATGCCAACGGCAATCCGTTCCCCAACAATCAGGTTCCGGTTGACCCCAATGCGGCCGCCATTCAGAACGGTCTGATTCCGACAGCCAATAGTGGCAGCGGCGCCTCTTCGTACTTCAACGCCGCGCCCGTGACGCCCACAAACTGGCGCGAGGAACTGGTGCGTGTCGATCATAACTTCAACGACAACAATCGTTTCTTTTTCCGGTATGTCCACGACTCGTGGGACACCATCACCCCTAACACTCTCTGGTCTGTAGCGAATGCCAGTTTCCCGACGGTGAAGACGAGTTTCGTCGGTCCCGGAGTAAGTCTGGTTGCTCACCTGACCGATACACTGTCCCCCACTCTTCTGAATGAGTTCATTTTCAGTTACACCACCGACCACATCTTCTTGAATGCGATAGGCAATGTAAATCGTCCGGCCGGTATGACTATGACCGGAATTTTCAATAATGGGTTTGCCGGACTACTCCCGGCTGTCGAGATCTGTTGTAATTCCGCTTATAACGGCGGGTTCGGGGAAGACCCGGGTTATTTTCCCTGGATCAACTCCAACCCGACTTACACCTACCGCGACACTCTCTCTAAAGTCTGGGGAAACCATAACATATACGCCGGATTCTACTTTGCGGCCCGCCAGAAAAACGAATCCAACAGCGTGGACCGTCAAGGTATTCTCAGCTTCAGCAGCAACTCCAGCCTAAGCACAGGCAATGGCTACGCGGATTTTCTGACCGGCCAGATTACCTCCTATGAGCAGTACTCGAACCAGATTAAGTTCTACAATCGCGAGAAATCGATGGAGCCGTTCGTTCAGGACGATTGGCGGATCACCAAGCGTTTGACCATTAATCTTGGTTTGAGAATCAGCTTGTTCGGAACATACTACGAGAAATATCATCAAGCGTTTAATTTCGACCCTAGCCGGTTCAGCACTAGCGCAATCCCGTTGATCGATACCTCCGGGTCGATCACTGGTACGACCGGCAACCTTGTTCCAGGCGTAGGCAATCCCTTCAATGGGTACGTCCAATGCGGTGTCACACCCGGGGTCCCCCGAAGCTGCATGCAAGGGCACCTGTTCAATCCAGCGCCCCGCGTTGGATTTGCTTATGACGTTTTCGGCAATGGGAAAACCGCTATCCGAGGCGGCTATGGATTCTTCTACGAAATCACAAACGGCAACGAAGGCAACTCGGAGTCTTTGGAGACTCCTGCTTCACCCCGGAACCTGGTAGCCACTCAATACAACATCAATGGCTATACCAATATCGGCAGTAGCTCGGGCGGCGGTGTGACGTATCCGCCGATTAATGGATTCTCTATTCCGACGCGAGCCATCTGGCCTTACGTGCAGCAGTGGCACTTTGACCTCCAGCAGGAGTTCTTACACGGAACCGTGGGATCGGTCTCCTATGTCGGTTCCAAGGGAACCCACTTAACGTTGAACCGGGATATCAACCAGATCCCCTTGCTTTCGGCTTCGCAAAATCCCTATGGCCCCGGGCAGGTCATGACATCAGGTGATTGCAATAGCGGAACCGTCAACGGAATTGCACCCACGGGTCAGGCGGCGGTGAACTTCGGAGTTGCGTGCTCGAGTGATCCGAATCCAAACAGGCCTTATTACGGATTCGGGAGTATAACGTCGCTCGAAGATCAGGC
Organism: Bryobacterales bacterium; assembly: GCA_963752695.1. Lineage (GTDB taxonomy): Bacteria > Acidobacteriota > Terriglobia > Bryobacterales > Bryobacteraceae > Bog-113. Next base: position 1,133,363 of record CAVVZB010000001.1, read on the forward strand.
AAACTCAAATTATAATTCGCTGCAAGTTTCTGTCCGCCGATATGTCGGCCGCGTTAATTTCAGCGTCGCCTATACCTTAAGCCATTCCTTGGATGACTCGTCGGATCGCAGCGACGGTAACTTCCTCGATTCTTATAACCTTCGACGAACTTACGCGAGTTCTAACTTCGACCAGCGACACTTGCTGAATATAAGCTCCGTCTACGATCTGCCCTTCTTTACCCAGGCGGGTCTCCTGCACACCTTGCTGGGGGGCTGGCAAATTTCCGGGTTGATGACGTTTCAGACAGGTACTCCGTTCAGCGTGGTGAGTGGGAACTATGGTCCGGGGACTGGTAATGGCTCCGGAACATCGTCATACGTCGATGTAATTGGCGACCCGTTTGCCACTCCTCCGGTTACTAATACAGCGGGTGTTATTGGGCCGCTGCTCTACAATCCGGGGGCGTTCGCGCAGGAGCAAGGCCTCACAAACGGAAACGCCGGGCGCAATATACTGCGTAACCCAAGGCGCACTAACTTCGATATGGGGTTATTCAAGAACTTCCAGATTCGCGAGCGATCCACGTTCGAGTTTCGCGCGGAAGGCTATAACGTTTTCAACCACACCCAGTTTAGTGGAGTGGATAACACGGCCTCTTGCGTTGGGGGTGCAAACAACTCGGCAGGTGATGCAAGTTGTTACACCACGGCAAGTTTCTTGCATGCTACTGGCGCCCATAACGCCCGAATCCTACAGTTAGGCGCTAAGTTTCTTTTCTAACTCTAGCAGGGCAGGCTACTCGCAGGGTCTGCCCTTCCTTCCATGAATGCACCCCAGGAGCGTCTCGGCGCAAGAGGCCGGATCGGCCTGTTTCAAGCTATATCTACGAATGTCCTTAACATGGTGGGGATCGGTCCTTTCCTAACGATTCCCCTCATTCTGAGTGCCATGGGCGGCCCCCAAGCCATGTTGGGCTGGGGTATGGGAGCAGTTATCGCGCTTTGCGACGGCCTGGTGTGGGCGGAACTTGGCGCCGCGATGCCCGGGTCTGGCGGTTCCTATCAGTACCTTCGTGAGGGCTTCGGACCACGGCGTGTTGGCCGTCTGATGAGCTTCCTCTTTCTGTTCCAGAGTATTGTTGCCACTCCCCTACTTACCGCTTCTGGGGCGGTCGGATTTGCCGAGTACGCAAAGTTCCTGTTCCCTGCCATGACGCAGTTAGAAGGACAAGGCGTCGCTGTCTCTGTATGCCTTCTTGCAACGATACTTCTTTACCGCAATATAAAATCGATCGGAGCGGTTTCGATGATCATGTTCCTGGGCTTGCTCGCCACCATGGGATGGATTATCTTCGTCGGCATCTCGCGGTTCAATCCCGCCCTAGCGTTTTCCTTCCCGCCCGACGCATTCCAAATCTCACGCAAGTTTCTGGTTGGACTGGGAGCGGCCGCGCTTATTGCGATGTACGATTACCAAGGCTACTTTACCGTCTGCTTGATTGGAGACGAGGTGGACAAGCCGGCGCGCAATATACCTCGCGCGATCTTGATCTCTATCATCCTTCTAGCTTTCTGCTATCTGGCAATGAGCTTCTCCATCATTGGAGCGGTGCCTTGGCGGGAAGCGATGCAGTCCAAGGCAATTGTCTCTGACTTTATTGGACGCGTACAAGGCCATATCGCGGCGCAATGCAGTGCCGTCTTAATTATGCTGGCAGCATTCGGTTCCGTTTTTACGGTGTTGCTGGGGTACACCCGAGTGCCGTACGCGGCGGCGACTGAAGGAGAGTTCTTCTCGATTTTCGCGCGTGTTCATCCCAAGGGATTCCCCTCGTTTTCTGTCATCAGCATGGGCATCGCCTCTGCTGCCGCATGTTTTCTCAAGCTCGAAGATCTCATCAGCGCACTGCTGATCATCCAGATACTTACTCAGTTCCTCTGGCAGTGTGTCTGTGTGATCCTGATCCGCAAGTATCGAAAAGATATTCAGCGTCCCTTTACGATGTATCTCTATCCGTTGCCGGTAGCCGTGGCGTTGATCGGATGGGTCTTCATTCTGGTATCGAGTGAGCGCCGCTTCATATTGGCCGGTCTCTTAACAGTAGCCGTCGCCATCGGCGCCTACCTAATCCGCGCCCATACGCGCCGTGAATGGCCGTTCGCCAGCTCAAATACGCCAGAACCAGTTACGCCGGTATAGCACATAGGCAAACAGATACATGAGCAACACAAAGCTTATCGCGTAAAAGAGCGAGGCGTTGAGCGGCGACGCGTAGGGCGTAAAGACGTTGTACATCCAGTCTTTGGCATCCAGTAGATCGAGAGTAGAAGCCGACAACTCAGACACTAGATACACCGCAATCGCGTTCATTCCGAAAATCACCAGCGGCTTCACAGGCCGCCGGATTTTAATCACGTCGACGACCCAGGCAAACGCGGCAAAGAGAAGGAAATCAATTCCAGCGTTGAAGAGCGCGAATGAGTCCGTCCAGAGCTTCTTATTGATCGGCATCCAGATATTCCAGATAAGCCCCACGGCCGTAAGGGCAGCCCCGATCACGCACATGGTAATCAAGTTCCTAGGAAGAGAACGATTCCAACGCAGAACATATCCAGCCATTACACCGAGCAATGTCGTCGCAATTGCTGGCAGCGTGCTCACCGCGCCTTCGGGATCCCAATCGCCCCCATGGTAGTTATGGCTGCCGAACAACACTCGGTCGACACTGTGGGCGAAGTTCCCTTGTAAGTCAAAGTGTCCCGGCCCGAAACCGGGGACTGAAACCAATGTCATCAACGCCCAATACGCAAATAGTAACGTCGCAATCCATAGAATCTGACCCCGGATGCCGCTAGTGAGGTAGATACTGGCCGCAATTAGATAACAGATCCCGATCCGCTGAAGCACGCCGGGAACGCGCATCGTTGCAAAGTGAAATTCGGGGTAAAGATAAATGAACAGGCCCAGCGCAATCAGGATGGCAGCGCGCCGTGCGACTTGGCGGAACAATGCCGGTTTTGAGACCCCGTTTTGGAGCCGCTTCTCCAAAGAAAGAGTAATGGCGACTCCCACCATCCACAGAAAAGAGGGAAAGACCAGATCGGTGACCGTCCAGCCGTGCCACTTCGAATGCTCAAGTTGATGGTAAGATTCGGGCCCGCCGCCGTTGTTGACCAGAACCATCAACCCGATCACCGCCCCACGGAACGCATCGAGGGAAACGAGTCTCCGGTGCTCGGCGGGATTGGTGACTGACATAGAAAAAGGCCGGATCCATGATAACTCCGGCCTGAAGTTGCTGAATTGGTAGAGCGACTACTCGCCGGCCATCGCGACCAGGTTGACCGATGGGGAGATCCTACGCATCACGGACATCACCTTGACCCGATACTGCGGATCTTTGTTGTAGGTGAGGAGCATACGGTCAATCGACTTGTTCCGGTAGTAGTGTGAATTGGAAAGGTTCCAGGCAACCTGCCGGATACCGTCAGTGAAAGACACGAAAGAGGCTTTCCCATTCTTCCATCCGAACAAATTGAACTTCTGGCAGTGTTTACCACCGCCGCTTTCCACCAATGCCAATCCGGGTAAAAGGCGCCAGTCTAAACCGTTTGTATCGGCTTCCCGGATAAATACGTCTGAAAGATGTTGCGCCGGACTGTTGTTCCTTTGAAAAAATCTACGGAGCGACAGAATTCGGGGATCTTCATTCGACCGAATTTGCGCCTTCTCCGCCGGCTGTGAGTCTGTTTGCGGAACTGCCATTACCGGTAACCCAGCAACACCCGCAAAAACCACGAGCCCTTTGGATAGAAGGTTTCTCATTCAGTAATATCGACCTCGTAAGAAAATTAGGACCTAAAGGTCCGCCCTGCTGAGATAACGCGTTCTACAAACACGCTGTTATCTTCGTGTCCAAATTCCCAGGTACAGAAACAGGCTGTTTCGTACCTCTGTGACTATATCACGTTCGAGGTAGTCTAGCCTAGCTTTTTAACCTATTTGCAATACGAATGAAAACATCCTGAAGAGCAGCTGAGTGACTTAGGAATGGCCTTCCTGCGGACCAGTGGGTTCCACGCTAGTGTCCCCCTGTGATTTGTATTCTTTGGAAGCCTCTTCCTTCCGGCCCATTAGTTCGAGTGCTGCCGCTGTTACATGTTCGGAGGTGAAGCCGAAGCGCTTCATGACCTCTTCACCCGGAGCCGAAGCCCCAAAGCGATTAATTCCGATACAAATCCCGTCAGTGCCAGCCCAGCGTTCCCATCCGAAGGTTGTACCCGCTTCCACCGTGACTCGTTTCCTGATCGATTTCGGGAGCACCTTTTCGCGATAACCAGCGTCCTGCGCCTCAAACAAGTCCCAACTTGGCATACTGACTACGCGCGCCTGCACGCCATAGGTTTTCAACTTTTCAGACGCCTTCACGCACAACGAAACTTCACTGCCTGTGCCGATGAGAATGACGTCGGGATTTCCGGTCGGCGCGTCGGAAAGGACGTAAGCGCCTTGCGCAACACCGGATTCCGAACCGGGGATGCGCTCCAAGATCGCAAGATTCTGGCGAGACAGCGCAAACAGCGTCGGATGGTTATGCGTCACGGCCACCTTCCACCCTTCCGCGGACTCGTTCGCATCGGCGGGCCGGATCACGGTCAGGCCCGGAATGGCGCGCAGACCCGCGATCTGCTCCACAGGTTGATGGGTTGGGCCATCTTCGCCCAATCCGACCGAGTCATGGGTGAACACGTAGACTGCCTGCAAGCCCATCAGCGCGCCCAAGCGAATCGAAGGCTTCATGTAGTCGGAGAAGGTGAGAAACGTTGCCGAGTAAGGGATGACGCCGCCGTGCGCAGCCAGTCCATTCACCGCGGCGCCCATCGCATGCTCACGTACGCCGAAATGGAGGTTGCGTCCCGCGAAGCTCCAAGGTCCACCAGCGGTTCCGGGCGACTTGCCACCGTAGGCGCCAGCTGGTTCAAAGTCACCCATATCCTTCAGCGCGGTGTTGGTTGATGGATCCAAGTCAGCCGAGCCTCCGATCAAATTCGGAATGCGCTTGGCAAGCGCGCTCAAAACCTGTCCAGCAGATACACGGGTCGCAACGGGTTTATCGGAGGGCTTCCACTTGGGAACATCGGCATCCCAATCGTCCGGAAGCTTGCCGGCGATCATCATTTCCCATTTTTTTCCGTCCTCTGGAAATTGCGACAGATAGGCCTGCTTAGCGTCAGTCCACTTCTGCTGAGCGGCAGCTCCCTTTTGTACTTGCTCGCGGAAATGCTCCACCGCATCTGGCGGCAAATAGAAATTGTCGGTGGTCGGCCAGCCAAGATTTTTCTTCGTCTCGGCGACTTCTTCCTCGCCGAGGGGTGAACCGTGTGCGTGAAAGCTGTCCTGTTTATGCGGGCTGCCGAACCCGATGTGGGTATGAATGAGAAGCAAGGAGGGCCGATCGGTAATCGTTTGCGCCTCGCGAATGGCCGCGTCAATGGCTTCGGTATCGTTGCCGTCCAGCACTGTCTTGGTATGCCATCCGTACGCTTCGAACCGCATGGCCACGTCTTCGGTGTAGGTGAGCTCAGTGGCTCCAGCAAGCGAGATGTGGTTCTGGTCGTAAAGGTAAATGAGCTTGCCGAGTTTTAAATGTCCTGCAAGCGACGCCGCTTCCGAGGCGATGCCCTCCATTAAATCGCCGTCGGAGACGATCCCGTAGGTGAAATGGTTGACTATGGATGGGCCGTCTTTATTGAAGTTGGCCGCCAGCCAGGCTTCCGCCATCGCCATTCCTACACCCATTGCAAAACCCTGCCCCAGCGGGCCGGTGGTGACTTCCACGCCGGCGGTGTCGCCGCGCTCGGGGTGGCCGGGCGTGTGACTGCCCATTTGCCGGAACTGCTTGAGTTGCTCTAACGGCAGATCGTACCCGGTCAGATGCAGCAAGCTGTACAGCAAAGCAGAACCGTGCCCCGCCGAAAGAACGAAGCGATCGCGATCCGGCCACAGTGGATCGTGCGGGTTGTGCTTCAGATGCCGGGTCCATAAAACGTAGGCCATGGCAGCCGCCCCCATGGGCAGGCCGGGATGTCCGGAATTCGCTTTCTGCACCGTATCGATCGATAGAATCCGAATCGTATTGATACACAGCTGATCGAGCGTTTTCTGATCCAGCTTCACGGCTTCCGTTGACATTGCGGGTTCATCCCTTGTGGCGATTGAATTGGCTGCTCTGGAGATTGTATCGCCTGGGCACTATTGCTTGTACACCACCCCGTTCTTCATCACGAAAGCCACGCGTTGCAATTCGGTGACATCGGCCAGCGGATCGCCCCTCACCGCAATGATATCGGCGAACTTGCCGCGCTCAATGGCTCCCATGTCGTCCTGCTGATCCAGCAGCGCCGCCGCTGTAATCGTGGCCGATTGGATGGCTTGTAAGGGCGTCATGCCATATTGCGTCATGTAGGTGAACTCTTTGGCCTCGTTTTCCGTCCATGGAAAACCACCGGCGTCGGTTCCGAACGCGATCTTGACACCAGCGTGCAGCGCTTTGGCGAATGCCGCTTCCTCCAGCTTCAACATGGTCAACCAGATTGGCGAACCGGCGGCGGCGCGGCCGTTCGCAACGTACACCCCCACGTAGAGCGTTGGGCACCAATAAACGCCGTTCTTCGCCATAATCGCCAGAAGCTCATCATCCAGACCGTCGCCGTGTTCGATGGAATCGACACCGGCGCGCAATGCCGCTGCTATACCTTCCCGCCCCATGGCGTGCGCGGCTACTTTGCGACCCAGCCGGTGCGACTCTTCAACCAAAGCCTTGGCTTCCGGATCGGTGAAGTTGACCCAGGAGTGCAACGCACCGTCCTGCACGTAGTATTTGCGATCTGAATAGTACTTGATCCAGTCCGCGCCGTATTTCACTTCCTCGCGCACCGCGTGACGGATGTTATCGGCACCGTCCACAATCTGAACGCCTTCCGGAAGCTTTAACTCCCACGAATAGCCGAGTAGCGGATACATGCCGGTAGGCGCCATGGACCGCGTGGCGCAGAAAATACGGGGACCCGGAATCACGTTGCGTTCGATCGCATGCTTCACGTCCACATCGGCATACATCGCGCCTTCCGTTTCCAGGTCGCGAAGCGTGGTGAAGCCGTTCATCAGCGCGGTGCGCGCGGCAACGGTGGCGCGAATGGTTCGGTAAGGAATGGAATCTTTGAGCAGTTGCTCATCGTAGTCGGCTGCGGTCACATCGCCCTGCAAAAGGATATGGGTGTGAGCGTCGATAAGACCGGGAAGCACGGTGGACTCGCTGAGATCGATCGTTTGCGCGTTCATCGGCGCAGCCACGGTCGGGCCCACCTGCACGATGCGCCCATCCTTGACTAGAATCTTCTGGTGGTTGAGAATCTTGCCGGAACGAACATCCAGCAGGCGGCCCGCATTGATGACGATGGGCGTGCTCGCCTCCCGGTCACTCTGCGCAATCGCGCTTCCAGCAAGTAACACCAGCCCCAGCAACAGCGGTTTCAGCATGGCCCATTGTAAGGCCCGCGCAGCCGGTTGGGCGGCCATGCTATCGTTCACATTCGGATTCGCACGGTCATGCCCCATCTGCTTCGATCCATCCTGGCATCGGCACTCGCGCCGGCGCTGATTTTCGCCGTCGTCGCGCTAGCCATCCGGGTCTTGAAATTCGACGGAAACCGCGTGCCTTGGAGGGCGCTCTCGATCGTCCTCATTGCGCTCCTATCGGCCGCCGCCGTCGCGTACCTTTTCATCCCCGGCCTGTTCGAAGACGCCGAAACCGACATCGCCTGTATCTCAGCTCTGGCCATGCGAGGGCTGCCGATCTACCCGGCTATCGATGCCGCGCCGCGCTACATTTTGCTCTACGGGCCGATGACTTACATTGCCCATATTCCGCTATACGCGATTTTCGGGCAAAACCTCGCAGCATTCAAGTTGCTGGGCGTCGGTGCGTTTCTGGTGAGTCTGTTCGGGCTTTACCGCATTTGCCGGGCATACGTGTCCAAAGACGCATCTCTGGTGGGCGTGGGCTGCGCCGCACTGGTCTTGTTTCGCTATACCGACGTAGCGTTTTGGGGCCGCATCGATCCCGTCATTCTGGTGGTCACGGTTCTATGCTTCTGGAGCACGGTAGCCGCCCCGATGCCGCTGGCATTGGCGATGCAAGCGGTCGCGATCGCGATGATCCCGAACTTGAAAATCAGCGGGTTCGCTTACTTGATTCCAGCGCTACTCTATTTCGCGATTCGGAGAGGCTGGCGAGCGGCCGCGGCGGCAAGCGCTCTAGGACTGGTTCTGCTACCAGTGCCTTTCCTGTTGCCGTCCATCTCATTGAACAACTATTTGCTGATCTTGCGGGCGGCGGCCGGACACGGGCTAGTCATGAACTTTCTAGTGCGGAACATCCAGTACTCGGCCCTGCTTCTGCTCCCGCTGGTGGCGGCATTTCGCCTTGGCGGACGCGCTTCTTTGCATCAGAGGCTGTATCTCGGGTCGATCATCACGGGCCTCGCAATCACCTCCGTTCTCGGGTCGAAAAGCGGCGCGGGAAGTTATCACCTGATCCCCTACATTGTTCCGATTCTGCCTCTATACCTTTGGCGAAGAAGCGAGATACTCCCCGGTGAAGCCGACGCTGGGTTCACCCCGCTTGCGATCGCCTGGGCGATCACGACGGTCTTGTTGTCCAGCACGAACCTGCAAGCCGTCATTCGTGAATATCGAGCCGCTCCTACGGGAGCGCGCATTACAGCCGAGATTCGGCGGGACCAAAAGCTATATCGCGGGCGCACGATGGAAATCGGAGTCGGCGGAGATTTTGAAGACCGCCGGACACGCTACGCTTACTTGACCACCTTCGACGGCGCGCAGTACACGATTTCAGGCGCGGCGATCCGCGATCTTCAGGAAGGCGGCATACCAATACCCGCAAGCACCATCCAATACATCGAGCGTTGCGGCACGCAGGTTTGGCTCATTCCTAAAGGGGACGCTCCGTTCAGCGCGTCGAACAGCTATTTCGAAACGCCACACGCCGCGTTCGAACCCGCATTCCGCGATGCCTTTGCCGCGCATTACCGGCTCGCTGCCTCCGGTGAGCTGTTTGATGTTTGGGCATGCCGCACCTGACGAGCCTGCTGCCAGCCGTTATACTTTTAGTTCCAATATGAGTTTGCAAGCTGCCGCCGGTCGCGCCGGATTAATTATCCGGAGTGTGGTGCTGGTGGCGATGGGGCTTGGAATCTACCGCGCCGTCCTGGTGGCCTGGACCGATCTGGTGTTTCGTCAGTCCAACCTGACCGCCATCGAGCGCGCCGAACGCTTGATTCCGACGAACGCACTTTACCACTACACGCACGCTCTGCTCTTAGAGCAGAACGATCCGGCGTCGCCCGAAATCGAGCGAGAGTTCGCTCGCGCGGTCGCCGTCAACCCACGATACTCCGACGCGCTGATGGCTTGGAGCGTGCAGCGGGAGTTGCATGGCGACATCCCTGGCAGTGAACGCCTGCTGCTGGAAGCGCAGCGGAACGATCGGCTTCTACGCCCCGCCTGGGCTCTTGCAAACTTCTACTACCGGCAGGGCAACACGGCTCGGCTTCTGACCGAGGCGCATGAGTGTCTCCGCATCATCGGCGTTTCGGAACTGGCCGATGGGCGTTTCTCGATCGTTCCTGTTTACGATCTTTGCTGGAGATCGGGGGCTGCGGCCGACGTGATTCTTAAGCAGGCAATCCCCGATATTCCTGTGATTCTGGGCGGCTATCTTAGTTACGTCATGCATACGGGGCGCCGGGATAACGCACCCGCCATCGTTAGCCGCATGTTGCCGGCCGCGGAACCGGGCGAGATGTTCTTCTTTCGTCCATACCTGGAAGACCTGCTTGCACATAGTCAAGTCGATTTGGCGGCTCGGACGTGGAGGCAGTTATACGCCAAAGGTATGGTTCCCTATAAAGGGCCCGACGCTACCCGCGGCGTGTTCCTCACCAATGGCGGTATCGAAGGCGCGCCGCTCGACTATGGTTTCGACTGGCGCCGCCAGTTCCCTGACTCCGTGCAATTCGGCTACTCGCGATTGGAGCATGTGTACCGCTTTGACTTTGACGGGACAGAGCCTGAAAACTTTGGAGTGATCGTCGAAATCGTGCCTCTACTTCCAAGCCGTGCTTACGTATTCCAGGCGAGCTTCGAGAGTGACTTGAACCCCGATCCCAGCGGCTTGCGATGGAGTATGCACGACCACAAGACGGGTCAGCCCTTACCCGCGCAAACCTCAGTGAAGGTGGATTCGGAGGCCACGACTCTGCGGCTGACGTTCACCACGCCGCCCAATGTCGACTCCGGTGACTTGACTTTCAGCTATCGACGCGAGCCCGGTACGCCACGGCTCCATGGATACTACCGGCTACTTCATACAGACTTGAAATCGCAATGATGTTTACTCCAATCGCGGAAGTTCACCGGTGTTGATCGACTGGCTCGTCAACGTCATCTATCTTGGCCTGCTGGTCTCGTGGCAACCCGCGGCATGGGCGGTCAGTCTTCTGGAAGTGGGAGTCTTCCTCATTGCCGGGATCATTGCGCTGCGGCGAAACGTCGCGGTAGTTACCTTCTCGCCGGACATCATCGCGCTGCTTCTGATCGTTTCTTGCGGACCATTGCAGGCGCTGACGGGAAGCACGGCCAGCTCGTTTCAAACCTGGAACGCGACCCTCCAGTGGCTGACGCTTGCGGCGGTGTACCTGGTGGCCCGTACCCTGCTGACGTCGCGCTCCGCCCGGTCGCGGTTTCTGGCGATGCAGATGTGGGCGGGTTCCGCGCTGGCCGTGCTTTCAATCATTCTGTTCTTTACGACGCCGCATAAGATCTTCTGGATGTTCGAGTCAAGGTACGGGGCGTTTGGGCCGTTTGTTTACAAGAACCACTTGGCCGTGTTTATCGAATTGATTTTGCCAATTGCCTGCTACAAGATGATCAGCGATCAACACCGCCGCCTACTTTATGCGGGGCTATATGCGGCGCTATTCGCATGCATGATCGGCAGTCTTTCGCGGGCGGGCGTGGCGATTGCGGTCGCGGAGACACTCGCGATCGTGGCCGTAAGCGCAATGCGGGGCAGCTTACCAATGAGCACCTTCCGAAACCTGGGAATTCCGACTGTCATTCTGCTGATCCTGTTTACGCTAATGGTCGGATGGGAAGGCATCTGGTCACGGTTCCAGGAGCAGAATAGCTTTGCTATGCGGAACCAGCTCTCCTACTCAACGATTGAGATGGTGAAGGCCAAGCCTCTTACCGGTTTCGGACTCGGAACCTGGCGCACCGTATATCCCGAATTCGCGACCTTCGACATCGCGCGCGTGGCCAACGAGGCTCATAATGACTGGCTGCAATGGGCGTCGGAAGGCGGCGTTGGATTTGCGCTGGTCGTGTTGTTCTTCGCGGTCTACGTCAGTCGTTTTGCATGGAGCCATCTGTGGGGAATTGGGGTGCCCGCAGTGTTTCTGCACTGCCTGGTGGACTACCCGACGCGGAACGCGGCAATAGCTTCCCTGCTGTTTCTAATGGCGGGGGCGCTAGCGGCGACAGCCGTGCCGAAGCGGGACGATCGCACCGATGCCGGACCGGAATGGCGCGTGCTCTCCGTACGCACTGCGGATTAACTAATCGCTTTCGGCTATTGCGGAGCGGTCGCGCGGAGTTGTAACTTACTGGGATCGATGTCAGCCCGACCCTCCTCAATGAAGCCCATGTTCCTCCCCGGCGTGGAAAGCAATCCGCAGCCCGGACCCTTCGCCACCACCATTCAAGCGATGCAGAACGCGGGCAAGGAGTATCCGCAGATCTGGCACATGTTCGCTTTCCGCCCGGCGGCAACCGAGCACCTGGCGCGCTTCACGCAGGAGATCATGCACGGCGAGGCGCCGCTAACTCCCGGGTTACGGGAACTCATCGCGGCTTATACTTCAAAGCAAAATCACTGTCCCTTTTGACTGAACTCGCACGCTGCAGTTGCAGCGGAACTACTGGAAAGTGAAGAACTGGTGCAAGGGGTCATGCAAGACCTTGAGACGTCCGCACTCAACGAGAAAGATAAGGCATTGCTGCGGTTCGTGGCCACTGTAAACCGGGACTCGCCGACAATGAGCGAAGCCGATATGGCGCCTCTTTACGCGGTGGGTTGGGGAGATGACGCCATCTACTACGCCATAACCGTATGCGCTCTATTTAACTTCTATAACCGTTGGATCGACGCGTCCGGAGTGCATGCGATGTCGCCGGAAGCGCATCGTGAAGGGGGCAAGCGCACCGCGGTTCATGGCTACGTTCGCAAGTAGTCATCAGTCGGAAGCCGATGGCGAGACGTCGCCGGGTTACTACGGATGGCGCGTGGTTGCCGCCGCCCATTGCGGTGTGATGGTGAGCTTCGGGTCACTGCTGGTCTTCACTTTCGGCGTCTTCCTGAAGCCGGTAAGCGTTGAGTTCGGCTGGTCGCGGGAAGCTGTGTCGGGTGCGTTCGGGATGGCGGCGCTTAGCGTTGCGCTCATTTCCCCACTCTTAGGACGATGGCTTGACCGTTATCCTCCGCGCAGGGTCGTGCTTCCTTGCATGGCCATCTTTGGGATTGCTTTCGCTTCGCTCGCGCTTCTCACCCACCACATCTGGCACTTCTACGCAATTTTCATTTTGCTTGGCATGGTCGGGAATGGCACCACGCAGATGGGATACTCACGCGCGGTGGCGAGTTGGTTTGACCGGCGGCGTGGAATGGCTTTATCGTTCATCATCGCCGGGGTCGGTGTTGGTTCGACAGTGTTCCCGTTGCTGGCGCAAGGCATCATCGGGCGGTGGGGTTGGCGGGCGGCGTACGCGTTGTTGGGTGGGATCGTGCTCTTGCTCGGCATACCATTAACGGCCCGCTTTCTGAGAGACAAGGAACAACACGTCACAGGTCCAAAGAACCAGGAGGGCGCGAAGGTGTGGCAAGGTCTTGCAACGCCGGCGTTCTGGATTTTAGCCACAATGCTGTTTCTAAGTTCGGTCAGTATCAATGGAGCGATTACCCACTTAGCAGCCCTATTGACCGACCGCGGGATCACGCCTGGCGATGCTTCGACTGCGGCCTCGGCACTTGGGGCGGCTAGCTTTTTGGCTCGCCTGGGCACCGGATGGCTGCTCGACCGCTTCTTCGGCCCGCACGTGGCCTTCGCCACCCTGGGCGTTACCGCGGGAGGAATCTTGCTGCTCGCCAACGCCGGACACCTATGGACCGGAGTGGCGGCCGCAGTTCTGGTGGGATTAGGGTTGGGCGCGGAAGCGGGCATAACACCTTACCTGCTCACTCGTTACTTCGGGCTGCGTTCCTTCTCCACGCTGTACGGAGTTACCTGGACCGTGTACGCTTTTGCCGGAGCGCTTGGGCCCGTACTTCTGGGGCGCGCTTTCGATCTAACCGGTTCCTACGTTCGACTTCTGGAAGTTCTCGCCGGCACTACTCTGCTCGCGGCTCTGCTAATGCTGGCAATGCCACGCTACCGAATGCCTTCCCAAAAGTAATTCAATCTTATTAACAGCTAAATGCTATTGGATGTTCTGTGAAGCGTTGATAGACTCGCTTGACATACTCGCATGGTGAATAAACTCTCCTACCCACTCTTAGTGGCGTGCCTAGCCGCGCCACTACTTGCCCAAGACCCGACCGGAACTCTAGAAGGGCAAGTGTCGGACCCTTCCGGCGGAATTGTTAATACAGCGGATGTTGTTGCCCGCAACGTGCAAACCGGCTTTGCCGCGACACAGCATACTCGGGGCGGTAACTTTCAATTTTCCTACCTGCCGGTTGGCGAGTATCGGCTGGATGTTGACGCCGGTGGCTTCGCTAAATTCGAGACATCGGGGATCCGCATCGACATCGGGCGCACGGTCCGCGTGCCTGTCCGGCTAGCTCTTTCGGCCGCACATAGCGAAGTAGTTGTAACTGGAATCGGAGTCACTACCGATCTTGGGGCGGCGCTAGGCAACGTGATCACCACAAGAGACGCAACCGACCTACCGTTAAATGGCCGCGACTCTACTCAACTGGGACTGTTACAGCCTGGCGTGGCGCCGATGACTTCGGGACTTATCGAAGCCGGAGGTGTTTTGCGTGCCGGGCAGGCTTACTCGGTGAATGGTGAGCGGCCTGAATCGAACTCCTATCTGCTCGATGGGGCTTCTAACGTGAATAACGTCGATGGCGGTTATGCGCTCCACGTACCAGTCGACGCAATTGCCGAGTTCCGCATCTTGACTTCGAACGCTCCAGCCGAATATGGAAGCACGTCTGGAGCTACTACCAGCGTGGTGACGCGCTCCGGCACCAATCAGGTTCATGGCACCGCTTATGACTTCCTCCGCAATGACGCGCTGGATGCTCGTAATTTCTTCGCCGCCTCTACCGAGCCGCTGCATCGTAATCAGTTCGGGGGCACCATCGGCGCTCCAATCCGTCACGACCGCGACTTCTTTTTCGCCTACTACGAAGGCCAGCGCGACCATGAAGGCGAGACTCGAACCGCGATCGTACCCACGCTGGCCGAACGCAACGGCGATTTCTCGGGACTCACCGACCCGCAGTCGGGGCAGCTAGTTCCACTAATCAATTACTTCACCGGCGCGCCTGTTCCTGGCAACAAGATTCCGGCCAGCATGCTGAATCCGATCGCGTTGAAAGCCGAGCAACTCTACCCCCTGGGCAATCTGTCTCCATCGCTATCTTCTTCCACGCTCATCCTCACTAACAACTACGACCAGGGCGGCGCGCGCTGGGATCATAACTTCCAGAATGGCGATCAGCTGTTTGTCCGGTACGCCGCGTCGGTGTCTCATCGCCTCGATCCGCTTCCGATCGACGGCGCGAGTGTTCCCGGATTTCCTGTTGCCGACGACACGACCACCAACTCGGTGACCGGTTCGCTGATCCATTTGTTCTCGCCGCAAACGGTGAACACCTTCCGCGCGGGCTTTTTCCGTAACTCATTCTTAGTGGATGAGAGTCAGAACCATGCTTCGGGAAGCGATCTTGGCTTCCAATACACTCCCACACTCGGGGTGCAAGCCGGTGTGCCTTTTCTCATCGTGAGCGGTTATGGCAGTTTGGGAAATCCGATTACCGGTCCCCGCGACACTCACCAGAATAGCTATCAGGTAAGCGACTCCTTATCCTGGACGCACGGACGCCACAGCGCTAAGTTCGGCGTGGAGTTCCAGCGCAATCAGATCAATCTGCTCTATGGAATCGCCACGAACGGCTTCTTTGTTTTCGCCCCATTTCCGTTTAGCGATTCGTTCGCCAGTTTTCTTACTGGCCAGTCAGTGACATTCTTCCAAGGCGGCGGTCAATTTGATCGTGGGCTGCGCAACTATGCACTTGCCGGATTCGCGGAAGATGAATGGCGGGTCACGCCGCGCCTTACGTTGAACTACGGCTTGCGATACGAAATCAATACGCCCTACTCGGAGATCCGCAATCGCATGAATGCGTGGGAGCCGGGCGTACAATCGCGCGTTTACCCGAATGCGCCAGAAGGTCTGCTCTTTCCGGGCGATCCCGGAATTCCGGCCGGGATTGCTCAGAACTTCTACAAGGGCTTTATGCCGCGCATCGGCCTGGCTTGGGACCCAACGGGCCAGGGAAAGACCACCGTTCGCGCCTCGTACGGGATCTTCTACGACTCATTCACAAACGGTGTCGGTGGACCTTTGCAGGCTCCAGTGAGCGCGCTGCCCTGGACGGAGGCTTATCAGCTTCCAGGGCCGGGTTTCAATATCGCCAATCCTTATGGAGCGAGCGTTCCGCCTTTCGTGAACCAGCAATTTGTGCAGCCCGCGACGGTGCTCACGATTGATCGCGCAATGCGTCCGCCGTACGCCCAGGACTGGTTCTTCAGCGTCCAGCAAGTACTGGGGCAGAACACTCTGCTTGACGTGCGTTACGTCGGGAACAAAGGCACTCGCCTGCCGCGGCTCATCGAAGCCGATCCTACGGTAAACGGCAACCGCATTTACGGTGGCTGCGCGGCCAACAACGGGCCCTGTAACTTCGCTTCCGTGGGATTGGTGAGCGATGAAGCGAACTCGGAGTACAACGCCCTGCAAGTGGCTCTCTCCCGCCGGTACGCCAATGGTTTCTCTTTCCTCGCGTCCTACTGGTATTCGAAAAGCCTGGACGACGTTTCGTCCTTCAACGTCTCTGGCTCCGCGCCGACCGACGTGGCTGGCGAGAACGACCTCGCGCAGAACCCGTTCGACCTGAAAACCGAACACGGCCGGTCATTGTTCGACGCCCGTCACCGCGTTGCGATCAGCGGCACTTACGAATTGCCCCTGTGGCGGAGCGCTCCTCACCTGGGAGCAATTTTTGTAAACGGCTGGCAAATGAACGTGATCGGCAACTACTCCACTGGCACGCCATTCACCGTCTACGATGGCGCGAACGTTTCCGGACAGGGCAGCGCGCCCGAGATCAGCGGCTTTTACTCGGCCCGGCCCAATCTGATCGCCAACCCGAACGATGGTCCGCACACGCCTAATCAGTGGGTGAGCCGAAGCGCCTTTCAGCGCCTTGATCCTAACACGCAGGCCGGACAATTCGGCAATGAGGGACGCAACGTGGTGACCGGCCCCGGGTTTGCCAGCGTGGATGCCTCGCTGTTCAAGAACTTCGCGGTTACCGAGCGGACGCGCCTGCAATTCCGCGCAGAATGCTTCAATATTGCCAACCACGCCAACTTCCATCTGCCGGAGAATGACATCTCTTCGCCGGACTTCGGGCAGGTCCTGGAAGCTGCCCCGCCGCGGCTGTTTCAACTCGCGTTGAAGATTTTGTTTTAAGGCGTGAACGGCCAGACCGCTGTGGTGGAATAGCCTCCATCAACGGCGATGATCTGGCCAGTAATGTAGCTGGCGCCTTCCCCGGCGAGAAACACGGCTAGTGGGGCGACATCTTCCGGGGTTCCCAGGCGCGGATTGGCTTGGGAACCGGCCAGCCACTCGCGCATTTCCAGCCCCTGCCACATGGCACGATTCAAGTCGGTTTCGATAAAGCCGGGGGCAATGCAATTCACCTGGATGTTATAACGGCCCCACTCGGCGGCCAAGGCTCGTGTGAGTTGCATGATGCCGCCTTTAGTCATCGCGTAGACCGCCATGTAGGGAAGACCGCGCATGGAAGCCAAGCTGCCGATCGAGATGATCTTACCGCCCTGCCCACGCGCAATCATCTTCGCGCCGACGAGGCGGGTTAGCTCGGCAATGCCGTGAAGGTTCGTTTGCATCACGCGCGCGTATTCGGCTTCTGTGAAATCCTCGAAGGCCTTCCGAACGTTGGTGCCGGCCACGTTCACCAGAATGTCGATGTCGGCCGCTTCATCCACGCACTCCCGGATGGAACGATTCGACGTGATGTCCAACTCGATAGCCGTGCCGTGCATTCCGGCGGCAATCGTTTTTAGTTTCTCGATGGAACGTGACGCGAGCAAGGTATGCGCTCCCGCGTCCGACATCGCTTTTGCGATTGCCAACCCGATTCCCCGGCTAGCTCCCGCGATCAACGCCGTTTTGCCTTTAAGCATGCAGCTTCATTGTATGAAGTCGGGCGCCGTTACTTGAGGCGGAAGCGCGCGAACAGATTCACCCCCGCGGGGTGTCCGCCATATACCGGCTGAATGGCGGCTGGCAGCGTGTAGCCGGTGACATTCAGGCCCAGACCCGCAATCAGATGATCGAAAGTCGCGACGTCGCGCGTGTAGCCGAGCATGTAAGCGCCAATGCGGAACGCGGTCCCGTTCAGCGGCCCGTCAGCGAAGAGCTCATTCTTATCCACCAGTTCCGCGCGTCCGGTAAGGTAATCGCGGCCGGTTATGGGCAAGACCGATTCCAGCAAAAAGGCGTTCGAATTGGACTTACTCAAGATGTCATGATTGCGGCCCCAAACAAAACTCGAAGCCCACGCCGCTGCGCGCACTGGCAGCGTGTAATGCAGGGATGCCGTGGAACGAACGACATCCCCGGGCGTTTGCCGCTCCGGGCGGGAAAGTCGGCCGACGGAGACCTGCGCCATCCATCGATCCGACGGAAACACGGACAGCCGCGTGGACCAGGAGTTAATCGGCCCGAAGTCGATATTCCATCGGTTCTCGTTCGGCTCTGAGCCGTAAAAGCCGCTGGCTTCAAAGCGAACAATATTCAGTTTCAAGGCCGCTGTGACTGCATTGTTGGCGATATGAGTGGAGTCCTGCCAATGGTGGCCCAGCGGCGCCTGCGGAATCTCTGACGCAGACGTGCGATGGGGGAACGCCACGGGGCCGAGCGCGGGATCTCCTACTGGCGCGTAGTAGAGTTCCAGCACGGTGTGCTCATTCAGCGAGCGGGCCCAGTTGACGCCCAGGCTCATGAGGAAATCATGCGGATGCTGCCCATCCACGATGGGTTTGCCGAAGGCGGTTTCGCCAGTCTGAAACAACTCCGGATAGCGCCGCGCGGTGATAGTGGCCGGGTCTAAGCTGAGCATGGTTTCCAATTGGAGCGCGCCACCGGCGAACGAGTGAGCCGCCATACCCATGAACCAGTTCGCGGAGTAGAATTTATCGCCGCCACGTGGTCCGGTCTGCTGCGTATCGACAACGAAGGCCTGGCCCATGAACATCAACCGCCAATCAGCAACGGACTTCATCAGCATCGGCATTCTGGTTGCGCCCGGATTCATGCTTGTGCCGGAGGCTTGATCCATGAGGAGTTGTCCGGCTGCGTCCATCTGCATCCCAGGCATTTGCATGCCGTCCATCTGCATGCCTGACATTGCGGGCATTTGTGCCCAAGCCCGCGCCGTGAGTAGTAGAACCCAGACAAGCCGCATTCAGCCTCGCAGATCGCGAAAGGCCGCCTCAATCTCCAGCCGCGTAGCTGAGTCGGGGGGGCAGTAGGGCAAGCGCGGCGGACCGCCGTAGTAGCCGTTCAACTCCATCGCGTATTTCAGGGCGGGAACGCCATAGAGGTCGGTGACCAGGATTCCGGGATGCGCGATCTTCGCTTGCCAGTCCAGTCCCGCTTCCTGCTCGCGCATGCGGAACGCTTCCCACATGGTGATGCAGGCGTAGGGCACCGCGCTGGCCAAGGGAAGCAGCGCACCCGACGCGCCTTGACCCAGGCTTTCCCACAGCGAGGTAGACGATCCGGCGAGAACTTGGAACCCGGCCTCGGCGGTCTGTTTGATTTGAGGGATGCGCAGGGCGGGAGTCCCCGTTTCCACGATCCCAGCGATGTTGGGGTGCGCCGACAACAGCGCGCTCGTTTCCGGGAGGAGATCGATACCGGTATAGCCGGGCGCATTAGCCAGAATGACTGGTAAAGGCGACCGGTCGGCCACGGAACGGAAATACAGCAACTGGGTTTCCGGCCCATACATGAGGGCTTTGAAGTGGTTCGGCACGCTGCAGACGATCGCGTGAAAGCCGAGCTCCGCGGCGCGCTTGGCCAGCGCGGCGCTAACTGCCACGCCTTCGCTGCTAGCATCCGCAATGAGTAGCTTCCCTTGCGCTGCATGGCGCGCGGCCATTTCCCAAAGTGACGTTTTCTCCGCCTCGGTCAACAGCGGACCTTCCCCGGCGGAGGTCCCGAACGCGTAACCGCTGACCGTGGTCAAATTCCATTTCTCGATATTGTGCTGTACTTTAACTGCGTAGACGTCGCCCTTGTAGTCGAATGGGGTCGCCGCCGCCACGAAAATTCCCTGAAGTTTCATCGAATCTCTTATGTTCTCTCTTCTGATCGATTGCACACACGATACGCGCGACTTACTGATCGCCGAACTTTGGGAAGCCGGGGTTGCGGGCATTGTCGAGACCGCGACCGGACTGCGCGCCTTTTTCGAAGACGATGCCGATAGCCGATTGCTTTCAAATCAGTTCTCCGGCGCCAGGGTCGAGCCAACCGAGGACCGCGATTGGGTGACTGAATCTCAGCAATACTTGCAGCCCATGCCCGTAGGAAAGCGGTTTTTTCTGGTTCCGGAATGGCGGAACGACCCCGCTCCTGATGATCGCATTGCGATCCGCGTCAACTCGGGTCTGGCGTTCGGAACGGGAGCCCACGAATCGACACGGCTGTGTCTGGAGGCTTTGGAAGAACTGGTGACTCCGGAAATGACGGTGGTGGATGTGGGGACTGGATCGGGAATCCTAGCCGAAGCCGCCAAACGTTTGGGTGCGGCGCGCGTGATCGCCTGCGATATCGATCCGCTGGCAATCGGAGTGGCCCATCAGAACTTTGAGCACGCCGGCTTGGAAATCGAGCTGTTCGAAGGATCAATTCAAAAGATCGCAAGCGGCGTGGCGGATCTGGCGATTGGGAATATAAGCCCGGAATGGCTAGCGCTACTGGCGCCGGATTGGGTTCGAATTTTGCGGCCGAATGGCACGCTGTTGTTGAGCGGGTTGGAAGCGCAGGATATGGAACGGGTTCAGAACAAACTGGAAGCGGCGGGTTTAGAGGTGAGCGAGACGCGTGCGGAAAGCCAGTGGCGATGTTTGATTCTGGGCAAAAAAAAGGGCCCGGCATTGCTGCCAGGCCCCTTTTTCATTGGAAATGAACTAGAAGCTGAGAGCGCAGCCTCTGGCGGGAGCGATCCAATCCTGCTGGATCAGGAAGTTGCGGCCACCCAAGGTGACATTGGCGACTGAGCCGTTCGCGATCGGGAAAGTGGTGCCGTAGGTGTAAGCGCACTCGTCACCATTTTCCGCACCGGTGTTGAAGTACCAGGCGTTGAGGTTCGGATCGGATGTGGCTTCTTCGGACTCATGGGCCAACACGGAGATCATGGCGTCAGCGCCCGGGTCGCCGTTGGGGCTCTTGGTGATGTTGGTCGGTTCCCCCTGGCAATCAGCGACGCCACCGAACTGGGTGCAGCCAGCCGGGTTGCCGATGAAGGAGTACTTGACGTTGGTGCTCTGGTAGGTCATATAGCCATGGAAGCCGCAATACTGCGAGCAGAATCCGCTGGTCTCGGTGACGTCCTTGGTGGTGAGCACGTGATAGATGCCGTTGGAATCGAGGGGCAGGCTACCGTTGCTGATCGCGGTCTGAACCACTGTCTGCAGGGTCGTATCGTTCAAGGCTTTACCTTGAGAATAGTTGTCGGTGGTGACGCCGGCGAGCTTGATCGCGTTCTTGATTGAAGCGCCGTTCGGCTCCACATAAGAGGTCAGGATGTTCCAATAACCGGAGCCGCCCAGGTTCTTACCAAAGACGTTGATGATTTTCTCTCCGAGCGGATCGAGCGTAGCCCAATCGCCGTAATAGATGAAGTACAGATGAACGGGCTTGCCGGCCACCGTCCCCATAACGGGGCCTCCGTGATAGATGATGGGGGCATTCGCGGCGGGAATTGCGAGTTTATGCCCTTCAACCGTCGAACTAACGCCGGTAACGTCCTGTGCAAATGCTGCCGCAGTCATGCTGAGCGACAACGCGAAAAGTTTCCATGTGTTCATTAAACCTGTCTCCTTGAAACGACTCGGGCAGGATAGCACAGTCGTCAATCAGGGCAAGTGCTTTTCAGTACGGAGTTTTTCGGGATTTCGAATGCTAAAATACGTAGCCCACGTGCATCTCATAAGTTCGCGGCTGAAGGAAATGCGTCCCGCTGAATGTGGAAAGAAAGTTATAAAGCGAGACTTTGTTTGTGAGATTTGCAACCTGGAACTGAACTGTCACCCTCTGCTTTTCCTTGGCGTGGAGCAGGTTGTCAGTCCCCAGGGCGACGTCGAGCAAATTGCGTGGCGCGACGCGCGGCGGGTTGGTGTCGATGTTCTCGGTACCGGGTGCGGGAATGTGGATCAGCGTTGCGCCTCCGCCCGCGGGGCAGCTTCGTATGGGCGCGGCGATGCTGCCGAACACAGAGCCACAATAAAATCCGATGGCGGCTTGTTCGGCTCCGGTAAACGATAGCGCGGTGGCCACGTCGGGGACGGCGCCTGCGACCAGGCCGCTATCGTATCGCCAGATCAGCGATCCGAATAGTCCGTTATTGGGTCGCTGGTAGCGAATGTTGGCGGTGCTCTGAAACACTTGATCGTGGTCGATGCGGAACACAAATGCAGGGAGAGCCGACTGGCTGATCAAGCCCCCATCTTCCGGTCCAAAATAGCGGGCGCGAGTATGTCCTAGCGTGACGTAGCCTTGCAAGCCGTGAAAGTTCGTGGTGGTCACACGGGCATCGAAGCCATCGAGTTTAGAGTTGTGCCAAGCGATTGGAAAAGTTATCGGCGTGTTGAATAGGGCGTTGAAATCGTAGGCGTTGTGGGTGTACTTCCAGAAGTAATCCGCGTCGACCACAATCATCTTGCCAATCTTCTGCTCAAACCCAACATTAAACTGATTGCGATTGCCTGGGCGGATCGGCGCGGTCTGCTGGGATAGCCCATTCTCTTGCAGGCCGCCAGCCCCCGCGGCGCTAGACAAAATCAGATTCTCATTGAAAGGAGTTTCGAAGGTGCGCGAATAAGCGACGCGGAGCACTGTGCCGGTATGCGGGAACAAGTACGACAGCGCGAGGCGGGGCTGAATTCCGTTGCCGCTGGAAAGGCCGTTATATTGATCGTCGCGCAGGCCAACGTTGACCGTAAGATTGCCGAGCGTGATGCGGTCCTGGATATAAACGGAATACTCGTCAATGTACTTCTTTCCGTGGAACAAGAAGTATTGACCGCCACGCGTCAAATCGTAAGGCACCAGACCAGGAAGCTGCTGGGAATTCGCTGTGTAGCCCGCGCCGGCTGCCGAGCAGGAAGCCGGATTAGTCACTCCCGGCAAATCCAGCGTCGCGCCGGAGCCATCGACACAAGGAGCGTTGAAAAGCGGATCGGTGACGCCTAGGGTGAAACGCTCTACAAGTCTTGTTTGCTGGATTTGCACGCCAGCCTTGAATTCCTGCTTACCGTGCACGTGGGAGATGTCCGCCTTGGCTCCGTAATTGGTGAGGAAGCGGTTTTGACTGACTGCCACCGGCGAGTCGGCAAACGGGTCACGGCTGCCGTAGTAGTTTACCTGATCGCGGCGGCCAAACAGATTAACCGTTGCAATCGTATTGGCGTTGAAGGTGTGTTGATAGCCGGGCGCGATATTCCAGGTCAGGACGCGCTGGCGTTGATCCTGTGGCAGTTGATCGTAACTGTTGGGCACTTGAAACCAGTTGCGGGCGGTAAACAGATTCAAGTGGAAGCTGTCGACGCCATTCGGCTGGTAGTCCAGGCGATCAAAAATACGTTCGTTGTTGCCGATGTCGTGGATGGGCAGAAATTCAGGGCTATCGAGGAAGCGTCCAGAGCGCAGGCCGTCGACGGCAAGAAATTCGCCGAACTTCGCTGTTCCGAAACCCATCGAGGCGTCGCCGCCCCAAGTGCCAAAGGAAGACCAAGTGGATTCCAGGTTCCCAAAAGCGCGCGCGGCCCCGAGACCGGAGCGGGTCATAGCGTTGACGACCAGGCTGGACTTATCTCCAAACTCTGCGCCGGGGGAACCAGTCACCAGCTCCATACTTTGGATCGCGTTGGTAGGCAGCTGCGTGGAAAAGGTCTTACTCTGCTGATCGCTGAGCGGCTGGCCGTCGATGACGTAAGTTACTTGGGCGTGATCGCCCTCGGGGTGAAAGGAGCCGTTGGAGTCGGCAGACACGCCGCCGACACTATACGTGATTGCGTCGCTAAGTCCGGCGGCGGGATTCACGGTGGGCAGTTTGAGAAACGCGCTTCGATCCACATCGGTGTGATCGGACGGTTCGTTTTCCACGAGAGCGCCGGACGCTTCCACATTGACGGTTTGCACCTGCTGGCCAAGTTGCAGGCTGACGGCGACGTTCTGCGGTACCGCGTGAACGGATTTCGACACGCTGCGTGAAGTCCGCAAAGCCGGCGGCAGTCACTTGAAGCGAATAGGTATTGGGAGGGACGTTGGCGATACGGAAGGCGCCGCTCGCGTCGCTGGTGGCGCTGGCGCTGAAGGAAGTAATCGCGTTCTGGATCTGAATAGATGCATTGGCGACTGAAGCTCCCGAGGGGTCGGCGACGGTCCCGGTGAGCGTGCCCGAGCTGGCGTTGGACTGCGGAAGCGCCGCCGGGAAAGCGGGTATGCAAGCGATCAGAATAAGAACGATTCGGTATACCAATAGAACTCCAGGAACGGCAGTGATGCGATTGAAAAACGAGCAGGAAAGCCTAACCAATGCCGCGCCCGGACGCACTGAGCGCGCAGGCATCCCTACGCTAATTATAGATGCCGGAGGCCAAATCCCCGTTACCTGGAATATCCCGAAGGGGACGGGAATATACCGCGTGCCTGTTCCAAACGGACAGCGATATCGAGGATAACCTCTTCATCCCAGGGCCGCCCAACGATCTGGACGCCAATGGGGAGCCCTTCGGGCGTTAAACCGAAAGGAATCACCATTCCCGGCATGCCCAGCAGATTCCAGGGCGTGACTGGCGTCATGGCTTCCAATAAATCGATGGTGACGCCGCCAGCGGCAGAGTAGGAGCGTTGCCGATGCAGGAAGGCCGCAGTGCCGCAAACCGGCATCAGAATGGCGGAAATTCCGGCGGCATCCATCTGAAGCAGGAGTGAAGTGCGCATGCGGTCGCGGACGGCGAGCGCACTCAGGAGCTCAAGCGTGGAAACTGGCGGTTCGGCCAGAGCGCGGTGCATGAGTTCGGTGCCGGACCAATGGGCGTCGTGCTCACGACCGGCGACCATGCTCTGAGTGAGCGGAGCGCTTAAGCGCTCAAAGAAGAGCCACCAGAGTTCGTGGGCGCGCTCGAGGCCGCGGGGGATAAACTCGTCGACCTCGATCCCCGCTTCGCGCGCACTGGAACCGGCTTTTTCTAAGGTGGCCGAGGTCTCTGTGCTGACTGGGACCCGATAGAAGCCCGGCCAGACGCCGAGGCGCACATGGCTCGGTTCCACGGGCCGTAAAGGCACGGGCGCCGAGAATGGATCTTCCGGGTCGTGGCCGGACAGGGCGGCGAAGAGTAAACGGACATCCTGGGCCGAGCGCGCCATCGGGCCGCCAACTCCGAGTAAGCCGCCGGGGTGCGAAATCATGGGGAAATGTCCGGCGGCGGAGACACGTCCCGGGGTTGGTTTGAGGCCGGCGATTCCGCAGAAGTGGGCCGGTACACGGATGGAGCCGCCGCCGTCGCTTCCGATACCTCCGGCGGAGCAAAAGCTTGCGATGGCCGCCGATTCGCCGCCGCTCGAGCCACCAGCAGTGCGGTCGAGATCCCACGGATTATTGGTGCGTCCGGTGATCAGGTTATCGGTCTCATACATGTTGAGGAATTCTGGCGTGTTGGTTTTCCCGAGAATGATGGCTCCGGCGGCGCGTAGGCGGCGAACGGCGGTGGAGTCGCGTCTGGCGCGGTGATCAAGGCGAAAGCGGCTGCCGCAGAACGTGGGAAGACCGGCCATGTCGAAGCTGTCTTTGACGGTGACCGGGACGCCGTGCAGAAGCCCCAGAGTTTCTCCCCGCATCAGCGCGTGCTCGCACTCGCGGGCGGCGGCGCGGGCTTCCTCGGCCAGCACGGTGACGAAGGCATTGAGTTTCGGATTGTGTTGCTCGATATGGCGCAGGTGCGCGTCGACCAGCTCCACGGGGGAGATCTGGCGATCGCGGACTAACTGGGCCATAAGCAGAAGCGAGGATCGGTTCGGCATGGGACGCGTCTTTTAGAGTAGATGCACGGGCGGACGGACCTGCCAGAATAGTGCGGTGTCCAGGAATGCGCTTTCTTTTGCCGAGGCCCGCGCGGCGGTCACGAGCAGGCTCGCAGGCCAGAATCTGGACATCGCTCGGGAGCATGTGGCGCTCGAAGCGGCGGGCGGGCGCGTGCTGGCCCAAGCAGTGATGGCCGACCGCGATTATCCGGCTCTCGACCGGACCGCGCGCGATGGGTTCGCGGTGCGGTCAAGCGACATGCCGGGAAGGGTCCGCGTTACCGGGGAAGTGCGGGCCGGGGAGCGCTTCGAGAGAAGCGTGGCTGCGGGCGAAGCAGTGGAGATCATGACCGGTGCGCCGGTGCCTGATGGCGCGGACACCGTCGTGATGGTGGAACACGTAACGCGGGACAGGGAATGGATTGAATACGCGGGCGATGCTCCTCCGGGGCAATTCATCAACTTTCGCGGCGGCGAGGCAGCGGCGAACGCTTTGCTGTTGAATCCCGGCACGCGACTGGGGTTTGCCGAGATCGGGCTGCTGGCGGCCGTGGGTTGCGTCCGGCTCCAAGTTTTTAAGTGCCCGCGGGTGGCGATTCTCGCTACGGGGGACGAATTGGTTGCGCCGGATGCGAGTCCGCAGGCTCATCAAATTCGCAATTCGAACGCCTACTCATTGGCGGAGCAGGTGCGGCGGGCGGGCGGAAGTCCGGAGATTCTCGAAGTGGCGCGGGACGAGGAAACCGGGACGCGGGCCGCGATCGAACGGGGGCTCGAGGCGGACCTGCTCCTGATTAGCGGCGGGGTGTCGGCGGGCAAGTACGATGTGGTTGAGCTGGCGCTCCAGAGCCTGGGAGCGGAGATTTACTTCGACCGGGTGGCGATTCAGCCGGGGCAACCTTTGGTATTCGGACGGGCGAAGGAACGCTTCTTCTTCGGCCTGCCGGGGAATCCGGCGTCCACCATGGTGACGTTCGAGCTGTTTGCGCGAACCGCAGTGGAAGCACTCAGCGGAGAACCGATTAGTGAGCCGGTGTTCCTGGAGGGCAAATTGACCCGGGCGTACCGTCATAAGACGGGCTTGACGCGATTTCTGCCGGCCCGGGTTTCTCCGGAGGGAGCGGTAACACCGGTGGCATGGACGGGGTCAAGCGACATCGCGGCGCTGACTCGTTCGAACGCGTTCCTGGTGGTGGACGCGGACCGCGCGGAGTGGGCAGCGGGGGACCGGATACGGGTGCTAATGAAATGAGCAAGCAGCTATCGCACTACGACGAGCGGGGCGGCGCTCGCATGGTGGACGTATCCGGCAAGCCGGAAACGCGCCGGAGGGCTAAGGCGCATGCTTTTGTGCGGATGAGCGCGGCGGTGCTGGCGGCGTTGCCGAGGAATACGAAAGGCGATCCGTTGGAGGTCGCCCGGATTGCCGGAATCATGGCCGCGAAGAAGACGGCGGATCTGATTCCGATGTGCCATCCGGTGGGGCTGGCGCATGCCGATGTGGAGATGACGATTGAGACCGGTGGCGTGCGCGTTATCGCCGAGGCGACCACCACGGCCACAACCGGAGTGGAGATGGAAGCGTTGACGGCGGCGGCGGTGGCGGCGCTCACTTTATACGACATGACCAAGGCGCTCGACAAAGCCATCGAGATCCAGGATGTCTACCTTTTGGAGAAGACGGGCGGCAAATCCGGGGACTACCGGCGGTAGGCAGGTGAATTGCTATCGTTGAGGCGTATGAAGGCTGCAGGTCTCCTGTTATTCCTATCTTTAAGCACGCCGGGCAGCATATCGGTGTTGCTATGTCAGACCGCGCCGGCGGGCCCGACGACGAATCCGAAGCCCACTCCATCGTTCCCGGATCGGCCCGTGGCGTCTTCGGAGGCGAACAGTCCCGACACCGCCGAAGGCGAAGCAGCGTTGTTTCGCGCCAGCGTTCGCAACATAACAGCGCCCGTTATCGTGCTAGATAAAAGCGGTGCCATTGTGGACGGAATAGAGGCTGGCCGGTTTCATCTTTACGACAACAACAAGCAGCAGAACATCAACGTCGATGTGTCGGTGCAGCCCCTCTCGCTTGTGATCGCGGTGCAACAGAGTGACCGTGTAGATGCGGTGCTCAATCAAATTCGCCGGATCGGTCCGCTGATCCAGCCGCTGGTAACCGGCGACAACGGGGACGTGGCTATCCTCTCTTTCGACTCGCGGATACAGGATAAGACGGACGGGTTCACCAATGATCCGGACAAGATACAGAAAGCAATCCAGAGCATTCACTCAGGCAATACGCCGAGCCGCATGATTGACGCGGTGGAACGCGGGGTGCAGATGCTCAAGAATAAGCCCCCGGCCCGCAGGCGCATCATTCTGCTGATCAGCGAAACGCGCGATGTCTCGAGCGAGGCGCGGCTGCGGGAGACGCTGATTGCGGCGCAGTTGAATAACGTCACTGTGTATACGGTGGACATTTCACGGATCGTGACTAGCCTGACTGCCAAGGCGCAAGCTCCGGCAATGGACCCGCTGCCTCCGGCTGCTTATAACCTGCCAGGGCCTACTCCGAGCACCCCGACGTCGGTGGCGCAAGCGTCGCAGATCGGCAACCGCGTAGAGTTCGGACCAATGTTCAAAGAGATCTATCAGGGAACCAAGCGCATCTTTGTAGAGAATCCGGCCCAGGTGTTTACCGATGGAACCGGAGGCGCTCAGTTCACCTTTAAGAAAGAGCGTGGACTCGAAGACGCCATCGAGAGTTTTGGCCGCGAAATCCATAGCCAATACTTGATTACGTACCGGCCCGACGATTCGAACATCGACGGCTTTCATCAGATTCGCGTAGACGTAGATCTGCCGGATCTGATTGTGCGGACGCGGCCTGGTTACTATCTCGCGGGACTAGGCGCGAAATAGGCGCTTCAGGCGAGCTGTCCGATAAGGATCACATAGCCGTCCAGGTCTTCCAGCCGGATCTCTCCTTTTGGCATGTGACCGGGAAAGGAAATGGCCGAGACCTTGATGTCCTGTTCGAGCAGCTCTTCCCGGAGTTGGCTCACTGCTTCGGTGTACATGTAGAACAGCACGGCCTGCTGGTCTGCGATAACCGTTCCGCTGGCCTTGGCAAGCATCAACTCGGCTTTTCCGGATTTCAGGTAAGCCCAGATGTTGGGAATCGAGTTGGTGACTGTAAACCCTAAGCGGGCGTAGAAAGCCACGGACGCGGAAACGTCGGCGACGTGGGCATAAGCTACCAGATTATTAATCGGCGATTTCATCGTATTTACTTGCCTCGGAATATAAGTGCGAGCTCGGCTACCAGAATAATGACAACTAGCGATTCCAGCACAAAGGCTCGGCCTTGCTGGAACTGGTCGACCATGAACTCGTAGAGCTCGCCTGCCGTGCGGAGCTTTTCATCGACCAAGTCGCGGTAATCGGGGACGCCGACTTGGGCCGCGGCCAACTTATAGAGCCGCGCATAAAACATGTCACTCAGGAACTTAATTGAGTTATCGGTGCGCTCGGCTAGTTCAATGACGTCGAGACGAATGGTGTTGAGCCGGGCGGCGCGATTAGCCATGCGCCAGCGCGCGAGGAACCCGGAGCCTTCA
The DNA here is from genome assembly GCA_963752695.1 of Bryobacterales bacterium. Classification (GTDB taxonomy): domain Bacteria; phylum Acidobacteriota; class Terriglobia; order Bryobacterales; family Bryobacteraceae; genus Bog-113. The sequence continues at coordinate 1,162,736 of CAVVZB010000001.1, forward strand.
TCGAGTTGCTTGTGCACGTGCTTGAGAAGTCCGCTGAGCAATTCGTCGTAGTGGCGGTATTCGAGCAACTGCGTGTTGGCGTAATCGAGGAGCTGCATGATAGGAGCGGCGGCCGCGGAGGAGTCGCAGATGATGGCGGCCGACCACCCGATAACGACCAGATCGTTTGGAAAATACGAGATGCGTGATTTCAGGACCTCGCCACATTCATCGTCGGAAAGCGGGGACGTTTCGCCACGGATAATTTGGGCGACTTGCATGCCGTATTCGGCGAGCACTTGATTGGCGGAGCAGGGAAGGGAAGGCAGCAGGATCACATAGTAGTCCTCTGTGAGCCACTGCGGATAGGGTTTGCTGAAGGCGGATTGCAGGCCGGGAATGCGGGGCTGAAGCAGATCCATGGCGGCTTTTTCCGCGGCGGAGTTGGCGACCCAGCGGCTGGAGCGTTCCACGAGGTCGTCCCAGGTTCCGGAGAAGGGCACATCGGCTTCGACGCTGATGACGCCGTAGTCGTAGTAATTGATGCGGCCTCCGGGGTAGAGTTCGACAGCAGGGGGATGCTCGAAGCGGACGTACTCGGGGGCGGCGCGCGGGAAGGCTCTAACGGGTTCTGCGCTGCTGGCGCCAAGCATGGTTTCGACGTCTTGGACGCGAATAGCATCGGCGATGTCGAAAAGGACCAGCGAGCGGAGCGTGCCTTCGAGGATCATCGTGTTCGTATGATCCCACCTGAAGTGTGCGGCGGGGCCTTCGGCGTAGAATCAAGATTCTCGCCATGCGCCACATCCTGTTGCACTTTACTCTGTCTCTGACATAGGGTCTACGCTTGTGACCTTACGAAAATTCCGATCACGCTGGGCGTCCCTTTCTACTTCCGTGAGTCTGGGTTTGCGGCTTCTAATTCCGGACCATTCTCAGGGGGTGGAGGGTGGGATCTGAGCATCCAATTCGATGTGACTGATGCTAGTGGGAACGTTCTCGCGCCTACTGAAGTTCCTCTGTTCACACCGGAGCCATCGACGTTTGTTCTCGTGAGTGTTTCAGGTTTAGTGGCTAACGTTGCGGTTCTCCGGCGACGCTCTTTGGCGTAGAGTCTGCGTGGTGTTAGGCCTTCGAGGATCATTCTGTTCGTATGATGCCACCTGATATGTGCCGCGGGGCCTTCGGCATAGAATCAAGATTCTCGCCATGCGATACATCCTGTTGCACTTTACTCTGTTTCTGACATTAGGGTCTACGCTTGTGACCGGGCAGGAGCGCGGCGTTGTTCCGGGCTCGACCGATGCGCCCGTCAGCGCGCGCGTCAACGAGTTGATTTTCCGAATGACGCTGGAGGAGAAAGCATCACAGCTTTTGAGCGCATCCCCGGCGATCGAGCGGCTAGGGATTCCGGCCTATGACTGGTGGAACGAGTGCTTGCATGGAGTGGCGCGCGCGGGCCGGGCAACCGTGTTTCCAGAGACGATCGGGATGGCGGCGACGTGGGATACCGATTTGCTGTACCGGGTATCGACGGCGATTTCGGACGAAGCGCGCGCCAAGCACCATGAGTTTGTGCGGCGCGGGAAGCGGGGCATCTACGAGGGGCTAACGTTTTGGACACCGAACATCAATCTTTTTCGCGATCCACGCTGGGGCCGTGGCATGGAGACTTACGGGGAAGATCCCTACCTGACGGGACGCATGGCAGTTTCCTTTATCCGCGGTCTGCAGGGATATGACGCGGAGGGGAAACATGCGCCGGAGTATCTGAAGACGATCGCGACGGCCAAGCACTACGCGGTGCATAGCGGGCCGGAATCGAGCCGGCATGTATTCGACGTGAAGGTTGACCAGCGCGACCTGCGGGAAACTTATCTGCCGCAATTCGAGGCCGCGATCCGGGAAGGTGGCGCGGGATCGGTCATGTGCGCCTATAACAGCGTCGACGGCAAGCCAGCTTGCGCCAACTCGCGGCTGCTCGATGAAATCCTCCGCCATGAGTGGGGCTTCGGGGGGTATGTGGTGTCGGACTGCGGAGCGATCGGGGATATCTATCAAACGCACAAAGCGGCTTCCGGGGCGGACGCGGGCGTGGCGATGGCGGTGAAGGCGGGCACGGATCTGGATTGCGGGCTGGAGTACTCGCATGTGGTTTCGGCGGTTCGTCATGGACTTCTGGCGGAAGCGGAAGTGGATACGGCGGTCCGGCGCTTGTTGACGGCGCGTTTCCGGCTGGGAATGTTCGATCCGCCGGAGAAGGTGAGCTGGGCGGGGATCCCTTACAGCGTGAACGACAATGCGGCGCACCACGAACTGGCGTTGGAGACGGCGCGGAAATCGATTGTTCTGCTGAAGAACGCGGGCGGGGTGCTGCCGCTGAGCAAGAGCCTGAAGACACTGGCGGTCATCGGGCCGAATGCCGATTCGGTAGAGGTGCTGCTGGGTAACTATAATGGTGAGCCATCGCATCCGGTGACGCCGCTCGCGGGGATTCGGGCGAAAGCGGGACCGGGGATGCGGGTGATCTATGCGCGCGGGTCGGAGACGGCTCAGGGGATGCCGGCATTCGAGACGGTTCCGACGTCGGCACTCTCGACAGATAGCGGAGCGCCTGGTTTGCAAGGGGCCTATTACAACACCGCCAACTTCAACGGGCGGGCTTACCTGGGGCAGGCTTTCGTGACGGATGCGATGCGCAAGGCGGCGGCAGTTCCCGGGAAAGTGGAGCCGGCTTTCACGCGGGTGGACGCGCAGGTGGATTTCGACTGGGCCAACGGAGCGCCCGGGCCCGATATGAACGACGACAACTTCGGGGTGGAGTGGACGGGCTTCCTGACGCCCGCGGTGAGTGGAACTTACACGCTGGGGGCGGTGGGGCTGAACTCTTACGAGCTGTATTTCGAAGGGAAGCGGATCGCCGGCCGGGACAACGTGCATGAGCGCGGGTATGAGTATCAGACGGTGACGTTAGAGCAGGGGAAGAAGTATGCGATCCGGCTCGATTTTCATGAAGTCCATGGGGACGCGGATATCCGGCTGGTGTGGGACCCGCCGCATGCAGATGGACTGCCGGAAGCTTTGGAAGCGGCGAAGCAGGCCGATGCTGTCGTGCTGGTTCTCGGGTTATCGCCACGACTGGAAGGCGAAGAGATGAAGGTGCAGGTGGAGGGATTCAGCGGCGGAGATCGCGTGAGTCTGAATCTGCCGGCGGTGCAGGAGAACCTTGCCAAGCAGATTGTTGCCACGGGAAAGCCCGTGGTCGTCGTGCTGTTGAATGGAAGCGCGGTGGCGGTGCCGTGGATGAAGAAGAATATTCCTGGGATTGTGGAGCTTTGGTATCCGGGTCAAGCGGGAGGGACGGCTCTGGCGGATGTACTTTTCGGCGATTACAACCCGGCGGGGCGATTGCCGGTGACTTTCTACGAGTCGGCCGAGCAGCTGCCGGCGTTCGATAACTACAACATGAAGGGCCGGACCTATCGATTCTTCGAAGGCGAGCCGTTGTATCCGTTTGGGTTCGGGTTGAGCTATACAACGTTCCGATACAGCAACCTGCGTTTGCCGCGGAGCATCGAAGCGGGGAAAGACGCGATGGTGTCGGTGGATGTGCAGAACACGGGGACACGGGCCGGCGAGGAAGTAGCCCAGATTTATGTAAGACACGAAGGCGCGAAGGTCCCTGTTCCATTGCGGGCGCTGGCGGGATTCCGGCGAGTGAACTTGCAGGCGGGAGAGAAGAAGACACTGCAATTTGCGCTGACCGCGCGCGAGCTTTCGGTGATCGATGCGGGCAACAAGCGGGCTGTAATGCCGGGTGTGATCGAGGTGGCGGCGGGAGGAAGTTCGGCAGCCAAGGACGTTGCGACGGGCCGGATATCGGTGCGGGGAACAAAGGTTTTGGAGTAGGGCGTTGTGCAGGGTTGTGCACACTTCGCAAAAATGCGCCAGTGCACATTAGGTGGCTATGCTTCTGATTCGCAAAGAGTTATTGGTGATTTTCGGGGTTTTCGGCATTGTGCACGCCACATTGGGCGCAGCTCCGGTAGCAGTTACGGACCTGACCAATTACAACGTCGGGAGCACGGTGCGGATGCGCCTCGATCCGGAGGGCGAAGGATCGGCGGTGCTTCGCTATGCGGGTGAAGAGAGCGTGGTTGGCGGACCGGTTGACGTGCGCGGGAGCGGATATCAAACGCTGTGGACGGTTCCGTGGGCAGCGCGGACGGGCCGATATGAAATCGACATCAAGGATCGGAACGGTAAGACAATTCGGGACGCTGGAAGCTTCGTAGTCCATCGGAAGCAGGTGGAGGTGGGGCTGCTGGAACTGGACAAAACCTTCTACACCTCGGGCGACGCGGTGAACCCCGTGGTCCTGGTGCGGAACGTGTCCAACGAGAGAGTGGAGCATGTGCAGGTGGAATTCGAGGCTTGGAACTTCCCCTGGATTGCACAGCCGATTGACGAGCCGCCGGCCTGGAAATCGATCATCGATGGAGATCTGGCGCTTGGCCCGGGGGAAGAGAGACTGTTTCACGCACAGAAAACGGCGGTGGTGCAGGCCGGGAAAGAGCCGGTAGCCATATTGTTCTCGGTGGTGGTTCGCGACAATCGCAACGCGGATCTGATTTACGACCTGGCGTTCGCGCCGCCCGCTTTCACAAGTCCGCCGAATCAACCGGAGCCGAAGGCTTACCCGGCACTTTATTTGTATACACATGAGACGGATTTGCCGCACTCGGAAGCTTACCGGCGGTTCTATCCTCCGCAGTTCGTCTCGGACGCGATCGTATTTAACACCGCCCACACTATGTTCGGTACAGAAAAAGGGCCGGACTTCTCATTCGAGGTGAAAAGCGAGGCCACGGCGTTGCAGGCACGGGTGCTGGGGGCCGATGGGAAGCCGCTTCTGGATTGGAGGTTGCCGGGGCAGGTCAACGGGCGCCATGCGGTGACTCTGAAGCCGATGCAGCCGGGCCTCTATACGTTGGAGATTGTGGGCCTGGCGGCTGCGGGGGCCGTAGTGGCCCATAACCGGCTGGAGTTCGCTGTCAACCAGATGCCCAAATCGGTTCTGATTTTTTGCGGGCACGAGGACGACGATACAGCGCATCCGGGGATGATCCGGGCAGCGGTGGAGAACCACATACCGATCCACGTGGTGTACTTCACGGGGGGCGATGGCGGCGGATGCGAGCGGTTCTACATGCACTCGTGCGACGCCGCGCGCGGGTTGGACTTTGCGGAAGTGCGGATGGGAGAAGCACGCGGATCGCTGGGGCATTTGGGGGTTCCGCGCGAGGATATCTTCTTCCTTGGAATCCCGGATGGGGGCACCGAGCAGATCTGGTATGACCATCATGCGGCGGACAATCCATATCGTTCGGTGCTGCTAGCGAGCGAGCATGCTCCTTATCGAGATGTGGTGGCTCCGAATCTGCCATTCGCACTCGATCCGACGCTGGCGGTGACCAAGGAGCTCATCGCGCGCTTCCAGCCGGATTTGATTATCACGGGGCATCCCGATGAGCGCCATGTGGATCATCGGACGAATAACTGGATCGTCGTGAAGGCGATGCAGGAGTTGCTCAAACAAGGGAAGCTGGGGAGGAGCACGCGGCTGCTGGTGGATGTTGTCTATGGCGCCATGCCGGGACGCCATGCTCCTTACCGGTATCGGCCCGCGCACCTGTTTGTTTCGGGGGAAGCAGCGCGGCTAGGCCAGGAAGCGTTGTGGTACTACCAGACGCAAGACGGAAATCACCAGCAGGCGAATATCGTGGACTATGCCAAGCTGCCACGCGAGGAGCCGTATCCGCATTTCGAGATTCTCGACTGGGCGCAGCACGAGGGCTGGAACGAGAAGCGTCCATAGTGGGCGGGTTGGAGAAGGTGCGCGTCAGTAGACGGCGCGGCTTTGAGATGTGCCTTTGGACGCGAGCGAGAAGCGGGGTTCGAGCGGCGGAGAAGCGGCTCCGGTGACGCGCGCGGCAGTATATTCGCCGACAGCCGGGCCGTGTTTGAAGCCGTGGCCGGAACCGCCTCCGACGAGCCAGACATTGCTCAAGGTCGGGTGGCGGTCAATTACAAAATCGCCATTAGAAGTGTTCTCGTACTGGCAAACGCGCGAGTCGACGATGGGAGCCCCGGAAAGCGCGGGGAATCGGTCGCGCACATAGGCGCGGGCCTCAGCAATTTTGCGAGGGGATGCGAGGCGCTCCTCGCTATCTGGGTCAATAGCGGGTCCGTGCAGATCGAAGGCGACTTTGAAGCCGCGCGTTTCCAGGTCGGGGAAGCCATACATGCCGCGATCGTCGCTGAAATCAATCCAGACGGGCATCTGCGGCGGCACAAATTGCGGATTGCCGCCCGGAACGCCGAAAAAGAAGACTTCCTGGCGAGTGGGGAAGATGCGGGTACCAAGAATTTGAGGGAAGACTTTGCCGAGCCAGGCGCCACAGGCGAACACGTAGGCGTCGGCGACGATTGATTCGCCCGCCGTGGTGGTGAGAGTGTTCAGCTTAGGCTGACCAGGGTCAGGCGGGCGAATGGCAGCGTGGCGGTAGACGCCGCCGTCATCCACAAACTGGCGGACTACGGCTTGGGTGGCTTGGCGCGCCATGAGTGCGCCGCTATCGGGTTCGAAGATGGCGATGGTGCCGGGATCGACGCGGAATTGCGGGTAGAACTTATGAAGATCGGCGGCGGCGAGATCGCGGAAGGGAACGCCGGCCGAAGTGAGGGTTTGGCGGCTTTGTTCCACGTACTGGTTACCGGCCTTGGCCATCCAGAGAACGCCGGTGCGGTGCAGGAGTGGTTGGCCGGTGCGGGCGAAAAACGCGGACCAGAGCGCGAGGGAGTGCTGGGCCATGCGCGTGTAGACGGCGTCGGGTCCATAGGACGCGCGGATGATGCGGCTTTCACCGCCGGAACTGGCGCGGCTACTGGCGGGACCGTATTGATCGAAGAGAGTAACGTTATGGCCGGCGCGGCGAAGAGAGTAAGCCGTCCATGCGCCGAAGACACCCGCACCGATGACGGCGTAGGTGGCGGGTTTCGTGGTGGCGGCGGGGACCGGTTGCGGAAGCAGGGCGGAAGCGAGAAGAGTACCGGCGAGTTCACGGCGGCTCAGTTCGAGCATTAGAGCTTTAGGATAGCCAAGCTCTTACAATGTGGTTTCCAAGATGCGCGGATTTTTGTGGTTGGCGTGCGGGGTGGCGATAGCGGGGCTGGGAAGCGCGGGGGCGGCAACCATTGAGGAAGCGGTGCAGGCAATGCAGCGCGGGGACCTAGCTGCAGCCGAACAGATCTTGCGGTCACATCCGAAAGAGCCCGAGGCGCTCGGAGTGCTGGGCGTGGTGCTGGATCAAGAGAAGAAATACGACGAAGCCGAGAACGCGTATCGGCAAGCGCTCGCGCTGACGCCGCGTTCGGCGGGATTGCTAAATAACTACGGAAATCATTTGCTGGCGACGGGAAAGCCAAAAGCGGCGGAGCCAGTTTTCGTAAAAGTGCTGGCGATCGATCCGGGGCACGTCAATGCGCTGGTGCAATTGGCGCGGATGGCTTTGGAGCAGCGGAAACCCACGGAGGCATTGAAGTATCTGGCGCGCGTGCCGGACCAGGCAGCGCCGGCCTTTCTACTGCGGATGCAGGCGATGTATGAACTGCATCGGGACCAGGAAGCGGGCGGTTGGCTCGCGCGGGCAGCGGAGAGGTCGAGCGACACGGAGTTGGGGGTCGCGCTGGCATCGGTAAAGCAGTACGCCAAGGCGACGGACTATTTCGAACGGGCGCTGCAGAAAGCACCGGGCGATTTTACGGCGAAATATCAACTCGGGCTAGCGGCATCGCATGCGGGGAAGCTGGAGCGCGCGGGCGAAGTGCTGGAACTGGCGCGGCAGCAGCAGCCGGAAAACGTTGACGTGCTGTTCGATCTGGCGGTGGTAGAGACGCAGTCGGGTGCCGAAGAGCAGGCGCTTGCATTGCTGGCGCGGGGAGCGAAATTAGCTCCGGAACGGGCGGATATCTGGCGATTGCTGGCGCGCACGGCGGGCGATCTGGGGTATTTCGGTGATGCGGTGGAAGCATGGGATCGGGTGACGAAACTAGCTCCTCGGGACGAGGAAGCGCGGCGGGAACGCGGATTCGCGCAGACCGCTGCAGGAGAGGAATTAGCGCGTGGAATGGCGGAACTGCGGGGATTTGTGGGCAAGTACCCGAACGACGCGATGGGCCATTACGAATTAGGGACAGCGGAGGCGGCGAGCGATCCGGCGCAAGCCCTGGCGGAGGTGAATCGGGCGCTTGTGCTGAATCCGGATCTGGTGGCGGCGCATATTGCGCGGGGGACGTTGAAGTATCGGGACGGCGACTTTGCCGCGGCGCTGCCGGATTTCCTGTTTGCGGCAAAGCGAGACACGAAAAACGCGGCCGTGCTGGATCGTGTGGGGGAGACGGAACTCGCGTTAGGCCGGAGCGGGGAGGCTGAAGCGGTTCTGCGGGATGCAGCGGCGGTGGCGCCGAGGAACTCGCGGATCTTGCTGCATCTGGGGCGCGCGCTAACGGCGAACGGGAAGAGCGCGGAAGCGGCGGCGACGCTGGCACGATTCCGGGAGCTTGGGGCGGATAAATCAACGCTTCCGCATGCGGCGGGCCTGGTGGATTTTCTGGGCCTATCGCCGGAAGAGCAGCGCGCGCGGTATCGGGCTGGACTGGAGAGAACGGTGGCGGCGCATCCGGAGAACGCCGAGGCGCTGACCCACTACATGGAGCTTCTTCTCGAAGGTGGGGAGCGGGGGAAGGCTGGGGAAATGGCGCAAGCGATCGGGCGCTTGAAGCCGAGTGGCGCATTGCTGGCGGAAGCGGCGGGCGCGCTGAACGCGGCGGGCCAGTACGCAAGCACGGAAGCGCTGATCAAAGAGGCAGGGGACCCGGCGTCGCTGGCGGTGGACAGCGCCATTGCGGTCTGGCACACGCGCGGCGCGGCGGCGGGTCTTGAAGCTACGGACCGTGTTCCGCATTCCAGCCAGGATGGCGATGTTCACCTATTGCGGGGAGTGTTGCTCCGAGCAGCGGGGCGGGGAGCAGAAGCTTCGGCGGAGCTGGAGGCGGGGTTGGCGGCGCACCCCACGCGTCCGTATCTGATTGGGTGGGGAGCGCTGGCATTGTTGAGAGAACATCGAACGGCGCAGGCGATGACACTGCTGCAAGCGGGAATCAAGCAGTATCCGGAGAATCCGGAACTCTTCCTATTGCGAGCCGTAGCGCTAAACTTCAGCCCAAAGCCCGCGGACGCGAAGGCGGCGCTCAGTCAGATCGCGAACCGGTGGCCGGATTGGAGCGAGGTGTATCGGGCGGAGGCGTTGGTTTTCGAGTCACAAGGAGATCTCGAGGGTGCGTGGCGAGCGGCTGAATTCGCGATCGGTCTGGCGCCGCAAAATGTTCGAATCAGAACCGTGGCAGAACGAATTGCGAGTGCGCGGAAGGATTCCGAAGGCACGCGCGAGCAGGACAAAGCGCGTAGTTATATACTTTCTGCAAAGAGTCAAAGCGAGCCCGCAGAAGACACAGACGATATCGAATCACTGTTTCGCTGAGGGTTCCGAAAGTTAGAGGGTGGTGGGAAATGCTCTGTCCAAGTAGAAAATCGTGGCTAGCTCTAGCAGCGGGCCTATCATTCAGTCTGTCACTCGTAGCACAGACGTTTACATCATCGATTACAGGCGTGGTGACCGACCCAACGGGAGCCGTTATCAGCGGCGCAAGCGTGCGGCTGTTGAATGAAGGTAATAACAACGAGCACGACTTCACGTCGAGTAATGACGGTAGTTACCAATTCAACAATTTGGAACCGGGGAGTTACTCGGTGACAGTAAACGCGCCGGGTTTTAAGACGTCGGTGCGAAGCCATCTTGTGTTGCAGGCGCAAATCGCAAGTACGGTAAATGTCGGCTTGCAGCTCGGGGGCAGTGAGCAGAAGGTAGAAGTGACCAGCTCGGCCGTCCTGGTAGATACGCAGACGGCAAACAACGTAACCACGCTCGACAGCCGTTTGATTGCGGCGCTGCCAAACAATACGCGAAATCCATTGAACTTTGTTTTCGCGCTGGCCGGGACCACGGAAGCTCCTGGCGGGCAGACGCAGCGGAACGGCTCACTGGATCAGATGTCGAGCAACTTCGGGCTGAATGGCGGACGCACGGGTAACGAGCAGATTTTGATTGACGGCGCGCCATCGCAAGCCGTGGATTGGGGCGGACTGCTGGTTTCGCCGCTGCAGGATTCGATTCAGGAGCAGCAGGTGGTGGTGAATACTTACGACTCGCAGTACGAGCGTGCGGGCGGCGGAGTAGTTACGCTGATTACCAAGAGCGGTACCAACCGTTTTCACGGTGAAGCTTACGACTATCTGCAGAACTCGGCGTTGCAAGCGAACTCCTGGTATAACAACACCAACGGTTACCCCAAAGGGCAGTTCAAGCAGAATCAGTTTGGCGGAAACTTCGGCGGCCCGTTGCTGAAGCGAGCAAATCTATATTTCTTCGGCGGCTACGAAGGGTTGCGGCAACCGAACACGCAGAGTACCGGGCAACTCACGGTGCCGACAGTAGCGGAAAGAAACGGGGATTTTTCGCATAGCTTCAATTCGGACGGAAGTCTCGATATCATTTACAATCCGTTTACCAGCATGCCGGTGACGGACGCGAGTGGGAATACGACTTACACGCGGCAGCCGTTTCCGAATAACATGATCCCGGCCAGCTTGTTCGATCCGGTTGGGAAGAAGATCGCAAACCTATATCCGTTGCCGAACCAGCCGGGGCAGGGGGCCAACGGGATCTACAACTACTACAAGCAGGGCACCGCACTTACGGTAAATGACAAGTTCGACACGCGCGTGGACTGGGAGCAGAGTTCCAAGAACCGCATGTTCGTGCGCTACTCCGAACGGGTCCGGCAGAATCAAACGATCGGATGTTTTTTCTGTAATGGAGCGGATCAGGGTAATAACCAGGGAAACACCGGCTTCCAGGCTGTGCTGAACGACACCTTCACTCCGAGCGCGAACTGGGTAGTGAACGCGTTTGTGAGCTATAGCCGCTGGCGCGAGTCTCACACGGCGGTGGGATATGGACAAGCGACCGCATCGGCAATCGGGCTAGACCCGTCATTGTTCCAGGCCCCATTACTCCCCACGATCGGCGCGGACAATCAGTTCACGTACTTGGGGAATGGCTCTTATCAGAAGTATGTGCGGTATTCGAGTACGTCCCAGGTGAACATTACCCGGCAGTGGGGAAAACAGACATGGAAGTTCGGGGCGAATTTCGATGTCGGCATGATCAACAGCGTGAACGAGAACGTGGGCAGCTTTAACTTCAGCAGCGCGCTTACATCCTGCGATCCGAATCCAGGTGCGCCATGCATGGCAAACCAATACTCGTCGACACAGAGCGGAAGCTCGATCGCATCGATGCTGCTAGGTACGGGCAGCGGCGGCGGAACCGGTACGAATATCGATCCAGCGATGAGTTTACATACTTATGGCGTTTACTTCCAGGATCAGTGGAGAGTGAACTCGCGGTTGACGATCAATGCGGGACTACGCTACGAGAACCAGCGTCCGGCGACGGAGCGATTTAACCGGCTGGAGTTTTTCGACCCGAACGTGGTGAATCCGATTAGTTCGTCCATCGGGTTTACTGTGAAGGGGGGATTCGAGTATGCGGACAAGAACAACCGGTATGCGTGGCAGCCAGATAATCTAAACTTTGCACCGCGCTTGGGGATCGCATACAAGATAACGGACCGGCTGGTGGCGCGAGCGGGTGCGGGTATCTTCTATCTTCAGCCTTCGGCTATGTTGACCTTCGATAATCCGGGTCAATTCTATGGATTCAGTTCATCGACGGGTTATAACGCGACGGACGGAATCACGCCGCTGAACCTGGTGAGCAATCCTTTCCCGGGCGGGCTGAACTCGCCTCAGGGTGGTTCGCAGGGTCTGAGCACGCTGGTGGGAGACGGACTGGGTCAGATCTGGCCGAAAGCTCCGCACCCGATTGGATACACCGAGCAGTGGAGCTTCAACCTGCAGTATCAGCTCAGCTCACACGCGGTGATTGAGGCAGGGTACACAGGCAATCGCGGACGCAAATTGTTGTATGGCAATCCGAACCTGGACGCAGATCAGTTGCCTGACCAATATCTAAGTTTGGGTAACCACTTGAACGATTATGTGGCTAACCCGTTCTATGGTCACGCCAATCCGAATACATATCTGGATACAGCGCCAATGATTCAATACAACGAGCTATTGCGCCCGTACCCAGAATTTACTTATTTGCAATACACGCGGTCGCTGCCTGGCGCTTCGTCGTCATTCAATGCGTTGAACGTCAAGTTCAATCAAGCGTTCAGTAATGGTTTGAGTCTCTTGGTTACGTATCAATGGTCGAAGGCGCTAGATAACGGACCGGAGGATTTCTTTGGCTGGGCGACTGGCAGTGTGTGGCGCGACTCTTATAACACGCGGCTGGATTATGCGATCAGCACGCATGACGTGCCGCAGAGCTTTGCGACTGCACTGGTTTACGACCTTCCGTATGGAAAGGGTAAAACGTGGGGGAGCGACGCGCCGAAGCTGGTGCGGCAGGTGCTGGGCAACTGGCAGGTATCGACTGTAACACGTCTGGCGAGCGGACTACCTCTGGGTACGGTTGTTGTGAACCCGAACAATCCGTTGGGGAATTACGGGTATCCGGGGCCGTACGTACCGGATCTAGTGGGTAACCCGAAACCTTCAAATCAGACTCCACAGAACTGGATTAACGCAAGTGCTTTCCAGGCGCCGGCAACGAACTATCAGCTGGGTACTTCCGCGTTGCGGCTTACAGAGTTGCGTGAGCGCCCGGCCCGGAATGTGGATATCGCGCTAGGGAAGAGTTTCGGAATCACCGAGGCAATCAAGACGGAGTTCCGGGGCGAGTTTCTGAACGCCTTTAACTATGCGCAATACAATAGCGTGTGTACGGATCTATCGCAGACCAATTGTCCGGTGTTTGGGGCTGTTCAAAATACCGAGAACGCGCCAAGGACAATCCAGCTTAGCTTGAAAGTAACTTTCTAAGTACGGGAGATCCATTGAATCGACGCGAGTTTGTCAAAGGGGCGGCCTTAGGGGCTGCCCTTTCTTCGTCATCGTTCGCAGATGCGGACGCGATCGGCCCAGCGACGAAAAGAACGCCGCTGCTTGCCGAATACGAGAAGCTGCGTTTCGGCGTTTCTTACCACTACAGCATGAACACGTTCACCGGAGACGATTACGAAACCGGCGCCGTGCCCGCGACTACATATAATCCGAAACGCCTGGATGTGCACCAATGGCTTTCGGTCGCCCATGAGTTAGGGGCGAAGTACGCGGTGCTGACAGCCAAGCATATGTCCGGATTCTGTCTGTGGGATTCGGAAGGTTACGACTATGACGTGGCGGCCAGTTCAAACAAGACGGACGTGGTGGCTGAGTTCGTGTCCGGGTGCAAAGAGTTTGGAATGCGCCATGGATTCTACTATTGCATTCTAGACCCACATAACGAGGGTAAGTTCGACTGGAATTCGATGGTCGGCGACACTTACTACGCTCTGATCAAACATCATTTGACGGAACTGCACACGCGCTATCCGGGAGCGATCTATCAGCTTTTCGATATCAGTTGGAAGATCACGCTGGAGCAGCGGTGGGAGCTATATCGGCTGGTCAAGAAGCTAAATCCGGGATGCGTGATTGTGTGCAACCAGGGGTTCGATCAAAGCCGGAAGAATCAAGGCCGAATCTGCGAGCCGAAGAGTTGGCCGACCGACGTGATCAACGGAGAGGATAGCCTTCCACCCGAGGGCGGGCACGATCCGCACGTAACGTTCGAAGGTAAAACTTACTACATGCCGTTCGAAACGTGGCTTCCGACTGGACCTATTTACGCGCCGATGCCGCGCATGCATAGCTGGTTCTGGCGCGAGGGAACGAAGACTCAGAACGCGGACGTGCTCGCCAACGCATATAAGACGTGTATGCGTGGGAAGACCAACTTACTTCTGAACCTTTCGCCAGATAATACGGGGCGGCTGACGGATGAGGCGGTGGGCACGATGCATCAACTGGCGCAACTTATCCGGGCGTAAATGAGGAAGGTAGCCTTGGTGCTGGCCAGCGCTTGCTTTACTCTTTCCGCGGGCAGCGATTGGCCGGTGGCGGGTGGCGAAGGAAGCGCGCACTACTCGGACTTAAAACAGATCGACCGCGAAAATGTGGGGCGGTTGAAGGAGGTCTGGAGATTCGAGTCGCACGACGAATACGACGGGTCCGAGATGCAGTGCAATCCGTTGATTGTGGATGGCGTGATGTATGCGACGACGCCGCGCATGCGGGTGATTGCGTTGGACGCCGCGACTGGCAAGTTGATCTGGGACTTCGACGCGCACCGCGGCCAGCGTGTTACCGGTAAGCAGCGGAACCGGGGCCTGGTGTTGTGGCGTGACGGCGACGAGAAGCGAATTTTCGCGGGAATTGACGAGTATATCTATGCTCTTGACGGAAAGACGGGCCAACCGGTGGCCGCTTTCGGTGAGGGTGGACGAGTAGATTTGCGCAAAGGGTTGGGCGCTGCCGCCGAGAAGTTAAATGTGCGGGCAACCAGTCCGGGCGTCGTTTACAAAGATCTGTTGATTCAGGGTTCGCTGGTGGCGGAAGATCTTCCAGCCGCGCCGGGTCACATCCGCGCCTATGATGTACGGACCGGCAAGATTCGGTGGACGTTCCATACTATTCCGCTGCCAGGGGAATTCGGCTACGAGACGTGGCCGAAAGACGCGTGGCAGACCATCGGCGGGGCGAACTCATGGGCGGGAATGACGCTCGATGTGAAGCGTGGGATGGTGTTTGTGCCGACCGGTTCGGCATCGTTCGATTTCTATGGCGCGAACCGGTTAGGGGACGATCTTTTCGCCAACTGCTTGATTGCGTTGAATGCCGAGACGGGCAAGCGGATCTGGCATTTTCAGGCGGTGCATCACGATTTGTGGGACCGCGATTTTCCCTCGGCTCCAACGCTGGTGCAGGTGCGAAAAGACGGGCGGCTGGTGGACGCAGTGGCGCAGATAACGAAGTCGGGCTTCGTGTGGGTGTTTGATCGCGATACGGGCAAGCCGCTGTTCCCGGTTCAGCAGGTACAGGCAGGGGCAAGCGACGTGGACGGCGAGCAAACATCGCCGATGCAGCCTCTGCCAATGAAGCCAGAGCCGTTTGCCCGGCAGCAACTAACGGAAGACCTACTGACTAAGCGGACTCCTGAAGCGCATGCAGCGGTGTTGGAGCAGTTTCGAAAAGTGCGAAGCGGGCCGCAGTTCACGCCGCCAAGCCGGGAAGGAACGGTGGTGTTTCCAGGGTTCGACGGAGGCGGTGAGTGGGGCGGATCGACCTGGGACCCAGCATCGGGTCTGTTGTATGTGAACGCGAACGAAATGCCTTGGATCTTGCGGCTGGTGCCACGGGGAAGCGCGACGGCGGGCATGACGGGACGCGATCTTTATAACCAGAATTGCTCGGGGTGCCATCGCGCGGATCGGAAGGGAAGCCCGCCGGAATTTCCATCGCTGGTGCATGCGAGCGAGCGGCTTTCTAGTGCTGAGGTGACTGGCACGGTACTGCATGGGGCGGGGCGAATGCCGGGGTTTGCGCATCTGGGCGCGGCAAAGGTAGATGCGCTAGTGAAGTTTATTCTTACAGGGGAAAACGTGTCGGCCGGTGGCGCGGAACATGCGGCGGCGGGGCCTCCGCTACTGAAATACGGCATTGACGGATATAATCGGTTCCTTGATCCCGAAGGGTATCCGGCAGTGGAGCCGCCTTGGGGGACTTTGAATGCGATTAACCTGAACACCGGTGCGTATGCGTGGAAGATTCCGCTTGGAGAGATTCCCGCGCTGGCTGAGAAGGGAATGAAGAATACGGGTTCGGAAAACTATGGCGGGTCAGTGGCGACCGGTGGGGGTATTTTGTTTATCGGCGCAACGAACTATGACAAGAAGTTTCGCGCTTTCGATAAGTTGACCGGGAGATTGCTATGGGAAACAACTTTGCCGGCTCCGGGGAACGCGACCCCGGCGGTGTATGCGGTGAACGGGCGGGAGTACGTAGTGATCGGCGCGGGCGGGGGCAAGTACGGCGCTTCCGGCGGAAGTTACATTGCGTTTGGGATTGAGCAGGAGAAGGCGGAGCAATAATGGCGATCTTAAATGAGAAGTTAGACCGGCGGCTGTTTATAGGCGGAGCGCTGGCGACGGCCAGTTCGTACAAGAGAATTTTGGGAGCGAACGATCGCATCCGGGTAGGCGCGATCGGGACGGGCGAGCGATGCCAATACCTGCTGGGGCTGCTGAATAAGCTCGGCGGGAATGACATCGTGGCGGTGTGCGATGTGTATGAACCGCACCGGCTGGCGGCTAAAGCCAAATCGGCTACGGCGGACGCCAAAGATTGCGTTGACTACCGCGAAGTGCTGGATAGAAAGGACATTGACGCGATAGTGATTGGAACGCCCGATCACTGGCATGTTCCGATCACGATCGCGGCGGTGCGGACCGGCAAAGACGTTTATTGTGAAAAGCCGGTAACGCATTCGATCGAAGAAGGCGCGCCCTTGCTTGCGGCCGTGCGGGAATCGAAGCAAGTAGTGCAGACGGGAACCCAGCAGCGGAGTTGGGAGCACTATCTGAAGGCCAAAGATCTAATCACATCGGGCGAGTTAGGGCAAGTGACGTCGATTCGCACTTACTGGTATCAGAACCATATCGCGCATCAATCGAACGTCAATATCGATACTAGTAAGCTCGATTGGAAACGCTTCCTGGGGCCTGCGAAAGATCGACCGTTCGATGCGGATCAGTACGCGCACTGGCGCTGGTATTGGGATTTTGGCGGCGGCGCGATGACGGATCTATTTATCCACTGGGTGGACGTGGCGCAATGGTTCATGGGCCAGGACATGCCGACGCGAGCGACGGCCTCAGGATTAACGGCGCTATTGAAGGAACGGCAAACGCCGGACACGATGAGCGCGGCGCTTCTTTATCCGAGTTTCTTGGTGGAGTTCGATTGCGCGCTGCTGGGCTATATCGAGGGCGGCGGTCTGATGTTCCGCGGCACCAAGGGCGCCATGCGGCTACACCGGCGTGGCTTCGCCGTGTATCCCGAGATTCCGAAGTACAGCGAGAGTTTCGAGCCCGAGAACGCGACGATCGAAGTCAAATCGGCGCACGATGGCGGGCTGGATCATATGAAGAACTTTCTCGATTGTATGAAGTCAAGAGGAACACCGAATGCGTCCGTGGAGATCGGCGTCGCGGCGGCGCGGGCAGGACATATAGCTAACCTTGCGTTACGTGGGAACGGGGTCTGGAATCCGGGTCAGGTGTAGGGTGGACTATTGGGTCCCCGGGTGGGGACCAAGTGAAGTATTGCAGCGATCGCTGCCGGGCGGCTTATCGTCCGAGCCAGAACCAAACTGCTACGCCCAAGATAATTCGGTAGACGCCGAATGAGACAAATCCGCGTTTTCTCACCCAATTCATAAACCAGGCGACGACCAGAAGCGCCACGACGAACGAGACGCCGCCGCCGATCAGCAGCAGTGTCCAGCCATGCGGATCGAGATGAACGGGCGCGATGCCATCGGTAGCAGCCTGGCCCCGTCCGGCTTTGAGGGTCTTCAATAGCTCGTAGCCGGTGGCGGTGAACATGACTGGAATCGAAACAAAGAAAGAGAACTCTAGCGCGGCGGAACGCGTCATGCCCGCCAGTTGACCGGGCACGATGGTGGACATGGAACGGGATGTTCCCGGGAAGACGGCGGAGAGAATCTGGAAGAGGCCGATCCAGATTGCCTGCCAGGGGCGCATTTCCTCAACGTGCGCGGTGATTCGGCCAGTGAGCAGGCGAATGCCGTTACCGGAGGAATAGAGCAGGTCGACGACGATCATGACAATGCCACCGATGACAAGTGCGGCGGCCATGAGGCGAATGTCTTCCAGGTGCTTACCGATCACTTTGGTGAGAAGATAACTGGGTCCGGCAGTACAAAGGAAAGCGAGGAAGGTCAGTGTGAGCGGATGTGTGAGGAACGTGCCATCTCCGCGGGACCCGCGCGGGAAAGAAGAGACAAAGTCAAGCAGCCGCCGCCAAAAGTAAATCGGCAGGCAGAGGATGGCGCCGAGCTGAATGACAATGGAAAACATCTTCCAATATCCGCTTTGAAGATCCATGCCCATGAGGGCTTCGGCAATGCGGAGATGGGCGGTTGAACTGACGGGCAGAAATTCGGTTAAGCCCTCGATTACGCCCAGGACCATAGCGGTCAAATAGTCGTTCAAAAAGCCTCCTGAGACTACGGCGAAATTTCACTGTAGCGTATTGGAAGGCTGCTTATATTGAGTTAAATGGTGGAAATTCTGAGCAAGACAACGCCGTGCTTGGGGACTGTGACGGACCAGGTCTGGTCATTGCCGGTGACCTTGACGAACTCGTGACGCCAGGCATCGCGAACGATCAGGTGACGCTGGGTTTTCAGTAGATCCGACCATTTGATGCTCATCTCCGCGCTGGCATCGCCACGATTAAAAAGTGCGACAGCGACTGCGCCCTTAGCTAAGGGTTTCGTCCAAACTTCCTGATCGCCGTGTTTCGCGAGTTGGGTACCTTGCTTGCCGAGCGGGTCGCGGTCGATTTCGATGACCTCTTTGTTGACCAGCATGTCCAGGGTTTTCTTGGGCATTTCGCGGACGTCATTCCCAGCTAGCAGCGGAGCGGCGAGCATGGACCAAAGAGTCATATGGACGCGGTACTCGTCATCGGTCATGCCGCCGTTGCCGATCTCTAACATGTCGGGATCATTCCAGTGACCCGGTCCGGCGTAAGGCGCGAGCGCGCCTTGGCGAAAGCCGATCTCCGTCATGGAATCCCAAGCATCGCGGATGTCGCCGGTGGTGCGCCAGAGGTTAGCTCCGACCTTGGGCCCCCACTTCCAAACTTCGGCGCGGCCGTACTGGCAAAGGCTATACACAATGGGACGCGGTTGGGCCTGGAGGAACTCGCCCATCTTCTGGTAAGCGGCCTGCATTTCGGAATCCTGGTAGATACGGCCAGCGCTGCACCAATCGTATTTGAGGTAATCGAAGCCCCACTCGGCGTAGGTTTCGGCGTCCTGCTGTTCGTGTCCGTAACTGCCTTCGTAACCAGCGCAGGTTTTAGGACCGGGTGAAGAGTAGATTCCAATCAGCAGGTCTTTCTTGTGGACGTAATCGGTAAGTGACTTCATGTCCGGGAACTTACTGTTGGCATGGATACGGCCCTGCGCATCGCGCTCGCCTTGCCAGGTGTCATCGATATTGATGTACAGATAACCGGCGGCACGCATTCCGTTGCGACTGACGGCGTCGGCAATTTCGCGAATTGTCTTGTCGTCTACCTTGCCTTGAAACCTATTCCAGCTATTCCAGCCCATGGGGGGCAACTTAGCGAGCTTGTTGGGCGGAAGGTCTTTGAGCGCGGGGAGGGGAAGTTTGGCGGGCGGCTTGGCAAGATTCGGATCGGCGGGCGCAGCGTCAGCTTCCAACACGGGCCGGTTCGGAGGCGAGGTCTTGAGGTGGAGAGTGGAGCCGACGATGTTGCCTTCGACCGGAACGACGCGAGGCTTCGCGGGGTCGCCGTACTGGAGTACAAACGAGAAACGATCGCCATCGACTTTTCCTTGCCGGATGGTCTGGTCGCTGTTGGTGGTAGTAACGGTACCGGTAAGTTCGGTCCCGTTCTGATGAAAGGTGTAGTAAGTGACGTTGACATGACCGTCGGGGTTGGTGACGCGCGCGGCCCACGTTCCTTCGAGTTGAGCCGCGGAGAGGGAAACAACGAGAAGAAGAAAAGTTAGAAGGGCACGGATGGGCATGGGGATAGAAGCCGTGATTATATCGAGTTCGGCTACTCTATCTGGATGCGCGTGCTGCTACTGCTTGCACTTTCGAGTCTTCTGGGCCTTGCCGATACGACGATTGCGGAGAAGACGGCGAAATGGAAGAAGATGCCGGGATATTTCACGCTGTACTACGACGAGCATGAAGGGAAGCTGTACCTGGAGATCGGGCAGTTCGATCAGGAGTTTCTCTTTCAGGACTCGCTGCCGGCGGGCGTGGGTTCAAATGACATCGGGTTAGATCGCGGGCAATTGGGCGATGCGCGGATCGTGAAATTTCAGCGCAGCGGGCCGAAGATATTTCTGGTGCAGCAGAATTATGGGTTTCGGGCTTCATCGCCCAACGCGTTTGAGCGGGCTTCGGTGGAGCAGGCGTTTGCGCAATCGGTGTTGTTCGGGTTCAAGTTGGAAGCGGAAGAGGGTGGCCGCGTGTTGGTGGACGCGACCGACTTTTTTCTGCAAGACGCGCACCAAATTCCGGAGACATTGCAGCGGGAGAAACAAGGGAACTACCACCTGGATGCAAGCCGGAGCGCGTTATACATGCAGAGAACGCGCAGTTTTCCGAAGAACACGGAAGTAGAAAGCACGCTGACCTTTGCAGGCGAGCAGCCGGGTCCGTGGGTGCGGGACGTGGTGCCCAGTCCGGAATCGATCACGGTACGCGAGCACTTTTCCCTGGTGGAGTTACCTGGGCCGGGGTTCGAGCCACGGGAATTCGATCCGCGCGCGGGGTACTTTCCGGTGGAGTACATGGACTATTCGACGCCCATCGATCAGCCCATTCATAAGCGATACATCTCGCGACATCGATTGCAGAAGAAAGATCCGGGCGCGGCGGTGAGCGAGCCGGTAAAACCGATTGTTTATTACCTTGATCCGGGTACGCCAGAGCCGATCCGGACGGCGCTGCTCACCGGTGGCAACTGGTGGAACGAAGCATTCGAAGCGGCTGGTTTTCGAAACGCATTTCGGCTGGAGATGCTGCCCGGCGATGCCGACCCGATGGACATCCGCTACAACCTGGTGCAGTGGGTGCACCGAGCCACCCGTGGCTGGTCCTATGGCAGCGCGGTGACAGACCCAAGGACGGGAGAGATCATCAAGGGGCAGGTTTCGTTAGGGTCATTGCGGGTGCGCCAGGACTATCTGATTGCCGCGGGACTGATCGCCGATTACGAACAGGGCAAGGCGGAGACTCCAGCGATGTTGCAGATGGGTGTGGCGCGGCTGCGGCAACTGGCGGCGCACGAAATCGGCCACACGCTGGGGCTGGCGCACAACTACATTGCGAGCTCGGAAGGCCGCGCGTCGGTGATGGATTATCCGCCGCCGGTCGTGAAGCTAACGGCGAACAATGAGATCGACGTGAGTGACGCGTATGCGACCGGGATCGGCGCGTGGGACAAGGTGGCGATCGATTTCGGTTATCGCGAATTCGCAGGCGGTACGGACGTGCGCGGGCAACTGGACGGGATCATCACGGACGCAGCGAAGCGGGGCATCATTTTCCTGTCCGATGAAGATGCCCGGCCGTTAGGCAGTGCGCATCCGGCCAACCATCTGTGGGATTCCGGGACTGACGCGGTGGCGGAACTGGGGCAATTGATGGACGTCCGAGCGAAGGCGCTGGCCGACTTCGACGAACGAAAGATTCGAATGGGTGCTCCGATGAGTTCGCTCGAGGACGTGTTTGTGCCGGTATACCTACTTCATCGCTATCAGACCGAAGCGGCGGCAAAGGTGCTTGGCGGGTTGAATTACACCTATGCGCTACGAGGTGACGGTCAGAGGGTTGCGGTGGTGGTTGCACCAGACGAACAACGCAAGGCGCTGAAGGCATTGCTGGCGACGATCGCTCCGCAAGCATTGGCAGTTCCGGAGCGAATCTTGAAGCTGATCCCTCCATCGGCGCACGGTTATGTGAGGACGCGCGAAAACTTCCATGGACGGACGAGTGTGACGTTCGATTCGCTAGCGCCGGTAGAAACGGCGGCGGATATGACGGCTAGCTTGATTCTTCAGCCCGAGCGAGCCACGCGTCTGGTGCAGTATCACGCGCGCGATGTGAAAAATCCTGGTTTGGACGAGGTAATCGATGGGCTGCTGAGCGCGACTTGGGCACCGGTTGTCGAGGATGTGGCCATGGCGGAAGTAAGCCGCACAATTGCGGATACAGTCCTGTATCGTTTGATGGCGCTGGCGGCGGATGAAAGCGCTTCGGAACAAGCCCGCGCCATCGTGTTTACCAAGCTGGACGATTTGCGGGCGCGGTTGATGACTACGAAGAGCCGTGATCCGCTGCAGAGTGCGCACTACCGGTTCGCCGCTTACCAGATTGAGAACTTCAAGAAGAATCCGAAGGAGATTCGGATGAGCCCGCCGGCAGCGCCACCCGATGGACCTCCGATTTAGAACGCCGGAAGGGCGAAGCGAGACAATGAATTAACAACTCTCGTGGGACTTCGCAAGCCAAAGCTACCGGAACAGTTTACGCCCCTGCAGCGTGTGGAGGCGTGGTTTCATTCGCGCGGCTGGAGTTCGTTCGACTTTCAACGCGAGGTGTGGGAGGCGTACCTTGGCGGGGAAAGCGGATTGATCCACGCGGCCACGGGTACGGGCAAGACGCTGGCCGCAGGGTTGGGTCCGCTAATGGAGTGGATGGACGGCGATGGTGAGGTTGAGCCTCCGTTGCGCGTTCTATGGATCACGCCGTTGCGCGCCCTGGTAGCCGACACCGAACAATCGTTACGGAATCCGCTGATGGGAATGGATATTCCGTGGACGCTTTCGGCGCGGACAGGCGACACCAAGCCAAGTCTCCGAGCCCGGCAGAAGAAGCGGCTTCCAAGCATGCTGGTTACAACCCCGGAATCGCTGGCGCTGTTTCTAGCGCGCGAAGACGCCGGAACCACGTTTCGCGATTTGCGAATGATCGTGGTGGACGAGTGGCATGAGCTGATGGGCTCCAAACGCGGGGTGATGACGGAACTGCTGCTGGCTCGTTTGCGGCATTGGTGCCCAGGCGTGCGCACTTGGGGATTGTCGGCCACGCTGGGGAATATCGATATCGCGATGGAAACCTTGCTGGGCACGCGGAAAGGCCGGCTGGTGCGGGGCGTGGTGCCGAAGTCGGTTGTGATCGATTCCTTGATTCCGCCGGTGATGGAGCGCTTTCCTTGGGCGGGGCACCTGGGAGTGAATATGCTTCCGCAAGTGATCGCGGCCATTGAGGAAGGCCAGACGACGCTCGTCTTCACCAACACGCGGTCGCAGACCGAGATCTGGTATCAAGCGATTCTGGACGCGCGACCCGACTGGGCGGGGACGATCGCGTTGCATCACGGATCGCTAGAGCGCAAGCTTCGCGATTGGGTGGAAGACGGGTTGCGGGACGGAACACTGCGATGCGTGGTCTGCACGTCGAGTCTGGATCTGGGCGTGGATTTTACGCCGGTGGACCGGGTAATCCAAATAGGCAGTCCGAAGGGTGTGGCGCGGCTGTTACAACGCGCGGGGCGGAGCGGACATCGTCCTGGGGTGGCCAGCCGCATCACATGCGCGCCGACACACGCGTTTGAGCTGGTGGAAGTAGCGGCGGCGCGGGACGCGTATTTAGCGGGAGCGATCGAGAGCCGCGATCCGGTGGTGCGGCCACTGGACTTGTTGTCCCAGCATCTGGTTAGCGTGGCGCTGGGCGGAGGTTTCAAGGAAGAGGAGATCTTGCGCGAGGTGCGGTCGACATACGCATTTCGTGAGCTGACCGATTTCGAATGGGCGTGGACGCTGGACTTTGTGACGCGCGGGGGCGAGGCATTGCGCGCCTATCCGGAGTACGCGCGCGTGGTGGAAGTAGGCGGGCGCTACACGGTGGTGGATAAGCAGATTGCGCGGAGGCATCTGCTCTCAATCGGCACGATCACCGCGGATGCATCCATGGACGTTCGCTATCTGACGGGGGGACGTTTGGGTAGCGTGGAAGAGACGTTCATCGCGCGCTTGCGGCCAGGCGATCATTTTGTGTTTGCGGGCAAGACTTTGGAATTCGTGCGGGTGCGGAACATGACCGCGTGGGTGAAAAAGTCGAAGGCGACGATGGGCGAAATTCCACGATGGGATGGGAGCCGCATGCCGCTATCGAGCGAACTGGCGTTGGCGGTGCGGGCGCGTCTGGAGCAGGCGCGCAGGGGAGTGTTCGAGGTGGCGGAAATGGAGGCGGTGCGGCCAGTGATGGATGCGCAGGCGAGCATTTCGGCGATTCCGGCGTTGGATGAATTTCTGATTGAGCGCGTGAAGACGGCTGAAGGTCATCATCTCTTTCTTTATCCATTCGAAGGGCGCCTGGTGCACGAAGGAATTGCGGCGCTGGTGGCTTGGCGGATGGCGCGGCTGACGCCGATCACGTTTTCGATGTCGTTCAATGACTATGGATTCGAGTTGCTGGCGACAACCGCTGCACCAATAGAAGCGGCTCTGGCGGCTGGGCTGCTCTCGCCACAGAATCTGGTCGAGGATATTCCGGCAAGCATGAACGCGGCGGAGATGGCGCGCCGGCAATTCCGGGAGATTGCGCGCGTCGCGGGGCTGACATTTAACGGCTATCCCGGGCAGAACAAGTCCGTGCGGCAGTTGCAGGCATCGAGCGGTCTGCTGTTTGACGTGTTTATGAATTACGATCGTGGCAACTTGTTGGTGGATCAGGCGCATCGGGAAGTGCTGGAGCGTCAACTGGAGCAGAGCCGCATGGGCCGGACTCTCGAGCGATTGGCGTCGGCGAAGGTGCGTATTTTGGATATCGACCGGCCGTCGCCATTATCGTTTCCGCTGTTGGTGGATCGCACCAGAAATCGCGTGAGTTCGGAAAAGCTGGCGGACCGCGTGCGGCGCATGACCCAGCAGTTAGAGCGTGCTTCGGTTTGAGTTTGGACCTGGAAATCGAACTTGCCGGAGAGCGGCTGCTGCTGCTTGCCGAGCGGGCAATCTATTGGGCGCGGCAAGAGACGTTGTTGATCGCCGATACGCATTGGGGTAAAGCGGCGACGATGCGCGCGGCGGCCATTCCCATTCCGAGCGGGACAACGGGAGAGAGTCTGGGCCGGTTGATGCGCGTTCTGGACAGGACCGGGGCGAAGCGGATCGTGCTATTGGGAGATTGTTTGCATGCGCGGCGCGGACGAGCGGAGGAGACACTGGCCGAAATTGCCGCATGGCGGGCGCGCTATCGCGAGATACAGATCGAGCTAGTCCGCGGCAATCACGACCAGCATGCGGGCGACCCTCCGGACGATTTGGAAATGCGCTGCGTGGACGCGCCTCAGGTGGACGCGCCGTTCGTTTATCGACATTTTCCGAAGCAGAGCGAAGGCGGTTACACGCTGGCGGGGCATCTGCACCCGGCGATTCGGCTCCGCGGGAATGGGGCGGAACGGGCCACGCTGCCTTGTTTCTGGTTCGGCGCGCAGGTCGGTGTTTTGCCGGCATTCGGCGGGTTGACAGGGATGGCAAAAATCCAGCCAGAGCCAGGCGACCGGGTATGCGCGATTGCAGGGGACGAGGTGGTGGAGATCCAGTATTAAGCGGAGCGAAACCGGCCCATCTACACTAATACGAACATGCAGAAACTGCTGGCGCTGAATCGTGGTGAGATCGCAATTCGAATCATGAGGGCGGCAACCGAACTCGGGTTGCGAACGGTCGCTGTTTACTCCAAGGAAGACCGGCTGAGCTTACACCGGTTCAAAGCCGACGAAGCGTACCAGATCGGGGACGGCTTTGGGCCGGTGCAGGCGTATCTGGATGTGAATGGCATTGTTGCGCTGGCGCGAGAGAAACAGGTCGACTTCATTCATCCAGGCTATGGATTTTTATCGGAGAATCCGGCGCTGCCCAAGGCGTGCGAAGCGGCGGGAATCACATTCGTGGGGCCCAGCGCGGCGTTGCTGGAACTGCTGGGCGATAAGACGGCGGCTCGCCACCTTGCGGTGAAGGCGGGGGTCCCAATCGTACCGGGGACCGAAGAGGCTTTAGATAACCCGGCGGAGGCACGGCGCATTGCGGAGGAGATTGGATTTCCTCTGATCGTGAAAGCCGCATTCGGTGGCGGCGGCCGGGGCATGCGGGTGGTGCAGCGTGCTGAAGACTTTGACGGAAAGCTCGAGGAAGCTCGGAAAGAAGCGGCGGCGGCGTTCGGAAATGGCGCTGTATTTCTGGAGCGGTATATTGCGCGTGCGCGGCACATCGAAGTGCAAGTGCTTGGAGACCGGCACGGCAATTTGATGCACCTCTACGAGCGCGATTGCTCGGTGCAGCGCAGGCATCAAAAAGTGGTGGAAGTCGCGCCGGCGCTCAATATGCCGGGCGAACTGCGAAAGGGCCTTTGCGACGCGGCTCTACAGATTGCGCGAACGGCGGGTTACTACAACGCGGGTACGGTTGAGTTCCTGGTGGATGCCGAAACCAACCAGTTCTATTTCATCGAAGTGAACCCACGCGTGCAAGTGGAGCACACGGTCACTGAGATGGTGACAGGAGTTGACATCGTACAAAGTCAGATCCTGATCGCCCAAGGCGCCAAGTTACACGAGGCTCCACTCTCGCTACCCAAACAAGAGGATTTGCGGCTGTTCGGGGCGGCGCTGCAATGCCGGATTACGACCGAAGATCCCTCGCAGAACTTCGCTCCGGATTACGGGAAGATTCACACTTACCGGTCCCCAGGCGGATACGGAGTACGGCTGGACGCAGCGTCGGCTTATAGCGGATCGACAGTTACTCCCTTTTATGACTCGTTATTGGTTAAAGTAACTTGCTTCGGATCGGACTTTCTGCAGGCCTGCCGCCGCATGGACCGCGTCTTGAGAGAGTTCCGCATCCGCGGAATCAAGACCAACATTCCGTTTCTGGAGAACGTGGTCAATAATGAGGCGTTCCAAGCGGGTGATGTAACGACGTCGTTTCTGGATCAGACGCCGGAGCTATTTGAGTTTAAGCGGCGCCAGGATCGGGCGACCAGGTTGCTGACTTACCTGGGCGAAATGATCGTGAACGGCAATCCCGAGGTCGCCGGTAAGAGCATGCCTACGGCGCTCCCAAAGCCACGGGTCCCGCATGCAACGGGAGAGATCACGCCAGGAACGAGGCAGTTGTTGGATGCGCTTGGTCCGCGAGAGTTCGCTAAGTGGACGCACAGCCAGCAGCGGCTGTTACTGACCGATACAACGTTTCGCGACGCGCATCAATCTCTTCTGGCGACGCGTGTCCGCACTTATGATCTGGAGACGGTGGCGGGCTATGTCGCGAGGAAGCTTTCGGGACTCTACAGTCTGGAGATGTGGGGCGGAGCTACCTTCGACGTAGCGATGCGGTTCCTATTGGAAGATCCTTGGGAGCGCTTGCGGCGCTTGCGTAAGGCAATTCCCAACATCTGCTTCCAAATGCTGTTGCGGGCTTCCAACGCCGTCGGCTACACGGCTTACCCGGACAACGTTGTCCAGGCGTTTATCACTGAAGCGGCGCGCGAGGGAATCGACATCTTCCGAATTTTTGACTCGCTGAACTACTTGCCGAACATGGAAATCGCAATGAACGCAGTGTTGCAGACAGGGAAGATCTGCGAGGCCGCAATTTGCTATACGGGCGATATTCTGGACCCATCGCGCCAAAAGTATTCGCTCCAATACTATGTCCGGATGGCGAAGGAACTAGAGCGTATGGGAGCGCACGTCCTAGCTATCAAGGACATGGCTGGCTTACTGCGGCCCTATGCGGCGGAACAACTTGTGCGCGCTCTGACGCAAGAAGTGGGCATCCCCATTCATTTGCATACGCATGACACCAGCGGCATCAATGCGGCGACGATTTTGAAGGCTGCGGACGCGGGCGTGCATGTCGCCGATGGAGCAATCGCTTCAATGAGCGGCCAGACAAGTCAGCCTAATCTGAACTCGATTGTGGCGGCGCTGGATCACACGGAGCGGGCAACCGGACTTGACTTACGCGCGCTGAATGAATTGTCTGACTACTGGGAAGCGGTACGCGCCTGCTATGCGCCTTTCGATACAAGTCCCAAGGGAGGCACGGCGGAAGTTTACGAGCATGAGATGCCGGGCGGCCAGTTCACTAACTTGAAAGAACAGGCGCAAGGCATGGGACTGGCGGAGCGCTGGCCGGACGTGGCGCGCACTTACGCAGAGGTGAACTTAGCATTTGGCGACATAGTTAAAGTCACTCCGTCGAGTAAGGTTGTTGGCGACTTAGCAATCTTCCTTGTAACTCATGAGATGACCATGGCGGATTTCGAGAAACTCGGGCCTGACCATCAACTGGCGATTCCCAACTCCGTGGTGGACATGTTCATGGGTTCGCTCGGCGTACCGGATGGGGGATGGCCGCCGCGCATTCAACAGATCGTGCTGCGCGGGAAGAAGCCGCTCGAAGGCCGGCCCGGATCGCTTCTTGCTTCGATCGATTTGGGCAAGACGAAGGAAGAACTCGCATCGAAACTGAATCGTGAGCCGGACCGCACCGAGCTGATGAGTTATCTCATGTATCCGGAGGTATTCGTCAAGTTTGCGCAAGCGAAGTATCAGTATGGGGAGCTCGAGGTTCTGCCATCGGCGCAGTTCTTCTACGGAATGGAGAAGGGCGAAGAGATCACGATCGAACTGGAGCCTGGCAAGACTCTGGTGGTGAAGTTTTTGACGGTGGGTGAACCGCGGGCGGACGCGCAACGGACGGTGTTCTTCGAATTGAACGGGCGGCCTCGGGAAGTTGATGTGAAGGATCGCCGGAGCCGGGAGACGCAGGAGACGCGAGCGAAGGCGGACCCAACGAAGCCGGGCGAAGTGGGAGCGCCGCTACCGGGGGTGGTGACGATTGTCGCGGTCCGGCAAGGCCAAACCGTGAAGAAGGGCGACCGTCTGCTGGTCTTGGAGGCGATGAAGATGCAGAGTACCGTTTATGCGCCGCTGGATGGAAACGTGGCGAAACTGACGGCTGCGGCGGGTTTGCAAGTGGAAGCGAAAGATCTACTGGCGGTCATCGAGTGAAGGGCGTTAACCCTCCACCTTCACTCCACGCCAAAAGGCGACGTGATCTTTGATTTGGGCGGCTTCTTTGCTGGGGCTTGGATAGTACCAGGCTGCATCGGCGTTCTTCTTGCCGTTTACTTCGAGTGAATAGTAGCTCGCCTTGCCCTTCCAAGGGCAGGTCGTGGTGGTAGTACTCGGTTGGAAATACTCGCGGTGAATAGATTCGGGCGGGAAGTAAAAATTTCCTTCCACACTGACAGTTTTTTCGCTTTCGGCCAGAACCGTATTTTCCCAGATTGCCTTTGGCATAATCGGATGTTAACGCATGCCTGTCTGGGAAGCTTCGGCTAGCCGCGGTTGGCGGGGTCCAGGTTTATGGAACGCCGCGAACCTGCTGACTGCGAGCCGTCTGGTCCTAGCTCCGTGGGCAGTCAGAGAAATTCTGCTTCGAAATGCCTGGGCGGCTTTTGTGCTGATATTCCTGGCCGGGTGGACCGACCTGTTCGATGGCATGGTGGCGCGGGCAACGCACAGTAACTCAGCATTTGGACAGCTATTAGATCCCATTGCCGACAAAGTGCTACTCAGCGGAGTTTTTCTGGGTTTGGCGTGGATCGGAACGGTACCGGCGTGGTTTGTTTGGATCGTATTCGGGCGGGATTTGCTCTTGCTGGGTGCCTCGTGTTTCGTTATGGCATTCACGGCCTACCGGGATCTAAAACCGAGCCTGGTGGGGAAGGCGAGTACCGTTTTTCAAATTCTTGCCGCGGGTTTTCTAGTGCTAGCGAATGCGGTACAAAGCGATCCCGTGCATTCCGTAGGGACTTGGCTCCTGTTTCCGACTGCGATTCTGACTGCTGCGAGCGGGCTTCAGTACGGCTGGCGTGGGGTCGCTTATTTCGCGCGTCGTTGACGACCGATTCCCAGGGGAGTAGGCTTAAGTTGTCCAGGTTGTCCATGACTCGCTACCTACCAGCTCGTCACTATTTCTATTTCGGGGTCGCCGCGTTGCTGCTAGGAATATTTTCCGCGTGGCTGGGATTTGGCTGGGCTCCGGCATCGATTCCCGCAGCTCTGTTCGTGCTTACAGCGGTGCTGATGCTTGTGCTGGCTTTCCGGCCGGCAATTGAAGTCCAGGAGCCGTATCTGCGAGTTGGGAAACGCATGATTCCGTGGATCGACATCCGCAGGGTTGACCGCACGACCTGGCTCTCGCCACTGGCGGTGCGCCTCACCTTGTACGACGACAGCCGGATGATTCTGGTGTATTCCGGCGACGTGGACGCTTGCAAGAATCTGCTTCGTACGCTCCGCCGGATGTCCCGGGATGCGCTGATCGACGGAATCCCTCATCGCCAGTATTGGGGTGAGATGCTGTCGTCTTCGGGCGAACGCCGACAGCTTTCCGCGCCTCGCTTCAAGGTGTTGCTTCCAGAAGACGAGCTGGAGATCGAACGGTTGTATCAACGTCTGAAGACGGTAGGACACCTGGACCCCAAGAGCGGATCGGACGAGAAGTAGGCGGGTGCGGATCTCGCGCCGCGTCGCGGGCATTTCCGGCGTCGCTATTGCGGTCAGCCTGGCCGCAGTCCTACTTCACACGTGGTGGTTCACCTGGCTTGGCGGGTATCTCGATGAAGAGCAAATGCCCGAGCGCGCACAGGCCATTTCCGTCCTGGGTGGGGATCTGCGCGGCAACCGAATTCTGAAGGCGGCGGCTCTGGCAAAACAGGGATTCGCACCTTGGGTGCTCGTAAGTGGCGCGGGAGCGCTCTACGGACAGCACGAGAGCGATCTGGCGGTGGCCTTTGCCGTGGGCAAGGGCCTCGACGAGAAGCTGTTTGTGAAGCTGCGATATCCGGCGGAATCGACCCGGGATGAAGCTCACGCGATTGTGGCCGAACTGCGCCGGAGACAGGTGACTAGCTTTCTAGTGGTGACCAGCAACTTTCACACGCGGCGGGCGGCGGAGGTGTTTCGGGAACAAGCTGGCGGTATGCATTTCCGCATGATCGGGTGTCCGGACCTTTACTTCACGCCGGGCGGTTGGTGGAAGAGCCGCGAAGGCGAAAAAACATTCGTGAATGAGTGGGCGAAAACAGTAGCTAGCTGGTTCGGGGTCTAGATTGAAGCGGCAATTCCAAAGGATGTGGCCTTACGCCTGGAAGTACAGGCGGGGTTGGGCTTTGGGACTTTCGTCGTTGGTGATGAAAGACGTGACGGCCGCACTGCTTCCGCTTGTGATTCGGGCAGCCATCGACGGCCTTACCGCGGGGCTGGCCATGAAAGCGGTGACGGGGTTTGCGGGGCTCCTGGTCGGGGTGTGTCTGGTAAAAGGGTTTTTCCAATACTGGATGCGCTGGATTCTGGTCGGCATTTCCCGGGATGTGGAGTTCGACATCCGGAATGACTTATTCCGGCATTTGATCGAGCTTTCGCCAGGCTACTTCGGACGCAACCGCACTGGAGACCTGATGGCTCGGGCGACCAACGACCTCAATGCAGTGCGGATGATGATGGGGCCGGGCGTCATGTACTGGACGGAGACCGTGCTGACGTTTACGCTGGCGATCGGGATTATGGCCTGGATCGACTGGCGGCTTACGCTGCTGGCGATCCTGCCGGCGCCTCTAGTAAGCATGACGGTAATTCTATTTGGACAGCGGATACACAGCCGGTTTCAAGCCATTCAGGGCATGTTTTCCGATATCAGCAGCCGCGTGCAGGAGAATCTTTCGGGAGTGCGGATGATCCGCGCGTTCGCGCAGGAAGATGCCGAGATCCGGAAATTCGAGGAGCTGAACCGGGCCTACATCGCAGAGAACTTGAAGCTCACCCGCATCCAGGGCGCGTTCGATCCGTTGCTGGAAGCGCTAATCGGAGTGACGTTTCTGGTTGTGTTGTGGGCAGGCGGACGGCAGGTGGTGCTGCACAGGATTTCGCTCGGCAGCTTTGTCATGTTCAACACTTACATGAGCATGCTGGTCTGGCCCATGATCGCGCTCGGGTGGGTGGTGAACCTGATGCAGCGGGGCACGGCCTCGCTTGGGCGCATTGGCGAGATTTTGGATGAGCAGCCGGCGATTGCAGCTCCCGAGAATCCCGTCCGTCTCGACGACGTTCGCGGCGAGATTACCTTCGAAGACGTGGCTGTGGATTACGCAACCGGGCGGGCGCTGGGGCCCGTAACCGTAGTGATTGAAGCCGGGAGCCGGGTGGCGATTGTGGGTCCGACTGGCTGCGGCAAGAGCACGCTGGTGAATCTGATTCCGCGCCTGTTGGACCCATCGGCGGGCGTGGTGCGGCTGGATGGAGTCGATTTGCGCCAACTCGATCCCTCGGCGGTGCGACGCTCAATCGGGATGGTCCCTCAGGAAACATTCCTATTCAGCGCCACGATCGCCGAGAACATCGCGTTCGGGATGGAGAATGCAAGCCGGGAGCAGATTGAGCGCGCGGCGGATTTGGCCGGGTTGGCGAGCGACATCGCGGGCTTTCCAAACGGGTTCGACACTTTGGTCGGGGAACGTGGTTTGACGCTATCGGGCGGACAAAAGCAGCGGACCGGCATTGCGCGCGCGCTGCTGCGTGATCCGCGCATTCTGATCCTGGACGACGCGCTTTCAAGCGTAGACACGTTAACGGAGGACCGGATTCTTTCGGGATTGGCGAAAGCTGTCCAGGGGAGGACGGCCATCCTAATCTCGCACCGGATCTCAACGGTACGGGACGCGGATGAGATTCTGGTTCTAGATCATGGCCAGCTGGTGGAACGCGGTTCCCACGCCGAGCTAATGGCGCGCAATGGATACTATGCGGAATTAGCGCAAAAGCAGATGTTGGAAGAGGAACTGGCCGCGATTTAATGCGATTGAGCGGTTCTGCAGGCGTGGTAAATGGCCTCTACGATCTCGAGGGCTTCCACCCCGGCTCGCAGAGAGACTAACGGTTGGCTGTGGTCGCGCACGGCTTCGAGTAAATCGGCGAACTGCCTCTCGAAAGGGACCAAGGAGATAGCCATTGGATCGGACGCCCCGGATGCGAGTGTGTCAGGCGCAGATTGGGCGAACATGGGCGGAGGATCGCCGAAATCGTCCAGTACATCCCAATGGGTCAGGCAGTCGCCGGACACGATAGCGGAACCCTTCGTGCCGTGGATTTCCAGTCGCTCCGGATACCCAGGCCAAAGTGCGGTGGAAGCTTGAATGACGCCCAGAGCTCCGTTTTCGTAGGTTAGAACCGCATTTACCTGGTCATCGGACTCGATGCGGTGGAGCGCTCCAAGGGACCAGGTCGCCGCCACGCTGCGGACGGGGCCAATCCACCAGCGCAACAAATCCACCTGATGGATGGCCTGGTTTATGAGCGCGCCGCCGCCTTCCACGGCCCAACTGCCCTTGACCGGGCGGTGGTAGTAGGATGGCGGCCGATACCACTTGACGTAGCAATCGGCCTGAAGGATGCGGCCTAACCGGCCGGCCGCGATCGCGCGATGAAGAAAAATAGAGGAGTCGTCGAAGCGGTGCTGGGATACCAGGCCCACTGTGATTCCGGCCCGATTCGCAACACGCTCGATCTCCAGGGCTTCGGCGAGCGTTCTGGCCAGCGGCTTTTGCAATTGAACCGGCTTGCCGAGGGCGCCGCACAGTTCCACGGGTTGCAGCCGGTAATCGGGAAAGGTGCAAACATCGACGAGTTCCACATCGGGGTGACGACAGAGGCCGGCGGGATCGGGGATGAATGCAGCCCCGATGTGCGCGGCAAATTCCCGGCCTTTTTGCGGGCTCTGGTTGGAGCAGGCGACCACCGGACAGCCGATGTTCCTCCAGGCTTGCGCGTGTTTGGCGGCGATGGCGCCGGTGCCGATGATCCCGATTTTCATGCGCGTCATTATAATAGGCTTTCGAATGCATCGATTCCTTACGGCGGCTTCGGGCGCGATCCTCCTGCTTAGCGGCTGCACAAAACAGCCTGGGGCGGATGTGGCGGCCATGGTCAACAGCCGGCCGATCACCTACGCGGATCTTGATAAGTCGTACAAGCGGCAGTTCGTAGCCAACTCGGACGGCTCCAGCGAGGATCAGCGCCAGACGCAGAAGCTGGAGGTGCTGCGGACCATGATTGACAACGAAATCATGCTCCAGCGGTCGGAAAAAGAAGGGCTGATGGCGACCGATTCCGAGGTGGATACAAAGTTCACGGAGCTGCGGGCACCCTACACGCAGGAAGAGTTTAACGGGTCGCTGAAGCAGCAGGGAATCACGGCAAGCGATTTGCGGGCGCAGATCCGGCGTGAATTGAGTTTGCAGAAGCTGGTCAATAAGGAGATCGTTTCCCACATTACGATCAGTGATGCGGACGTGACGGCCTATTACGCGGCAAACAAACCTAGTTTCAATTTTCCGGAACCTCACTTGCGCATGGCCCAGATTGTGGTGACACCGCAGCCGGATCCGAATGCTCGCAACTTGAAGAACGACAAGGCCCAGAATGATGAGCAGGCTCGCAAGAAGATCGAGGCGATCGCGCAGCGTTTGAAGCAAGGCGAGGACTTCGGGCAACTAGCGCAAAATTTCTCCGAAGATCCGAATACAGCTCCCAACGGCGGCGATTTAGGGCTAATCAGCGAGTCAGCTTTGGATAAGGCCAATCCGGAGTTGAAGAAAATGATTCTGGCGATGAATCCGGGGCAGCTATCTGGCGTGGTCACCACCCCGGAGGGTTATCGCATTTTCAAAATGATCTCCAAGGAGCCAGCGGGTCAGCGCGAATTAACCGACCCACGGGTCCAGCAGACGATCCGGAACTTGCTGATGAACCGCAAAGATCAATTGCTGCGGGGCGCTTACTTGGAGATCGCCAGAAGCGAAGCCAAGGTAATGAATCAGTTCGCTAAACAAGTGATGGCTCAAGCCGGCAAGGCTAAGAGCTAGTTTGGGCCCGGCACATCGGACACTTTCACCCGTCTACGCTGAGCGCGTGCCGCGAACGAAGTGCAAGATCAAGGAAATAACTGCAAGTACGAGCAGAATATGGATCATTCCACCGGCAACTTTAAACACGATTAGCGAGAAAAACCAGCAGATACCCAGCACAAAGAAGAGAATCAGGAAAATCCATTTCGACAAAACGACTAGCTCCAGCCGCAGAGGCGGTGACGTTCTAAGAGCACCTTTCATTCCACACTGGTTCAGGCGCAGCAGAAACAATTCTCAGCTAAACCGGGCCTAGCTATACACTAGGAGAGTCAAACTGCCGAACATTCAATCGGACGAACTTTTCTTGTCGACTTCAGTGTCCAGGGACCTTTTATCGTGAACGCTTGGCTATCCCGTATTTGCTCGATTAGCGCGGTGACCGCAGCTTTGGCGCTATTTAGCGCAGGCTGCAACCGTGATCCTAATTACGCCAAACAGCAGTATCTGAGTAGCGGAAACAAGTATTTCGACCGAGGCCGCTACAAAGAAGCGCAAATTATGTATCGCAAGGCGCTTTCAAAAGACCCGAAATTCGGAGAGGCTTATTACCGGCTTGGCCTCACTTACGAGAAATTAGGGCAGAATGCGTCGCTGGTTGGCGTACTACGGCGCACCACCGAATTGTTGCCCAAGGGAACTCCTGAATGGAACCAGTCGGCGTTAAAGCTGGGAGAATTGCTGGTACAGGGCGCAATGGCGCTGGACGTTCCGGGGAAGAACAAGCCGCTGGTGGACGAAGTAAACCAGCTGCAGAGTGTTCTGGACGCGAAGGCGCCCAAGTCGTTTGAGGCTTACCGGCTGCACGCGGATATTCTCCGGCAAGAAGCGTCGGCGGCGCTCAATCGGCAGGATGCTCCGCTAACCCGTCAGAAGCTGGAAGAATCGATTGACGCATTGCGCAAGAGCTTGGAGGTTCGCCCGAACGACGTTGAGACGTCGATAGAGTTGGGCCGGTCGCTTTCGTTCGACGGCAAAGCAGCGGAAGCCGAACAGATTTATCTGCGGCTTCTGAATCACGACAAATCGACTCCGATCGCCTATTCGGAGCTGTCTCGTATGTATATGGCGCAGAAACGCCCGGCGGAAGCGCTGGAGATACTGAAGCGCGGAATCGCGGCTTTGCCAAACGACTTTTCGTTCCGGACGATGCTGGCCGCATATTACTATTCGCAAAATGACCGGCAGGACATGGCCCGTGTGCTGTCTGAAACCGAAAGCAATTTGAAGCAGTTTCCGCAGGCCTATCTTACGGCCGGGGACTTCTACGTCCGGATCAATGATTTGGATACCGCTAGCAAGCAATACCAAGAAGGCGCGCAGAAGGATCCAAATCGCCGGGCGGAGTACGACAAGCGCGAAGTGGAAGTGATGCTACGGCAAGGCAAGAAAGACCAGGCATACACGAAGACGCTCGAAATGCTTAAGACCAATCCGAGCGATCTGGATGCACGAGCGATTAAAGCCGGATTTATGCTGGACCGCGGCGAAGTGGGGCAAGCCATCGGAGAGCTCCAAGCCGTGGTAACCGCCAAGCCGGACAATTCCGTAGCCCGCTTCGATCTGGGGCGCGCGTTCGATGCGCGCGGCGACTATCCCCAAGCGATGCAGCAATACCGCGAGGCGTTTCGTATACGGCCCGACTATATACAGGCCCGCATCGCCCTTGCCGAGGCGCATCTAAAAGTGAAGGATTATGCAAGCGCCTTACAAAGCGCACAGGAGGCCGAGAAGTACGCGGCCGCTAATCCGAGCGCCCGGCTAGTGGAAGCCGTGGCATCGATGAACCTCGGTAAGACCGAGGAAGCGCGCAAGATTTTCGACGACTTGCTTAAGCGTTATCCGAATTACGGTGAAGCGAACCTGGAATATGGCGCCCTGAACGCTCGGGAGAAGAAGCTCGATGTTGCCCGCGAGCTGTTCCGGAAAGCTGCTGCCGCAAATCCGGCGGATATCCGGCCGGTGCTGGCTCAATCGGAAACGTATTTAGCTGAGAAACAACCCGAAAAGGCTCTGGCGTTTCTCCAATCAGAAGCAGCCAGCCACCCTGCTCGGGCGGATCTGGCGCGTGAGTACGTTCGTCTGCAAGCGCGTACGGGGCAGTTGGATGCCGCTGTGGCCGGTTATCAAAACCTGCTAACGAATTTCAAACAGAGTCCGCGAGATCTGGCCCAAACCTATGCATCCATGGGAGAAGTTTACGTCCAGAAAGGCGATTTCAATAACGCGGTGACCTACTTGGAACGCGCGCGAAAGCTGCAACCGGGCAGTATTCCGCTTCTGAACTTCCTGGCGGAGACGGATTCGCGAGCGGGCAAACAAAAAGAAGCGCAGGAGGCCTACCGGGCTGTCCTGGCGATAGATCCCAATAATCCGCAGGCTCTCAACAACCTGGCGTTTGCAATCGCGGAGTCAGGGTCCAATCTGGATGAAGCGCTGACCATGGCCAACAAAGCGAAAGCGCAGATGCCGAATGTTAACCAAGTCAGCGACACGCTGGGGTGGATTTACATCAAGAAGCACATGGGAGAAGAAGCGACTGATGTTTTTCGGGCATTGGTGGACAAAGCTCCCGAAAACCCGACGTATCACTATCACTACTGCATGGCGCTTTTCGAGAAGGGCGATAAGGCCGGGGCCCAGAAGGAATGCAACTCGGCGCTGGCTCGCAACCCTGGCAAAAATGAAGCCGATCAGGTCCGGCAGTTGATGGCAAAACTCCAGTAGCCGGTGTGTCCGGTTAGGAAGCCCGTGGCTTATATCCCGGACGGGCTCTCACGCGCATTTTCTTTCCGGGATCGTTAGCTATTTCCACCGTGATCTTTCGAAATCCGTCATTGGCGTTGGGGGCCGGATAGTAGGTGACGGAGTAGGAGTTGCCGAGATCTTCCCGGATATTCTCGAAGGCCTCGACTTGTTTTTGCCAGGTCTTGGCCCAATATGCCTTGCCACCGGTCCGGGAAGTGATCCGCTTAAAGACCCCGCTTGAAATGGAGTCTTTGTTCACCTCATTGGTCGAGATCACATAGATCGGGATTCCCTCGTCCTCGGCTACTGCGCGTACATCGTCCGGGGCGATCATGCTGCCATTATCGGGGCCGTTAGAAAATACAATTACAACTTTCCGCCCCGGAACTTTCGCTGCATCGCGCAAAGTGAGGAGCAGGCCGTTGTAGAGGGCCGTATCGTCCCCGGCCACCGCTTTTCGGAGCCCGCTGATAGCGTCACCCCGATCTTTCGTCAGCGTAGCGGCGCGGGAAAGGTTGCGGCTGAAAGTGTAAACCGCGACGGAGTCTGCGCGATCCAGACCGCGAACGAAGTCGGCGATCGCGTCTTCCGCATACACAAAGCCGCGGTACATGAAGTTGCTGGTATCGAAAAGAACGAATACGTTGGTCCCCGAAAACGCATCGGAGTGCTCCAGACCAACCTTGGCGTTTTCCCCAGCAGGCGCCACCGCCGTTTCGGCCGCTACCATGGGACGCAGCGAGCCATCGTCCATTACCTGCATCACAGGCTTGTTGCCTTCCTCGAAAGTGGTTATTTTCTCTGGGATGCCGTCCTCGAAAATCTTGAAGTCACCAGGCTTGAGATTGTTGATATAGCGGCCGTGACCATCGGTGACCGTGAACGTCAGGACCACTAGGTCGACCTTCGATTTAAAGACAGGAGTCTTGTCCTGCGCCAGTAGCAAGAGCGCGCCGCACGCAACTATGCAGCAAAGGCCGACGGCAACACGTATACCCGGCTTTCTCAAAGCAACATCCCCCTTGGCCAAAACACTTCCATACCGTGAACGCGATTTACAGGCCAGCCGGCTGACTGCCCAAACCGGGCGAAACTAGCGCGCCCGACTGGACCTCATGCCCTACCATTCGAAGCGAACGTAGCAACGCTGGCCAATCTTCCAGATGCGACGCGAAAATCCGTTCGACTACTTTCTCGGTCCACTCCGGAATTAAAATGTTCAGCTGACCTGGGGTGACGTGCATCTGGTCGCCGATCGCGGCCCAATATAGAGTGTTGGATTCCCAGCTTTCGGCCATGATGCGGCTCGAGTATCCCATCAGGGTCGGGAATGTTCGCAGCTTAAGCAACTCGGAGCGATAAGAGTTCGAGAGTGTGGGCTTGGGCGTGCCGAATGCTTTCGAGATGGCTTCTTCGGAGACCTCGGCAGCGCGGCTGGTGGCCAGCCGGTGAATCTCCGCGACCGCGGGTTCCTCCTGCACTGCCGGGGCGGATTCCATGCTGCAAGCCATGAAATACATTTCTACGGGGGTGACGCTCCCGAGGGCAGCGCTGACGTTCCCACTTTCCAGATCGAAGTTGATCTGGTACATCCGATTCGGGGGCACCAACGGCTGCAACGCTTCCAACACTTTCGCGCGGAGGTCTGTCGAAAGAGCCGATTCGGCGAGAAGCGTTTCGGCGAGGCCCATGTGGAGGTTCACCCAATGCATTTGAGCGGGAGTGACTTTCCACCAACGCGGCAACTTCGCGCTTAAGAGCATCTGTGGTGCGAGATCTCCCCAGATGAGGGCTTGCGTTTGGGACGGGATCAGGAAATTCTGTTCCGCTTCGGCCAAGGCATACGGCAGATTGACCAGCGATCCAACCAAGCGGCCTCCGCCATTGGCCGGCCAGCCCACACCAAGCGGCTCGGTGGATTTCCAGGTACTTCCAGTCGAACTCAAACCGACAAAATCGTGCCCGCGCACAAACAGCGGATTGGTATACAGAATCTGAGCTCCGGGCGGCGCATAGTGGATGTAGTTGAAAGCCACAAGCGTGTCGCGCAACAAGGGCGCAAGGGATCCTTCCACCGCGAGCAGCCGTTCCTGATCGCCTCCCGCTTTATCGACCAGCGCCCGCAGGTTCAGCTTGCGCTCTGTATCGACATGTTTCTCCGGCCAATATCCCATGGCTAGGGCGTTCTTCTCGGCACCGGTGAGAGCGGTCCGGGGGAGCTGAATTTCACTGATGCGCGCGAAAGTTTTCGCCATTTGCGCCATGTCGGCCTTCTGGCCAGCCGCGGCTTTTTCCAGTGTGTCGGCGACCTGCAGGATGGTCGTGAGACTCACAATCCGCTGGGCTTCAAGCACGCGAAGCATCTCGGAAACCATCTGGGACTTAATTTCGGAATCATCGGCCTCGCTAGCGCCGGCCAGCAATTCGAGCATTCGGTCCTGCGCGGAAGTTCCGGTGGCGTTCGAACCCGTGCTCGCTAACAGCAACTTAACTCCGTTACGGGCGGCGGTGAACACGTCGCGCTCCCCGCGGATCGCGGCAAATGGCGAAAGGGTCGCGGCGAGGGCCTGGTCGGATGCGCCGGGTGGGAGCGCGCCGGTCCGGCAGAAGATCTGCCATAGGCCGGTCAGCGCTTGCATGCTTCCGGCAGCGTCGGAGCGGAGTCCGAGGTCGTGTATTTTGTCGATTGCCTCCATCGTGTCCAGGAACCGGTTCACCGTTGCGTCCGTAACAACGGCGGAGTCCGTCAGGATGCGGTATTGCGGGCCGAAGAGGTTGAAACTGTGCGCCAGTCGCTCCACGGTGGCAGGCTGCAGCGGTTGTGAACGGTAGCGATCCAGATCGCTCAGTGCCATGAAGATTTTGAGCGGCTCATTTTCAACCGACTTGCGCGATAGGGCGAAAAGCGCTTCCAAAACGTCGTCGGGATTCTGCCAGGCGTTAGCTAACCGGGTGAGCTTGGCATCGTACTTCCCGTGAGGGTGATCGATAAAGAGGCTTCGCCAAACGTTGATTCCGCCGGGGATATGGGGCCGGCCATCAGGGTCCAGACGCAGGCGAGTGGTAAGCAACATCATGTCGGCGTTGGCGCGGAACACGGGGCGCGCCGGGCCCGGGCTGGTGACGTTGCCTCGCACCGCGCCGTAGAATCGCTTCATCCGCACAGGGTCGGTGAGGTAGGCCTGCACAGGACCATGCATGCGGGCCAGCGCGTCAAAAAGGCTGGCCATCCAACCGTCATCTTTGGTCAGCAGCTTTTCCAGGAATTGTGGGCCCTTCTCGGGCGAGACACCTGCCAACTCACCCCAGGTTGCCGCCGATTTTTGACCGCCGGGAACAATCGCGCGGCCGTTGCGGATCTCGAACATACCGCCGAAAAAGTCCAAGACATGCGCGTAAGCGCGCAGGCGCGGCATGGGGACGCTGGTTTTCAACAGATCTGCTGTTGTTCGATCAATCTTGGCCATGCCAAGGTAAAACCGGCAGAGTCCGGGATCGGCCAGGAATGCATCTAGAAAGTCGCCTGCGCCGCGCTCTTTGGCGGTGACCCAATAATCGGGGCCGTACAGTACGGGAACCCGTGATCCGTGAAAGTCGTACGTGAATGGGCGGCTGGTGCGGAGAGCCTGCTCCAGATCGGACATGGGGAACCCGGAATCGGTCGTGAGAAAGGCGCGGGCAGCATTCACGGTTTCGAGCACCACCTCACTACCGCAGCCGCCGCGCATTCGGAAGCCGACGATCCGGAGCAATTCGCCGGTTTGCGCCGACTCGCAGTTTTCGATCTTAATCACCTTTTCGGGACCAGCCAACTTCTCCAACTCGCGGGCTTGTGAGACATAGCGAACCAGCAGCTTCAGGTACTCGGTCGGTTCCAGAACGTCATTGCTGCGGGATGCCTGGTAGCCGTTAGTCACCACGTTACGCGCGACCGCCGGCAATACATCTTCGGGTGCTGGATCGGCGACGATAGCGGACATGCGCGCGAAGGAGCGCAGCGGTCCTGGAATTTCGATGAAGTTCGCCGCGTCCTTCGGGGTAGCCGCTTCGCCGGACGGAAGGTTGAATTCCTGGCCGCCGGCCTGGCGATAAGCCGCTAAGTCGGCGGCTTGCGCGGTGCGATCGCCATCCACCAAATCGAGCAGTAAGAGACGGCGCTGGACAAGACGCGCCTGTGCAGAACCAGGGGCCAGGACGGCAAGCCATTTCCGATAGGCAGCGCGAGCCTCGGAATCGTGGTAGCGGTCCAGGAATTCGGCATACGCTCCAAGGGCAGCCGGGTCTCGCGGGTCGTGTTCGATTTCGCCCAGGAGCGCCGCACGCGCGGCTACCGCGTCTCCCGACTGCTCCAGCTGATCGGCCTTGTTCAGGGCCTCACTCGCGCCAGGCAGACGCATCGGTACGACGATGGAACATGCAAAGACAGCAAATGCCGCCCGGCCAAGCTTCATGGGACCCCCGCTTTAGAGACACACTTTATCACGACCATTCCCGTCGCGAAAGCCCCCCGTTCAGTGGATCGCGGCTTTGAATGGCCAGTATCGGGCCATTGAAGGAACGCCCAATGCGCCTGAGCGATCTCCGGCGACTTGGCTACAAGAGGCCCTTGGGCGAGCTCCCCGGAAACGAATGCTGCGCGGTGAACCATGACAAGAGAAGGCTCACTGCGCAGAGAAGCGCAATGAGCGCGGCCCGAATTACTGCCGTAGATTTAGTCCTACGCACCAGAGTTGGCACTCCACGTTATCGCGGCCACCTTCGGCGCTGGGGCCCTCGTTCGTATACTGGGAACGACGAATCTTGGGTTTCGGTTGATGTTGAAAGTAACCGGCAACGGGCTGTGGTGCGAGGCCGGGCAGTTTTACATCGACCCGTGGTGCCCTGTGGATCGCGCCATCATCACCCATGCCCACTCCGACCATGCGCACTGGGGTTGTAAGGCATACCTGTGTGCAGAGGAAGGCAAAGCTGTTCTGCGGGCGCGGATGGGACCGGACCCGCTCATCGAGAGCGCCCTTTGGGAAGCGCCAGTTAAGTTTGGCGACGTGCGCGTTTCCTTTCACCCGGCCGGTCACATCTTAGGTTCGGCACAAGTTCGGGTGGAACGGGATGGCGAAGTCTGGGTGGTATCGGGTGACTATAAGCTGGAACCGGACCGCACATGCCGGTCCTTTGAGCCGGTCCGTTGCCACACGTTCATCACCGAGTCCACATTCGGACTGCCGATTTACCGGTGGCGGCCGCAGCCTGAAATATTCACGGAGCTGGATGCGTGGTGGCGGGGAAATCAGCTTGCCGGGAAGGCTAGCGTGCTCTTGGCGTACTCGCTCGGAAAGGCGCAACGCTTGTTGGCCGGTGTCGACCCGGACATCGGGCCCATCTTTTGCCATGGCGCGGTACAAAAGCTCAACAAGGTTTACGTCGAAGCTGGAATCCCGTTGCCACACACCGAGTGTGCCGGGGGTGTGGAGAAGGGATTTGATTGGTCGAAGGCTCTGATTGTAGCGCCGCCGTCGGCGAACGGATCGCCCTATCTGCGCAAGTTTGGGGCTGTCTCGACAGCTTTCGCCTCGGGATGGATGCGCATTCGGGGAACACGGCGTAGGCGGGCTATCGACCAGGGCTTTGTGCTTTCCGATCACGCCGATTGGCCAGGACTGTTAAGCGCAATCGATGCGACCGGCGCGGAACGCGTGATGGTGACGCACGGCTACCGGCTGCCGCTGGTGCGCTGGTTGTGTGAAAAAGGGTTGGATGCCAAGCCGCTCGAAACGCGTTTCGAAGGCGAGCGGCTAGAGACTGGCGACATCGATTCCACGGAAGCGGCGGAAAGCGATACCGAGACATGAAACGTTTCGCGGCGCTGTATACCGCTATCGATGGTACGACCAAGACGAATGAAAAGGTGGACGCGATTGCCGCATACCTGCAAGCGGCTGCACCGCAAGATGCGGCCTGGGCAATTCACTTTTTGATCGGGCGGCGTCCCAAGCGGCTGATCGAAACGCGCAAGCTGGTGGATTGGGCAATCGACGAGTCGGGTCTGCCTGGTTGGATTTTCGATGAGTCATATCAAGCTGTTGGTGATCTGGCGGAGACCATCTCGTTGCTGTTGCCTCCCCCGACCGCGTCTACCGATCAGCCGTTGCACTTCTGGGTGGAGGAGCGCCTGCTTCCACTTGCCAAGTGGGACGATGCGCGCCGGAGGGAATCGTTGCTGGGTGCGTGGAGAGAAATGGACGAAAGTCAGCGATTCGTCTGGAACAAATTGATAACCGGAGCGTTCCGGGTCGGGGTTTCGCAAAGTCTGGTTGTCCGGGCAATGGCTAAGTCGAGCGGCGTTGATGCGAATGTGATCGCGCACAGGCTCATGGGCGACTGGCAACCGGACGCTGCGTTTTATACGCACCTTCTCGGCAAGGATGTAGCCGACGCCGATGTTAGCCGGCCTTACCCGTTTTTCCTGGCGTATCCGATTGAAGGCGACATCCGGCAATTGGGCGACATTGCGGAATGGCAGATTGAATGGAAGTGGGACGGAATTCGCGCGCAACTGATTCGACGTAACTGGAATACATTCCTCTGGTCGCGGGGAGAAGACCTGATGACGGAGCGTTTTCCCGAGATGCAGGCGCTGGGAGCGCTGCTTCCCGAAGGAACTGTGATCGACGGCGAGATACTCGCGTGGAAACAGGATGCGCCCCTCCCGTTCGCGCAGATGCAAAGGCGGATTGGACGGAAAGTACTCGGCGATAAAATGCTGCGCGAGGTTCCAGCGGCAATGGTGGGCTACGATCTGTTGGAATTTGGCGGCGTTGACATTCGCGAAAGGCCCATTGAAGAGCGCAGGGAACGTTTGGCGGAGCTAGTGGATCAGCTGCGGGTGAGTGGGCACATTCACCTGTCTGCACCCGTGGTGGCTGGAAGTTGGGAAACT
The DNA here is from genome assembly GCA_963752695.1 of Bryobacterales bacterium. Taxonomy (GTDB): domain Bacteria; phylum Acidobacteriota; class Terriglobia; order Bryobacterales; family Bryobacteraceae; genus Bog-113. The sequence continues at coordinate 1,207,428 of CAVVZB010000001.1, forward strand.
CTGGAAGAATGGCGCCTGACTTCCCGGGAGCGCGGAGTTGAGGGCTTCATGCTGAAGCGGTTAGGGTCGCCGTACCGCGTGGGGCGCAAGCGTGGCGACTGGTGGAAGTGGAAGATCGAACCGTATGCGGTTGATGCGGTGCTGGTGTATGCGCAACCGGGCAGCGGGAAGCGGGCGTCACTGTTCACCGATTACACGTTCGCAGTCTGGGACAAGGGTGAGCTGGTTCCGTTTGCAAAAGCGTATTCGGGTTTGACGGATGAGGAGATCCGCAAGGTGGATGCATTCGTCCGGCGCAACACGGTGGAGAAGTTCGGACCAGTGCGTGCCGTGAAGCCCGAACTGGTTTTCGAACTGGCTTTCGAAGGAATCCAGAAGAGCACGCGTCATCGCTCGGGGATTGCGGTGCGATTCCCGCGGATTGCCAAATGGCGGACGGATAAGAAATTCGAAGATGCCGACTCGATCGAAACGGTGAAGGCGCTAATCGGCGGATGAAGTGCGGCGGGAATCGTGACCGAGCGCGCCACCCACGCGCCAGAGCGCAGCGATGAACAGCAGGAGAATGAGCACATCCGTGCTGACGTGGAACATGAACAAGTGGCGCGGCACTTCGATAGCGTCCAGCAGAGAGCCGCAGACAAACTGAATCAAGCCAGCAAGTGCAAGCAGCGCTGTGTTGATGGCAATGGCGCGATAGCAATGCCAGCGCAAACGAACGAACGGCGCCACTGAAAGTAGAAACGAGAATAAGTAAATCGCTGGCGTCAGGAGGGGCACGTTTCTAAACGTCCAGCTTTGGAGATTACTCCAGGACGAGAAACCATGGGCGCCCCCGGGGACGGCGTACTGCTTCTCGAGATCGCCAAGAGGACGAAGGGTGGGTGCGGAATCGAGCAGGTCACGCGTAAGGAACCGCGACGTCTCGACGGGGTGCATGATGTACCAGCGGGCGAGCGTGGTTGAACTGGTTGCGGCGAAACGCGATCGAAAGCCAAGGTCGTCCCAAGGACCGCCTGGACGAAACGCGTCCATGCCGTCGAAGCGCGCATCTGCAGGTGTCAGGCCAAAAAAAGGTAATTGCTTTGTGGCGGCGTCGGGTAGCTTCGCAATACGCATCATCACGACATCCACGAGTCCGGAGTAGCCGTAAGAAAATGGGGTGGCAATAGTTACCAGGAGCCCGGCGGCAAGCACCACACACCCGGCTGTGGCTTGCCGATTGCGCCGCATGCCCCTGGTTACGAGGACTGCTCGTAAGGCAACTCCCATGCCGAGCACCCCTGCGACGGGCCCATCCAGCGGCTTCGCGCCCGCAAACGCCACGCCTGCAAAGCCGAAGAAGATGACTGGCCAGACGGATTGTTCTTCCATGGACATGGCGATCATCGCCAAGGTAACCGCGAGAAAGCAAAGAAAGCCCATGGCGTCTAGATACAAGGAATTCAGGTACGCGGAATAAAAAACGTCCGTGAAGATCCAAACTGCAAGCGCGGCGCCCAACCATTTGGTGAGTTCCGGGGCGTTGCGCAGTAAGTAGAGGAGCAGACCGAAGTCGATCAGATAGCCGGCCATGTGGACGAAACCCATCCAACGAATGTCAAACCGGTCGGGAGTTTTCAATTCCCCGATGATCAGAGCCAGGCGGAAAGCTATATTCCCCGTGTAGAGGCGGCCTCGTTGATCTCCCGGACCGGGGGGATGACGCAGGTATTCCGGGGCGAAGTAGCGGAAATAGCGATCGCTGACCGGGTAATTCGGGGTGAGACCGTTACCTGCGGTCAGGCGCTGATAATCGGCGTTATCGGCCAGCCCAACCGAAGGAGGCAAGAAAAGCTGAATTATCAGGATGGAGGCAAACAAACCCAAATAGGAAGGTGCCCATAGCTTGCGGGCGAGCGGCATTAACTGGATGCCGCGATTCGGCAAGTACATGGGATAGGAGCTTGGGCCAGCCGTCGTCTTTGCACTGTACAATGAAAACGCCAAGAATGTCTAACCCCATGGCCGAGGCTGCACACTGACATTATTGGGTGTCCGGTTCCGAATCGCTATCGGCCTGCTGGTCTTTGTGCCCGCCATTCGGGGCCAGTTTGTCACCCACCTAAAGCCAGCGACACTTGCGGGTTTCGAGCAATACTCGAAAGCGGTCGAAACTGAGTTAGGCCAGCGCTGGTCGGGAAAGAAACCCTTCCTGCAGGCGGAAGATTCTCGGATGGAATTGGATCGTGTCCTGGCTGGCGAGTTCGTGATAAAAGAAGCTCCCGGACAACAGCCCATACCGGTCCCAGATGGTTTGATTCACGATTGGACGGGTTCGGTTTTCTTCTCGCGGGCGAATATAGCGGACGTGCTGAAGACTTTGGAAAACTTCGACGCGCATAAGAATATCTATCCGCAGGTTCTGGATTCGCGGACCATACGCCGTGAGGGTCACGACGTTACCGGCTACTGGCGGCTGCAGCAAAAGGGAATCGTCCCGGTGAGCTTCAATGTCGAGCAGGAAGCCCATTACCGGCAGATCTCACCAGGCAAGTGGGTAGGCCGTGTTTATGCCCGCCATATTGCGGAGATCAATCCTGGTTTGTTTGCGCATGGGCGGGAGTATCCGGCGGGCGAAGGGCACGGATATCTTTGGCGGCTGTATGCATATTGGAGCTTAGAACCGAGAAATGGCGGCGTCCTGGCGGAGTGCCGCTCGCTGTCGTTATCGCGTGATATTCCCGAAGGGATGGCTTGGGCGGTAAACCCATTCATCCAAAAGATGCCCTTGGAATCCCTGAAATCGACGCTGGAAGCTACCCGGCAAGCCCTTTCCGCGCGATAATCGCAACCGGTGCCGGTTTCACGCAGGAGTCTAATCAAAGGCGCGGTTGGTTCCTTACTCGCGGTGCATGTTCGCGGCGCGGCGGCTGCCACGGGATTGAAGATTATTGTTTCAGGCGGACATCCGGGCGATCCGGAATGCGGGTGCGCGGGCACGGTGGCCCGGTACACCGCGTTAGGCCATCAAGTGGTTCTGTTGTATATGAATCGTGGCGAAGGTTTCTGCGTTGGCGCCGACCCAGGCCGATGCGGCGCGGTACGCACGGCCGAAGCACAAAACGCCTGTCAGATTCTGAAAGCGCGCCCGGCGTTCGCTAAACAGTATGACGGGCAATCGGTGGTGGACAATCTCCATTACGACGAGTTCCGAAGTCTGCTTGAGACCGAGAAACCGGACATCGTTTTCGCTCAATGGCCGCTGGACAAACATCGCGATCATCGCGCCATGTCGCTGTTGGTGGAGGATGCCTGGCGAACGGGCGGGAAGAAGTCCGCTCTGTACTATTACGAAGTTTTCGAAGACACCATGATGTTCACGCCAGATGTATTCGTGGATATATCCGGCGTGCAGGCGCAGCGGCGCGCGGCTTGTTACGCGCATGTTTCGCAGAATCCGGATCGATGGTACCCAGGGCAGGTAGCGCTAACCCGCCACCGCGGACTGGCGAGCGGTTTCGACCAAGCGGAAGCCTTCACTCGCCATTGGGAAAGCAAGCGAGGCTTTTTGCCGGAGTCTCTTTAAGATGGCGGAATACCAAGAGGTAAAGCCTCCGGCCGCCTTGGCCGATTGGGTGGAGTGCGGCTGGATGCTGCACAGTGTGGAGCCGGTCGCTGGTCATCGGGTTCTGCCAGACGGTGCTCTCGATATTGTTTACGATCGAGAACTTGGTCTGCGGGTAGTTGGGGCGATGACGGTGGAACAGCGTTTCGATCTGAGAGCGAATGCGTTGCTGGTGGGCGTTCGATTCCGGCCCGGAATGGCAGGCACGCTGCTTCAGGTGGAGCCGTCAACATTGACGGATGGCTTCGCCCAAATTGCCGATTCCTGGGGAACGCGAGGGCGTACTCTGCGCGACCGGCTGAATGATGCAGGCTCCGGACCGGCCGCGTTATGCATTTTGCTGCAAGGATTGCACGTTCCTGAGCGAAAACCTAGTCCGGTGCAGCGGGCGATAACGGCGATTGCCGCATCGCACGGCAGCTTGGATCTTGACCGCGCCGCAGGCGAAGCGAACTTAAGTCCGCGACAGTTTCGCCGTCGATGCCAGACGGAGAGTGGACTTTCTCCGAAGTTGCTCGCGCGAATTCTCCGATTCCGCTATGCCTCGCTTGCTGCAGCGAAGTTACCGGCCCGCTGGTCTTTCATTGCGACGGAAGCCGGCTACTGCGATCAAGCCCACCTCATTCGCGACTTCCGGAGGTTCTCCGGTTGTGCGCCCATGTCCCTTTTGTCCAATACACGGGCACAAGCCGCAAAGTAGGATCAGGGAATGAAAATCACGCCTGTTTTGATGGTGCCCGAAATTGAGAATTGCCTGGCTTTCTGGGTCGATCGGATGGGATTTCAAAAAGTGGTTGTGGTGCCGGATGGAGCCCGGCTGGGATTTGTCATCCTCGTCCGGGACGGCGCGGAACTGATGCTGCAAACGCTGGAGAGCGTGAGCAAGGACGTCCCGCAATTCGCGCCATCGGCCACTGTGGGCGCGTTTCCCGCGCCCGCAAGCTTGTTTCTCGAAGTCGACGATTTTGAGGATACGCTCGTACGCCTGAGAGACTATCCGGTCGCGTTACCGGAAAGAACCACGTTTTACGGGATGCGGGAGATCGGAGTATTCGATCCGGCCGGCCACACGATAGTCTTCGCCGCGCGGAAAGAGTAAATTCCGTCCAGCGCTTATCTGGGGAGCTTTATTCAATAACGATAATGGAGTAATGATTCCATCGACACAAGACGGCTCACGTCCGGCTGTGCCTGCTTCCATGAAGGAGGTGTATTCCCGGTACAAGCGGTTTCGGGAGAAGGTCTTCCCGGAACGTCAACAACTCTTTGAACATTTGAAAGACCGTCAGGAGCCTGACATTCTCTTTGTGACGTGCTCGGATTCGCGCATTGCACCCGACTTGGTCATCGGTTCCGAGCCCGGCGATTTGTTCGTCTGCCGGAACGCCGGAAACATTATTCCGCCCTACGGAGAAATGATGGGCGGCGTCTCAGCGACGGTGGAGTTTGCGGTGACCGTGCTGAAGGTTAGCGCCATCGTGGTGTGCGGCCATACCGACTGCGGCGCCATGAAAGCCATGCTTCACCCCGAACGCATTACGCATCTGCGGATGGTCTCGGCCTGGCTCAATCATGCAGAGACTGCGCGCCGCATTGTCGCGGAAAGCGATCCGGGCCGCAGCGAGGCCGAACGCCTGGAACAGATGACGCAGGAGAACGTGCTGGCCCAAATCGGGCATCTGGAAACACATCCGTCGGTCGTCACCCGGCTCCGGCGCGGAGAACTGGACCTTTACGGCTGGGTTTATTGCATCGAGAGCGGTCAGATCGATGCGTTCGATGGAACGCTAGGCAGATTTGTACCACTGGACGAATCGATGCCCGTAGCCACACAAACCCGCCGCCGCAGCTAGGTCACGGGCTACTGCGGAATGATTTGAAGTCCATTTACAGGAGCGCGTAATGTTGAGTCGGACGAGGACACCGGCGTCGCCAATAGCGTAAAGTCCGGCCCGGGAACAACGAAGGTGACATAGTTCCCGATGCTACTGGCCGCGGTGGCCTGCGTAAATGTACCCGAGAAGTTGGTGTTGGCCTGATCGGTCACGATAATCGGGACGGTGGTTATGCCCGTGCCGCTCATTGAGTAAGATGCCGTACGGATGATTTGCGCGTTGTCGCCATCCGCGTAAACATAGACGAGGTAGCCATTGGGCACCGCGGGCAGGCCGGTCACGGAAACTGTAATGCTTCTCGCTGTTCCATCGTCAAGGTAGCCCTGCATCATTGTAAAGCTCGCTGGTGTGTTAGAGATCGGCAGCGACCAAGGATTTTGCCCCAGCCATGTTGCGGAAGCTCCGGTGCCTGACCCGGTTTCGTCTAACAAGGGCTGCGGAGCGTTGGATGCACTTCCGGCAAGATTATTCCAGTTCGCGCTAGTTACAACTCCTGCCATATCCGTCGGCTGGAGTGGGGTTCCATTGCCAACAAAGTTTAAGCTGATCGCGAAGTTGTTGTTCGTCACGTCGAGAGTAAGCGGGACCGACCTGGTGATCTTGCTATTCACCGCCATGGCGGTAACCGTGAGAGTAGATGTTGCAAGCGGAGTGTTCGCGGAGGTAAGAATGGTTAGCGTGCTGGTACCCGCACCGGTAAGCGCGGGAGGGTTGAAACTCGCCGTCGCGCCCGCGGGAAGTCCACTTACCGAAAAGCGAACGCGACCCGCGAACGAGTGACCCACAATAGGGCCGATAGCTACCGTAGACACACCAGTATTCCCGGGGCGAACTCTCACGTTCATTGGGCTATCAGAAATGGTGAACTGCGGGCTGGGAGCAAGAAGTCCGAAAACATTGACGTAGTTCGGATTGGAATAGTCCGAGAAACTGGCCATGTAGACCTGGCCGTTGGCAATCACCGGTGGAGTAAACTTCGCGAAATAGCCTGTACTGTCGCGGGTTGCATTCAGTTGGCTGTTCCATAACTCGTGAGTGGGATCGGTGGCGCTGACGGCTCGGAGCATTCCCGAGACCAGGCCGTGATCTCCATCTTGACTAATGGACATGGATGCCCACAAGATTCCCGATGAGTCGTTCGAGCCATTGGCGGAGATCACGATGGTCGCGCCTGGAGCACCTCCGGGAGTCTTCAGGGTGCTTTGCAACAGAGGCGTGGTGTCGAATAGCGTTCCGTTGAAGTGGAACGCCTTCAGAAAGTCACTCTCGCCCCAAACATATACAAGTGGTCCCTTAGAGGCGCTAACCCAAAACGCCGGACCGGGCTTGATCTCTGAATTCGAGACGGTGAACTTTTGCGGTACCTGCGTATCCCCGGGAACATAGTGACCCAGGTTTGCTGGATCGAAGAGATAGAAAACGCCCTGTTTGCCGCCACCTACCAGCTTGCCGATGGACGGCATCAAGATAAGACCGGAGGAACCGAGATCAACGTCTCCGTTGTTTAGATTGACCGCGTTTGACGCCGTGAAGTAATCCGTTAGTGCTAAGCCGGTCTTGGTGCTGAAACGCAGGACGGACTCGCTGAGGTCGTTTGAACTATCGGTGGTGCCGTTGCCCGTCATGAAGTAGACATTGCCTGCTGGATCCACGGCGGGCGCCCGGCCGGACTGCCAAACGCCGCCTTCGATGCCGTTCGGGGTCACGCAATAAACGCCAGTCTGTGCCAGAGTCGACGCGGAGTAAGACATCACCCACCCGTGGTAAGGCTGATCGTCCTCATGCGACGCCCACGCAATGATTACCTGACCATTGGCAAGAGCTAAGCCGGAGCGCTGATTATTCATCTTGCTATCAAAGGGAACCATGCCGCCCACGCTTTCCTCGCCTGTTCCCGGCACGGAGGCTTGAACCACGACCGGTCCACCGAACTTCTCAGCGCCGGTTCTGATGTCGAGAGCATGCAGGCGCTGCACATAGGACGTCGACGAATTCGTTACTTCTTTCGTCCGCGCAATCAGGTACATCGTTTGGGTAGCCGCATCGATCACGGGCGTACTCTCGATTCCAACTAAGCCTACGATGTTCAGATTGTTGTTACCGGTTATATCGGCGATCGGTACGGGAGTCACCCCCGCCGCCGCGTTAGTAAAATTAACCGACCACAGGGTCGCGTTTTTTGACGGCGTCAAAGGCATAAACGGTATCGTTCATCGTGCAGACATAAAGCACGTTATGAACGCCCGATGCTAGCGAGACATTGGAGACATAGAGAGGCTGGGCGAAGACGGAGCCATCGACCGGATAACTATAAATCTTTCCGAAATCCGAACTGTTGACCGACGCTTGGTTCAGAATGGACTCTACGAGAGTCGCCCCGGTGCGTCCGTTGTCGTAGCGATTGGAAAGGATGTTGACTTGGCCGGAAGCGGCGGCCGATGTAATCAGAATGCTGGCAAGTATACGGCTGTTCCACATGAGGATTAACCGGAAGTGTAACAGAGCATCCATTGATTGTTCTTCCGCTAAGAAGACTTTTCGAAGTGGCGCGGAATGGGCCCGCCGTCCGCGATACAAGGCAGCAGGCTCTGGTACAACCGCGACAACGGACAATGGGAATGGAGCCGTCGCGAGTTCGACCTACGATACCGCGGGACGACTGGCGACCAGCAAAACGCCCTACGGCTCGGTGACCACGGAATCTGCGATAACACGTGGTGTCCACCCTCGCAGGATTCTTGCGGGGCATTTACCAACAACAATTACCTTCAAGACGAAAACCCCTCTGACGAAACGAATGACGCAGAGGCTGCTTACGCGGCACTCTCCGTGGGGAGGCGGGACGCCTTCGAAACCCGAATGATGTGCAGAATCTTGATCCAACAACAACCACCGACGTGATCCTTCAAAGCGTTTGGAGGGGGATCGGGAGCGCAATAGACGTAATCGGAGTTCCGCTGTTGATACTCTTGAATCCAAGCTCGACGAGTATGTCCGACGTTCTTCCCAGTGATTGCCCTTCAGGCGCCCGGGAATCTACGCCGGCTAATCCGCAAGGTGCAAACTTCCTTGCCCTTGCGGGGGACCAATTGCCAGGTCAACGTTGGTACGGGCGAAGTTTGGTGCCTGGATAAGCTTCATCGCGACCACTATGAAGTGTACAAGACTTTGAAGAAATATCAGAATGGAGAACGAGATCGAAACGTCTGGAAAAATGGCTGCCCCCGCGGCTAAGGGATTGGAATGAGCGCTGATAACCGGTATAAGAAGAATGGTTTAGCAGGAAGATTATTGACAATGAATAAAGACGTTCGCCCTGATTGCGTAACGAGTACATATGCAGAACGGAGTTCGCCGATCCATTTGAGTCTGAGCTTGTTACAAGCTTCAGATGGCGAAGAAGGAAAGCCTGTGATCTTGGTCGAAGGTGATAGTGAGACACTACTATTTCTAGCGGACCTGTTGTTAGCACAGGCGCAAGACTCCACGGATTGTGGGTGCCAGATTGGTCCTGATGGGCCAGGAGGTGTGTTCTTCGATCCTAGAAGCACATATGGAATCTATATCCACTGCTTTCCCTGCCAAAATTCGAAGGATTGAGTCGGCGACTCCGTTCCGCATCGCAGCCCGAACCTTTGTGGCAGGTGGAGTACCGGAACGGATCGAGCGCTGCACCGGCAAACGTGACCGGCACCGGTGACTGCCTCATCATCTCACTGGAAAGCGACTTTTCCTACGATAACGAAGGCCGCCTCAGCTCGATCACATACCCCGATTCCGGCGGCGCCGCGACCACGTATGTATATACGTTTGACGCGATGGGCCGTCCTTCGGGCATGGCGCAAGGGACATCGTCGGTCATTTCGGGGGCGTCGTTCAACCCCGCCGGACAAATCACCTCGCTGAACTATGCACTCGCAGACCAATTTCAAGATCAACTTCCGTGGTCAGGGGAATGCCGCGTTCCTTGGGGATGCTGGAAACTTTGCGTATTTAGCGGTCTCCGCAAACATAGGCATCCCGTTGTTCGCGGTGGAGGCGGTAGCTGGCGGGTATGCCTTGTGGGCCGGACACAGCGATGCTAATGGTCCGTACTTCCTGGACGCCAGCGCCACAGCACAAGTTCCAGCGGGGTACAGTGCCGGATGCAAAGGATACTAACTCTCGCTCTCTGCTGCTCCGTGATCCTCTTGCAGGCTTGCAAGAGGATCACGGAACAAACCCTATCCGAAACGACAAACGGAGCTTTTAAGGTCGTCGTCCGGACTCAGGAGATCAGTCACTCAGGCACCCGAAATGTTGATGTCTGCGTTGCAAATGCTTCCAGTTCAGGCTTCCCGGAGAAGAAGGTTCAATGCTTCCTGAGCGGCTATGACTTCGACGGTTTATCCGTGAAATGGCAAGGGCCACAGGTGATCGAGGTCTCGTTCACCTCAGGCAGAGTGTCGCGCTTCACCAACTCCGCGTTCGTATACCCAAGCGGCCCTGTACCCGAGGAGTTCCATACGCTCCTATGTGACGGATGCGGAAGTGCTCCTCCAAAACCGGAGGGCGGAGCCGTCAGCTCGCTGCATTAGCCAATGCGCCAGCAATCGCGGATCGGAGCGAACGATATGAGGCCACAGTTCCGGTTAGCTCTGATGTGTTGCCTGGTGACCGGGTGCAGTGCAAGCCCGTCGCTTCCACTCACCCAACAGGCTCTGGCAGGAAACTACGTGTACCGGTCTGTCGATACCTCGGTCGATAAGCCGACGGATCATCAGTTCGATCGCCTGGTCCTGAAAGCGAATGGAACCTACGATCTTGTGCAGGGCGGATCAACAAAGGCCAGGTCTGAGACAACGGGAGGGTGGACCATCCAGCCAGGTGATCCGCCCAATGTCCTCCTAGACCATGCGGGCTATCCGGTTCAGATCCAGAAGAGCGAGGTTCGCCTCCTCATCAACGATGATCTGGGAGAGTGGTACGTGAAAGCTAAATGAACGTAGCCCCAAGCAGGTCCGCGAAGTCCCTGGACATCACGTTCATGGCCGCGAACGCGGTCGGAATCGTGCTCTATCTTGTGCTTGCATCTCGCAGCTGGAGGATACCGCAGGAGCATGGGATGGTTCCTGTCACAGGCGAGCCCTTCGTCTGGGCTCTAGCGTTGCCTGTGTTGGGAGTCTTCTTCTTGGCAGATGTCGTATGGGGAGGCTTGCTTTTACGCGGGGCGGACTCCAAGAGGAGACTCTGGTGGCTCGTCACTGCGGCGGTGTGGCTACTTGCAATCGGTATCGACTTCTCCCGTCACTGATCGGGAAGCAACTCTTGAAAGAGCGTTGAGCAGTCTTGCTGCGTCTGGGGACTTCCTTCGAGAGCCGTGCCGCCTGAGAGAAAGGCACGCTGCTTCGCATCGGAATGAGGGTGACACGTCACCCCAGAATGGGAGCTGCGCGGTAACCTGGGGTTACCGTGCGGGAACTATAAGACAGCAGGCGACTAAGAGAAAAGCACAGGGAAGAGGCTTATCCTTGAGGTAAGCGCACGTTGCTGTAGGGGAACCTGTTGAGTCTCCATCCCTTAGCCTCGCTTCGGCCCCCTGTTGTCCTTCCAGCGACATCCGGGAAGAGTGCGACCCTGGCCCGGATGAGTCTTCCAGGCGGTGTTCTGTGAAACCGCCGCTCCGTACAAAATCAGTCGGCACGAAGGTCAGCGAGGAGGAGTTCGCGGCGTTGGAAGCTCGCGCCCGAGCACGGGAGCTGACGCTCTCGGAGTGGGTCCGGGCGGAGTTGCTGGAGCCGAGGGCTGACGGCGGCGGAGCCGCCGATGAGGTTCTGCTGGGCGAAGTCTTGGCCTTGCGGACGATCCTGCTGAACCTGATGTTCTCGCTGACGAACGGGAAGCCGGTGACGCCGAAGGCGATGCGGGAGCTGATCGAGCGGGCGGACGGGGACAAGGCGCGGAAGGCGATGGAGCGTCTGACGGCGGTTCGGGCGACCGTGCCGGAGCAGGATCCCGCTTCCCAGATGGAACCGGAACCGACCGCCGTAGCGGAAGCTGGAGAGGCCGGCTGAGATGGCGGAGTGGGGGCGGAAGGAATACAAAAAAGCATGGCCGAGCAGGAGGCCGGTCTGGGGGATCGGGGCGTTCTTCGCGGCGACGTTGATCTTCGCCGGGGTGATGACGATCCAGTATGAGCGGAGCTGGACGGCGGCGGAGGGTCTGTACTGGAAGGACTACCTGAAGAGCGGAGCGCGGGGCCAGACTTCGGCGCGTTCGGTGTCGAAGTACACGCTGCTGGAAGGGATGACAGCGAAGGGCCAGGGTCTGTTCCTGAAGGACGACCAGGTGGAGACGGTGACGGACCCGGACGCGCGGCAGGGCTGGCGGCTGACCGAGGCGGGAGCCAAACTCGGCATCGCGAAGCTGCAATGGGTCACCGGGACGTTCAACGACCGGGCGCTGCACCGGCTGCTAGGGTCGGTGGTGTACTCAGACCTTGAGGGCTGGGAGTTCTACCGGGTGCCGGTGTGGACGGCGGCGCTGTTCGTGTTGCTCTTGTTGGTGGCGGTGCCGAGGGACCGGAAGCGGCGGATGGTGTGGAAGCATGGACGGCGGTTGCGCGGGCCGGAGCTGGTGACGACGGCGGAAGGATCCTCTCCCCTTGTACGGAGACAACTCAAACACGTCTGACACGCAGGTTACTACGGGCGGTGCGCAGGCTGGCGGCTCTCCCGCCGGGTCCACTGCCCCAAGTAACGGGACGCCGCAACCTGATCAGGTACAAAGGTGTGCTTAACAAGGAGCGGCGGCTGCGGCTCCTTACAACAGCGCGGCAGCAAAGGCGTTGCCGTCAAACATGAAGATGGCCGGAACGGCTGTACTTGTAGGGGCTGGAGCGGGAGTGGCACGTGCCAGAGGGACACCTTGGTGGGCGGTAGTATCGGGCGCGATTCTGGGGGCTGCATCTCCCTTCGCGGAGAGTGCGGCAAATTATTCAACCGGCGTGGCAGTTCAGTCGGCCACTTTTCAAGGCTCCATGGCAGCCGCAGGCGTGGTACCTCCCACATTTTAGTAATGAGTAGTGATGGAGAATTCTCAAATGCCCATGGAAGATACGCGCGAGTTGGATGGCAATCGGAAATATTCGAAGACGAAAGCTCTAATCGGCATTTCGCTTATCTTTCCATGGGTGGTCCTCGATATGGTTTTGAAGAAGACGGACCCATCTCTCGGATACTCAGTCGGTCTGTTCTTGGGGATTATGTCCGGCTATTTGCTCTCTCCGAAGCCCCCTCGCTTATGGGTAATGCTGCTGATTGCCTGCCTCCTTGCGGTTAGTCACTTCGTCTTTGTGCCCCACTACTAAGTTCAATGAGAAAAACCACGCTGCTTCGCATCGGGATGAGGGTGACACGTCACCCCAGAATCTGCCGCGCGCCTTATCCAAACGGAAATGGTCCGGACAAGATTGCGCAAGATGTACAAGAAGCTAATGATAGATGGGACAAGCTCGTTGGACAGATGCCGCTGGACCCCGCGGCTGCCCAGTGAGCATTCCTGAGTTGGTTAGCAGGCCAGTTTGTTCCAGGGGGGTGGGATTACAAGTCTCAGAACGTCCAGCCTGCGACATCAAATGATCTAAGTGGAAGAGACAACAGCGCCTACTTCACGGCGCAAAAATTTGGGAGTTTTACATTTGGAGCCGTTCTCGCTTCGCTGGGGTTTTCCGAGTACGAGACTCAGAATGCAGCTGGGGTTGCCCAAATTGGAATTTGCAGCGGGGGCGGCGCTTGTGGTAGCGGTGCACCTTTCATCGCTTTTCCTTATGGGGATCAAGTCTCGGATCAGTTCGACATTAAGAAAGGTTGGGCTTACGAAATAATGTGTTGAACGGAACTTGCCCGTGAGATTGAATATCAAGGCAAACACCGGTTGTTTAGTGCTTGTCTTCCTAACTTGGTCCTTTGTCTCGTGTGGGGGGCCAAGCGACGACAAAATGCGGGAGATGTTAGCGGAAAAATCTGGTGAGTTCCGTGAGTTAGCAAGAATGGCGCGACAGGATTACTTAGACCGCGCCTTAAGTCGAGTCTCGGCTCATGATGTTATGGACAAAATGGGGCGTAGTTGGAGTGTGTGTCCGATCGTGGAACATGATAGAATTTCCGACTCTAAGAGTGGTCCTTTTCCTCCGATCGATCGTGCGCGTTTTACCAATTATCTAACCCGAATAGCCTCTATTAGCGTCTCATGCATTGTCACCTCAGAGCGCTCGACCGTACTACAAGCGGATCTGCCCTCGTTCTCTAATGATTGGGTCGCGAAATCCTACTTTGTCGGAAATCTCTCTAGTCTCGAGTCTATTCTTCCATTTGAGGCGCGATGGCCAACACGTGAGGAGTTATCCGCACCTCGAGCCCGCCATATGGCCTATAAAAAGCTAGACAAAGATTGGTACATTGAGCTCCGGTACTTCGATGGATTCTTATAGCAGAGGTGCTCGCAGCCTGAGTCAACGAATCGTGATCAAATTCATCGGACATCGATCAACCAACTCATGATCACTAATTCTGACCGGGGCGCACCGGCGCTGGATTTTCATATAAGGAGGCTAGTTTAGTCGCAGAATTTTCATCTGACCTGCACCGCTTTTCTCAACCACCCGTAATTTGGAAATCTGGTTCTTCGATTATTCCTGAGCCATCCCGCCGGAGCCGCCCGTCGCGGTCGCTTTCTGAGGATGGCGCTGCGTTTTTGACCTGCGCCGCGCGCCTCCAGATGTGGTAGCTTACTGCGGCTAAGGGAATTTTGGCTTCCGCGCGACAACAGGTTGATACGGCCTTCTCCGTCCGGGTCGTGGTCAACGTCGGCAGGCCAGATTGATTTGAGGAGAACACGCGGCGACTCCGTCGGTGACCCTGAATCTCTACTCGCCTGATGGGAAGCGGCTGGGTTACTACACCTTTCAAGGAAATAGCGGCTGGACCACGGTGACCGCCGGAGCGTTGCAGAAGTTTCTGTAATTGGGCAATAAGGCGCTGACGTATGCCGAGGACCGGATCGGGTCGAACGGGAACTAATATCCGTATGGCACGCCTTACCGTGGGAGGGTACCGGCGGAGAGTCCGGCATTTGGCACCTATTTGGAATAGACGCAGATTGTTTAGGCGGCGCAAAATCAGGAGCAAAGCAATATAGACACAACTACGAATCGGGGCGACGCGGGTACGGTACGGTGCTGATGGGAACATGACCGCTGACGGCACGAGCGTCGCGTCCGTTTTGCTCTGCCTTCGCGCTCACCAAAGCACACCGACGCGATGCTCCATGTTTTAACGAGTTCGAGATGAGTCCGTTCAGGGTCAGCCGCAAGGCACCGCATATTCCATCTCCATGGACTGGGGAGATATCGGGCACGGTGACTGAGGTCAAAAGTGTGATGTACAGAGTCTTTGGAGGTGAAGCAGGGCAGGTCGGAAGTTGGTTGACGCCAAATGCACCGTTTCTCAAAGCCCTGGTTCACCGTTTCGCCGTCCCGCCTTAGCAGCACATGCAGACACCAGGTATCCAAATCGCGGCTTCTCCCGGGCCAGGTCGCCAACCTTGCCCGTCTTAACCTGAGCAAGAGACTTTTACTGTTTCATGATTTACAAGAGTATCGCTTCATACCCTGCATAATACTGCGGCGTACGGCTGGCTGCCCGTGTGCATCGATTCGGCGACGACCATGTTACTGCCGATCCCTCTTCTGCTCAGTCTTTTCTTTGGAGTGCTCTCGCTGGCGTTGCTCGCGGGCAGCGTTGCGCTCCTTTATCGAGCGTGGCGCCGCTATCTTTCCATCCGCAGAAAACCACAGCAACCCCGAGTGACTGTCGGACCCGGAGTGGCGGTGGCGGCAGACGAACGTCCGTATGGCGTGGAGCGCAGCCCACTTGCTCAGAGTGCGGTGTGGGTTCCGCTTCTCGCCGGGTGCGCCCTGCTGCTATTCACTTTTGCCGGCAAGAATATAGTGAGTCTAGCGTTTCGGTCCGGTGACGAACCAAAAGAACTACACTCAGCGGACATCCAATCGATTACACGGCCGGATGGGACCAAACTGCACGTGGAGATCTTTGGGCCGCCAGATGCGCCCGTCTTGGTTCTCACGCACGGGTGGAGCACCAGCAGCACGGAGTGGTACTACGCAAAACGCCAACTGGCCGGGCAGTTCCGGCTTATCATCTGGGATCTTGCGGGTTTGGGCCAGTCGAGTCAGCCGGACAATCGGGATTATTCACTGGACAAGATGGCTGCAGATCTGGAGTCTGTGGTCGCCTTGGCTGGAAACAGACCCGTCGTGTTGGTTGGGCATAGCATCGGAGGCATGATCAACCTCACTTTTTGCCGCTTATTTCCGAATGAGCTAGGGTCCCGCGTCGCCGGAATCGTGCAGGTGGACACCTCCTACACGAACCCGGTCAAAACCACCAAGAACGCCCGCCTTTCGGAAGCGTTGCAGAAGCCAGTGGCGGAACCTCTTCTGCATGTCATGATCTGGTTCTCACCGGTATTCCGCGCCATGAGCTGGCTCAGTTATAGAAGCGGCATGTTGCAGATGATGAACGCGCAGAGTGCGTTCGCCGGATCGGAAACTTGGGGCCAGGTTGATCTGGTTTCTAGCTACAGCTATCGGTCAGCTCCCGCGGTGGTGGCCCGTGGAACTCTCGGAATGTTCCATTGGGACGCCACGCCAGTGTTGCCACAAGTTAAAGTCCCGGTGTTGATTCTGGAGGGCGAGCAAGATACCACCACTCTGCCGAGCGCCAGCTTATTCATGCATAACGCGATTGCGCGATCTACCCTCGACTTAGTCAACCCGTCCGCCCACTACGGCTTGCTGGAGCAGAACCAGCGTTACGATACTTCCATCGCACGATTTTCGGACTCTGTGCTGCGGCCATAAGCTGGAATGGGTCGACCGCTATTAGTTATTCGGTCCACCCGGTTGCGTGCCACAAACACCGCCGGGACCTTGGGAACACAGCCCGTACACCCAGAGCGAGTAGTGGCCACTAGCGTCCACATTGCCTGTAGTGAGGTAAACCTTGCCGAGTGAAACAAGCGGCTCTATGAAGCGCTGCACGGTGAAATAGTTAGTGCCTGACTCGTCGCTGCTCCAGATGCGGCGAAGCACGGGCGCTGCACCGCTCCAAAGCTGGTAAGCCTGCAGAGTCCCATGGTTGCGGTTGCCGTTCCCAGTCACGGCCCACAAGATGGAGTTCACGGCGTCAGTTGTACTCTCGGCCGAAACCGCAAGTATGCCCCCGTTACCGGCCAGTCGATTCGTCTTTGGAGTCAGTGCGCCATTCAAGTCAAACTGATCAGGCACGGCGGTGTTAAACGGGTAACCGCGCAAAACATCGTTCGAACCCCAGATATACAAAAAACCGGTAGTCCCGCGACTCCAGAAGGCAGGGCTCCGATACTCCGAGCAGCCATCCTCCTTCGGGGTGGTTGGATAGATAGGAAGAGCGCCAGGGCATTCGGCAGTCGTTGTAGTCGCCAGAAAGGACTGTAAGGGCGATTTGGTGGCGCCTCCAAGCGCAGCTGTTGGCAACAGAAAAGCGAGCCCAACCTTACTCCCGGCTATCAAGTATTGGGCCGCCGCTCCTGGAACGCCGGAAGGAATCGCAAGGACGCCGCCCGAACCGAGGTCCAAATCGTTGTAATTCATCAACTGAGCAAGAGTAAACCCGGATAACATCGCGCTCGGCAGAAAGTAATCTAACGTGGATAAGTTGACAACAGACTCGCCGTACCCGTTTCCGCCGTATTCTGCACTGCATCCAACCGGGTCCTGGCCAGCCCCGCAAGCGTTACCGGCTGAGACGAACACGCCCCCGTTGGAATCGCTCACGGGACCGCGCGCGGACATCCAAACTCCACCGCCGTGGGCGTTTGGACTGGAATTGAAGATCGAAACTTGTTGAAGTCCGCATCCGGTGCTGGTAAAGCAGGGCAGGGTTCCCGGCGAAGAACACGCAGCCCCTGTGGGGCAACTCTTATAACCGAACACCCAGCCGTGGTAGTCAGGGGTTTCCAATGGGAGGGTCGAGGTTGTACCAAACCCGAAAGCGACGTAGATCGTTCCCTGATCGTCCAGTAAAGCCGGACGTTGCAGTTCTTCCGACCCTACGAAGGGCACGCAACTGATAACTCCGACGGCGCAGCCCTTACTAGTCGCATTGTCGCCTTTACCAGGGACCGTGCCCGCAATAATCACGGGCGCAAAGTAATCCTTGCCGAAACCGGAGTTTTCCTGAAACGAAATCGTGTGCAGGGTATACACCCAGTCCTGCGCCGGTATCTGGTCACCGCATTGCGCCGGACTGGTCTTGTTTGTCAGCGTGACAAAATAAAGAAGCTGGTGAACGGCGTCGAACACCGGTGTACCTAGGACTCCCGCCCGTTGGAATCCGGCGACTGCCACGCAGAACGGTGCGGGAGGGCCGTCAAATTGCTGGCTTCGAAACAAGTACGGACGCTTGACTGTCGGCGGATTGTCTCCGTCGAACGCGTAAATATAGTTATCCATGGACGCCACAATGATAATCGTGCAATACGCCGTCGAGCCGATAACTACGTTATGAATGATGAGCGGTTGTGCGTAGATCGGATTGGCGTTAACTCCGATTGAAAAAAGATATCCGAACTGAGAGCTTGCGACATTTTGCGGAGTCAAGGTGCTCTCATTTAGGTAAGCCCCGGTCCGATAGCTGTCGTATTGGCCGGTTGCAATGTTGTCGTAACTGGTTGCGGAGCATGCCTTAGTGCTCTGAGGAAGGCCCAACAAACCGCAGAAAAGTACTAATAAAACTTCTATCGTCCGAATGCTACACCTCCTAATTTAGATTAGGAAGTGTAGCACTAATTACATGACTAACTAAGCTCCCTTGGCGGCAACTTCCGACGAGGCGAATTTCTCCAGCTTGCGGGCATCTGCGTAAAACTTGCGTATTCCTTCGGCTAACTTATCGGTCGCCATGGCGTCTTCGTTGTGCATCCAACGGAACGTTTTCTCATCCAGATCCAAATCTACGTCCTTACTTTCCTGCGCCTTGGCTGGATCGAGTACACGGTCGAGAACGCCTTGTTCCCCTTGTAACTTGTCGAGCAAATCCGGGCTGATGGTCAGCAGATCCGAACCGGCGAGGCGCTTGATTTGTTCCACGTTGCGGAAGCTCGCGCCCATGACCTGCGTCTTATACCCGAACTTCTTGAAATAGAAATAAATTCGTCGTACCGAGGCGACTCCGGGATCTTCTTCAGGCGGGATCTCCTTGCCGCCGCCTTCTTTCTTGTAGTAATCGTAAATGCGTCCCACGAAGGGAGAAATCAGCGTGACGCGGGCGGAAGCACACGCCGCGGCCTGGGCGAAGCTGAACAGCAATGTTAAGTTGCAGTGGATTCCTTCTTTTTCCAGGATCTCAGCGGCGCGAATTCCTTCCCATGTGCTGGCTATCTTGATCAGGATGCGGTTGCGATCCACGCCTTCTTTCTCGTAGAGGCTGATCAGTTTGCGGCCCTTGGCTAGAGTACCCTTGGTGTCGAAGCTCAAACCGGCGTCGACCTCGGTGGAAACACGGCCCGGAATCACTTTCAAGATTTCGCGCCCAAACGAGACCGCCAATCCGTCCATGAACGCGTCGGTCATTTCCTGATGGGTGCCGCCTTCCCCTTGCGACGTCTCCATGGCCTTATCGACCAGATGCTTGTATCCGGGCATCTGGGATGCGCTGAGCAGAAGAGAGGGGTTAGTGGTTGCGTCTTGGGGCTTAAGGCGCGCAATGGCTTCGATATCGCCGGTATCGGCCACCACGGTGGTGTACTGTTTCAGGGATTCCAGAACGGTCATGCGATAGTCCTCCCCTCTAGCTTAGACGTTCCCGCGATACACCTAACGCGGTCAGGCAGGCGCGGCTTGCAGGCTATGATGTACGCACGCGAGAATGTTCTCCTTCCTCCTGCACGGGTTGCGCTCCTGGAAAAGCGCCAAAGGGGTGGCGCTATTAGCGATCATCGCTATCGCACTGGGAATTGGTTCTACCACGGCTATCTACAGCGTCATCCAGGCCGTGCTGCTGAATCCCTTGGGCTACGCGCATCAGGACCGGCTGCTTTACATCTGGGCTGCATTTACCACGCGTCCCGGCTGGCAGAGCAGTTTGTCCAATTTGACGGCGCATGATTTTGCCGTGCGGTCACGCACGCTGGACGCGCTCGGTTGCTATACCCCGTTAAGTTTCAACGTGGGCCGCGGAAGCGCTGCCCGGCGAGTGATGGGTACGCAGCTATCTCCGGTTCTTCCGACGGAGTTAGGAATCCGCCCTATGTTAGGGCGTTGGTTTCGGGACAGTCCAGCGCAACAGGACTCCCTCTACTCCGCGGTAATCTCAACCCCACTTTGGAAGGCGATGGGCGCACGGCCGGATATCGTGGGCAGCCCGCTCATGATGAACGGGAAAGCTTATACGGTGCTCGGGGTTATGCCTTCTTGGTTCCACTTCCCGGCGGATGACGGGAAGAACGATGTCTGGGTGCCGCTCGATCCCGATCCGGACCAGAAAACAAGGCGGGGCTATAACTACCTCCGTTGCGTCGCTCAAATGAAACCAGGCGTCACGGTACAGCAAACCGAAGCCGACCTGACCCGCGTCGCGCTGCAGCTCAGGCACGAGTATCCCGACGACTTCATTTCCGACAAAGTTGTCACCCACACCGTGCTCGACGAGGTTGTCGAGCAGATCAAACCGACGCTGCT
Source organism: Bryobacterales bacterium (assembly GCA_963752695.1). Taxonomy (GTDB): domain Bacteria; phylum Acidobacteriota; class Terriglobia; order Bryobacterales; family Bryobacteraceae; genus Bog-113. The sequence goes on from CAVVZB010000001.1 coordinate 1,227,709, forward strand.
TCTGCTGCTGTGGGCCGCGGGAGCATTATTGTTAATCACGTGCGCCAATGTAGCAGGTCTGCTGCTGGCGCGTTCGGTGGTGCGTGCACGCGAAACCGCCGTGCGGGTTGCGCTCGGCGCCGCACGGTGGCAATTGGGTCTGCAGTTTTTCTCCGAAGGCCTGTTGGTTTCGGTTACGGGAGCGTTGCTGGGCGTCGTGTTCAGCTATTCTCTGCTGCATTTCGTGCTCGCCATCGCTGGTGACCGGGTGCCCCGCGTGGACGACGTCACCATCGACTGGCGCGTACTTCTGTTCGCGTTCGGGCTGGCGATCGTCAGCGGCGTTCTCTCCAGCCTCGCGCCCCTTTGGCAGGCCCAGCGTATTGCCCCTAATGAGGTGTTAAGCGATGGCGTGCGCTCCTCGGCCAGTGCTCGCAGCCGCAGTCTGCTCCGGATTTTCGTCGTTTCCGAGATCGCGCTCTCGTTCGGATTACTCAGCGTGGCCAGCCTGCTGCTTTACCAATTAGGTAACCTGCGTACGCTCAATCGGGGATTCGACACAGCGAACGTCCTGACGATGAGCACATTCGCTCCAATGAAGAAGTATCCCACCGATAAAGCGCGATGGACTTTCGAAAGCCAGCTTGTAAACGCTATTGAATCGATTCCGGGCGTCGAAAGCGCGGGCTTTACCCAGCTCCTGCCGTTGAAAGGCTGGGGCGCCAACACCATGGTGGAAGTGGAAGGCCAGCCGATTGTTCCCGACATCAAGAAAGAGTCTATCGAGGACCGTTTCATCAGTCCCGATTACTTCAAAGCGATGGGGATCCCACTGATCCGCGGACGGTTTTTCAATAACCGGGACGTGAAGAACGAGTTACCGGGAACCATGGCTCTGATGATCAATCAGACTATGGCGCGGCTGTATTGGCCCCACGGCAATCCAGTAGGCGCTTACCTGCGCGTCCTGGCCTGGGATAAGGCGCGGTTCCAGGTCGTCGGGGTGGTTGGAGATACTCGCAACGCGGGCCTTTCAAGACCGGCGCGCCCCGAACTCTATATTTCCTACTTGCAAAATCCCATGCCGGAGATGATGTGGGCCATTCGATCCAAACTCGATCCGGACGTGTTGTCCCGCCAGATTCGCGAAGCCGTGTTGCGGGTCGACCCGGAACAGCCTGTTTTCGACATTCAGCTCATGCAGGAGGTCTTGGAATCTTCGGTCTACCGCGAGCGGCTGCAATCGTTTATGATCTCGTTCTTCGCGCTGACTGCTCTGCTACTCGCGCTGCTGGGCGTTTACGGAGTTGTCTCTTATTCCGTTCGCCAGCGCACGGCGGAGATCGGCACGCGAATGGCGGTCGGTGCCAGCTCCCGTGACCTCATGGGTCTGATTATAGGGGACGGACTGCGGATGGCCGCGATGGGCGTGGGAATCGGATTGTTGATTGTGATCGCGCTGGCGAGCTTCCTCAATCAAAGTAGTCTGCAAATTAAGATCGAGAACATCACGCCTTTCATATCTCCCACGCTTCTACTGATCGGTTTAACGGCTCTGGCATGTTTCTTTCCGGCCTGGCGCGCCACGCTCGTGTCGCCGATGGTCGCCATTCGCAATGAGCCCGGCGCTACATGGCAGAAGACGCGCTGGGGCATCTTGCGGGTGGCTGAGCAGATCTCCGGTATTGTGTCTCGGAGCGATGAGCAAACCAATACCAGGGAAGCCGATCTGCTGGCTGAAATCGCCGACGTAAGCCGCGGGGCCAGTTCCTTCTCCGAGGCAATCCGGGCCGCGCTCGAATGTGTCCGGAAAAGCATCGGGGCAAGCTCGCTCGCTTTGTTCGTGCAGCGTGATGCGAGTGAGTTGTACCGCTGTCATGGCGCCGTTCCGGCAGCATGCGTCGACACATGGACACTGCCTCCGAACGCGTTGATCGTCGGGCGCTTGCGCAACTACGCCGGAGCCATGCCGGTCGAAGCCGGGGAATTGGACGCTTGGGAGCGATGGGCCGCCGAGAACAGTCCACAGCACTTGCCGGAAGTGGCGACTCTTCGGGAAATCGGAGTTTCCGCCGCCATTCGCATTGCAGTGAAAAAAGAAGTGAGCGGCGTATTGTTCATCGGTAACCCCACAAACCGCGCCCGCTACGCTCCGCTAGAGCGCCGCCTTCTGCGCGGTGTATCGGCACAGTTCGCGATGATGCTCGAGAACTCCCGGCTCACCGACCGCATCGTGGAGCAGGAGAAACTCAGACGCGACCTGCTCCTCGGAACCGAGGTCCAAAAGCGGCTGCTTCCGCAGTCCGCGCCGCAAACCGCGAACCTGCAGCTTGCCGGAATCTGCATCCCCGCCCGCGGTGTAGGAGGAGACTACTACGATTTCTTCGACCTGGGAAACCGGAATCTGGGAATCGCGCTCGCCGATGTCGCCGGGAAAGGGATTGCCGCGGCGCTAATCATGTCGGTGGTTCAGGCGTCGCTTCGAAGCCTTGCAGGAGCCGCCGGCACCTCGCTGGCCGATCTGGCCGCCAAGATGAACCGGCTGTTGCATCGATCTACGGGATCAAACAGCTACGCAACTTTCTTCTATGCCGAGGTCGACGAAGCCGCGCGTTCGCTTCGTTACGTCAACGCCGGCCACAATCCTCCTTATCTCCTGCGGGGTGAAACGTTTTCTCCCGTGCCGTTTGTCGCCTCTACCGCGCCCATCGAAGAACTCGCCACCGGCGGCACTATCATCGGCATGTTTGCCCAGGCTGCTTACGAAGAAGGGATGGTACAACTCCAGCCCGGTGACACCTTAATCGCGTTTACTGATGGCGTTCCGGAAGCGTTGAACCCAGCCGACGAGGAATACGGGGAAGACCGGCTCAAAGAAAAACTGCGGACCGTGGCTCACCTGCCCGTCAACGACATGGCCGCGCGCATCTTGCAGGACTTGAAAACCTGGATCGCGGATGCCGCGCAATACGACGACCTCACTTTTATCCTGATGAAAGTAAACTGATTGCTTATGCGAATTACTTCAATCGAAACGTTTACTGTCGGTAATCCCTGGAAGAATTGGATGTTCACCCGCGTGCACACTGACGACGGCGTGTATGGCGTCGGTGAAGGCACCCTGAACTACTTCGCCAAGACCGTCGAAGCCGCCGTTCATGAGTTGAAGCCGTTGATCATCGGGTCAGACCCTTTTCAGGTTGAAGTCATATCGCAGAGGTTGTTACGCGATCCCTATTCCGAAGGCGCTCAGATCCATAACAGCGCGGTTGCTTCCATCGAGTTTGCGCTCTGGGACATTATCGGCAAGGCGGTCAATCAGCCCGTTTATAACCTGTGGGGTGGGCGCTGCCACGAGAAGTTGCGCGCGTACGCCAATGGCTGGTATCGCGGGCCACGAAAGCCGGAAATGTTCGCAGAGAAGGCCAAAATCGTCGCGGGCCGCGGCTATACGGCGATGAAATTCGATCCTTTCGGAAGCGCCTGGCGCATGGTGTCGCGCCGTGAATTCGATCTGGCGATCGACATCATTGCTGCGGTTCGCGACGCGGTCGGCGACCACGTCGATTTACTCATCGAAGGTCATAGCCGGTTCAACGTGGCCACTGCAATCCAGTTTTCTGAGGCCATTGCGCGATTCCGGCCGACTTGGTTTGAAGAGCCGGTGCCGCACACCAACATCGGGGCGATTGCCGAGGTTGCCAAACGCAGCCCCGTGCCGATTGCCACCGGCGAAAGCCTATCCAATAAGCAGCAGTTTGCCGAGGTGTTGTCGCACAACGTGATCAGCATTCTTCAGCCCGAACCGCTGGCGTTGGGCGGCCTGTTCGCCGCGCGCAAGATTGCCGACATGGTAGACGCGCACTATGGCGTCATCGCTCCGCATAGCGCCCAAGGGCCCATCTGTTCAGCCGGATGCGTGCAGCTCAACGCTTCTATTCCCAACTTCTTCATCCACGAGATCTTCGACGAATTCAACGAGCCATGGGAGAAGGAGATCGTGACCAACGCCGTCCATGTGGTGGATGGTTACATCGAGATCCCTGACCGGCCAGGGCTTGGCATCGATCTGAATATCGAAGAGATTCAAAAACATCCCTATCAGGTCGGCAACCACTTGCCGTTATTTCAGCAAGGGTGGGAGCAGCGGAAAGGCGAGAAGCTCAGCTAGCTCACCTATCCGCGCCGGCGGGCGATTTAGTAACTCAGCCCGAAACCTAGAGGGAATTGCGCCTGGTAGCCGGCATCGCCGATGTGAAGTGACGTCGATGTTGATTTCGGCCACGTAAACGAAAGTTTGCCGCGCGGTTTGGCGGCCCCAAAAAGAACGTCGGCGACGCCCGCGCCTTCAGTGCCGGGCAGCCACGCCGCAACCCATGCGTCTCCTTGGTTCAAGACGTCGTCGATAAACAGGGGCCGGCCGGATATGACGACCACCACCACCGGAATGCCGGCACTTTTCATGCGTTGCAACGCCGCCTTGTCGGCCGCGTCAAGCGAAAGTTGCGCGACCGTGCGATCTCCGAACATTTCGGCATAGGGCTTCTCGCCCACTACAAGAACTCCGACATCGGCGCCTTCAGCACCGCTGCCATCCGGTGAGTAAGTCAGGTTTACGCCGGGTGCAACTTCACGCATGCCTTGCCGGATGGTAGTTCCTTTGATCACGTTGCCACTTTTGCCCTGCCAGGTGATGGTCCAACCGCCGCATTGATCTCCCATATCGTCCGCGCTCTTGCCTGCCAGATGAATTCGCTTGGCGTTTTTGGAAAGCGGAAGCACCCGCCGATCGTTCTTCAACACCACCAGGGATTCGCGCACGGCTTGCCGGGCCACGGCCCGATGCTCGGCCGATCCAAACGTTTTCTGGAGCGCCGGGTCAGCGAGTTGATTCCGCTTCGGGTCCAATAGACCCATTGCGGCCTTGACTCGCAAAATGCGGAGCACGGCGTCGTCGATGCGCGCCATGGGCACTGCGCCTTCGGTCACCAGTTGTTTCAGGTCATTGAAGAAAAGGGCGTACTTCTCCGGCTCCATGAACATATCCATGCCGGCTAAAACCGAAACGCGAATTTGCTCCTTGAAGTCTCCCGGGATCTCGTCGATTGCGTTGTAATCGGAAATCAGAAAGCCTTCAAATCCAAATTCGTTCTTGATGATGTCCGTCATCAGGTGTTTGTTGGCCGAGCAGCGGATACCGTTCCAACTGCTGTAGCTCGGCATAATCGAACCCACGCCGGCCTGAATTGCATCCTTGTACGCGGGAAGATGAATGCGCCGGAAGGTGGCTTCGTCCACCTTCGTGTCGCCGTGGTCCATCAGGCTGCGCAGGCCCGTACCGAAGACCGTTCCGCCGTCACCTGCCAGGTGTTTTGCGCACGCCAGCACGCGTGTGGGATCTTTTAAATTCCCGCTCTGAAGCCCGCGCACGGCAGCCTCGCCGAGCGGTCTTACGATCTCGGGCGACTCGCCATAGCCCTCATAAGTGCGGCCCCAACGAATATCTTGCGGCACGGTTACACAAGGTGCAAAGCCCCATTGAATTCCCGTCGCACGAACTTCCTCCGCTGTAATCTGCCCGATTTTCTCGATCAAAGCCGCATCGCGCGTGGCGCCTAGCCCGATGTTCTGCGGGAAGATTGTCGCTCCTTCCACGTTGTTATGCCCGTGTACGGCGTCCACTCCGTAGATGATCGGTATATAAAGACGCCCCTTCAGAGAGCGCGCTTCATTGCGGTTAAACATATCGGTCCAGGACTTCAGGTCGTTACCTGTCTCCGGATCGGAATCGCCGCCGCTCAGAACCGAGCCAACGTGGTACGTCTCAATGTCGTCGATACTCTTGAGGAATTTCTGGTCGGGCTGAAGCATTTGCCCGACCTTCTCGTCGAGCGTCATCTGTTTCAGCAACGCCTTGGCTTGGGAATCGAATTTCGAATAATAATGGGCGTCGGCGGCCTGCGCCTGGCTTGCCAGTCCGAAGGTAAACGCGCAAACGAGGGCGCCAGTTAAGGCCCTCATGGGCAGAAAAGAACGTGTGAGCACGTCAAACAGCCTACTACGAACCGCCCACTATTTGTCGGATTTATTGGAAGAAGAGTTGGAAGTGGTGGTGGCTGGAGTCTGTGTCGACGATGTAGATGGCGTGGAGGGTGTCGATTCCGCGGCCGGGGTGGAAGTACCGCTATCGGACTTTGAGTCGCTCTTGGATTCCGATTTGGACGATGAACTCGCGCCCTCGTTCTTGGCGCCATTTCCCTTCGCGTAATCGGTCACATACCAGCCCGTGCCTTTGAAGCTAAATGCCGGTGCCGAGATCAGGCGCTCCACCGGACCCGACCCACACTCTTCATGCACGGCAACCGGCGCGTCGGAAAACTTCTGAAGAACTTCGAAGCGCTTTCCGCAATGCGCACAGCGGTATTCGTACATTGGCATTCTTCTACGAGTTTACCAACTGCAAACAAAAAGGGCAGACCGGAAGGCCTGCCCTGGGGGTCCTGGAACCGAGATCGTTCCTAGCGTTTGCGGTGCGCCGGTGCGTGATGGGCCGGAGCAGCCTTCTCGGCCGCGATTCCCGTGATGTGCGATTCGGCGGCGTCGAAAGTGATCAGGAACGGGTCCTTGGTAAAGGCCGTCGCATAACCCTCGATCGTGACCGCCTGCCCGGCTTCCAGCTTCGCGTGAAGCGGGTGCTCATACTTGATCACTGCGTCACCCTGCGGATCGTCGATTGCGATTTTAACCTCGGTGGGGGCGGTATCCGGCGTCCAAGAAACGACCTTGGCGTTGAACTTCTTGGGAATCAAAGCGCCCTTCATACTCTTGTTGAAGTAATCGTCGCCGTCGGCTGCCGTGAGCGTGGCCTTCAAGTCACGCCAGAGTTTGATATCGGGGTGCGCCGCCAGATACTGCTCTTCACCGCCGATCTTCTCCTTCTCGATCTCCACAACGCTCTTGATGGCGAAGCCTGCCGGCGGCATTGCGCTAGCCGCGGCTGCGTCTTTCAGATCCTGCAATCCCTTGGCGTCGTCCCCGTGGTATCCGGCGTACGCGCGGGCCAGATAGTCTGATGCTGTCTTCTTTCCGTCGGGCGATAGCGCAGCCGGACCGCTAATCGACACGGCGCGGGCAAACTGGTAGAGGGCCTCGGGCGTGCGCGCCACGCTATGTTGCGAAGCGATTGCCGTGCCCAGCCAATAGGCCACTTGCGCGTTCTGGTCATTTAGGGCTACGTATTTCTTGAACTCGCCCTCCGCGCCCGGAAAGTCCTTACTCTGCAGCGCGACCCATCCCAGAGTCATGTGAGCTTGTTGCTCCACCTGAGCCCGCGCCGATTTCCAATCCGCGTCGGAGACGTTGGCGGGTTTGGCGTCCGCCGCGAAGGCCTTATCCAGGTTGTCGAGCATGCTTTGAGCAGCCGCTTTGCCTTGGTTTAAGCTGTCGGGCGTCGGTGTTCCCTGCATCGTCTTGCCAGAGATCTGACTCCACGCGTTGATAAAGGCCAGAAGGCGCTGAGCTTTGAAATCGGAGTCGGGGTATTTATCCTGCCAGGCTTGCAATAGAACTAATTTCTTGGCCGGGTCGGTTTCCTTAGACGCCGCCGTAAGCGCGTCGTATTCACCCTGGTCCTTGACTTTGGGTCCCGCCGGCGCTGCAGCCGCTGGAGCACCCGCCGCTGGAGCACCTGCCGCTGGAGCTGCGTCCTGCGCAAGTACCGCTGGCGCGCTCAGTACCATCGCCAGTGATGCCCCGGCTAACGCTTTTATCAATCGATCGAACACTTGGTGCTTCCCCCTCTTCTTTCTGATCCGTGAATGAAACGCTGGATTTTACCTTGAGTGTTGCAGGGGCCCGAAGACCCGCTCGATTCCGTGCTCCTCAATAATAAATCGCGGTGAGGATACTTGCGGAAGTATACCGAACGCTTCGGGGTGCTGCAACACAAGAGACGCCGAGCGCGCTCACTCGGTTCCCCGGCGGCTATGTTAGACTTCGCCATCTTCATGCCTTTTCTCGATTGGGGAGTCATCCTGGTCTACCTTCTCGGGGTGACGTTCTTCGGGGCCCGCTTTCGGACTGGCCAAACGGGTTTGAAGCAATACTTCCTTGGCGGCCAAACCGCGCCGTGGTGGGCCATTGCGCTTTCCATCGTCTCCGCTGAAACCAGCACGCTCACCATCGTGGGCACGCCGGCTTTGAGCTTCAATGGGAACTTCGCGTTCCTGCAGGTTGTATTCGGATACCTGCTGGCCCGCGTTGTGATCTCGTTCTTGTTTCTGCCCGCCTATTTTCGCGGACAGATGTTCACCGCCTACCAGCTGATGCAAAGACGTTTTGGAGAGCGCGTGCGGCGGCTTACGGCCGTCATCTTTCTGTTTACGCGGGCGATGGCCGAAGGCGTCCGGGTCTTTGCCATCTCAATTGTGATCTCGATTATTCTCGGCACGGGCGATATCGTATCCATCGTGTTGATTGTGGCGCTCACCCTCTTCTACACATTCGAAGGCGGCATGACCGCCGTGATCTGGACCGATGTTCTCCAAATGGGCATGTACGTGGCCGGCGCAGTGGCGAGCTTCTTCGTTATCCTGCACCAGATACCCGGCGGGTGGCCGCACGTGGCCGCCCTGGCGGTTCCCGCGGCCAAGTTTCAAATCTTTGATTTCCGGACGGCGGGCAACATTCCCTATACTTTTTGGGCCGGTGTCCTGGGAGGTTGTTTTCTCACGACCGCCAGCCATGGGACTGACCAGCTAATCGTGCAGCGCCTGTTGAGCGCGCGTTCCCAATCCGACGCCCGCAAGGCATTGTTTGCAAGCTGGTTCGTGGTCCTGTTTCAGTTCACGCTTTTTCTGCTGATCGGCGTCCTGCTGTGGACGCTGTACCGAGACACTGGCGCGACCGCTCCCAAGCCGCTCGATCGTTTGTACCCGCTTTTTGTCTGGCAGCATATGCCGCCCGGCGTGCGCGGGCTGATTATGGCTGCGATCCTGGCCGCGGCGATGGCTAACTTGAGCGCCGCCTTAAATTCGCTGGCTTCCACTACCGTGGTAGACCTTTATCGCGCCGTCGCGGGTGAACTGGGTGAGCGCCGCCAGATGCGTTTGGCCCATGCCGCGACCGTCGTCTGGGCCCTGGTGTTAGTGGCGATCGGCCTGGTTGCGCAATCTTGGGGGACCGTCTTGGAGTCGGGTCTATCGATTGCGTCGGTAACGCTGGGCCTGCTCCTCGGAGTGTTCCTATTGGGCGTTTTGACCAGGCACGTCGGGGAGCGCGGCGCGTTCGCCGGCGTGACTCTGGGTCTCGCCACCATGGTTTGGGTTCGTTTTGCAACTCACATCGCGTTTACCTGGTGGGTATTGATCGGCAGTGCAGCCACGTTTGCGAGCGGCCTGCTGGCTTCGGCGATCTTGGATAGAAGGAGCGAACCTTTGTGACGGAACTCAAACGCGATCTGGGATTGTGGGCGGCGGTCGCCATTGTCATCGGAACCGTCATCGGAAGCGGGCTCTTTCGCGTGCCGCAAACGATGGTTCAGAACGTGGGTACGGCTGGTTGGGTGATGGCCGTATTCGTCGTGGGCGGTTTACTATCTCTTGCCGGAGCACTCAGTTACGCGGAATTAGCCGCGGCCATGCCCGGAGCAGGCGGCGAATATGTTTATTTAACCGAAGCTTACGGGCCTGTTTGGGGATTCCTCTATGGCTGGACACAAATGTGGGTCGCTAAAAGCGGATCCATCGCTACGCTGGCCACGGCTTTTTTCGAATATCTAGCGAATTTCCGGCCCGAGATGGAGCACGTCTTCTATTCGGTGCCCCTGCCGATCGGTGAACGGGGTGGCCCGCTGCCGCTGAAGTACGGCCAATTGCTCGCCATGGCGCTCATCTTGTTTCTGGCATTCATCAACTACTTCGGCGCCAAATTCGGCGGAAATGTTCAAGTGGCGATGACGGCGCTTAAAGTCGCTGCGATTGCGGCGATTATTCTGGCGGGCCTTCTGTACCGGACCACCATGCCTATCACCGCGCAAGCTCCGCTGATTCGAATAACCGCCGCAGGCTTTTTCGCCGCCCTCGTTGCCGCGCTTTGGGCCTATGACGGGTGGAACAACGTGAGCATGGTGGCGAGCGAAGTAAAAAATCCGCGGCGCAACCTGCCGCTTGCCCTTATTGGTGGAACGCTCCTGGTAATGGCCCTCTATCTATTTGCCAATACCGCCTATTTCCACGTCTTGAGCGCCGGCGAAGTGGGCGCCAACAAACGCGTGGCCGCCGCCATGATGGCCCGGGTCGTTGGACCGTGGGGCGCCAGCGCCGTCTCTGCCGCTGTCATGATCTCTATCTTCGCGGCCTTGAACGGATCCATCTTGTCCGGTGCGCGCGTTCCGTATGCCATGGCGAAAGACGGACTGTTCTTCCGCTCTTTCGCGCGTGTACACCCCCGATTCGCCACTCCCTCGGTTTCCATTCTGGGGTTGACCTTATGGAGCGCTGTGTTGGTGTTTTCCGGCCGCTACGACCAGCTCTATAACTACGTGATCTTCGCGAGCTGGCTGCTTTACGGGATGACCACCGCGGCGGTCGTGGTGCTTCGCTTTAAACGACCGGAAATGGAACGGCCTTATCGCACTTTAGGCTATCCGGTCGTACCTATTCTTTTTGTAGCCGCGTCCTTATTGCTGGAAGCGTTCACGCTGCGCAACTCACCGCGTGAAGCAATCGCCGGGATAGTGTTGATTCTCGCGGGATTGCCATTCTATTTTTACTGGAAAGCGCGAAAACGGGTGGTATTCTAAAGCTGGCCGGGTCCGGTGCCTGGAGCAAGCGGAATATTTGGCAACGGGAAACTCCCAGCCGTGCTATCTCCCGAAATAGTACCGATTCACATATTTTTGTTCTGAAATCAGAACAAAAAGCTTGCAACCCCCGCAATATTCCTGTAAAAACAACCTAGCGAATGTTTTTGAGAGATATTTCCGTTCTGCTTCCGGAACAGAAGCGCTCTCACCGCGCCAATTAAGAGGACTTATGGACGTCACGAAGATTCTTACAGAGCTAAAACAGGAACGGGAACATTTGGAAGAGGCGATTCAAAGCCTCGAGCGCTTAGCCCGAGGTCGCGGGAAACGTCGCGGACGGCCGCCAGCTTGGCTGGCGGTAGAAAAGCGGCGGGGTCGTCCGCCCGGGAGCAAGAATAAAGTCGCTCCCAAAACAATGGCGGCAAGTTAATTAAACTGAATTGCGTGGCGGGGCCGAGTTTTCGGCCCTAAAAAGTCTACTCGTAGAGTAGATATTTCTGACGGATTGCCAGGAACGCTTCCAGCCGGGCTTGTTCCGGCGCTAAGATTTCTTCCGGGGTCCGGCCTTCCTGGAAAGCTTGCACCGCAGCGCTGGAACCAATCAGCCGCTGGTTTGCCTGAAACGATATGCGGCCGGGAAACAGCTTCTGCAGTCCGCAAGCGATCTCAACTCCCAATCTTCCCGAGTCCAACACATCCCTGTTCTCAATCGAGAATCGAATTCCCGCGATGGAAATCCTGGCATAATGATTCCCCTCTGGGGTAAATCGCACTGGCTCGGAACGCACGCCTGCAAGCGGCCTAGCGTTTAAATAGCTCGCTAAGGCAGGTCCATCGATCCAGTCGGCCCCCATCCACTCGAAAGGCGTCGCCGTACCCCGGCCCACTGAATAATTCGTCGAATATTCCAGTATTCCTACAGCCGGATAAAGCAGCGCCGCATTCAGGCTTCGCATATTCGGCGATGGATTGATCCACGGCAGTCCCGTGCTATCGAACCAATCTTCGCGCCGCCATCCACTCACTGGCACCACCGTTAGATCGACGCCGATGCGCTTTTCGGTATTGAACATCCGCGCCAACTCACCCACGGTCATTCCATGACGAACCGGCATCGGGAAATAGCCGACGAAGGAGGTGTTAGCCCGATCGAGTATCGGCCCTTCCACATGTTCTCCGGTAATCGGATTAGGACGGTCTAAAACTACGAACGCTTTATGTTGCTTAGCACATTCCTCCATGGCATACGCCATTGTGGTGACATAGGTGTAATAGCGCGTCCCCACGTCGGCAATGTCGAACACCACTGTGTCAACGTTCCGGAGCATTTCCGGTGTGGGCCGGTTATGTCCCTCTGAGAATAAGCTGAATACGTGAATGCCCGTCGCGCGGTCCACCGTCCCGGAAACGTTAGGTTGATCCTCCAAGCCTAGGAAACCGTGCTCGGGAGATAAAATTGCCGTGATTTGAAGCCCCGCGGCCAGCATCAGATCCACATTTCGTTGGCCTTTCCGATTCACGCCAGTCTGATTCGTAAGCAGGGCGATTCGCTTTCCGGTCAAACTTTGAAAATGTTCTTCTTCCAGAACATCCAACCCGGTGCGCACCACGCGCGTGGGATGCGAGTATCCGAATGCCGCCGCGACCGCCGTTGCTATGTTCCTGCGCAGTGGTGTGATGGCCTTGCCGATTACCGGGTGGATGGCGTTGCTCATCAGCACGACGTAGGTTTGCGATGCGGGGTCGATCCAGAGCGAAGTGCCGGTGAATCCTGTGTGTCCGTAGGACGTTCCAATCGGGAATAGCACGCCGCGCGGTCCGGAAAACGGCGAATCGACATCCCATCCGAGCCCTCGTACCGCTTTAAGCCCAGCCGGACTCTGGCCAGAGGTGAACAGTTCAATCGTGCTGGGGTTGAACAAACGCGTCGGGTGTTCATCGCCCGCTGAGGGATTCACGCCTTTGTTCAACATCATCTGGCAAAACAGCGCTAAATCGCCGGCGGTGGAGAACATACCGGCGTGTCCCGCTACGCCACCCATGAAACGCGCGGTAGGGTCGTCGACCACGCCTCGCAAGATCTCGCCTGTTTTCAAGCGCTCGGTTGGTGCAATGCGCGGCACCAATACCGGCGAAGGTTGAAATTCGGTATTCACCATGCCGAGCGGCTGGAAAATCTGAGTGCGGGCGAATTCGGCGAGCGTTTGTCCGCTCACTCGGTGCACAATTTCGCCCATCAGAATGAAATTGATGTCACTATAAACGAACTTGGCCTCGCGAGGCCCGGCGGGCACATCGATCAGGGCTTTATGAATACCGGTTTCGTACCCCGACCAGGCGGGCTCCAGGTCCAAGTCGGGACGCAGCCCGGAATAATGCGTCATCAGGTCGCGAATCGTAATCGCACTCTTACCATTTTGAAATTCAGGCAGGTAGGTAGTGACCTTCTCGTCAGGGCGGATTTTTCCCAGCTCGAATAGGCGCATCACGGAGGTTGTAGTCGCCACCACTTTCGTGAGGGAAGCGCAATCGAAGATGGTGTCCAAGGTCATCGGTTCGGATGCCGGCACTAAAGCTCGATTGCCGTAAGCTTGGCTGTAAACGACGTGGCCCTGGTGGCCTACCACCAGTACCGCGCCGGGAATCTTATGCTCAGCGATTGCGGCGGCGATTAGCGTGTCCACCGTTTTGGCGCCCGAGAAATCGGGGGGTGCCGAATACAGGGAAGCCGTCGAGGCTAGAACGCTAATTCCAATCAATCGCGGTAGATAGCGCATGTGACGAATCATAACAACGCGCGGTTGTGAAGATTGGCACTCGTTTTGCTAACACATCCGGGGTATTCCATGGAAAAAAGCACATTGAATGCTTTTAATCGCTAGTTACGCAACGATTTAGCTCGAGCGTGAGTCGATTGAGACGTGCGGAGGAGTTAGTGAGATGAAAAGACTCAGTGGTTTGAACCTGTCATGCCTGTTAGTGCTGGGCATGGCTGCAACGGCAGTAGCGCAAGACCCCCCGTCTCGGGTGGCGAGGCTTTCTTATATGACCGGGCAGGTTTCGTTCGAGCCGGCCAGTGTCGATCAGTGGACGCAAGCCGCGCTGAACTATCCCATGACGACGGGCGATAATCTGTACACGGATAATGGGTCGCGCGCCGTGCTGCGCATCGGGCGCAATGCGATCCGTTTAAATGCCGGTACGAATTTCCAGTTTGTGAACTTGAACGATCAGGTCGTCCAAGTCAGTATCAACTCGGGCTCCCTCAGCCTGCGAATTCGGCGCTTGTTCCCTGGCGAAGTATGGGAAGTCGATACTCCCGGCGGCGCGATAACTCTCGATCACGTGGGCGAGTTCCGCGTGGACGCGGATCCGAGCCAGAACGCCACCATGGTGACGTGCCGGAGCGGTCAAGCCGAAATGACGGCCAACAATCAAAGCTTCTCGGTGTACCCGCGGCAAACTGCCTATGTCGGTCCCGATGGATCGCCGGACATCCGGGATCAGAACCCTAGCGATGAGTTCGATAACTTCAGCTATTCTCGCGACCGGCTGGAAGATGTTCCTCCACCGCAGTACGTCTCACAAGACCTGGATGGCTATGAAGATTTAAATGCAAATGGTTCTTGGAGAACAGACTCCACGTATGGCGCTGTTTGGATGCCGCGTGTCGAATCCGGATGGGCGCCTTATCAGACTGGGCACTGGGCTTGGGTTGAACCGTGGGGATGGACTTGGGTCGATCAGGCGTCCTGGGGTTTTGCTCCGTTCCATTATGGCCGCTGGGCTAACTTCGGCGGATCTTGGGGATGGTGCCCGGGACCGGTCGCTATCCGTCCGGTCTACGCTCCTGCCCTCGTAGCTTTCGTGGGCGGCGGTGGGTTCGGACTGTCAATCGGTATCGGTGGTGGCGGTGGTGGCGGCGCGGTGGGTTGGTTCCCACTGGGACCGCGTGACCCTTATATCCCGTCTTATCGGGTTTCCGATGCGTACGTTCGCAACGTGAACATCTCCAATACGCGAATTACGAATATCAACGTCACCAACGTGAATGTGACGAACATTAACTATATGAACAGGAACGTCCCGGGCGCTGTCGTCGCGGTCCCCCAGCAGGCTTTCGCATCCGCGCAGCCAGTACAACGCGCACGGATGCAGGTCACCCCGGCGCAATTGCAGCAGGTTCGCGTTGTTGGAACCGCTGCTCCAGTCGTACCCATTCGTGCCTCTGTACTCGCGACGCCGAATGCGGTGCGGGCTGTGGCTCCCCCAGCAGCGATTGCGAGCCGGCCAGTCGTCGCACGCTTAGCGCCTCCGCCGGCGCCGGTCTCCTTCCAGGCCAAACAGCAGATCCTGCAGCAGAACCCGGGCCGTCCAGTCGCTCCGCAGCAGTTGCAAACGTTGCGGCAGCAGGCTCCGGCAGCAACCCCGGTCCGTATGGCGGTCAGACCCGTAAACGCGGCACAGGTTCGCCCGGTGACGCCTGTCGTGACTCCTGGTTCGGTTCCCGGTGGGTTCGCTGGTCAGCGAGCGGCGCAAGCCAACCAACCCCGCCCGGCAGTAGCCCCGGGCCAACCGCAAGGTCAACCCGGCATCCGGCCGCAGGGTGTCCCGAATCCGGCCGTTCCGAATCAGGTTCGTCCGTCACAGCCCGGTGCCCCTTTGGCACAACCTGGAATACGTCCGCAAGTAGCTCCTCCAGCGACTCGCCCAGTTCCGCAACAAGCTCCGGCGCAGGCTCCGAGGGTGCAGCCTCCGGTCCCACAAGCGGGAAGGCCAGCGCCAGCCCCTGCTGGGCTTCCAGCCGCTCGACCCCAGCCCGCACCGCCCGTAAGAGCTGTTCCACAGCAGGCCGCCCCCGCCCCGCGTCCGGCGCCTCAGCAGATGGCTCCGGCTCCTCGCCCGGTTCCTCAGCAAGTCGCCCCGCCGCGTCCGCAACCGCAACAGGTTCGTGAACCGGCTCCGGCTCCGCGCCCGGTACCTCAGCAAGTGGCCCCGCCGCGTCCGCAACCGCAGCAAGTTCGGGAACCAGCTCCAGCACCACGTCCGGTTCCTCAGCAAATGGCTCCGCCGCGTCCGCAACCGCAGCAAGTTCGCGAACCGGCACCGGCTCAGCGTCCGGTTCCTCAGCAAATGGCTCCGCCGCGTCCGCAACCGCAGCAAGTTCGCGAACCGGCACCGGCTCCGCGTCCCGCTCCACAGCAAGCTGCGCCCCCACGGCCGCAACCGCAACCGCAGCGTCAGCCGCCACCGCCGCAACGGCCTGCTGAGGAGAAAAAGCAGTAGCGCTATTTCGACTCGGCGTTTACAACACCGCGCGAAAGGCGAATTTCGAGCCGCGTTCCTTCTGGAGCCATGGCGGGGTCTTTCAAGATCCCGCCATTTTCCGTTTTTACGATGGCGTACCCTCGTTCGAGCACGCGTAGCGGGCTCAACTGTTCTAACCGCGCCACACTCTGTTTCAGCCGTTGCTGCTTCAAAACCAATACTGAATTCATTGCCTGAGTCACTCGGACGCGCCCCGCGTTCATCGCACTCCGATTGCGCTCCAGCCGCGGACGAACATCCATGTACCGCAAACGCGCCTCAAGCGTCGTCCGGCGTAAGTGGCGCGTTGCCAGCACCCGCCGTAGCGCTTCCCGCAGCCGTCCTTCCTTGTCGTCGAGCACCTGAAAGCGGCGATTGACTGCGCGGTGCAAAATCACGGCGGAGCGCTCGGTGCCTTGCTGCTCGACACGGCGATGCAGGATGGCAAACTTCAACCTCACCGCTTGTAGCCCACGCCGCTCACCGGCGCTAATGCGATCCATCAACTCCTGGCGGGTGCAAATCACCATCTCGGCAGCGGCGGACGGCGTCGGTGCTCGCAGGTCAGCAACAAAATCAGCGATCGTGAAGTCCGTCTCATGACCGATCGCGGAAACCACGGGGACACGTGAACCCGCAATCGCCCGTGCCACGCGCTCGTCGTTGAAGGTCCACAAATCTTCGAGCGAGCCTCCGCCGCGCGCCACGATCAGGACGTCCGGCCACTCCGATTTCGAGAAGTACTGGACCGCGCGCACCACTTCTTCCACCGAACCTTCGCCCTGTACCAGAGCCGGGAACACGCGAATCTGTAAGCCGGGAAAGCGGCGGGCCAGAATCTGCAACATATCCGACAAGACAGCTCCACGCGGCGAAGTCACAATGCCAATACGATTCGGGATCGGAGGGATTGCACGCTTCCGATCACGCTCGAATAGACCTTCTTCGCCCAGCTTCTTCTTTAGTTGCTCGAAGGCAAGTTGTAACGCGCCATGGCCTTGCGGCTCCAGTTGGTCAACGATGAGCTGATACTCGCCCCGGGGAGCGAACACGTCCACACGCCCGCGCGCCAGAACGGAGGTTCCATCCTGCGGCTTGAACTTCAAGAACCGCATCGTTCCTTTGAAGAGCGCACAGCGGATCTGGCTGTCGCGGTCCTTTAACGTGAAGTAGCAGTGACCGCTGGTGAGGATTTTTGAGCCGGAGATTTCGCCCGAGACCCAGATATCGTCGAACTCATCGGTAAGCAGGGTTTGAATGGCGCCATTCAGTTCCGCGACCGTGAAAACGCGGCGCGCGGGCGCGAAGTTGAAGCCGAATTGTTCCAAGTTTTGATCGTAGCGCTTGTGCTTCGCGGGCACGCGACACTATACAGATGCGTTCGGTTTCCTCGCTGCGATGGGTCGCGGTGAGTGTCTTTATCGTTTCTTCCACGCTGAACTTCATGGATCGTCAGTTGCTGGCGACGCTTGCGCCGTTGATCATGGCCGAGTTTCACCTGAATCAAGCGCGGTACGGGCTTCTGATTGCGGCCTTCTCGCTGGCGTACGCAGTGAGTTCGATTGAGGTGGGGTGGGCGCTCGACCGCTTCGGCGTAACCCGGACGATAGTCGCCGCAGTCGCCTGGTGGTCTAGCGCTGCAGCAGCTACCGGAATGGCGGGCAGTTTTGGATCGTTGGCGATTACCCGCGCGGCGCTGGGAATGGGCGAATCGGCTGGAGTTCCCGCTGTCGGCAAGCTGAACGGAATTTACCTGAAGCCCAAGGAAAGAGCCATGGGCGCGGCTCTGAACCAGGTCGGCATCAGCTTGGGCATGGCGCTGGCCCCGGCGTGGATCATGGTCGCTTACCGCTTCTCCTGGCGTGCGCCGTTCGTGATTGTTGGGGCAATCAGTCTGGCTTGGATACCGCTATGGTTGGCCGTGAGCCGGGCAATTCCGCCTGCCGAGCCGCAATCGCCGTCTCGCGAAGGGCCGAGCTTCCGGTTGTTGCTGGATCGGGA
Source organism: Bryobacterales bacterium (assembly GCA_963752695.1). Lineage (GTDB taxonomy): Bacteria > Acidobacteriota > Terriglobia > Bryobacterales > Bryobacteraceae > Bog-113. The sequence continues at coordinate 1,245,800 of CAVVZB010000001.1, forward strand.
TCTGGTCCTGGTTGTTGTCGCAAGCACGCTGTGGATGGGCGCGTATTCGCTCTGGTCGTATTGGACCACGCTCTACCTAGTCAATGTTCACGGGCTGACACTTCGCCAGACTCAAGCGTATGTCTGGATTCCTCCGCTAATCTCGAACATCGGCGGCTTCTTCGGCGGGTGGATGTCGCTCAGATGGATGGAGCGAGGAGTCAACGCTATTGCCGCGCGCCGCCGAGCGATCTTCGTGAGCGCGGGCGGCCTGCTTGTCACCTTGCTGCTTCCGCTGATGCCGGATGCGCGGTGGGCGACGGCGATCATCGCGATCAGCTTTCTCTTCGCTCTCGCTGGAAGCGTGAACCTTTATGCCATTCCAATCGATCTGTATGGACCCGAGAAATCCGGGATGGCGATCTCGGCTTTGACTTTCGCCTACGGGCTCTTGCAGACCGTAATCTCACCTCTGATCGGCTGGCTTGCCGACCGTCATCTCTATGTCCAGGTGGTCTGGGCCGTAACGCTGCTTCCAGTGCTCAGTTGTTTTGTTTTGTCGCATGTCGGTAAGCCGAGCGGGCGCGCGGCATCGGCCTAACTCTTCGTCTAGCTCGCAACCACCCGAATGCCCGATACCGTATAGATATCCATTGGCGCGATCCTGAACTTGGAGATGTCAACCGGTTTTATGCAAACAGAGATGAACAACATAAGCACGCTATCGAACACGCTTGCCGACAAGGTGGCGCACGCTTCGCGCTTTGTTGTAGCGGTCAATGGGAACTCGCGGCTGGCTGCGAGCGGTGTAGTTTGGAGCGACGGCGTGATCGTTACTGCGGATCACACCTTGCGGCGGGATGAAGACATTACCATTATTTCGCCGGACAATCAGACCTTGACGGCCAAGTTGGTGGGGCGCGATCCGGGCACGGATCTGGCAGTTTTGCAAACCGAGGGGCGCGGTATCCCCGGAGCGGAATTCGCGGACACCGCGATCCTGCGAGTAGGCGAACTGGTGCTTGCGGTGGGACGCCGTGGCGAAAATGGACCCTGTACCAGTCTGGGAGTAATTTCCGCGTTAGGGGGCCCCTGGCGCACTTGGCGGAACGGGCAAATCGGGCAGTTCGTGCGCGCCGATTTGAGCCTCTATCCCGGAAGTTCGGGTAGCGCATTAGTGAATACGCAGGGCGCGGTGATCGGGATTACTACCGCCGGGCTTACGCGTAACTGGAGCGTGACGGTTCCCAAGCAGACCGTCGACATGGTGATCGCGTCGCTTCTGGCGCACGGTCATGTCTCACGAGGCTTCCTCGGTGTGGGCCTTCATCCCGTGCGGTTACCAGATGGACGCGCAGGACTAATCCTGTTGAGTGTCGATCCGGAGGGCACCGCCGCTAAATCCGGGCTGCTGATCGGAGACGTGGTGCTGACGCTCGAGGGCAAGCCTGTGGAAGATACCGATGACGTCCAAGGGCACCTGAGCCCAGAGCAGGTGGGTAAGACCATCGCGGCTTCGGTGTACCGGGCGGGAACGGTGCAAGACATTGCGCTGTTGGTAGGCAGCCGTCCACGAGGGTCCAGGTGACAGCGTCGCGAGGAGCCGAAGCGGTTTGATCTCCGTTTTGGTGGCGGCGTCCTCATCGGTGGTTCGCGCCGGATTGGAAGCCCTTGCGCAAAGCAACTCGTCGGTGGAAGTGGTTGGGACGGCGGGGTTAGGCGACGACCTGCAGCGCAAGGCCGCCGAACTTGCGCCCGACGTGATTCTGGCGGAGGTGGACGGACAAGGCTTGGGATTGAGCCAAGCCCTCCCGCGGTCCCAGATCGTGTTGCTTGCCAATGAAAATGCGCTTTCCCTGCTTCGGAGCGGCGTACGCGCGGTGCTGCCGCAGGGAGTCTCGGCCCGCGAGATCGGGATCGCGATCGAGGCGGTTGCGGCTGGTCTGGTTGTGATGCACCCGGACGCTATCGACGCTACGCAGGGGGAACATGCGGTCCCGGCAACGTCGCAGGGTCCGCTCAGCAATCGGGAAGTGGAAGTACTCCGAATGTTGTCAGAGGGGCTGGCGAACAAGGAAATAGCATACCGGCTGAGAATCAGCGAGCACACGGTGAAGTTCCACGTGGCTTCGCTTTTCCATAAACTCAACGCATCCAGCCGGACGGAAGCGGTGACACTAGGGGTGCGGCAAGGCATGATTCTGCTGTAGCGAACAGTTTTCAGTCGTGGGGCCGGTCAGCACCGGTGAGGCGGAACATAATGCGTGGCTTCTCGCGCCAGTCCGCGCTGAGGCCAAGCCGAATTACCTCGATTTCCGGGATCAAGTAGCGCAGGATGGTTTCGGTAGTCGGGTGGAAGTCGAGCGCGGGCGCGATGAGCAACAAACGCGGCGGGTCGGGCCGCAAGTGCATGCCGGGGAAATAGCCGAAGCGGGGAAACTCGCCACGGTCCATGTGCCACTTTACTCGCAGCCAGTAATCCAGAGCTTGTAAGGGCAAGTGCAGATCTTGGGAAGCCTTCAGCTCCAAGACCGCCAGGCGGCCATGATGATCCACTGCTAGAAGATCCAGGATAGTCCTGTCCTGTCCGGCGATCGCGGGGACCTGGCCATAGATCGGATGGGGGATCAGCGAAGCGTCAATGGTTGCCAGGTTTCGCCGCACAGCCGACTCGAGCCAGGCCTCCGGATTCTGCTGGTAGATCAGGGTGTTGTGGGGCGCGTGTGCGTTACGCATTGCGTACAAGTTGGCGGCGATTGCCCGGGCTTCGGAAAGATTCATCGGCTCGCGTCCGTTACTGAGCCGGCCATCAAGATAGCGGGTGAACTCAAGGCCATGGACACGCAGGCTGATCGCCCCATTATTCAGGGCCACGGCTTCCGCATGTTCGATGTCGAAGGGCAAGTCTTGTGGACGGCGGCACGGATCGAGTTGAGTGGCAACGTTGCCGTAGTTACTAGGATCGAGCAGTGCCACGAAATCTTCCTCGGAATAGAGGTACATCGCGAACCGCAGCTGCGCCGCGTCGAAAAGGTGCAGGTAGAAACTGAGGATTGGCGCGACCGGGGCAGGCGCCCAAAAGGTTAAGGCTTCGACTGTCCGTTGCGGATTTTGAGCGCGGACGTAATCGAGCCAGATCAGGCCAAAGCTGAGCAATGGCGGGAAATCCATGCACTCGGGCGGGGCGCCGATCGCGGCGATGATGTTTGTTCCGCGTGTCAGAACCGCGCGGGGATAAGCGGGCGACAGGGTGTGCTCGAGGTCGGGCTCGCTGCTTAACACGGCGACCCGCCATCCCGGGAACTCGCGCGCGAGCATATTGCGAAACCGTTCGCGGAAAACCATGCGAGCCCCGCGACGCTCCCACTCGCGCGTGCGGGGGTGAGCCAAATCGATCAGGTGCAAGACGCCTTCACGACCGCCGAAACGGCGAACATTGAGCAGCAATTTTCCGTGATCGACGCGCTCCACATCACAGACCCGGCGGACGAGGTTGCGGGAGTCGTCCCAAGCTTGGAGCATCAGATAGGCGGGATGATCCTCCAGAGCGTAGTGCTCAGGCTCAAGCAGCAGGAGCGGTTCGCCAGGTTCAAGTAAAGCGGGGCGTCGTGATCGCGACAGAAAGCCTTCAACGTGGGCTCGAATTTCGGAGGCACTCATGGTGGGAGACTGTGCCGCGCGGCGCATGCAATGTAGGTACGGGCAGAGCGGCATTTGTCTCGATTGCGTCCAACTGGCCCCCGGATTGCAGCCAGCAGGGCCGTGAAGCGATTTCTGCCGTGTTGTGCACTATTGTGCATGTTTTCAGGAATTCCATCGACGGGGTTAGCTGAATCGGCAGCAAAGCCGATCACTCCGGATGACGTAAACAACGCCAGTACAACGGAAGAAGTGAATCCGCATTCCTCGGGAGCGGCGACCTTGCGGGCGCAGATCCTCTTGGATCGTGCACATTTCTCTCCCGGCCAAATCGACGGTCGATATGGGGTGAACCTGGGTCGCGCGATCCAGGCCTACCGCGCGCAAAACGGTTTGACAGCGAACCCGAACGTCGACGCGGAGATGTGGGGGAAATTAAACCAGGACTCCGCTCCGGCGATTCAACAATACACCCTGCAGTCCCAGGACGTATCCGGACCGTACACTCCAGACATCCCGTCGAGCATGATGGAGCAGGCCAAATTACCGGCGCTCAACTATCGAAACGTGTCGGAGGCTCTCGGCGAGAAATTTCATTGTTCGCCCGCGCTGTTGACTCAAATGAATGAGGGTAAAGATCTTAGTCAGGCCGGGACGCAGATCATGGCGCCTAATGTGATTGTGAACGCGCCCGCGGGCCGCGTTGTGAAAGTGATCGTGAGCAAGAATAGAGGCGTGGTGCAGGGGATCGACGACCAAGGAAAAGTTTTGGTCACCTACCCCGCGACCATGGGCAGCGAGCACGATCCCCTTCCGATCGGCGATTGGCAGATCGTAGAAGTGCGCAAGTTTCCGTATTTCCATTACAATGCGAAGTTGTTCTGGGACGCGAAAAATAAAGACGAACGGGCTGTGATCAAGCCGGGACCGAACAACCCCGTGGGCGTTGTCTGGATGGGACTCTCGAAGGAGCATTACGGAATCCACGGCACCGAGCATCCGAACACGATCGGGCACACGCAATCGCACGGCTGCGTCCGTTTAACGAACTGGGATGCAATGGAGCTTGCAGGGCTAGTCTCCAAGGGCACACCAGTAACTTTGCAGGAAGACTGAATTGGGTAAGTTCGCGCGCTTTGCGGTCGTATTTATTGCAGTAGTGCTGGCGTGCTTTGTGGCCGTTTTGTACTTCTCGGGCAACCTGCCGTCTCATTTCGGCAGACCTACGGTGGCGGCTCCACCCCTGAACAGCGCGATGCCGCCTCTGCCGGTTTCACCGGAGCCTGCACCGGTAGCGAAAAATAATGCGCCCTCCACAGAGATGGAAGCGCCGCCCGATATTTCGGGGCTGGATTTCCCGGAAGTAGCAATTCCCGGAGCGGCCATTCCGGATGCGAGGCCGCCCGCCCAAAACATTCGACAGGAAACAGCGGGCGATTACGTAGGCGAACTAACGAGCCGTCATCTAGTACTCCCGATCGAAGGCCTACCTGTAAACCAGCTTTCTGACAGCTTTGCCGACGCGCGGGGCGGGGCTAAGCACGAGGCCACCGACATTATGGAGCCCACAGGCACACCTGTGCATGCCATCGACGAGGGAAACATCGTCAAATTGTTTACCAGCAAGAAGGGTGGATTGACCATCTATCAGTTCGATGATTCGCGCAAGTATTGTTACTATTACGCGCATCTGGACCGGTATGCGCCCAACATTCGAGAAGGGATGCTGGTGCGGGCAGGCGACGTGATCGGATATGTAGGGAGTACGGGCGATGCCAATGCCGCGGCCCCGCATCTCCATTTCGCCATTTCACTGCTGGACCCGGACAAGAAATATTGGAAAGGCACCGCTTTGAATCCATATCCCGTGCTGCGGAAAGTAGCCGGGCAATAGCGGTGAGCTGGGAAAACTTTGGAGACTCGCTGGCGCGAGTTCGGGAGCGCATAGCGAATGCGGCGGCCAGGAGCCACCGGGCACCCGAGTTAATCCAGCTGTTGCCAGTAACCAAAATATTTCCAGCAGCGGCAATCCGGGTGGCTTACGAACATGAGTTGCGCGATTTCGGGGAAAACTACGTCCAAGAGTTTGAGGGCAAGTACCCAGAAATTGCCGATCTGCCGGAGGCGACGTTTCACCTCATCGGGCATTTGCAATCCAACAAGAGCCGAAAAGCAGCGGAGTTGTTCCAAGTGATTCAAACCGTGGACTCTGCCAAACTGGCGCGGCGATTGAACGAAAGCGGTGTGAACTTGGAAGTGATGATTGAGGTAAAGCTAAGCCGGGAAGAGTCCAAGTGGGGCGTAGGCGAAGCGGGTTTGAGCGAAGTGGTGGACGCCATCCGGGAATGTAAGCATCTGACGTTGACTGGACTGATGACCGTGCCGGAATGGTCGGAAGACGCGGAGCGCTCGCGTCCGGCGTTTGCGAAGCTGCGGGAACTGGCCGGGCAATTTGGCCTTGCTCAATTATCGATGGGGATGTCGGGCGACCTCGAGGTAGCAATCGAGGAAGGGTCGACCATGGTGCGTGTGGGAACGGCGCTGTTCGGCAGCCGCAAGAAGGCGTGAAGGTTGGGTATCAAGCGCCTCCACCGGGAGCGCGCACGGGCGTCGCCGATTACGCAGCGGCTTTATTGAAGGCGCTTCGCAAACTCGGCCGGGTAGATGTGGACGCGACGTCAGCGGATGTCCACCTGTATCATCTCGGGAACAATCAGCTGCACAGGGACATTTACGAGCGTGCGATACGGACGCCGGGAGTGGTGATTCTCCATGACGCGGTTTTGAATCACTTCTACTTGGGCGCGCTAGACCGGGACGGCTATCTTAACGAATATCGCTACAACTACGGCGATTGGGAAAGCGGGCTGGCGGAACAGCTCTGGCAAGAGCGAACCGCGTCGGGTATGGATGTTCGATATTTTCGGCGGCCCATGCTGAAGCGTGTCGGCGAACGGTCGCGGGCAGTGATTGTGCACAATTGTGCAGCCGCACAGGAAGTTCTCGCACACCATCCGGGCGCAAACGTGGTGGAAATTCCGCACCTATTCGAGCCACCGCCGGGTAATGTGGAAGACCGTAGCAGCGTGCGCGCACGATTAGCCATACCGGAGGGCGCTTTTGTCTTCGGGATGTTCGGCTATTTGCGGGAATCCAAGCGCGTGCTGCCGGTGTTGCACACCTTCGAAAAGCTGCATCGGGCATATCCGCGCACCCGGCTGTTACTAGCCGGATCGTTCGCATCAAGCGACCTTGAAAAGTCCGTTGAGCCATGGCTGGCGCATTCCGGCGTAGTCCGGCTTCCGCACTTGGAGGACCGCGACTTCTGGAGCGTTACTCAGGCCGTCGATTGCTGCTTGAACCTTAGGCATCCAGGCGCGGGGGAAACGTCAGGAATTGGGGTACGTCTGATGGGTTTACGGAAACCGGTGATCTTCACGGAGGGACTGGAAATCGCAAGGGTCCCTGCGAACGCTTGCCTGCGCGTGAAGGCGGGCCTGGAAGAACCCGCGGAATTGCTGGAATATATGAAGCTGTTGGTCACTTTGCCCGAGGTAGCGCGCGCAATTGGAGAACGCGCCGCTGCCCATATCGAGTATTATCATTCCCTAGACAGAGTGGCCGGAAAATTCTGGGAAGTTTTATGCGCTACGTCGTCCTCCTCGGGATAATCGCGATTTTCGGTTCGGTGAAGCTACGGAGCGGCAGCAGCACCGGCCATGTGTCCGTGGAGCAATCGCATGTGTGGACGCCCATGCGCGACGGAGTGAAGTTGGCGGGCAATGTATTCCGGCCAGGAGAAGGGCGCCGCCTGCCGACTATTCTGCTGCGCACCCCATATGGAAAGGGATTGGAGATTACCGGGCAAGCGCAAAGCTTTGTGGATCACGGTTACAACGTGATGATCCAGGATGTTCGCGGCCGTGGCGAGTCAGACGGAGTCTTCGCGCCATTGACGCAGGAAGCGCCGGACGGCGACGACACAATCAACTGGATTGCAGCCCAGCCGTGGTCGAACGGCAAAGTAGGAATGACTGGCGGTTCGTATCTGGGATTTGCGCAGTGGAAGGTGGCGGTTTGGAACAACCCTCACCTGAAAGCGATTTTTCCGGTGGTGTCCGGGGATGACGATTACCGTGATCGTTTCTACTCTCCTGGTGGCGCGATGAAGTGGGGTCACCGGCTGGAATGGGTGGAGGAGAACTTGCGCGCCCCGGAGTACGAGGCACCGCCGTTTCGAAGTTTCATCTGGACGTTGCCGCCGCGCCATTCCGACCAAGTGGTCACCGGCCGCCCCTCAGGACTGTTGCAAGCCGCTTTCGATCATCCGGCTTACGACGCCTTTTGGAAAAGCATCAGCACCCGCGAGCGCTTGAAAGCTTGCCGGGTTCCGGTATTCAGCATGGGCGGCTGGTACGACAACTACGCGGAGGGAGATCTGGATGCGTTCTCGACCTTGCGTAAGCTGACCGGGCTCAATCGGACCGTGATCGGGCCGTGGCCGCATAACATGTCGGTTCCGTTCACCACGATGGACTTTGGCGGCACGGGAAGCTTGCCGGTCCGGCGAATGCAATTGCAGTGGTTCGACCAATGGATGAAAGGAAAGGATGCGCCCGCAGAGAGTGCTCCGCCGCTGAAGATTTATGTGATGGGGGCGAATCAGTGGCGGGATGAGAACGAGTGGCCACTAGCGCGCGCCATCCCGACGAAGTTCTATTTGTCGAGTGGTGGTCATGCGAATAGCGTGAGCGGCGACGGGCAATTGACCGAGTTTCACGAGCGGGGAAAGGGGCAAGACCACTTCATCTACGATCCGAAAACGCCGGTGCAGACGTTGGGTGGCGCGGTTTGCTGCAACGTCAAAGTGTTCCCGTGGGGACCGATGGACCAGCGACCGGTGGAAGCGCGTCCCGATGTTCTGGTTTACACCACCGAACCACTGAACGAAGACCTGGAGGCAACCGGGCCGATCTCTCTGGTGCTGTTCGCCGCGACTTCCGCGCCGGACACAGATTTCACGGGAAAACTGGTGGATGTGTATCCAGATGGCCGCGCAATCAACCTGACCGATGGAATTATCCGAGCGCGCTATCGGGACGGTCTGGACCAGCCCAAGGTGCCGGTGAAGAGCGGGGCAGTCAGTTACACGATCGATGTTGGAGTGACTTCGAACCTGTTCCGTAAAGGCCATCGGATTCGGCTAGAGATTTCGAGCAGTAACTTTCCCAGGTTTGATCGCAATCCTAACACGGGCCGCGCGATTGCCGACGAGACTAGGCTGGTCAAGGCCTCGCAGACGGTATTTCACGACCGCGGACACCGCTCGTTTTTGTTGCTGCCGATTATTCCGCCGGCCCTGCCAGCCGTGCAATCCCGGTTGCTCCACACGCGGGGTTAGCGGCCAGGGAGTTAAGCAGACTTGCCCGCGAGTTTGGCTTCGAGCTCGCCCCACCGAGCGTAAAGGGTATCGACTTCTTCCTGAGCAGTTTGTTGCTCCGCGTAGACCTGATGAAGCCGCTGCGGGTCGCTGGTGACGGCGGGATCTTCAAGAAGATCGTGCTTGGCGGAAACCACCTTCTCAGCAAGTTCGATGCGCTGCTCGATCGTTTCCAGTTCGCGGGTCTCGCCGTAAGAGAGAGATTTCTTCCGAGGCGAACTTGCGGCGGAGCGGGCTGGCTTGGCCGTGGCTTTGGCAGCTGCCCGGCGGGAGTTCTGCTGCCAAGCTTCCCACTGGGAGTAGTCGGCAAACTGCTCGGCGCCTGCGGCACCGTCCAGCCCGATCACGACAGTGGAGACGCGGTCGAGCAGGAAGCGATCGTGCGTCACCAAAATCAGAGCGCCGGTGAACTCCAGTAAGTTTTCTTCCAAGATCTCGAGCGTCTCAATATCGAGGTCATTGGTGGGCTCATCGAGCAACAGCACGTCAGCGGGCTGTAGCATCAGGTTGGCGATCAGGACACGAGCACGCTCGCCACCCGACAGCCGGCTCATGGGTTGTTCGAGTTGCTCCTTGCGAAACAGGAAGCGCTCGGCCCAGGAAGCGACGTGAGTGATGCGATCTCGATAGATGACCGAATCGCCATCGGGAGCCAGGGCGCGGCGCAGGGTGACGTCCAGGTTGAGGTGGGCGCGTTGCTGATCGAAGTAAACGGTGCGAAGGTTGAGGGCGCGTTCGATATCGCCAGCTTCGGGCTGAAGATCACCAAGAAGAAGACGCAACATGGTGGTTTTGCCGCTGCCGTTAGGCCCCACCAAACCGATGCGCTGTTGGGGGACCACGGTGAAACTGAGATCGCGAAACAGGGTACGCCCAGGGATACTGTACGTGATTTTCTGAACATCGATCAGCCGCTTGGTGCGGCGATCGGAAGCCGCGAAGTCAATACCGGCTGTGCTGGTGCGGCTGCGCGAAGAAAGATCCGAGAGTTCGCCGATCAGCTCGTGGGCGCGGTCGATGCGAGCTTTCGATTTCGTTGTACGCGCTTTAGGTCCACGGCGCAGCCAGTCGAGTTCGGTGCGTACGCGATTCTCGAGCGCTTCCTGATGCTTGGATTGAGCGTGGAGGAAGGCGTCTTTGTATTCGAGGAATTGCGAGTAGTTGCCTTCGGCGCGGAACAGACCGGCGGCGTAAGCCCGGTTGAGTTCAATCATCTCGGTAGCGACGTTTTCGAGAAAGTAACGATCGTGGCTGACGACAATGCTGGCGGACCGGGAATCACGGAGCAGGCGTTCCAGCCAGAGGATGCCGTCCAGGTCGAGGTGGTTTGTCGGCTCGTCAAGCAGCAGGACGTCGGGCTGATTGATTAACGCTTCGGCAATGGCGAGCCGCTTGCGCCAGCCGCCCGAGAGCGAGGCAGCTTGGGGCTCGAGATCTTCGAAACCGGCGCGACCAGCGGTTTCCGAGATCCGCGCGAGGCGTTCGAGTTCGTCGGTGGAATGGAGTGCGTTTTCGAGAACTTGGCGAATGGAGAGACCGGGCTCGAAGGTGGAGTCCTGGGCGACGTAGCTGACCTTGACGCCTTTGCGAACAACAACTTCGCCGTCGTCGGCTGGAATGCGTCCGGCGATGATTCCGAGCAAAGTAGACTTGCCCGCGCCATTAGGACCGATCAGACCGATACGGCTGCCATCGAGTACGGTAAATGCGATGGATTCGAAGAGAGGATCGGCGCCGAACGTCTTGGAGACACTTTGAATTGTAAGGAGAAGACCCATTATGGAAAAGGGAGCGCAACCGCCATCCAGGGGCGCGTACTCCCTTTTCAGTTTAACGGGTGCGAGTTATTCGGTCTTTCCGGCTACGGCGTCAGCTGCCTTGTGGGTGCCATGCTTAACCGCGTGGCCAGTCTTCTTGGTTCCCTTGACGACGGCATGCCCGGTGGCCTTGCTGCCTTTAACGGTGGCGTGGCCGACACTCTTTCCGGCGCTTTTCACGTCAGAACCGGCAGACTTCATATCATCGCCCGCTGTTTGCGCGAACGCGGCGGCGCTGAGAGCGGCCGAAAACAAGAGTACAGATGCGAACTTTTTCATGGATGAAACCCTCCGCCTTTATTGTTACATTGCAACGCTATAGGACGCGGACTCAATGAATGGACAATAACTTTAAGTTTCGTTCAGATAGCGCGAGGTTCGATGGCGAAAGCATGGTGCCCGGAACGGAGCGCTACACTCGAACGCATATGAAAATCTCGCTGATTTTGATCCTGGTGATATTCGCCATGAACGCTCAGACCACTGCCAAGCTCAATTACCCATCAGCTCCGAAGAGCGATCAGGTGGACGACTATAGCGGGACCAAGATCACGGACGTTTATCGGGGACTGGAGGATGCGGACTCGGACGCCACGAAGAAATTTGTAGCGGAAGAAAATGCATTGACGTTCAGCTATCTTGCAAAGCTACCCGGGCGCGATGCGATCAAGAAGCGGCTGACCGAGTTGTGGAACTACGAGAAGCTATCGCCGATCGAGAAAGCCGGAAACCACTATTTTTATTACCGGAATAGCGGGTTGGAGAACCAGAGTGTCCTGTATGTGATGGACGGGCTGCATGGAACGCCGCGTGAGCTGCTGAACCCAAATACGTATCGAGCGGACGGCACCGCCGCTCTTAATGGACACTCGATTAGTTGGGACGGGAACTTATACGGGTACGCAGTGGCTCAAGCCGGTTCGGACTGGGGTGAGTGGCATGTACGGGACGTGAGAACCGGGAAGGACCTTCCGGATACGCTTCGCTGGACTAAGTCCGGCGAGGTTGCGTGGACAAAAGACAACAATTGGTTCTACTACTCGCGGTATCCAGAACCTCCCGCCGACCAGGTTTTGACAGCACAGGCGTTGAATTCCAAAATATATCTGCACAAGCTGGGTCAGGAGCAAGCGGCTGATCGATTGGTCTTCGAAACGCCAAAGAATCCGGAATGGTTTTTGACGCCGCATACGACAGAGGACGGGCGCTATTTGATCCTTGCGGCGGAGGGCTCAGACACCGATAAGAACCTGCTCTATTACGAGGACCTGGGGGCTGCCAATCCGCAGGTGATTCCGCTTATTGCCAACTTTGAGGCGGCCTTCGAGTACGCGGGTAATATCGGAAGCACGATCTACATGCGGACGACTAGCGGCGCGGCGCGGGGGCGAGTGGTATCTATCGATCTGGATCATCCGGAGCGTTCGAACTGGAAGGAGATTGTGGCCGAAAGGCCCGAGGCTCTGGAGCGTGTAATGATGGCGGACCAAAAGCTGTTGTTGATCTACATGAAGGATGCGCATTCGGAGGCGGAAGTGACTGGCCTGGATGGGAAGTTACAGCAACGCGTGGATTTGCCCGGCATGGGGACGGCTATGTGGTCGCCAGCGCGCATGACGGATCGCGAACTGTTTTATGGCTTTAGTGGCTATACGTCTCCGACAACCACTTATCGACTGGACTTAGAAACTGGTAAGAGCGGCGTGGTATCTAAGCCGACCCTGAAGTTCGATCCTTCCAAATTTGAGACGAAGCAGGTGTTCTATCGGAGTAAAGACGGCACGAAGATACCAATGTTTATCAGTTATCGAAGCGGTCTGAAGCTGGATGGGGAGAATCCTACACTGCTGTACGGCTATGGGGGGTTTGACATTGCAATCACTCCGGGTTTCCGGACCACGTATCTCGAATGGATGGAGATGGGGGGCGTGCTTGCAGTGGCCAATTTGCGCGGCGGGTCGGAGTACGGTGAAGCCTGGCATCAAGCGGGGATCAAGTCCAAGAAGCAGAATGTGTTTGATGACTTTATCGCCGCGGCCGAATGGCTGATTGCGAATCGTTATACGTCGGCCAAGAAGCTGGCGATCCATGGCGCGAGTAACGGGGGGCTGCTGATTGGTGCGGTATTGAATCAGCGTCCGGAGTTATTCGGGGCAGCAATGCCGGATGTGGGTGTCATGGATATGTTGCGGTTCCATAAGTTCGGATATGGGCCTTCGTGGACGGGAGACTTCGGTTCCCCGGATAACCCCGAGGAATTCCGGGCGATCCGCGCGTACTCGCCGCTGCATAACATCCGCAAAGGCGCGCAATACCCGCCGACGCTAATAACGACGTCGGATCATGACGATCGCGTGATGCCGGGCCATAGCCTGAAATACGCGGCGACGTTGCAGGTGGCACAAGAAGGGCCCGCGCCAATCCTGATTCGGATTGAGACGCGCGCCGGGCACGGGGCGGGGAAGCCGACCAGCAAACAAATCGACGAGTGGGCGGACCGGCTTACTTTTTTGAAGAGCTCTTTGGGGATGAATTAGTTTTTGCTGACGGCTGCGGGTGCGGTGTCTTTTCGTAGGTCTCGCGCCATTCTTTGAAGTCGCGTAACGTGGCCTTTTTCATCGCGGCCGCCGACTTGTGTAGCCACCGCTTGGGGCGCTTACTTAGATCGGCTGCAATTTTCTTGCGGGAACCGCTTGTTCCGAGATGAACATTAGCCAACTCGAATCCCATGGCGTTCAAGAGGCGGCTCTCATCGTGGTGTTTCGGCAAAGAGGCTAGGTCCACACGGGAGCAAAAAGGGGCGAGACGCCGGACAATCCAATCCCTCTTGACATGAACAAAAGGGTCTTGCGCACGCAGGGGAGAATCGATGGCGGTGTTGTACATGGGGGTGTCAGTACCGCCCTTGTATTTTGCCCAAGTGCAGGCGGAGGCGCAGAGAGCCTTGGCTTCACGTGCGATGGCCGCGCCGTTGAGAGACGCAAGCATTACATAGCGCTCGCGGCCCAGGCTACCGAGACCGGCGATCCGGTGGATGACTCGCTCAATCACGGCTCCTGGAGGAAGAAGTTTCTTCAATGCGCGCTCCGCGGATTTGGGAACGTTCCCCGGGAATTGGGGGATTCCGGATAGCTTCTCCCAAAACTGCGTGGGATCGCGGAGGTCGGACACGACAGTATCGCGCAGCCACTTGTGGTTGTCCTCCAAAACGTAAGGACAACCACCGCTGGAGAGGCCGGATTGGTAGCCCGACAGGATGGAGTCACAGGCGTCGGAATCGCCGATGGCGAGATGATTCTCATCGGTGGCCAGGTGGGCGCTGACGGCCAGGCGCACGAGATCGACCGTGTACGGCAGCGGATAGACCTCGTCGAAGTCATTAATTCCCCAGATCAAGCGGCCTTCGACGTCGCGCCAAGTTCCGAAATTAGCCACGTGTAAGTCACCTACAGCGAGCACCTGGGGAGCACGCCTAGCCGCATCGCCATGGGCTTTCCAAAGCTGCATGAAACGGTAGAAAGTGGCGCGGAGGAAAGAAAAGGCGTCGGTGGCCATGGCCTGATGTTTCAGTTCCAGGTCGGCTGGAAGCACCACGAGTTGTCGGGCGAGCCACTCTTCATAGGAAGCGGTGGCGGCAACGATGTTCATTGGCATAGCTTGGGTATGAGCATCCAGCGGAGGACGCCACGAGGCTCACCGCGGACGCTCGTGAATTCGATGGCGGCTATCGCGCCCTTTTTCATTTCAACGCGCAGCGACGGTGACCCGAGAAGGTAACTGACCGCTTGACTGAAGAGCGGCTCATGTCCGGCGAGCAGGAGATGTTCGCAATCGGGATTGGCTCGAATTTCGTTCCAAAGACCGCGGGGTGTGCCGTGGGGCACCAGCGCGTGGCTGAGAATGGGTTCGGGACCGCTCAGAATTTCAGACGCTACATTGGCGGTTTGAAGCGCGCGGCGATAGGGACTAGAGAGGATGGCGTCGGGCCGCAAGCCGCTTTTGGCTAGGCGATGCAGCAATTCGGACAGCTTCTCGCGGCCTTCAGCGGTCAGTTCGCGGTCTTCATCGCGCCCCCCTACTGGGGCATTTTCCGCAATTCCGTGGCGCAGCAAGTAGACGTGCATGAATATCGGGAAGCCGTTCTTATGATAATCGGACATGCCCCGCTTCGCCGCGATTGACATTGGCAGTAACTCGGTCCGGATGGAAGTAGCCGAAGTTGAGCCGGGTCAACCGCCGCGAGTGCTCGCGTCAGAACGGCAGGTGACGCGATTGGGCGCCAGCGTCTTCCGTGGCGGCCGGGTGAGCCAGGAAGCGCTGGAGTATCTTTGCGGTGTATTGACCAGCATGGCCGCGGTCTACCGCAAGCTGGACGTAACCGCGGTGCGAGCCGTGGCTACGAGCGCGGTCCGCGATGCAAGTAATCAAAACGAATTTCTGGCGCGGACGTCGGCTGCGCTGGGAACAGGGGTTGAGGTCATCTCGGGTCAGGAAGAAGCGCGGCTGATCCATATCGGTGTGCAGATGCGATGGCCGCATCCCCGCCGGCGCGTGTTGATGATCGATATCGGTGGCGGTAGCGCCGAGATCATTCTGAGTAACGATCAGAAGATCGAGTACGCGGTTTCGAAGCAGCTGGGAGCGCTGCGGTTGAACGAGGTTTTCTTAAAGACCGATCCGCCGCGGGAACGCGATCTGCATCGCACGGAAGAATACATCCAGGAGCGGATTGCTTCCGCCGTCCGCCGGGTCGAGCGGATGGTGGGCGATCAGCCGATTGACCGGGTGATCGGGACCTCGGCAACAGCTTCGGCGATCGTTTGCGCGATCAACCGTATACCGCGGGCGCGAAGGGACGAGGCGGATAAAATGCGTGCGGGCACGCCGCAAATTCGCCGGCTGTTCAACGATCTCGGGCGCATGTCGCTAGCGGACCGGCAGAAGGTCGTGGGCATCGGGCCGCGCCGCGCGGAAATTATTGTGGCGGGTTGCGCTGTAATGCTGCTGATTCTGGAAGAGCTGAAATTGCCGGCTATGCACTACTCGGGGGCCGGGGTTCGGGACGGAATCATCGCCGACCTTGTGGAGCGTGGTGTACTGCACGAATCATTGGAGCTTTCTCCCGACCGCCGCACCACGGTGGAGGACTTGGCCCAACACTACAGCGTGCCGTTGAAGCACGCGCGGAAGACGGGGCGGATCGTGGTGACGCTGTTTCAGTCGCTGATGCTACTGCACCGGCTGCCGCCACCATTTGCGGCTTTGGCCGAAGCGGCCGGGTATTTGCACGACATCGGTCACTATGTGAGTGACACGCGGCACCACAAACATTCCTACTACCTGGTGAACCATTCGGATATGCCAGGGTTCGACGAGCGCGAGCGGGAGATTGTGGCCAATTTGTGCAGGTATCATCGCAAGGCTTCGCCGATGCCGGAGCACCCGAACTGGCAGACGTTGGATGCCGAAGCGCGCCGGGCGATCCTGCTGCTGGCGCCGATTCTGCGGCTGGCGGACTCAATCGACCGAAGCCGGGATCAGCGGGTGGAGCGAGTGGCCTGTACGGTGCGGGAAAGCGATGTGTTGATCGAGCTGTTTTCAAACAAAGATATCGACCTGGAGATCTGGGCGTCGGAGCGCACGAGCGAATTTTTCCGCTCGGTGTATGGGCGGCCGATTGTGGTTCGAGGAGTGGCCGTATGAGTTTGCAGGAGTACGTAAGCGGCCAAGTGCGTGTTCTGATCGATCAAGTGGCAGATGCCGCAATGCGCGCTGAAACCGATACGTCGGAGCGGGGCGTGCACCGGTTGCGGGTGGCGATCAGGAAGCTCTCGGAGAGCTTGCGCGTGTTCAAAGACATCCTGCCGCATGGGGCCGCCAAGCGAGTGCGCAAAGACTTGAAGGTGGCGATGCGGCTGGCCGGTGAAGCGCGGAACGGCGATATCGCAAGGAAATTGATGAAGCAGGCGAAAGTGGCCGTGGACACGTCGTTATTGGAAGGGCGCGAGCGGTCGGCTTCGCAATTAGCCAGCCTGCTGCACGCCTGGAATGGCGATCAGCGGCCTCAGAGTTGGCGGGAGCTGCTACATGGCTAACAAGCGGAAATTGGATTGGAAGCGGAAGGCCGACGTGGAGCAAGACGCCCGGAGAGTGTTGACCACGATGGCGCGGGATTTCTTCGCCGCCGGCCGAAAAGTGGTGCACGCGCAGCCCGATCCGGCGGAACTGCACGAATTCCGCCTGCATACCAAGCGCTTCCGGTACACGCTGGCGATGTTCGAACCCCTTTATGGGCCGTCCATGCAGAAGCAGTTAGCGCTGTTAAAGCCGGTGCAGGACGCCCTGGGCCAAGTCAACGATTGTGTGGCGACCGCGGAGGCGTTCCCTGGGAATGAAGCATTCGACCTTTATCTCAACAGGCGGGCATCACGCAAGGCGAAAGAGTTCTATCGGGCGTGGAAGCGGCAATTCGATTCCGAGGGCCAGGAAGAGAAATGGACAGGCTACTTAAGCGGCTTAGGCGAGGTTGAGCCCGCCGTCGACAGCGAGAGTTTGACCAGTGACGAAGTCCGCGCTGTTTAGGAAAAACAAAACGGCGTCAGCGATGTCGTTGCCATCTCCGGCGCGGCGCATGGGCGTACGATCGATCATCGGCTGGACGCGGTCGGAATGCTCCTCGGCCGGGGTGAAGGGGATCACGCCGGGGGCGACCGAATTCACTGTAATGCCTGGGGCCAGAGCCTTGGCAAGAGCTTGAGTGAGCATGATCACGCCGGCTTTGGAAGCGCAGTAGTGTGCGTGATCGGCCCAGGGACGCAGGCCACCGAGTGAACTGATATTGACGATGCGGCCGCCAGTTTGCATGATGCGGACAGCCGCCTGGCAGCAAAAAAAGACGGACTTGAGATTAACGGAGTGGATGTAGTCCCAGTCGCTCTCTTCGATGTCCATGACATTGATCCGCGTGAAGCGTGCGGCATTGTTGACCAGCGCTCCGAGTTGTCCGTGGTCACGCTCGATTGCGGCGAACATGGCGCGAATCTCCGTCACGCTTTCAAGATCGGCACGATATAGGGGAGCGTTGTTGCACTCACGCGCGGTGGTGCGCGCTTCCTGTTCGGAGGAGTTGTAATGGATAAGAACACGCGCGCCGTTCTGAGAGAGCCGGAGCGCGATGGAGCGGCCGATCCGGCGGGCAGCTCCGGTGACAAGGACGGTTTGGTTCAGCAGCATAAGTCCATTGCTAGAGATCTCGATTCAAGCCACTGGATCGCCATGAATTTCGATTTCCTCTTCGGGCGCTGGCTGAAGGGCAGGTTCGGGCAAGCGGCCGCTGAAGTGGGCCCAGCCCCAGAATAAGGCTGTGGTGGAACTAGCGACGCCTGCCCAGAGTCCAATAGTGCGAATATCGGCGTGGGTGGAAGCAAGGCCGGTGGCGCCCATGGATAGCATCATCACAGACCACTGCATGGATTCCATGGTGGAGAAGACGCGTCCGCGAAACCGGTTGTCAACATGATGCAAGAGTTGGCTCTGATTTAGGACGGAACTGACGGCCACGCCGGCCCGCGAGATGGCGATGAAGAGAAGCGCGAGCCGGAAGTCTCGCATCTGGCTGAAGACGATGTAGCCTCCGCCGTGCACGATATAACAGACCACGACGGTGAGCTTATAAGCACGGAAGGACAGACGTTTACCGAGATAGAAGGCCAGAGCTCCGCCGATGAGCAAGCCCAATCCGGCGAAACTCCAGATGATTCCGATACCGGCGGGACCGCGGCGGAAGACGAGCTCGCCGAACAGGCTGAATAGGACCTGGGCGGCGCCTCCACCGGTGGCCCAACCGACGCCAACCAACGCAATGCCGAGGATCAATGGAGTGGCGGCCATGTAGCGCAACCCTTCGGCATACTCGCGCCAGGGCCGGACGACATCGTTCTCGCTGAGTACCGCGCGCTGGGCGCGGAACGAGCCTTCGCTGAGGCGCAAGCCGGAGACGCACCAGGCGGAGACGATGAACGACAAAGAATTCAGCACAAACGCCCATCGATAGCCGACGCTGCTGACAGTAAGTCCGCCGAGAGCGGCGCCGATAGTGAGAGTCATCCAACCGGTAATTTGTGTTACGGAGTTGGCGGCGTGCAGCTCTTCCTTGGTGGCGATGGTGGGCAGGATTGCTGAACGGCCGCTGGTGAAGAAGGGCGAAGCAAACATGAGCAGCGCGCTGAACAGGTAGATGAAAACGTTATCGGTATGCGAGATGGAAAGGATGAAGCCGATGGCGATGACAGCGCGGATCAGATCGCTCGCAATCATCACGTGGCGGCGGTCCATGCGGTCCAGTACGACGCCCGCGATGGGCCCTGCAAGCACGGCCGGAATTGCGCGGGCAATCATAACCAGAGCCGCCGAGAGACCCGATTGCGTGTGGGCCAAGGCAAGGCTTAGCACCGCGATGTTGTTGAAATGATCGCCGACTTCGCTGACGATCTGGCCGGTCCACAGCCGCCGGTAATTCCGGTTGGACTGTAATAGCTGAACGACCGTCATGCCACGCGGACAGTTTCCTCGCGAACGGTGATGCTCTTGATGTAGTCCATATCGAGCTCATAGCCGAAACCGGGTGCATCGGTCACTGTGATCGTGCCATCGCAGGAGACTTCCACGGGTGGCTGGATGATGTCGCGCTTCCAATAGCGCTTGCTAGCCGAGACATCGCCGGGCAAGGTGAAGTTCGGCAGCGTGGAGAGGGCGATGTTGTGGGCGCGTCCAATGCCGGCTTCCAGCATGCCTCCGCACCAGACGGGGATACCGGCCTTTTCGCAGACATCGTGAAGGCGGATTGCTTCGCCGAAACCGGCCACACGCCCGAGCTTGATGTTGATGATGCGGCACGCCTTTAGTGCGATCGCTTGCTCGGCATGGTGCGCAGAGCGGATGCATTCATCGAGGCAGATCGCGGTTTGCAGCTTGGCTTGCAAGGTGGCGTGATCGATGATGTCGTCATGCGCAAGCGGCTGCTCGATCATCATAAGGTAGAACTCATCGAGCTCACGCAGCCGATCAATATCGGCAAGCGTGTAAGCGGAATTGGCGTCCGCCATGAGCCGGATTTCGGGGAACCGCTCGCGGACGGCGCGCACTACGTCGACATCCCAGCCGGGCTTGATCTTCATTTTGATGCGCTGATAACCGGCTTCGATTTCCGTGTCGATTTTGGTGAAGAGATGATCGACCGTGTCCTGAATTCCAATGGAGACGCCGCAGGGGATCTCCTTACGTGCTCCGCCACCGATTTCTTTCCAAAGCGGCTGGTTGTGCAAACGGGCTTGAAGATCCCAGATAGCAGCCTCGACGCCGCCGCGCGCCATGTTGTGCCCACGAATGTGAGCCAGCAGCGGGTAGACATCGGCGGCAGTCTGGATGGGATTCGCCAAAATGCGTGGCGCGGCGTAGGATGTGGCGATATTCCATGAGCTTTGTGTCCATTCCTCGTTGTAGAACGGATGTTCGCCCGCGGTGATCTCGCCCCACCCGGAGATCCCCTCGCCGCGCACTTCCACGATGAGGATGTCGCGTTCATAGGTGCGGCTGAAGCTGGTTTCAAAGAAGTGAACCAGCGGGATGCGCAGATGGCGGACTACGAAATTATCGATCTTCATGGCCAAATTCCTAGGAGATAGTCAGCGCTCGTTGCGGTTTTTTCAAAGCCAATTACCGCCAGGCCGGCAGCGAGATTTGCGGAGAGTTCGTCACTGACGCGCTGCTGGATTTGGCGGGCGAGCAGAGGATTGGACGTGCGTAAGTCCGCGATCTCATTGGGCACCGGAACGCGTGTTTGCACAGCGGGGCGGGCGAACGGCTGATTGTCTATCGCATCACGCACACGTTGACTGTCAATCCACCACTCCGCAGTTATGCGATCAGTGGGCAAGCCGCTATGGAGAACGCTGCTGGTCTCGCCATATTGGTTGTAGACGTGACGGCGAACAATCGCGCCGAGCCGCTCAACGTTGAAATAGGCGTTCTTGATCTCGAGCGGGTCGAAGGTCCACTCCATCAGCTTGATTCCGCGGCTGAGCGCATCGTCTCGTTGCGCCAGCTTCAGCATCCGGCCTACTCCATAATTCCGGTACGGCGCGGCGACGCCCACCATGTGGCTGTGTAGATAACCACCGAAATCGCGCTTAATGCCGGGAATAGCAAGAGCGAAGGCGATCAACTTGGCCCGATCGAACGCGCCGAAAACCTGGCCGCCGATCTTGGTTGCCACGGTAAACAGACGCCGTGGAAGCAGGTCGATGTCATCGAATTGCCAGATGTCTTTTTGTAGTTGGACAGCATCGCGGAACTCGGGCTGGGTGGTGAGCGCGCGAACTTGGATGTTCGGGGCACCGGTCATAGGCCAGCGACTTTCGCCTGTTGCCAGAGCGCTTCCATCTCCTGAACATTGCTATCGGATGGAGTCTTGCCGAGTTGCCGGAGGCCTTGTTCGACGAATCTGAACCTGGCGCGGAAGCGTGCGTTAGAGAGGCGGAGCGCTTGCTCGGGATCGACCTTCAAGAAGCGCGCAAGATTGACGATAACGAAAAGCAAGTCTCCGATCTCGTGTTCCTGCTCAGCCTGGTTTTGAGCTTCGGCTAACTCGGCGCGTTCTTCATCCAGCTTGGCGAGAACACCGGCGATATTGTCCCAATCGAATCCGGCGAGCGCGGCACGCGAGCTAATTTGTTGGGCTTCCACTAGGGCAGGCAGAGCGCGCGGAACGCCGTCCAGAAGTCCCTCTATAACTGCGCCGCGGCCTTCTTTCTCTCGAGTTTTGACTTCGCTCCAAAGCTTTCGAACGTCTGCCTCGGTTTTGGCTTCTTCGGTTCCGAACACGTGGGGATGGCGGCGCACCAGCTTTTCGTTGATAGCGTCCACCGAATCGCCGATGGAAAAGTGACCGGCATCCTCGGCCATTTGGGCGAAGAAGACGGACTGGAGCAGCAGGTCGCCCAGCTCGGCGCGCAGTTCATTCCAATCCTGGCGGTCGATGGCGTCCATCACCTCATAGGTTTCCTCGAGCAGAAAAGGCTTGATGGTGTCGAAGGTCTGTTCGCGATCCCAGGGGCATCCGCCGGGTGCTCGTAGGCGGCGCATGATGGCAACCAGGCGTTCGAACTTCGCGCCGACGGACGGTTCGGAAGCTATCAAGGGGTTCTCGTTCAAGATAGCATCCATTGTTATCCTGAGTTGGATGAACCAAACCGACACAATCGAGCTATCCGCGGTGCGGTTTCACCAGAATAAGGCTGGACCAAAGTGAACGTTCTGGTTCTGGGGTCGGGGACCAGTTCGGGCGTCCCCACGATTGGTTGCCCGTGCGCCGTTTGCCGTTCCGCCGATCGACGCGATAACCGTCTGCGGCCCTCGGTGCTGGTTGAGAACGCCGGCCGCAACATCATCATCGATACGACACCGGATTTTCGCACGCAGGTTCTGCGGGAACGCGTCGATCACGTGGACGCTATTCTGTTCACCCACGATCATGCCGATCACATTTTGGGTTTCGACGACATCCGGCCGTTTAATGTGATCCAGCGGGGCCGTATCCCGGTTTATGCCGCTGCTCCGACCATGGCGTCGCTCCGCCGCATTTTTCCGTATGTTTTCGACGAGAAGAGCCGGACGACCTTCATCCCGGAGGTTGAAGCGCACGAACATGACGGATCGGTGTTCGAGCTATTTGGGCTGGATGTGCAGCCGGTCCCGCTGATGCATGGAAAGCTCTTGATTTACGGCTACCGTTTAGGCGACTTCGCGTATTTAACCGATCACAGCGAGATTCCAGAAGAGAGCTTGGAGATGCTGTCCGGACTAGATGTTTTGTTCCTGGACTCGTTGCGTTTTAAGCCGCATCCGACACACTCGACCGTGGACACAGCATTGCGGAACGCGGAAAGGATCAGGGCAAAACGCACCTATCTTACCCATATTTGCCACGACCTGGCTCATGCCGCCACCGAAGCGTTGTTGCCGCCGAACGTTCATCTGGCGTATGACGGGCTGCGGATCGCGTTGGGAGCCGGCCGCTGAATGGAAGTGTGGTGGAAGCTGGACGATGTGCCGGCCGGATTTGGACCGAGCGCGCTCACCATCGGGAATTTCGACGGAGTTCATGCCGGCCATCGGGTGTTGATGCGGCAAGCCGCCGAACTGGGCCGGGAGTTCGGGTGGAAGCCATCGGTGTTGACGTTCAACCCACATCCGGCAAAAGTGGTCGCCCCCGGGCGGGTGCCGCGCATGATCACCTCGTTCGCGCGACGCACAGAATTGATGGCCCAGGAAGGCATTGAGCAGGTGCTGGTGCTGCCCTTCGATCAAGGGGTGGCGGACTGGCCGGCGGAAACGTTCGTTCGCGACTTGCTAGTGAAGCGTCTGGGCGTGCGGGCCGTTGTGGTGGGCGAAGATTTCCGGTTCGGGCACAAGCAAGAAGGCGATGCGCGCATGCTGGAATCACTCGGTGTCAAATATGGGTTCAAGGAAGCGCTGGTGGCGCCGGTGGAAGTTCGGGGAGAGCGCGTTTCGAGCAGCCTAGTGCGGGAATGGGCGGCGCGGGGACGGGTGGATCGGGCAGCGCGTTTACTCGGGCAACCGTTCGCCTTGGAGGGGCGCGTCGTAGCGGGGCAGGGCATCGGGTCAAAGCAAACCGTGCCCACATTGAATCTTGAACCCGACTCCGAAGTAATGCCGCTGGCCGGAGTTTATGTGACACGCACGCGGAATTTAGATGACGGCCGAGAGTGGGAGTCGATCACGAACGTGGGAACGCGGCCAACGTTCGGCGGAGATGCTTTGACGGTGGAGACGTTTCTCTTAGGTGTGCTGGAGCCCCCGCCGCCGCGGAGGATTGAGGTGGCATTTCTTCGGAGGTTGCGCGACGAGCGAAAGTTCGAGACTCCGGAGTTATTGAAAGTTCAGATTTTGAAGGATGTGAATCGGGCGCGGCGCGTGCATGAGCGTTTGCGGAGATTCAGCGCCCCAGCGCTCATGAGATAATTGCTCTTCACCCAAAACCCAGTGAGGAGCAATTAGAGCATGAGTATTTCCGCGGGCAAGCAGAAGCATATGGATGCGCTTTCCAATTCGGAGGGCGTAATCGCGGCGGCTGCGATGGACCAGCGTGGCAGTCTGCAAAAGTCGTTAGCGTCGGCTAAGGGCGTGTCGCCCAAAGAGATCACCGATCAGATGATGCAGGAGTTCAAGACGGTGGTGACGCGTGTGTTGACTCCGCACGCCAGCGCCATCCTGCTGGACCCGGAATGGGGACTTCCTGCGTCGAAGGAGCGGTCCAAGAACGCGGGTCTGCTCTTAGCTTACGAAGCTAGCGGATACGACAACACGCAACCGGGCCGGCTACCGGATCTGCTGCCGCACGTGAGCGCAAAGCGGATTGTCGACTGGGGCGCGGACGCGGTCAAAATTCTGATTTATTACACACCGTTTGACGATCCGAAAGTGAACGATATCAAGCACGCGTTCATCCAGCGCATCGGCGCGGAATGCGATTCGTACGATATTCCGTTCTTCCTGGAGTTCATTGGATACGACCCGAAGGGCGGCGACGAGAAGGGGCTGGAGTTCGCCAAGCTGAAGCCGGAAATTGTTACCCGGAGCATGGAGGAATTCTCCAAGCCGGAGTACATGGTCGACATGCTGAAGGTCGAGGTGCCGATCAACGCCAACTACGTGGAAGGCAGCAGCGTGTTCAAGGGCGAGAAGGCGTACACCCGCCAGGAAGCTTTGGATTTGTTCCGCAAGTCGGCGGACGTCGCGAAGAAGCCGTTCATCTATCTCAGCGCGGGTGTGGATAACGCGCAGTTCATCGAATCATTGCACATGGCTTCGGAATCGGGGACGGACTACTCGGGCGTGCTCTGCGGTCGCGCGACATGGAAGGAAGGCATGCCGATTTACGCCAAGCAGGGCGTGAAGGCGTTGGAAGACTGGATGAGCACGCAGGGTGTTAGAAATATTAACGCTGTAAACGATGCCATCAAGTCCGCAAAAAGCTGGAAGCTGAAGAGCCAATTAGCGGCTTAATTTCATTCGGGGCGGAAAGGCCGGCAGGCTAATCCGCCCATTTCAATTTTTGTCTGAGCACGTCGAAGAAGGACTTGTTCGGCGATCGTACGAGGTAGATAAAGTGATCCGCACTGCGGCACTCGATTCGATCCCCTTCATGTAACGGTTGGCCCACCTGTCCGTCGACAGTAAGGAAAGCAGACGCATCCTCGGCCCTATTCACGACGGTAATGACCACGTCAGAAGGCACTAAAACAGGCCTGTTCGTCAACGTATGCGGGCAAATCGGAGTGATGCAGACCGCATCCACGGTCGGGAAGACAATCGGGCCGTTAGCTGCCAGGGAGTAAGCGGTGGACCCGGTGGGCGTTGCCAGAATTAAGCCGTCCGCGAAATACGAACACATGTAGTGGGTATTCACGAATACTTCCACTTCAATCATGCGCGCGATAGAAGACTTAGTCACTACTACGTCGTTTAGAGCTTCATAGCGCTTCACGATCTCCTCATTGCGTTTTACTTCCACGCGGAGCATGCGCCGCTTACTGGTTTTATGTTCGCCAGCCAGGGAGCGTTCTAATTCCGGGAAGAGATTATCCACACTGATAGCGGCCAGGAATCCCAAGCTTCCCAAGTTCACGGCAAATAGCGGGATCTCGTGGCTTCCAACAGCGCGTGCCGCGGAGAGCAGGGTTCCATCGCCGCCCAGCACGATGATGAGCTGACAGCCCTCGGGGACCTCCTCGCGGCTGAGTCCGCCAGCCAGGTTCGCATAATGCGCCGTGTCCGTATCCATGCGGCACGTAATATGGCGCTCGGACAGCCACGCAATCAGCCGCGGAACAATAGTTCCGGCTGCGGCAGTGTTCGGTTTGGAGAAGATGCCGACGGTGTGAATGGCGATCATTGGGACGTGGGAGTTCGGGTGGCGTGGAGGAGGAACTCGCGATTTCCTTCGGTTCCGAGAATGGGGCTCTCGATGAGCTGTGATTGGAATCCCAGTAGTGTTGCGGATTGAGTGACGCGCGCGCAGGCCCAGCGGTGCAATTCGGGATCGCGCACGATGCCGCCAGCGCCTACCTGTCCTTTTCCAACTTCGAACTGCGGCTTGACCAGGATGACCATCTCGCCCCAGGGCTCAAGCAGCGGAACGATGGCTGGCAGGATCAAGGTTACGGAGATGAAACTGACATCGCAAACGGCCATGGTGGCGAGTTCGCCAATATCGGCAAACGTCAAGTGGCGGGCATTCAGATTCTCATGAACGATTACGCGCGGGTCGGAACGCAACCGCCAGTCCAGTTGCGCGGTTCCCGCATCCACGGCGTGCACGCGCAGTGCGCCGGCTTGCAGCAAACAGTCGGTGAAGCCGCCGGTGGACGAGCCGACATCGAGACACACCCTGCCTTCCGGGCGAATTCCAAACTCATGGAGGGCCCGCTCTAGCTTGAGCCCGCCGCGGCTGACAAAGCGTGGCTTATCGAGCACCTCAATAGCAGAATCGCGTGGAACTAACTGACCAGGTTTCCGTGCTTTTTGACCGTTGAGCAAGACTTCCCCGGCCATGATGAGAGCTTGCGCTTTCTCGCGCGAATCGGCCAGCTTGCGATCGAAGAGCACGCGATCCAGGCGGTCCTTTCCCGGACGTGGTTCGCCGATCATGACTTGCGCGAAACGATCATGTCCGCGATCTCGCGCAACCGTGAGGCGCGCGATCCGAAGCTGGCTAGTGCGGCATGCGCGCGATCGCACTCCATGCGGGCCATTTCACGCGATCGTTCGAGCCCGTAGACCGCGGGAAACGTAATCTTTCCCTGGTCGGCATCTTTGCCAGCGGTCTTTCCGAGCGCGGCGGAACTCTCTTCAATATCCAGAATGTCGTCGACAATCTGAAACGCCAAGCCGATATGTGTTCCGTATTGCGTAAGGGCTTCTAGTTGCGCTTCGCTCGCTCCTGCCCAGATCGCGCCCATACGCAAGCTTCCGCGGAGTAGCGCGCCGGTTTTGGCATGGTGGATGAACTGGAGTAGTTCAACCGTGGGTGGCTGGCGTTCTCCTTCAATGTCGGCCACCTGTCCTCCGATCATCCCGTCCACGGTGCCGGAAGCCGCCGCGAGTTCAGAGACCAGGCGCAAGCGGACGTCGGCCGTTCGATCGGGCAAATTGCACAGCGTTGTGAAAGCGAGCGTGAGAAGCGCGTCGCCCGCCAGGATCGCCATGGCTTCGCCGAAGACCTTGTGGTTGGTCGGCTTGCCGCGCCGCAGATCGTCATTATCGAGCGCGGGAAGGTCGTCATGGATCAACGAGTAGGTGTGGATCATCTCCACCGAGCACGCGGCCGGATCGACACCGGCAGTGAGATCACTGACTGCACGCGCGGCTTCAAGGAACAAGATGGGGCGGATGCGTTTACCACCCGCGAGAAGCGAGTAGCGCATGGCGCGATGGATCGTCGACGGACGCGTCTCGTCCGAGGGACAAAGCCGATCTAATTCCGTCTCGACGCGCTTCTGCTCATGAATCAGATACTCCGCTAGATTCATCCTTTTTCCGGCCGAAACGGCTCCGGTTGCCATTTTCCTTCCTTTCGCACCAGCATCTCGACGCGGGTTTCGGCTTGTTCCAGTTGCTTGCGGCACCCGTCGCTCAGCCCCATGCCCTTTTCAAAGAGCTCAAGCGAACGTTCGAGCGGCATGTCGCCGGCCTCCAGTTCTTTAACGATTTTTTCCAGTTCGTCCAGAGAGGCTTCAAAGGACGGTGCGGGAACTTCGGACATCGAACTATTTTAATGGATGGGCACTTGCCAGGCACCCGAGGGAATCAGCTCTGACCTGCCGCGTTGACCGCACCACGCTCAGCTTCGTTTGGGATTGCGATTTTTGCGGCGGTCAGAGCGGCCCATGCGGTCTCGGGGTGGATGATGTCGCCGTGCGCACCGCTGGGAGGGTCGCCAAGCACGATGATCCGATTGCCATCCAAATTGATCCACTTGCCCGGTTGGAAGTTGTAAACGGTTTGCACGTCGCCGAGCACGTCTTCCGCGGCATCGACAGCCTGCGCGCCGTCGCGTCCCATACCCTCCCAGCGATAAAGCAGATCGATGGAAGCGGCCGCATCCTGCTTGAATAAAATCGAGGCTGCCGGGTATGCGTTTCCGACTGCCAAATCTTTCAGTGAGAACGTGGTTAGCAGAGGGCCATCGACTCGGGCGTCCATCCCGGCGAGGTCGCCCGCCCGGCTGGAATCGAACGGGAGAGCTTCGGCAAAGGCAAAATGAGAGAAGGCGCCCTGCAACAGGAATAATGTCTTTACCGGCGAGGCTGGCCCCGTCAAACGTTCCGGCAACCCAGCCAGCGCGTAGGACACCAGACGCGCTCCGAAAGAATGCCCAAGTAAGTGGATGCGCAGACTCGGCGCGGCGGAATGCAACTGGCCGAGCAGGGGACCGAGCCCTTGCTTACCGATCAGGCCCGCGCGGTCTTTCATCTGCCAATAGGTCGCGGTGCGCAAGACGCTCACGGCTCCGTTCCAAAGTTTTCCGAACACTCCACCGAGACTGGCCGCCCCGCCGTTCGAATTCGGGACCGCTTGCACGGACATGAGGTCGAGCAATGCGAACCAATCGTCATCATTTTCAACCGTGGCTGCCCGTAGTTCGAGATCGTCTTGCGCGGCGATGGTTTCTTGAGAGCTGACGAGCTGTTTCAACTTGTCCCGGAATGCCAGCAGGGCATCATTGTCGGGCGGCCTCTCATCGACCATTTTCAGCAAGTCCTGAAGCACGGGAAGCTGTTCGGGCGCGGTGAAAACCTTCGGCAGTTCGGACTCCAAGGTAGGCGTGTTCAGGTCCGGCGTAAAGCTTGCAGCGCCGCCCTCGTCTTCTGTGGGAACCGAATCGCCTGGAAATAGAATGGAAGGCCAGATCACACCGGCGACTCCGACCTTGCGGTCGGCTCGCTTGTTTGTGGATGGGTCATCAAGCAGGTTTCGTACTTCGCCAAAGAAGCCGTTATAGAGCAGCATGGCCGCTTCGTGATTGTTGTTCCAGCCGTGAGAAAAAACAAACAGGTCAGTGAGGCCGGCGGAAGACATTTCATCGAGGAAGGTCTGAACACCGGGAGCGGGCCGGGCGCCGCTATCGAACTCTAAAATCCAGAACGGAAAGCCGGCTAATTGTGCGGGCATGTCTTTGTCTCCTTACCAATTGCGAATTTACACGGACTGAATGGCGCGCATCAGATCGACCAAGCCATGACCTTCGTAGTAGCGCTCGCGACCGAGTGGTGTCGCGCTATCCAGGAAAATCCGCTTGACTTCTTCCGGCCGTTGCATAAACTCCCGTCGAATTGAGAGGAAAGCGGCGATGGAGCCGGAAACGTGCGGCGCGGCCATACTGGTGCCGGAATCGTCAATGTACATAGAGTGATCGTCCGGCGGATTGGCCACTCCGAGCTGCCGTAACTGACCGGGCGTGGTAGCGGAGGTGATGCGCTCGCCGGGTGCGACTAAGTCAGGTTTTAGCCGTCCGTCGCCGGTCGGTCCTTTGGAAGAAAAGAAAGAAACTCCGTAAGTGTGCGGCGAATCCCGATGCGTAGATCCCACGGTGATCGCCAGCGCGGCGTTGCCCGGGTCATTGATGGTATTCGACAGGCCGAGCTTGGTTGACCGTTCGGTGGTCGCGATCTGCGCGTATCCGGTGTTTCCCGCGGCTACGACGACGATCACCCCGCTTTTAACTAGCCGGTCCACTTCCACGCAAAGCGGGCTTTGGCCGCAGGCAAACATCTCGGCATCGAAATCATAGCCAAGGCTTAAGTTCACGCCATGCACGCGCAGCAATTTCGGATCGTCGTTCAGTTCTTCCCGGATGTAACGCAGCGCCAACATGATGTTGCTGGTGGCGCCCGCTCCATTCTTGTCCAGCACCTTGAGGCTGACCAGCTTGCACTGAGGGGCCACGCCGCGCATATTCCTGGCGCAAACGCCAGTCCGGGGTTGGATGGAAACTTTGTGCGATTGGCCCTTTTGATCCAGCTTGTAAACCCGTTCGCAGACCTGGAATTGGTCGACTGGCAGGTTCTCCGGAAGGCCACCGGCGATGATGCCAGCCACATGCGTCCCGTGGCCATACGGGTCGGTGAGTGCGGACGCGATATTTTCATCTAGCGCGGACTGATACTGGTCCGGCGCGTTCTCGAAATCGGGGCGCAACGGGGGGCCAGAGCCGGTGAAATCGCGGTGCAGTTTGGCGACAAGCGGATGCATGAGGGTGTTGCAAAAGGCGGGGAATGTGGGATCAGCGGCGCGGCCGAAATGAATGTGTTGCCCGTCGATGCCGGAGTCGATCACGGCCCAAGTCACGTTCGCACCCGTTGCTTCGTAGGCGCGGATGGCCGCATCCGCTTTCACCGTGGAGGTTGAGCGGTCGATCAGAGGATGGACCGGGAAGTCCGGCCATATTTTATAGATGATCAAGCTGTGATTGGGCGAGAGGCTGTCCTGGCCGGATGTGAGCCTTGCCTCGTCGGCGGCGACCAGCTCGCCCAATTCGCTGGGGAAGAGCGAACATTTGAAGTAGCTCTTGGAGATGAATACAACCGGGCGAGCCACGGATGCGGGGCCAAGGACACGCTGAATCAGTTCGCGAAAGGCTGCGGCTGCCTGTTCCAGGCCGCCTTCGTACATCAGGTTTAACTCGACAATGTAGTCCGCCGGATATTCCTCGACGACGGATTGAAAGATCGACTGGTTCTCGGTCGATTTCTCAACAAAAGGGGGCACGACGAATTTGCCCAGCCGCCGCCGGAACTCCCGGGTATCGTCAATCGGGGGGTCGTCGTCCATAATTTGAGATCCGTGCAGCCGAATCATATCAGCAGTTGGCGGAAATTCGGCAATTATCCTGAAAGATTCTCGGCTATTGAGGGCAGAGCTCGTAGGCAAATAGCGGGCCGGACGTCTGCGTTGCTGAGAGAAATCTTTGATTGTGTATGCCGTTCGCGTTGCACTCATGTCTAGGACATGACACAATAAGCGGTTCCATGACTCCCGCGGTCGGAACTGACAGTCCCGAACCAATCACCGTCTTGCTTCGCAAGATGCAGGAAGGCGATGCGGCTGCCGGGGATCAATTCACTATCGCGGTTTACCGTGAGCTCCGCCGCATCGCGAAGCGCTCGATGCGCGGTGAACGCGAGGGGCATACACTGCAAACGACGGGGCTGCTCAACGAGGTGTACCTCCGGCTGTTCGGCAATGGCCCCATGGAGTGGAAAGACAGTGCGCACTTTTACGCCACTGCCGCCACTTTGATGCGGCGCATTCTCATCGACTATGCCCGGGCCAAGGGCGCGCAGCGCCGAGGCGGCGGCGCCGACCACGTAGGAATAGACGAGCAGGTGTTGCGCGCTCGCGAGAAAAATCTTGATCGGTTTCTGGACCTCGATCGGGCCTTAGAAGAGTTTTCCAAGATCGATCCGCGTGCGGCCAAAGTCGTGGAATTGCGCTTCTTCGTGGGATTTACTGAAGCGGAGACCGGACACATTCTCGGGATCTGCGCAAAGACCGTGAAGCGCGATTGGGAAGACGCCCAATACTGGTTGTACGATCGCCTCGGTGAGGGTTATCTCGCCAGAGGCGCCTCAATGTCTGAATCCGCTACCTGATCCCGCTTACCTCTGTTGGAGCGCAACGCAAATGGGCCAAGTTCCTGACCGGGAGGGACCGATGCTAGCGTCGGAGTGGGGGTTGCTGAAGTCGCTGTTTGCGGACGCGGTCGAGTTGCCCGTAGCTGATGTTCCCGCTTTTATTCAAGAACGAGCATTATCTCCCGCGATCTCCGGCCATTTGTTGCAGATGCTTGCTCAACGGGCCGAAATCTCATCCTATTTTGACGGGCTCAGCACGGAACTGGCTACGCTGCTAGACGAGCCGCCGATGCTGACGCCGCAGGCAATCATCGGCCGCTTTCGAATTTCCCGATTCCTGGCCCGCGGCGGGATGGGCGAAGTCTACGAGGCGGAAGATCTGGAATTGTCAGGCAAGTACGCGCTTAAGACTATGCGACCCGGCATTGCCGGCCAGCCGGGCGGATTGGAGCGCTTCCGCGAGGAAATCCGGCTGGCCCGCAAAGTGAGCAGCCCATACGTCTGTACAGTCTACGAGGTCGGGCGGCATTCCGGGCCCGAGGGCAACTTTCTATTCTTCACGATGGAGTTGTTGGAAGGTGAAACGCTTTCCGAGCGCATTCGCTCTGCCGGTCCATTCAAAGTTTCCGAAGCGCGGCCTCTACTCGGGAACATTCTTTCCGGGCTGGCAGCCGCGCATGAACTCGGGATCATTCACCGCGATCTGAAAAGCAGTAACGTGTTTCTTTGCCGGACCGCCGCCGGAGATCGGGCGATCATCACGGACTTCGGCTTGTCGCGCGCACTGGCCGACATGGAATCGGTTCAGGTCATTGATGGCATGACGCCGGAGTATGTCGCTCCGGAGGTGCTTCGGGGCGGGCCTGCCAGCGTCGCGAGCGATATCCATTCATTCGGAGTCGTTGCCTATGAGATGCTCACCGGGGATCTCTATTCCGGAGACCTGGAAACGGTGTTCATCCGCGATGCACCCTCGTCATGGCAGCGGACGATCCGCCGATGTCTGGAGCCCGACTTAGCCCGGCGTTATTCGTCAGCCCGCGAAGTTGCCGATCGTCTTGGAATCGAGCCGGAACACGGCGTGAGCCGGCGTCTCGTACTTTTGAGTTCGCTTGGTGCGGTAATTGGAACGGCGGCGCTATACCGCCTTTTCGCCCACCACCCCGCACTGGCTCGAACCATTGCAGTCCTGCCCTTTGAAGGTCCCGTGCCGCTGGAGTATGTCGCTAACGGGCTGGCCGACCGCATCGCCGATGGACTGGGGCGGGTGCCAGATGTCCAGGTAGTCAGCCGTTTTGCAGCCGCCCGCTTGAAATCCAAGGGCGACCGCGTTGCCGAGGCGGGAGCGCAGTTGAAGTGCGATTACGTGCTGCGGGGAACTGTCGCCGGGACGGAAGCAGCATGCCGGATTCATCTTGACGTGAGCGAAGCGGCGTCGGGACTTTCGAAGTGGTCGAGCACCTTCGACGCAACCGAACGTGAGATCGCTCTGATTCCGGAGCAGGCGCTTCGGGCCATCGTCCCCAAACTGGAGTGGAGTCAAGACTCCTCGCTGGCCGGCTTTGGGCCCGCGCCGACGCACAATCCGGCTTGTTATCGGCTCTACCTCATTGGCCGGTTTCTGGCAGACCAGCGGGATATCCCGTCTCTGCGGCAGAGTACCGACTACTTCGCACGGTGTCTTGCACTCGATGGCCAATTTGCCGATGCCTGGGCCGCGCTGGCCCAGTCCTGTTGGCAACTCGCTTTCGAAGACGAACCTACTCTAGACGTCAATATGGCGCGAGCGCTGGCTGCCTCCGAGAAAGCCTTGGCGCTGGCCCCCCAATGCGCCGAAGCACACCTGGTGCAAGGAGAGATCTATCACTGGTGGAAGTGGGACTGGGAGCGTTCCGAAGCAAGTTACCGGCGGTGTATCGCACTCAATCCAAGTCTGCCCGGCGGCCACTACTGGTACTCGAAGATGCTGTATCCTTTGGGCCGTTTCGAGGATGCTCTTGCGGCGGTGAACACTGCGATCAGGCTGGATCCACTCAGCCCTTCGGCGCGCATCATGAAAGGGATGATCCTATCATTCGCTGGGCGTCTGGATGAGGCGGTAGATGTTCTGCGTCTAGTGGCGGCAGCCGACCCTGGGAGCCCGAACGCCTACGTCCCGCTCTCCGATGCGCTGGCCTTTCGGGGGAACTTCGACGACGCTATGCGGGCGGCGGAGACCGCGGTCACCAACAGCGGCCGTCAAAGCTTCGCGATCTCGCAGGTGGCATCCTTGCTGCCGCGCCTAGGCCGTAGCACCGATGCTCTTCGAGCCGAAGCGGAACTGGAGGCAAAGTTTAGGAAAAGCGATGCTTATCCTACCGAGATCGCATGGATCTACGCGGCGCTGGCCGATGCCGACAAAACTCTTACCTGGCTCGAGAAGGGTCTCACGGTCCATGATCAGAATCTCCCGCTGCTGCGCATTCATCCGGCGTTCGCTTTCGTGCGCGGCAGTCCGCGGTTCGCGACGATCGCGTCTCAGGTATTCGGGCCAAAGCAAGAGCCGGCGCGCCCATGAAGCTAATTTCCGAAATCATGTCTAGAATTGCACCCGCCTTGCGCTAACTATTTCAGGCGAGGTGGGCCAAAATGCTAGGAACAACGACTCCGGAGATTGATCTGACTGGAAGCTATTATGCAAACGGAATTTCCTATTCGCTGTGCGGAAGGTGCGTCAGCATCAATTTTCCAGTACGGCCTGGAGATTCGATCCAGGCGGAAGCATATGCCATACCGCCATACCCGCAAGAGTCGCATTGGAAACTGGCAGTGGTTAGTGGATCCGGAGTTGAAGTTTACCGGCTCAATGAGTCACTTGGCGAGGGTTACCCGTGGGGTCAGTACACAGAATCGGCTTTGGTAATAGGAGATTACTCCGGTACGGACCCGTTTAACAGGGTCCCGGTCCTCGTCACTGGATCGACCGACGTCAATGGGCTCTTACTTGTGGGCATCAAGTGTGTGAAAACATAACCATGTTTAGCCACAGCGCGGTCAGGATGCATATCCGCTTTCTGACGCTGGCCCTGTTCCTATCGCCCTGTATAAGTTCCGCCGGGGTAGAAGACCTCACCGGCACATATTATTATTCGGATCATAAGCCGCCATCAGATTCGATCGTGTTAAAGATCGAAGGGGGTCTTCCGAACGCTGATTCCGACCCGCAGTTAGTAACGGTTTACAAGGTCCGAGGCGGAATTGTTGTGAGCCGCCGGACTGGCAAACTGAGTGGCGGCTTCTATAAACACGGCAACCGGAAGAGCGAGTACGTTGTACTTCGAGTCAATCCGGCGAATAACGATCACTTGCCTGCAATCCTGCGTTTTCAAATTAAGCCCGGCGGTAAGAAAACGTATTTCGTGGAGCCGCGATGAAAGTACTCGCTCGTATCCTCTATCTGCTCGCCATAGTTGTTATTGGGGACCGGGCCAGTTTTGCGGCGCAGGGAAACTGCCCGGTTCCGAGCGGTAAGTGTCCGGCGCCCTTCTGTTCCGGCAGGTACCAGGGAATCGACAGCACGAAAGGGAAGTTCCCCATGGACCCGCGTCAGCTGCGGGCTTTGCTGGGGTTCGATCCTTGCTCTGAGACCGTGCCCGGGAAAGAGCCCGATTACACAACCTGGTCGGAAATGAAGATCCCGCCGCTTCGAGCTCATGTGTGGGATGTCTGGGCGGCGATCAACGCGCCGTCACGCTATTCGGAAAAGCGCGTTGCGGGCGCGGCTTTGCTACCTAAGTGGAGAACTTGGTACTCCTCGGAGGATCTATTTTGTACAGGGGCTCTAGCAACCAAGCATCCGCTGCCGACCCTTCAGTTCGACCCGCCCCCGCAAACATTGCCTTTACCAGACGCCAAAGCGTGTGGGCCAAGTACGCCTGGCAAGATAGCACCGGGTGACGACCACGGCTTAGTACAGGTTGTTCTATACAATGCGCAGGCCGCCGCTGAGATAGCGCGTTGCTGCTCAAGTGGCCGCATCCAGCGGCACCCGAAGAACTCGTCTCTCGAAGGTTTTAGCTCCGACTCGGTCGCACTGAAAACCCTCTGGCTCTTTGTTCCCCAACAGCAATGCCGTTCTGTTCCTGTGTGGGATGGTGTTCCGCGTGTTGCCAAGAATCCCCAACAGGGTCCCGAAACGTGGCCGCGGTCTGTCAATGTCTGCGCCCCAGGTGCTCACGTTGGTGCGAAGGATCGTCGGATTAACAGCTTTTATTGGGTGAACTCATCGAAGCTGCCCGGCGCACCGGACCACGCGGGATTCATGATCCTGGTCGGAATGCATGTGATCACGCATGAGATTCCAGACTGGGTGTGGGCAACATTCTGGTGGCACGATCACCCAACCGCAGGGGAGTTCGCCGCGAATCGGACCAAGACACCCGCTGGGCCCTGGGCGAATTATCTGATGGATGTCGCGTTCGATATGGACCGGCCTTGGCAATCTACCGGTCTGCCGAAAGCCATTTTCAATCCGTATCTTGAAGGAACGCTGGTGAATGGAACGCAATCGAACTGTATAGCCTGCCATCGGCGTGCGGTTTGGCCAGTTCCCACGGAAGGGTACGCCACGCCGGAATCAGCTGGCGCCGCGCTTAGCCTAGGTAATCTCGTGGTCACGGGTCGCGCGGCCTCACTGCACTCTTACTTGCCGGAGCCGAACTGCGGGATTCACACTGCCTTCTTGTGGTCGATTGCTCTACTCAGCGCCCCCAAGCCGGATAACTACGAGGCGTGTCCAGAACCGGAGAAGCTTCTCAAGTCCAAGTGAGTGGCTCGCCGCCTGGAGACATAGCAGGTGAGTTTGGCTTGTCTTAGTGTCCGTCCGGGGATATAATCTCTTCGGCCCAGTCGCTGACGCGGGTAGGGGCAAAGGGGAATTGTAATGAGAACGTTATTTAAGCTAAGGAACGTGGCATTGGCTGGTTTGTCGCTGTGGGCGTCCAATATGTTATGTAGCGCGCAACAGCAGGCCAAGGGATTCACTTTTACAACCTTCACGATACCTGGCGCGATGAATCTCGCGATTGAGTCTGTCAACAATGCCGGGACGATTTCAGGCTCCTATTCCGATTCTGCAAACAACACAGTCGGTTTCTTGCGGTCGAACGCTGGAACCGTGACTCCATATGTCGAACCTTTGGACACAACCCTGCCCAGCTTTACGCAAGGCGGGCAAATAAATAAAACAGGCGTGGTAGCCGGTGAGTATTTCGACACTGTACAGAGCACCTACCTCGGCTTCGTTTACAGGAGCGCGACCGGGAGCTTTAACACCTTTAGCGTGCCCGGCCAGCCACAGTTCACTACGAATGCACTTCTAGGAATCAACAACAATGCTGAGGTGTGCGGGTACATCATTTCTCCGCCATACACCTTAACTTCGGCGTTTGTGTCGACCGCGGGTAATGCCACCACGTTCACGGTGAATGGGTCGGCCGAAACCGAGTGCATGGCTTTAAATGATGCAGGGACGTCGGTTGGACTCTACAAAGATGCGGGCGGCGTGTATCACGGCTGGATTCGGACGGCGGCCGGTACGGTTACCAATCTGGACGTTCCGGGAGCTTCGCAGATAAACGGGACCGCGCCGTGCGTTTCAGGTCCGATCGCTGGCACCGTTCCGCTGGGTGTCAACAACGCGGGTTACGTCTCCGGTCATTACTGGGACAAGCAATACAACGAACACGGTTTTCTGATGACGCCCACTGGGAAATTCCTGACGATCAATGTTCCAGGCGCTTATCAAACCGCTGGTGGCGGGCTAAACGATAAGGCTGTGGTGGTGGGACATTACGCGGACACAACCTGCGCCAATGCGGGTTACATCGCGACTCCATAGCGGCCCTTCCCATGTCAAAAGTAACTTCCGGATTGCTCCTACTCTTGGTCTGCTCGGGCGCGGATTGCGTGGGTGCCCAGACGCCTTCCGGTGCCTTCTCGGCGGACCAGGATCATCAGAACATGATGAACCAGCTGGGAATAAAAGCTCTTCGGAATGGGCCAAGTGGAGATGAAAAAGCTCCGAACCACGCCAACTACGACGAGTCTTTAGCAAATCCATTCCCAGTTCTGCCAGACGTTCTGACATTGAAGAACGGCCAGAAGGTGACTACTCCGGAGATGTGGTGGAAGCTACGCCGTCCTGAGATCGTGGAAGACATGGAGCGTGAGCTTTACGGCCGCGTACCGCGCGTTGTTCCGAAGGTCACCTGGACTGTGGCCGTAACCGATCGGGAGTGGGTCGGCTTCAACCCGGTCATTGCAAAGAAGCTTGTTGGGCACCTGGACAACTCCACATATCCTGCCATCGACGTGAACATTTCGATGGTGGTGGTGACGCCAGTCAACGCGAAAGGTCCGGTGCCCGTCTTAATGATGTTTGGACGGAGTTCCCTCCCGGCCCCCGCGCAGCCCCCTCAAGAGGATCTCGACCGACTGAACGCGGCGCTGAAAGCGACCCTGGTTAGGAGCGATCCGAGTCTGCAGAAAATCTTCGATCGCTATCCGGCTTACAGCGTGGCCGCTACATTGCCGCCGCCCGTTTTCGGTGGGCCGATGCCGGCAGGCGATCCGCCATCTACTCAACAGTTGATTGCAGATGGCTGGGGTTACGCGTTCATCGATCCGGGCTCGATTCAAGCCGATGACGGGGCAGGACTCACGCGTGGAATAATCGGTTTGGTTAATCATGGGAAACCGCGCTCTCCCGAAGATTGGGGAGCGCTCCGCGCATGGGCGTGGGGGGCAGGCCGAGGCTTGGATTACTTGGAGTCCGATCCGGCGGTCGACGCGCACCGGGTTGGAATCGAGGGCGTCTCGCGTTATGGGAAAGCCGCGCTTGTGGCTTTGGCTTTCGATCAGCGCTTCTCGATGGGCTTAATCGGATCGTCCGGCGAAGGCGGAGCGAAACTTAGCCGCCGCAACTTTGGTGAGGCCGTCGAAAGCCTGACGGGGTCCGGCGAGTACCACTGGATGGCCGGTAACTTTCTCAAGTACGGCGCATCCGAGGCGGCTTTCGGAAGTAAGAACGCCGGCGACTTGCCAGTGGATGCGCACGAGCTGATTGCATTGTGCGCGCCCCGGCTCACGTACATCAGTTACGGCATCCCGGAGAAGGGCGATTCGAAATGGCTCGATCAAAAGGGCAGCTATATGGCCGTTGTTGCCGCCGGAGCGGCTTTCAAGTTGTTGGGAGCCAAAGACCTGGGAGTTTCGAACGATTATCGGGTGGAACAAATGCCGCCGGTCGAACACGAACTCGGCAATGGCCAGTTGGCGTGGCGTCAGCACAGCGGCGGCCACACAGACGCTCCGAATATGAAATACTTCCTTGCGTGGGCTGACCGGTGGATGCGTCCGCGATAGACTTGTGGCGGCAGGTTTTATGAAGCGAATCGGATTTTGGGAAACGAGCGGTATTCGATCAAGTGCAGCGGTGCTGTTGGTGGCCGGCACGGTATGTTTGTTGGCGCAGCGGCCGGGCGATGATCGCAGCGCGCAGGCTATCTTCGACGCGCTGGACTCCGACCACAGCGGCACACTGACGCGGAGCGAATTAGAATCTAGATTCAATTCCTGGTTCACCACCTGGAGCGGCGGTTCTGGCGATACGCTGACCCAGAGCCAACTTACGGACGGGCTGAGTCAGGTGATTCCTGGGCCCCCTGCCGCGAAAGGCGGGCAAGGCAACACGTTCAACGGTGCCGGCAATTCGACGCCAATGATTGCTCCCCAAGCTGCAGTGGACGGGATGATGGCAGCTTTGCCGACCACTCCGGGAGCAACTCCCTTACGTCCTCGCAAAGTCCTCGTCCTGGCCCATACCGGCGCGGGCGGGTTTGTGCACGCCTCCATCCCACTAGCTGCAAAGACAGTGGAAGCGTTGGGAGATCGCGGCAAGTTATGGACGACTACAGTCACTTACAACGCGTCGGACATCAACGCCAATAACCTGAAGCAGTACGACGCTATCTTCCTGGACAGCACGACTTCTTGTTTCCTCGACGATCCCGATCCAGCAGTCACGGCGGCGCGTCGCGCGGCCTTTATGGAATTTGTGAGGAGCGGAAAAGGCATCGCGGGCATTCACGCGGCGACCGATTCTTATCACACCGATTGCACGGCGAGTGAGGCGGCCGCAAAGCGCGGGAGGGGCGGCTTAAACATTGGCGCGTTGGTGTTGTCTACTCAAATGCTGACCGCGGCGGATAAGGATAACAATAACGCCATCAGCCGGCAGGAGTGGACGGCGGTCGCTAGTGACTGGTATCAGAAGCTCGATTCCGGCAATACAGGATCGGTCAGCCGGGCCGACTTTGTCGCGCACTTCAACTCCTTGCTGCCACCGCTAGACACCCACCGGATTAACATTGAGTCGAAGCCGGTTCAGCAGTGGCCGGAGTTCAACACTCTAATCGGGGGCTTCTTCAAATTCCATTGGTCCGATCCGCAGCTGATTACTGTTAAGGTTGATGATCCGAAGAGTCCGCTAACGGCGATGTTCCACGGCAAAGAGTTCGAGATTCACGACGAGACCTATACCTTCGATCAGGATTCCTTCTCTCGTAAGAATGTGCATGTTTTAACGAGTATCGACTACGACAAGATGAGCCCGGAAGATAAGGCTAAGGAATCGCATCCTCGCACCGACGCCGATTATGCGCTGAGCTATATCCACCGTGTAGGGAAAGGGCGTGTGTTTTACGAAGGACATGGTCATAGCGATCGCGTGTACGCGATGACGCCGATGCTGGAACACCTCCGCGCCGGGATTCAGTACGCGCTCGGCGACCTTAAAGCCGACGATAGCCCATCGATTAACTAGAGCGCCAGACAAGGAGTTACGCCGTGCAAACCATTGAGAACGCCGAAACACAGATTACCGATGCCATCACGCTTCTTCAGGATGCAATCCGAAAAGAAGCTTTCGACAAGAAAGCGGTGCGGGTGGACGTCGTTAAGGCGGCGAACATTCTGCTTGGAATACTCGGACTGAAGGGCGTGGCACCCGACGCGGGAGTCGGTCAGTGAAATTTTGATAGCGCGGGATCTCGCCAAAGAGCTTCGAGATCCGGATCGTTTCTCAAGTAAGTCAACATAGAGTCGTCGAGAGTTAGCGATTGCACCGCGCTGACTGCTTTCTTGCGCTCACCCGTGAGTTCGTAGGCTAGGACGATGCGATCAATCTGTGGTCCACGCGCGGCTTCCGGAATTTTATCAATCGCCGCCATCGCTTGTCGCTTGTCTCCAAGCTTGGCCCAGTACTCGGCCAGATTGGCCTGTGTAGAGTAATCGGCTTTCATTACCAACAAACTCTTACTTGCCAGTGCGATAGCTTTTTCGAAAGCATCGCGCGCGTCTTTATCTTTGCCGGGAAGGTGACGATAAACCGTGCCGAGGTTCCCCCAATTTCGATATTCTCCCGGGTCAAGCCGGATTCCAGTCCCGAGCGCTTCTGCCGCTTCCTCGTAGCGTTTCTGATAGTAATAAGCAATTCCTAGGGTCGAGTATGTTTTAGGGCCAGGCTCAAACCGGAGCGTCTTAGAAATCAAGTCCGAGGCTTGTTGGAATTTACCTTCCCGGAGATCCAGATTGGCAAGGTCGCGGTAGACCACTTCGTTATCGGGAGTCAGCTTGCGTGCCGCCTCCCAAGCGATGCGCGCATCGCTGTTACGTCCGCGATTCCAATAGAACAGTCCAAGCAGCAGGTGGCCGTACCAATCGTTAGGGCTTCGTTGGACGGCTTCACGGAAGGCGTTTTCGGCAGGGGCGTCTTGGTGAGCCGCCGCATACGCCTGACCTAGAGCCCGGTACGCTTCCGCGTTGTCTGGCGCCATTTGCAGCGCTTGGTGCTCCTGTTGGATGGCTTCTTCAACCTGCCCACTTTCGCTGAAGATTTCGCCGAGTTTGACACGCGCCTCCACAAGACGAGGATCAAGCCGGATTGCCGTTTCAATATCGTCGCGCGCCTGCTGCGCCTGGCCCGGGTCGCTGTCCATCTTTGCCTTTCTCCAGCGAGCCTGGCCCAAGGCGGCATAAGCAAGCGCGTATTTGGGATCGAGCCTGGTCGCATCGGTAAAGGAGGCAATCGCGCGGTCCACGTTACCGGTCAGATCGTAACGCGCGAGGTAACCCGCGCCCTTCAGATACTTGGAATAAGCGCTCTGGGTCGAGGTTTCCCCCGCTACTAGCGATGTCGAGGACTCCTTAGAAAGCTTCAGCGCGAGCAGCCGAACAGCGCTATTGACGGCGCCATCGCGCAGTCCAATGGGATTGGCGGCATCGAACTCGACAGTACGGGAAGCGAGTTGGCGAATTGTCGCCGTATCCACCAGGTTCATGGTGAACTGCACGCGGTCGCTCCACCGTTGGGCGCTACCGGTGATGGCTAAGTTCGCATCGTAAATCCTCCGGGCGTCTTCGACACTTGCGATGTTGCGCCCGCGGATCTCACTGGCGGGAACCACCATCAGCTTGCCCTGGAACTCTTCGATCTGAGTCAGCTTCGAAGTCAAAGTTTCGACAAGCCCGTCGGCCAGCGTTCGAACACCAGGGTCATTGCCCGGCACGGTAAAAGGCAGAACAGCGATGCGCTTTTCGTCGGGCAGTTTCGTTGTAAACCATAGCCGTTGCGCGCCCCAGGCTAGCAGGGCACACGCGATCAAAGTCAGCACGCCAAGCGACCCGCGATTTTTCTTTGAAGCCGGTGGAATTAGCGGCGCGGTTACGAGCGGCACATAACTGGTCAGAGTGCGGGTGGGTTCCGGAACCGTGGCGCGGATCTGATTCAATTCGGTTTGTACTTCCGTCGCGGACTGCCATCGCTGAGCCGGATCTTTGTCGAAAGCCTTTTCGAAAAACTGAGCGAGCCGCACCGGCACACCAGGCCGAAGGGCAGAAATATCGGCGGCCTGTTCGGTCACAATCGCGTGCAGAACGCTGTAGTGGCTGCCGCGATGAAACGGGAGTTGCCCGGTAATCATCTCGAACAAGATAACGGCAAGCGACCAGATGTCGGTTCGATGATCCACCGATAGGCCCTGAGCCTGCTCGGGCGACATATAGGCGGGGGTGCCGACGGCTCCGCCTGGAGCAGTGAGGCGGTGACTATCCTGCCGCAGGGCGACTCCGAAATCGAGAATCCAGGCGTGTCCGCTAGTGTCCACAGCCACATTGCTAGTCTTGATATCGCGGTGGATCACGCCCAAACGGTGCGCGGCTTCCAGACCGTTAGCGACTTGAAGCGCGATGTCGAGCGCGGCAGCCAGGGGTAGCGGTTCACGGGCCAACAAATGATCGATGGTTTTCCCGTCCACCAAAGCCATCGCAAAGAAAAGCTGGCCCTCGTGCTCATCGATTTCGTAGATCGGGCAGATGTTCGGGTGATGGACCCTGGCCGCGGCTTGAGCTTCTCCAACAAAGCGCAGACGATCGGTTTCAGACAGAGAATCGGCGCTAAGGAATTTCAGTGCAACCCATCGATCAAGCCGCGTATCGTGGGCCTTGTAGACGACTCCCATGCCACCGCGACCGAGCTGCTCGCTAACGCGATAGTGCGAGACCACCGAGCCGAGTATGGGTGATTCCGGCATAAATAAGGGGCGGCTAAGACGCAGCCATCGCGCCCGCCGCGGCGACGATATCGGGTTGAAAGCGAAATGTTTCTCTGGCGATGAGCTGCAATTGTTGAACGCCCGATGGCCGCGTCACCATCGCAAATCCGTCAATTTGGAGCAAGCTCGGCGGCTCGGTGAGACCGGCAATCGGAATACTGAGAGGTTGTGGACTATCAAAGCCGAATGAACACTGGGGGCGTCCATTCACCAAGCACTCGAGCCGGTAAACGTTGCGCATATTTACGGAAACGGAGATGTGATCGGCGCGGAGTTCGGCCTTGGTAATTTCTAGTTTCCCGGTGTGCTGTTTCCCCAGGTGCGCACAAGCGAAACGGATCAGGTCCTGATCGCGATTCAGAACATCGTTACGGGTTACCGCATATGCGATGTCCCGCGAGACGCCTTCGTCCTCGATCTCGAGGCCGACATTGCGCCCCG
This sequence comes from Bryobacterales bacterium, assembly GCA_963752695.1. Lineage (GTDB taxonomy): Bacteria > Acidobacteriota > Terriglobia > Bryobacterales > Bryobacteraceae > Bog-113. Next base: position 1,289,481 of record CAVVZB010000001.1, read on the forward strand.
CGCGTGAGGAACGCCGGAGTGCCAGCCCCATTTGAGCAACCCCCGGCAACTTTCGGAACGGTATGCCGGGCATGATCTTTTCTACAAGTTGGCGAAGGTCTTCGTGAAGCCAGCGGTTTGCTCCGCCGCCGCCGGTGCTCTGATCGACACCGATCACCGCGCCGATCTGATGGTCCTGAAAGCCTGCCGCGAAGATATCGGTTGCGCTATACGATGACGCGTCGATGACCAGTGTCACCGGACCTTGATAGCACTGTCCGGTATCGTTGGCCCAATCGGGACTCGTGAGCGGGCGGCCGGGCGTGACGAAGTGCCCACTGGTTACCGCTGCCAAAAGATCCTCGATCCACGGCAGCCATTCTCGTTGGTGGTCATCCAACTTGCCGGCTCGTTCGGCATCCCGGATGTGGGACGCGATCTGCTGCGTAAATTGGCTGTTGATGAAATGAAAACGCGCGGGCTCGATGGATTGAGGCGTCAACAGCTGTAGGATGCGTTCCGCAGCTTCGATCGATCCGCCCGGATTGGATCGCACGTCCAGGACCAAGCCATCCGGCGCAACTTCTTGCATCAAGCTGAGAATGCGCGTGAACTCGTTGAAGAAGCCATCGGAAGCGCTTGGATCGCCGGATTCCAGATCAAAGGTTTTGATTTGGATATAGCCGAACCTCAGCAGCGGGTGATCAGCGTCCAGGAGCGCACCGGGGTCAACGCAGCCGGGCCAGGGCTGGCCACCGGAATACTGGAAAGCGAACGCTTCCGGGTACGCTGACTGCACGCGAAGATCGATTGTTTCGGTGGAAGGAATAGTTTGGTTGGACCCGGGACGCTTCCAAAGCGTATCCCCGAACAGCTTTAGTTCAGCGAGTGCCTCATTGAAGCTGGAGTTGGGCGACTGCCGGGGCCGAAACGGAATGCACGCGGTAGCGATCGACCATGGCAGGACAATGGAATACGGCTGGTGGCCGCCGGACGCGGACAGATAGCGCACGACGACGAACTCTTCATCAGGTGGCGATGAAAACGTGAGCGATCGCTTGGTAAGACGCCGGATGCCGCGCACGAAACGCGAGGCGCTATTGCAGCCCGGCTCGAATTCGGATTCCCGCTCGATGGCGCGTTCGACCGGCATGCCGCTCCATAGCGTAATCTCCGCCCCCACACCAAAGTGTGGATGGTCGAAGCCCTCGAGAATGTTGGTGACCACAAACCGCCGGTGGTGCGCGCCGTCATAGTAGTAGTCCATCCGAAAGGGCAAGAACGCAAAAGCTCCCCGAAATGGCGCGGGCAGACCGTAGAATGTATGGGCATCGCGAAGCCGCATAAAGGCCCGGATCATCTGACCGTGGAATTCAAGATCGGTGAGATGGTCAATCTGCGCATGAATCAGTCGAAAATGTTGGACAGGATCGGTCGCGTAGCGCGCGCGTTTAAACGGAAGGTGGGCGTAGAACTGGTCGATCAATAAAATTGCCTGCTCGACCAAAATTTCCTTGTCCCGCCGGCTGAGCCGCATGGTCTTGGCATGTAACAGGAAGTCCGGCACCGTTTGAACACTCAACTCTGGGCAATGGAGCGCGTCCTTTTGCGATTGGAGCAGCTGCAAAGCTTTATTTGTCTGCGGCGTCCCGTCCTCAAAGATCATGATTGCGATTCCTGGCTGACATACAAATGTCTTGTCACTAATCTATCAGCGCCGATCAATTCGGGGGGGTGCGCGGCTTGGAATACTTGCTAGTACGCGTCAGGTGTGCGAGCCTGCGGCCAGACTCGCTATCGGCAATCAGGACGGCTAGTCGCTTCTCCCTAGTCTGCTCGCGCTTGGCACTTACTACCCACCAAGCTGCCGCGCGCTGATAGGAGAATGGCGCCGACTGGAAAAATTGCCACGCGTGATCGTTGGCCTGAAAAAGCCGGAGGTGCGCGGATTCCAGTTCTACCTCGCCCTGCTCGTACGAATAGATGACCGAGGCCGATTCTTTTCGATTTTCAAAAGCCTGGAGGCCGGCGGGGTGCATTGCGCCTTCGGCCACCAACTGGGTTACGCGCCTGATATTGACGGCGCTCCAGGTGCTGCCCGACCGGCGGGGCGTAAAGCGGATGCTGTAACTGCTGGCGTCGATGGACTTGCGAATACCGTCGATCCAGCCAAAACATAAAGCCTGGTCCACCGATTCTGGCCAGGTGATGCTTTTCAGACCAGAGTCCTTCTTATGAAACCCGACCAGGAGCTCCGATGCGTCGCCGTGATTACGTTCCAACCAGGCGCGCCAACTGATTGGATCCGGGAAAAACTTCGGTGTCGCGGCCATACTTCGGAAGCCAGTTACTTCGCAGGCGGGACGATCTCAAGAAGCTCCACATCGAATACGAGGGTCGAGCCGCCGGGGATGGGTCCGCGATCGCTCTCTCCGTAAGCCATGTCCGGCGGGCAAACGAGATTGGACTTACCGCCGACTTTCATCTTTTGAACGGCTTCGGTCCAGCACTTGATTACCTGATTCAGGGGGAATGTCGCGGGAGCATTGCGTTTATAAGAACTGTCGAATTCCACGCCGTCGGGGAATGTGCCGCGATAGTTAACTTTCACGACGTCGGTGGCAGAAGGAGACGCGCCGGCTCCGGGCGTCAATTCCCGATAGATGATTCCGGATTCGGTCTTGGTTGCTCCGGGCGCAGTTAATGCCTTCGCGACAAAAGCGGCTGCGGCTATTTTTCGTTTCTCTGCGGCGCGTGAGGCTCGCGCGGTTTTCAAGGCGTCGACCTTCGAGCGCCACTCACCGATGTCCATGGCCGCCTTACCCGTCGCAGCGTCATTCAGTGCGCGCTTGAAGATGACCAGTTCGGCGGGGGATAGATCGAATGGGGCAAGCGACTGAAAGGTAGAAACGCCGAGCGCGTACACCTCTTTCTGCTCTTCCGTGATAAGGGGCGCCGTGGTCGTCCGATGCTTTGTGGCGCTGGGCGCGGACTTCTTTACCGCGCTAGGTTTAGAAGGACCCGGCGAAGCTGCTGGCTTCTGGGCCGTGGCAAGCGACGAAGCGATCAGAAAAGACAGAACCGGAAACGAAGAGACGAGGACAGCGCGCATTTTCATAGGGGAGAGTCGGCGAATAGGATTGCCGATCGAGATTATTTTAGCGGACTCGTGGCGGTACTCACGTTCCGCTAACTTTGCGGATACCAGAGCGCTTTAGGGAGATTCCAGATGAACTTGCGCGCGGCGCCCACCGGAATCGCGTACGAAGGGATCGATATCCGCGATCCAGCATGCGCGAAGGTGAGCTTGAAGGCGGACTCGTTCACGATGGTTGTTTCCGTTCCATCGGTCACTCCCCCTTGCAGAACAAGCCCGGTCGCGGCGATCGTCGCAGTAACGCGGACCTTGCCGTAGTGGAACGCCACCGCGGGCTGCGGCCAATTGGGCGGGGGCGCGGCGGAGTTGTAGATCAATACCGTGCTGTTATTGCCCACCACCTGTGCAGCAGAATTGGATCCCAAGGTCATGCCGCTCGCGAAAAGAAACAGAGTGCCGTTATGATCCAGCCGGGCGGTTTCTGTCTGATAGGAATAATCGCCGAACCATGACACCTTGGCACCCGGAATAGCTATTTGGCGTTCCCCGGATGGCCCGTTTGAATTGTCTACCGTGAACGTATCGTGGATGCCGTCGCTCACCCGGAATGCCACATTGCTGTCCGATGAGACGATCTCCGCGCCGCTGGTTGTCAGCGTATGGGCAGAGGCGATATTGTGCGTCTTGATGCTGACACGATCGGACGCGTCCGGAATTCCCGAGGTGGCGAGCATCGCGGTGGTGCCGAGTTGATCGGCCAGAACTTCGACAATATTGTTGTTTTCGTGTCGAAAATAGACTGCTCCAGCAAACGTATTTTGGATGTAGGTTTTCACGGTGGAAACCGAGCAGGTGCAGGCGGTGGCAGCTCCAGGTGACGCGGGGTTCGCCAAGCTACCTGCATTGGTCTGGAGACAGGACCCCACATACGGTGTATCGCCAGTTGCTTGGCCAAGCTGAATGCCGTAACTGGAACCAGGCGCCCCGCCGCCGAAAATGCGGCCTCCAATCCAATTCGTGTTTGAGGAGAGCAGCGCGACCTGCGCAAGGTCCGATCCCTCCACCTCACAATTGGTAAACATGCAACCTGACGCTTCGCAGAGGACACCGAGCGCCGCGTTGCCGTTCGCCATCCCCCATGCGTGCAGTTGCGCGACTTGCAATGCGCTGGCATTTGGTCCAATGTGGACCGAGTGCGAGCCGGTACGATATACGACCACGTTGTCCCACTGGCAATCGGTGCCTCCCGCCCAGCGGATTCCCATGCTGGTGCTATTACCTGCTCCGTACCCAATGTCGTGCACTTTCACGTTTTGCAGCAGGCTTTCCAATTGGTTCGGGGCGAGACCGAATTGCGGAACATTGGGGTTCCAATCAACATAGATGCCGTCGCCCGAGCAGTTTCGGATGTAGAGATTTTGCAGGCGGAATCCATAACCATAGACTCGGATGGCGGCACCGTAGCCCGTTTGCGCCGTGGCGTTGCCGTCCAACGTTAGGCTGCGGATCGTGAAGCTATTGACCCCGGCGTTACTTCCAGTCCCGGCGACCCCGGTTCCGCTCCCCGGGGCGGCGATGTTCACCAAGGCATCGGGACCGGAGTAGCCGTTGACACCATGCGAGTAACCCTGCAGCAAGCCTTGGAACATATCGGAATTGAGGGCGGGCTTCAGTCGCAGAACAGAAGCCTCTTCGCCAGCACCAAGAAAATGCACGTTGGAATAGAGCGGAATGGTTCCGGTCAGATAAATTCCGGACGGGAAGAATATCACTCCTCCTGCGTTCGCGTTGGCTTGGTTCACAGCTGCGAGGATGGCGGCAGAGTCATCGGCAACACCGTCGCCGACAGCGCCAAAATCACGAACGGATAAATAGAGGTTCGTCATATGTCCTCATCATGAATCCCTGTGTTTGCAGCAGGGGGTGCAGAGGACGCGGAACCGGGCCTATGGTCGACACGCGAGTGATTGAATTCAAGTAGATGAGAACGAAACGCGAAATTTCTAGGTGTTCTGTGACTGATTAGGATCCAGAGACTCGCCGCAATAGAATGGCGAGTGATGAAGAGAGCTCTATGCACAATTTTGATGGTTTCTTGCGTTACTGCGGCGTCTTTAACGATCCAGCCCTCGGCAACGATTTTTGAGAACGAACAGGTGAAGGTGGTTCGCGCGCTGGAGAAGGAGCACGTCAAAGGCAAATTTCACGATCACGCCCTCAACCGCGTGATGGTGTACCTGCAATCGGGACAGCAGCGCTTCGAGTATCAGGACGGCCGGAAGCCGGAGGTATTCGAATGGAAAGCAGGACAGGCAAAGTGGAGCCCAGCTGAAGGCATGCACGCTCCGGAGGTGATTGGAGAAACGCCGTTCAACATCATTGAGGTGGTCCTAAAAAAGCCCGCCAAGGGTCTGGCCAGCGACACCGCTTTGGACCCTGTCAAGATCGATCCCCGGCACTACGCTGTGGAGTTCGAGAACGATCAAGTCCGCGTGATTCGCGTGAAGATCGCGGGGCATGAGACGGCGCCCTCGCATGAGCACTTAGGAGATCGCGTCACCGTGTTTCTGACCGATCAGGACTTCCGGGTTACGGCTTCCGACGGCATTGCCAGCGTGGTTAAACACAAGGCCGGGGAAGTTGCGTGGGGAACGAAGGTTACCCACAAGGAAGAGAACCTAAGCGCCGAACCGTTCGAGGCGATCGTGGTTGAGCTGAAAGGTTAGACACGGTCGCTGTTGGCGGAGGCGCTTTTCACGTCTAAAATATCCATAGGCTCCACTGGGTAACCGGCTTCCTGCCACGCCAGAAAACCTCCGGCTAGCGGGCGTACGCGCGTGATTCCTTTCTTCTTCAATTTGAGCGCCGCACGGGCACTCGAGGCTTCGTTTGGTCAAGTGCAATACAACACTACGTCGCGATCCACCGGCACGTCATTCAGTCCGGTCTCGATATCTTCGAAACTCAGAGCGATTGCGCCGGGGATTTTCGAAGGGCTATCCTCGCGTTCCAAGGAATTTCTGAGATCCACAATGATGATTTCCACGCCTTCGTCGAGCATTGTTTTCAACTCGGCAGGGGCAATCCGGGCCACGCGGAGCTTGTGATAGAAGCGGCGTCGCTGGATGAATTTCAAAAGGATATAAAGAGCCAGCAGACCTGCGACGATAGCGAGCACCCACGAGCCGAAGCGCAGCAGGATCTGGAGCACGTCGTTAATCTGATTGCGAAAAACGAACCCAATCAGGCTGTAGGAACCGGCCCAGGCGAGGGCTCCCAGCCCATCGAAAAGCGAGAACTTCCACAAAGCCATCCGGAAATTTCCGGCCATTGGCGGGAATGCCGTGCTTAGGCCGGGCACGAATTTAGCGAACAGCAGGGCCCGCGCCCCATGTCGAAGAAACACGTTCTCCGTCTGACGCACACACGAATCCGGCTCCAGAGAGATTTTGCAAAGCAAACGAAGGATGGATGCACCCCTGGATCGGCCTAGTGCGTACCACATGAGGTCTGCCATTATCGCCGCCAATATGCAAAGAGCTAGCGCTCCCGGGTAGGACATTTGTCCCTTGCCCGCCAGCGCGCCCATGGCCAGCAGCACCGGAAGAGCGGGAATGGGTAACCCGATCTGTTCAGCCAGCACGCTTGCAAATACAAAGAGATAGCCGTGCTTCAGAACAAATTCGAGGGTTTGATGCATGGAACCTCCATTATGATCGTTACGCGGTAACAGCAACTATGAGGCTCGTCGATAATCAGAAGGAGCATTGATTCTGTTCTCCCGGATTCTGACCTCTAGATTTATGGCTTCGGCGCAACGCACTGTAGATGGCGCGGGCAGCGTCAAAGTCGCAGCCAGTTCCGAACTGTCGCGCTTCCTGGTACGCCGCTTCCGCTGGGTGGTGCTGGTCTTTGCCTGCGCCGTATTCCTGACCGGCGTCATCAGTCCACCCTATCTAATGGACGACGTCGATGCCGTGCAGGCGCAGATCGCGCGCAACATGTTGGATTCGGGAGATTTCGTGACGGCTCACCTGGATGGAGTCGCTTACATGGAGAAAGCGCCTCTCAAGTATTGGTTGATCGCTCTGTCATTCCGCCTTTTCGGTGTGCACGATTGGGCAGCGCGCCTTGTGATCGGTTTAGCCGCTATCGCGCTGGTAGTGGTTACGGCGAGCTTCGCTGCTTGGGCGATGACGGATCTGGCTGGACTCTATACGGGGCTCACGCTGGCCACTTGCATTGGGCTTTTTCTATTCACCCGCGTATTGATTCCGGACGCGCTACTGACATTGTTTATTGCGTTCTCGATGTGGTCATTGCTGCGGGCGCTCGACAAGGACGAAGTCCGCTGGCGTTGGTGGGCGCGCGGCTTTTGGGCCGGCATGGCGCTCGGACTTTTGACCAAGGGCCTGATTGCAATTGTATTTCCTATTGGCGCATCGGTGCTTTTTCTGCTTTTGCAGAAAAAGCTGTTAGCGAGGGCTACCTGGGCAAGGCTTCTCCCCGTACAGGGCACTCTGCTCTTCCTGGTCATCGCGGCGCCTTGGCATATTGCGGCGATGATCGCGAACCCGCCGCTGTTTGATTTCACCATGCACAGCGAGAGCGGCGCCTACCACGGCTTCTTCTGGTTCTATTTTTTGAACGAACAGGTTTTGCGCTTCCTGGGTTTGCGCTACCCGCGCGACTACAACACCGTCCCGCGGCCTCTGTTTTGGCTCTTACACCTGGTTTGGTTTTTCCCATGGTCGGTGTATCTGCTGAGGGTGCGGCAGCTTCGCTTTGGGGCAATCGATCGGGCTAGTCGAGCCTGTTTACTGGCACTGTGCTGGATTGGCTTTGTTCTTGTATTTTTCACTTTCTCCACTACGCAGGAATACTATTCGCTTCCGTGTTACCCCGCCATCGCGATCCTGATCGGGGCAGCAATGGCCCATCCAAGGACCCGGCTGGAGAATGGGCACGCGGGTTGTTGCCGTAATCTCCGGGGTGGCCACGATTATTATTGCGGTGATTCTCTGGCAAGTCCGTAATGTCGCCACGCCGGGAGACATTGCCGAAGCTCTCTCCCACCATCCCGATGTGTACACCCTTTCGATGGGGCATATGGCCGACCTCACGGTCGGTGCGTTCGCCTATCTCCGGATTCCACTGGTCATGGCCCTAGCCGCGACCGCGCTCGGCGTCTTAGCCGGGTTTCTGAGAGGTCACCGCGCGATTCTTACTATGGCCTTGATGATGGTGGTCTTCTTTCAGGCCGCGCGCGCGGCGCTGGAAGTCTTCGATCCGTACCTCGGAACCAAGGGTCTGGCTGACGCTCTCAATCGCGCCGCGCCCGGACGCCTGATTGTCGACGATCAGTATTACTCGTTTAGTTCAGTCTTCTTCTACGCGAACCGTTCGGCGCTGCTGCTCAACGGCCGCGTCAACAATTTGGAGTATGGAAGCTATGCGCCCGGGGCTCCCGAGGTGTTTCTGAAAGATCCGGATCTGACAACCTACTGGAGCCGTGCGGATCGCTGGTATTTAGTGGCGGACGGGCGCGAGATTCCCCGGCTACAGAATCTAGTTGGAGCCGCGAACTTGCACCAGGTGGCTGAGACCGGTAATAAATATTTGTTTGTCAATCACTAGTTCTTTTTATCGATCCGGAAGTTATCGAAGTAAGCCACCGTATCGGCCTTGGTCCAGAGCCCGGTCTTCCCAGCTTTGGTGAACGACGAATCTACTGCATCGACTAATTTTCTATGACCGAAAAACAAAGTAAAGTGCGATCCGCGAAACACCACTTTCAGTAGATTCCAATCTTTATCGTCGATTGGGTGCGAGGCGGATGCATGCGCCAAAAGCGAGACGATATTGTTGGACTTTTTAAAGATCCCCACACTATCTTTATCGGCGCTGGCCAGCGCAAAGTAGTAGTTGGCTGTGTCCTGGAAACGCCACAACACGCCGGCGGACTGCTCGAGTTTTCCGGAAACCAGCTTAAGATCCACACTCAAATCGCCATCCTTGCAAGTCTTGTTATTGAACAGCGCCAAGTGGTAGTCCTGCTTGCCACTCCTGGACGAGGTTTGTGCAAATACATAGGGACGGCTAGGCGGGTTGCGATCCGCCTGCACGATCCAACGCGCTGGCTTCATATCCGTGGGGGAACTCACACTCCAGCCCGAGGGAATCTGCCCTGGCTGGGCTGAATCGAAGTTTACGGTCTCCGCTGTCCCGCCCAGGAATCCGAATGCCAGGAATAATGCCAGTACTGACTGCAATCGTAGTCCTCGATTCCAGTTTAACGAAGCAGGGCTGACGGCGAGCCGCCCTCGACCTCTCGGTTAAACTTACATTTTATGGACTTTCACGAGGTTGTTGAGGCGGAAGGCCACCTCATCGACTCGCACCTGATGGAGCAGATCTTCGACAAAGTGGTCGAATATCAAGGCCGCTTCGAAGTCGAGCAGTTTCGCATAGGCCGCACCAACGGGGACGCGTCCTACCTGCGGCTAAAGGTGGAAACCCCGGATTCCGGTTCGATGGAGCATCTGCTCCAACAGTTGTTGACGTTCGGTTGCGCGCTGGTCGATAACTCTGACGCGCACTTGAAACGAATCGAGCGCGACTGCTGCGCTCCGGAAGACTTCTACTCCACGACCAACAATCGGACGCTGGTGCGTTTCGGCCAGAAGTGGATCGAAGTGCAAAATCAGCGGATGGACGGCCTTATCGTAATCAAGGAAGGCGAAGCATTCTGCCGGCGTTTGCGTGACGTCCATGCTGGTGATGACGTCGTCGCGGGTATGCGCGGCATTCGAGTACTCCCGGAGGCGAAGGATCGCGATCGCCTGGCGTTCGCCTTCATGTCCAATGAAATCTCGTCGGAACGCCAGGTGGAAACCGCAGTGAAGCAAACAGCCGCGCTCATGCACCAGGCTCGCGAGAACGGCAACAAGGTCGTGATCGTCGCGGGTCCAGTGGTGGTCCATACCGGCGGTGCTCGTGGTCTCACCGAACTGATTCGCAAAGGCTGGGTCTCTGCGTTGTTGAGCGGTAATGCTTTAGCGGTTCACGACATTGAAGCCGCTTTGCTTGGCACTTCGCTCGGCGTGCGGCTGACCGATGGTCGACAGGAAGAGCATGGACATCGCAATCACATGCGCGCCATCAATCAGATTTACTGCGCAGGCGGCATTCGCGGCGCGGTGAGGAACGGTACTCTCGCTAGCGGCATTCTCTATGAATGCGTCACCAATCATGTTCCGTATGTACTAGCGGGCAGTTTGCGCGATGATGGGCCACTGCCCGATACGATTACCGATATGAGCGAGGCTCAAGACGCCTACGCCGCACAGCTGAAAGGCGCCGGGATCGTATTATGCCTGGGGTCGATGCTGCATTCCATTGCGGTCGGCAACATGCTCCCGAGCTGGGTCAAGATCGTGTGTGTGGACATCAACCCCGCAGTCGCAACCAAGGTGGCCGATCGCGGCACGGGACAAGCAGTTGGCGTAGTCACGGATGTCGGACTCTTCCTGAACCTGCTACCAGCGGAATTGAACAAATGAAAAAAGCTTACACCGATGAGCATGCGGAGGCAGGCGTCGACGCCACGCTGCCCGAAATCGAAACTTGGCCGAACCAGTACGCCGGGTATGAAATTCAGATCGTGATCCCCGAGTTCACCAGCGTCTGCCCCAAGACCGGCCAGCCCGACTTCGGCACGCTGACACTAACTTATGTTCCCGACAAGCTTTGCCTGGAGTTGAAATCTCTCAAGCTATACACGCTCGCTTACCGCAACTTGGGAATCTTCTACGAGAATGTCGTGAACCGCTTCCTCGAAGACGTGGTGAAAGCCACGCGTCCGGTCTCGGCAAAGCTGGTGGGGGACTTCACGCCCCGCGGCGGCCTGCATTCCCGCATTACCGCGCAGTACGAAGCCAAGGCGGGACGCGGCGGGAAGCATCATCGTGGCCGCTGAAGATATTCGCGGCGAAGAAGTCACGGAATTACTGAACGCGATTAAACAGCGCGTTCGCGCGCGGTATCCGTCCTCGAGTGTCGCGGTCGAGTCGACGGCCGCCGAGCCGCTCCGTGTGCCGCTTCCAGACCTGATGCCCCTAGTGTACGCGCGCGATTCGGCGCAGGCCAAGGTAGCGTCTATCGGATCGGTGAATCCGCGGAGCAGTGGCCCGCTTAACCAGATCATTCAGACTGTGAAGCGGCTGGTCGCGCGCTCGCTTTCCTGGTTCGTGCGCGACCAGGTGGTGTTTAACCGGCAGATAATGGCCTGCGTGGAGACAACTATCGAAGCGCTCACCGAATTGAATCTCTCCATCCACGCGCTCGCGGCCGCCAATCGGGAAGTCTCCGCGCGCCTCGACGTTGTCAACCGTGAGACCGCCGAACTGCGCGATGCACGCATTCATTGGTCGGAGTGGCGCGCTAATTGGGAGCGGACACTCGCTAACAACGAAATGCAGTTTCTGCGAAGCGTAGCTGATCTGCAGACTGGCTTCTCTTACCGTGCGTCACTGATGGAGTCGGAGTTCCGGGAGGCTTCCAAGCGGCAGCACGCCGATTTCGAGGGCGATCTCGTGCGCAGCGCCGACAGTCTGCAAAAGCGGTTCTGGGGAGAATTCGAGCAGATACGAAATGAGTATGAACGCCTCATCCACAATGAGCTGCGAATAGTCCGGCAACGGATGTTAGCGGCGCGCCTGCCCGAACCTCCGGCTGAACGCCCTCCGATGACCGCTGCGCCCGCAATCGATTTTGACTACGCCCGTTTCGCCGATCGCTTCCGCGGCTCGGAAGACTATGTCCGGTCCAACCAGCAGTTCTATCTGCCAATCTTCCAGGCGGCCGGACGCGTGCTCGATCTTGGCTGCGGACGCGGCGAGTTCCTCGAACTGCTACGTGAAAACGGCATTGTGGCGCGCGGCATTGAATCCAGTGACGAGAGTGTGCGTTACTGCCAAGCCAAGGGCTTGGACGTGGAAAAATCCGACCTGTTCGACTATCTCGAAGGCTTGCCCGAATCTTCCGAGGAAGTGATCTTCTGCTCGCAAGTGGTCGAGCATCTCGATCCAGCCAAATTGCCTTCCATGATCCGGCTTTGTGTGTCGCGTCTGGTGCGTGGCGGACTGCTCGCCATCGAAACGCCAAACCCGGAATGCCTGGCGATCTTCGCCACCCATTTCTATTTGGATCCAACCCATACGCGACCGGTGCCGCCCGCGCTCCTCTCGTTCTACCTGGAGGAGTGCGGAATGGGGGGCATAGTTGTTCATCGGTTCGCTCCCGCAGCTAAGAGCTTTCCGGAAATTGACTCCCTGCCTTCCGACTTCGCGGAGAAGTTCTTCGGAGGCTTGGATTACGCTGTGGTGGCGCGCAAACTTTAGTTGCCCTTCTTCTCCAGTTTCGCCTTCATCTTCTCCGCAAACTGCTTCACGGTCACCACGAAGCGTTCGTGAGATCCCTCGCCGACTTTCTGCTGACGGTCAAAGGCTTCCACGTGGAAGGTGACGCGCCGCCCGTTCACTGCCTCCACCACCGCGCGAAACATCACTTCCGTTCCTAGTGGAGCGCCGCCGACGTGCGCCACGTTGACGATGGTTCCCACGGAATCGTCGCCTGGTTCCAGCATCGGCAATAAAAGATTGCGCGAAGTTCTTTCCATATAGCCGATCATATGCGGCGTTGAGAGCACACGCGCCCCTGGAAGTCCGAGAAAACTGATAGCGTTCTCGTCGTTAACAGCCACTATTTCTTCGCGCACGGCGCCAATCTCGACCTTTTCCATAATTTACGAGCTCTGTCCCGCCAGGACACCGCGCATGTATGCGAACGAGCGCTGCATTCCCGGCACTGGATTATCCTCATCGATTTCATATTCCAGAGAGCAAACCCCCGTGTAGCCGATCTTGCGCAGTTCGCGGAAGATCGCCGGGATGGGGAGCACGCCTTCGCCGACAACACACTGGCTTTCCTTGGCGCCTTTCTCGCGGAGATCCTTGAAATGCATTTCGAATAAGCGCGGTCCCGCAGCGGCAATGGACTCGACCAGGTCCTGTCCCGTGCGCGCAGTGTGGCCGATATCGATGCACAATCCCATGCGCGGGTCCATGTCTTTGACCGCGGCTAGCACGCTGCGGGGCGTTGGGAACTGCTGATCCTCGGGACCGTGATTGTGGATCGCGATCTTCACGTCGTATTCTTTCGCCAGTTTTTCCACTAGCGGGAGATTGTTACGCGTGGGAGCGCAAACCATAATCGGAAACTTGCAAGTCCGCGCGTAATCGAAATACCGGCGCAGGCTGGGTTCGTCGTTTTCCTTCAAGGTTATGTTGCCGCCCCCGATTACTTGGATTCCTGCCGCATCGAACTGACGCCGGCCCGCCGCCAACTCTACCGGGCTGTCATTGTATGGCAGGTGGAATTCTTTTACGTCGGCGTAATGGATACCCATCTCCCGAATCATCCGTATCGCCAGGTCCCGCCTAAAGCTGCGCAGCGAGTAAGTGGCCACGCCCAGGCGCATTTCTGGGGAGTGTTTCGGCTCGGTCTGGCCGCGTACTATCGAAGTCAAACCACCGGCGGCGAGACCGCCCATTGCCAGCAAGCCAGGAAACAACTCGCGCCTGTTCATGGCAATCATGATAATCCAACATTTGCAGCAGTCATCGAACCGTTACTCTATTGTCATGGATTTGCGTAAGCGCTTTCTGGTAAAGGGTAAGAACTTCCGGCTATCTGACTACGACCCGGGCGACACCGCCGGGTGGACGGATGAGAAGTTGGCCGAAACCGACGCGTTAAAGAATACCGAGCGCCTGGCCAAACTCCAGCAGAAGCTGTACGCTCAGCATGAACACGCGATCCTTATCGTTTTGCAGGCTATGGACGCGGGCGGTAAAGACGGCACCATTAAGCATGTGATGAGTGGTCTGAATCCACAAGGCTGCGACGTCACTTCCTTCAAGCAGCCTTCACCGATCGAGAAGGATCATGATTTTCTCTGGCGCGTTCATCATGCGGTTCCGCCGCTTGGAATAATCGGCATCTTCAACCGCTCCCACTATGAAGATGTCCTCGTCGTGCGGGTTCATAACCTTGTCGCGGAAAAAGTGTGGTCCAAGCGTTATGAACAGATCCGCGAGTTCGAAAAGATGCTGAGCCACAACGGCGTGACCATCCTGAAATTTTATTTGAATATCAGTAAAGCCGAACAAGAAAGCCGTTTTAAGGCGAGGCTTTCCGATCCCGATAAGAACTGGAAGTCTTCAGCGGCCGATTTCGAAGAGCGGAAATTTTGGGACGCCTATCAGGTGGCTTATCAGGACGCGCTTGCCAAGTGCAGCCGCAAGTACGCTCCCTGGTACGTTATTCCGTCCGACAAGAAGTGGTTCCGGAACTTGGCGATCTCTCAGATTCTGTTGGACACGGTAGAGGAGCTCCATCTCCAGTACCCGGCGCCGCAGAGCAAGATGCCGATTGACGCCAAGGCGAAGTAGCCGTGGGCCAGGCCCACCATAGCGAAAAATAGCAGGATGCTGCTGCCTATCATCATCACTTCGCCATTCCGCGGCGGTGGTCTTCGCAGCAACCACAGAAGAACCAGGCTCACTAAAAACCACCCGGCGAAATTCGAGAGTGGCACTCCGTAGTAAGGCCCGGGTGTGAGCCATCTCCAGAACTTTACCGTATGAACGGCTAGCGGGTCGATCAAGAGGTCGATCAATACCATGACGACCGCTCCGGCCCAGAATGGCAATCGTACTTGCCGCACCCACGCGATCAGAATCATCCATGCGCCCGCCATCACCGGGGGCACTCCGAACACAGATGGCGCCAGCACCGCGGTGTATACGTAAGAGCCGAACGGATATCCGGCTGCCACCCCAACGGCCTCTGCCGCGAAGCCCAATCCAAAGGTGAGGAGCAGAGCGCGCCAGTCTTCGTTCGCGGCTAACGCGACGATAGCGGAAGCCAGAATTAGAAAAACCGGAGCGGCCCAACTCATATTAGCCGGCGTGTTTCCAACGAGCAGATGGCTGCTCACGCCGCCCAGCCAAACAATCGCGTAGGCCAGCCACAGAACCGCTCTGGAAAAGCGCAGAGCTTGCCGCTTACGCGCGTTCATGCTGTTCGATCAGTTTGCAAGTAATCTGCGCCGATAGCAAAACGGTCGGCGTTCCCCCGCCGGGATGCGTGCTGCCGCCAACCAGGTACAGTCCGCCGCAATCGGAACTCTTATTGCGCGGCCGCAGAAAGGCGTTACGCCAGCCATGTGAGTCCGATCCGTAAATGGCTCCGCCAGGCATGCGATAGCATTCCTCGATCCGGCGCGGTGTCCAGATATCTTCGACGACAATTGCGTCGCTCAAATCGGGAAATCCGCTCTTGCGAAGCCGCGCGAGGACGCGAGCCTTGGCTTCCTGCGTGTGGCGGGCGTTCCAGGGTTCGGACTGAGCTGGAGCATTCGCCATGACGAAAAGGGTTTCTCCACCGATGGGAGCCAGCGTTCGATCGACACGGCTGGGGATATTCACGTAGACCGTCGGATCTTCAGGAAAACGCTGCTCGTCAAAAATCCGCGCAAACTCGTGGCGATAATCGGCTGAGAAAAAAATCGTGTGCGGATCGTATTGAGGCAGTTCGCGATTGAGTCCAAGCAGCAGGACGAAGCCAGACATTGAGCGCGTTCGCGGCTTCGATTCCTCGCGGCCGAGTAACTGGGGAAGCGTTGCTGCGTCGCCGTTCATGACCACAATATCGGCCGGGACGATCTCACCGGATTCTAAGCCAACGGCCGACACGCGACCCTTATCTGCATGGATACGCACGACGGGCTCATTGGCGCGAAGTTCCACACCTTTGGTTCGAGCCAGCTGTACAAGAGCCTCCACGATGCAATACAGACCGCCGCGTACGTACCAGCCCCCGAACGCGTACTCGAGGTAGGGAATGACCGCCAGCGTGGCTGGAGAGTGATACGGCGACGACCCGACGTAAGTCGGATAGCGGTTATAAAGCTGACGCAGGTATGGGCTTTCAAAATGCGCCTCGACCATGCGATTGTAATTTCCCCATCCATACCGCAAGGGCATGTTTCTGAGGACCGCGCCGTCCCCCCGGCCAGGCGGGTCATAGGGCGTCCGCTTCAGGAACGTCTGCTTGGAGACTTCCCACAGCCGTGAACCGAGCTCCAAGAAACGAAGAAATCCGGCGCGGTCGGCGGGAGTGGAGATTTGTTCCAATGTCCGCAACCAGTCAGGTAAAGACGAGGTGTAGGTGAATGCCGTGCCGTCATCGTAGACGTACCGCGAGAGTGGATGCAGCGGAACAAGTTCCAGATGGTCTTCCAACCGGCTGCCGGCTGCTTCCATGAGATCGGCAAACACCCACGGCATCGTGATCAGCGAAGGCCCCGTGTCGAATGTATAACCCTGCTTGATCCAGCGGTTCATCTTACCGCCGAAGGTTGAGCTCGCCTCACAAACCGTGACTTGCCATCCCCGAGACTGGAGACGCAAAGCTGCAGCCAAGCCGCCCAGGCCCGCCCCGATGATCACTGCCCGGCGGTTCATGTTCGTGAAGCGCGGCGGTTGGCTAGATAAACGCGGCCTTTCCAGGCAACGCCTTTTCCACTGCGGCAATGCCACCATGACGAAATTCCCAAGCCCAACAACAGGAACTCCGCGAAGGGATGCAGTAGGACACTCCACCAGGCCTGCGAAAAGCGAATGGCCAGCAGCAGCCTGGCTGCGATGATCAAACCTGCGGCAATCCAGTTTCCGGTTAGGAA
Source organism: Bryobacterales bacterium (assembly GCA_963752695.1). GTDB lineage: Bacteria > Acidobacteriota > Terriglobia > Bryobacterales > Bryobacteraceae > Bog-113. Next base: position 1,306,364 of record CAVVZB010000001.1, read on the forward strand.
AGGAAGCAGGAAAACGGTAAAGTGAAAAACCAGGAAAAGCCAAAAAACTGATTCGTGGCGGAACGCGGGAAAAAAGTTCTTCTGGAACCCCCGCCAAATTTCGGGGAAGTTGGCATACATCCGAACCTTTACAACATCCTGCCCGTCCAGGCAGAGCGAACGTTCATCATTCTCGCGCCACCATTGGGCCAGGCGCGTGTCTTCAAAGATCTGGTTATAAACCGCGCCGTGTCCACCTAAGCGCTCGTACGTCGCGCGATGAATCAAGAGGCATGCCCCATGCGCCAGGCCGAGTGATGGCTGGTTGCGCACTAGCGAGAGTAGGGTGGGAAACACGGTGAAGACCACAAAATTCAACATTGGCATCAGCGCGCGTTCAGAGAAGTTAACCAGCGCAAACCCGGGCCAACAACTAAGAAGAGTAAGCCGGCGGGCAATGGCCTCGCCCAGAATGGCGGGCACGGCGCCCGTGCTCAAGCGAGTGTCGGCATCCAGGAACAAGAGCCAACCATGCTGTGCGGCGGCCGCCAACTTGGAACACGCGAAGTTTTTGCCGCACCAATCCGGGGGTAATGGTTCGGGCCGCAGCAATCGCACTCGACGGTCGCGTTCGGCAAACGCGCGCACGAGAGCGGCTGTGTTGTCTACCGAATGATCATCGTAGACCAGTATTTCCCCGACACACGTTTGCGAATTGAGGATGGATTCCAAGCAAGTCGAAATGTTCTTTTCTTCGTTGCGAGCGGGAACTAACACGGATATCAGGGTGTTAGGCTCGGGGTCACTCCCGAGACGGACCCGCGGCCAGAAAAGAACGTTCGAGACAACGACGATAAGTAAGAATCCCGTGATGATGATTAGGTACACGCTACGGCCAGCCCGGCGCGGCTAAAGTCGCGCACGATTCCATCGATGTGCGCAAGCATAACACTCACAGCCGGGGTCATTCCAAATCTTCGCAGGAGGCACTGTTTGCTCTCGCTCACCAGCTGTTGCACTTGGGAATGGCAGAGGTCCGGTCCATATTCGGCGGCGTGACTTAACCGGCAATGGCGGGCATCCTGATGACCATCTTTTCCGATGTCTTCCCCGGCCATGTATTCGTCTAACAGATCGTCACAGATTTGGTACGCTTCCCCGAGGCACTCGCCCGCATGCGCAAGCGCGTCCACATCGGCACCGGGAGCATCGCAAGCAATGGCGCCAGCAGTTAAGGTTAGTCGCAGTAACGCCGATGTTTTCCGGTTACGCTCGGTAAGCGGAATGTGGCCGTGACGCCGGGAGCGGATCTCGAGGTCAATTGCCTGACCTCCAATCATTCCGTTAGCCCCTAGACAAGCCGTTGCTTCGGCGATCAGTGAGGGCGCGCGGCCGAGCAGCGAATACGTGTGATTGAGCAACGCTAGACCAGTCAGTTGCGCAATGGCTTCCCCGAACATCAGGTGTAGGGCCGGTTGCCCCCTACGGAGGCTAGCGTCGTCCATGGCCGGGAGATCGTCGAAGATCAATGAAGCAGTGTGCAGATACTCGACCGCGCAAGCAACCGGAATGGCGCGCTCGACACACCGATCGACCATTTGGACGCCCAGCAAAGTCAATACGGGACGAAGTCGTTTGCCGCCGGGAAACAAGGCATAACGTAACGCTTCATTGAGCCGGTCCGCACCTTCCAAACTGCTTTGCGGGAGATACTCCAATAAGCCGCGCTCAATTAGTTTGCGTAACTGGCTAGTTGACTCGTGCACTCGGTCCCCTTTGTGTCTTGTGAATGCATTTCCGGATAGAAGAGAATCTGCCGCAACGCCGCGGTCGCCTCCAGAATGGGCAGATGACCGGCGCCCGGCAAGCAGCTAACTCGCGCCTGCGGCCACATGGTCTTGAAAGTTTCGGCCGACGTCTTCACCTCGGCAAAGCTATTCTGACCGAAAGTGATATCGATAGGCATCTTGAGGCCACGGAACTGTTCCACATCTCCGCCTTCACGCAAGATGGTCAGATAGCGATAGGTAGCGCGATGATCAACCCGCTGGAAGCCTGCGGTGAGTGATGTGTCTTGCGTTCGTTTGCCACTCAGCGAAAGGTTTGTGATCCACCTTCCCAAGGGATTTTCGAACGTACTGAAATAGGCGTATCGCCCGAACGTGGGATTTACAAAAACGCGGAAGTACCACGGCCAATCGGCAAAAGCGTCGATCGTCACCAGGCGCAGGAGGCGGGCACCGAGGCGTTGCGCAACGAAGAACCCGATGTTGGCACCGCTACAGTTGCCCACCAAGGTAACAGGGGATTGAAGCTTCAAGATGGCTGAGGCGATCTCATCAGCCACCGCCTCGATAGTCCACGAAGAAGGGGCGGCAGATGCGCCACAACCTGGCAGATCAGCGCTAAAGAAGCTGACATCGTCCGGTAGGTCTGCGGTTAGGGGAGCGTACGTCCGGTAGTCGCCGCTCCATCCATGCAGTCCGAAGAACACACGGGGCCCATCGCCTTGCCTCTTAATGTTCATTCGATGCGATCCTTTCGGCGACCATTTTCCCGCCCAGAATGACCATCGGCATACCAGTGCCCGGGGTGGTGCTCGCCCCGACGTAATAGAGACCTTTAACCGCGGTCGAATAGTTTCGGGAGCGGAATGGACCCATTTGGAAAAGCGTGTGAGCCGCTCCGAAAGCCGATCCATCGTGCAGTCCGTAGCGGCGCTGCCAATCCACGGGCGTCCAAACCTCTTCAAATACGATGCGGTCCTCGGACAACCCAATTCGTTCGAGCACGCGGCGTTTCACATCGCGAACCGTTTCGTTCCAATCGAGACCGGTGGTTCGGCTTAGAACCGGAGTGGGCACCAAGACAAACATTGTCGTACCGCCAGGCGGAGCTAACTGGGGATCGGAAGCGGAAGGAATACTGACATAAAACGGAAGTTCGTCGGGAATGCCAGTTTTCAGCTGGTCAAAAGCCTTCTTGGATTGCGCCGGCAGATAGATCGTATGATGGCCAAATTGGTTGATTGTTCCCTGAAGTCCCCAGTAAAACGTGATCACTCCGGGTGTCATGGCGATACTTCTCGATTTGGTTTCGGCCAAGCCCAGCAGCTGGTGGTCGGTGGTCGGGACGTCAACATTAGACACGACGATTGATGCCGCGATCGAGCTTCCATCCTGCAAACGTACTCCGCGCACGCGTCCCTCATCGCATTCGATCTTGCTCACCTGGCAGCCGGTGTGAATGGCGACACCAAGCTCGCGCGCGAGCCGTTGGATCGCGCAAACCATGCCGTAAATTCCACCCCGCGGTAACCACAGGCCGAAGGCCAACTCTCCGTAAGGGAGGATGGTGAACAGGCCGGGCAGTTCATAGGGCGAACCACCCAGATACATTCCATACGACCCGAACGCCTCGCGAATATACCGGCTTTGGAAGAAACGCCGCAGTTCGACATCAAGCGCTCGCCAGACTCCCGTGCCGAGCGCTTCCGACGGCGTCAATCGGGACAACCACTTCCACGCGCTGTCTTCATTCCGCGTGACCAGTTTCTGGAAGCTGGTGTCGTATTTCGCGGCTGCATCCCGTAAGAAGGACATCAAGCGTGGACCGCAACCAGGCTCCAACCGCTCGCACTCACTGAGGAGCCTGGGGAGAGTACTCGAGAGTTGGAACGATTCGCCATCCGGCCACCGGAACTGAATTGAGGGATCGACCGGAATCAACTCCACATAATCGGAAAACTTGCGATCCGCGGCTTCGAAAAGCTGTTCGAAGACCCATGGATAGTTCAATAGCGAAGGACCGGTATCGAACCGGAAGCCATCCTGCTCGATTACATTGGCGCGCCCGCCCACGGTCGCGTTGGCCTCCAGAACGGTGACTCGGTGGCCCTGCAACCGAAGATGAATGGCGGCGCTCAAACCGCCGAGCCCCGCTCCGACCACAATGGCGTCCGCGAGGTTGGAACCTGCAGTCCGGCTCAGAGCGCCCCCATGTACGCCAAAGGAAGGCGCCAATACTTGCTGGCGGGGAGTACCCGGAATTTATCGGCAGCAGGCACGCTCTCGCGATGCAAGAATCCCGCGGGGCTTCGACCGATGCGCGCGTTCAACTCGCGGTAGACGTTGATGCAGGATTGAATGGCGACATGGCAGTCCGGGGCGAACGCATCCAGATCCCGCTCGGACGCCGCGTAATGCGCCTCAGCCGATGCTGATAAGCGGCGCAGCACTCGATTGAGGGAAGAGTGGGCAGAAGCGTCGCTGGGATCGAAGTTAACGATCCCTTCGGCCCGGAGTAGATCAACGGGCAGGTACACGCGCCCACGATGATGATCCTCCTGTACGTCGCGAAGAAAGTTCGTCAGCTGCAAGGCAATTCCCAGGTCCCGGGAAGCGCGCAGGGCTCGAGGGAACTCCGCTGGTTGGCTGGCCCCGTAAACATACGCCAGAAAATAGCCGACGACAATCGCGCTGCCGTAAACGTAGGATTCGATCAGATCGTCCAATTCTAAATACGGACGCGGTGAGGCGTCCAGACGCATGGCATCCAAGAACGCCCGATAGTATTCGTGCGGGATTGAATGACGCCGGACCACATCGGCAAACGCAGCAATGAAGCAGTTTTGGCCCGCTTCGAGGGATTCCTTCAGAGAAGCGCAGCGCAGGCTATGCTCATAATCCTGCCCCCATCGGTCGAGCAAAGCGTTTTGGCTTTCGGATGACAGCGGAAATGTATCGACAACTTCATCCGGATACCGGACGGCGGCATAAATTACCTCAACCTGCTTGCGCTTGGCAGGCGGAAGGAAACGAGTAACGAGGAAGAAGCTGGTGCTATAGGTTTTCAGTATCAACCGCGCGGATCGAACCACGGCCTGCCATTGTGAGGACCCCGGTTCGGACGCCCGAGCCGCGCACGTGGTTGCCCGTTCCAACGCTTCCCACCGGTCTTGGCTCCAGCATGCGCCCATCTAATTACAGGATGACTGAAAAACAGCGTCGATTGCAGAAATTCCCTGTCGGCGTGGCTCCCGGGGTGCGGCTACCGTTTTGGGGTGTAGCTGTTAGACTTGCGTCTGTGAGCCTGGAGATTAAGCAGCGCGAGCGAGAAGGCATCATTATTCTCGACCTCAAAGGCCGGGTCGTGATGGGGCCCGAAGCCACCGAGTTCCGGGAAGCGGTTCTGCCGCACGCGGGTGCTGAAAACGGGAAAGTGATTCTCAATCTTTCCGAAGTGGCCTATGTCGATAGTACCGGCCTCGGGGCGCTGGTGTTCTGTGGCAGCGCGGCGCGAAAGTGCTCCTGCGTCATTCGTCTCCTCGGCACGAACGAACGCAACCTGGAACTGCTGGTTACAACGAAGCTCGAAACCATCTTCCAGAACTTTAGCGAGGAACAGGATGCAGTCAACAGCTTTTTCCCCGATCGCGCTGTGAAGAAGTTCGATATTCTCGACTTTGTACGCGAGCATCGTGAGGACGATCCCGCCACGGAGTAAAGCTAGGATTTGGCCATTCGGACCAAATTCCCGAAGTTGGTAAACGCGACCGGTACTTTCCCTTTTACAATTAACCGGATGATCTCGACGGCGCACCACGCGAGATAAGAAAACGTGACCGCCAAGTGAATCCGCAGAACCTGGCCGGCGGGCAGGATCGAGAAGCCGAACTGCACAGCCCAGAGAACAAATAGAAGCCCGGCTTCCCACCAGGTGAGCTTCAGATCCAGCAGGATTAGCGCACCGAGCAGCGATTGCGCAATGGTCATGAACAACTCCAGGCTTTGCTGGTGATCCAGATAGATGGTCGAGACTGAGCCAGCCCCGAGAGACAGCACGATGGGTAACATCGCAGCCAGAAGCGTCCACTGGTTGATATTGCTCGAAACCATGTTCATCAACGCCATAGGCGCGCGATCGATGGTGCGAGCCCAGAAGAAGGCGGATACTTTTTCCGGAAACTCCGAGACAAAAGGAGCGATCCATTGAACCGCTACAAACTGGCTGATTCCCGCCGCGGCGGAGACGGCCAGAAGACTGCCGAGGAACGGTTCGGCGACTACAAAGATCAGTCCGCCGCCTACCAGGAATAGCGTGGCAATTACGAAGTTCCGTATGCCCGGCCGCGCGGTGACGACGGCGCGGGACACGATGTCCAGATTCTCTGTTGATTCTTCCGTTTCCGGCGGAATCCGATTGAGCAGCCATAGGTAAGCACCGTAGACCCCGATCAAAATGGCTGCGTCGAAAATCCCCAGCGAACCCTTTGCGAAAACGACGGCGATCCACACCAATGACCCGAGCAGTGTAACTACCGGAATGCTGTCGTGCCTTTCCAGACAGATCTCGCGCAGCGGGACATTCCTTCTCGCCCGGTGATAGACTGCGGCGGTGCCATAGATGAGAGGCCAGCCGACCCCGGTAAGCAGCCGAAGCGCACCGGTCATATTCGAAAGCAACAAGGGTGTTTGCTGATGCCAGGCAAGGACTGCCTCCACCGCGAACTCGGGGAAGGTTTGCAGGAGAGCAAGAATCGCGAGCGCGAAACCCTGCGCAATAAAGAACTGAGCCGATTCCGCTGCCCAAGCTATAAATAAGGAAGCAAGCAGCAACAGCGGGGCGGTCCAAAGAATGGACCAAGCGCTGCCCGAGGGTAATGAACCTGCGGCGGCAAAGGCGAACGCGCTTGCGGAAAGCAACCGCGCAGCCGCAACCCCATTAAGCATTGAACAGAGGTAAGGCGAGCGAAACCACTGATGGACGCTGCCAGGATTCCACCTTTTCCGGGAAATCGGTCCGGAAATGAGCGCCCCGGCTCTCTTCCCGCGCCAGGCCGCAGCGAGCGATCAATTGTGCAACATTGTGCATGTTTCGTAAATCGTAGTCGGCCAAGCGGGCGGCCGGACGAACCTCACAGGGCAACTCGAGGGCGGATATCGCGCTCGCCAGGTTTGCACCGTCCCGGACAATGCCGCACTTCTCCCAGGTTAAATCGCGCACGAAGCTTTCAGTGGTGATCGGGAAGCAGAGGGTTTGCCGATGGGTGGGGCGCAGCATAGCTGATTCGGCCCAATCGCTCATCGCTTTACCCGCGCGTCCTCCGAAAACAAGCGCTTCCAGCAACGAATTGCTGGCCAGCCGGTTGGCGCCATGGACCCCGGTACAAGCCGCTTCACCGGCGGCGTAAAGACGGTCCAGGCTTGTAGCGCCATCCAGATCGGTCTGAACCCCGCCCATGGCATAGTGCGCGGCGGGATGCACCGGCGCTGCCTGGGTTGAGATATCCACTCCATAGCTCCGGCAGGTTTCCCAGATTCGTGGGAATCGCGAGCGGATGAACTCCGGATCGCGGTGGGTTAGATCAAGAAACACATGGGGCGCTCCGGTTCTTTTCAACTCTGCGACGATGGAGCGGGAAACCACATCGCGCGGGGCCAGCTCCCCTAGCTCATGATAGCGAGTCATGAAGCGCTCACCATCGCTATTCAACAGGTACGCGCCTTCGCCGCGCAGCGCTTCGGAAAGCAGAAAACGCGGTGCGCCATCCACGTGCAGGGCAGTGGGATGGAACTGCACGAACTCGATATTGGCGATCTCGGCTCCGGCGCGCCACGCCATCGCGACGCCATCACCGGTGGCGACATCCGGATTGGTCGTTTCTCGATAGACGCGGCCAAGACCGCCAGTAGCCAGGAGTACCGCGCGGGTGTGGACCTCGATGAGTGCGCCTGATCGCTCGTCGAACAACAGCGCACCGCAGACTTGGCCATCACAGGTTAGAAGATCTACAATTGCCGAGAAACTGCGAAACGTGACGTTAGGCAATGCGGCAACTTTTCGCTGCAGCGTGCGCGCAATCTCGCGTCCAGTGGAATCGCCATGGGAGTGTAGAATCCGATTGCGGCTATGTGCGCCCTCGCGAGTGAAGGCCAAGTGCGACCCATCCATATCGAACTGGGCGCCCCATTTAATCAGCAGATTGATCGCTTCCGGACCCTCCTCGACAAGTGTTCGTACGGCGTCGCGGTCGCATAGACCGTCTCCCGCGTAGAGTGTGTCCTGTTCGTGCAATTCAATGTCGTCATCGTCACTGAGTACGACGGCCACTCCGCCCTGCGCATACTCTGAAGACGACTCGCGAAGCGTATCCTTAGCGATCACTAAGACGCTTCCGGTCTTAGCCAATTCCACGACCGCTCGCAAGCCTGCGATTCCGGCACCTATGACTAAGAAGTCCGCTTCCATTGATTAACTGGATTCTAACAGTGCGAGGTGCGATGGCCAATGATTCGCGGGCTCTCCTGAATTCATGGGTGAAGGCGGAGGACAGTGACGTGAACCCCGATTTCCGCCCGAAGTGGAATACTAATTTCGGACGAAGAAAGGGAGAAACAGATGTCACAGAAGAAGCACACCGAAGAGCAGATCCTGTCCGCTGTGAAGCAGATGGAAGCAGGCCGCAAAGCGGCGGAAGTGGCGCGCGAAGTAGGCGTGAGCACTTACACGATCTATGCCTGGAAAGCCAAGTACGGCGGCATGGAGCCGAGCGACGCAATCCGCTTGAAGCACCTGGAAGATGAGAACGGCCGGCTCAAGAAGCTGGTCGCCGAAGTTTGTCTCGATCGCGAAATGCTAAAGGCCCTAATAATAAAAAACGGACTGAGCTCGTAGACCGTCGTGCGGACGCGGCGTTCCTGATCGAGGAGTGTTCCGCGACCCAGCGAAAGGCTTGCGAGCTGGCTCACATTGCCCGGTCCACGTTCCGGTATCAACCCGATCCGGAGAAGGACCACAGGCTAAAGGAAAGATTGACGGCACTGGCGCAGGACCAGCCGCGCTTCGGATATCGACGTCTTGGCGTATTGCTCGGCAGGGAAGGAGAAACAGTGAACCACAAGAAGCTATTCCGCTTGTACCAGGAAGCGGGCTTGAGCGTGCGGCGAAAGAAACGCAAGCGCTTGGAACGAGTGGGGCGACCCTTGTTCCAGGCCTCCGGACCGAACCAGCAATGGGCAATCGACTTCGTGCACGACAAGCTGGCGAGTGGACGAACGATTCGGATGCTGACCGTCGTGGATACCTTCACGCGGGAGTGCCTGGCGCTCGAGGTCGATACTTCGCTGCCCAGCCCGAGGGTCACGCGCGCACTCGACAAAGTGATCTTCGAGCGCGGCCGGCCCGAGCGGATCCAGATGGACAATGGGAGCGAACTGACGTCCCGACACTTTCTGAGCTGGGGGATAGAGCGGCGGGTGGAGTTGGCGCACATTCAGCCCGGCAAGCCGGTACAGAACGCGTTTATCGAAAGTTTCAACGGACGACTCAGGGACGAATGCCTGAACACTCACTGGTTCCGCAACTTGTGGGAAGCGCGACGGCGAATTCAGGATTGGCGCCGCGAGTACAACACCGAACGACCACACAGCAGCCTGGACTATCGCACGCCTCATGAGTTTGCGCTCATCCATTCCGCAAAGCCGGAAAGCGTGCTAAACATTTAGGTACTCATTGGGCGAAAAAGG